>NZ_JBEGDW010000001.1:1109428-1220350 GCF_040202875.1 Xanthomonas sp. WHRI 10204
ACGCCGCGAGTTTGCTGCAGAGCCCTTACCCGCTCACCATCGCAGGACACGCTGCAAGTACGTCCTTGCAAGCTCTTAAGCGGCATTGCATTGATGCAGCGTAAGGTCCCTCGGCGGTGAGCGGACAAGGACCCGTCGAGACGATCGGTATGCATGTTTTCAACAAAACGACCGACTAACTCACTTGCGCGGTGTCCTCACCGATTGCGGGACCGTGTAGCGGCATGGATGCCGCCACCGAGCCTCCAAGGAAGGATTCACGGCGTGTCCCGCGAGCGGTGAGGGCATCGCGCCCTCGACGCCGCGAGTTTGCTGCAGAGCCCTTACCCGCTCACCATCGCAGGACACGCTGCAAGTACGTCCTTGCAAGCTCTTATGCGGCATTGCATTGATGCCGCGTAAGGTCCCTCGGCGGTGAGCGGACAATGACCCGTCGAGATGATCGGTGTGCATGTTTTCAACAAAACAACCGACTAACTCTCTGGCGCGGTGTCCTCACCGATTGCGGGACCGTGTGGCGGCATGGATGCCGCCACCGAGCCTCCAAGGACGGATTCACGGCGTGTCCCGCGAGCGGTGAGGGCACCGCGCCCTCGACTCAGTGGGCGTTTGACTGCACTAAAACGACTTTACGACTGCACTAAATGACTTTACGACCGGGACGATGGTGGCAATCAGTCCTTTGGTCGACGGTTTGACGCGCTCAGCGCAGCGACTTGATGGTCAGGTCGAGCGCGTCCTGGCCTTTTTCCTTTTGCAACAGACGCGCCGGCACCGGCAGGTCCTTGACCACCCAGGCGATCAATTCCTTGTCGCCATCCACGCGCGAAACCTTGGTGGCCTGTTCCTGCTTGCCGTTGACAGTGATGGTTTCCTTGCCGATCACCTTGTAGCTCATCGGTTTGATGCGGCCTTCGTCCACCATGCGGTAGTTGAGCGGCTTGCCGGCGGCTACATCGCGGGTGATCGCCAGGTTGATCAGTAACGCGTCCATATCGCCAGGCTGCAGTTTGACCGGGCCGCGACGGTCCGGCTTGATATCGCCGGCCCACGTCGCCTGGCTGGTTTTCCAGTCGTAATTGGCGGTGACGTTGCGGCGCTTGACCATCATCGACGAGGTGTCGTTGCTGCTGACCGGGCGCAGCTGGCCACTGGTTTCTTCGAACACCGTGCTCTGGGTCAGATTGGCCAGCTGGTTCTGGATGGTCAGCGTGTAGCGCCACTGATTGGCGCCGGCCGCGGCCAGCGTCATCGTGCCGTTGGCCTGCATGCCCATGTAATTGGCAGAGTAATCGGCCTGGAATGGCTGCATCGCGAATGCCGGCAGGCTGGCTACGGCCAGTGCGGCGGCGGCGATCAAGGCGCTGGTGCGAGAGAAGGTTTTCATGGTCAGACTCCTTGGTATTCGACCAGGCGGAGATCGACCTGATCCTCACCTTTGTCACGTTGCAGGATGCGCACCGGCGTCGGAACCCCGTTGGCGATCCAGAGGATGGTTTCGTTGTCGCCGCTGTTGACGCGGTACACGCGCAACGCGTCGTAGCTCAGGTCGCCGACCTGCACCACCTCGGTGGTGTCGGCGGCGCGGTAATCGTATTTGCGCACCCGGCCCACATCGACATAGCGGTAGCTCAGGCTGCGGCCGGGCTGTGCATCGCGCATCAGCGACAAATTCAACGACAGCGCGCTTTGATCGCCGTGCTGCAGTGGAATGGGTTGCTGACGCTCTTTCTTCAGGTCGCCGTCCCACTGCGCGGTGCCGGCTTGCCAGTTATAGACACCGGTGACTTTTTTGCCGAAGAACATCGCCTTGCGCACGGTGCTCTGGCTCAACGGCACATAGGTGTCGCCATCGACGCGAAACACCGTGCTCTGTTCCAGGTTCAAGCCCAGGATGCTGGCGAAGCCCTTGCGGCCGCGGACCGACATGTCGATGCGCCACTGGCTGCCTTCGCCGTGGCTGACCTGCATGGTGGCATCGCCGGCCTCCTTGCCGCGGTAGAACGCCTGGTAGGTCGCCACGAAAGGCTCCAGCGGCGGCGGCGTCCAGGTGCTTGCCGGCAGCGCGGCTGCAGCCGCAGGGGCAACCGGCGGAATAGGCGTGGCAGGCGTCGCACGTGTTTGCGCGGCAGCTGCCAGCGGGGCCGCTGCCTGTTGCGCACGGCCTGCGCCGGCCTGGCAAAGCAGGGCCGTGGTCAACAGCGCGGCGGCGATCGGGATGGCTTTCATGCGCGGGAGCTGAGGCACGGGGCCACAAGGATGTCCGAGACGGGATGAGGGGGGCGTATCCGCATTCAGGCGAGCGCGGCGTCAGCGGACTCTAGTCGTAGTGGCGTAAACAGGCACTGACCGTCGACATGCACCGCATCGCCGTCCACCTGCAGGCGTCCGCTGGCCAGCAGGTCCAGTGTGGCGAGCAGCAGCGGGTGTTCGCGGGCCAGAACGCGTGCGGCCAATTGCTCGGCGCTGTCGCCGGGGAGCACCGGTACGCGGGCCTGTGCGATCACCTTGCCTGCATCCAGTTCGGGTACCACCAGATGCACGCTGGCGCCGTGCTCGGCATCGCCGGCCTCCAGCGCGCGCGCATGGGTGTGCAAGCCACGGTACTTGGGCAGCAGGGACGGGTGGATATTGAGCATGCGCCCGGCAAAGCGCCGCACCAATGGCTCGCCCAGAATGCGCATGTAGCCGGCGCAGATGACCCAGTCCGGCTGTGCGGCGGCGATGGCATCGCCCAGCGCGGCGTCGAAGGCGTTGCGGTCGGCGAAGTCGCGCGGATTGGCGCTCCAACGGCGCGCTGCGTCCATTTTCTGAAGTGCCGGCGCCTGCGGACGGTCGGAAAATACCCCGACCACTTCTGCGTGCAAGCGCCCGCTGGCGATCGCGTCAAGGATGGCCTGCAGATTGCTGCCGCGGCCGGAGGCCAGCACGGCCAGGCGCAGGCGGGGATCAGTTGCGAGCATTGAACAGTCTCCTCACCGCGGGGTAGGCCGCCAGGCTGCCGAAGGTTGCCAGCAGCATGTCGGTGTGCGCGTCCCAGGGGTCGCCCTGCTGGCCGTTGTAGGCCTCGGCGGCCTGTGGCGACAGCAACAGCGCAATGCCCCACTCGAACCACTCGTAGACCAGGCTGACGCAGATGATGCTCATCACCGTCAGCGCGAAGGCCTGCCGCAGCGTCAGGCGGGACCACAGCCGCAACGCCAGTTGCGCAATGGCCGGCGTGAAGCACAGCCCGAACAGCAGGTGGATCAAGCGGTCGAAATGATTGCGCGTCCAGCCGAACGTGGCGCTGGGCGACCAGTGCACTAACTGCATGCTCCATTGCTCGTAGGGCACGTTGGAATACAGCCAGCGCGCGCCGATGCAGTGCAATCCGATAAACACGCAGATCGCCACGAAGGCGGCGTTCTCCAGCGGCCAGCGGCGGTCGGCCCACACCAGTGCGATCAAGCCGATCACGGTCAGCGAACTATGCAAGGCCTGCTCGACCGGCCACAGCGGTGCGATCCAGCTCGCCAGGAACACCGCGATGGTGACGGTCAACGCAGCCGGTTTGGCGCGGCGCAGGGCCCGGGTGATCACGTGGCTCTCAGGCGGCGGTTGCGGCAGGGCCGAACAGTGCCTTGACCTGAGGGCGCAACAAGGTGACCAGCGTAAAGACGCCAAGCACGGTGCCGAACGGCATGAAGGAGCACGAAATGCCCGCCACGACCAGGCACAGCAGATGCCGCCGGCGATGGGCGATACAACGGCCGGCATAGGCCATGAAGCCGGCCAGGGTCAGGCCGCAGATGATGATCGCGGCCGCAAACACCACGAAGATCCAGCCGAACATCCGCATCTCGTCCGGTGCCGTTTCGCCGTTGTTGCCGTTCATCGGCAAGTGCCCGGTGACGATGGCCAGCCCCATGAACAGATGGATCAGCGGAAACAGCGAAAACAGCCCGGTGATGCCGGCCAGCACGTAATGAAAGATCGACAGCAGCTTGAGGTGCTGCAGGTCATCGGCGCTGGCCGGCGTCGGCAGGGCAGGTGTGAATGCGTCCATGCAGGTCTCCTTGGCTCAGCCAATCCGCACGCGTTCGTCGCCGTGCGCAGCGACCACTTGGCCAATGCGCCAATGCGCCAGCGATTGCGCGTCCAGCCCCTGTTCTAGCGTGGCGGCCTGCTCGGGCGAGGCGATCAGCACAAAGCCGATGCCGCAGTTGAAGGTGCGCCACATTTCGGCATCGGCCACCGCGCCTTCGCGCTGCAGCCAGGCGAACACCGGCGGCAAGGTCCATGCCTTGGCATCGATATCCAGGCCCAAGCCGTCGGGAATCACGCGGATGATGTTTTCGGTGAGCCCGCCGCCGGTGATGTGCGCCATGGCATGGATCGTTTCGCCGTGTGACTTGAGCAACGCCAGTACCGGCTTGACGTACAGCGCGGTCGGCGCCATCAGTGCGTCGATCAGTTTGGTGCCGTCGTCCAGTACATGCTCTGCCGGCGCGCCGGCACGTTCGTAGATCTTGCGGATCAGCGAATACCCGTTGGAATGCGGGCCGGAGGACGCGATGCCGATCAGCACATCGCCCTCGCGCACCTGCGCGCCGTCCAGTAGCTGCGACTTTTCCACCGCACCCACGGTGAAGCCGGCCAGGTCGTATTCGCCCGGCGGGTACATGTCGGGCATTTCGGCGGTTTCGCCACCGATCAAGGCGCAACCGGATAGCTCGCAGCCGCGCGCAATGCCGCCGACCACCGCCGCGGCGGTGTCCACGTCGAGCTTGCCGGTGGCGAAGTAGTCCAGGAAGAACAGCGGCTCGGCGCCCTGCACCAGCACGTCGTTGACGCACATGCCGACCAGGTCGATACCGATGGTGTCGTGGCGGCCCAGTTGCTGTGCCAGTTTGAGCTTGGTGCCCACGCCGTCGGTGCCGGAGACCAGCACTGGTTCCTTGTACTTGCCCGACAGGTCGAACAGCGCGCCAAAGCCGCCCAGGCCACCCATCACCTCCGGCCGGAAGCTGCGCTTGACCAGTGGCTTGATGCGTTCGACCAGGGCATTGCCGGCATCGATGTCGACACCCGCGTCGCGGTAGGTCATGGGCGAGGGAGTGGAAGGCGTTGGGCTGGTCACGGGCGTGGGTGGCTCGGCAGTAAAGGCGGCGATTTTAACAGCCACGTTGGCGCTAGCGCCCCATTCGGGCAACAATTCACCCGGATACGCTTACACCATGGAACCGTCGATGCGCCGCAGTCTCGCTTTCTTTCTTGCCCTCGTGGTCGCCATGCCTGTGGTTCCGGCCTTTGCGCAGGCCGATCTGCGCACCGAAGGCGACGTCGCTAAGGCGCAAAGTGCCTACGACGCCGAAGTGCCGGTCAACAGCCAGGGCGAATCCGACCGCCCCGGTGCCCTGGCGCGCGCGCTGGGCGCCGTGCTCGGCAAGGTCTCCGGCGATCGCTCGGTGATGAGCCGCCCCGGCGTCCCGCAGGCGCTGCGCAATGCGCCCAACTACGTCGAACACTACGACTACCGCCAGGATCAGGGCACCTCGCGCACGGGTGCGCCGACCTTCCGCACCACCCTGGTCGCGCGTTTTCGCCAGTCCGATGTGGATAGCTTGATCGCCGCGCTCGGTCTGCCGGTGTGGCCGCTGCCACGTCCCAAGCCGGTTCTGTGGCTGGCCATCGATGACGGCAGCGGCCCGCGTCTGGTCGGCGTTTCCCAGGCCAATGCCGCACGCAGCGTGCTCGACCGTGCGATCGAGCGCGGCTACCGGCTTGGCCTGCCGGGCGGAGCGGCCGCCGAGCAGGCGCTGGCCGGTGCGATCTGGCGCAAGGACACCGCCGCGGTGTCGCGCGCGTCGGCCAAATACAGCCCGCCGATGCAGCTGATTGGCAAGCTCTACCGCAATGCGGCCGGCTGGACCGCCGACTGGGTGTTCGTGGACAACGGCAACGTGTTGTCCAGCTGGAGCAGCAGCGACGGCGATGCGCGCCGCGCAATGGCAGCCGGTGCCGATGGCGCCGCCGATGCCTTGGTCAAGCGCTACGCCAAGCGCGTGGATTCGGGGGTGCCGGGCGTGTACCGCGCGGTGATCACCGGCATCCACAGCGCCGACGATTACCTGCGGGTCGCCGCCGCACTGCAGAGCGTGTCGGTGGTACGCAGCATTCGCCCGGTCAGCGCCAGCGGCGATCGCATGGAAGTAGATCTGGAACTGCTCACGGGTATTTCTGGGCTCAACCGTATGCTCGGCGACAACAGCCCCCTTGTGTCGGTCTCGGTACCGACTGAAGGCCCGATCATTCTCGAAAACGAGCACGCCGAGTACCGCCTCAAATGACGTTAACTCCCGAAGCCGAAATCGCTTTATTCCTGCGTCGCCTCAAATGGGTGGCGGTCATTGTCGGCGTGCTGTGGGTGGTCTCGCTGCTGTCCCCGATCCTGACGCCGTTCGTGCTGGCATTGCTGCTGGCCTGGCTGGGCGACCCATTGGTGGACCGCATCGAACGTGCCGGCCGTTCGCGCAACATGGCGGTGGCGTTGGTATTCGTCTTGGCGCTGCTGCTGTTCGTGCTGGCGCTGATGATTCTGGTGCCGATGATCGAACGCCAGATCATGACCCTGATCGATGCCTTGCCGCAGATGCGCACCTGGGCAATCAGTACGGCCATTCCGTGGCTGGAAGCCAAGACCGGCGTGGAGCTGATGGGCTGGCTGGATCCGGAGCGTTTGATCGACTGGATCCGCAGCCACTGGGAGCAGGCCGGCGGTGCCGCCAAGACCTTCTTCGGTTACGTGTCGCGCTCGGGTTTTGCGATGGTGACCTGGGTGATCAACCTGGCGTTGCTGCCGATCCTGGCGTTCTACTTTCTGCGCGACTGGGATCGGCTGGTCGAGCGTGTGGCGGCGGTCATCCCGCGCGCCTACATCGGCACCGTGAGCCGGCTGGCGCTGGAATCCAACGACGTGCTGGGCGGCTTCATCCGCGGTCAGTTCCTGGTGATGCTGGCGCTGGGCGCGATCTACGCTACCGGGCTGTCCATCATCGGGCTCAACCTGGGATTGTTGATCGGCATCATTGCCGGCTTCATCAGCTTCATTCCGTACCTGGGGGCAACCACCGGCATCGTGCTGGCGCTGCTGGCGGCCATCGTGCAGGCACAGGGGCTGGATCTGAAACTGCTGATCGGCGTGGGCGTGGTGTTCACGGTCGGGCAGCTGCTGGAAAGTTATTTGCTCACTCCGCGCATCGTCGGCGACAAGATCGGCCTGCATCCGGTGGCGGTGATCTTTGCGGTGATGGCGGGCGGCCAGTTGTTCGGCTTCCTCGGCATGCTGCTGGCATTGCCGGTGGCAGCGGTGGCCAACGTGCTGCTGCGGTATGCGCATGAGCAGTACACGCGCAGCGACCTGTACGCCGGCGAGCGTGCCGGTATCGTGCTGCAGTCCACCACGGCCGAGCGCAGCGTCATCATCGACCCGACCAAGGACGCAGATCGGTCGTGAGCGTGCCGCAGTTGCCATTGGCGTTGCGCGCGCCATCCGATCAGCGTTTCGATAGTTACATTGCCGCGCCCGAGGGCCTGCTTGCGCAGTTGCAGGCCCTGGCGGCCGGGCAGGTGAGCGATTGGCTCTATCTTGCCGGTCCCGCCGGCACCGGCAAGACGCATCTGGCGCTGGCGGTGTGCGCAGCAGCCGAGCAGGCCGGGCGCGCAACCGCGTATCTGCCGCTGCACGCAGCAGCCGGCCGCCTGCGCGATGCGCTCGAAGCATTGGAGGGGCGCAGCCTGGTTGCACTGGACGGCGTGGACAGCATTGCCGGGCAACGCGACGACGAGGTGGCGCTGTTCGATTTCCACAATCGTGCGCGCGCTGCCGGCATCAGCCTGCTCTACACCGCACGGCAGATGCCCGATGGCTTGGCGCTGGTGCTGCCGGATCTGCGTTCGCGGCTGTCGCAATGCATCCGGATCGGATTGCCGGTGCCCGACGACGCGGCGCGCGCCGCAGTGCTGCGCGACCGTGCGCAGCGGCGTGGGCTGGGGCTGGACGACGCGGCGATCGACTGGCTGCTGACGCACAGCGAACGCGAACTTGCCACCTTGGTAGCCTTGCTGGATCGGCTGGATCGCGAGTCGTTGGCAGCCAAACGCCGCATCACGGTGCCATTTCTGCGTCGCGTGCTTGAGGATCGCGGGGCGTAAGGCAGTGGGTTTGCGGCTGTCTTGCAGGGCGCTTGCCTGCCAACCATCGCGGGACACGCTGCAAGTACGCCCATCTAAGTTCTTACGCGGCATCCAAGCCTCATAAGTTCTCGCGAGGGTGGGCGGGCAAGGACTAGCCGAGGCAGTCAGTGCGTCGAGTTTTCAGCAAGCAACCAGCAACGCTCTAGCGCGGTGTCCTCGTTCTTCAAAAAAGCAGCCAACTGTCTGGTGCGGTGTCCTCGCCGCTTGCGGGACCGTTGGCGACATGGATGCCGCCAACGAGCCCCCAGGGACGGGTTCACGGCGTGTCCCGCGAGCGGCGAGGGCACCGCGCACTCGACATTGAGAGTGCGCGGCAGGGCCCTTGCCCGTTCACCAGCGCGGGACATGCTGCAAGTACGTCCATCTAAGACCTTACGCGGCATCCATGCCGCGTAAGGTCCGGCAACGGTGGGTGGGAAAGGGCCAGCCGAGGTGGTCGGTGCGTGGTTGCGAGCGGTGCACGCGGTGCGGGCGGCCGCTAACGTGTGGCCTGATCAGCTCATTTCGTCCGAGCGATGTCATTGCCAGTCCGGACATCGCCTCACCCGTCGGCGAAGGCGCATGTGGCAAACACGTTGCAACCAGCGAGCCAGCGCTCGAAGGTTTCTGTTGATGCGCTTGATGACGAGCGTTGCAGCAACGAGTTGCGGTCAGCCGTCGTTGCGCAGTAACTGTGCATCCAGCTCTGCCAGACGCTGCGGCGTGCCGACATCGGTCCAGCGCCCGGCATGGTGGATGCCGTCGATCAGGCCTGCCGCCATCTGCGCGCGCAGGATCGGCGCCAACGCAAACCGCGGCGCCGCGCCGGTCTGCTCTGGCAACTGACCAATCACCGATTGCCAATCGTGCAGCAGCGACGGTCGATACATGCCGATGCCGGAATAGGTAAGCGTTGCGGGCAGATCTGCGTGCACCTTGCCCTCCGCATCCAGCGCAAAATCAGCGCACTCTGCATAAGCGGGGCGATCCACCAACACCAGTTGCGCCAGTCCTTCCGGTGCATGCGACAGCCGGGCAAAGTCGAAATCGGTCCAGATATCGCCATTGACCAGCAGGAACGGTGCATCGCCCAATAGCGGCAGTGCGTGCAACATGCCGCCGCCGGTTTCCAGCGGCGTTGCGCCTTCATAGGAATACGTCAGACGCAGCCCGAACGCGCTGCCGTCTCCCAGCGTTTGCGGAAACTGCTCGGCCAGCCACGAGGTATTGATCACTACCTCGTCCACGCCCAACGCTGCCAGTTTGCGTAAATGCCAGACGATCAACGGCGTGCCGCCGACCGACAGCAAGGGTTTGGGGGTGTGCTCGGTCAACGGCCGCATGCGCTCGCCAAAGCCTGCTGCAAAGATCAGCGCCTTCATACGTCAGCGCGCAATGCGCGTGTTGCCAATGCGGGTTTGACCACCTCGTCCAGCAGCATGATCAGCGGCGCCAGCTCGGCATAGCGCGGCAGTACTTCGTCCAGATAGACGATGAAGCGCGGCACGTTGTCCAGATACCAATGCTTGCCATCGCGATGGCTCAGACGCGAAAAAATGCCCAGGTTTTTAAGGTGCCGCTGCACGCCCATCCAGTCCGCATCGCGCAGAAACTGCTGCAGTGGCGGCACCGGCAATCCGGCGGCCTGCGCACGGGCGTGATAACGCGCCAGCCAGCCGTCGACGCGTGCGATCGGCCAACTCACCGAGGTGTCCTTGAACAGACTGATCGGGTCGTAGGCGATCGGCCCGATCACGCAATCCTGAAAGTCCAATACTGCCGGGCCATCGGGCACCGGCATCAGATTGCGCGGCATGAAGTCGCGATGGGTGAACACGCGTGGTTGCGCCAGCGCGTTGTCCATCAACCGCCGTTGCACCAGCTGCAACTGCTCGGCCTGGCCGCAGTCCAGCTGCACGCCAAGATGGCGACCCAGAAACCATTCCTCGAACAAGCCGGCATCGCGTTGCAGCAGCGCCTCACCAAACACGCCGCTGTCGGCAGGTGGCGGGATCTGTTGCAGCAACAGCAATTGCGCGATGGCGCCATCCAGCAGGGCGTCGGCATTGGCGTCGGTCAGGACCTGCGCCAGCGTCGGTACGCCCAGATCTTCCAGCAGCAGAAAGCCGGTCTCCAGGTCCTGTGCCAGCACCTGCGGCACGCGAACTCCATGCGTAACCAACACGGCGTGCATGCGCAACCACGGCGCCACGTTTTCAAGCTGCGGTGGCGCATCCATCAGGATGCGATCGGTGCCGCGTCCCTGCGTGCGCCAGTAACTGCGAAAGCCGGCGTCGACCGACGCACGTTGCAATGCCGCAGATGGGTCATCCAGTGCGTGTCGCGCCCATTGCAGGCGCAGCGCGTCGCGCGCAGGGTCAGAAGGCGATACCGTCATGTGTCGTGGTTGCGTAGTTAAGTTAGGACGAAGCGTGCAATGCAGCGGTCAGCGTTTGCTGCCGCTGAACAAGCGCAGCAGTGCAAGGATGGCGATGGCACCGAGCAACGCGCCGAGGAAACCGGCAGGCTCGCCTGCGTGGTACCAGCCCATGTAGCGGCCAAACCAGCTGGCTACCACCGCCCCGGCGATGCCCAGCACGATGGTCAGCAGGCAACCCAGGCGCTGCGTGCCGGGCGTGATGAAACGCGCCAGCAGCCCGACCACAAATCCCACCAGCAAAATGTAGAGCCAGCTGTCGCTACCAAACAAAGTGTTCATTGCAGCACCGAAGGCGAACGGGATCGGCAGACTAGCATTTCGGATGTCGGCGACTCGCGCTGCACACGCAGCGCGAGTGGTGCTGATGGGGTGCCTTTTCAGTAAATCGTTGCGTTGGGCATCGCCACAGAAACCCTGCCATGGAGTGACTGCCCAGGCAGCCGCCGCCGTCAATCGCATGATCGAACACCCAGCCCCCGTCCCTGCGGGAGAGGAGCTGGGTGAGAAGACGCTGATCAGGTTGCCGATGCGCGTCCGTCGCGCCAAATGCAACGCAACGCTTCACGTCAGGACACGCCCTCAGCCCGCAGTCGTCTTTCGTCGACTCAACAGCAACCGTGTCCACCATGACGGGTGCCGCTATCGGCCGCCACCGGCGAGCCGCTGGTTTCGCCGCGCAGGCAGGCCGCGTGATGCTCAGCGATCACCTTCGACACGCAGGCGGTGACGCGCTTGCCCATCGGGATGTGCAAAAACTCGTTCGGGCCATGCGCGTTGGAATGCGGCCCCAGCACGCCGGTGATCATGAACTGCGCGCCGGGGAACTTCTCGCCCAGCATGCCCATGAACGGGATCGAGCCGCCTTCGCCCATGTACATCGCCGGCTTGTCGAAGAAGGCCTGGCTAGCGGCGTCGATGGCTTTTTCCAGCCACGGCGCCATGGCCGGGGCATTCCAACCGGACGAGGCTTTTTCCAGCTCCAGCGTGACCTGCGCGCCATTGGGCGGGTCGCGCAGCAACGCCTGCTTGAGCAGCTCGCCACAGGCTTTGCCGTCGGCGGTTGGCGGCAGACGCAGCGACAGCTTCACCGCGGTCTGCGGACGCAACACATTGCCGGCCGAGGCCAGCGGCGGCATGCCATCCACGCCGGTGATCGACAGCGCCGGGCGCCAGGTCCGGTTCAAGACCAGCTCGGTGAGGTCGTCATGCATCGGCACCAGGCCATCGACCATCGGGAATTTGTCGAAGATGGCGGTATCCAGCGTCACCGCTGCGGCCTTGGCCTGGGTCAGGCGCTCGGCCGGCACCTCCACATGCAAACCCTCCAGCAGGATGCGCCCCGTGGCCTCGTCTTCGATGCGCGACAGCAACTGCCGCAGCAGCCGGAAGCTGGACGGCACCACGCCGGACGCATCGCCGGAATGCACACCTTCTTCCAGCACCTTCACGCTGAGGTTGCCACCGGTCAGGCCGCGCAGCGAAGTGGTGCACCACAACTGCTCGTAATTGCCGCAGCCCGAATCCAGGCATACCACCAGCGAGGGCTTGCCAATACGCTCGGCCAGATGGTCCACGTAAGCGGGCAGATCGTAGCTGCCGGACTCTTCGCAGGCTTCGATCAGCACCACGCACCGCGCATGCGAAAGACCCTGGGTGCGCAGCGCCAGAATCGCCGCCAGCGAGCCGAAGATCGCGTAACCGTCGTCGGCGCCGCCCCGGCCATACAACTTGTCGTCGCGCAGCACCGGCTCCCAGGGGCCCAGGTCGGCATCCCAACCGGTCATCTCCGGCTGCTTGTCCAGATGGCCGTACAACAACACGGTGTCGTCGCCGGACTCCGGGCCGGTGGCCGGGATCTTGATGAAGATCAGCGGCGTGCGGCCGTCCAGGCGCACCACCTCGACCTGCATGCCATCGATGGCTTGGGCGCGCGCCCAGGTTTCCATCAACGTGACAGCCTGCTCCATATAGCCGTGGGCCACCCAATCGGCGTCGAACATCGGCGACTTGTTGGGAATACGGATGTAATCGACCAGCTGCGGGACGATCTCGCGGTCCCAGGTTTCGCTGATGAATTGGTCGATCTTGGCGCTGTCCATGAAGGCTCCGAATGCGTGACGTAATGACACATTCTACGCCCGGGGCCAGGGGTAGGTATTTCCCTACAAGGCGGCGCGCAGTTCACCTGCTGTGTGAAAAGTTCGTTGGCGATAGGATTGCTGCATGTGGCGCGGGACACTGGCTCCGCCGGCAGGAATGCTGGCTAGGACCATCACCCAAGCCACAAGGAGCGTTGCAATGAAGTCATTTACCGTAGTCCTGAAGTCCCTGCTACTGGCGTTGTTGTTGTCCTCGAATGCGTACGCGCTTGAGAAGGTCGATATCAACACCGCGTCTGCTGAGGAATTGGACAAGGTGCTGACGAATGTCGGGCGATCAAAAGCCGAGGCAATCGTTGAGCACCGTCAGGCAAACGGTCCCTTCAAAAGTGCCGAGGAACTGGCACTGGTAAAGGGCATCGGACTCAAGACGGTCGAACGGAATCGTGACCTGATCGAAGTAGGAGCCACGATGGCTCCCGCCAAGAAGGCTGCCAAGGGGGCGGCGGTGAAACCGGTGGGACGGCGTTAAGGGGAAGGGATCCGAGATACGGTTCGACGCGAGGATGCGTGGCCGCAACCTAACTGGACAGGATGTCCGGGGGATGGCTGGAAGCCGACAAGGACGTGGAATCGCCCGGTGTTGCACTTGGATGTGCAGCCGGGCGTTTTTCGTTTCAGGACGCGTTGAGTCGATCTCATCGCAGCGCTGTTCCTGATGGGCAACGCCTGGCTTTGCGCTGACAGCGGCCCGCATCCATATGTTTCCGCACGTTGACGCGTTGACGCACGGACATCGCAATGTCCTGAGATCCTGAGATCCTGAGATCCTGAGATCCTGAGATCCTGAGATCCTGAGATCCTGAGATCCTGAGATCCTGAGATCCCGACATCCTGTTGAGCGTCGCGTGATGCAGCGAGGTCGATGCAGACCGTTATTCTCTGAGTGCTCGATGTGCCGGGGGCTCGAAACGCGAGGGCGGCTCGAGATGCCTGATTTGGGTACGTCTGCGGATACCGCACGGTCGCAGGAGGGTTTGGGCGGCGGGCTTCGGGCACAATGCGTCGATGCAGCTGACAGACCTGAGCAGCCGGGTGATTCCGGCCACCGAGTACCGCCGCGAGCGGTGGCGCAATCAATTGGGTTGGACACGCGAGATTCTGCGGCTCGGGGAATCCGAGGCCTGGGCATTGCGGCTGTCGATTGCCGAGATCGAACAGGACGCCGCGTTTTCCGCATTCCCGGGGATCGACCGCGAATTGGTGCTGCTGCATGGAAACGGCATGCGCCTGCAGTTTGGCGACGGTGAGCTTGATCCCGGCGATGCTGCTACGCGTGCTGATGGCCTGATCACAGATACACCTACTGATGACGGTGATGCTGGCGCACGCGTCGCTGGCGCCGCTCGTGTCGTCGAATTGCTGCCGCCCTACCAGCGTGTCCGATTCGCTGGCGAAGAGACGGTCGGTGCGACTTTGCTCGATGGGCCAACGCAGGACTTCAATCTGATGTGGCGCCGCGATCTGCTGCACACCGAACTGCTGCATCGCCCCTTGGTCGGCACCATGCTGTTTTTTGCGGATCCGGGCAGCGCCTGGGTCATCCACCTGTTGGCGGGCCAGGCCAGCTTTGGGCGCGACAGTGGGCTACCGCCCCTGGCTGCGGGCGACACCGCATGGCTGAGTGCATCGACGCGAACCCGTTACGTGCTCGATGGCGGCGGCGAGCTGCTGGCGATCCGGGTGAGTCCGCTTGCTAGCGCCTCCGATTAGCAGGTCCGGGCAGTTGAGAGTGTTCTTGCTCGCATTGAACGGCCGAGATGCAAGTGCAAGTGCAAGTAAAAGTCAAAGCGCAGCCAGTGAACCCGGTAGTTAGCAATGCGGATTGATACGTGTCACGTGCACTGTCTGCGTCGAGGACTAAAGAGGCTGGCAACAAGAAAGAGGCTGACAACAAGTAGCGAACACTCGTCTGGTGGGTGTGAACGGCGCGCAGGGACTGGAGTGTGAGTGGCACACACCCATGCCGAGCAACGGCTGCGGCCGTCTGGCAGCTGCACAGTCGTTTTGTAAGCTGCTCTTAGCGAACTCGCAGAACTGCAGCAACGTGCCGAAGCGTGTCGATGCAGAGCACGGTTGCCGGCAAACGAGCGTTGCTGCATACAGGATTTGGATGCCATGTCTGCCTGCCCACGATCGCCACGTGATGGCAGCGCTCCCCGCTGCCAAGCTGCGATCGTCAGCTTGCGCGCTTGCTGTTCAATACACGTCGCGACGGTAGCGGCCGCTGCGGAGTAGTTCTTGCCTGACCTCGGTGCTCAGCAGCGTGTCGAGGGTACGGTCCACTTCGGGTGCCATACCGCGCAGGCTGCCGCAGAGATAGATGCAGGCGTCGCGGTCGATCCACTGCCGCAGGCGATCGCTGGCAGCGGCCAATGCATGTTGTACGTAACGTACCGACAGGTTGTTGTCTCGCGAGTACACCAGGTCCAGATGCGCGATCCAGCCATCGTGTTGCCACTGCTGCAGTTCGTCGGCAGACAGCGCGTCGTGCGCGGCATTGCGTTCGCCAAAGATCAGCCAGTTGTCGCGCGCACCGGCTGCGATGCGCGCGCGGAGATGGGCGCGCAAGCCGGCGATGCCGGTGCCATTGCCGATCAGCAGCATGGGCTGCGCGGCTGCGGGTGGGTGGAACCCCGGATTGCTGCGCAGGCGCAAGGCAATTTGCGCGCCGAGGTGAGCATGCACGCACAGCCAGCCGCTGCCGATCCCAAGCTGCCCGTCGGCATGCTGGTGTTCGCGGATCAGCAGTTCGGCGTGGCCTTCTTCGCTGATCGATGCGAGCGAGTATTTGCGATGCGGCAGCGCGATCAGGCTATGCGCCAAGGCGGTCGCATCCGCTGACGCCGTGGCGCCTATCTCTGCATCGGTGGGCAGGTGCGAGCGGCCAAGCCAGTCGCGCAGCGTACGACCGTCGATGATGTCCGAGCCATCGCGTCGATGACGCTGCAACCAGGCGTCGACACTCTCTGGTGCGTTCTGCGGCGCGATCTCGGCGATGTCGCCAGCACGCCATGTCGGCAGCGGGCCATCGATGGGCGTGAGGCGGAGCCGATGGATCGGTGCGCCGGCACTGCCTGGATTGACGTGGACGCGCTCGCGCATCTGCCAGGCCGTGTAGGTCGGCACGCTCCAGTCTGGCTGCTCGGCAAGTGCAGGTGCCAATGCCGACAGCCGCTGCTGCCATTGCTGCAATGCGCGCGGGTCGGCATTGTCGACCTCGATGCGCTCGAACAGGCGGGTGCCGCCGCGCGCGTGCAGGCGGTCATCGAGATGGCGGCCGAACGCGCAAAATTGCGTGTACCGACGATCGCCGAGTGCCAGCACCGCGTACTGCACGGCGGCCAGATCCTGTCCGCTGTCGGCGAGCCAGTGACGCTCCGCAGCCTGTGCGTGATCCGGTGCATCGCCTTCGCCGGTGGTGCTGACGATGCATAGCAAATGCGGCACACGCGCGAGCTGCTCGGCAACCACCGCCTCCAGCGGGAGTGCGTAGGCACCGATACCTGCCGCTTGCAAGGCTGCAGCGCTGCGCTCGGCGAGTTCGCGTGCGAATCCGGTCTGGCTTGCCCACACGATCAGCATGCCGCTGCTGTCGCCGTGCAACGTGTTGGCACGTGCCCGGCGGCGCAGCAAGACCGCCGCGCACAGCACGGCGTACGCGGCCATCCCGACGGCTGCCCATTGCAAGCGATGTGGTGTCGGTGCGCTCCACCAGGCACCGTCATGCAGGCTGGCAAGCCAGCCGACAAGCGTCGCCAGGGCGATCAACAGTGCTCCGTTACCCATCCACACGCGTGGGCTTATGGCGCTCATGACGCCGCCAGATGCTTCGCGAAGGCCGGGCTCATCGCTTCGTGCAAACTGCCATCGTGGCGCGTCAGAAAGCGCACTGCCAGATCGGTCTTGGCGGCATAAGCAAGCCCTGCATCGATCCCGAGCACGCTCATTGCGGTGGCCCAGGCATCGGCCTGCATGGCATCGCGCGCGAGCACGGTGACGGCGGCAGGCGCATGCGGAATCGGTGCTCCACTGCGTGGATCGAAGGTGTGCGCGTAGCGCATTCCGTCGGCATCGAAGCGGTGCCAGCGATCGCCCGATGTGGCGACTGCCAGGCCATCCAGCGTGAGCACACGTGCCGGCAATGTGGCGCCGGCGTCTTCGTCGGGTGCGGATTCGACCAGCACACGCCATGCGCTGCCATCGGGTTTGCATCCATAGCCAAACAATTCGCCGCCTACGTCGATCAAGGCGCTGGCGATGTCGGCCTGTCGCAATGCGTGCTGCACGCAGTCCACCCCGAAGCCTTTTGCGATGCCGGATAGATCCAGTGCGACGGCGCCGGGTTGCAGCACCCGCTGGCCATCCAGAGCCAGGCGTTGCCAGCCACAGCGCAGGCTGGCCAGTGCGATCTGCTCGGGCGAGGGCACACGCCGCCGGCCGCCGGAGGCGCCAAAGCCCCACAGTTCGACCATCGGCCCGACCGTGGGGTCGAACGCGCCGTCGCTGGCCTGCGCGATCTGCAGCGCGGTGCGCAGCACGGTGAAAAAGTCATCGGGCAATGTCTGCCACTGACCGGCCGCGGCACGGTTGTAGCGGCTGATATCCGAGTCCGCTTCCCAGGTGCTCATTTGCGCGACCACGCGATCGAGCGCTGCCTGGATACGCGCATGCAGGGGATGCAGGTCGCGCGCAGGCGGCGCCACCAGCTTGACGCTCCAGGTGGTGCCCATGCTGCGCCCGCCCAGGGAGGCAACGGCGTCATCTGCGGAAGAAACTGGGTGCATGCGTGGACCGGTCGAGCAGGTGCTGCCTGAGGCAGCCATGGTGACGCGCGAGCGTGCGGTTTGCATCACGCGGTGTGATGTTTGAAACAGTGAGGGATGCGCCGATTCGACGCTGCAGCACATATCGCAAACACCGCAAACACCGCAAATACCGCAAATACCGCAAATACCGCACAGGCGGCAAGCGGTACACGCCGAACGGCATGTGCCGCTTCCACATCGGCGCTGCATCGCCACTGCGTTAGCCGCAAGGTCAACGCAGTGGCGGACATGAGGCGATTACTGCGGCAACACTTCCAGCGTTGCCACGTAGCCCAGGCGCCGTTGTTTGGCCTGCGGCAGCGAGGTCTTGCTGTCTTCGCTGGTGGTTTCGAGCCAGTACATGCCCGCTTCCGGCCAGGTCACGCTGAAGCCACCCTTGGCGTCGGTCTTGAGCTTGATCTCGTTCTGCGCATCGCGATAGCGCGTGCCGCCACGCACGATCTCGATCTCCAGCCCGGCTGCCGGCTTGCCATCCAGCTGCAGGGTGAACTGCGCCGCTTCACCGGCGACCAGGTCGTTGGGATGGGTCACCGGCACCAGCTCGATGCCCTTGCCGCTGGGTTTGAACGCGGTGGTGGTCGGTGCGCCGCGGGTCACAAAGGTTTCCACGCGATTGAGCGATTGCGACACCTGCAGCTCCTTCGCGTCTTTCGGCACTTCGGTGGCAAAGCTTGCCTCGTTGCCGCGCCAGCGCTTGGGCTTGCCGTCTTCCTTCCAGCTGGCGAACAGGCCGGCGTTGATGATGCTGAGCTTGTAGGTGCCGGGCTGGGTGAGCTGCAGATCGAACACGCTGCGGTACTTGCCGGTGGCCGGGTTTTCCGGCTTGAGCGCGCTGCCATCGGGCGCGGTGATGCTCAGATTATCCAGGCGCAGCGGCACGTGATTGAAGTAGAACAGGTCGTTGGACACCGCCGCATCCACGGTGATCCACGGCGCTTCGCCGGCCAGGACGGTTTGCGATGGCAGCAGCCAGGCCTTGTGGGCGAACGCGCTGACGGGAAGTGCGGCAAGCAGGGCGATCAGGACATGCGAACGTTTCATGACAACTCCTTGAAGAACGATAAGGCGGGTGGGTCACGTGTCTGATCAGCGCACTGCGGCGCTGCGTGGATGCGTGGGTAACGAAGGTCGATACGCGTCTGCGCCACGTAGCGCGCGTCATAGGCACGGATGCATGCACGGCGGCACCGCATCCGCGCCCATCTGCATCAGGGCTTGGCGGTCAGGCTCACCGCGCCGAGTTCGCTGCTGCCGCTGGCCTTGGCAGACTGCGCCGAGGTGGCCGGCCAGGTGAAAGGCACCTTGACCAACTCGCGGCCACCGACTTCGCGCGCAGCTTCCACCACCAGGGTGTACTGGCCGGCCGGCAGCGACTTCAGCGCGCCCTTGGTGTCGGTGAACGACAGCGCATGCGCGCCGGCAGGCCGGGTGGGGCCGGTCACGCCATCGACCGGCACCTCCAGCGTGCGGCCGCTCTTGCGCCACCACTGGCGCAGATCTGGCAGCCACTTGGTACCGTGGCCTTCGGCGGTGTCCTTGGATTGGTACCAGACCGCCAAATTGGCGGCGGCCTTCTGGTCTGCGCCTTCCAGCCAGATCGCCACGTACGGGCGGTGGTATTCGGCGACATTGAGCTTGGGGATTTCGACGTTGATGTCGAGCGTGGCCGCATACGCCGGCATGGCGAGCAGGCCGCTCAGAGCGATGGTCAGGGTGGCGCGCATGATCGTCTCCGGTGAGTAGGGTCAGTGGATCAACAGCAAGGCAAGCAGCAGCGGAATCAGCAGGCCCAGGCCGACCAGCGGCCAGGTCATGCTGCGCTGACGCGCATGCAGGTGCAGCAGGAACAGGCCGGTGATGCAGAACACCAGACAGGCGATGGCGAACACGTCGATGAACCAGCCCCAGGCCGGCCCGGCGTTGCGGCCTTTGTGCAGGTCGTTGAGATAGGCGATCCAGCCACGCGTGGTGCGTTCGTATTCGATTGCGCCGGTGCTGCGGTCCAGGCTCAGCCAGGCATCGCCACCGGGGCGGGGCAGGGCGACATACAGCTCGTCGGGCGACCACTCCGCGTTGCGGCTGCCGACGCTGATCTCCAGTTCGCGACCCAGCCACTGCGCCACGCGCGGCGGCAGCGGTGCATCGCCATCCTGGCGCGTGCCCAAGGTCTTCAACAGCGCTGGCGGCAGGGTGAGCGTGCGTTGCTCGGTGGACGGGCTGGCTTCGATGCGCGCAGCGTGGTTGAGGGTGAGCCCGGTAACCGTAAACAGCAGCATGCCGATCAGACACAGCGCCGAACTGATCCAGTGCCATTGATGCAGCATGCGCAGCCAGAATCCGCGGCGTTGCTGTGCAGTGGCGATGGTGTCGTTGGAAGCGGGCATGCCGATTTATGCCACGTCTGCGGGAACGGGCGGCTGCAGTTGCGATTGCCGCGCGGCCACATCGCTGAGCAAGGCGCGCAGGCGTGGCTGCGGCGCGTTGGCCAGCACGGGCGTGAGCTGACGCAGAAACCCGGCGTGCCCGCCGCCGATGGCGCGTCGCATCCAGTGTTCGGCCTGATCGAGCGCGCCTTCATCGGCAAGCAACGTTGCATAGCTGGCCTGGCCGCGAAAATCGCCTGCCTCTGCGGCGCGGCGATACCACTCGCGTGCAGCAAGCGGATCCGCCGCGCAGGCCAGGCCCTGGTCGAGATAGCGCGCCACAAAATTCATCGACTTGGCGTGACCACGTTCGGCCGCGGTGCGATACAGCGTCAATGCGTGTGCCTGGTCCTGCGCCACGCCGCGGCCGGAGGCGTAGAGATGCGCCAGGTTGTACATGCCCCATTCCAGGCCATGCTCGGCGGCGCGGCGATACCACAACGCCGCCAGCACCTCGTTGATGGCGGTGCCAAAGCCCAGTTCGTGGCAGCGGCCCAGTTGATTCATCGCTTCCGGATGCCCGGCATTGGCGGCCACTTCGTACCACAGCATCGCCATGGCCGGATCGGCGGCAATGCCGCGGCCTTCGGCATACAGCTGTGCGAGCAGCAGTTGTGCAGTCACATCCTGACCGGCGGCGGCCTTGCGCAGCAACGCGACTGCCTGGGCAGGCTGGGTCTGCAGCAGTGCCATCAGCAGGGCTGGGTCAATCGCAGGCTCAGACATCGGCCCACTGCCGCAGCAGGTTGTGATACACGCCGGTGAGCTGGATCAACGACGGATGCCCGGGCGTGTCCTGGGTCAAACGACGGATCGACACATCCAGTTCGAACAACAGGCGGCGCTGTGCATCGTCGCGCAGCATGCTTTGGATCCAGAAGAACGAGGCGACACGCGTGCCGCGCGTTACCGGCATCACTTTATGCAGGCTGGTGCCGGGGTAGATCACCAGGTGCCCGGCCGGCAGCTTCACCGACTGCGTGCCGAAGGTATCTTCGATCACCAGTTCGCCGCCGTCGTAACTGTCCGGGTCGCTGAGAAACAGCGTGCAAGAGACATCGGTGCGAACCGGCTCGGCACCGCCGCGGCTGCGGTCGTAACGCACCGCATTGTCGACGTGATACCCGAACGACTGCCCGTCGCTGTAGCGATTGAACAACGGCGGATAGATCCGACGCGGCAACACCGCCGAGAAGAACGTGCTGCTGCGGGAGAGCGCCTCCAGCACCAATGCGCTGGCCTCGCGCGCTGCGGCGCTGTCCTCGGGCAACTGCGCGTTGTCCTTGGCCTGCGCCGATTGATGGCCAGCGGTAATGCGGCCGTCTGCCCAGTCGACCGCGTCCAGCCGCGCGCGCAACTCGCTGAGCTGCACGGGCGTCAAGACATCGGGAATGGGCAGCAGCATGCGGCGCTCTCCACGCCGTCCGCAGGGTGCGGGCGGCGTGCCGGAAGGTTAGAAACTAAAGGTAGCGTTCAACACCGCCGAGCGGCCATCGCCCGGCAACGCCCAACCACTGCCGGCGGTGACGGTACCCGCGGCGTTGACGGTGAGGTTGTTGCGGATGCTGGTGTAGTACTCCTTGTCGAACAGGTTGTTGACGTTCAACTGCAGGCTGAGCCAGTCGTTGACGCGCAGGCCGACCATCGCACGGTGCACCCAGTACGCGTCGGTCTTGCGGTAGACCGCGGTCGAGGTGTTGTTCGGGTAGAAGCTGCCCTGGTAATTGACGCCATAACCGAAGGTCCACTGGTTGAGCGCGTAGGTGGTCCAGAGATTGCCGGCATTACGCGGGGTCTGCACCAGTTCGCGCCCGGCAATTGGGTCGCCGGTGAGGCTGGCGGTACGGTTGGACACGCTCTGCAGCACTTCGCTGTCCAGGAAGGTGTAGTTAGCGAAGACCGACCAGTGCTCGGTCAGGTAGCCGGCCACGCCCAGTGCGATACCGTCCACGCGCGCCTTGCCGTCGAGCACCTGCTCGGGAATCAGCGGGTCGCCGCTGTTGACCTTGTAGTTTTCGCGCTCGTTGCGGAACACCGCAGCGGTCAGCGCCAGGCGCTCGTTCAACACGTCCCACTTGCCGCCCAGCTCGATGTTGACCGCACTTTCCGGCTCAACATTGCAGTTGGCGCCGGCGGTGGCGGTGGCGATCGGCGTGCACGAGCCGTTGACCGACGCCTTGGACGGGGTCTTGCTGTTGGCGTAGGACAGATACAGGCTGGCGTTGTCGACCGGCTTGAATACCAGGCCGGCGCGGTAGGAGAACAAATCGTCCTTGCTGCCTGCCGGGAAGCCCGGAGTCACGCCGGTGACGCCGCCGGTGGCATTGACGGTGTAGGTGGTGGTGTCGCCTTCGTTGTGTTCGTAACGGCCGCCCAGGTTGAGCATCCATTGCTCGTTGAACTGCAGCGTGTCGAACAGGTACACCGCCTGATTGGTCAGGCTGCCTTTGCTGCGGCCGGTGCGGAAATAGTTCTGCGGGCCGGTCCAGATGTTGTACGGGTTGTCGAAGGTCTGCAGCGGGTAGGTGATGCCGGTGGTGGAGCCGTCGGCATTACGGAAGATGCTGCCGCTGTCGAGTTCGAAGTCTTCCTTGCTGAAGGCCACGCCGGCGACCACGCGGTGCTCGATGGCGCCGGTGTGCAGGGTGGCGGTCAGGTCGGTCTGGCTATGCGCGATGAAGTTTTCGGTGTCGCGCACCAGCCCGCGCGGGCCGCTGTTGGGGTTCCAGGTGGACGGCGGCTGGCCGACGCAGGCGCGACCGGTGTAGGCGTTGGTGTTGTTTGGCAGGCACCAGGTGCCTTCCGGCGCGGTGGCCGAGGTGGTCTGATCCACGCGCTGCAGACGCGCCAGGCTGCGCAGCTTGACGTTGTCGTCAAAGTCCATTTCCAGCACGCCGGTCAGCATGTCCACGTCGATCTCCTGACGCGACACATTGCGATAGCCGTAATAGGTTTCGCGGTCCACGCCCGGCAGCGGGCCATCGTTGAACGGGCTGAGCGCGAACGGCACGCCGTACTGCGGCAGGTTGTTGTCGTGCTGGTGCAGATAGCTCAGCGTGAAGCGCGTATCCGAGCCCAGGCCGAAGGCGATCGATGGCGCAAAGCCCCAGCGATGGCGGAATTCTTCATCGCGGCCCGGCACATCCTGGGTGTGACCCATGGCGTTCAGGCGCACGGCGGTGCCGTTTTCGAAGTCGTAGTTGCTGTCGACGGTGAGGCGGCCATAACGGTCGCTGCCGCCGCCGATCAGCACATTGGTGAAGTCGCCTTGCCCGGCGGTCTTGGTCACCAGGTTGATGTTGCCGCCGACCGAACCGGCACCGGACATCGCCGAGTTGGCGCCGTTGATCAGCTCCACGGACTCGAGGTTGAAGGTGTCGCTGCGGCTGTACTGCGCGCTGTCGCGCACGCCATCGGTGGTGATGTCGCTGCTGGCGGTGAAGCCGCGCAGGTTGATGCTGTCGCCATATCCGCCGCCGCCTTCGCCCGCGCCGAAGGTGATGCCGGGCAGCGTGCTCAGCACATCGCGCAGCGACAGCAGGTTCTGCTGGTCCATGGTCTGCTTGGTGACAACCGTGATGGTCTGCGGGGTGTCGCGCAGCGCTTCGGTGTACTTGGGCGAGGACGGCTTTTGCGCACGTTCCTGCTGCACCCGGATGGCATCCAGATCCACCGCACCCGGAGGCGCCGGCGCATCGCCAGGCTGGGCGAACGCGGGAGCGGACAGGGTCAACAGCACGGCCGAAGTGAGCGGGGAAATCCTGGGAGTCATGAGACGTCTCGAAAAGGAAAGCGGTGCTCCGTCCTGGCGATGGCTCGGCGGATGCGGAAGGGTGTGCGTGCGTCGCTAGCCCGTGGCGCCCGGCTGGCGTCCACCGCACGCGCCGTCGCGCCGCGCTGGAAAGCGCAGGCGAGCAAAACGCAGATCGGAGGTGTCGGACAGTGCAGGGCGCATGGGATCGCAGGGCAGGTCAGATGTTAAGAAGACCTGAAGGGCTGCGATCTTAAATGCAAATCATTCTTCTTTGCAATCTTTGCCGACCGGAGGCGTACGTCGGCAAACACGCGGCGGCTTCCAGCGTGGAAAATATGCGTTGGTAGCTGCCGCGCTAGCGGTCGTCGCGGGTCCAGATGCCGTCGTGCTCGCGCTTGACCGGGAACTTGGGCACGGCGGTGTAGGCGGGGGCGCACAACGGGCGGCCATCGCGGATATCGAAGCGGGCGCTGTGCAACAGGCATTCGATGGTGCCGGCGACCGGGTCGAAGCTGCCGGGCGACAGCTCGTAATCTTCGTGGCTGCAGCGGTCTTCCAACGCGTACAACTCGCCGTCGAGATTGAACACCACGATTGGCGCGTCGGTGACGGCATCCCACGCTGTCTGCAGTTCGCCGGGCAGCAGCGCGTCGCTTGCGCAGACGAAGGTCCAGGTCTCACTCATGGCGCGGCGCCGTTCAGCGATTTTTCCAGCACTTCGAAGCGTAGATCCTGCCGCAGCGGCACGCCGAAGCGTTCGTCGCCATACGGGAACGGCTTGAGGAGGCCAGTGCGGCGATAGCCGCGTCGTTCGTAGAAGGCGATGAGTTCGTTGCGCACATCGATCACGGTCATACGCATCACCGGCAGCTTCCACTCGGCGTCCACGATGCGTTCGGCTTCGGCCAGCAGCGTCTTGCCGATGCCGCTGCCTTGCAGCGACGGGTCCACCGCAAACATACCGAAATACCCTGCGCCGCCGTCGTCGGCGATATGCGCGCACGCCAGCAGGCGCCCATCCTGCTCGACCAGCAATACCAGGCTGCGCTCGCGCAGGATGTCCTGACGCAGCACGGCCGGGTCGATGCGGGCGCCGTCGAGAATGTCGGCCTCGGTCGTCCACCCCACGCGACTGCTGTCACCGCGATAGGCCGAGGTCACCAACTGGACAAGGGCGTCGATGTCATCGACGGTGGCAGTGCGGAACGTGGTGGTCTGCATGAGGGCGGGGATTTGGGAGTGGGGATTGGGGATTCGTAACAGCGTAGCGAAGTTTGGCGCTTTTGAATTCCCGCGTGAATACTCGTGAATAGTAGGGCGATGGAAGTCCAGCTCCCCTCGGTGACATGCTTTTGCGATTCCCGATTCCCGATTCCAATCAGCCCAGTAGGCGACGCACCTTCACCAACGCGGCGACAAAGCGCTCGATCTCGTCATGCGTGTTGTAGAACGCCAGCGATGCGCGACAGGTTGCGGCAACGCCGTAGAACTGCAGCAGCGGGTGCGCGCAGTGCTGGCCGGAGCGCACCGCCACGCCTTCCAGATCGAGCAGGGTGGCAAGATCGTGCGAATGCGCACCGTCGATCAGGAACGACACCACCGCGGCTTTGTCGGGCGTGGTGCCGAAGATGCGCAGGCCATCGATCCGCTGCAGCTCTTCGGTGAAGTGCGCCAGCAGCTCGGCTTCGCGCGCTTCCACATGCTCCAGGCCGATCGACTCCAGATAATCCACCGCTGCGCCCAGGCCGATGAAGCCGGCGATGTTGGGCGTGCCGGCTTCGAACTTGTGCGGGGCATCGTTGTACACGGTGCCTTCGAAGCTGACTTCCTTGATCATTTCGCCACCGCCCAGAAACGGCGGCATGGACTGCAGATGTTCGCGACGCGCCCACAGCGCGCCGGTGCCGGTGGGGCCGCACATCTTGTGGCCGGTGATGGCGTAGAAATCGCAGCCGATCGCGGCCACGTCGATGCGCCGATGCGGTGCGGCCTGCGAGCCGTCCACCATGGTGACGATGCCACGCTTGCGCGCGTCGCGGCAGATCTCGCGCACCGGGTTGACCGTGCCCAGCACGTTGGACACATGGGTGATCGCCAGCAGTTTGACGTCCGGCGTCATCGCCTTGCGCAAGGCATCCAGATCCAGCGCGCCCTCGGGGGTGATCTCGGCTACGCGGATGCTGGCACCGGTGCGCTGGGCCACCAGCTGCCACGGCACAATGTTAGCGTGGTGCTCCATGCGCGTGATCAGGATGACATCGCCTGGTCCCAGACGCGGCAATGCCCACGAATACGCCACCAGATTGATCGCAAAGGTGGTGCCGCTACACAGCACCAGCTCGTCGGCGCGCACATTGAGAAAGCGCGCGAGTTTGCTGCGTGCGCCTTCGAAGGCATCCGTAGCTTCGCTGCCCAGCGCATGCACTGCGCGGCTGACATTGGCGTTCTGACGCCGATAGAACTCGTCGGTCGCGGCAATCACCTGCAGCGGCTTTTGTCCGGTGTTGGCGTTGTCGAAATAGATCAGCGGCTTGCCATGCACCTGCCGCATCAGCAGCGGGAAATCCGAACGGACGCGTTCCCAATCCGGAGCGTTGCCCTGAGTGACGGCAGGTGCATTCATGCCACGCCCGCCGAATTCAGGGCGCGGTCCAGCTGCAAGGCCAGCACGGCACTCAACGCAGCCGGCAGGACCCGCAACGGCTCGTGGCAGAACGCCGCACTCAGCAGACGTTGCGCCTCCGCTTGCGGCACGCCGCGCGAGCGCAGATAGAACAAGGCGTTGTCATCGAGCTGACCGACAGTGGCGCCATGCGCTGCCTGCACTTCGTCGGCGTCGATCACCAGCACCGGCTGGGTATCGATTTCGGCATTGGAAGAGAGCAGCAGATTCTTGTTGGACAGCCGTGCGTCGGTGCCATCGGCGCCCTGACGGATATGGATGCCGCCATGGAACACCACGCGGCTGCGATCGGCACCCACACCGCGCCAGACCAACTCGCAGGCGGTGTCGCGGGCAATATGTTCGATGCCCAGGCGCGTATCGACATGGCGGCGACCATTGCCCAACAGCACGCCATTGGCGGTGAGCTGGGCGTTGCTGCCTTCCAGGCGCACGTTGAGTTCGTGCCGCGACAGGCCGGCGCCCAGTTCCAGATCCACGCGCTGGTAGCGTGCATTGCGTGCCAACACGGCATCGGTGCGCAGCAGTGCGGTGGCGTGCGCGCTATCGGCCTGCACCCGCGCATGCGACAACACCGCGTCCTGTGCCAGATGGACATGCATCACGCTGTTGTCCAGATGCGCCGCATCGCCGACGTGCAGATGATGCTCGACCACATTGAGCGCTGCGCCGGCACGGACTTCGATCAGATGGCGGTAATGCCAGGACAGATCGTGCTCGCTGGCCACGCTGACAAAGACGATATGCAGTGGCAGTTCGATCTGCGCGCCGTCTTGCACGCGCACCAGCACGCCTTCGTCGGCCAGCGCGGCATTGAGGCGGGCAAAGATCTCGTCGCTGCCTTCGAAACGGCGGCCGAGCAAGTGCTTTGCGTCATCGCCTGCGGCCAGTGCGGCCGACAAGGTGTCCAGCTGCACGCCGTCCGGCAAGGTCGAAACATCGCTCAGCGCTGCGGAAGGGCGCCCGTTGACGAACACCAGCCGCGGCGCGGGGATCTCGTCCAGTACGGCGGCATCGAGCAACGTCGGCACCAGCGGTGCCGGCTGAAAACTGCGCCGTTCCAGCTGACGCAGCGAGGTGTATTTCCACGCTTCGGCGCGCGGACCGGGCAGGCCGGTCTGCAGCGCTGCGTCGAGCTCGGCGCGGCGTGCATCGTCGCCACTGAAGCCGCGGGCCAGGGAGTCGAGCAGGGCGCTCATCAGGCGGCAACCTCGGGCACCACACGATCCTTCAGGAAGTGGTAACCGTGTTTTTCCAGCTCCAGCGCCAGTTCCGGGCCGCCGCTCTGCACGATGCGTCCTTCGGATAGCACATGCACCACGTCCGGCTTGATGTAGTCGAGCAGGCGCTGATAGTGGGTGATCACCAGGAACGAACGCTCCGGCGAACGCAGCGCGTTGACGCCGTCGGCCACGCTTTTGAGCGCATCGATATCCAGGCCGGAGTCGGTTTCATCCAGGATGGCGAGCTTGGGTTCGAGCACGGCCAGCTGGAAGATCTCGTTGCGCTTCTTCTCGCCGCCGGAAAAGCCCTCGTTGACACCGCGATGCAACAGTTCGTCCTTCAGATGCAGCACGGCCAGCTTCTGCCGCACCAGCTTGAGGAACTGCATCGAATCCAGCTCCTCTTCGCCACGCGCCTTGCGCTGGGCATTGAGCGCGGCGCGCAGGAAATAGGTGTTGTTGACGCCGGGGATTTCCACCGGGTACTGGAACGCCAGGAACAGGCCGGCGGCGGCGCGTTCTTCCGGCGGCAGATCGAGCAGGTTCTTGCCTTCGAACTGCACGCTGCCTTCGTTGACTTCGTAGCCATCGCGGCCGGCCAGCACATTGCCCAGCGTGGACTTGCCCGCGCCATTGGGCCCCATCAGGGCGTGCACCTGGCCGGGCTGGATGTCCAGCGACAGGCCTTTGAGAATGTCTTTGCCGGCGATGCTGGCGTGGAGGTTTTTAATGTTGAGCATGCTGATGGTCCGTCAGAATTCTTATGTAGCCCCTCTCCCGCCGGGAGAGGGGTTGGGGTGAGGGTCGGCGCGAAGCGTCTCCTGGATTTGGGGGCGCGAGGCTTCGCCCGTATCCTCATCCGGCGCTGCGCGCCACCTTCTCCCGAAGGGAGAAGGAAAAGGGTGTCAGCCGACGCTGCCTTCCAGCGAGACTTCCAGCAGCTTCTTGGCTTCCACGGCGAACTCCATCGGCAGCTCGCGGAACACCTGCTTGCAGAAACCATCGACGATCAGCGACACCGCATCTTCCTGGCTGATGCCACGCGCGCGGCAATAGAACAGCTGGTCGTCGCTGATCTTGGAGGTGGTGGCCTCGTGCTCGACGGTGGCGCCGGGATTCTTCACCTCGATATAGGGGAAGGTGTGCGCGCCGCATTGCTTGCCGATCAACAGCGAATCGCACTGGGTGTAATTGCGCGCGCCATCGGCGTTGCGGTCCACCTTGACCAGACCGCGATAGGTGTTCTGCCCACGCCCGGCACTGATGCCCTTGCTGACGATCTTGCTCTTGGTGCGCTTGCCGATGTGGATCATCTTGGTGCCGGTGTCGGCCTGCTGACGATGGTGGGTGAGTGCCACCGAATGGAACTCGCCCACCGAATCGTCGCCGAGCAGCACGCACGACGGATACTTCCAGGTGATCGCCGAGCCGGTTTCGACCTGGGTCCAGGTCACCTTGCTGCGGTCGCCACGGCATTCGGCACGCTTGGTGACGAAGTTGTAGATGCCGCCAACGCCGTTTTCATCGCCCGGGTACCAGTTCTGCACCGTCGAGTACTTGATCTCGGCGTCTTCCAGCGTCACCAGTTCCACCACCGCGGCATGCAGCTGGTTTTCATCTCGCATCGGCGCGGTGCAGCCTTCCAGGTACGACACGTAGGCCTTGTCTTCGCACACGATCAAGGTGCGCTCGAACTGGCCGGTATGGCCGGCATTGATGCGGAAATAGGTGCTGAGTTCCATCGGGCAACGCACGCCCTTGGGAATGAACACGAAGCTGCCGTCGGAGAACACCGCCGAGTTGAGCGCGGCGAAGTAGTTGTCGCCCACCGGCACCACGCTGCCCAGGTATTGCTTGACGATCTCCGGATGCTCTTTGATCGCCTCGGACATCGAGCAGAAGATCACGCCCTTTTCGGCCAGTTCCTTGCGGAAGGTGGTGCCGACCGAGACCGAATCGAACACCGCATCCACCGCAACGCCGGCCAGCCGCGCGCGCTCGTGCAACGGCACGCCAAGCTTGTCGTAGGTGTCCAGCAGTTCCTTGGGCACATCGTCCAGCGAGGCGTACTTCGGGCCCTTGGGCGCGGAGTAGTAGCTCAATGCCTGGAAATCGATCGGCGCGATCTTGAGCTTGGCCCATTCGGGCATCGGCATTTTCAGCCAATGGCGGTAGGCCTCAAGACGCCAGTCGGTCATCCATTGCGGCTCGTCTTTCTTGGCCGACAACGCACGGATGGTGTCTTCGTCCAGACCGGGCGGGAGCGAATCGGATTCGATCTCGGTGATGAAGCCGGCGTCGTAGCGTCGGCCCAGCCGTTCGAGGATCTGCGCATTCTGCGGAGGAGCAAGTTCGGTGGCCATCGGGCTGCCTACAGGTCAGGTGGTCGCGACGCGTGCGGCGATGGAACGCCGACGGCTGTCGCCAGGGAGAGAGAGGGGCTGCAACATTTGCGCAAGCGTGACCCGACGCAATGCGTCGCCGACCACGTCGTTGATCAGGCGCCAGTTGGAGCGCACGCCGCATGTCTGCGCGATGCCGCACTGGCTGTGGTCCTGGCTGCATTCGGTGATCGCCAACGGGCCTTCCATTGCCTCGACGATCTCCACCAGGGTGATCTGGCTGGCGTCGCGCGCAAGCCGGTAACCGCCGTGCACACCGCGCAGGCCTTCCACCAGCCCGGCTTGCGACAACGGCTTGAGGATCTTGCTCACGGTCGGTGCTTCCAAGCCCGCCTGTTCGGCCAGTTCGCTGGCGCTGAGCACTTCACCGCTACGCGCGGCAAGCACGGTCAGTACGACGGTGGCGTAATCGGTGAGTTTGGTGACGCGCAACATGAGCGAGCAGAAAACCTTAAAGCGGACCGAAATTGTACTCTTTCCGGCAGGGCGGGGCCAACCGCCCGGTTCAGCCGCCGGCAAGCGCAGGGCGTTGCGGGTGGTGGAGCGCTTGTGCTTGGCGCACGGACGCGCTGCGGTCACAATGAGCGGCCCCATCACTGGACCCTTACATGTCGCGCAAAGTTGCCGCCCGCAAGTCACGTATCCACGGCAATGGCATGTTCGCCCTCGCCCCGCTCCGCAAGGGCGAGCGCATCATTCAGTACAAGGGGCGTCTGCGCACGCACGCCGAAGTGGATGCCGACGACACCGGCGACGTGGAAAGCGGCCACACCTTCCTGTTTACGCTCAGCGACGATTACGTGCTGGATGCCAACTACGAAGGCAATGTCGCGCGCTGGATCAACCACAGCTGCAATCCCAATTGCGAAGCGGTGATCGAAGAAGCCGAAGGCGACGACCGCAGCAAGGACAAGATCTTCATCGAGGCCAAGCGCGCCATCAAGGCCGGCGCCGAGCTGACCTACAACTACGGCATCACCCTGAGCGAGCGCCACACGCCGCGTCTGAAGAAGATCTGGGAATGCCGCTGCGGCTCCAAGAACTGCACGGGCACGATGCTGCAGCCCAAGCGCTGAGCCTGGCGAAGCGCACTGCGCGCTGACGCAACGCACACATCGGTTCACGGGTGCGCAACAGCGCGCTGCCTACGGTGCGGGCTTCTTTTATCGAGGAGCCCCACATGGCGTATTCGCTCTCCGGCAAGACCATCGCGGTCCTGGCCACCGATGGCTTCGAGCAATCCGAACTGACAGAACCCAAGCGCCTGCTGGAATCGTGGGGCGCCAAAGTCGATGTGATCGCACCTGGCGATGGCGCAACGATCCGCGCCTGGAATCACACCGATTGGGGCGTTTCGGTTGCAGTCGACCAGCCTCTCGAGCAAGCAACGCCTGAAACCTACGACGCACTGGTGCTGCCCGGTGGCGTGCTCAATCCCGACACATTGCGCATGAATCAGCAGGCGATCGCCTTCATTCGTGCATTCGCCACGGCGCAGAAGCCGGTGGCGGCCATCTGCCATGGGCCGTGGTTGTTGCTGGAGAGCGATTTGGTGCGCGGCCGCAACGTCACCTCGTGGCCGTCGGTCAAAACCGATCTGACCAACGCCGGCGCGCGCTGGCAGGATGCCGAGGTGGTGGTCGATGGTCCGTTGATCACCAGCCGCAAGCCCGACGACATTCCGGCATTCAGTGCTGCGGTGGCCAAGGCCCTGTCTGCGTAAGTCGCGTTAGCCGCTATTTGTCACTTGTTTCAGTAAACACGGCCCGGCGCTGTTGCGTCGGGCCGTTGCATGATGGCCGTTGTGCGCGTCGTACCCACCTTGCGCGGACTGTTTTCGCCCAGGGTGAAGATGACGGTGCGGACTTACTTCCCCGACAGCGCCGCCGCCGGCACCATCTGCTCGATGTTCTGGTTGAAGTTGACCGCCACGCGACCGTTCTGGATGCCCACCGACTCCACCTGCACGGCGCCCATCACTGCGGCAATCGACGGGTCGATGCGATAGATGGGTTCCTTGCGCGCGTAATCGGCCAGCCAGGTGTTGAGTAGCTGACGGGTGCTGTGGTCGAGCTTTGCGCCGGAATTGGCCGGGCGGAAATCGTCGATGCTGGGCTGGTCGAGATAAAAACCTTGTTTGGCGACGTCGTAACGCAGCGCGCTGGTCAGGGTCACATTGCCCACCGGAGCCGGCGCACCGCCGGCAGTGGCCACGGCCAGATCGAACGCCATCTTGAGTCGGTCGCCCGGCGGCAGCGACAGCGCGGGGTTGCTGACCGTCATTGCGATCAAGCCGCCGAGCGTGTCGTGCGTTTGCGGGAAGCGACCGCCCAGATACTGCTGCAGGTCGCTGGCCTGCACGCTGATCTGATGTCCCTGGATCTGCGGCGCCGCCCAGGCGCTGCCAACGGGGAGCGCCAAGGCGAGGGCAAGCACGGATCCGGCAAGCGAACGCAGTTTCATCGGGTGACTCCGGCAATAGGTGACACAACCTTAGTCAGCACTGGTGAACCACGGGTTAGCGCAGTACCGGTTGCAGCGTGGCGGAGTAGATTTCCCAGCTGTCGCTGCCGGCGCGCGGTTGCAAGCGATAGGCGCCGACCAGCTGCTGCGTGCCCGAGCCCGTGCGTACGACGATGCGCACCGGCACTTCGATGCGTCGCGGCGGATGTTCCTGATCCAGCGGCACCGGCGGGTCGTTGTTGATGCGCATCGAGCGGATATCACCGATGCCGCGCAGCGCCGCGTCGTCCGGCACCGGCGATGGACGTCCGCCGGTCCACAGCGCATCGGCATCGGCGCGCGCGGCACCGGGCAACGCACCCAGATAACGCTGCACGGTGGCGCTTGCTTCGGCCAAATCGGCGCGCGTTTGCGCATCGTCGGGGGCTTCGGACGCCGGCGACATGGGTACGCCTTGGGCAGTCACCGCAGCGTAGTCTGTCGCCGCAGTGGCTTTAGGCGAGCTTGTGGTCGCAACAGCTTGCTGATCTGTACTGCGATGACAGCTACAGCCTGCGAGTGCGGTTACTGATAAAGCAATGACGATCCAACGCATAGCGGCTCTCCATCCCCGAGGCGCGCAGTGTAGCGGGCGTATGCGGTGCGGAGCAGCGCTCAGGCGCCGGGTTGGACGCGTTGCAGGCGATCGAGCAGTAGTTGCAGCTTGGGCCGTAATGCATCCAGCGCATCGCTGGGTTGCGCGCGTGGACGGGCGGCCAGGTCTTCCAGCAATTGCGAGCCGACGGTCAGTGCGGCGCATTCGTCGCTGCTCAGATCGCGGCGCAGGTGCAATTCTTCGAGCAGGCGCATCCAGTCGGCGCGGGAGCGCTGTTCAAACTCGATGGTGCAGCGGTCGTCGCACGGTCGCCCGTCGTTCTCGATGGGCGTGACCGTAATGCGATAGCGTTTTCGGGGCATGGTGGTCGCGTCACTCCTGGGCTGCCTCCACCATAGGGGTAGGCTGCCGCGCGCTCGATAGCGCAGGCCATGACGCAGTGTTCCAGCATGCTCAGTCGGCAGGCGGTGGCGTGGTTTTACGCAGCAGCGGCAGTGGATCGTACGCACCGTTGCGCCCATAGACACCATAGTGCAGGTGCGGCGGCGTGCCGCGCGCGTTGCCGGTGGTACCGACCATGCCAAGCGCGGTACCGGGCTCGACGACATCGCCAACGGCCAGTCCAGGTGCCCAGTCGTCCAGGTGCGCATAGTAGTGCCGCTCCATCGCCGGCCCGAGTACCCAGACCTGTTTTCCACCCAGCCCGGCGTCGCGAATGGCACTGACCACGCCGCGGGTGGCGGCGACCACAGGCGTACCGCGCGGCGCGAAAATATCCACGCCGGCATGGCTACGGTCGCGTCCGCGTGGTGCACCGAAGGTGTCGGCGATCTGGCGGGCACGGACGTTTTTCACTGGAATCTGCAGGGTCTGCGGCGGCGGCATCCGTGACAGTTCCCAGGTGGTGCGCAGGCGTTCGCCCATCGGCGACTGCCAGGCCCAGCGCGCGGCCACGCCCAACGCGCACAGCAGGGCAATCGAAACCAGCAGGCGACGCACACGTCGGGCGGGCCTGCGAGGTGCTGGCGCGGTCATAGACACTCTCTGTTGCGAACTCACCAACAGGGTAGACGGGCTGCCATGACTGCGATGTGGTGTGTCGACACGCATCGCCAACAAGACGCGGGAAAAGCGCAAAAAAAAAGACGGCCCGCAGGCCGTCTCGATGACACCGGATGCGTGCTCGATTAGAGCGCGGCGTCCTTCAGCTTCTTCAGCAAGCGTGCCTTGACCTTGAGGCTGGCGGGCTTGGCGGGGAAGGTCTGCTCTTCCTTGGTGAAAGGGTTGATCCCCTTACGCTTCGGCTTGGCCGGCACGTGCACGGCGGTCAGCTTCAACATGCCCGGAAGAGTGAACGAGCCAGCGCCCTTCTTGTTGAGCGACGAGTGTGCGGTGGCTTCCAGCGACGCCAGCACGGCGCGGACGTCCTTCGGAGCCAGCTGGGTGGATTCGGCGATGTGCGCGACCAGGCCGGTCTTGCTCAGGGCTTCCTTGATCGGCTTCGGTGCGGCGGTCTTGGTCGCGGCCTTGGCCGGCTTTGCGGTCTTGGTAGCGGCGACCTTTTTCACTGCCTTCTTGGGGGCAGCCTTCTTAGCGGCGGTTTTTGCCATGAGGTATTCGTTCCGTATTCGTTGGTGGTGTTGGGTCTGCCGACCCAGTCGGCAACGCGAAATGTAGGGCAACTGCTGCGCGCCGCCAATAGGCAAACGATGAAACAACACAAAAAAGCGTCTTTCGACGGGGATTCGTTCACCAGCGGCGCAAAACGCGCGTAAAAACCAGTGCGGAACGCGTGCAGCGCGCAGGCATGTGCCGTATCTGACGCAGAGCAGCAGGTCGTTGCGCAAGGCTGCGGTGGTAATGCGCATGCCAAAAGACTCTGCACTGCGCCATCCGCTCTGCTGCCAACGACGGATGCATCGCCGCGAGATGTCGAACAAGTCGCGTGCGATCGCCTGATTGGCGCGTATTGGCATCGATTGCAAAGCGCGCGACATTGCGCAGGAAAGTCGCTTGATGCCTGGCGGTGGGTATTGGGAAATCGCGTAGCGACGTGTTGCGATGCAGGCTGCGTGCCGGGGGCGATCACCGCGACGCGTCGCTGATTGCCCCATGCAGCCAGCAACGCGTTGGGGCGAACCGCGGCGCGCTAGTCGTTGGCAGCCGACAAGCTGCGGCCGCGCTCGGTCGCAGCAGCGATTGCCCGCGCTGTCAGCGCTTCGAATCCGCCAGCCTGGAATGTTTCGATGGCCGCTTGCGTGGTGCCGTTGGGCGAGGTCACGCGACCGCGCAGGACCTGCGGTGCTTCGCCCGATTCGGTGAGCATGCGCGATGCGCCCAGCAGGGTTTGCAGGACCAGCGTGCGCGCGGTATCGGCCGGCAGTCCCTGCGCCTGTGCTGCCGCTTCCATCGCTTCGGCCAGTAAAAACACATACGCCGGCCCGCTACCGGAAACGGCAGTCACCGCATCCATTTGCGCTTCGTCGTCGATCCACACCGTCACCCCGGCGCTTTCCAGCAATTGGGTTGCCTGCATGCGCTGCGCATCGGAGACGCGTGCAGTGGCATACAGCCCGGTCACGCCGGCGCCGAGCAGTGCGGGGGTGTTGGGCATCGCGCGGACCACCGCCGTATCGCCGCCGCACCAACGCTGCAACTGCGTTGCGGTGATGCCGGCTGCAATCGACAGCAGCAGCGGCTGTTGCGCTTGTGCAAGCGCGGCCAGTTGCGCGCACACGCTTGGCATGACCTGCGGTTTGACCGCCAGCACCCAGGTGGCTGCGCCATCGGCCGCGTCGCGCGCGTCTGCGACGGCCTGTACGCCAAAGTCGCGCGACAACCCGGTGCGCAACTCTTCCACGGGCTCGGCGACGCGCAGGCTCGCAGCCGGCACGCCTTGTCGGATCAGCCCGGCGATCAAGCTGCGCGCCATGTTGCCGCCGCCGATAAACGCGATGCGCCCGGCAGTGGTGGATAACGGCGCAGGCGGCGTGGGCAGAGTCATTGCGGTACCTCTCTAGTAATAGGAATGGATGGCGCGATGCGCGAGGCAGATCAGACGGAGGCGGCGGGCGAGGGCGCGCGCGCGCCGAACAGCGCCGTGCCCACGCGGACCATGGTGGCACCGGCCGCGATCGCTTCGGCGAAGTCTGCACTCATGCCCATCGACAAGGTGTCCACCTGCCGATGGCGCTGCTGCAGGTGCGCGAACAAGTCCTGCATGCGCGCGAACGCCGCAGCGCGACGTGCCTGATCCGGGAACGGCGCCGGGATCGCCATCAAGCCGCGCAGTTGCAGTCGCGGTTGCAGTGCGATGGCGTCGGCCAGGCCGTCGATGGCGTCCGGGGCGCATCCGTATTTGCTGTCCTCATCGTCGATATTGACCTGGATCAGCACATTCAACGGCATGCGGTCGTCCGGGCGGTATCGCGCCAGCAGCGGAATCAACTTGGCGCGGTCCACAGTCTGCACCCAGTCGAAACATTGGCTGGCGACGTCGGCCTTGTTGGACTGCAGGTGGCCGATCAGATGCCATTCCAGCCCCAGCTCGCGCAGCGCGGCGATCTTGGCTTGCGCTTCCTGCACGTAGTTTTCGCCGAATGCGCGCTGGCCCTGGGCGGCCAATGCGGCGACGGCATCGGCCGGTTTGGTCTTTGACACCGCCAGCAACCGAACGTCGGCACGCGCATGCGTGGCTGCTGCGGCATGGATGGCATCGAGAATCTGCTGCAGCGACGAAGCCGGCACGTGGCAATCCAGAACAAGCGGGAGCGCTAGTGTGCCGCCGCCGCTGGCTTCCTTCCAGCGCGCCGCGCGCCTTTGCTGGGTTGACGGTGGCAAGCGCGTACCGGCATCGGCGTCGCTGCGGGCTGCGGGCTGCGGGCGCAGCCGCTGGTGCCCAATCCCGCCTGGCTGGGCCGGACACAGGCAAGCGCCGTGCCTGGGCATGCCCGAAAAACAACGCCTTCAGCCGCATACAACGCTGCCGACCTGAACCGGCGCCAGGCCGCTTCCCGCCAGCAGCCAGAACGCTATACTGCCAGCCGGGGACTACCTTCCAATCGCAGCCTAGGGGAAAAGCAGCGCATGGATATCGCTGAACTACTGGCGTTTTCTGTCAAGAACAAGGCATCGGACCTGCACCTGTCTGCAGGGCTGCCGCCGATGATCCGTGTCGATGGCGATGTCCGTCGCATCAATATTCCGGCGTTGGACCATAAGCAGGTGCACGCGCTGGTGTACGACATCATGTCGGACAAGCAGCGGCGCGATTACGAAGAATTCCTCGAGGTCGACTTCTCGTTCGAGATTCCCTCGCTGGCGCGCTTCCGCGTCAACGCGTTCAATCAGAATCGTGGCGCCGGCGCGGTGTTCCGCACCATTCCGTCCGAAGTGCTGACGCTGGAAGACCTGGGCTGCCCGCCGATCTTCCGCCAGCTGATCGACCAACCGCAGGGCCTGATCCTGGTCACCGGCCCGACCGGTTCGGGCAAGTCGACCACGCTGGCCGGCATGATCGACTACATCAACAAGAACGAATACGGCCACATCCTCACCGTCGAGGATCCGATCGAATTCGTGCACACCTCGCAGAAGTGCCTGATCAATCAGCGCGAAGTGCACCGCGATACGCACGGCTTCAACGAAGCGCTGCGCTCGGCATTGCGCGAAGACCCGGACATCATCCTGGTGGGCGAGTTGCGCGACCTGGAAACCATCCGCCTGGCGCTCACCGCCGCAGAAACCGGCCACTTGGTGTTCGGCACCCTGCACACCAGCTCGGCGGCCAAGACCATCGACCGCATCATCGACGTGTTCCCGGCCGGCGAAAAGCCGATGGTGCGCTCGATGCTGTCCGAATCCTTGCGCGCGGTGATTTCGCAGGCATTGCTCAAAAAGGTGGGCGGCGGGCGTACCGCAGCCTGGGAAATCATGGTCGGCACCCCGGCGATCCGTAACCTGATACGCGAGGACAAGGTGGCGCAGATGTATTCGTCGATCCAGACCGGCCAGCAGTACGGCATGCAGACGCTGGATCAGCATCTGCAGGACCTGGTCAAGCGCAGCCTGATCACGCGCAACCAGGCCCGCGAATACGCCAAGGACAAGCGGATATTCGAGTGATTCGGGAATCGGGAATCGGGAGTGGGGAATCGCACGAGCGCGCCCCTGACCGGTTCCGGCTCCTGGCTTGCAGATTTTCCAATTCCCGATTCTCGATTCCCAATTCCCGGCTCCAAGGGAGCACGCCATGAGCACCATCGACTTCACCTCCTTCCTCAAGCTGATGGCGCATCAGAAGGCGTCGGATCTGTTCATCACCTCCGGCATGCCGCCGGCGATCAAGGTGCACGGCAAGATCAGCCCGATCACGCAGACGCCGTTGACCGCGCAGCAGAGCCGCGATCTGGTGTTGAACGTAATGACGCCGTCGCAGCGCGAAGAGTTCGAAAAGACCCACGAGTGCAACTTCGCCATCGGCGTGTCCGGGGTCGGGCGCTTCCGTGTGAGCTGCTTCTATCAGCGCAATCAGGTGGGCATGGTGCTGCGTCGGATCGAGACGCGCATTCCCACCGTGGAAGAGCTGAGCCTGCCGCCGGTGATCAAGACGCTGGCGATGACCAAGCGCGGCATCATCATTTTCGTGGGCGCCACCGGTACCGGTAAGTCGACCTCGTTGGCGGCGATGATCGGCTACCGCAACCAGAATTCCACCGGGCACATCATCACCATCGAAGACCCGATCGAATTCGTGCATAAGCACGAAGGCTGCATCATCACCCAGCGCGAAGTCGGCATCGATACCGATAGCTGGGAAAATGCGCTGAAAAACACTCTGCGCCAGGCGCCGGACGTGATCATGATCGGCGAGGTGCGCACCCGCGAGGGTATGGACCACGCGATCGCCTTCGCCGAAACCGGCCACCTGGTGCTGTGCACGCTGCACGCCAATAATGCCAACCAGGCGATGGACCGCATCATCAACTTCTTCCCGGAAGACCGCCGCAATCAGCTGCTGATGGATCTGTCGCTAAACCTCAAGGGTGTGGTGGCGCAGCAACTGATTCCGACTCCGGATGGGCGCAGCCGCCGTGTGGCGATGGAGATCATGCTCGGCACGCCACTGGTGCAGGACTACATCCGCGACGGCGAGATCCACAAGCTCAAGGAGATCATGAAGGAGTCCACCAACCTGGGCATGCGCACCTTCGACCAGAGCCTGTTCGAGCTGTATCAGGCCGGCGAAATCAGCTACGAAGACGCGCTGCGCCACGCCGACTCGCAGAACGAAGTGCGCCTGCGCATCAAGCTCTCGCAGGGCGGCGATGCCAAGACCCTGTCGCAGGGGATGGATGGCGTGGAGATTGCCGAAGTTCGGTAATGGGTCGTCTGTTGCCGCAGAGCTTGCGCTGGCTGCGGCCAGTGCCTGGTGCGGTGGTTTGTAGTGGTGGATCAAAATGGCGCCCCGCATCGGGCGCCTTTTTTGTAGACGCGATTCCCCTGTGGTAATGCACGCGTCTCGCACTGGAGAGGCGCATCGCTGCTGTTTCAGATGTAACCAGGGTGGCCGATAGTGTCTAATATCGCACCCCACTGCAGTGCCCAAACCCGTGAGCCTTCCCGATTCCGATCTCCGTCCGGAGCAAGAACCGTTGCCCGACGACGGCACCGTGGTCACCTCCGGGCCGTTGACGCCACCGCCGGATTCGGCGGGAACCACGGCCGACGACCACGCGTACCACCATTCGGTGGCCGAGGACGTGCAGGGCATGGTGCTGGCCACGCTGGTCGCCTCGCTCGGCCTGGCGATCTTTGCCAAGGGCGGGCTGATGATCGGCGGCATGGCCGGTGTCGCCTTCCTGCTGCACTACGCGTTGCATTGGAATTTTGGCCTGGTGTTCGTGCTGGTCAATCTGCCGTTTTACTGGCTGAGCGTGCGCCGCATGGGCTGGGAATTCACATTGAAGACCTTCGCTGCGGTCGGTGCCTGCGGCGCCTTGACCGATCTGCTGCCGCGCTGGGCTGAGTACGCGCACATCAGCACGGCGTTCGCCGCCATTGCCGGGGGCGCGCTGGCCGGGCTGGGTATCCTGTTCTTCATCCGCCACCGCGGCAGCCTGGGCGGAATCGGCATTCTGGCGGTGTATCTGCAGCGCGAACGCGGCTGGAGCGCAGGCAAGGTGCAGATGAGCTTCGATGCCATGCTGATGCTGGTGGCGTTCGCCATCCTCACGCCTGACAAGGTGCTGTATTCGGCGCTGGGCGCGTTGATGCTGAGCCTGGTGCTGATGTTCAACCACCGCCCGCACCGCTATATGGGCGTGTGATCCGGCAGGCGACCTCGTTGCTTGCCACGTAGGAGCGCACCTGGGCGCGATGCAGCTTTACCGATAACCCGTATTGCCAGGGTTCCACCGGCAATCGGTGTGCAAGTTCAAGCATTGCATCAGCCCGCGTGCGCCGAAGAGCGTATGCACGTCATCTCGTTATCGAAGTAGCACTACGCACTGCGCGTTTGGGTGCGCATGCGCCCATGCGGGCCGGATCGTCTGGTTCCTCGCCATGTGCCAGGCCTCGATGCAGGTTGCCTCGCGACTCAGCACGGCGTCGCTATCACTGCTGGCGTAGCGTTGCGCATCGCCATGCAGGCCTGGAGAGACGAAATCAGCGCTGACATTGGACGCATCGCCATCGCGTGGCAGCTTGCCTGGACAGCATCAAGCAAAGCTCGCAGTCTCGACGGCCACGCTCGGCGGTTACTCCGGCTGCGCAGTCGCGGTTATCAACGCCACGCTGGCTCGCTCGCGTCTTGAGTCCAGCGGCAGGGTCGCGACCTGAGTGCCGGGAGCGTCGTACAGCCACAGCGCACAACACCCTTCGGGGGAGGTCAGATAGCTGCTGCGAAAGGCCACAATGCTGGCGCTGTAGCACGCCTGTCCGCGCCGCACACGAAAGTCGGCGACATAATCGAAGGTGTAGTGGCCCGCATCGTGCCAGGGCCATTGATCGGCTTCGTCGGGATCGCCGCTGGTCTGCGCCGGGCAGCGTGCAGCAGGGTCCGGTGTACGCTGCGTGCCGTCCGGTGCGAACGCAAGCTGCTGCAGCTGCGCGTTGACGGCTGCCTGCAATTGCGGGTGTTGCGCCAGCCAGTGCGATGCCTGTTGTTCTTCGGTGGTGGCACTGGCTGCTTGGCGCGATGGTGTCGCCAGCGTGTGCCGGTAGCGATAGCGCACCTGCAGTACCTGCGTCTCCACGCGTTCGCCGGGCAAGGACAACGGGCGCGATACGGTCACCGTGTCCTGAAAATAATCGCCATCGCGGGAGGCCGCGTAGCTTTTGCCATCGATACGCAGCCAGTACAAAGCTTGATCGCTGCCGCGGCCGTTGATGCTGAAGCTGCCCGGCGTGCCATCTGCGTCAACTGCAGTGGCGACTGCCGGGCGGAAGCCCTGCGCGCGGTTGTAGCGCAGCACGGAGATGTCGTTGAAGAGCCCGGTGCCGCCGACATACGCATCGTCTATCAGATCGCGCTGACCGTCTTCGTCCAGGTCGGCCAATGTGTAGTGGTGGTTGCCGTTTTCAGCGATGTCGTTCTCTGCACTGGCACTGGTGCTGCGGTAAGCCTGCACTGCCAGCCACTCCGCATCTGTCACACCCACTGGCTGCACGGCTGGGGGTGCTTCGGCATCGTCGCTGTCGTCCGGCCTGCCGAGATCGAAGCTGAGCCCGGTGGTGTCGGCATGGCGCTGCAGCACGGTATCGATCGGGGTGGGGTTGCCGATTGGCTCGGCGACGATTTCGCGACGCAATTGCTCCAGCACCTGCGAGACCGTCGCAGTCGTTGGCGGGGCCGCATGTGCCTGGAAAACCAGCCCGGCATGGACGAGCACGAGCAGACAGCCGTTGCGTGTCCTTGCTGAGACAGGCGATGGCACGATGCCGACAGCGTGCCTGTCTCCGTGCCTGAACATCCGCGCGCTCATGCTGCCTGCATCCAGGCCGGTTTGAGTTTGGCGATACGTTTGAACGCCGGGCATTGCGCGTGATGTGCGCCGGGCAGGTAGCCCAGACTCATCAGGAATTCGCCGGTGATTTCGCCGCCGGTGAAGCGGAACGTCTTCTTGAACAATTTGACCCAGGCCGGCTTGTCGAGCGGATGCTGCGCATCCAGCCATTGCGCAAAACTGCCATGCGAACGGCGCAAGGTCTGGATGACCTGCGCGTTGTGGATGGCCGCCAGGATTTTCAGACGGTTGCGGATGATGCCGGCGTCGCTCATCAAGCGCGCAATCTCGGCGTCACCATACGCCGCGACCGTATCCACGTCGAATCGGTCATACGCCTGCTGAAAATTGGCGCGTTTGCGCAGGATGGTTTCCCAGCTCAGGCCGGCCTGATTGATTTCCAGCACCAGGCGCTCGAACAGTTCGCGTTCTTCGCGCTGCGGGAACCCATATTCGTGGTCGTGGTAATGCCCGTGCACCGGGTGGCCGGGCGCGATGCTGCAGTAGCCGCTCATGGTTGAGGTTCCGGCCGGATGCCTACTTCGTTGGGGGTGATGTGGATGCGTCGGCCTCCCGGCAGCGCCAGGTCCGGCCAGCGATTGGGCCGCGTCTGTAGCTGACCATTGCGCAGCGCCTGGCTCACTTCGCTCATGGCCGCATCGTCCAGGGAATAGAGCTTTGCCGTACCGGCTTGATACCATCCACCGCCGCTGCGGGTCTGCAGCTCGCAGGCAACCACATAGTCGGCGCCGAGATTGCACAACAGCACATCGAGCTCGCCGTCGCCATCGAGGTCGCTGCTGCTGACAACGCAGTTGCTGTTGCCCTGCGTGCAGGCGCCCCAGAGCATCTTGGACCGCACCAGGTAGTGCCACCAGTCCGCTGGCGGCTCTGCCTGGCCGGCAGCTACGGTCACGTGCTTGCGGATTTGGGTCAGGTCAGTCAGCTGTTTGTCCTTCTGGTCTTCTACTGGCTCACTGCCTGCCCAGCGGCTGGTGCGTGCCAGTAACTGCTCCAGCTTCTGCTTGCGCTCCGGGCTGCCGGCAAAGGGGGGCGTCGCGCGCAGCGACTGCACGGCCAGATAGCCGCGGCGGCCATTGTCGAAACGCAGAAATTCCAGATTCTGTTGCAGGGTCTCGGGCGTGTCGTTGGCAAGGCGCTGCATCTGGCTCTGCACGGTGATGCGATACGGGTCGAGCAGCGGTGTATTGACCAGCACTGCCAGCCCGATCACCACCCACGACAGCGCCATGTTGCCGCCGGCCAGCTGCGGTAGCCAGCGATCGGCGCGCGGCCGCAGCACCGCGAACGCGTAGGCCATGGCATATGCCAGCGCCAGCGCGGCCAGCAAGGCCGCGCAGACGCGTTCGCTGGTCCAGCCGTGCTGCGCAATGCGCAGACCCACCGCGTAGGCGGCCAGCGCCGCATGCAGCGGCAGGCTGAGCAACCCGGCCTCGATCATCCGGCGCAACCAGCGCGGATACGGCGGCAGCCCGCTGCCATCCTGGTACACGGCGTTGGTGAACAGCACCAGCCCGAACACCAGGCTCAGCAGGATCGACGCCGCCGAACGGGTCTGCCAGAGCGCCTGCAGCCCGGTGAACGGCAGCACCAGCAGGAACAGCAGCGCGATGCCGGCCAGCAGCGGGAGCAGGCCGGTGCAGAGGGCGAACAGGATCTGCCGCATCACCTGCACCGCGCGGTGCTGGGTGCGCCCGATCAGGATGCCCAGCCCGGTGATGGCGCCGGTCGCCAGGTAGGCGAACGCCTGTTCGTGGAACAGTTCGGCAAAAAACCTGATCTTGACCAGCGCGAACAGGCTGGCCCATAGCCCCAGCACCATCCAGCACACGCCCACGAACAGCAGCGCCAGTGCCAGGGTCAGGCCGTTCTGCCAGGCGTGTTCGAACAGGTCGCGGTAGCCGGCACGCCAATGGCCGTGCAGCTGCCGATGTTGCATCCAGGGCAGCGCGACGAACCAGCCGACCGTGATGGTGAAGCCGAACGGACCAAGGACCCGCGCGACCTGCAGGGCCGGCGCGCCAGTGCTGCTCCACGCCGCCCAGCTGCCCAGGGCAGCCAATACCAGTGTGCTTGCCGCCACGTGCTGCCACAGGCGCCAGTCGCGAAGATCCTGCACGCTCAGCAGTACCAGGCTGGGCACGATCGCCACCACGGTGTACCAGCAGATTCGGGCGCCCAGTTCGGTGAAGGGCCACGCGCCATGTTGTTGGCCCACTGCGGCCAGATACAGCAGGCAGCCCTGCAAGAGCGCCACCAGTACGATCAAGACGCGGGTCTGGCGGGGCAGTGGCGCGTCGGAGCGCGCGGGTACGGTTCCAGGTGTAGGCAGCATCGTCGGTCCTTGGCATGCAATAGGCGGCAAGTATGGCAGTGGCTCTGCGCGCGGCGGAACGAACGGCTAGAATGCGGCCATGTCTGTTTTGCCCACGCCTCTGGCCAACCAACTGCTGATCGCGCTCCCGGCGCTGTCCGATCCCACCTTTTCGCGCAGCGTCGCGCTGATTTGTCAGCACGACGAAAACGGCGCGATGGGCGTGCTGGTCAACCGGCCGTCCGAGTACACATTGGGCGAAGTGCTGTCGCAGATGGGCATCGACACCGACGATGCGCAGCTGCGCGAGCAGATCGTGCTCAGTGGCGGGCCGGTACACCCGGAGCGCGGCTTCGTCATCCATGACGATGCGCGCGAATGGGATTCCAGCCTGGAAGTGGGGCAGGGCGTATTTCTGACCACGTCGCGCGACATCCTCGAAGCCATGGCCGCCGGCAAAGGCCCGCGCAATGCGCTGGTGGCACTGGGCTGCGCCGGCTGGGGCGCGGGCCAACTGGAGTTCGAATTGGGCGAGAACAGCTGGCTGACCGCACCGTCGGACGCCAACGTGCTGTTCGACACCGCGCTGGAAGATCGTTGGCAGACCGCTGCCGGGCGCATCGGTGTGGACCTGTTCCGGCTCACGGATTATTCCGGGCATGCCTGAGGCGGGCGCACTCCGCCCCGATGGCACGGTGCTGGGCTTCGACGTGGGGTCGCGCCGGATCGGTGTGGCGGTCGGTACCGCATTGGGTGCCGGCGCGCGTGCGGTCGCGGTCATCAATGTGCATGCCAACGGCCCGGACTGGGCAGCGCTGGATCGCGTGCACAAGGAATGGCGACCAAATGGCCTGGTAGTCGGCGACCCGCTCACCCTGGACGACAAAGACCAACCTGCCCGTAAACGCGCGCATGCCTTCGCCCGGCAATTGCGCGAACGCTATGCGCTGCCGGTCGTGCTGATCGACGAACGCTCCAGTTCGGTCGAAGCCGCGCAGCGGTTTGCGCGCGAACGCGCTGATGGGCGCAAGCGCCGCCGCGATGCCGACGCACTGGACGCCATGGCGGCGGCCGTGATCGTCGAACGCTGGCTGGCTGCGCCCGACCAAGCCACTCTTCTCCCTTGATTCCCGACCTGCGATGACCACCATGCAACTCGATTCGGACGGACGCCTGCGTCACCTGCTCACCCTGGAAGGACTGCCGCGCACCACGCTGCTGCAACTGCTCGACCGTGCCGGCCAGATCCGCGATGCCGCGGTCGGCCGGGTCGGCAAGCGCAGCGTGCTGGCCGGCACTGCGGTGTGTACGCTGTTTTTTGAACCGTCCACGCGCACGCGCAGTTCATTCCATCTTGCCGCGCAACGCTTGGGCGCGGACGTGCTCAATTTCGACGCGTCCACCTCCTCCACCCGCAAGGGCGAGACCGCGCGCGACACCTTGAAAAATCTCGAAGCGATGGGCGTGCGTGGGTTTGTGGTGCGCCACCCGGATGACGGCGCGGTGGAAGCGCTGGCCGCTGCCGCAGGCGAGGGCACCGCATTGATCAACGCCGGCGATGGCCGCAGTTCGCATCCCACCCAGGGCTTGCTAGATATGCTGACCCTGCGCCAGGCCAAGGGCACCGATTTTTCCAAGCTCAAGGTCGTGATCGTCGGCGACGTGAAGCACTCGCGTGTGGCGCGCTCGGACCTGCATGCACTGCGCACGCTGGGCGCTGGCGAGATCCGCGTGTGCGGCCCGGCCAGCCTGCTGCCCGATGACGACATGCTGGACGGCTGCGTGGTCGGCCAGGATTTCGACGCCATGCTGGAAGGTGCCGACGCCCTGATGATGCTGCGCCTGCAACGCGAGCGCATGGAAGAAGGCCTGGTGCCGTCGCTGGAGCAATATCACAGCGACTACGGGCTGACCCGCGAGCGTCTGGCGCGCGCCGGACGCGATGCCGCGGTGCTGCATCCGGGCCCGATCAACCGCGGCGTGGAAATCACCGACGAGGTCGCCGACGGCGCGCAATCGTGCGTGCTGCGCCAGGTCGCCAACGGTGTCGCTGTGCGTATGGCGGTGCTGGAAACCTTGTTGGGCTGATTGCCCGCACGTTCGCTCGCAGGCACCGCGCGAGCGCAGTGCCTGCGAAAGATCCACCGAACACTGAACACCGGGCGCAGCGACAGCCGTCGCAGCGCCCGCTTTTTTCCTGCACGCAGGCATGCATCCCGGCACTCGAGCATGGCCGTCTGTCAGCATCGCTACGCAGCCACAAGCCGCGCGTGGCAGATCGTCCGAATCGGGCTCCACCGCAACGATGCAGCGCCTTCTTCGCGATGCATCCCGTTGCCGCTGCTCGTCGCTTGTCTTGAGTCGCCGCCAACCTGACGTTAGCCGCGCGACACAAATGCGTGTGGCAGTGCAAGCTCTTGCGATTCCCCATTCCCCATTCCCCATTCCCGATTCCCGATTCCCGATTCCCCGCAACAAGCACCAAGCCCTAACACCCGCTCGCCTAAGGTGGCGGTCTCTTTCAATCGCAGGAGATCGCAATGGGTATTTCGCGTCACGCCACCGCTCACTGGGAAGGCGACCTCAAGACCGGCAAGGGTCAACTCAGCACGCCGCAGAGCGGCTTGATGGACAACACCCGCTACGCCTTCAGCAGCCGTTTCGGCGACGAGAAGGGCACCAATCCAGAAGAACTCATCGCTGCCGCGCACGCGGGCTGCTTCACCATGGCGCTGTCGGCGCAGCTGACCGAAGCCGGCTTTCCGCCGACCTCGCTGGACACCCGTGCAGACGTCGATCTGTCGATGGAAGGCGGCCCGCAGCTGTCGCAGATCCGTCTGAAGCTCAAGGCGGTGGTGCCGGGGATCGACGAAGCCAAGTTCCGCGAGCTGGCCGATACCGCCAAGAAGAATTGCCCGGTATCCAAGGCACTGAGCGCCGTGCCGATCAGCCTGGAAAGCGAATTTTCCAACTGATGCGTGTCAAGGCTGCGGAGCGTCGGCGGACCATGCCGGCGCGCGCAGCTGGCGGCAACCTGAATAGGCCTTTGTAAGGCCTGTTCGGTTCAGGGCGGTTTCACTGCAACAAGCCGAGCATCGGCAACGTGTCCTCCCTGTGAAGCTGCCGCAATGAAAACTCTTGTGCTTGGTGCTCTGGTAATGGGTCTGGCCGTGGCGGGCAATGCAACGGCGCAGCGCTACGACAGCGGCTACCGCGACAATGGTCGTGGCAGCTACGAGGACGGTCGTTACGAATACGCACGCGTCGTACGCGTGGACCCGATCATCGTGTCCGATTCCTACAACGAACGCAGCAGCGAGCGCTGCTACAGCCGTCCGTCCGATGGCTACTACACCAGCAATGATGGCTACTCCCGCGACGGCGGCAGCTACGGCTCGCCCAATGCCTCCAACCGAGGCGTTGCCAGCGTCATCGGCGGTATCGCCGGTGCGGTGCTCGGCAGTCAGGTCGGTGGCGGTAACGGACGTCTGGTCGGCACTGCCGTCGGCACCATGGCCGGCGTCGCGGCGGGCCGCTCGATTTACGAGGCTAATCACCGCAGTTATCAAGGCAACGTCAGCGTCTGCGAACCTGTGTCGTACCGCACCTCACGCGAGCGTGTGGATGGCTACGACGTGACGTACGAATATGCGGGCCGCACTTACCACACGCGCAGCGATTACAACCCAGGCGACCGGATCCGGGTACGCGTGGATGTCCGTCCTGACTGATTGATTACGTGTGGGTTGTTCGTCAAAAACGCTGCGGGAAATCGCAGCGTTTTTTTATCTTGCGAGATATGCGGCAGGTGAGCGTTTGCTGCTAGTGCTTGATGGCACGTCGCATCGGGCAGACTGCAAAGGTTTCTGAGTTTGACCGCTAAACGCAGGTGCACCTTACGACGGATGTTGATCGGGCCGAGTTCGCAGCGCGGAAGAATTTTTATGGGTTCTTCGCCTGTGAACCGCACGCATCAAGCTGGGCGAACACCAACATGGCGGCCGCGCTCAGCCCCAGTCCAAGGTCCCGCGAATCACCGTCTGCACCTGGCCGCCGGACCACACGTCGCCGTTGTTGTCGATGCGCAGTTCCAGCAAGGCATCGAAGCCGATCTCGCGGCCCTGACTGACCACGTAGCGTCGCTCTTTGCCGGGCAGCGCGTGGCGGCTGTCCAGCCAGGCCGCGAGCACGGCATTGGCCGCACCGGACGCGGCGTCTTCAAAACGCCGGCCATTGCCCACAAAGGCGCGCACCGCCAGATCGTAGCTGCCAGCCTGAGCGGCACGCGCGTAGGCGAAGACGCCCATGCTGCCCGTGGATTCGGCCAAGGCGGCAATCGCGTCCCAGCTCGGCTGCAGGCTGCGCAATGCGGCTTCGCTGGCCAGCTCCACGACCCACCAGGTGCGGCCGCCATCCATCAACGCGGGCGGCAGGGCGCCGAGCGACCAGCCGTGCAGTGCATCGCGCAGACGCGGGTCGTCCGCGTCCACCTGTTCGGTAACGCGCGCGCGCGGCGTGCGGATGGCGATGCTGCGGTGGCCATCGATCTGCTCCACGCGCAGCGGCAACTGGCCGGCAATGCCGTCCTGCACCAGCAGGCCTTCGTCTGGCGCGGCCAGCCCGGCGTCGAGCACCGCATGCGCCGTGCCCACGCTGGGGTGGCCGGCGAAGGGAACCTCTTTTTGCGGCGAAAACATCCGTAGCCGGTAGCTGCTGTGCGCATCGGCTGCGGGAAACACAAAGGTGGTTTCCGGCAACTTGGTCCAGCGGGCGATCGCCTGCATCGCCGCATCGTCCAGACCCTGCGCATCCAGCACCACCGCCAGCGGATTGCCGCTGCCGGGGCGGGCGGAGAACACATCCAGTTGCAGGAAACGGCGGGTGGTCATGGTGGCGGATCCGCGAACAGGGCGCGGCAGCTTACCAATCGATGCGGCCGTCGATCACCTGCAGCGTCGTTCCGCCAATCCAGACTTCGCCTGCATCATCCACTTCCACCTGGATGCGGCCATCGCGGCCCACCTCGCGGCCCTGGCTGGCGACATAACGCGACGCCTCGCCGGGCAGGCGGTTCTCGCCATGCAGGCGTGCGGCAATGCAGGCATTGGCGCTACCGGTGACCGGATCTTCGGGGATGCCGTCGCCGGGGCAGAACGCGCGCACCACCAGATCTGCGTCGCCGTCCTGCACAGCGGCATAAATCGCCAGTCCGGTGGCCGCGCTGGCCTGGGTCAGGCGGGTAATTGCGGCAAGATCCGGCGCGGCCTGGCGCACCGCCGCGGCGTCGTCCAGCTCCAGCAGCCACCAGTTCGGGCCATTGTTCCAGAGTTCTGCGGGATGCTGCGCTACCTGCAATCCGGCGCTAGCTGCCCGCACTGCCGCCGCGTGGGTGTCGCCGGTTGCAATGATGTGCGCGCGTGGCGCGCGCAGCCGCACCTGCAAGGCGCCGTGGCGGTCGAACACGTCCACCGGCAGCACGCCGGCCGCGCATTGCTGGTGCAGCCGGCCATCGGCCTTGTATGCGGTCAGCCCGTGCGTTGCGGCGGCCCACGCCGCGCCGACGCTGGGGTGGCCGGCAAACGGCAGCTCTGCGCGCGGGGTGAAAATTCGGATGTGATAGTCGGCATCCGGCACGCTGACCGGCACAAAAAAGATCGTCTCCGACAGGTTCAGCCAGGCGGCGATCTGCTGCATCTGCTCGGTTGACAGCGCGCCCGCGTCGAACACCACGCCCAGCGGGTTGCCGGAGCCGGTGCGGCTGGCGAAGACATCCAGTTGCAGGTAGCGGTGCTTGCTCATGCGCGGTGCGATCTCGGTGGTAGGAACATTGCAGATGGTTGCAGCGCAAACCGTTGCCGCGATGAAGAGCGGCGCTGCGGAGTGCGACCGCACGCGGGGTCAGATGCGCGCCATTGGCAGTAGAATCGGAGGTTCCGCCCGGCATCCCGGCTTCTTTCCCCCATCATAAACGCCTACTCCATGTCAGCTCCCCACTCTACCGATCGTTGGATCGTCCTCAAGTTCGGCGGCACCTCGGTGTCGCGTCGTCATCGCTGGGACACGATTGGAAAACTGGCGAGCAAACGGGCGAACGAAACCGGCGGCCGCGTGCTGGTGGTGGTGTCCGCGCTCTCGGGCGTGACCAACGAACTCACCGCCATCGCCGATGGCGCGGCCGATAGCGCACAGCGCGTGGCAGCGCTGGAACACCGCCACCGCGAGTTTCTTGCCGAGCTTGAGCTCAATGCCGATGCGGTCCTCGGCGAGCGGCTGGCCGCATTGCATGCCCTGGTTGCCGATGCGCGCGCTGCCACGCGCACGCTCGATTGGCAGGCCGAGGTGCTGGGGCAGGGCGAATTGCTGTCTTCCACCATCGGTGCGGCGTATCTGCATGCCAGCGGCCTGGATATGGGCTGGCTGGACGCACGGCAGTGGTTGTCGGCATTGCCGCCGCAGCCCAATCAAAGCGAATGGTCCAAGCGCTTGTCGGTGTCGTGCCAGTGGCAGTCCGATGCGGATTGGCGCACGCGCTTCGATGCGCAGCCCACGCGCTTGCTGATCACCCAGGGTTTCATTTCGCGGCACGCCGATGGCGGTACTGCCATTCTGGGCCGCGGCGGCTCGGATACCTCGGCGGCGTACTTCGGTGCGCTGCTCGGTGCCAGCCGCGTGGAAATCTGGACCGATGTGCCTGGCATGTTCAGCGCCAACCCGAAGGAAGTGCCGGACGCGCGCTTGCTGACCCGTCTCGACTATTACGAAGCGCAGGAAATTGCCACCACCGGCGCCAAGGTGCTGCATCCACGCTCGATCAAGCCGTGCCGCGATTCCGGCGTGCCGATGGCGATCCTGGATACCGAGCGCCCGGAGTTGCCTGGCACCAGCATCGACGGCAATGCCGAACCGGTGCTGGGCGTCAAGGCGATCAGCCGCCGCAACGGCATCGTGCTGGTGTCGATGGAAGGCATCGGCATGTGGCAGCAGGTGGGCTTCTTGGCCGACGTGTTTACCTTGTTCAAGAAGCATGGGTTGTCGGTGGACTTGATCGGCTCGGCCGAAACCAACGTCACCGTGTCGCTGGACCCGTCCGAGAATCTGGTCAACACCGATGTGCTGGCGGCGTTGTCGGCGGACTTGTCGCAGATCTGCAAGGTCAAGATTATTGTTCCTTGCGCGGCGATCACCCTGGTCGGCCGTGGCATGCGCTCGTTGCTGCACAAACTGTCGGATGTGTGGGCCACGTTCGGTCAGGAACGTGTGCACATGATTTCGCAGTCGTCCAACGACTTGAACCTGACCTTCGTCATCGACGAAGCCGACGCCGACGGCCTGTTGCCGATTTTGCATGCCGAGTTGATCGACAGCGGCGCAATGCCGGTCAGCGAAGGCGAGGTGTTCGGCCCGCGCTGGCGCGAGATCATCGGCTCGGTGCGTCCGCGTGCCACGCCGTGGTGGCATGCCGAGCGTGCGCATCTGCTAACGCTGTCCAAGGTCGGCACGCCGCGCTATGCGTATCACCTGCCCACGGTGCGTGCGCGTGCGCATGCGCTGGCGCAGATCGCGGCGGTGGATCAACGCTATTACGCAATCAAGGCCAATGCGCATCCGGCGATTTTGATCGCGTTGGAGCAGGCCGGTTTTGGGCTGGAATGCGTGTCGCACGGCGAATTGCGCCGTGTGTTCCAGACCTTGCCGGAGCTGTCGCCGCGCCGCGTGCTGTTCACCCCGAGCTTTGCGCCCAAGGCCGAATACGAGGCAGCGTTTGCATTGGGCGTGACCGTCACCGTGGACAACGTCGAAGCGTTGCGCAATTGGCCGGAGGTATTCCGCGGCCGCAATGTCTGGCTGCGGATCGACCTGGGGCATGGCGATGGCCATCACGAGAAGGTCAACACCGGCGGCAAGGCGTCCAAGTTCGGCCTGTCGTCCACGCGTGTGGACGAGTTCGTTGAAGTCGCGCGCACGCTGGAAGTCACCATCACCGGTGTGCATGCGCACCTGGGCAGTGGCGTGGAGACCGGCGAGCACTGGCGCATGATGTACGACGAACTTGCCGGCTTCGCGCGCCGCATCGGCACGGTGGAAACCATCGATATCGGCGGCGGTCTGCCGATTCCGTACAGCGCCGAAGACGAGCCGTTCGATCTGGACGTGTGGGCCAAGGGGTTGGCCGAGGTCAAAGCGGTTCATCCGGGCTACCGCCTGGCGATCGAGCCGGGCCGTTATCTGGTGGCCGAAGCCGGCGTGTTGCTGGCCAGCGTCACCCAGGTGATCGAAAAGGATGGCGTGCAGCGCGTAGGGCTGGATGCGGGCATGAACACCTTGATCCGCCCGGCGCTCTACGATGCCTGGCACGACATCGAAAACCTCAGCCGGCTCGATGCCGTGGCCGATGGCGGTTTCGATATCGTCGGCCCGATCTGCGAGTCGTCCGACGTGTTCGGCAAGCGCCGCCGTTTGCCGGCTGCCACTGCACCGGGCGATGTGGTGCTGGTGGCCGATGCCGGTGCGTACGGCTATTCGATGGCCAGCACCTACAACCAGCGCGAGCTGCCGCGCGAAGAGGTGATCGATGCGCCCGCTGGCTGAGTTCGTCTTGCTCAGCACCCTGGCCGGTGGCGTGTCGATGGTGTTTTCCACCGCCATCGACATGGCCGGCCAGCGGGTGCAGTGGACCGATAGCCTGAAGTGGGTGCTGCCGGCGCTGGCCGCGGCAGGCGTTGGCGCATGGAGCGCGGCGCTCTGGCAGCGTCGCCGCGATAGGCGAGCGACCGCGTCCGCGCAGCATGCCGGTGGCATGGCATTGCGCACGGTGGTGTTGAGCGCGCTCAGCTATCTGCCGGCGTTGCTGCTGTATCTGCTGGTGGCGTTGGCGGCCACTGGCGATGCGCGGGTCATTGGCTCGCAAGTGATGCTGCTGTTGTTCGTCATCGGCTGCCTGCCACTGCTGTGGGCTGCGGTGCCGTTTTCCATGATTGAATATGCCCTGTGCCGACGCTATCTGCGTCGGCAACGGGTTCTTGCAGGTAGTCCATGAGCGCTTTCGACAAACACCAGATCTCCACCTTCCGTTTCGTGCGCTGCGCACTCGACGCGCAGACCGGCGTGGCGACGCTGGTGTATGCCTTTGACCATGGCCCGGAACTGGTGGAAACCGTTGCGGTGCCCGGCGCGCCGTTCGTGCTGGATGGCGCGCGTGCCGCTGCCGTGCAACAGGCTTTGCAGTTGCTGCACCTCATCGCGGGCGTGAGTTACTACAAGGCCGCGGTGCCGCCGACCATCGCCATCGACAGTTACAGCATCGATGCCGACACCGCCGCGCTGGTGGAAAGCGTGTACCTGCACGGCTTGGGCGAATTCGCCTACCGCAATGGCTTGAACCTGCACGGCAAGATCAACTTTCCGGTGGCTGCGCCGGCAACTGCGCAAGCGCCTGCGTTGGGCCTGCGCGAGCATGCATTGGTCGCCATCGGTGGCGGCAAGGATTCGCTGGTCAGCATCGAAGCATTACGGCACGCCGGTATCGCGCAGACCGTCAGCTGGATCGGCGGCTCGCAACTGATCCGCGCCTGTGCCGAGCGCACCGGCCTGCCGGTGCTCAACGTTGGCCGCGTGCTGGCGCCGGAGTTGTTCGAGCTCAACCGCCAGGGTGCGTGGAACGGGCATATCCCGGTGACGGCTGTGAACTCGGCCATCCTGGTGTTGTCGGCGTTGCTGACCGGCGTGGGCCAGGTGGTGTTCTCCAACGAACGCTCGGCCAGCTACGGCAGCCAGATTCCCGGCACCGGCGAGGTCAATCACCAGTGGTCCAAGGGCTGGGCATTCGAGCAGGCGTTTGGCGCGTATGTGCAGCGGCATGTGGCGGCCGATCTGCGTTACTACTCGCTGCTGCGGCCGCTGTCGGAGCTGGCGGTGGCGCGGCAGTTCGCCAAGACCGATCACTACGACGCGCATTTTTCCAGCTGCAACCGCAACTTCCACATCATGGGCGAGCGCCCGGTGCACCGCTGGTGCGGCGTGTGCCCCAAATGCCATTTCGTGTTCCTGGCGCTGGCGCCGTTCATGCCCAAGACGCGTCTGGTCAGAATCTTCGGGCGCAATCTGCTCGACGATGCCAGCCAGGCCGGCGGCTACGATGCGCTGCTGGAATTTCAGGACCACAAGCCATTCGAATGCGTGGGCGAAGGCCGCGAATCGCGTGCGGCGATGGCGCTGCTGGCAACGCGCGCGGAGTGGAAGGAAGACGCGTTGGTGAAGCGTTTCATCCGCGAGATCCAGCCGCAGCTGGATGCGCAGGACTTGCAGCTGGAATCGCTGATGGCCATCGATGGCGAGCACCGCATTCCCTCGGCGCTGTGGGAGCGCGTGCGTGCGAATTTCGCAGCTTGAGGGCAGGGCGGTTGCGTTGTGGGGGTGGGGGCGTGAGGGACGCGCTGCCTATCGCGCGCTGCGCAGTGCCTTACCCACGCAACCGCTGACCGTCTTTTGCAACGCCGAAGAAGCGCGTGAGCTGGATGCATTGGCCGATGCGGCGTTGCAGGTGGAAACCGACGCAAGCGCGCAGGCGCTGGGCCGTTTCGAGGTCGTGGTGAAGTCGCCGGGCATCAGTCCGTATCGCGCCGAAGCACTCACTGCCGCTGCCGCGCACGGCACGCAGTTCATCGGCGGCACCGCGTTGTGGTTTGCCGAACACGCGCAGGCCGACGGCGATGTGTCCGGCACCATCTGTGTGACCGGCACCAAGGGCAAGAGCACCACCACCGCATTGCTGGCGCACCTGTTGCGCAGTGCCGGGCATCGCACCGCCCTGGTCGGCAATATCGGCCAACCGTTGCTGGAAGTGCTGGCACCGCAACCGCCGCCGGCGTACTGGGCGATCGAGTTGTCCAGCTACCAGACCGGCGAGGTCGGGCGCAGCGGCGCGCGACCGCAACTGGCCGTGGTCTTGAACCTGTTTCCCGAACATCTGGACTGGCATGGCGACGAGGCGCGCTATGTGCGCGACAAGCTGTCGCTGGTGACCGAAGGGCGGCCGCGGATCGCCTTGCTCAACGCCGCCGATCCGCTGTTGCGCGGGTTGCAGCTGCCGGACAGCGAGGTGCGCTGGTTCAATCATGCCGATGGCTGGCATCTGCGCGGCGAGGTGGTGTATCGCGGCGAGCTGGCCATCTTCGATACCGCCAACGTGCCGCTGCCTGGCGAACACAATCGCCGCAATCTGTGCGCGGTGCTGGCCGCAATCGAAGCGTTGGGCCTGGATGCCGCAGCGCTGGCACCGGCGGCGCTAAGCTTTCGTCCGTTGCCCAATCGCCTGCAGCTACTCGGCAGCGTGGACGGCATCAGCTACGTCAACGACTCGATCAGCACGACACCGCATGCCTCTTTGGCCGCGCTTGCCTGTTTTGCGCAGCGGCGCGTCGCCTTGCTGGTCGGCGGGCATGACCGCGGGCTGGATTGGCAGGAGTTTGCCGCGCAGATGGCGCAGCAGGCGCCGCTGGAAATCGTCACCATGGGCGCCAACGGCCCGCGTATCCATGCGCTGCTGGAACCACTGGCCGCCAACGGCCGTTTCGGGCTGCACGCCGCCACTGATCTGGAACACGCCATGCAATTGGCACGCGATGCGCTGGGTGCGCAGGGCGGTGTGGTGCTGCTGTCGCCGGGCGCGCCCAGCTTCGGTGCATACCGCGATTACGTTGCACGCGGCCGGCATTTCGCGCAATTGGCCGGATTCGACCCGGCGGCGATCAGTGCCATCCCCGGGCTGGGCGTGCAGTAAGGCCTCTGACTGTCACGCCATCGCGCGCGCGATCGCCTCAACGCAGGATCAGGGCCACGAGAGCGTGCGGACACGCGATCGCCTCGACGGCGGACAGAATCGACATTGGTAGGCGGTCCATCCGCTGGTGGCTGTCTTCCGTGCGCCGCGACCACTCCTGCACGCCGCCTAGGCCTACACTCGCGCAAATCCCGGGAGCAAGCGCATGCACAAGCAATGGTCGTGGAGCGGTGTGGGTCTGGTCGGCGTGTTGGCGTCGTTGGCATTTCCGGCGATGGCCGCGATGCAAGCCAAGCCGCTGGAATGGAAGGTCGGCAAGGACACCTATAGCGGCGTGCTGGTCTACGACGATGCCGGCGATGCCAAGCGCCCCGGCCTGGTGATGGTGCCGAACTGGCGCGGCGTCAACGACTCGGCGGTGGCCAAAGCCAAGCAATTGGCCGGCGACGATTACGTGGTGTTGGTGGCCGATGTGTACGGCAAGGGCAAGCGTCCGGCCAACGATAGCGAGGCCGGGCAGTACGCCGGCGCGTTGAAGAAGGACCCGCCGACGCTACGTGCACGCGCGCTGAAAGCGGTCGACGTGCTCAAGGCGCAGGCCGGAAAGGCACCGCTGGATGCCACGCGCATCGGTGCGGTGGGTTTTTGCTTCGGCGGGACGACGGTGCTGGAACTGGTGCGTGCCGGTGCGCAGCTGGCCGGCGTGGTCAGCCTGCACGGCGGCATCGCCACGCCTAGCCCGGCCGCTGCCGGCTCAGCCAAAACCCCGCTGCTGGTGCTCAACGGCGCCGACGACAAGAGCGTGACCAAGGCGGACATCGCAGCGTTCGAAACCGAGATGAATGCTGCGGGCGCCGACTGGCAGTTCGTCAACTTCAGTGGCGCGGTGCATTGCTTTGCCGAAGCCGATGCCAACAGCCCGCCCGGTTGCCTGTACAACCCGCGCGCGGCCAAGCGTGCGTACCGCATGCTGGGCGACTTCTTCGATGAGCGGTTTGCGCGATAGCCGGAATTGGGGATTGGGGATTCGGGATTTGCAAAGCGCGGTCCCGTTCTTCAACGAATCCACCCACTGAATTTGTGCTCAGTGATGTCCGCCGATCAATCGTTCGGCGATCGCATGCAGGGATGGGTAAAAGCGCGAGCAACGCTGCTGTTGCAAATCCCAAACCCCAACTGCCCAATCCCGTCCGGAGCGCCCAGCGCTTCGGATCAGTGCGTGCGTTCGACCGCGTAACGGGCCAAGCCGCGCAAGGCGGCAACCGCCGGGCTGGCGGGCAGGGTGTCCAGCGCCTGTTCGGCAGCGGTGGCGTATTCGGCGGCGCGCTGACGGCTGTAGTCCAGCCCGCCGGTGGCGTGGATGGCTGCCAAGACTTCCGGCATCGCTGCAGCATCGCCTTGTTCGACGATCTGCCGCAGGCGCTGCTGCGTGGCCGCGTCCGAATGCGCCATTGCATGGATCAACGGCAGCGTGGCCTTGCCTTCGGCCAGATCGTCGCCCAGGTTCTTGCCCAGGTCGCTGGCGTCTGCGGCGTAATCGAGCACGTCGTCGGCGATCTGGAACGCAAAACCCAGCTGCATGCCGTAGTCGTACAGGCGCTGCTGCACATCGGCATTCGCGCCCGAGGCCAGCGCACCCAGACGGGTGCCGGCGGCGAACAGCACCGCGGTCTTGCGCTCGATCACGCGCAGGTAGGCGGCCTCGTCGGTGTCGGGGTTATGCACGTGCAAGAGCTGCAGCACTTCGCCTTCGGCGATGCGGTTGGTGGTGTCGGCCAGGATCTGCATGACTTCCATGCGGTCCAGCTCGACCATCAACTGGAAGCTGCGCGAATACAGGAAGTCGCCCACCAGCACGCTGGGTGCATTGCCCCACAACGCGTTGGCGGTGCTGCGACCGCGGCGCAGATCAGACTCGTCCACCACATCGTCGTGCAGCAAGGTGGAGGTGTGGATGAATTCGATGATCGCTGCCAGCTGGTGGTGCTCCGGGCCGGAGCCGCCGGCGGCGTGGCCGGCCAGCATCACCAGCATCGGGCGCAGGCGTTTGCCGCCGGCGGAGATGATGTGATCGGCGATCTGATTGATCAGCACGACGTCCGAGGCCAGGCGGCGGCGGATCAGCGCATCCACCGCGGCCATGTCGGGCGCGGCGAGGGACTGGATCTGGGGCAGGCCCAGGACGGTGGGGAGGTCTTCGGCGATGGTCATGCGCAGGCGTTCGTGATGTGCGCCGATTATAGGTGCCCGGGCCGGATCCGTCCCGCCGGGCGCAACCGGCGCCTTCACATTCGCGGTGGCGTGCGTCCGGGCTTGGGGCCGCAAAGGCCCGCGCGGGCTGGATTTCCGACCCCGGGCAGGGCGCTTGCCCGGCAGCCGGGCGCGGCAACCCGCCAGGACCGCCGACGGGCAGGTGCGGTAACATTGCCGCACAGACATTCATCGCTGCGCGCCCCGGCGCCAGCGCATCATCTCGGAAGCACCTATGGCCCGCGGCATCAACAAAGTCATCCTCGTCGGCAACCTCGGCAACGATCCCGACACCAAGTACACCCAGGCCGGCATGGCGATCACCCGCGTGAGCCTGGCGACCACCAGCATGCGCAAGGATCGCGAAGGCAATAACCAGGAGCGCACCGAGTGGCATCGCGTGGTGTTCTTCGGAAAGCTGGGCGAAATTGCCGGTGAGTACCTGCGTAAGGGCTCGCAGGTGTATGTCGAAGGCGAACTGCGCTACGACAAGTACACCGGTCAGGACGGCGTGGAAAAGTACAGCACCGACATCGTCGCCAACGAGATGCAGATGCTTGGCGGCCGTGGTGAAGGCGGCGGTGGCGGCGGTGGCATGGGCGGCGATCGCCCGCAGCGCGCACAGGCCCCGCGCCAGCAGCAGGGCGGTGGCGGTGGTGGCTACGGTGGTGGTGGTGGTGGTGGTGGCGATGGCGGCGGCGGGCAGGACTATGCCCCGCGTCGTCAGCAGCCGGCCCAGAAGCAGTCCGCGCCGCCGATGGACGATTTTGCGGATGACGATATTCCGTTCTAAGGAATATCTTTTTAAAGATGTAAAAAGGGGCCCTTTGCGCATTTGCCAAGGGCCTTTTTTGTTGTTAACGATCTCCAACAAGGTCCGACGACTCGTGTTTGATACGCACAGAATTTTTCTAGACAGCTCATGGCCACGGAAAATGGCTGATTCGGAGGTTCCATGCGCCGCCCGAACTGTTCCAGGTGCAGCTGACCTCGTCACCGCTGCGGTAGCCCCTTGGGTAGTAGTCGCTGATCCTCATGGCGGCCCGGGCGTCTCTTGGGGAATCGCACCGAAAATGCCAGCAGGTCGGCTCAATTCTCGCTTCGTGGGCGAGGCAGGGTCCGCTGAGAGAGGCGGGATGACCGGAGGCGAAACGCGGCGCTGAAGCGATGCTAGGCGTTAACAAGTTGCCCGCTCGCGTGCGGCGTTGTTGACACAAAACCTCCGGTCGGCATCGACTGGATGGACTGGGATCGTCTAGCAGTCCACCTCCTGCGACGTCCGACATTCCATCACCGTCGTGCAGCGCCTGGCGCGACAGGCGTTCTGCTCTGCAGCATGGGTTTCGTGCACTGCGTCTTGCAAAAAAGCGATTCCCTACTTTATGGTGCAATCGATTGAATCGCGGCGAATCCTTAGCATTTGATACCGGTTGGGAGGCCGGAAAACGGATGTCTATCCAATCGAGCGGGCCGGCGCCGGCCCCGGGGTTCACGCGACGGGATGCGCTTCGCGTTGCTGTCGCCGGGAGCATTGGCCTCGGCGTTGCGGGCATGTTGCCTGCGTTTGCCGCTGCCGCTGCAGAGCCGCGCAAGGGCCACCTGAAGCATTCCGTGGCCCGCTGGACGTTTCCGCAGCAGTCGATCGCCCAGCTTTGCCAGACGGTGAAGGGCATCGGGTTCGCCGCCATCGATCTGGTCGGTCCGGCAGATTGGCCTGCGCTGAAGGCCAATGGTGTGTACAGCTCGATGTGCAACGGGGCGGAGATGGGCCTGGACAAGGGCTTCGCCGGCAGCCAGTTCCACGACCAGCTGGTCGAGCGCTACACGCGGCACATCGATCTGGTGGCCGATGCCGGCTATCGCAACCTCATCTGTTTTTCCGGCAACCGCAACGGTATGGACCCCAAGGAAGGCATGGTCCACGCCGAAGCCGGACTCAAGCGCATCCTCGGACATGCCGAGAAGCGCGGCGTCGTGCTGGTGATGGAACTGCTGAACTCCAAGGTCGATCATCCCGACTATCTGTGCGACAACTCGGCATGGGGCGTCGAGCTGTGCCGGCGCATCGGCTCGGATCATTTCGGCCTTCTGTACGACATCTACCACATGCAAATCATGGAGGGCGACATTATCGCCACCATCGGCAAGCATCACGCTTTCTTCAAGCATTACCACACCGCGGGCGTGCCTGGCCGGCACGAGATCGGAGACGATCAGGAACTCCACTATCCCGCCATCTGTCGCGCGATCCGCGATACCGGTTTCGACGGCTATCTGGCGCAGGAATTCATTCCTACGGCACCGGATCCCGTCGGCTCGCTGCGCGAGGCAATCCGCCTCTGCGACGTCTGAAACGCTATCCACCCAGGTGAAGTAGAACCCATGGCAGACAATCACTACGACGCCATCGTCGTTGGCTCGGGAATCAGTGGCGGTTGGGCGGCGAAGGAGCTGACCGAGAAAGGCCTCAAGGTCCTGATGCTGGAACGCGGACGCAACATCGAGCACGTCAAGGACTATGTCAACGCGATGAAGGAAGTGTGGGATTTCCCGCACTACAACCGGCCGACCCAGGCGATGAAGGCCGACTATCCAGTGTTGAAGCGCGACTACGGCTTGGTCGAGAACCTGCAGGGCATGTGGGCAAACGAACAGGAATCGCCCTACACCGAACTCAAGCGATTCGACTGGTACCGCGCCTATCACGTGGGTGGTCGCTCGCTGCTGTGGGGACGGCAGAGCTATCGCCTGTCGGACCTGGATTTCCAGGCGAATCTCAAGGACGGCATTGCCACCGATTGGCCGATCCGCTACGCCGACCTTGCGCCCTGGTACGACTACGTGGAGAAGTTCGCCGGCATCGCCGGCACGCGCGAGGGCCTGGACGTGTTGCCCGATGGTGAGTTCCTGCCGCCGATCCCGTTGAACATCGTCGAAAAGGACGTTGCCGCGCGGATCAAGAAGGCCTTCGGTGGGACCAGGCACCTGATTCACTCGCGCACCGCGAACATCACCCAGCCCATGGTCGAGCAGGGCCGCGTCAACTGTCAGTACCGCAACAAATGCATCCTGGGCTGTCCCTTCGGCGCCTACTTCTCGACCCAGTCGGCGACGCTGCCGGCGGCCATGAAGACCGGCAACCTGACGTTGCGGCCCTTCTCGATCGTCAAGGAAGTGCTCTACGACAAGGACCGCAAGCGTGCGCGGGGCGTGGAGATCATCGATGCCGAGAGCGGACAGACCTATCAGTACACGGCCAAGGTCATTTTCCTTAATGCGTCCTCCTTCAACTCGAGCTGGCTGCTGATGAACTCGGCCACCGATGTCTGGGAAGGCGGGCTGGGTTCTTCGTCCGGCGAGCTGGGGCACAACGTGATGGACCATCATTTCGGCGCGGGCGCCTCCGGCCGGATCGAGGGCTTTGAGGACAAGTACTACTTCGGCCGTCGTCCCTGCGGTTTCTACATTCCGCGTTTCCGTAACGTCGCCGCGGACAGACGCGGCTACCTGCGTGGGTTCGGCTATCAGGGCAGCGCTAGTCGCACCGGGTGGTCGCGCGAGATCGCCGAACTGAACATCGGCGCTGACCTGAAGGACGCGCTGACCCTGCCGGGCAAATGGCGCATCGGCATGACCGGATTCGGCGAAATGCTGCCTCACCACGACAATGCGATTCGCCTGGACCCGCAGCGCAAGGACAAATGGGGATTGCCGGTGCTGGCGATGGATGTGTCCCTGCGCGCGAACGAAAAGGCCATGCGCAAGGACATGGCCGCGGATGCCGCGGAGATGCTGGAGGCCGCCGGCGTCAAGGACGTGCAGATGCACGATGACGACTACGCCCCGGGCAAGGGCATCCATGAGATGGGCACTGCCCGCATGGGCCGCGACCGCAGCAACTCGGTGCTGAACCAGCACAACCAGGTCTGGGACGCGCCGAACGTCTACGTGACCGACGGCGCCTGCATGACGTCCAGCGCCTGCGTGAATCCCTCGCTGACCTACATGGCGCTGACGGCGCGGGCGGCCGATCACGCCGTGCGCGAGCTGAAAGCGGGGAACCTGTGATGGAACGTCGCGAACTGCTGAAGATGATCGTCGCCGCCACGGGCGCGGCCATGGTCGGCCTGCCTGCGCTCGTGCATGGGCAGGCGCCGGCCGCGGGGGCGAAGACGCTCTTCTCCGCCGCCGAGGTCGGCATGCTGGACGAGATCGCAGAGACCATCCTGCCGCGGACCGCAACGCCGGGGGCGAAGGACGCCGGCGCCGGCCCGTTCATGGCGCAATTCGTTACCGACTGCTATGCCGCCCGGGAGCAGGCGACATTCCGCGCCGGGCTGATCGAGATCGACAAACGCGCCGGCGGCCGATTCGTGTCGCTGGCGCCGCAGGCGCGTACCGAGCTGCTGCGCGCCCTGGATGCAGAAGCCAGGAAACATGTCGTCGAAACGACCGACACCGGCACCGCCGAAATGGCGGGAGCGATCCCGCATTACTTCACCATGATCAAGCAGCTAGCCATCTTCAGCTTCTTCACCTCTAAGGTCGCGGCGACCGAAGTGCTGCGCTACGTCGCCGTGCCGGGTCGCTACGACGGCGACATGGCCTATACCCCCGGTACGCCCGCTTGGGCGATCAACTGATGGACCGCAAGGATGTGCCGATGCGCCACTTCCCCGGGAACACGATGGCCAGGCCCCTGTTGATGGTGGCCTGCCTGCTGGCCGTAGCGCCTGCGTTAGCGCAGACCAGCGGCGACCCGTCGCGCGATCCGGCCAAGACCGAGGCGTGGACGCCCGTACCCGCGATCGTGGCCACGCGCGCTGGCGGCGCGCCCTCCGATGCGATCGTGCTGTTCGATGGCAAAGATCTCTCCGCCTGGGAGTCGGAGCAGGGCGGTCGGGTCCCGTGGAGCGTCGCCGACGGTGCGCTGACCGTGGTCCCGGGGAGCAAGGGCATCCGGACCAAGCAGCGCTTTTGCGACATCCAGCTGCATGTCGAGTGGCGCACGCCCACCGCGACCCGGGGGTTCGAAGGCCAGCAGCGGGGGAACAGCGGCATCTTCCTGCAGGAACTGTATGAGCTGCAGGTGCTCGACAGCGACAACAACCCGACTTATGCCAACGGCCAGGCCGGCGCGATCTACAAGCAGGCCATTCCGCTGGTAAACGCGTCGCGTGCGCCGGGCGAGTGGCAGACCTACGACATCATCTGGAAGGCGCCCCGCTTTTCGCAGGGGGGCGGGCTCACCTCACCGGCCCGCATCACCGTCCTCCATAACGGCGTGCTGGTGCAGAACGACATCGTCCTGTCGGGCAAGACCGAGTACATCGGCGCCCCGTCGTACTCGCCACACGCGTGCGCGCCGATCTTCCTGCAGGAGCACGATTCCAAGGTCAGCTACCGCAATATCTGGGTGCGCGAGCTGTAACGCCGGAACGCCCGCGCGCAGTTGGCGCCGGTCGCTGAGAGCGGCTAACAATATGTGGCGAGCAGTCGTCAGGTGGGCGTGGGCGGGGCGGAGCAACCGCAGCGTACGAGTGGTACATGCCGCACCGAGCGCCGGCCGCGCCCGCCTGGTGGCTGCGCAGTCGTTTTGTGAGTTGCTCTTATTGCGCCAGGAAGCTGGCGATATCGTCGACTTCCTGTTGCGACAGCTGCGAAAAGGGCGGCATCAACCCGCCGCCCTTGCTGATTTTTTCCTTGATCTGCGCGGGCGGCAGCCGCTTACCCGCGTCCGTAAGCGCGGGGAACGTAGGCGGGACGCCCGCGCGATTGGCCCCATGGCAGGCCGTGCAGTGCGTTGCGTAGAGCTGCGCACCGGCCGTCGGGTCGTCCTTGCACCACGCCGTGGTCGCAAGCGTCGCCCCCAGCAGAGCCACGGCGATTGTCAGGATCGTTTTCAAGCGGGGCTCCTTTGCGCGCTAGCGATGCGCGCCGGCGGGCAGGTGTTCACGCAGGTAGTCAGCACCGGTCTGGATGACCGTGGCCGGATCGCGCGGACGGTCATGCTCGATGATGTACCAGCGCACGCCGGCACCCGCTGCGGCAGGCAGGATCGCGTTCCAGTCCAGTACGCCCTGGCCGACGGAGGCGAAGCCGCCCTCGTCCTCGGCCTGGCCTTTCGGGGCATTGTCCTTGGCGTGTACCGCGAACATGCGGCCCTTGAACTTGCCCAGCATCACCGCCGGGTCGTAGCCTGCGCGCGCAACCCAGGCCAGGTCCAACTCGGTCTTGAGATCGGGGCCCGCCGCTGCGAACAGCAGCTCCAGACCGGTCTTGCCATGGAAGTCGACCAGTTCGAAGTCGTGGTTGTGGTAGGCCAGTTGCATGCCCTTGGCACGTAGCCGCTTCGCGATTTGGCCTAGTTCCTGGCCCAATGCGGTCCAGCCTGCGGCATCGGTCGGCCGATCCTTCTCTTCCAGGTAAGGCACCACCAGTGTCGTGTTGCCGATCGACCGGTTGAAGGCCACCACGGCGTCCAGGTTCTTGCGCAGTTCGGCCAGTTGCACGTGCGACGAGATCGCCTTGATCGAATACTTGTCGAGCAGCTGCTTGAGTTGCGCAGCGCTGACGTTGTGCATGCCGACCGTTTCCACCGCTCCCACGCCCGCGTCATGGACGATCTTCAGTTGTTGGTCGAGCGAGCCTGCGTTGCGCAGCGTGTACATCTGCACCGCGATGGGTTTTTGCGGGCCGGCGGCGTCGCGCGCGACGGCGGGCAGGGCGACGAGGAGCAGCAGTGCGAGTGTCGCGGTCCTGCATAGGGCTGTACGCATGAAGAAGTCCTCCCGGGATTCAATCGATGGCCGTCCAGGCGCGCGTCCTGGCCGATGTGATGACGCGATCGACGATCAACGCCGAGCGCACTCCGTCTTCGAAGGTAGGCAGGCCTTCCGGCCGCTCCCCTTCGATGGCGCGATAGGTGTCGGCGACAAACGCCTCGAAGCAATTGCCATAGCCTTGTGCATGCCCGGCCGGCAATGTCGACAGCCGGCGTTGTTCGGCACTGCCGGCACCCGGCCCGCGCACGAAGATTTCCTCGCGCTGGTCGGGCAGGCCGATCCACAGCCGTTCGGCGTCCTCCTGGTCGAACGCCACGCTGGCCCTGGCGCCATCGATCTCGAACCAGAGACGATTGCGGCGTCCGGCCGAGACCTGGCTGACCGTCAATGACGCCAGCGTGCCCGCGCCGGTTCTGAACATCGCTGCGGCCACGTCCTCGCTTGCGACCGCCTGCACCGCGCCGCCCGCCGTCGGCGTGCTGAAGCTCTGACCGGTGAGGGCGCCGCGCTCGGCGATGACGGTCGCGAAGGCAGCGCTGACCTCGACGAAACGCTCGCCGCCGACCCATTCCACCAGGTCGCACCAGTGCGAGCCGATGTCGGCGAACACGCGCGATGCGCCGCCCAGCGCCGGGTCCACGCGCCAGTTGTTGCTGGCAGGGTCCAATAGCCAGTCCTGCAGATAGCTGCCGTGGATCAGGCGCAGCGGCCCCAGCTCGCCCTGCGCGATGCGCGCGCGCGCCTCGCGGATCACCGGGTGATAGCGGTAGACGAAGGGGACCGTGGCAACCAGTCCGGTCGAGGCGGCCAGTGCCGCCAATGCTTGGGCGTCTTGCAACGTGGTGGCCAGGGGTTTTTCGCAGATCACGTGCTTGCCGGCTTGCAGCGCCGCCTGCGCCATGGCGCGGTGCAGATGGTTGGGTGTGCAGACGTGCACCACCTGCACCTGCGGATCGGCGACCACCTCCTCGATGTCGCGATAGGCGCGCGGCACACCCCATGACTGCGCCACGTCGCGTGCGCGTTGCGGGGAAGAGGCGGCGATGCCGCGGACCTCGGCACCGGCCAGCAGCGCCGCGCGACGATGCACGGCGCCGATCATACCGGTGCCGACGATGGCGATTCCAAGCTTGCTCATCGGGTGGGGTTCTCAGGGCGTGGAGGGCGTGGCCGCGACGACCGGGCGGTCGCGGAAGAGCAACAGGAAGGCGATCAACACGACCAACGCCACACCTGCCGGGAACAGCCAGATCTGCTGCCAGTCCGGGCCCGCCGCCGTGGTGTAGTGCTCCACGACCGCGCCGGACAGGAACGTGCCGATCAACATGCCCACGCCGTACGTGGCCAGGGTGATGAACCCCTGCGCGCTGCTGCGCGCGGCGGGGCCGGCATGCGCATCGGTATAGATCTGGCCGGTGACGAAGAAGAAGTCGTAGCAGATGCCGTGCAGCAGGATGCCGATCACCAGCAAGGAGAAACCGCTACCCGCATCGCCAAAGGCGAACATCACGTAGCGCAGCACCCACGCCGCCATGCCCAGCGCCAGCATCGTCTTGACCCCCAACCGCACGAACAGGAACGGCATGGCCAGCATCAACAGCACTTCGGACACCTGACCCAGCGATTGCAGGCCGGCCGCGCCGCGCACGCCCAGATCGTTGAGATAGGGGTTGGTGAAGTTGTAGTAGAACGCCAGCGGGATGCATATGGCGATGGATGCCAGGAAGAACACCAAATAGGAGCGCGACTTCAGAAGCTGCAGCGAGTCCAGTCCCAGCATCTGTCCCAGCCCGGCATCGCGCTGTTGCGTCAGCGGCGGCGTGTGCGGCAGGGTGAAGGCATACAGGCCCAGGGCCAGCGATGCCATCGCCGCCATCCGGAAGGTCAGTTCGAGCCGGTGCGCCTGTTCCCAGCCCAGCCAGCCGATCATCACGCCCGCCACGATCCAGCCGACGCTGCCAGCGACGCGCACGGGCGGGAACTGTTTTTCAGGCGATTGCATGTGCCGCATCGCCACGCTGTTGGCCAGTGCCAGCGTCGGCATGAACAGCAGCATGTACCCCATGACGTAGGCGGAGAACATGCCGAAGCTCGTCGCCGTGGATGCCAGCCACATGAGCGCCGCACCTGCCAGGTGCAGCACCGCGAGGATGCGCTGCGCCGCGAAGTAGCGATCTGCGACCAAGCCGACCAGGAAGGGCGCCAAGATGGCGCCGATGGACTGGCTGAGAAACGCCGTTGCCACCTGGCTCGCGCTGGCCTTGAGGGGGCCCTGCACCAGGTACGTGCCCAGGGTCACGAACCATGCTCCCCAGATAAAGAACTGCAGAAACATCATCGCGCCCAAGCGCGACATGGTGTGCCTCATGGCTTGCCCTCCCAGGCGGTATTGGCTTAGAGCGTGCTATGTACTTTGAGGTGAGTGCGAAGCGTCCTGCGGCGCGTCGAGACGCATAACACGCTCTATGTCCCCAGCATGCGGCGCAGCGATTCCGGATCGGCGCCGCTGTCGGCAAAGTCGTCGAAGGCGCGTTCGGTCACGCGGATGATGTGGTCGCGGATGAACGCCGCACCCTCGCGTGCGCCGTCTTCCGGATGCTTCAGGCAACACTCCCACTCCAGCACCGCCCAGCCCGGGAAATCGTATTGCGCGAACTTCGAGAAGATCGCCTTGAAGTCGATCTGGCCGTCGCCGAGCGAACGGAACCGCCCCGGACGATCGATCCAGTCCTGGTAGCCGCCGTAGACGCCGCTGTTCGCACTGGCGCGATACTCCGCGTCCTTGACATGGAAGATGCCGATACGCGCGTGATACCGGTCGATGAAGCCCAGGTAGTCCATCTGCTGCAGCAGCAAGTGGCTGGGGTCGTACAGGATCTTGGCGCGTGGGTGGTGGTCCACGACATCGAGGAAGCGCTCGAAGGTCGCGCCGTCGTGCAGGTCCTCGCCCGGGTGGATCTCGAAGCACAGATCCACGCCGCAGGCGTCGAAGGCATCCAGAATGGGGCGCCAGCGGCGGCCGAGTTCGGCGAAGGCTTCTTCCACCAGCCCGGGCGGCCGCTGCGGCCAGGGGTAGAAGTAGGGCCAGGCCAGCGCGCCAGAGAACGTGGCATGCGCAGTCAGCCCCAGGCGCTGGCTGGCCTTGGCCGCCAACAGCAACTGTTCAACCGCCCAGGCCTGGCGGGCGGCGGGGTTACCGCGCTTGTCTGACGGTGCGAATCCGTCGAACAGCTGGTCGTAGGCGGGGTGGACGGCGACCAGCTGCCCCTGCAAGTGGGTCGACAACTCGGTGACTTGCAGCCCGTGCCCGGCCAGCATGCCGGCGATGTCGTCGCAATACGCCTGGCTCTGCGCGGCCTGGGCCAGATCGAACAGGTGCGGCGCGCTGGTCGGCACTTGTACGCCAGAATACCCCAGGCCCGCAGCCCAACCGGCCAGTGTGTCCAAGCGATTGAAGGGAGGTGTGTCGGCGATGAACTGTGCCAGGAATAGCGCCGGACCCTTGAGCGTCTTCAACGTAATTCGCCCTCATGCAATCGATTGAATCATCCTAGCATGGGCTTTCCGCAAGACCCGTTGTGCACTGCACAGCAGAAAGAAGAATCAAGGTCATGGCTACAACCATCTACGACATCGCAAAGCACGTTGGTGTCACCGCCGGCACGGTGTCGCGGGCGCTTTCCCGGCCGGAAAAAGTCCTGCCCGCCACGCGCACGCGCATCGAGCAGGCCGCCGCGGCGCTGGGCTATGTCCCCAACACAGTGGCCAGGACGCTCAAGACCCAGCGCAGCGGCAAGCTCCTGGTTACCGTCCCGGACATCGCCAATCCATTCTTCGCCCAGATCCTGCAGGGCGCGGAGGACGCGGCGCAGGCCGTCGGCTACGCCGTCCTGCTGGGTGATACCCAGCACCAGCCCGATCGCGAGGAGCGCTACGCGCAGATGCTTCTCCGTAACGAGGCAGACGGCCTGATCGTGCTGGGGCACGGCCTCCCGCCGACGGCGCGTGAGATCGTCAAGCAGCTAGGCGCCGCCGCGCCGGTGGTCAACGGATGCGAGTTCGACCCGGCGCTTGGCATCCCCAGCGTCCACATCGACAACGCGGCCGCCGCGCGCGCCATGATGGAACACCTGTATGGACTGGGGCACGAGCGGGTCGCCGTGGTGGGCGGCCCGCCCGACAATCCGCTGCACCAGCAACGCCTGGAAGGGGTCCGGGCCTCCGGCAAGGCACGCGGCCGTCTGCGCAAACTGACCGTCGTGCCGGGCGACTTCTCCGTAGAATCTGGCCATGCGGCTGCGATGGCGCTATTGACCCTTGCGCCCGCGCCGACCGCGATTTTCTGCTTCAGCGATCAAATGGCGCTGGGTGCCCTGGCCGCTTGCCGGGACCTGGGTATCCGCGTGCCGGATGACCTGTCCATTGTCGGCTTCGACGACCTGGCGTCGTCGAGTTACCTCACGCCGCCATTGACGACCATCCGGCAACCCATGCGAGAGATCGGTGTCCGCGCGGTCAACTTGCTGCTCGCCATCATCGAAAGGGTAGACGTGCCGCTGCAGCAGACGCTGGATTTCAGCTTGATGCTGCGTGGATCCACGGGTGCGCCGAGGGCGAGGTGACGGCAGGATCAGTCAGTGGAGTGAAGCCGGGCAACGCGGCAGAGCCGGAATCTGGATCACGCCGACGTACGATCCCGCCCGCTCTGCTTGGCGCGGTACAGCGCCGAATCGGCGTCATGCACGATGGCGTCGGGGGTCAGCGGTGCTTCGCCGGGTTCGAAGGTGGCGGCGCCGACGCTAACGGTGACGTGCGCGCTGGTTGGGCTCGGCAGATGCATCAGGCCGAGTTCGGCCACCGCGCTGCGCACGGCATCGGCCTGGCGCAGCGCACCGGCGGCGTCGGTATGCGGCAGGATCATGCCGAACTCTTCGCCGCCATACCGCGCAGCCACGTCGCTGCTGCGCCGCGAGCAGCCGGCGATGGCGCCGGCAATCAGGCGCAGGCAGGCGTCGCCAGTCACATGGCCATAGGTGTCGTTGTAGAGCTTGAAGTGATCGACATCGATCATCAGCACCGATAACGGCGATTGCAGACGGACCGCCTCCTGCAAGGCCTGCGACAACCGATAGTCGAACGCGCGCCGGTTGGCGATGCCGGTCAATGCATCCACCCAGGCCTCGGAACTGAGTTTGGCTTCGTTGCGATGCATGCGGCGCAGCTGCAGGTCCAGCCAGATGCCCACGCCCAGCAGCAGGGCGCAGCCAAGCGTGGCGATCACGATGCGCTGGCCCGCGGCATGCCGCCAATTGGTCAGCGCATCGTCCACCGACACGCCGGTCAGTACGCTCAGCGGATACGGCCGTGCCGGTGCGAAGCTGGAGATGCGCTCCACGCCATCGATCGGCGAGCGATAGGTCGCCGTGCCATGTCGGCGCGCGCGCATGTTGACGTAGATCGAGGTGCCGGCAATCGAGCTGCCGATCACGCCCTGCTTGTCGGGCCGGCGTAACAGCACGATGCCATCGTCGTTGATCATGCCGATGGTGCCGTGCGGGCCGACGTCGAAGGTGCTGTAGTGCTGCTGGAAATACTTCAGCTGCAGCGTCACCAGCACCACCCCGGCAAAGTCGCCGTCCGGGCCGTTGAGCCGGCGGCTCAGTGTCAGCACCCAGCTGCCATCGGAGCGGCTTTTGACCGGTGCGCCGACCAGCGACAACGCATCGCGATGGTCGCGGTGATACTTGAAGTAGGCGCTGTCGGCGTTGTTATGCGTCTTGGGTGTGCTATCCAGCGACGAGCTGACCCAGCTGCCATCTGCCGCGTAAATAAAGATGCCATGCAGGCGGTCCGAACGCCTTGCCTCGCGCACCAGGAATTCGTGCATTGCTGCGCGCGCGCTGGTATTGCCCTGGTCGTGCTCGACGCGCGCGACCAGCCCGGACAGCACTGCGTCGGCGATCGACATGGTGTCGCTGGCATGCTGCGCCAGCGAGTTGGCCAGGTTCAACGACTGCGCTTCGGCACCGCGCAGCGCGGATGCACGTTCTTCATGGATGGACCAGTACTCCGAACCGAGCAGTAGCATGCACGCCATGGTCAGCACGAAGTGCAACGCAATGCGTTGTGCACGTTGCCGCCGCCGCTTGGTGGGTGATGTCACTGTGGCTACCTGTCCAGACACCTGGGCGATGCAACCGGTGTGCCAGCCTACGCGTCGCTGCGGTCGCTACCGCGTGCAAACGCGGTGGCGCAATACGATTTTGTGATTTGCAGCGCATTGGAGGGCGGCAAACCAGTACGCGGCAATGCGGCGCAGCACGCAGATCCCGTTGCCGGTCCTGGTATCGCGCCATCGGCAGCGAGTCACCGACAGGCAACATGCTGCAGCCTTTTCAAGCCAGCTCGACTGCATTCGCATCACGGTACGCGTGCTATCCCTGGGCTCGAATCATCATCTGAGGAGTTCCCCCATGCGCGCCATTCGTCTCTCGCATCCCGCCGGTCTGAACGCACTGACGTCGGTTGAATTGCCCGATCCGGGCCAGCCTGCACGCGGGCAGATCCGTGTGCGTCTGCATGCGAGCTCGCTCAATTTCCATGACCTGGGCGTTGTGCTCGGTCAGATGCCGACGGCCGATGGCCGCATCCCGATGTCCGACGGCGCCGGCGTGATCGAGGCGATCGGCCCCGAGGTCGACGAGTTCGCCGTCGGCGACCACGTGGTGTCCACCTTTTTCCCGCAGTGGCTGGATGGCGAGCCGCTGCATGCTGGTTTTGCGACCACGCCAGGCGATGGCGTCGATGGGTATGCACGCACGGCGGTTGTGGCCGCTGCGCAGGCATTTACCCATGCGCCGGTCGGTTACAGCCACGCAGAGGCGGCCACCTTGACCACCGCTGGCGTCACCGCCTGGCGGGCGCTGGTTGTCAACGGCGGCCTGAAAGCAGGCGATACCGTGCTGGTGCTGGGCACGGGTGGCGTGTCGATCTTTGCGCTGCAATTCGCCAAGGCGATGGGCGCGAGCGTGATCGCCACGTCCTCGTCCGACGAGAAGCTGGAAAAGGTCCGCACGCTCGGTGCCGATCACGTCATCAACTATCGGCAGCACGCCGAGTGGTCGCGGCAGGTGCTGGAGATCACCGACGGACGCGGTGTGGATCATGTGGTCGAGGTCGGTGGACCCGGCACGCTGGCGCAATCGATCCGTTCCGCGCGTGTGGGCGGGCACATCGCCTTGATCGGCGTGTTGACCGGTGCGGCTGGCCCGGTGCCGACCGCCGAGATGATGGGGCGTCAGCAGCGTCTGCAAGGGTTGGTTGTCGGCAGTCGCCGGCATCAGCAAGCGCTGGTGCGCGCATTGGACGGGCTGCCGCTGCGCCCGGTCATCGACCGCAGCTATGCGCTGACCGAGATCGGCGAGGCGTTTGCATTGCAGAAGGCCGGCGGGCATCTGGGCAAGATCGTGCTGGAGTTTTAAGAGTGGATCCTGCGCGCTGGCTGCAACGCCGACGCCAGCGCGCCCAGGCAAGCATGTTTTCATGCGTTGCAGCATCAGCGCCCGCAACGGGTCTGCTGATGTCGGACACGGTTTCATAACGGTGGGGTGGTGGTGCGCGTCGCGGTCGGCAGGTGATCACGCGCGCAGCGGATGATGCAGGAATCGGTTGTATCGCTGCGGCGCCCTCCAATCACGCCGCACAGTGATGAGCACGTTTCATAGACGCATGCCAGCTCCAACGCCAATGCACGGGCAGGCGACAACTAGAATCGGGTAACGACCGATTGCATCGCTCCCAAGTGCCGCACTCACGCGCTTGTGACCGACGGCCCTGCACATTGATAAAGAACTGTATTAGCCAGCATTGTTGGAGATGCCAGCCATGAGAAACATCAAGATGACCCGTCGCGAAGTACTGATCGCTGGCACGGCATCGGCAGCCGGTGTTGCCGCAACCCAATCGATGGCGGCCACTGCCGTGTCGCAACGGCAAGCAGTGGAGCCTGCCAACGCATCCAGCCAGGTTGCCTTTGAAGTCAATGGCAAGCCCGTGACGCTGACACTGGATAATCGCACCACCTTGCTGGACGCATTGCGCGAGCACCTGCAGTTGACCGGCACCAAAAAGGGTTGCGATCACGGCCAATGCGGCGCGTGTACGGTCATCGTCGACGGGCAGCGCATGAATTCCTGCCTGTCGCTGGCGGTGATGCATCAGGGCGCAAAGGTCACCACCATCGAGGGCCTGGGCACACCTGACAAACTGCATCCGATGCAGGCGGCCTTCGTCAAACACGATGGCTATCAATGCGGCTATTGCACGCCGGGGCAGATCTGTTCGGCAGTGGCCGTGCTGGATGAAGTCAAACGCGGCATTCCCAGCCATGTGACCGAGGACCTGACGGCCAGGACCCGGCTCACCACGCCCGAACTGCAGGAGCGCATGAGCGGCAATATCTGCCGCTGCGGTGCGTATTCCAACATCGTCGAAGCGATCAACGAAGTTGCCGGAGAGCGCGCATGAAGGCTTTCAGTTACGAGCGCGCTACCTCGGCGGCAGATGCCGCGGCCAAAGCCGCGCGCCAGCCGGGCGCCAAGTTCATCGCCGGCGGCACCAATCTGCTCGATCTGATGAAGTTGCAGATCGAAACGCCATCGCATCTGATCGACGTCAATGGCTTAAGCCTGGACACCATCGACGCAACGCCGGACGGCGGTTTGCGCATCGGCGCGCTGGTGCGCAATACCGACCTTGCGGCAGATGCGCGTGTTCGTCGCGATTACGCGGTGCTGTCGCGCGCGCTGCTGGCAGGTGCGTCCGGCCAGCTGCGCAATCGCGCGACCACGGCGGGCAATCTGTTGCAGCGCACGCGTTGCCCGTATTTTTACGACACCAATCAACCGTGCAACAAGCGTCTGCCTGGTAGTGGTTGCGCGGCGATCGGCGGCTTCAACCGTCAGCTGGCCGTCATCGGCACCAGCGAAGCCTGCATCGCCACCCATCCCAGCGACATGGCCATCGCCATGCGTGTGCTCGATGCCACGGTGGAAACGGTGCGCCCGGATGGACAGACGCGCGCGCTGCCGTTGGCCGACTTCTATCGCGCGCCAGGTACGACGCCGCATCTGGAGACCGCGCTGGAACGTGGCGAGTTGATCACCGCCGTCACCTTGCCCAAGCCGCTTGGCGGAACGCATGTCTATCGCAAGGTGCGCGACCGTGCGTCTTACGCGTTTGCGTTGGTCTCGGTTGCCGCTGTCGTGCAGCGCGACGGCACCGCGCGCATCGGCGTAGGTGGCGTGGCGCACAAGCCGTGGCGCAGCGAAGCTGCCGAAGCACAGTCGCGCCAGGGCGCACGCGCCATCGCTTCTGTGCTGCTGGACGGCGCACAGCCCACCGAACACAACGCATTCAAAGTGCCGCTGGTGGAACGCACGTTGACCGCGATCCTGGCCGACGCGAGGGCTTGATATGAAATTCGACACTCCTGCCGGTACCAATCCCATCGATCAAGGCAAGGTCGTCGGCAAGCCCGTCGATCGCATTGACGGGCCGCTCAAGACCACCGGCCAAGCGCCGTATGCCTACGAACATCACGATCTGCCAGGCCGCGTTGCCTACGGCCATGTCGTGGGGGCGGGGATCGCCAAGGGCATGATCCGCAGTATCGACCTTAGCGCCGCACGCAATGCGCCCGGCGTGCTCGGGATCGTCTCTGCGCAGAACGCCGGCAAGTTGCACAAGGGCAAGCTCAATACCGCCAAATTGCTGGGCGGCCCGGAGATTCAGCACTACCACCAGGCGATTGCAGTGGTGGTTGCAGAGACCTTCGAGCAGGCACGCGCAGCGGGTCAGTTGATCAAGGTCGATTACGGCCGCCAGGTCGGCGTATACGATCTGAAAAAAGCGCGCGATGGCGCTAAGGTCACCAAGGAGGGCGGCGCACCCAATAGCGCCGTCGGCGACTTCGATGGTGCCTTCGCCGCAGCGCCGGTGCAGCTGGATGCCGAATACACCACGCCCGATCACTCGCACGCCATGATGGAGCCGCACGCGTCCACTGCGATGTGGGACGGCGACAAGCTCAGCGTGTGGACATCCAACCAGATGATCAACTGGGGCGCGCGCGACCTGGCGGTGACGTTGGGCATTCCGCGCGAAAACGTGCGGATCATGTCGCCGTACGTCGGTGGCGGTTTTGGCAGCAAGCTGTTTCTGCGTGCCGATGCGGTGCTGGCCGCGCTGGCTGCGCGCGAAGTCAAACGGCCGGTCAAGGTGATGCTGCCGCGCCCGCTGATCGCCAACAACACCACCCATCGCCCGGCCACCGTGCAGCGCATCCGCATCGGTGCCGAGCGCGATGGCAAGATCACCGCGATCGCACACGAAAGCTGGTCGGGCGATCTCGCTGGCGGTGCGCCGGAAATCGCTGCCTCGCAAACGCAATTGTTGTATGCCGGAGCCAACCGCCTGATCGCAACGCGCCTGGCGGTGATGGATCTTCCTGAGGGCAACGCCATGCGTGCGCCCGGCGAGGCGCCGGGGTTGATGGCGCTGGAAGTGGCGATGGACGAAATGGCCGAGAAGCTGGAGATGGACCCGGTCAAATTCCGCATCGTCAACGACACCCAGGTGGACCCGGAAAATCCGCAGCGGCCGTTTTCGCAGCGGCAGCTGGTCAAGTGTCTGGAAGATGGGGCAAAGCAGTTTGGTTGGTCCAAGCGCAAGCGCACGCCTGGCAGTACCCGCGATGGACGTTGGCTGGTCGGCATGGGCGTGGCCGCTGCATTCCGCAACGCCATCGCCATGACTTCCGGGGCGCGCATGCGCCTGGAGCAAGGCGGCCGCGTGGTGGTGGAAACCGACATGACCGACATCGGTACCGGCTCTTACACCATCATTGCGCAGACCGCTGCCGAGATGCTCGGTGTGCCGTTGAACTGGGTCGACGTGCGGCTGGGCGATTCGAGCTTCCCCGCATCGTCCGGTTCCGGTGGACAGTGGGGCGCCAACAGTTCCACCGCCGGCGTGTACGCGGCATCGGTCAAGCTGCGCGAAGCGATCGCCGGTCAACTGGGGCTGGACCCGGCCAAGGCCGAGTTTGCCGACGGCCACGTGCGTGCCGGCGGCAAGCGCATCCCGCTCGGCGATGCCGCGGCGAACGGCGCCTTGGTGGTGGAGGACAAGATCGAATTCGGTGACCTGTCCAAAACCCATCAGTTGTCGACCTTCGGTGCGCACTTTGTCGAAGTGGGCGTGGATATCACCACGGCCGAGGTGCGCATCCGCCGCATGCTCGCGGTCTGCGCGGCCGGACGCATCCTCAATCCCAAATCGGCACGCAGCCAGGTGATCGGCGGCATGACCATGGGCGCGGGCGCGGCATTGATGGAAGAGCTGGCGGTGGACAAGCGCTTCGGCTTCTTCGTCAATCATGACCTGGCCGGTTACGAAGTGCCGGTGCATGCGGATATCCCGCACCAGGAGGTGATGTTCCTGGAAGAAAGCGACCCGATGTCTTCGCCGATGAAGGCCAAGGGCGTGGGCGAGTTGGGGATTTGCGGCGTGGCGGCGGCGATTGCCAACGCGGTCTACAACGCCACCGGTGTGCGCGTGCGCGATTACCCGGTGACGCTGGAAAAATTGCTGCCGCACCTGCCCGAGCAGTTGCGCGCGTGAGTGCGGTCGTCGCTCCGGCCACGCATGCAGCGCCGGCCGAGCCGGCGTGGCCGGCATGGCCGAGCTACGCATTGCATGACGATCTGCTGCCGGTGCTGACGGCGTGGCACCGCGCCGGTCAGCGGGTTGCGATTGCGACATTGATGGATGTGCAGGGCTCCTCGCCGCGCCCGCTGGGCAGCGAAATGGCGATCGGGGCCGATGGCCGGGTTGCCGGTTATGTGTCCGGCGGCTGCGTCGAGGCGGCTGTGGCGCATGAAGCCATGGCCACGTTGCGCGACGGGCAGCCGCGGTGGCTGGACTACGGCGAGGGTAGCGAGGTGCTGGACATCCAGCTCAGCTGCGGCGGTCGCATCGGTGTGCTGCTCTGGCCCGTGCCGGATCTGTCCGAATACCTGGCGCGCTGGCGCAATGCCCGCCACCACCGCCGCGCGTTTCATGTGGCGCTGGATCGCAATACCGGAAGCGTGCGCTACCTATCGACTGTGCATGACGCGCGTCCAGGCGAATTTCTGCGCGTCCATCGCCCGCCACTGCGGCTGGTGCTGGTCGGCGCGGACCCGGCATTGCTGGTGCTGCTGGCGTTGGCCAATCAAATGGGCATCGAGACGCGCGTGCTGCGCCCGCACGGCCCCAGCGAGCCGCCGCCCGGTCTTGCGCCGGAACACTACGATCGCCGTGCGCTACGCGATGCGTTGCACGATGTGCAGCTGGATGCCGGCACTGCCTTGTACAGCCTGGCGCACGACAGCGAGATCGATCTGCAGGTCGCGTGCCGCGGTCTGGCATCCGATGCGGCATGCATCGGCATCCTGGGCAGTCGGAACAAGCGCGACACCCGTCTGCAGGCATTGCGCGCGCTGGGGCACGACGATGCCGCGCTTGCGCGTCTGCGCTTGCCTGCGGGTTGGCGGATGGGTCGCTCATCGCCGCACACCATCGCACTGGGCATCATCGCCGAAGCGACGCAGGCTGTAGCGGATCTGCAGATCGTTGCGGCTGCGGCTTAGAGCAGCTTACAAAACCACTGTGCAGCCGCTAGCGGGCGCCGCCGGTGCTCGGAATCCGCATGTACCACTTGTACACTCCGGTTTCTTTACGCCGTCCGCACCCACCTGACGACTGCTCGCTCTGTTTTTTTAGCCGCTCTTAGGCCGTTGTGGGTCTGCTGTCTGGTTTGTTGCGTCGCGCTTTGTGCGCCTTTGGTTTTCGCCAGCAGTTGTGCTTGGTGCAAGCGATGCTTCTGGAAAACGCCATGCGCGTGCGCGCGATTCATAGGAATCTGCACTACGCATAGCGCTTCGGTCAGCTCGATAACGTCGCTGAGATTTCGCTAATGCAGCTGTCGCGCGTTGCTGCCTGCGACGCATGGACGCATGGACGCATGGCGCGTGCGCTGCACGCAGTCGATGCGTCGCGCAGTCACTCCGCACGCACAGCGCGGCCTCTACGCTGAGGCGGTCTCCATTACGCACGACGTCGCCATGTCTCCTGATCTCTTCTCTGATGACGCCGTGTTTTGCGACATGCCCATTGTCGAATCGCCATGTATTTGTGGCTTTCCGCACGCAATGCTTGGCGATGCACGCAGGTTGCATCCTGCGCGCAGTCACGGTGGTACATGCGGCAGTTGTCACGCGCTGACCAGGCCCTGCGGATGAGCAGCGACCACGCCGCACTGGTGTTGGCCGCAGGTGCGGGGAGCCGGCTCGGGCGCTCAAAACAATTGCTGATGCGCGACGGCGAACCGTTGCTGCGTCGTGCTGCACGTATCGCACTGCAAACCGCACCACGCCGCTGCGTCGTCGTACTCGGCGCCGATGCCGACAGGCTGGCCGATGTGCTGCAGGGGCTGGACGTGGAAGTGCTGCGGCACGCCGACTGGTCTGCCGGGATGGGCTCCAGCCTGGCAGCGCTGCGCCGGCATGTGCAGGACGATGCGACGTTGCGACGTAGCCTGATTCTGGGGTGCGACCAACCGGCACTGGAGGCGCCGCACTTGCGTGGCTTGCTGGACGAAGCCGACCGTGCCGCGTCGGGGTGCGCCACCAGCGGCTACGCCGGCGTGCGCGGTATCCCCGCGGTGGTGACGCACACTGCCTGGGCGGATGTTGCGCTGCAGGGCGATAACGGCTTACGCGCGCTCTTTGCCAGCCTGGATGTCCAGACGCTGGGCTGCGTCAGCGCACCGGCGCTGGCGCTGGATGTGGATACGCCTGCCGATCTGGCGGCAGCGCAACAACGTGGGTGGGTGGACCAAGATTGAGACGCGATGACGGGTATCGGCCAGCGATCCCGGACAGCCTATTAGGCAAATCGCCGACGCCGATCAGGACCAGAGCACCAAGGCTTCCCTGACGACCAGAACGTAGCCCACCACCATCGCGGTCTTGACCGGAAACTGGAACTTTCTGAGCAGATACATGCCAACCCTCCCCAAGGTCTCGTCCGAGCGCGCCGTGATCCCCTGCAAGCCGTCTGCGCTCTTGTGACGGCCGCTTGTGAAGATTTCTTCACCCTTGCAGCCGAATGTAGCGCTCGACGTGAACTGTGTCACGTAAGAATTTTCTTACCCGGATGCCAGTGTCCGCCCGACAGTCGGGAAATGCGTAAAACCGCATGCTGGCTATGCCAAACGCGGGGCCACCGGCCACTCTCCCGCGGCCCCTTGAGTAAGGGTCTGTTGGCTTACGAATCGGCATGGCTTGCCCCAATCCCTCGCGTGATGCGCCTGTTCGGCGCGCTCGCACCTGCGCTTGACCGAAGTACCCACCGGCCGGAGGCCACATGGACCAGTCCCGCTACGTCGTACGCATTCATCCCGAACAAGGTGGTTGGTGGGTGACCCGTCCGGAATGGTCGCCGTTGCGCTACCTACGCGAGCAGGGCGCGCTGGAAAATGCCGAACTCATGGCCAAATTGCACTGCCTGACCACCGGTCAGCCCAGTGGCGTGGTGCTGGATACCGCCGACGGCGAACGCGTGGTGCGGCGCTACGGCTGAGGGTTGGTCTTGCGTCCAGCGTCGATTGCCAGGGCCAGGCCGGCAGGGGCTGCCTGATCGGTGTGGATGGAGCCGCATGCTGGCGACGCTGTGCTGAGTTTAGTGGCTGCCGTCTTGCGGCCTGAGGCCGGAGCGTCATGACGAGTGTCGTGCTCGACCGAGCGTGCAACATCGCCAGGTCGTCCCGGCCTAGCCAGGCAGCGCGGTTGCGCATGGACCGGTCTCGATCGCCTCCCACGGCCGTTGTCGGATGCGTTGGTGGGGTTTGCGCCACCGACGCGGTCGGCTAGATTCGCTGTCATCGGCCGCTCCTGGTTCGATCCGCGTTGGCGGCCCTCTGTCCGGATGACCGCCTGCGGTGAATGCGCCTGCGTCTGCATTGATTCAAAACGATATCGTCGTCTTCGGCCTGATCGCCGCCACTCTGGGTGCGGTGTTCTGGACTTCATCGCGCGAGCAAGGCCCGTGGCGGCGCTTCTATGCCGTGGTACCGGCCTTGTTGCTGTGCTATCTGTTGCCCGGCATCTACAACACCGTCGGGTTGATCGACGGCGCCAACACGCGCTTGTACAACCCCATCGCGCGCGACGTGCTATTGCCGGCCGCATTGATCCTGCTCACCCTGAGTATCGATCTGCGCGCGATCCTTGGGCTGGGACCCAAGCTGGTCGCCATGTATCTGGGCGCATCGGCGAGCATCATGCTGGGCGCGGTGGTCGCCTTCTGGGTCATGCAATGGCTGCACCCGGCCACCGTCGCGGGCGACACCTGGGCGGGCATGGCGGCATTGGCCGGCAGCTGGATCGGCGGCGGCGCCAACATGCTGGCGATGCGCGAAGTGTTCAATGTCGATGCGACCACGTTCGGGCAGTTTGCCGTGGTCGATGTGGGCGTCGGCTACGTGTGGATGGCGGCGCTGATCTTCCTGGCCGGACGCGCGCGCAAGATCGATGAGCGCAGCGGTGCAGACACCCGTGCGCTGGACGCCTTGCAGGAGCGCATGGCGCGCTTCCAGGCCGAACATGCGCGCATCCCCAGCCTGGCCGACCTGATGGTGATCGTGGCAGTGGCATTCGGCGGCGTCGGCCTTGCCCATGCGCTCGCAAGCCCGTTGGCGGCCTGGTGCAAGGCGCACCTGAGCTGGGCCGGCCAGTTCAGTCTGGATGCGCCGTTCGTGTGGGTGGTGGTGCTGGCGACCAGCTTGGGATTGCTGCTGAGCTTCACCCGTGCACGGACCCTGGAAGGCGCGGGCGCGTCCAAGATCGGCTCGCTGCTGCTTTATTTCCTGATTGCCTGCATTGGCATGCAGATGGACCTGCTGGCGCTGCTGGATCGGCCATGGCTGTTCCTGCTCGGGCTGATCTGGATCGCCGTGCACATCGCCTTGCTGTGGGCGCTGGGCCGCTGGTTGCGGGTGCCGTTCTTCTATTTTGCGATTGGCTCGCAGTCCAACATCGGCGGCCCGGCGTCCGCGCCGGTCGTCGCTGCGGCGTTCCACCCGGCGTTGGCCCCGGTGGGCGTGTTGCTGGGCACGATGGGCTACGCCACCGGCACCTATCTGGCGTATCTGGTCGGCATCACCTTGCGGGCGATGGCCGGCGCAGGCTAGTGCCGCGTTACGCCGTGCGGGCCGGCGTCATGGAGCTGCCGCTTGGAACAGCGCCATGACCGCTCCGGTCGGGTTACTGCAACAACGAGATTGTCACTTGCTCGACCTTCCCGCACCGCACGCGTCTACCTGACGAAGACGGCGTGCGGCACGGGTTGCCGCGTGCGTTATTGCTGGATCACGCGGCGCTGCTCTTCCTGCTGCTGGGCAGGCTGATGGGTGTGCTGCTGGTTCTGCTGCTGCAGCTGATTGACATTGCCTTGCGCCGGCTCATTGGCAGCGGACGCGGTCTGCACATGGCTGCGCAGATGCGCCGGGTCGTCCATGCGGCCTTGCACCGCAATCAGGCTGTCGCCATCGCGGTTGGGCACCAGATGATTGATCCGCTGCAGGCCGTCGTTGCCTGCACGCGCGGCCACGCTGGCGGCGGTGTTGATAAACGCCGTGTCATCGTGCAACCCCAGCCGCTCGCGTTGGCTGTCCAGTTGCACCACGGCGTCGTTGAACAACTGGCTGCCCGGCTGTAGCGACGCGCCGCGTGCCTGATCGGGCGATTGCATGTCCTGCGCCTTGATCACCGAGTCCATCCCGTGCAGGTCCAGACGATGCTTGAGCATCATGCCGGGCACCAGGCGTTGCCCGAACGACAGCGGGTCCGGCTCCGGCAATTCGATCTGATGACCGGCCGCGTTGGGCATGGTCCACTTCAGCGGAATGCTGTCTTCCTGCAAGTGGGTGAGGATTTCGTTCTTGACGTGGTAGCCGCGAATCAGCTCCTCGCTGGCGTACTGCTTGGCTGCCGACGCGTCCAGGCCCTGGCGTTCAAGGGTGCGGTCGTTGACGCCGGCGGCGTTGTACGTCACTGCGGGAATGTCGTTGATCATGGCCGACGCCGACGCCAGGCCACCGCCCAACGAGTGACCGGAGATCACCACCTGGTCGCCGAACGCCTGCTTGGCCTGGCTGCCGAGCTGGATGGCCGATGCATATTGTGCATCGTCGAAGCCCAAGCCCTGGCCGATATTGTGCTTCCAGTCCTTGCCTTCGTCGGTGCCGCAAAAACCGAGCACCACCTGGCCTTGATCGTTGCGATAAAACGCGGCATCGAAGCCGCTTTTGGCGTCGTGCAGCAGTGCCGGATCGATACCGGCCTGCTGAAGCGCGCTGTCGTCCATGCGCGACCAGCCGTTGGCCAGCGGCGCAAAGGTTTCAGCGCCACCTTCGCGGCGTTGATTGGCAGTGGCGTAGAGATCTTGCAGCAGCTCCGGAAACTGCCGGTCCTGCGGCTGCGGTTGTTGTCCGCGCATCGACTCTGCGAACGGAGTGGATGCGGCAGTGGATGATGTGGACTCTGACGGGGGCATGCGCGGCTCCTTGCGTGCGTCGTATGGAAAGCGCGCTTAGCGGCTGCTTTCCACGGGAATGTTGTGGGCGCTCAACCACGCGCGCACATCCGATCTGACCTGTTGTCCGGTGGCATTGAGCAGCCGATCCGGCGTGGTGAAGAAATACGCCTGGAAGGTTTTCTGCTGTGCATTGCGCACCGTGGGGTCTACGCCGGCCTTGAGCAATTGCAGCACTGCAGGGCTAGCGGCGCCGCTCTGTGCTGCCAGATGCAGCAGGCTGTTACCGGTGTGGTCGACACGCTTTACGTCGGCACCCGCATCGAGCAACAGGCCGATCTGCGCATCGCGCTTGCTCTGTACGGCGCGAAACAGCGGAGTCCAGCCGGCACGCGCGCTGACCACATCGATCGGCGCCTTGTGCTGCAGCAGAATCTTCAGATACTCCGGGTCCTGCGCCATGGCGGCCATGTGCACGACCGTTTCCTGGTCCATGCCCGGCACCGATGGGTCCGCGCCTGCGTCGAGCAGGGCGTCCAATGCGCGTGGTTGTTCGTTCCAGATCGCCCATTCCAGCAAGGTCACGTTCTGATCGCCATGTGCGGCCAGATCGACGGTGGGGGCGAGTGTTTTGATCCGCGCAACGTCGCCGTGCGCGATGGCGTTGGCGATGTCGGTCAGACCGGGGTCGCGGAAAGCGACGGTGTGGTCCTGCAGCGTAGCTGACATGGTGGTTTGCTCCTTGGCACCCGGCGAGGCGGTGCATGAGACCGCGAAAAACGAGGTCGCAAGAACGAGCAGGGTGGGGAATCGCGTCTGCATCGAAATCTCCTTCTCCTGATCGCATTCCTGGTGGCGCTGCGGCAAGTCCGGCCGCAGCGGGGCCGATCCTACCAGCTGTAAAAATCGCAAGCGGTAAGATTTCGTGACATGCCGCGGAGGATGGTTGGGCGGTCGGGTCTGCTTGATGACGGCCGGTGTGGTGCGAACGTATGGGCGTGTTGGTCACCTGCAGATGCAGCGCGCCACAGCCGACGGTCACGACCCGGCCGGCATAATGGCGCTTTGCGAGCAGATGGGTGCAATGGCGTACGAGCTACTGATCAGTGACTGCGATGGGGTTCTTGTCGACAGCGAAATACTGGCCGACCGGGTGATGCGCGAGGCGCTGGCGGCGTTTGTGCCGGCAGAACCGTTGGAACATCTACTGGAAACCACCTTCGGGCAGACCACACGCGAGGTGTTGCGGCGGGTGGAAGAGCACTTTGCGCTGCAGTTGCCCGAGACCTTGCTGGCGCAGATCCAGGCACGCAGCGAGGCCTTGATCAGCGCCGAGGTGCAGCCGATTCCCGGCGTGCGCGAGGCGCTGGAGCAGATTCCGCTGCCGCTGGCAGTGGCCTCCAACAGCCGCCGCCACAACGTGATCGCATCGGTGGAGCGGGCCGGGCTCACAGCGCGTGCAGCAGGGCGAGTCTTCAGTGCCGACATGGTGGAGCGACCCAAGCCGGCACCGGACGTGTATCTGCTGGCCGCCCGCACGGCCGGTGTGGCGCCGGAGCGGTGCCTGGTGATCGAAGACAGCCCCACCGGCGCGACCGCTGCGCTGGCGGCAGGCATGCAGGTGCTGGGGTTTACCGGTGCCGGCCACATTCCGCAAGGGCATGGCGACACCTTGCGACGGATCGGCGTGCTGGAGGTGTTCGACGATATGCGCGATTTGCCCGCGTTGTTCGAGCGGCTCGCGCAAAAGCGCGCTGGTTGAGGATGTCGAGTCGCAGCATCGTTTGGCTGCGGTCAAATGCTTGGATCGAAAGCCTAGTTGGTCGAGCGTGCGATGCCCTCACCGCTTGCGGGACACGCCGTCAACCCATCCCTGGGGGCTCGGTGGCGGCATCCATGCCGCCACACGGTCCCGCAATCGGTGAGGACACCGCACCAGAGAGTTGGTCGGTCGCTAGGTGAAAAGCGGGCCATCTCGCTGGTTGCATTGGCTTGCTGCTGCGGGTCGCAACTCCATTGAGAGTTAGCGAATGAGAAGCACCTCATGCATTGCTTGCATCTTGCACACCGAGCATCTCGACTGATCCTTGCCCGCTCACCGTCGCGGGACCTTACGCGGCATGGATGCCGCGTAAGAGCTTACAAGGACGTACTTGCAGCGTGTCCCGCGATGGTGAGCGGGCAGGGGCCTGGAGCGATACTGCAGATTAAGCGTTCTGCTTTATGGACTGTCCTGCAAGAGCAGTCGAGCAGTTGCCCTTTTGTGATATCGCAGATCAGCCGTCCTGTCTTGAGGCGTGCCCCGACAGTGGGCGAGAGTCGCCCTGCAGCGACGTCGCAGATCAGCCGCTCCGCCCTCGGCAGTTTCACGATGTTTGGCGGAAGAAGACCTGCAGTAACGCGCAAGCCCCGAACGAAACAGGGCGCGATTCGCATCGCGCCCTGTTGCATTTGCATCGGTCGATCAACCGATCAACCGATCAGCAGCAGCGAAACCCGCTCTTGCCGCCGTAGCGTGCGTCCTGCCGCTCGCGGAAGAACGCGGGGTAATCCATCACCGGTTTGTCGGGGTGTTTTTCCAGCATGTGACGCACGTAGTTGTCGTAGTCGGGAATGCCGCAGCACAGGCGCGCGGTTTGGATGAGCCGCCGCCAGATGCGGCGATGCACCTGATATTGGCTGGCCAGAACGAGTTGGGTGCCCATTACAGATCCGCCATCTGATGTGGCTGCAAGGCCACGTACGGGGTTTCGCGGTCGCTGCGCTGCGGGTTGCGGCGCGCAATCACGATCGTCTTGACCGCATAGATCAGGATCGAGCCGACCACGAACAGAAACAGCACGGTCAGCCCGGTATTGACGTAGGCATTGGTGACGATCTGCTGCATCTGCGGCACGGTCTTGGCCGGTGCGGTGATGGTGTTGCTGGCGATGGCGGCCTGGTACTTGTGCGCCTGTGCCAGGAAACCCTGCGCCGGGTTGCTGTCGAAGATCTTGATCAGCCCGGCGTAGGTCGTGCACAGCAACAGCCACAGCGCCGGCACGATGGTGACCCACGCATAGCGGTCGCGCTTCATCTTGAACAGCACCACGGTGCCGAGCATCAACGCGATACCCGCCAGCATCTGGTTGGAGATGCCGAACAACGGCCACAGCGTCTGGATGCCGCCGAACGGATCGATCACGCCGGTGTAGAGCAGATAGCCCCACAGCGCCACGCAGCCAGCGGTGGCGATGATGTTGGCGGTCCACGATTCGGTTTTCTTCAGCGCCGGGATGAAGTTGCCCAGCAGGTCCTGCAGCATGAAGCGGCCCGCCCGCGTGCCGGCATCCACCGCGGTCAGGATGAACAAGGCTTCGAACAGGATGGCGAAGTGGTACCAGAACGCCATGGTGTCTTCGCCCGGCAATAGCTGGTGCAGGATCTGCGCGATGCCTACCGCCAACGTGGGCGCACCGCCGGCGCGGGCCAGGATGCTGTGCTCGCCGATGTCCCTGGCGGTGGCTTCCAGCACCTCCGGGGTGATCGCAAAGCCCCACTCCGACACCTTGGCCGCAACCGCAATGGTGTCGGTACCGACCAGCGAGGCGGGGCTGTTCATGGCGAAGTAGATGCCGGGCTCGATGATCGAGGCGGCCACCAGCGCCATCACTGCCACGAACGATTCCATCAGCATGCCGCCGTAGCCGATGTAGCGCATGTGGCCTTCGTTGGCGAGCAGCTTGGGCGTGGTGCCGGAGGCGATCAACGCATGGAAGCCGGACACCGCACCGCAGGCGATGGTGATGAACAGGAACGGGAAGATGCCGCCTTTCCAGACCGGGCCGTCGCCGGTGGAGGCGAACTGGGTCAGGGCCGGCATCTTGAGATCGGGCATGACCACCAGGATGCCGATGGCCAGCGCCAGGATCGTGCCGATCTTGAGGAAGGTGGACAGGTAATCGCGCGGTGCCAGCAGCAGCCACACCGGCAGCACCGAGGCGACGAAACCGTAGCCGATCAGCATCCAGGTGATCTGCTTGGCGGTGAAGGTGAAGGCCGGCCCCCAGGTCGGGTCGGCGGCGACCTTGCCGCCCAGCCAGATTGCGCCCAGCAACAGGATCAGCCCGACCACCGAAATCTCGCCGATCTTGCCGACGCGGATGTAGCGCATGTACACGCCCATCATCAGCGCGATCGGCATGGTGGCGATCACCGTGAACATGCCCCACGGGCTTTCCGCCAGCGCCTTGACCACCACCATCGCCAGTACCGCCAGGATGATGATCATGATCAGGAAGGCGCCGAACAGGGCGATGGTGCCGGGCACCTGGCCCATCTCTTCGCGCACCAGATCGCCCAGCGAGCGGCCGTTGCGGCGACTGGATAGAAACAGCACCACAAAGTCCTGCACCGCGCCGGCAAACACCACGCCGACCACCAGCCACAGCAGGCCGGGCAGGTAGCCCATCTGCGCGGCGAGCACCGGGCCGACCAGTGGCCCGGCACCGGCAATCGCGGCAAAGTGGTGGCCGAACAGCACGTGCTTGTTGGTGGGCACGTAGTCCAGGCCGTCGTTGTTGCTCACCGCCGGGGTGGCGCGGGTGATGTCCAGCTGCATCACCTTGTCGGCGATGAACAAGCTATAGAACCGGTAGGCGATCAGATAGATCGACACCGCCGCCACCACGATCCATAGCGCATTGATGTGCTCGCCACGCCGCAGCGCCACGGTACCCAGACAGAACGCGGCCAGCAGCGCGAGCGCGCCCCAGGCCAGCTTCGAGAACCCTTTCATGCATGCCCCTTCAGCAACGATTCGCCCAAGGGTCCCCCCGTGCCCGGCTGCGGTCAATGCCAGCGTTCTGTAGCGGGGTAAAACTTTGGTCGTAGAGTGTCCGGGCACACGGTGCGCTAGCGCCCGCCGCACGGGGCCGATGTTTGGAACGATCGGTTGCAACCGTCGTGGTTGGGCGCTGCAGCACGCGCACCCATCATTGGCGCACCGACACACTGCACAGGGACAACGCAATGAGCACCACCACCACGACCGCGGCGCATGTGCTGCGCACCATCCGCGGTATGCCGACCTCCGACGGCGCCGGCGTCAAGCTGACCCGCGTCATCGGCACCCAGCAGCTGCCGGATCTGGACCCCTTTCTGATGCTCGACGAGTTCGGCACCGAAAAGGCCGAGGACTATATCGGCGGTTTTCCAAGCCATCCGCATCGCGGCTTCGAGACGGTGACCTACATGCTCGACGGGCGCATGCGGCACAAGGACAACCACGGCAACGAAGGCCTGCTGACACCGGGCAGCGTGCAGTGGATGACCGCTGGTCGCGGGCTGATCCATTCGGAAATGCCGGAGCAGGAATCCGGGCGTATGCGCGGCTTTCAGCTATGGGTGAACCTGCCTGCGCGCGACAAGATGATCGAGCCCAAGTACCAGGAATACGCGCCCGACCACATCCCGGTGGCGCAGCCGGCGCCAGGCGTGACGGTCAAGGTGATTGCCGGCACGGTGGGCGAGGTGATCGGCCCGATCGTGCAACCTGCGACCAGCCCGGTGTATCTGGATATCGCCCTGGCACCGGATGCGGTGTGGGATTACCTGCTGCCCGGCGGTCACAACGCGTTTGCGTATGCGTTTGAAGGCGAGGTTGTAGTGGGCGAAGGCGATGCTTCGCGCACGCTGCCTGCACAGGAACTGGCAGTGCTGGGCGGTGGCGAGCGGTTGACGTTGCGCGCTGGTGCGCAGGGCGCACAGCTGATCCTGGTGGCGGGCCGCCCGCTCAACGAGCCAGTGATGCGGCATGGCCCGTTCGTGATGAACAGCAAGCAGGAATTGATGCAGGCATTCGTCGATTTCCAGGAAGGGCGGTTCTAACCGTGTCCACGTCCTACAGCGCAGGAGAGCGTCATGAGTGATCGCCCCGTCCATGTCAGTACCGAAGCGGTGCCGTACACCGTCACCATCCACGATGGGCAACACCGTTGGGTGGGCGATACCCAACAGGCAAACGGCGGCACCGATGCCGGGCCGGATCCGGAGTCGCAAGTGCTCGGTGCGTTGGGTGCGTGCACCGCAATCACGGTGTCGATGGTGGCGGCACGCAAACAGTGGCCGCTGACGGCGGTGCACGTGCATCTGCATTACACCCAACGCGGTGCAGCAGGCACCGACATCAGCCGTGAGATCGTGCTCGAAGGCGCACTGGATGACGCGCAACGCGCGCGTTTGATGGAAGTGGCGGACAAATGTCCGATCCATCGGCTCTTGACTGGCGAGGTACGTATTTCCAGTCGGCTGCAGGCGGCGGAAGCTGTTGGCAACCCCGCGGCCTGAGTGTGTCGAGCGTCACCGCATCTCGTCTGGAGGCGGTGACCTGCGGCCTGTAGTCACAGGGCATCAGCACGGCAGGCGCTAAACCTGCCGCGCAGCCAATGCGCGATGTAAGCGCGGCATCACGCCACGCAGCAACCCGCGTCGCCTCAGCGCTGCAATGCAAGACTGGCCGGCTGCAGATCCATCGCCTGCACCAGCGATTGCATCGAGGCAAGTTCTTCGGTGCTGGCACCGTCAATCCACAGTTGTGCGTAGCGCTTCTTGCCCAGCTCCACCACGGTGACGCGGCGCGATTCCATGCCCGGAATCTCGCGGCCGCCCAGATCGAGCTTGTACCAGTAGAAGTCTTCCTGCTGGAGCTGGCCTTTTTCGGCACGGCGGTCGCGGGCCAGGGTCATGGCCGGGTCGCGGGTGGTGAGCATCACGCCAACCACCTGGCGGCCGTCGGCGGTGACCGCCTTGCAGACCAAATAGTCGGCACCGGCCAGCTCGTTCCACTGCAGTCCCGATGCGGGCGGCAAGGGCGGGCAGACCGGTGAGGTTTGGGCGTGGGCGGTTGCAGCGGCCAACAGCAATGACAGGCCGAACAGGCAGGATGCGGACTTCATTCAAGTGTTCCCCGGCGATGGATGACAATGCGGGGCGACGTCGTCTTTTCGTGCCGCTGCACCGTCTCAAGCTCCCCGCTCGAGCGTGCAGTCCACGCGACGTGCTCCGACTACGGAGATATCACTATCACAGTTTTGTGGGCGTGCTCAAGATGGGTCGCATCCCTGCCTGGCATCGCTTGTGTAGCGGGGCACCTCCGTTGCGAGACCTGGTGCGGTTGTGTTCGCCACACCAAATTCGCGCATGGTTTCAGGGGTAATTGACCGGGTTGGGTGCCGGCGTTTCGGGCAGCGGAATGAATTCCTTGTCGTCGCCGGGAATGCTGCCGAAGCGCCCGGCCTGCCAGTCGTCCTTGGCCTGTTCGATGCGCTCCTTGGAGCTGGACACGAAGTTCCACCACAGATGACGCGGGCCATCCAGCGGCTCGCCGCCGAGCAGCATGGCCTTGAGCGGGGTCTTGGCGCGCAGGCGCCCACGCGCGCCAGGCGAGGGCACGATCAGGTGGCGCGCCGGCACGTCGGCACCATCCAGTTGCGCCTCGCCTTCCAGGATGTACAACGCGCGCTCGGCGTGGCCGGTGTCCAGGTCGATTTCGGCATCCGCGGCCAGATCCAGCGCCACATTGAGAGTGCCGCTGAACACCTGCACCGGCGATTCTTCGCCATAGGCGCGGCCGGCGATCACTCGTAGCCACACGCCATCGCGGCGCTGCTGCGGCAGGCTGGCGGCGGCATGGTGGTGGAAGGCCGGTGCGGTCTCTTCGGCCGAGCGCGGTAGCGCGATCCAGGTCTGCATGCCATGCAGTGCATGTTCGCGCGCGCGCTCGGGGCCGGGCGTGCGTTCGGAGTGGGCGATACCGCGGCCGGCGGTCATCCAGTTGACGTCGCCGGGGCGGATCACCTGATCGGAGCCGAGCGTGTCGCGGTGGCCGATCTCGCCCGCCCACAGGAAGGTCACGGTGGCCAGGCCGATATGCGGATGCGGGCGCACGTCGATGCCATGGTCCGGCTCCAGCACCGCCGGGCCCATATGGTCGACGAACACGAACGGGCCCACGCTGCGCGCCTGCAAGGTGGGCACGGCGCGACGCACTTGCAGCCCGCCGATGTCGTGGACGCGTGGGGCGATCAGAGTGGTCATGGCGGTGGCTCGTGACGAATGGGAGCCAAAGCTTCGCATGCACGCGACGGCATCGCAGTGCTGTCGATCAAGACGGAATGTTCTGCGTGCGCCGCCGCGCTAGTGCAGCGGTGGCGAGGTCGACCGCACGGCGCTGGCGCGCTGGATCGGTGTTACAGCAGGCTCGCCTGTACAGGCAGATCGATCTCGCCACGCCGCGATGCCAGCCGATCGGCCAGGCGCGTGGGTTCGGGCAGGCGATAGCCGCGCAGCGTGCGCAGGGTCCAGTCGAGCGCGCCTTGCATCGAGACGCGATGCCCGGGCGAGACGATCAACGGATTGCAGCGCGGCTTGCTGCGCAATGCCCAGCCGATCTGCAGGCCGCCGAGCAGGATGCGGCTATGCGCGCCGCGCTCCGGGCCGGGGTCGACGAAGCTGCCGGCCAGCCGCTGCTTGGCCACACCGATGCTCGGCAAGCCGGTCACCACGCCGAAGTGCGCGGCAATGCCGAGCTTGCGCGGATGCGCGATGCCCTGACCATCGACGAACACCAGATCCGGCGTGCGCGACAGCAGTGCCAGCGCCTGCAGTAATGCCGGCAATTCGCGGAAGCTGAGCAGGCCAGGCACATACGGCATCGAGGTGGGCACGCGCGCCACATGCGTTTCCAACGGAAGCAAGGTCTGCGCATCCAGCAGCACGGCCGCGGCACGCGTGGTCTGCCCGTCGTCTTCAAAGCCGACATCGAAGCCGGCCAACAGCTGCGGCGTTGCGACGACCTCGTCCTGCAACACCACACGGTGTGCCAGTTGCTGCTGCAACTGTCGCGCCTGTGCGGCGCTGCCGTCCCAATCGGCGAATACGGGAGCGATGTTCGACATGGCCGCAGCATCGCGCGCCGCACGTGGGCGGGTCGTGCACGCCAGCGATGCGCTGGCTGCCGCTACAATCGCAGGTTGATCGGCCCCCAATCGGAGAACCGTAGTGACCCGCAAACTCGTACTGCTGCGCCATGGCCAGAGCCAATGGAACCTGGACAACCGTTTCACCGGCTGGGTGGATGTGGAACTCACCGAGCAGGGCCGCCAGGAAGCCACGACGGCCGGCAAGCTGATGAAGGACGAAGGGCTGCAGTTCGATGTCGCCCACACCTCGGTGCTCAAGCGCGCCATCCACACGCTGCAGGGCGCGTTGAAGGAGCTCGATCAGGACTGGCTGCCGGTGTCCAAGAGCTGGCGCCTCAACGAGCGCCATTACGGCGGCCTGCAGGGGCTGGACAAGGCCGAAACCGCGGCCAAGCACGGCGAAGAGCAGGTCAAGATCTGGCGCCGCTCGTATGACATCCCGCCGCCGGCAATGGACGTCAACGATCCGGGGCACCCGTGCCACGACCGTCGCTACGCCACGCTGGATCGCAATGCATTGCCGGGTACCGAGTCGCTGGCGACCACGCTGGTGCGCGTGTTGCCGTACTGGCACGACGCGATCGCGCCGCAGTTGAAGGCCGGGCAGACCGTGCTGGTGACCGCGCACGGCAACTCGCTGCGCGCGCTGTACAAGTACCTCAACGCTGTCTCCAACGAGCAGATCCTGGAGCTCAACATCCCCACCGGCATTCCGTTGCTGTTCGAGTTGGACGACGAGCTGCAGGTGCAGAGTTTCCGTTACCTGGGCGACCCGGAAGCGGCCAAGCGCGCTGCCGAAGCGGTGGCCAATCAGGGCAAGGCGAAGTAGGCCTGTTGCCAATGCCGCGCATGCATGCGCGGCGTGTAGTGTCCACAGCGCGGCTAGCGCGCTGCGGTGATTCGATCCGGTACGCCGGGTGCTGCGTGGATCAGCGCCCGGCGCATCACGTATGCAGGGACGACAGGATGTCCGCCAGACGTAAGCACCAGCAAATGAGCGCCACCTACTGCCGCGCCTATCTGGTCACGGTGGGGATATTGCTGGCAGGCGCCAGCGCCGCATTCGGGACGTTGGCCGCTGGTAGCGTCTCCAGCAACGCCTTGCTGGTGGCGCTGCTGATCTGTGTGATTGGTGTGGTGTTGCTGGCGTTCGGGTTGTTCGGGCCATCGCCGCAGATGGAGGCGTGGGCCGATGCGGCATCCGGGCATGAGGTAGCGCTGGTGCTGATGCTGTTGGCGTATCCGGTGTACCTGTTGATGGCGCCGTTCTACGCGCGGCGTTGACTGCATGCGATGGCGCTTGATGCTTGAAGCAGCGTGTTGCGGCGTCGGTGACGGACGCGCACGCAGTGTGTGGTTGCAATGACTTTCGATCAGGCGCGGCAGCGGACGTTAGGGCGTTGCGGTGCCGCTGCAGTGATCTGGTGCGGCCGGTTACGGAGTCACTGACGATGATGCGAGCGCCGTTTGATGCGCCGCCTTTCGCCAGCGATTCCTGGCAGGCTGCCGACTTTTTTCGACCGCGCATGCGCGGTCATGCCTTGGAGAATTGAATGAAGTTGAGCAAGTTCGCACCGCTGTCGCTTGCGGTGGCCATTGCGGTCACGCTGTCGGCCTGTGGTGCCTCCGAGGACACCGCCAAGGCAGCGCCGGAGACCAACCGGACCGCGCCGGCGCGTGTGGATGTCTCCAAACTCGACGCGCCGATCGTGGCGTTCGGCATCAATGATCTGGATCCGGCCATCAACGCGTGCCAGGACCTCAACGGGTTCGTCAACGCGAAGTGGCTCAAGGCCAATCCGGTGCCGTCCGATCGCAGCAGCTGGGGCAGCTTCGAAGTGCTCGCCGAGCGCTCGTTGACCATCCAGCACGCACTGGTGGAGCAGTTGGCGCGCGGCAATCTGTCGGCTGGCTCGGTGGATGCCAAGATCGCCGACCTGTGGCGGACCGGCTCGGACGAGGCCGCCATCGATAAGGCCGGTATCACGCCGTTGCAGCCGCAATTGAAGGCTATCGATGCGCTGACCGATGCGCCTGCCATCGCGGCGTGGCTGCGCGACAGCTACGCGCAGGGCCAGGGCTTCATGTTCTCGTTCGGTGCCAATGCCGACTACAAAAATTCCGAACAGATGATCGCCTACGCAGGGCAGGGCGGTCTGGGCCTGCCCGAGAAGGGCTATTACACCAATCCGGCGCAGGCCAAGATCCGCGAGCAGTACGTGGCCTACATCGCGCGCGTGCTGGAGTTGTCCGGCATTCCCGCCGCACAGGCGGCCACGCAGGCCAAGGCGGTGATGGCGTTCGAGACTCGCCTCGCCGCTGCATCGCTGTCGCGCATCGAGTTGCGCGACCCGGCCAAGCGCTACAACCCGGTCGACGTGGCTGGTGCCAACGCAGTGACGCCGCACTTCGACTGGCAGGCGTTCTTCAAGGCGCTCAAGGTGCCGGCCGGCACCTTCTCGCTGAGCCAGCCGGGCTACTTCGCCGAGCTCGATGCGATGTTTGCAGACACACCGGTAGAGACCTGGAAGGCGTACCTGCGTTTCCACAGCATCGACGAGGCGGCGCCGTATCTGGCCAAGCCGTTCGAGCAGGCCAACTTCGATTTCTATTCGAAAACGCTGCGTGGCCAGCAGGACATGCTGCCACGCTGGAAGCGCACCTTGAATGCGGTCAACGAAGCGATGGGCGAGGCGCTGGGCCAGCTGTATGTGCAGTCCGCATTCCCCGCCGAATCCAAGGAGCAGATGCAGCAGCTGGTGCAGAACCTGTCGGCCGCCTTGAAGGCACGGCTGGAAAAGCTCGACTGGATGAGCGCAGACACCAAGCAACGCGCGCTGGAAAAGTGGGCCAGCTTCACGCCCAAGATCGGCTATCCGGATCAATGGCGCGATTGGTCGGGCCTGGAGACGCGCGGCGATGGGTTCCTGGCCAACATGCAGGCTGCGCAGGCATTCAACTATCGCTACATGCTGGACAAGATCGGCAAGCCGGTCGACAAGCGCGAGTGGCATATGACCCCGCAGACGGTCAACGCGTACTACAACGCCACCCGCAACGAGATCGTGTTCCCGGCGGCGATCCTGCAGCCGCCGTTCTTCGATCCCAAGGCCGACCCGGCGCTCAATTACGGCGGCATCGGCGCGGTGATCGGCCACGAGATGATGCATGGCTACGACGACTCGGGCAGCCAGTTCGATGCCAAGGGTAACTTCGACACCTGGTGGACCGACGCGGACCGCAAGCTGTTTACCCAGCGCACCGATCAGTTGGTGGCGCAGTTCGATGGCTATGAAGCGATTCCCGGTGAGCACGTCAAAGGCAAGCTGACGCTTGGTGAAAACATCGGCGACCTGGGCGGCCTGACCGTCGCCTACGATGCATTGCAGATGGCGCTGAAGGCGCAGCCGGAAGCCAACAAGGACGTCGATGGCCATACCCAGGATCAGCGCTTTTTCATGAACTGGGCAACGGTGTGGCGTCGCAACTTCACCGATGGCGAACTGCGTGTGCGCTTGAACACCGACCCGCATGCACCGGCGAATTTCCGCGCCAATGGCGCGCCGTCGAACATGCCGGCGTTTGCGCAGGCGTTTCAGTGCAAACCCGGCGATGCGATGGTGCGTGCGGACAAGGATCGCGTGGCGATCTGGTAAACGCAGGTGTTTGAACGATTGCGCCCGCCTGTATGGGCGCAATCGTTACCTGATCGCGGCAGTGGTCAAGCGGCCGCTTGTTTGCCGTGCCGACGTCAGCCGTCAAGGTGGGCCACAGAATACGTCGGCGGAATCGGTGCTTGCTCGTCGGCGCAGAGGTGGCCTGGCAGCAGTCGCAGCGATGGCCGCCAACGCAAAACCGCTTGTTTTGCAGGGTTGTTGAGCTCGCTTGCGTGGCAGCCTCTGCACACGCAGCTCGCTGTGCAGCATCTACACTGCCGCGCTGGCAATTCCGGGCCCGGCAGTGACCAAGCGTAACGTCTTCAAATGGACCGGCATCGGCATGCTGGTGTTTGTGCTGGGCAGCGCGCTGTCGTTGTACGGCTATGGCCGTTTTGCCGATCGCCAACGCGGCCCGGTGAGTCACGCGTTACCGGCGACCGCCGTGGCGACACCGATCGACCGGGTGGTTGCGCCGTTGCAGCACGCGCATGCCAAACAGACCGGCATGGTGATCCTGTCCGACAATATCGATGCGTTTGCGGTGCGTGCGCTCACCGCGCGTGCGGCCGGGCGCAGCCTGGACCTGCAGTACTACATCTGGCATGCCGATTTCACCGGCAATCTGTTGCACAACGAGCTGCTGCGCGCGGCCGACCGCGGTGTGCGGGTGCGGTTGCTGCTGGACGACATGAATATCCACGGCAGCGATTCGGTATTGGCGGCGCTCGACAGCCACCCGATGATCGAGATCCGCCTTTTCAATCCCACCCGCGCGCGCGAAGGCACGCTGATGCGCGGCGTAGAGATGGTGCTGCGCATGTTCAGCATCAACCGACGCATGCACAACAAGGCCTGGATTGCCGATGGACGCATTGCGGTGGTGGGCGGGCGCAATGTGGGCGACGAATATTTCGATGCCGCGCGCGATACCAATTTCATGGACATGGACGCGGCCGTGATGGGGCCGACGGTGCAGCAGGCCGAACGCAACTTCGATGCCTATTGGAACAGCCCGAACGCCTTGCCGCTGGCCGCGCTGGTGACCGCAACGCCACAGGCGTTGGCGGCGCTGCGTGGCAGCCTGGATGCCGGCATGGCGTCGGCACGCGCGCATCCGTATGTGGAGCGCTTGCGCCGGTCGCCCAGCGTGCAGGCCTTGATGCAGGGCGACCGCCCGGTGCATTGGCTCGCCCATGCGCGCATCGTGTCCGACCCGCCGGAAAAAGCCGATGGCGCGGAGCCGCAAGCGGACTGGATGACGCCGGTGTTGATCGGCGAAATGGCGCATGCGCAGCGCGAGTTGAAGGTGATCTCGCCGTACTTCGTGCCGGGCGATGAGGGCATGCGCTGGATCGGCGATCTGCGTCGGCACCAGGTGCGCGTGAATATCCTGACCAATTCGCTGGCGGCAAACGATGTAGTGGCCGTGCACAGCGGCTATGCCGATTACCGCATACCGCTGCTGCAACAGGGCGTGCGCCTGCATGAGCTCAAGCCGATGGGCAAGCCGGACGGGAGTTTGTTCGGGTCCAGCGGCGCCAGCCTGCACACCAAGGCGTTTGTAGTGGACGACACCAGCGGTTTCATCGGCTCGTTCAATCTCGACCCGCGCTCGATGAATCTCAATACCGAGATGGGCTTGCTGTTCGAAGACCGCACCGTCACCGCCGAGCTCGAGCGCCTGTACAACCACAAGGTCAGTGCGCCGGTGAGTTACCGGGTCACCCTGGAGCAGGGCGCGCTGCGCTGGCACGACGATGCCGCGCAGCCGCCGCGCATCTGGACACGCGAGCCGGAGGCCAGTGTCTGGCGCCGGAGTGCGGCGAAGATGCTTGGGTGGCTGCCGTTGGATTCGCAGCTGTAAGACTTGCCGGCGTATGCGCGAGTAGCGCATGTCGAACGTTGGCGGTGACGTGTTGCGGCTGACAAACGATTCCGCTCACCGCCAGGAGGGCGCGTCCGGCGCTCGCTACGGCATGTACCACGCGTACATGCCGGTCATGAGCGCGCTTTCCACACCCAGCTGACGATGGCTCGCTACGTGGTGTTGCCGCTGTTAGTGCAGGCGGTGACGCAGAGCGTTGTATTCCACGCTCGCCTGCGCATCGCCAGCGGCGCGATGCGCATCGGGTGGCGCGAGCAGGGCTGCACGCGCCTGTGCCCAGTCGGGGCGAAGCTCTGCTTGTGGGCAATGCATGGCCGGCAACTGTTGCAGATGTGGCTGGTCGCAGTGCGCGTCGTCGATGCCATAGGCAGCGGGTGCTACCAATGCGGCACAGCGGATGTTGGCGCCTGCTTCGATCACGGGGTCGACAATGACCGAGTCCACACTGACCGGATCGATAAACAGACCGTCGTTGAGATCGCGCGTCGTCATCTTGCACCTCCGGTCCCGGGACGGCGATACCGCTGCCTCGGGTGACCCGCGCAATGCTGGGTCTTCAATCAAGTTAGCGGCAGCGACGGCGGATCTTTAGGTTGCCCTGCATGCCAATACAGCGGCGGTGTGGCCTGTGGTTGGAAGACACGGCCTGCGTGGCGGGCGCCGGGATACCGCGCTTGCCGCAGTCTCCGTGCGCTGTGGGGTGGTGCCTGCGCACGTTCGTCTGCCACGTCGATGCCCGCGGGCTGCCGGCAGTGCCGGTACTCTTGCGGGGTCGCGCCTACTGCAGCTGCGTCACGATCTCCCGCGCCATCGCGCCCAGCGGCAGGATGCGGTCCGCACCGCCGCGCTTGATCGCTTCCTTGGGCATGCCGAACACGATGCTGGTGTGTTCGTCCTGCGCCACCGTGCGCGCGCCGGCCTGGCGCATTTCCAGCAGCCCGGCGGCGCCGTCGTCGCCCATCCCGGTCATGATGATACCGAGCGCATTGCTGCCGGCCGCACGCGCGGCAGAGCGGAACAATACATCCACCGACGGGCGGTGCCGGTTGACTGGCGGGCCTTCCAGTACTTCGACGAAATATTGCGCGCCACTGCGGCGCAACAGCAGATGTTTGCCGCCCGGTGCGATCAACGCGCGCCCCGGCATCACGCGATCGTTGTTGGCTGCCTCTTTCACTGCGATCTGGCACAGACCGTTAAGGCGTGCGGCGAAGGCGGCGGTGAATTTCTCCGGCATGTGCTGCACGATCACGATGCCAGGGCACACGCGCGGCAGGGCCGTGAGCACTTCTTCCAGCGCCTGGGTGCCGCCGGTGGAGGTGCCGATGGCAACGATGCGCTCGGTGGTTTGCGACAGCGCACGCCCGCTTTGCGCCGGCAGGATCACGTCGGCGGTGTGTTTGACCTCCGCTTCCAGCGGCACGGCAGTGACGCGCGCGGCCAGGCGCTTGACGTTGGCGCGTGCAGCGCTGCGCACGGTGGCGACCAGCTCGTCGGCCGAATCGGTGAGGAATTGCTTCAAGCCCAGACGCGGTTTGGTCACCACCGCCACCGCACCGGCGGCCAGCGCATCCATGGTCACGCGCGCGCCTTTTTCGGTGAGCGTGGAGCAGATCACCACCGGAGTGGGGCGCTCGCTCATGATCTTGCGCAGGAAGGTGATGCCGTCCATGCGCGGCATTTCCACGTCCAGCACAATGACATCCGGCCACTGCTGGCGCATCTTTTCGATGGCCAGCAGCGGGTCTGCGGCAGTGGCGATCACCTCGATACCGGGGGCGTCGTTGAGCACCCCCACCAGGACCTGGCGCACCACCGCCGAATCGTCGACCACCATGGCCTTGATGGTGTTGGGATTGGTGACGGGGCGATTGAACGCTGTGGACACGGTGGATCCTTGGTTCATGCCTTGCGGAAAATCGAAGGTGCCACCTGGACCAGATCGATGTCCAGTTCGCTCAGGCTTTCGGAATGCCCAATGCAGAAATACCCGCCCGATTTGAGGGTGGCAAGTACGCGCAAGATGACTTCGCGCTTAGTTTGCCCATTGAAATAGATCATGACATTGCGCAGGAAGATCGCATCGAAGCTCCCCAATGCCGGCAGTGCAGTGTTGAGGTTGGCATGCACGAACTGCACACGGTCGCGCAGGCGGCGTTCTACCAACAGGGTGCCGGCATACTCGCCCTCGCCGCGCAGGCAGTAGCGCTTGAGATACGACTGCGGAATGCCGTCGATGCGTTGCAATGCGTAATGCCCGGTGCGCGCCTTGGCCAGCACGCGCGTGCTGATGTCGGTGCCGACCACCTCGAACGGGCGGCCTTGCAGCGTATCGTCCAGCACCATCGCCATGCTGTAGGCCTCTTCGCCGCTTGAGCTGGCCGCGCTCCAGCAGCGGAACGGCAGCCCGCCACGATGCTCGCCGGCCAGTTTGCGCAACAGATCGAAGTGCTTGGGCTCGCGGAAGAAATAGGTTTCGTTGGTGGTCAGCAGATCGATCGCGGTCTGGATTTCCTCGCGGTCCTGGCGGCTTTCCAGCAACTGCAGATACTGCGTGTAGTTACTGAACTGGTGTTCGCGCAGACGCTTGCCCAGGCGGCCGCACAACATGGCTTTTTTGCCCGACGAGATGCTGATGCCGGCGGCTTCGAAGATGAAACGCTGGAAGCGCCCGAACTCTTGTTCGGTGATGGCGGTGGCGGTATTCATCGGCTCAGGCCACATCCGCATCGCTGGGGAGCATGTTGTCGCTCAATCGGGCGATGCGCACGGCATGTTCGCGCCACCAGTCCGACAGCATCGGCCCAGGCATCGGCGACCCCATCAGATAGCCTTGCGCCAGATCGCAGCCCAGCTCGCGCAGCAGGCGCCAGTCGTCCGGGGTTTCCACGCCTTCGGCCACGGCGGTCAGGTCCAGGCGATGCGCCAGCTCCAGCGTGGATTCGAGCACGGTGCGCTGGCTGCGGCTACGATGCGCGGCCTGCACGAAGCTGCGGTCCAGTTTGAGTTCGGTGAACGGGATGCTGGCCAGACGTTGCAGCGACGAGAAGCCGGTACCGTAATCGTCGATGGACAACCCAAAGCCATGCAGGCGCAGGCGCGCGAGCATGCTCAACGCATTGGCCGGTTCCACGATGGCGCTTTCGGTGAGTTCCAGCACCAGGTCCGCCGGGCGCAAGCCGTTATCGCTCAGCTTGGCGCACAGTTGTTCGAGAAAATCCGCTTCGCCGAGGAGCCGGGGCGACAGGTTCAATGCCAGGGTCAACTGAAAGCCTTCGCTGCGCCAATCCACAAGCTGCGCAATCGCCTTGTCGATCACCTGTTGGGTCAGGGCGTGAATCAAACCTTCGCGCTCTGCCAGCGGAATGAAGCGGTCCGGCCCGATCATGTCGCCTTGCGGGCGACGCCAGCGCGCCAGTGCTTCGACCCCGCGCAAGCGGCCGTCTTTCAGATCGAGTTTGGGTTGATACGCCACGCGGATTTCGCCGCGCCGCATCGCGCGATCCAGCCGCGAGGCCGCCGCGCCGCCGCTGGACATCAACGGCGAAACTGCCGCTTGCACGAAGGTCGGCACACTGGCGCTGGATTCGGGTTCGCATTCCAGCACGGTGGCCAGGTCCTGCAGGTTCATCGGTTTTTCGATGCCGCCCAACACACGCACGCCGGCGCTGCGGCTGAGCTGCATCACCGCATCGATCAGGGCACCGCCGCGTTGCGACACCACCACCACCGGCACGTTGTGCTGGCCGCGCGCCAGCGCATCGAGCAGTTGCACACCGTCCATGCCCGGCATTTCCAGGTCGATCAGCAATAGCGAGGGCGCGTTGGCGTGGACGAGCCAGGCCAACGCAGCGTGGCCATCGACGGCACCATCGACCGTGCTGGCGCCGAGCTGGCGGCACAAGGCCATGGCGTGTTCGCGTTGCACCACGCTGTCGTCGACCACCAGCACCGGGCCGGTGAGCGTGCAGTTGCAGGAGAGAAGGGCGGGGCGCATGGGAATCCTTGCGTGCATGCGTAAGTCAGGCCGCCATTGGGGCGGCGGGGAGCTGGGCGAGCGCATCGCGGCCCAGCACGGCATCGGCATCGAGCAGGATCACGAAACGCTCACCGATCTTGCCCATGGCCTGGATGAAATCGCGTGCGATACCGGCACCGAAACTGGGCGGCTCGACGATATCGCCCGGTGCGATCTCCAGCACTTCGCTGACCGCATCCACCAGCAACCCGAGCACCAGGTGCGCATCGCCCTGTGCGATCTCCACGATCACGATGCAGCTGCGTTTGGTGATCGCGCTGGCGTCGCGGCCGAAGCGCTGCTGCAGATCCACCACCGGCACGACTGCGCCGCGCAGATTGATCACCCCGCGCAGTGCCGGCGGCATCATCGGTACGTCGGTGGGCGTGCGGTATTCGATGATCTCCTTGATCCCGAGGATGCCCAGGCCGAACATGTCCCCGCCCAATAAAAAGGTCAGGTATTGCTGCGGTGCCGTCGGCGACGGTGCGGTGCTGCTGGCGGTGTTGTGCGCTTGCATGGTGTGCACCTCAGAAGCTGGCGAACTGCGACTCGTCGATGGCATCGGCGGTTGCCGCCACCATGCCGATCTGACGCACATTGGTCCGTCGTGCCGGTGCGCTGAGCGCCGTGGAGTGGCTGGCCTGCACCACGCGTCGCGGGCCGCTCTTGCTGCCTGAGCCAGCGCTGCGGCCACCCGTGCCCAGCCGGAAGAAGCCCATCAGCTGCTGCAGCTGCTCGGCCTGCGCACTCATTTCCTCGGACGTGGCGGCCAGTTCTTCGGCATTGGCGGCGGCCGACTGCGTGGTCTGGTTCAACTGACCCACCGCGGTGTTGATCTGGCTGACGCCGGCGGTCTGTTCTTCGGAGGCTGCAGCGATTTCCTGCACCAGGTCGGAGGTGCGGCGGATCGACGGCACCATTTCACCCAGCACGCGGCCGGCGCTTTCGGCCAGTTCCACGCTGGAGCCGGCCACTTCGCCGATCTCGTGCGCGGCGATCTGGCTACGCTCAGCCAGCTTGCGCACTTCCGCTGCCACTACCGCAAAGCCCTTGCCGTGCTCGCCGGCGCGCGCCGCTTCGATGGCCGCATTGAGCGCAAGCAGATTGGTTTGATAGGCGATGTCGTCGATGATGCCGATCTTCTTGGCGATGTCCTTCATCGCTACCACGGTGGCGCGCACGGTGTCGCCACCGTCGGCCGCTTCGCTGGCGGCCTTGGCGGCCATGCTGTCGGTGACACGTGCGTTTTCGGTGTTCTGCGCGATGGAAGCGGTCATCTGCTCCAGCGAGGCGCTGGTCTCTTCCACACCTGCGGCCTGTTCGCTGGCGGCCTGTGCAAGCGCTTGCGCGGTGGCGCTCACTTGTTCTGACGCGCTGGCCAGATTTTCGGCGTTGCGGTTGACCTCATCGACGATCTCGGTCAAGCGGGTCATGGTGGTGTTGACGTAGCGCTGCATGTCGGCGAATGCGCCTTCGTAGCGACCTTCCACGGTGTGGGTGAGGTCGCCGTCGGCCATCGCGCCCATGACCTGGATGACTTCGGAAATGCTGCGCAGATTGCTGCGCGCGCGCTCCACGGTGTCGTTGATGAAGGCCTTCTTGCCCGGCAGTTGCGCCAGCGGCGCATCGAAGTTGCCGCGGCCGAATTCGGCCACCACCCCCATCGCCAACTTCTTGACCGCAATATGTGCGCCAACCATTTCGTTGATGCCGGTGGCCATGCTGCGGAAATCGCCATCGAAGCGGGTGCTGTCGATGACCACGTCGATATCGCCCGCTTCGTGTTCGGCCGACATGTGGTTGATCTCGGCGATCAGTCCGGTGAGGTTGCCGCGCACCTGATCGATGGTGTCGTTGATGAAGCGCTTCTTGCCCGGCAGCAACGGCAGTTGTGCGGTGAAGTTGCCGCGGCCGAACTCGCCGACGCAGGCGATGGCCTGCTTCTTGACCGCGATGTGGCCAGCCACCATCGCATTGATGCCTTCGGCCATGCGACGGAAGTCGCCGGTGAAGCGCTGCGTGTCGATCACCACGTCGATATCGCCGGCATCGTGTTCCACCGACATGCGGTTGACCTCGGTGACCATGCCGGTGAGGTTGCCGCGGATCTGGTCCACCACCTCGTTGATGAAGGCTTTCTTGCCTGGCAGGCGTTCCAGCTCGGCGGCGAAATTGCCGCGGCCGAATTCGGCCACGCAGGCCATCGCCTGCTTTTTCACCGTGATATGGCTGGCGACCATGCGATTGATGCCATCGCCCATGGTGCGGAAGTCGCCGTCGAAGCGCGCCACATCGATGCGTGCGTCGATTTCGCCGGCATCGTGTTCGCGCGAGACGCGATTGATCTCGTCGTTGACGTGGCGGATGCCGCTTTGCACTTTACGCAAGCCGCGCAGCACGTCGCCGGCATGCTCGTCGCGTGTCTGCGGCAGGGCGACATCGAAGTTGCCACGCGAGAAGGCGTCCAGCGTGGTGGTGGCCAGGTCCAGCGCGCCGCTGGCGATGCGGATCGCCCACATCAGCAGAGCACCGCTGATGAGTGCTGCAACGATGCTGGCGCCGAGCAGGGCTGCATGCGACAGCGTCAGCGCAAAGCCGGCGACGATCACGAGGACGGGCAGGGCCACCGCAAGCGCGGCGGTGAACCATAACTGGGTGGCGATCGGAAGACGGTGTGACATGGCGAGAGTTCCTGGGGTCAGGTAACAACGAACGAGGCGGGTTGTAAGGAGCGAAACTGCGAATGCTCAGGCCGCCAGCGCGTCCTGGTTGGGATGCAACTGCTGAATCAGGCTGGGCACATCCAGAATCAGCGCGACATCGCCGCTGCCCAGGATGCTGGAGCCACTGATGCCTTTGACCTGTGCGAACACTTTGGACAACGGCTTGATCACGGTCTGCCATTCGCCCAGCAAGGTGTCCACGACCAGGCCGAAGCGTTGTGCGCCCTGGCGGATCACCACGATGCTTTCGCGTGCCGGGGTTCTGCCACCGAGGGCGAACAGTTCACGCAGCCGCACATACGGCAGCACGCTGCCGCGCAGGTCGATGTAGTCGCTGGCGTAGTCGGGCGTGAACTCCACGCATTCCTCCACCACATCCAGCGGCACCACGAACACGGATTTGCCCACGCCCACCTGGAAGCCGTTGATGATGGCCAGCGTCAGCGGCAGGCGCACCGAGATGGTGGTGCCGAGCCCGGCAGCGCTGTCGATCTCGACCGTGCCGCGCAGGGCGGTGATGTTGCGTTTGACCACATCCATGCCGACGCCGCGGCCGGACAGGTTGGTGACCTTTTCTGCGGTGGAAAAGCCCGGTTCGAAGATCATCGCGAACACTTCGCGGTCGCTGAGCTGGCGGCCGGGTTCGATCAGGCCGCGCTCGAGCGCCTTGGCCAGGATGCGGTCGCGGTTCAAGCCGCCGCCGTCGTCGGTGATCTGGATGACGATGCTGCCGGAGTCGTGATACGCGTTGAGGCCCACGGTGCCGCGTGCGGGTTTGCCGTGTGCCACGCGCACGTCCGCCGGCTCGATGCCGTGGTCCATCGCGTTGCGCACCAGATGCGTCAGCGGGTCGCCGATCTTTTCCACCACCGACTTGTCCAGTTCGGTGTCTTCGCCGGCCACCACCAGCGCAATGTCCTTGCCGAGTTCGCGCGCCACATCGTGCACCACACGCTGGAAGCGGCTGAAGGTGCCGCCGATCTTGACCATGCGTAGCTGCAAGGCGCTTTCGCGCACGTCTTCCACCAGGCCGGCCAGGATCGAGGCCGATTCCAGTAGTTGCGCATCGCCGGTACGCTGCGCGTTGGCGTTGGTGCTGCTGACGGCAATGATGAGTTCGCCGACCAGATCGATCATGCGATCGAGCTTGTCGGCATCCACACGGATCGAGCGCGCATCGCTGTTGCGGCCGCCCGCGTCGGGTGCGTTGCGGGCCGGCGCCGATGCGGCGTTTGCGCCATTTGGCACGGCGGCAAGTACGCTGACCGGCACCGCGACAACCACCGGCTCGCTGATCAGCAGCGTGGCTGTATCGGCTGGTGCAGGCACTGCGGCGATATCCAGATCGCAATCGTCGCGGACGAATTCGAACACCTCTTCGATCGCGGCGCGGTCGGCATCGCTGCGTAGCAGGATCTGGAAACCGAGGTAATTGGCTTCCGGGTCGAGGTCTTCGAACTTTGGCAATTGGCTGTAGTCGGTGCCGATCGACTCTACCGACCCGAGGCCGCGCAGATTGCGGATCAGCTTGAGCGGCGAGTTGCCGAAGCGCAGTGCGTCGGCGAAAAGTTTGAGCGAAATACGCCAGTAACCGCTCTGTTTTTCAGGCGTGCTGTACTGGATGGCGGCAGCGGTGACGCCGCAGGCGCTGCTTTGCAGATAGGTCTGCAGCTGCGCCAATAACGGGTCGGCTTCGGCAGCCAGCGCATCCGCATCGGCATGACTGGGGTCGGCGGCAGTCTCCACCAATGCATGGATATGATCGCAACACACCAGCAGCAGTCCGATCAGTTCCGAGCTCAACGTCAGCGCTTCATCGCGCACCAGATCGAGCACGCTTTCCACCACATGGGTGAAGCCGACCAGCTGCGGCAGATCGAATAATCCGCCCGAGCCCTTGATGGTATGCGCGGCACGGAAGATCGCATTGACCGCATCCGGCGACGACTCGCCACGCTCGGCTTCGAGCAGATGCCGTTCCATGTCTTCGAGCAGGTCCCGGCTCTCGGCCAGGAAGGTCTGCATCAGCTGGTTCATGTCCATGCGCGCGTCACCCGTCCGTTAGTGAATCTGTTCGCCGAGGCCGGCAACCGCATGCGGGTACAGCGCTTCGAGCAGGCCGAGCAGTTCGATCACATCGACCACCGCACGGCTGGAGTCGGTCAGCGAAAACGGCCGTCCATCGGCCTGGATCGCCTGCTTGGTGGCCAGCAGCAATTGCAGGCCGGTGGTGTCGATTTCGCTCACTGCCGCCAGATCCAGATGCACTCCACCCGGATGCGCCAACGCCGGCTGCAACAGCGGCTTGAGTTCGGCGGCGCGACGAATCGTCATCTCGCCCTCAAGGGCAAGCGTCAACGGCGCGGGCAGATCGGGAGATGGAGTGTTCATGGGTGCCTCAAGCGATGGCGCACGTTGGGTGCGATGACGCGGGGAGAAGGTCGCGGTGACATGGATCTGCGTGGCGTGCTCTGCACACAGGGTCATGCCGGTCTATGCAGGTATCGGCGCCTAGCTGGAATATTTAGGCCAAATTCAGTCGAATGACGTAAATGTGAAATCTTCTAGCAGTTCTGAAATTAACTGCTCAGGTTTGTCGCAAGCAGGCTCATAAGGCGTTTGTCCTGGACAGTCCCGGGACAACATGCGCGTGTTTCAAACACGGCGGAGCAGTGCGCATCGAGCAAGGGCAAGGGCTGCGAGCCCGTTGCGTATGACGCAGATTGGCGCGATATCGGAGACGTCTCGCGCGCACGCCATGCACACAGGTGGTGCTCACCTGCGTGCATGGCGTGTGGTGCTGTCGAGTCTGTTGCGACGCCGCTAAATGCAGCGTTGCGCTTCAGCCCGGTGTCAGTGCGGCCAGCAAACCGCGTGCAGCGTTGAAGCGGTCTGCGCCTTCGGGCATCGGCAACTTGATGCGCAGTTTGTCCGGGCCATCCATGGTGTAGATCTTCGGCTGCTTCTGGATCATCTGGATGACGGTCATCGGGTCGATCGATGGCTTGGCTTCGAACACCAGACGCCCGCCGTTTTCACCCAGATCCAGCTTGCGGATCCCCAACGCATTGGCCTGCAGCTTGAGCTCGGCAATCGCAAACAGGTGCTTGACCGGATCCGGCAGCAAGCCGAAGCGGTCGATCATCTCCACCTGCAATTCGCGCAAGGCATCGGTATCGCGTGCACTGGAAATGCGCTTGTACAGCGTCAGGCGCGTATGCACATCGGGCAGGTAATCCTCGGGAATCAGCGAGGCCACATGCAGCTCCACTTCGGCGCCGCGCGCTTCTTCGCCGGCATCCAGATCGGGCAGTTTGCCTTGGCGAATACTGCGCACCGCGCGCTCCAGCAGCTCGGTGTACAGGCTGAAACCGACCTCGGCCATCTGGCCGCTCTGGTCTTCGCCGAGCAATTCGCCGGCGCCGCGGATTTCAAGATCGTGCGTGGCCAGGGTAAAGCCTGCGCCCAGCTCGTCCATCGAGGCGATGGCTTCCAGGCGCTTTTCTGCATCGGAGGTCATCGAGCGCCGGTCCGGCACCACCAGATACGCATAGGCGCGGTGATGCGAACGGCCCACGCGGCCGCGCAGCTGATGCAACTGCGCAAGACCGAAGCGATCGGCGCGGTTGATGATGATGGTGTTGGCGTTGGGAATGTCGATGCCCGATTCGATGATCGTGGTCGACAACAACACGTTGAAGCGTTGCTTCTGGAAATCCAGCATCACCCGTTCCAGCTCACGCTCGGGCATCTGCCCGTGCGCGATGCCGATGCGCGCTTCCGGCACCAGCTCGGACAGATCGCGTTGCATGCGCACGATGCTTTCCACATCGTTATGCAGGAAGTACAGCTGACCGCCACGGCTGAGCTCGCGCTGGAATGCTTCGCGCAGCAGCGTGTTGTCCCAGGCGGTGATGAAGGTTTGCACCGCCAGGCGGTTGGGCGGCGGGGTGGCGATGATGGACAGATCGCGCAACCCGGCCATGGCCATATTGAGCGTGCGCGGGATCGGCGTGGCGGTGAGCGTGAGCAGATGCACGTTGGCGCGCATCGCCTTGAGCGCTTCTTTTTGCCGCACGCCGAACCGTTGTTCCTCGTCGACCACGACCAGGCCCAGATCCTTGAACTTCACATCTGGCTGCAACAAGCGGTGCGTGCCGATGATGACGTCGATATCGCCACTGGCGACCTTCTCCAGCTCGGCCTTGATTTCCTTGGTGCTCTTGAAGCGCGAAAGCACTTCCACCTTCATCGGGTAATCGGCAAAGCGGTCGCGGAAATTGCGGTAATGCTGTTCGGCCAACAGGGTGGTCGGCACCAGTACGGCGACCTGCTTGCCGGCACTGGCCGCAGCAAATGCCGCGCGCACCGCGACCTCGGTCTTGCCGAAACCGACATCGCCGCACACCACGCGGTCCATCGGCTGGCTGCTGCCCAGATCGCGCAGCGTGGCATCGATGGCGGCAAGCTGGTCGGTGGTTTCTTCGAACGGGAATCCGGCTGCAAACGGCTCGTACATCGCACGGTCCACCTGCAGCGCCAGGCCGGCGCGCGCGCGGCGGCGGGCCTGGATTTCCAGCAGTTCGGCAGCCACGTCGCGCACCTTCTCGGCGGCTCTGCGCTTGGCCTTGGTCCATTGCTCGCCGCCCAGCGAATGCAGCGGCGCGGTCTCGGCCGACGCACCGGAGTAACGGCTGATCAGATGCAGCTGGGCCACCGGCACATACAGCCGGTCGCCCTTGGCGTATTCGATTTCCAGGAACTCGCCGGGCATGCCGCCGGCATCGAGCACGATCAGCCCGCGGTAGCGGCCCACACCGTGATCCTCGTGCACGATCGGCGCGCCTTCGGACAGCTCGCCCAGGTCGCGAATGATCGCTTCCGGCTCACGCCCGACCCGGCGCGTGCGGCGCGGTTGGTTGGCCCGCTCGGGAAATAGCTGGCGCTCGGTCAGCAACGCAATCTGCGGGTCGTCCAGCGCAAAACCGTCTTCCAGCGCTGCCACCGTGATGCCGAAACGCAGCTTGGTTGCCGCCAGGAAGGCGGGCACATCGGCCACGACATCCGGCTTGAGCTGGGCGGCGGCCAGCACTTCCATCAAGGCTTCGCGGCGGCCTGCCGAATCGGCGGCGACCAGCACACGGCCCGGGTAGTGGCTCAGGAACGAGGCCAGTGCCTGGCCAGCCGGCGCGTCTTTTGCGGCAACCGGCAACGGCGGCAGCGGTTGGTCGCCGAGCGCGGCGGCCTCGTCGATGCGCGCATGGTCGCTGGCCCACACCTCGATACGCGCCAGCTTGTTGAGCCGCTCGCGCAGCGCATCCGGCGATTGATACAACTCGTCCGGCGGCAGCAGCGGGCGCTCCACATCGTGGCGGCGCTGTTCGTAGCGATTCTGCGCCTGCGCCCAGAACGTATCGGCGGCGTTGGACACGCCAGTGGCCACCAGCGGCAGCACACGCGTGTCCAGATAGTCGAACAAGGTAGCGGTCTTGTTGAAGAACATCGGCAGGTAGTACTCGACCCCTGACGGCGCCAGGCCCGATTTGAGATCCTGGTACAAGGCGCTGCGCCGGGTATCCACGTCGAAGCGTTCGCGCAGGCAGGCCAGCACGCGTTCGACGCTGGCATCGTCCATCGGCACTTCGCGGCCGGGCAACATCTTGACCGCGTCCACCTTGTCCAGCGAACGCTGCGATTCCGGGTCGAACACGCGGATCGAATCGATGTCTTCATCCAGCAACTCCACGCGCAGCGGCGTGGATTCGCCCATCGGAAACACGTCGAGCAACCCGCCGCGCACCGCAAAATCGCCTGGGTCCATCACCTGCGGCACATTGCGGTAACCGGCGCTTTCCAGGCGGCGTTTTTCCGCATCCAGATCCAGCCGCTGGCCAACCTTGAGATCGAAACTGCCGCCGACGATGTAGCTCAGCGGTGCCAGCTGCTGCATCAGGGTCTGCACCGGCACGATCACCACGCCCTTGCTCAGGCCGGGCAGGCGATGCAGGGCAGCCAGGCGCTGGCTGATGATTTCCGGGTGCGGGCTGAACTGGTCGTAGGGCAGGGTTTCCCAATCGGGAAACGGCACCACCGGCAGCGTCGCGTGCTCACCGAGCAAGGCGTGCAGATCGGCCTCAATCTGGTGCGCGCTCTGGTTATCGCGGGCGATCACCAGCAGCGGGCCGGCATGCGCTTCGGCAGCGCGGGCGATCGACCAAGCCAGTGCAGTCGGAGAAGACGGAGAGCGCCAGTAGGCGCGGAGCTGGCCAGACTTGGGCAGCGGCGGCGAGGGATAGGTAGGCTGCGGCATCAGTCCGCGATTTTATCAGAGCGCCCGCAGTGCCCGGTCCATCTGGCGTGAAAGCTGGTGTTGGCTCGTGCGCGGAGAGCTTCGCCAAGTTCTGCTGGCTTGCCGCTGCCGTTCTGGTGACCGGCCGATTTTGGAGCAACCGCTGAGCGGGTCGAAGGCGCGGTGCCCTCACCGTTTGCGGGACACGCCGTGAATCCGTCCGTGTAGGCTCGGTGGCGGCATCCATGCCGCCACACGGTCCCGCAATCGGTAAGCACACCGCGCCAGCACGTTGGTCGGTCGTCTGAGGAGGGTCATCAGACCGCAGGCGGCTTTTTTGGGCCCAGTATTGGTTCGGTAGGCCGTCAATAGCACCGCTCACCGCGCCTGGCTTGAACCATGCACA
>NZ_JBEGDW010000001.1:1220449-1554067 GCF_040202875.1 Xanthomonas sp. WHRI 10204
CCCGACGATCTCGACTGGTCCTTGCCCGCCTACGGGCGCGGGACCTTACGCGGCGTGGATGCCGCGTAAGAGCCTACAGGGACGTACAGGAGAGTTTTTTGGGCCCGGTGCTGGTTCGGCATGCCGTCGATAGGACCGCTCACCGCGCCTGGCTTGAACCATGCACACCGACGATCTCGACTGGTCCTTGCCCGCCTACGGGCGCGGGACCTTACGCGGCGTGGATGCCGCGTAAGAGCCTACAAGGACGTAGTTGCGGCGTGTCCCGCGCTGGTGGGCGGGCAGGACCCTGCAACCAGCAAGCACCGTAACGGCCTTTAGCGAATCCCCAATCCCGACTCCCCAATCCCAGCCCCTCAGGCATCCAGCTCCAGCACCATCCGCACCAGTTCCGGCGAATCCGGATGCGCCTGCGGCTTGAAGCCCAGCGATTCGGCCAGCTGCAGCATCGGGACGTTGCTTTGCAGCACGTCGCCGAACAGGCAATCCAGATACTTGCGGCGCGCCCACTTCACCAGCTTGCGCATCAATTGCCGGCCCAGGCCCTGGCCGGCGACGAAGCTGCTGACCAGGATGGTGTATTCGGCCTGGCGGGTGCCCGGCACCAATGCTGCGCGGGCCACCGCGCCGACCAGGGCTTCGCCCGGGGGCAATTGCTCGGCGGCGACCAGCACGATTTCGGTCTTGGGGTTGGGATGGGTCAGGCGCTGCACCATCTCCGGGGTGATTTCGGCGGAGGAGCGCACGAAGCGCGCGCGGATTTCCTCCGGTCCCAGCAGGCTGAATGCCCCTTGCAGCGGCGGGCCGTCCTCGGGACGGATCGGGCGGAGCAACAGGGTGCGGCCATTGGGCAGGCTGAAGTTTTCATGCCAGGGAGGCATGCGATTGCGAATGGCCATGACCGGTGTTCCTTAAAGATCGGAAGATTCTGGCACCAGCCCGGCGCGCAACCATGAATGAATCCGGTGCGCCGCTGAGGGCCATCAAGGGGTGGCAGTGCTTCCCAGACAACTGTAACGAGCGGAGCCGTGAGCCGGTCGTGAGCTTGCCCGCACGCGATCACCCCCGCCGTTGCCGCCTGTTGGCGGGGGCTGGATGGCGGCCTGCTGGATCGATCACGACTGTTTGAGACCAGGCCCGGCGGTCGCGCCAAGGCCCTGCCTCATGCCAATGCCAGGCTGCTGCGGCCGTCAGTCAGCAGCCGATGCGCACTGACGCCGGTGCAAGGCGCACCGTGCGACGTGTGCAGTCGCCGCACAGCGGCCAGGCGAATGCTGCACGGATTACGGGTGTATCAGGCGTCCTGGCGCAGCCATTCCAGCCGCGTGGAAGCGCCAAGTTCGCCAAGATGCTTCTTGAGCACCGGCAATGCCGGCGCCAGCACCTTGTCGAATTGCCAGGGCGCGTTGACGATCAACAGCCCGCTGCCGGTCAGGCGCAGCGGCGAGTCGTCCGGGCGCACCTGCAGCTCGGCCACCAGCACCGACTTGGCCGGCAACGTGGCCGCTTTGCGCATGAACGGCTGCAGGCTGCGACGCAGCTTGATCGGGTACCACACCATGCAGATCGCCTGCGGCCAGCGCGCCAACGTCTCGCGCACGCTATGGATGATCTGCTGGTATTCGGCGTCCTGCGACTCGTACGGCGGGTCGATCAGCACCAGCCCGCGGCCGATCTTGGTGTCGCCGGCGCGCGGCGGCAAAAATGCGCGGATGGCCGCATAGCCGTCGCCGGCATGCACGCGCACGCGGCTGTCCTTGGCGAACAGGGTCTTGAGCGCCTCCGCCTCGTCCGGCTGCAATTCGCAGAACGCCATGCGGTCCTGCTCACGCAGGGCCTGCGCGGCCAGCAGCGGCGAGCCGGGGTAATGGTTGAGCTGGATGCCGGCGGTGGGGCGGGCCGGCTTTTGCCCCGGTAAGGCGGGGCGGGCGACGGTCTGGTTGTCGGCCTGGACCGCACGCAGATAGCGCTCGACCACCTCCGGCAAGGTGGACTCGGCCATCAGCCGCATCACGCCGGCATCGGCTTCGTTGGTCTTGCGGCTTTCTTCGCCACCGAGCTGGTAGCGGCCGCGCCCGGCGTGGGTGTCGAGCACGAAGAACGGCGTGTCCTTGCGCTTGAGGGTGTCGATCAGCGCCAGCAAGGCGATGTGCTTGAGCACGTCGGCATGGTTGCCGGCATGGAAGGCGTGGCGATAGTTCATCGGGGAAGTGTAGAGCGTGCGCGGCCCTTTGCGCGGCGCGCGGGTGCGCGGCGTGGCGGGATGCACCAGCGGTATGGGCTTGAGGGCGTGGCGCCGGGCGCGCGCAGCTGCCCCGGCTATCTGTTGCCAACGTCTGTTGCCGACGCTTGCCTACGTGCCGCGGCCTGGCAGCGTGCGCGCTATGGGGCGCGCCGGCATGCGGCTATGCTGCGCGCCATGTCCGACTCTCCCGCCCGCGTACTCGTCGTCGAAGACGAAGCCGCCATCGCCGATACCGTGCTTTACGCGCTGCGTAGCGAAGGCTATGCGGCGGAACATTGCCTGTTGGGCCGCGACGCACTGGCGCGGCTGCGTGCCGACCCGGCCGATGTGGTGGTGCTGGACGTGGGTTTGCCGGACATCAACGGCTTCGAGGTGTGCCGCAGCCTGCGCAGTTTCAGCGAGGTGCCGGTGATCTTCCTGACCGCGCGCAACGACGAGATCGACCGCGTGCTCGGGCTGGAGTTGGGCGCCGACGATTACATGGCCAAGCCGTTCTCCCCGCGCGAGCTGGTGGCGCGGGTGCGCGCACGTCTGCGCCGCCGCAGCGTGGCAGCAGTGGCCGAACCGGGTTGGCAGCCGCATGGCGCGTTCGCGATCGACCGCGACGGCAGCCGCATCCGCTACGGCGATGCCTTGTTGCCGCTGACCCGTTACGAATACGCGTTGCTGGCTGCGCTGCTGCAACGCCCCGGTGCGATCCTGAGCCGTGCGCAGTTGATGGATCGCGGCTGGGATGCCAGCGCCGACAGCGCCGATCGCACCGTCGACACCCATATCAAGACGCTACGCGGCAAGCTGCGCCTGGCCGGCGTGCCGGCCGACCCGATCCGCACCCATCGTGGCCTTGGCTACGCCCTGGAGCTGTAGCCGATGGACGGGCATGTGCGTGATGCGTTGAACGGGGTGGGGCGCTGACATGCGGCTCGGTCTCAAGCTGTTTCTGGGCTTCTTCCTGATCGTGGGCCTGGCCGCGTTCTTCGTGATGCGGGTATTCGTCAACGAGGTCAAACCCGGCGTGCGTCAGGCGATGGAATCCACGTTGGTGGATGCGGCCAACGTGCTGGCAGAAATGGCCAGCAGCGACCTGGCCGCCGGGCACATCGTCGACGGCCGCTTTGCGCACAACCTGGCGCAGGCGCAGCAGCGCGACCCCAAAGCCTGGGTGTGGCGCTTCCGCAAGAACAATGTGGATTACCGCGTCACCGTGACCGATGCGCGCGGGGTGGTGGTGTTCGATTCGCTGGGCCGCGACGTGGGCCGCGACAACTCGCGTTGGAACGATGTCTACCGCACCTTGCGTGGCGAATACGGCGCGCGTTCCAGCCCGGAACTCGATGGCGACCCTAAAGCCACCGTCATGCATGTGGCCGCACCGATCTACGCGCCCGACCAACCCGGCAAGTTGATCGGCGTGCTGACCCTGGCCCAGCCCAATCGCAGTATCGACCCGTTTATCGAAGCCAGCCAACGCAACATCCTGCAGCGCGGGGCCTGGTTGATCGGTATTTCCGCGTTGATCGGCATCCTGATGACCTGGTGGCTGATGCGCGGCATCGGCCGGCTCAACCGCTATGCGCAGGCCGTGAGCGCCGGTATCCCGGTGCCGCCACCCAAACCGCGCGGCGATGAAATCGGCGACCTCGGCCAGGCGCTGGAAACCATGCGCCGCAAGCTGGAAGGCAAGGCCTACGTCGAGCATTACGTGCAGTCGCTGACGCATGAAATGAAAAGCCCGTTGGCGGCGATCCGTGGTGCATCGGAGTTATTGACCGAGCCGTTGCCGGAAGCCGATCGCCAGCATTTTGTCGCCAGCATCCGCGCGCAGGAACAACGGCTCACCGAAACCATCGACAAGCTGCTCGCACTGGCTGAGGTGGAACAACACGGTCGGCTGCAGACGCGCGCGCGCATCGCTGTGAGCAGCGTGCTGCAAGCGGCGTTGGAGGCGGTTGCGCCGCGTGCCGCCGCAGCGGGTGTGCAGCTGGAGAGTGCCGCGCCGCCCGATTCGAGCGGCGAGCAGCACGTGTCTGGCGATGGATTTTTGTTGCGTCAGGCGCTGATCAATCTGCTGGAAAATGCGATTGCGTTTTCGCCGCAGGGCAGCAGTGTGCAGCTGCGTGCGCACATACATGCAGGGCACTGGCAGCTGTCGGTCGAAGACCGGGGCAGCGGGGTGCCGGACTACGCCATCGAACGCGTCTTCGAGCGCTTTTACTCGTTGGCGCGGCCGCAGACCGGGCAACGCAGCTCCGGCCTCGGCTTGCCGTTCGTGCGCGAGGTGGCACGCCTGCACGGTGGCGACGTGGCGCTGGGTAATCGCGACGGTGGCGGTGCGATTGCGACCTTGCGGCTGCCGATCGGCTAAGCGCGGCTGACACAACGTCGCGAGCAGTTGTCAGGTGAGTGTGGACGGCGCGCTCAGACCCGGAGAGAGGGCCATGTCGCATCGGCCACGCCCGCCTGGCGGTGACGCCGGCATGTTGTTGGCCGCTCTTGGTATTGGGTTGAGCTTGTGCAGCAGTAGGACGCCGAGAACGCACCATCGCTGCACGAAATGCGGCATGCGGCATGCGGAATACGGCATGCACCAGCGCGCATGCCGTATCCGTATCAGCCGTACATCGCAGTGCGCATCCGCGGTGCGCTAGTGCACCACGTCGGCGGCGGTGACGTCCTTGGCCACCACCGACCAGGACAGCTTGCCAAAGCCTTTGTTACCCCACTCGGTGCCCCAGCTGTTTTCGACGATCAGCCCTTCGCTGTCGTAACCCAGTGCGATCACCGCATGTCCGCCCAGGATCGGGGTCTTGATGTCGTAGTCGACCTGATTCTTGGGTGTGAGGTCCTCAAAACCCTGCCGCACATAGAAGCCGATGGCGACCGGCGTGGAGGAGGCCAGCGCCAGTTTGATCTGCTCGATCAGGGCGCGCCCGCCATCGCCGTTGCCCGCATACAGCACGGTGTATTTCCGGTAGGGCGTGGGGTTTTTGGCGGCGTTGGCGCGGTCGGCGGCGGTGGGTGGGTTCTTCCAGTTGTAGTTGCCCCACGAATACTGCTGCTCGGTAGCGATGCCTTGCGCCAGCGCCACTTCCAGCGGGGCTTCCAGCGTGGAGCCGTCATCGACGCCACCGTTGACCTGGCTATAGAGATACATCGGGGCAAAGCGGGTTTGCGCCTGTTTGCTGGCATTGGCGTACCAGCCGGTCAAGGTGTGCGCGGTGGCCCACGACGCACACGATCCCACCTGGCCCTGATCGCCCGGCGTGATCGCCCAGGCGGTCAGATCCACCGAGGCGGGAAGGGATTTGGCCGCGCTCGCGGTTCCGAATAGCGGGGTGACCGGCTGCATCAACGACGATGGCTTCAAACCCATTCCGTGCGTTGCCGCCTGCGCTGCGGCGGAGGACAGGCTCAGGGCGGCGAGCACGCAAAGCGCAAGTGAACATTGCTTGTTCATGGAAGACAGACTCCAGGGAGTAGAGGAATGCAGTCGTGCGCACTGTTGGAACCACGGCCGGCAAGCGGGCACACGGGTGGGACGACACCGATGCGGTGCACGCAGAAAAAAGGAAAGAGACGCCGAAGACCGACAAAACCAGAAAGCCGTAAGCGGAATAACTCAGGAAAAGAAGGGATGGCCCTGAAGTGCGTAGCTGCATGCTCATCCTTGCGCCTGGCGCGAAAGAACGCGGCGGTGATGCGAAGTGTCATCACTGAAACGGAAGCGTGCACTGGGCCTGCGTTGCACTTTTAAAGCGTGAAAACGTGATTTCCTGACTGGGTCACAGTGCCGGCCTCCGCGCGTGCAGAGGCGGCACTTCACATTCGCTTCAAATTCGCCTCAAACCCTCGACACCGTCGCCTTGCACCCTGACCACCTCCCAGAATGAGGATGGCCGATGAAATCCCTGAAACTGTTGTTGCGGTTCGCCACCATCGGCGGGCTGATCCTGCTGTTGCTGATTCCCTTGTTGCTGATTCGCGGCACCGTGCAGGACCGTGCGCAGTACCGCGACCAGGCGGTGGAGCGGGTGGCGCAGAGCAAGGCCGGCGAGCAGCAGTTCATCGCACCGGTGCGGGTGTTGCCATACACCGAAGATGTGCAGGTCACCGAGCCGGACGAGGAGGGCAAGTCGCACAAGGTCTGGCGCAAGCGCGATGGGCAGCTGCTGCAGACCCCGCGCACGCTCAACCTGAGCGGCGAGTTGATGCCGTCCGAGCGCAAGATCGGCCTGTTCCGCGTGCAGGTGTATTCGTGGAAGGCCAAGCTCAAGGCCGAATTCGACCCGCTCGAGTATCCGGCCGTGGCAGGGCGCAGCTATGGTCAGCCGCATCTGGCCGTGGGCATTTCGGACGTGCGTGGGTTGGTCGGCACGCCAACGCTGCGGGTGGACGGCCGCACGCTGACGCTGGAAAGCGGCGCTGGCGGCCTGGCGTCACGCTCGGCCGGCATTCACGCCAATCTGCAGCCCTTGGGCGATCCGCTGGCCGGCAAGCTGGTCGATGGCAATGCGGTGGATATGGCATTCGTGCTGGATGGCACGCGCAGTCTGACCATCGCGCCGATTGCCGACAATAACGACATCGCGCTGCGTTCGGCCTGGCCGCATCCGTTGTTCGGTGGGCGCTTTCTGCCGAATGCGCCGACCATCAGCGAGCGTGGCTTCGATGCGAGTTGGTCGCTGTCGTCGCTGGCAACCGGTGCGCAGACGCAGCTGCAGTCGTCGCAGTCGTCGCTGGATACGCTGGAAGTGCGTCTGGTCGACCCGGTGGATGTGTACACCCAGGCCGATCGCGCCAGCAAGTACGGCATCCTGTTCGTGGTGCTGACCTTTGTGGCGTTCGTGTTGTTCGAGCTGATCAAGCGCTTGCCGATCCATCCGTTGCAATACCTGCTGGTCGGCCTGGCACTGGCGATCTTCTTCCTGTTGCTGCTGAGCCTTTCCGAGCACATCGCGTTCTGGCAGGCATATCTGGTGTCGGCGGCGGCGTGTATCGGCCTGCAGTTCTTCTATCTGTCCGGGGTGTTGCGGAGTTGGGTACGCGCTGCCGGGTTCTCGGTGATGCTGACGGCGTTGTATGGCGTGCTCTATAGCCTGCTGGTCTCGGAAGACAACTCGCTGCTGATGGGGTCGTTGCTGCTGTTCGGCATCCTGGCCAGCATCATGTGGGTGACGCGTAAGGTCGATTGGTACGAGCTTGGCAACAGCCTGCGCTGAGGTCGACATGCGCGCGCATGCACAGGTGTACCGGCGGGCGCAGCGTTTGCTGCCCGCCGGAATCGACACGGTGGCGCTGCTTCCCGCAGCGCCACTGTCGCAGTGGGAAGGCTCGCCGCTGTCGGCGTTGCCGCTGGCGCGCGAAGGCCGCCGTGGGGTAATCGGTCTGCGCCTGCATGCGCGCACGGCGCAGGCCTTGCGTGTGGATGGATGCAGTTTTTTGCAGGCGTCGCGGCAGCAGCAGGCGCCGGCACCGGACGCACGTGTGCGCGGCTACGGGCCGTGGCAGCGCTTGAGTAACGGTAGTTACTGGGCGCGCAGTATCGATGCGCTGCTTGGGGTGCTGGTGGCCCAGGAAGAAGCGGCGGTGTGGCTGATGTGGCAACAGCCCGGCAACGCGGCCCAGCGCCATGACGGCTGGCTGCGTTGAGCCGCGGCAGTGCAGCAGCGCAACGCGGCCAGGCTCGCTTACCATGTCCGCATGACCGGCACCTCCCTGATCGTTGAAACAGTCCACGGCAACGCGGTGTTGCCGTATCTGGATGCGGTAGCGCAGTTGCGCATCGCAGTGTTCCGTGCATGGCCGTATCTGTACGACGGCGATGCCGGCTACGAACGCGACTATCTGGCTGCCTATGCCGCTTCGCCCGATAGCGTGTTCGTCCTGGCGCGCGATGGCGATGCGGTCATCGGCGCCTCCACCGGCTTGCCGTTGCTCGACGACAGCGCCGCTTTCCACAAGCCATTCATCGCCGCCGGCATCGACCCGGCCAGCGTGTTTTATTTCGGCGAATCGGTGTTGTTGCCAGCGTATCGCGGGCAGGGCATCGGCCATGCCTTCTTCGACAGGCGCGAGGCGCATGCTCGCGCATTGGGCCGCTTTACGCTCGCCGCGTTCTGCTCGGTGGAACGTGCAGCGGACGACCCGCGCAAACCTGCCGACTATCGCCCCAACGATGTGTTCTGGCGCAAGCGCGGTTACGCGCCGCAGCCAGGCATGCAGGTGCGGCTGGAGTGGGCGGAGTTGCAACACGGGCAGATCGACCACAGCTTGAGTGTGTGGACGCGCGCGCTGAAACCTTGAGCGTGGTGAAGTCGATTGCGTTGCTGCGCACGTTTTACGTCGCTATAGAGCCGTTAAAGGAAGCTTGCCGATGAATGCTCCGCTCACCATTGCCGTTGCCAAATATCCGATCGGCAAACCCGTGGATTTCGCAGCCTTCGCCGCGCGCATGTCGGCACTGATCGGCGAGGCTGCAGCTGCCGGCGCGCGGGTGGCGGTGCTGCCGGAATATCTGTCGTTGGAGCTGGCTGCTACGTTCGGCACGCAGGTGTCGGCCGGCCTGCCCGAATCGTTGGCGGCCATCCAGGCGCTGCGAACGTCGTGGCTGGAGCTGTTTGCCGGCCTGGCGCGGCAGCACCGGTTGCATCTGATTGCCGGGAGTTTTCTGCTGGATCTGGGCCAGGGCCGCTATCGCAATCGCAGCGACTGGTTCACGCCCGACGGCGGCCACGGTTGGCAGGACAAGCTGCAACTGACCGGGTTCGAAAAAGCCACCGGGCTGATCGAACCGGGCGATGCATTGAAGGTGTTCGCGCTGGACGGCGTGCGTGCGGCGATTGCGATCTGCTACGACAGCGAGTTCCCGTTGCCGGTGCGCGCGCAGTACGAAGCCGGCGCGCGCCTGTTGATCGTGCCCAGTTGCACCGACACTGCCGCCGGCGCCACCCGCGTGCGGGTCGGTTGTCTGGCGCGCGCACTGGAAAACCGCATGTTCGTCGCGCAATCGGTCACCGCCGGTGAGGCGCCCTGGAGCCCCGCGCTGGACATCAACACCGGCGAGGCGGCGGTGTTTGCACCGATGGATGTAGGCTTCCCCGCCGACGGCGTGCTGGTGCAAACCGAAGCAGACACCGTCTGGGCGTATGCCGCGCTGGACTTCGATGCGTTCGAAGCCAGCCGCGCCCACGCGCAGGTGGCCAACGACCGCGATTGGTCGGGGCAGTTGGCGCCGGAAGTGGCGCGTGCCAAGCTGGCCGCGTTCGATTGACCAAGAACGATTGATCCCCTGCTTGCATCGTGCGCAGGCGCGGAGGTTGCAAACGCGGCGGGTGCGCTCAGCACCTGCCGCCGCATGCAGCGACCGCGCAGCTACGTGCTCAGGCCTTCAATCGCCCAACTTCGCAACACCACCCACCAGGTTCCCATGGCCAAGAAAACCCTGATTCCGCATAGCGTCCGGCTGGAGTTCGCACCCGGCGCGCTGGTGCACAGCAATCTGTCCGGCGCGGCGTTTACCGACGACTGGCTGTGGGTGGCCGGCGACGAAGCCTGCGCGGTGGATCGCCTGCGCAAGCTGCAGCCCACCCAGCGCGAGACGCTGCGCTTCGGCGAGGGCCAGAGTTTCCCCCTGGCCGAGCTGCTGGATCTTCCGGGAGAGGACGCAGAAGAAGCCGATCTGGAAGGCATGGGCCTGTCGGACGGCTATCTCTGGGTGATCGGCTCGCATGGCTTGAAGCGCAAGAACGCCAAGCCCGGCCGCGACGATGCCGACAACGCCAAGCGCCTGACCAAACTCAAGCTCGACGCCAACCGCCGCCTGCTGGCCTGCCTGCCGATCGAGTCCGATGCCGATGGCACGCCACGGCTGGTGCGCGAGGCTGCCGATGGCCGCCGCGCGCTGCGGCTCAAGGGCGACGCCAAGCACAACCAGCTTACCGAGCTGCTGGCCGACGACGCGCACTTTGGCCCGTTCCTGAAGATTCCCGGCAAGGACAACGGCTTCGATATCGAAGGTATCGTGGCCGACGGCAAGCGCCTGCTGCTTGGCCTACGCGGGCCGGTGCTGCGCGGCTGGTCGGCGCTGCTGGAAATCCAGGTGGAAGCGCATGGCGACCATCTGCGCCTGGCGCCGCTGGACGACGACGGCACGCTGCTGCGCAAGCACTTCCTGCAACTGGGCGGGCTGGGCATCCGCGATCTGCATTATTCCGGCGACGATCTGTATCTGCTGGCCGGCCCCACGATGGTGTTGAACGGCGAGATCCGCCTGTTCAAATGGCCGGACGCACGCACCGTGCTGGCCGCCAACCGCGAGCCGGAGCGCTTTCAGCATGCCTTGCTGGAATCGGCGGTGCTGCCGCATGGCAAGGACAGCGACCGCGCCGAAGCCATCTGCAACCTGCCGCCGCAGCTGGCCGGCAAGGTTCCCAGCTGGCTGGTGTTGTACGACGCGCCCGGCCCGGCGCGCAGCGATGGCGAATGCGTGGTGTACGGCGACTTGTTGCGCAATCGCTGAGCCAGGCCGACGCCGGCCGCAGCGTGCAGTGCGCAGCCGGCGGTCGATCTTCAAGGCTCTGATCGCAGCGCAGACGCGAGCGACTGAAGGCGTTGCGCTGCAAGGGCACGGGCGTGCCGGCACCGCCGTCGATACGCGACGCGGCGCCGCTGCGGCCCCCGACATCACCGTCGCCGCACCTGGGCGGGCAGGGCCACGCTGCGCAAGGTAAAATCGGCGCACTCCCGTTTCGCCGAGCGTTCCATGACCTGCCGCACCCGCTTTGCTCCCAGCCCCACCGGTTACCTGCACATCGGCGGCGCCCGCACCGCCCTGTATTGCTGGTTGGAGGCGCGCCACCGCGGCGGCGAGTTCGTGCTGCGCATCGAAGACACCGACCGCGAACGCAGCACCCAGGCGGCTATCGACGCCATCCTGGAGGCGATGGACTGGTTGGGCCTGGGCTACGACGAAGGCCCGATCTACCAGACCCAGCGCATCGCCCGCTATCAAGAGGTAGCCGAGCAGCTGCTGGCGCAGGGCAAGGCCTATTACGCCTACGAAAGCCGCGAAGAGCTCGACGCCATGCGCGAGGCCGCGATGGCCAAGCAGGAAAAGCCGCGCTACAACGGCGCCGCGCGCGAGCAGCAGCTGCCGTACCGCGACGACCCCAACCGGGTGATCCGCTTCAAGAACCCGGTCGGCGGCACGGTGGTGTTCGACGACCTGATCAAGGGCCGTATCGAGATCGCCAACAGCGAGCTCGACGACATGGTGATCTTCCGCCCGGACGGCTTCCCCACCTACAACTTTGCGGTGGTGGTGGACGATTGGGACATGGGCATCACCGAGGTGATCCGCGGCGACGACCACATCAACAACACTCCGCGCCAGATCAACATCTATGAAGCGCTGGGCGCGCCGGTGCCCAAGTTCGCGCACATGCCGATGATCCTGGACGAGCAGGGCGCCAAGCTGTCCAAGCGCACCGGCGCGGCGGACGTGATGCAGTACAAGGACGCCGGCTACCTGCCGCATGCGCTGATCAATTACCTGGCCCGTCTGGGCTGGTCGCATGGGGACCAGGAGTTGTTCAGCCAGCAGGAACTGCTGGACCTGTTCGACGTCAAGGACGTCAACTCCAAGGCTGCGCGCCTGGACATGGCCAAGCTCGGTTGGGTCAACCAGCATTATCTGAAGACCGACGACCCGGCCAGCATCGCACCGCAGCTGGAGTATCAGCTCGCCAAGCTTGGTCTGGACATCGGCGCCGGCCCGGCCGCTGCCGATGTGGTGGTGGCGCTGCGCGAGCGCGTGCAGACGCTGAAGGAAATGGCCGAAAAAGCCGTGGTCTGGTACCAGCCGCTGGAAACCTACGACGAAGCGGCGGTGATCAAGCACCTGAAGCTCGGCGCCGAAGTGCCGCTGGGCAAGGCGCGCGAGATGCTGGCGGCGCTGAGCGAGTGGAGCGTGGAGAGCGTGTCGGCGGCACTGCACGAGGCCGCTGCGGCGCTGGAACTGGGCATGGGCAAGGTCGCCCAGCCGCTGCGGGTGGCCATCACTGGCACCCAGGTCAGCCCGGACATTTCGCAGACGGTGTACCTGGCCGGCCGCGAGGGTGCCTTGAAACGCATCGATGCGGCACTCATCAAGATTGGAGCGGCCTGACGCCGGAGCCTGTATGACCAAGCACACGCACACCCAACCGCACGACCAGGACCATGCCTGCACGGCCCCGCATCATCACGTGGACGATGCCAACAGTTTCGTGCGTGCGGTGGAGCGCGCCTGCAGCGAGCGCGGCCTGCGGCTGACGCCGATCCGCGCCAACGTCCTGCGGCTGATCGCCGATGCCGGCAAACCGGTCAAGGCGTACGAACTGCTGGACTGGGTGCGCGAAGGCAAGGGCGTGGGCGCCGATGCCCCGCCCACGGTGTACCGTGCGCTGGATTTCTTGATGGCCAATGGCTTTGTGCACAAGCTCGAATCGGTCAATGCCTTCGTCGCCTGCCACCACCCCAACAGCGCCCAGCACTCGGTGCCGTTTTTGATCTGCGACCGCTGCCATAGCGCCGTGGAACTGGAAGACCGCGAGGTGGTGGCGCAACTGGAAGCCCGCGCCAAGGCGCTGGGATTCCAGCCGCAGGCGCAGACGCTGGAAGTGCATGGCCTGTGCGCCAAGTGTGCGGTGGCGGAGTAAGCCATCGCCAGGTCGCGCAACGCGCGGCTTCGACACGCCCGCGGCGCGATGCCAGGGCTGCAGTGTGCGTAGGAATGCAGTGAGACGGCGGTAGCGCGCAGCCGGTTGAATGCGGCAGATCATCGGTTCCGATGCCGCCAAGTGGCGGCGCCATGGGTGTCGCTGCGTGGTACAGCAACGCGTTGACGGCCCGCCGCGTTCAAGCCAGCGGGTCATCGATCATCGGTCAGTGAGCGCTCGCTTTCCCGATGCCTGACCTGCGCGCCACGTCACCGACATTTCAATCCCGCTACGGCGCATGGAGTTCACGCAGCGCCTCCAGGCCGGGTTGAAACAGCGCGTTCGTTGCGCCGGTTCCATGCCTGATCGCGCTGACGGCGCGGTCATTTCAGTGTTGAACCACCACACAAGCCAATGCACGCGTCATGCGCTCGCCTACGCAGGTGATGGTGCGCGCAGCACAAACCGCAACGGCGCGGATGCAGCGCTTTAGGCCGTCTTGCCCGCCTCGCAGCCATACGCCGCCAGAAACATCTCCACCGCGCGTTGCGTGGCGTCGCGCAGATACTCGGGCGACGGATCTTTCAGCGCGCCGAACAGGCAGGGCATCAGCGTTTCCGCTTCAAACAGGGCGCCCAGTTGGCGTGCGGCCAACGACGCGTCGGTACGCCGCATCAGGCCACGGTCGATCTGCAGTTGCAGAAAGTCGGCGACGCGCTGCATGCCTTCTTCCGGACCGGCATTGAAGAACAGCGCGCCGACTTCCGAGCGGCCGGAGACGCCGATGATGGTCTGCCAGATGGTGATCGAGGAGGGGGCGCACAGGAAGGTGAGGATGTCCTCGCCAAAACGCTGCAAGGCCACGGCAATGGGGCCGCTGCTCTGCGACAGCGCATCCAGCAAGGGGTCGATGTAGCTGTCGGACATGTCTTTGGCAAACGCAACGAATAGCTCTTCCTTGGACGGAAAATAGCCGTACAGCGTGCGCTTGGAGCCGCCGACCCGGGCCGCGATCTGCGACATCGACGCCCCTTCGAAGCCCAGTTCGAGGAATACCTCGCTGGCAGCCTGAATGATGGCGTCGCGTTTTGCTTCGGTTCTGACCCGCATCCCGTCCTCCTGCTAATTCATAAGTATACCAACTGGGCAGAAATGCTTGACGCCCACGGTTGAGCTTATTAGGATACCGAACCGTACCGTTTATATTCTTTAATCGCGCGTCTTCGGAGACCTTCTCGTGCGTTCTCAAGCCTCTTACCGCCTGCCGTTGTTTGCTGTTGCCGCCACCGTCCTGCTCAGCGCCTGCGGCAGCCCGCCGGGCGGACCACCGCCAGAAGAGGGCACTCCCGAGATGGCGGTGCTGACCGTCAAGCAGCAGCCAGTACCGCTGACCACCGCGCTGCCGGGGCGCACCGTGCCGTACCTGATTGCCGAAATCCGGCCGCAGGTAGGCGGCATCGTGCAGTCGCGCCAGTTCACCGAGGGCGGCGACGTCAAGGCCGGGCAGACGCTGTACCAGATCGATCCGGCGACCTACCGCGCCAGTTACGCCAGCGCCCAGGCCACGCTGGCCAGGGCGCAGGCCAATCTGCGCACCGCCAGGCTCAAGGCCGAGCGCTACACCGAGCTGGCGCAGATCAAGGCGATCAGCCAGCAGGAAGGCGACGACACCGACGCGGCGCTGGGCCAGGCCGAGGCCGACGTTGCCGCCGGCAAGGCCAGCGTGGAGACCGCGCGTATCAACCTGGCGTTCGCCCGTTTGGACGCCCCGATCTCCGGCCGCATCGGCCGCTCCAGCGTCACGCCGGGCGCGTTGGTGACCGCCAATCAGGCCACCGCGCTGACCACCATCCAGCAGCTGGACCCGATCTATATCGACGTCACCCAGCCCAGCGTGGCGGTGTTGCGGCTGAAGCAGGCGATGGCGCGCGGCGACCTGGAAAAGGCCGGCGAAGGCGCGGCCAAAGTGTCGCTGCTGCTGGAAGACGGCAGCCGCTATCCATTGCAGGGCCAGCTGGCGTTCTCCGATGTCACCGTCGACCAGAACACCGGCTCGATCACCCTGCGCGCGGTGTTCCCCAACCCCAACGCGGATCTGCTGCCAGGCATGTACGTGCGCGCAGTGCTGCAGGAAGGCGTCAAGCAACAGGGCGTGCTGGTGCCGCAGCAGGCGGTCTCGCGCAATGGTGCCGGCAAGCCGACCGTCTTCGTGGTCGGCGCCGACCACAAGTTGCAGTTACGCGTGCTGGACACCGACCGCGAAGTCGGCGACCAGTGGCTGGTGCGCAGCGGCCTGAAGCCTGGCGAACAGGTGGTGGTCGAAGGCGCTTCGCGTGCGCGCGACGGCATCCAGGTCAAGACCGTGCCATGGCAACCAAAGCGCAGCGACGCTGCGGGCGTGACATCTGCGCCCAGCACGCCGCGTGCGGCAAATTAAGGCGGATCAGACGACATGGCACGCTTTTTCATCGACCGTCCGATTTTTGCGTGGGTGTTGGCCATCATCGTGATGCTGGCCGGCATCCTGTCCATCGCCACCTTGCCGATCGCGCAATACCCCAGCATCGCGCCGCCCGCCGTCGCCATTACCGCCAATTATCCGGGCGCCTCGGCGCAGACGCTGGAAGACACCGTCACCCAGGTCATCGAGCAGAAGATGAAGGGGCTGGACCATCTCAGCTACATGGCCTCCACTAGCGAATCCAGCGGTGCGGTGACCATTACGCTGACCTTCGACAACGGCACCGACCCGGACACCGCGCAAGTGCAGGTGCAAAACAAGTTGTCGCTGGCCACGCCGTTGCTGCCGCAGGAAGTGCAGCAGCAGGGTGTGACGGTGACCAAGTCGGCCACCAATTTCCTCAACGTGCTGGCCTTTACCTCCGAAGACGGCAGCATGAGCGACTCGGACCTGTCCGACTACGTGGCAGCCAACGTGCAGGAAACCATCAGCCGTGTCGAAGGCGTGGGCGACACCACGTTGTTCGGTTCGCAATACGCCATGCGCGTCTGGCTGGACCCGGACAAGCTGAGCAATTTCAATCTCACCCCGGTGGATGTGCGCACCGCCATCCAGGCGCAGAACGCGCAGGTGTCGGCCGGCCAGCTCGGCGCGTTGCCGGCGGTGGCCAACCAGCAGCTCAATGCCACCATCACCGCGCAGACCCGGCTCAAGACTGCCGAGCAATTCGAAAACATCTTGCTGCGCACGCAGGCCGATGGCGCGCAGGTGCGGCTGCGCGATGTGGCACGTATCGAACTGGGTAGCGAAAGCTACAACACGGTAGGCCGTTACAACGGCAAGCCGGCCGCGGGTCTGGCGATCAAGCTGGCCACCGGTGCCAATGCATTGGATACGGTGCGCGCCATCGACAAAAGCCTGGAAGAACAGGAGAAATTCTTCCCGCCGGGCATGAAGGTGCAAAAGCCGTACGACACCACGCCGTTCGTGCGCATCTCCATCGAGCAAGTGGTGCGCACCTTGATCGAAGCGGTAGTGCTGGTGTTCCTGGTGATGTATCTGTTCTTGCAGAACTTCCGTGCCACCTTGATTCCGACCATTGCGGTGCCGGTGGTGTTGCTGGGTACCTTCGGCGTGCTTGCCGTCTTCGGTTTCACCATCAATACGCTGACCATGTTCGCGATGGTGCTGGCGATCGGCCTGCTGGTGGACGATGCCATCGTGGTGGTGGAAAACGTCGAGCGCGTGATGGGCGAGGAGCAGTTGTCGCCCAAGGACGCCACACGCAAATCGATGGACCAGATTTCCGGTGCGCTGGTTGGCGTTGCGCTGGTGCTGGCGGCGGTGTTCGTGCCGATGGCGTTCTTCGGCGGTTCCACCGGGGTGATCTACCGCCAGTTCTCGATCACGATTGTCTCGGCGATGACCTTGTCGGTACTGGTGGCGATGATCCTGACCCCGGCCTTGTGCGCCACCTTGCTCAAACCGGTGCACAAAGGCCATGGCATGGCCACTACCGGTTTCTTCGGCTGGTTCAACCGCGTATTCGATCGCGGCAATCACCGCTATCAGGGCGTGGTGCGGCACATGCTGGGCAAGGGCTGGCGTTACATGCTGGCCTATGCGGTGTTGCTGGCGCTGGTGGTGTTCGGTTTCATGAAGTTGCCTGTGGGCTTTTTGCCGGACGAGGACCAGGGCACGTTGTTCGTGCTGGTGCAATTGCCGCCCGGCGCTACCGATACGCGGACCAACGAGGTGCTCAAACAGGTGGAGCATCACTTCCTGGTCGATCAGAAGGATTCGGTGTCAGGCGTGTTTGCGGTGTCCGGTTTCAGCTTTGCCGGCACCGGGCAGAACGTGGGGTTTGCCTTCGTCAAACTGCGTCCGTGGGACGAGCGTACCGGCAAGGGCCAGAGCGTCACCGACGTGGCCGGCAAGGCCGGCGCTTTTTTCGCCAGCATCCGCGATGCCAGGGTGTTTGCGTTTGCGCCGCCGGCGGTGTCGGAGTTGGGCAATGCCACCGGCTTCGATCTGATGCTGCAGGACCGCGCAAATCTGGGCCATGACGCCTTGATGCAGGCGCGCAATCAGTTGCTGGCCGAGCTGTCGCAGGACAAACGCCTGGTGGCGGTGCGCCCGAACGGGCAGGAAGATACGCCCGAGTTCAAGCTGGAGATCGACCCGCACCGTGCGCAGGCGATGGGGGTGTCGATCGCCGACATCAACAACACCTTCGCCAGTGCGTGGGGCAGCGTGTACGTCAACGACTTCATCGACAAGGGACGGGTCAAGAAGGTGATGCTGCAGGCCGACGCGCCTTACCGTATGAACCCGCAGGACGTCGACCGCTGGTTCGTGCGCAACAGCGCCGGCACCATGGTGCCGTTCAATGCCTTCGCGACTGCCAGCTGGCAATCGGGCTCGCCGCGGCTGGAGCGTTACAACAGCGTGCCGTCGGTGGAGATCCTGGGCATGGCGCTGCCCGGCGCGGCGTCCAGTGGCGAAGCGATGCAGATCGTGGAAGCGGCGGCGGCCAAATTGCCGCCGGGCATCGGCTTCGAGTGGACCGGGTTGTCGCGGCAGGAAAAATCCTCCACCGGCCAGACCGGCCTGTTGTACGGCCTGTCGATCCTGATCGTGTTCCTGTGTCTGGCCGCGTTGTACGAAAGCTGGGCGATTCCGTTCTCGGTGATTCTGGTGGTGCCGCTGGGCGTGTTCGGCACGCTGCTGGGCGCGATACTGACCTGGAAAATGAATGACGTGTACTTCCAGGTGGGGTTGTTGACCACCATTGGCCTGGCATCGAAAAACGCGATCCTGATCGTGGAGTTTGCCAAGGAGCTGCACGAGAGCGGCAAGAGCCTGATCGAGTCGGCGCTGGAAGCGGCGCGCATGCGTTTGCGGCCGATCCTGATGACATCGCTGGCCTTCATCCTGGGCGTGGTGCCGTTGGTGCTCGGCAGCGGTGCCGGTGCCGGTGCGCAGCATGCGCTGGGCACGGCGGTGATCGGCGGCATGTTGTCCGGCACGGTGCTGGCGATCTTCTTCGTACCGCTGTTCTTCGTGCTGGTCAGCGGGTTATTCAAGCGCCGCGCGCAACCTGCCACGCCCGCTACTCCGCAACCGACAGGACACTGACATGACACCGATTCGCATGACACTTGCCGCGATCGCGGTGGCCAGCGTGCTGTCTGGCTGCACCATGATGCCGCGCTACACGCGCCCCGATGCACCGGTGCCGGACCACTTCGCCGGTGCCGGTACCGGTTCCACCACAACGCTCGATGCCGCCGAAACCGAACAGGCGCGCAACGTGGCCGATATCGGCTGGCGCGAGGTCTTCACCGACCCCGCGTTACAGCAGGTCATCGCGCTGGCGTTGCAAAACAACCGCGACCTGCGCGTGGCCGCACTCAATATCGAAGTGGCGCGTGCGCAATACCGGGTGCAGCGCGCTGCATTGGTGCCGGCCATCGATGGCACCGGCACCTCCAACAACGCGCGCACGCCGTCCGAACTGGCCATCCCCGGGCAGCCGGCGGTGTTCCGCACCTACAGCGGTAACGTCGGCATCAGCGCCTACGAACTGGATCTGTTCGGGCGCGTGCGCAGCCTCAAGGAGCAGGCGCTGCAACAGTTTCTGTCCACCGCCGAAGCGCGCCGCAGCACGCATATCAGCCTGGTCGCCGAAGTCGCCACCGCCTATCTGACGCTGGCTGCCGATCAGGCATCGCTGCAGCTGGCGCAGTCCACCTTGAGCAGCCAAAGCGATAGCTATCGCCTGCAGCAACGCAGTTTCGAGCTGGGCGTGGCCTCGCAGCTCACGTTGCGCCAGGCGCAAACCACGGTGGAAACCGCACGCGTGGATGTGGAGCGCTATACCGCGCAGGTGGCGCAGGATCGCAATGCCCTGGTGCTACTGGTCGGCACGCAGTTACCGGACTCCTTGTTGCCGCGCGCGTTACCCGACGGTGCTAGTGTGGACGGCAACGTGCTGGCCAGCGTGCCGGCAGGGGTGTCCTCGCAGTTGTTGCAACGTCGCCCGGACATCCTGGAGGCCGAGCGCAACCTGCGTGCGGCCAATGCCAACATCGGTGCAGCGCGTGCGGCGTTCTTCCCCAGCATCAGCCTGACCGGCTCGTTGGGCTCATCCAGCAGCAGCCTGTCGAACCTGTTCGATTCGGGCACCCGCGCCTGGAGCTTCGTGCCGTCGCTGACCTTGCCGATCTTCAACGCCGGGCGCAATCGCGCCAATCTGGACATGGCCAAGGCCAATCGCGATATCGAAGTGGCCCGCTACGAAAAATCCATCCAGAGCGCGTTCCGCGAAGTGTCCGACGCGCTTGCGCAACGCGACACGCTGGGCCGGCAATTGCAGGCCCAGCAGGCATTGGTCGATGCAACTGCCGATAGCTATCGGTTGTCGCAGGCGCGTTTCGAGCGCGGTATCGATAGTTATCTGCAGGCGCTGGATGCGCAGCGCTCGCTGTACAGCGCACAGCAGACCTTGATCGGCACGCAGTTGTCGCGCTTCACCAATCTGGTGACGTTCTACAAGGCGATGGGCGGCGGCTGGTTGCAGACCGCAGAACCGGAGATGGCCAGCGTCGCGACAGCGCAGCCCCGTGGGTGACGAAAGCTTGGCCAGTGATACGCCGCCACGTGCACGTTCGCCATTCGGCAAACGTGGCGCGATCCTGGCGGCGGCGCGTGCGCTGTTTCAACATGACGGCTTCGACCGCACCAGCATGGACAGCATTGCCCGCCATGCGCTGGTGTCCAAGGCCACGGTGTACGCGTATTTCGCTTCCAAGGAGGTGTTGTTCCGCACCACGCTCGAGGCATTGGCGCATGCCCCACGCAGTCATTGGGACGTGCTGCTGCAGGCGCGTGGTCCACTGGATCAGCGCCTGATTGCCGTTGCCAATGCGCTACTAAACGTTGCAAGCCGCAGTGCGCCGGACGATAGCGCCTACGGGCTGGTGCGACCGCCGCTAGTGCCCAGCCAGATGCGCGAGGAGATGTGGATGCTGTGCTTCGAGCGCTACGACCGCATGATGCGCACGCTGTTGGCGCGTGAGGTGGACAAAGCTGCGTTGGCGATCGACAACCTGCCGGACGCACCGGTGCATTTCTTCGGGCTGATGACAGGGCTGCCGGCCAATGCGGCAGCACGCGAGAAGGCATCGCATGACCGCGCCTTACAGCAGGCGGCCTATGTTAGCGGCGCGGTGGCGCTGTTCTTGCGTGCCTATCGTCCGCTGGCGGCACATCCGACGGCGCAACGTAAACGCGAGACACCCAGCGGGTTTTAGCGGCGATCCCGAGCAGCAGCGTGCCTGCGCGCGATGTGCGGTTGTGGGAAGGCTTCGTCGCGCGCAGGCATGCTCCTATCGAAACGTGCTTATCAGCGCGTCAGACCTTGCCGTAGCGCATCGATCACCACGCGCAGTGCGGCCGAGGATTGGCGGCGGCTGGGGTAGTACGCGTAATAGCCCTCGAATGGCTCGCACCAGTCCTCCAGCACGCGGCGCAGCTGGCCGGCGGCGATGTGGTCCAGCACCATGGATTCCGGCAGATACGCGATACCCGCGCCGGCCAATGTGGCGCGCAACATCGCACTGCTGCTGTTGAAGGTCCATTGCCCGTCCACGCGCACCTTGACCTCGCGCCCGGCGTTGTCGAACTCCCAGGCCAGCAACCCACCGTGTGTGGGCAGGCGCAGGCCGATGCAGTTGTGCTGCGCCAGATCGGCCGGAACGGCCGGGATGGTGTGATGCACGAAGTAGCCCGGTACCGCGACCACCGCCATGCGCTGCGGCGGGCTGATCGGCACTGCAATCATGTCCTTGGCCACCTGGTCGCCCAAGCGGATGCCGATGTCGTAGCGCTCGGCCACGATATCGGCCAGACCGTAATCCACGGTGACTTCGATCTTGAGGTCCGGATAGTCGGGCAACACTTTCGAAAGCGCCGGCCACACGTAGGCATCGGCGGCGTGGCCGGCGCTGGTGATGCGGATGGTGCCGGCCGGCTTGTCGCGGAAGTCGGTCAGCGCAGACAGCTCGTCGTCGATCTCCTGCAGCCGCGGCGCCACCGTTTCGAACAGGCGCGCACCGGCTTCGGTCATTGAGACGCTACGCGTGGTGCGGGTCAGCAAGCGGATGCCCAAGCGCGTTTCCAGGGCACGCACGGTATGGCTCAATGCCGATTGCGAGACGCCCAGTTGCGCGGCAGCGCGGGTGAAGCTGCCTTCGCGCGCAACGGTGACGAAGACCTGCAGGTCGTTGAGGTTTTCCCGAGCCATTGCTGCCAGTGCCCGCTCCAGGCATGCGATTCATGCGGCGAGCATCATGCGCGATGGCGTGTGATGGCCTCAATGTCGTGGCGGCCCGCAGCGCAGGCGCATTGATGCGCTGCGTTTCTAGCTGCATGCAGATTTGCAGGGGGAGTGCAGGCGCGCATGCGCGCTACAGTGCAGGCAACCGGATGCGGGGCAGGGCGTTGCTTTGCTGCCGACAGCCCTACCGATGCGGTTGCTGCTCGATCGCGCAGTAGCTGTTGGTTCGCTTCGACCCGAGACGCGCCCTGTGCGTCGCCCGGCAAGCGACCGCTACGTTGTTTCACCATGTTCAAGGAGTACTGCAATGAATCTGTTCGCAACTGCAATGTCGTTGTCGATGATGGCCGCTACCACCGCTCCGGGGGGTGAGGGGCAGGGTGGCGAGGAGCATGCGGGGCAGACGCAGGCACCGATCAAGGTAAGCCGTGCCGGCGGCGCGGCGTCGGCCGTGGGCCCGGCCGATTACTTCACCGGCAAGGTGCGTATCGATGCGCCGTTTCAGGCCGATGCGCCGGCACGCGTGGGCGGCGCCACGGTGACCTTCGAGCCGGGCGCGCGCACTGCGTGGCACACCCATCCGCTGGGGCAGACGCTCATCGTCACCGCCGGTGCGGGGCGGGTGCAGGAATGGGGCAAGCCGGCGCAGGAGATTCGCCCCGGCGACATCGTGTGGATTCCGCCGGGCGTCAAGCATTGGCACGGCGCAAACGCGACGGTGGCGATGTCGCACATTGCCATCGCAGAATCGGTGGATGGCTCGCCGGTGACCTGGCTCGAGCAGGTGACAGAGGCACAGTACAAGGCCGATTGAATAAGCAATCACGCTGCTGTGGTGGGTCTACCGTTTTCGACGGCACCTACTTATTGCATCAGCATCGCTGCGTGGGCAGCGCAGATGTCGCGCACAGCGCGATGTCTGCGTGCAGAAGGCTGCAGCGAGGTCAGTCCAGTAGTCTCACGCCGCTTCCGTCGCGTCGGGCGCGCTTGCGCGTAACCGCTGCGCATCGCGCGCGGGCGGCTCGCCCAGAATGCGCGCGTAGTCGCGGCTGAATTGCGATGCGCTTTCATAGCCGACCCGAAACCCCGCATCGGCCGCGGTGAGCGCGTCGGCCACCATCAGCCGGCGCGCCTCGTGCACGCGCAGATGCGAGCGGTACTCCAGCGGTGTCATCGAGGTCACCGTCTTGAAATGTGCATGGAAGGTAGAGCGACTCATCGCCGACAGATCGGCGATTTGTTCGATGCTGAAACGCTGGGCGTAGTGCTCGCGCAACCACACGATGGCCTTGGAAATCTGGTTGAGGCGGCTATCGGCAATGGCCATCTGGCGCACTACCGTATTGGCGGGGTCGGCCATCAGGCGATAGAGCAGTTCGCGCGTCACCAGCGGTGCCAGCGCGGCGATCTCCTGCGGTCGGTCGAGCAGGCCAGCCAGCCGCACCGCGGTGTCGTACAGCTGCGGTGTGCTGCGGTTGAGCAACAGACCGGCGGCTGTGGCATCGCGCTGCGGCTCGGCAAGTTCCGCATGGTGGATGGCCAGCTCGCTGAGTACGGCGGTGTCCAGGTCCAGGCAGAAGCACAGGTACGGATGCGTGGCGCTGGCCTCGATCACCGAACCGACGATGGGTAGATCGACCGACGCCACCAGATACATCTGCGGATGATAGTGATAGGCCTGCGCGCCCAGCATCGCGCGCTTGCGGCCCTGCGCCACCAGGCACAGCATCGGCGTGTAGACGGTGGGGATGGCGTCGGTGGCGACGGCGCTGCGCATCACATGCAACCCGGCGATCGGCGTGGCGTGCATGCCGTCGGCCGGCGCGTGGCGCAGCAGGATGTCAGTGAGGTCGGCGGTGGCGGATGGCATGCGGAACGCTCGTGCGCTGGCGCTGTGCGGCACAGCCGCGGTAGCGCGATCCTACAAGGGACGCCGTGGTGCGCCCATCAATGGCAGACTCGACAATGCCGCGGATCCTTGCGCGTGGCGGTGCGGCCGCAGCCATCAAGCCGATGCCGCTGATCGATCACTCACGCACATTCCGTATTCTTGCGACCTGTCTCCGGTGCCCCGATCGTCATGCCTGCAAAACCCCGATCCCTAGCTGCTCCCTCCACCCCTGCCGACTGGAAGGCGATCGAGCAGGCGGCAACCGCCGAGCTTGCCCGGCGCACGCAGCTGGCGCACCAGCAGATCATCGGCCTGTTGCGCACGCACGGACATCTACTCAGCGACGCCCAGCGCCGCGCGCTTGGCAAACGCCTGCAGCGCAGCGGGAAATAAGGCGTTCGCACCGCCGGCACCCTGGCCGCGTTGCGCACACAGTTGGCCTAAGTCTGCAGGCGGAAAACGTAGCGTGCAGCATGCGCGCAACACTCCGTAGCGCCCCAACGCCACGCCGCTGCGCGGCATCGCGGCCAAGGGGCAGAGGCCGCGCTGCGGCGGGGCGCCGGATCAGACCTCGGCGCTCATCGCCGCGCTGGACGACGACGCACACGATCTTTAGCGGGCCGTCATGCCGGCGCTCATGCGCCTGACGACGATTCCCATGGCGGCGTCTGGCCGAAGTGTTCGAGCAGGAACTCCACAAACGCACGCACCCGCGGCGGCTGCAGCTGACGGGCGGCCATCACGGCGCTGATCTGCGAGGTGGGAGGCGGGTAATCGGTCATCACTTCGACCAGCCGGCCGGCGCGCAGGTCGTCGGCGATATGCCAGTACGAATACATCCCGATGCCTTGCCCGGCGAGCACCGCATCGCGCACCAGTTCGCCGAAGTTGCTCTCGAAGCGGCTCTGCATGCGCACCCGTACCTGGCCGCCCTCTGGTGTCTGCAGGGTCCACAGGTCCTGGCGGCCAGTGCGGCCCATCAGCAGTACGCCTGGATGCTGCATCAGTTCTTCGGGAGTGCGCGGTGTGCCGTGCCGCTGCAGATACGCAGGCGAGGCGGCGAGCGTGCGGCGGTTGTCGGCGATGCGCCTGGCCACCAGGCCGGAGTCGTCCAGCGCGCCGATGCGAATGGCCAGGTCGAAGCCCTGCTGGACCAGGTCCACCAGGTCGTCGCTCAGATGCGCGCTGATGCGCAGGCGCGGGTGGCGGGCCTGGAAGGCGGGCAGCAGCGGGGAAATGTACTGACGCCCGAACGAGGCCGACAGCGTGACCCGCAAGGTACCGCCGACATCGTGGGCGCTCTCGCGCAGGTCGTCGGCCAGCGCTTCCAGGTCGTCCACCAGCACCCGGCCGCGCGCCGCCAGTTGCTGCCCTTCCGGTGTGGGATGCAGACGGCGGGTGGTCCGGTGCAGCAGGCGCACGCCGAGGTCGCGTTCCAGCCGCTTCAGGCGCTGGCTGGCGACCGCCACCGACAGGTCCAGGGTATTGGCGGCGGCGGTGATCGAGCCCAGGTCCAGCACGCGCAGGAACAGCGCGATATCACCGAGACGGTCCATACATTGTCAACATGGCATTGAAAGTGAATCAGCATAACAGGGCTTCTTGAAGAGGATCGCGCGGCGCAGGCTGTGCGCAGTCCTCCAGGGTTTCTGTCATGTCCTCTGCTGCTGCATCCCGTCTGCCGCCAGCCCTGCTGGCGTTGACCATCGGTGCCTTTGGTATCGGAACAACCGAATTCGTCATCATGGGCCTGTTGCAGCAGGTCGCCACCGACCTGGACGTTTCGCTCACCGCGGCCGGCCTGCTGATCAGCGGCTATGCGCTGGGCGTGAGCATCGGCGCGCCGGTGCTCACGTTGCTCAGCGCTCGCTGGCCGCGCAAGGCCGTGCTGGTGAGCCTGATGATCGTCTTCACCCTGGGCAATCTCGCCTGTGCCCTGGCGCCCGACTACGCCAGCCTGATGGTCGCGCGGGTGCTGACCTCGCTGGCGCACGGCACGTTCTTCGGCGTCGGCGCGGTGGTGGCCACCTCCCTGGTGCCGCCCGAGCGGCGTGCCTCGGCCATCTCGTTGATGTTTGCCGGCCTCACCGTGGCCACCCTGCTGGGCGTGCCGGCCGGTGCATGGCTGGGCCTGCAACTGGGCTGGCGGGCCACCTTCTGGGCGGTGACGGTGATCGGGGTGCTGGCCACAGCTGCGGTTGCGCTGTGGGTGCCGGCCGCCGCAGGCGCGGCTGCGCCGGTGTCATGGCGACAGGAAGTGGCGGTGTTGCGGCGCGGGCAGGTGTTGCTGGCGCTGGCGATGACGGTGCTGGGCTATGCCGGCGTGTTCGCGGTGTTCACCTACATCCAGCCGCTGCTGGTGCAGGTGACCGGGTTCGCGCAGGCGGCGGTGTCGCCAGTCTTGCTGGTCTTCGGTGTTGGCATGATCGTGGGCAATCTGCTGGGCGGGCGCCTGGCCGACCGGCGCGCCACTGCCGCGTTGCTGGGCACACTCGTTGCGCTGGTGGCGGTGCTCGCTGCGATGGGTCTGGCCCTGCACAACAAGACCGCGATGGTGGTGGTTGTCGGGCTGCTGGGCGTGGCCGCCTTCGCCACCGTGGCGCCGCTGCAATTGCGTGTGCTCGAACATGCACGCGGTGCCGGCCAGAACCTGGCCTCCAGTCTCAATATCGCCGCATTCAACCTGGGCAATGCCCTGGGCGCCTGGCTGGGCGGTGTGGTGATCGCCACGCACGCCGGCCTGGTCGCTACCCCGTGGATCGCCGCGCTGTTGAGCGCCGTTGGCCTGGGCATCGCGTTGTGGAGCGTGCAGCTGCAACGCCGTCGCGCCGCTGCGCCGGACGCATGCGCGCAGGTGGGTTGATTCGATTCTTCAGGCGTAGCGCGCAGACCGCGCAACCGGCAGGCGTGCGGTCATTGCGCGGGTGATCGGTGAGCAGAGCGTCGTGCCTGGCACCGCGTGGTGTCGGATCGACCGGCATTGCGCGCGGGTTTTCTTTCGGTTCCAAGGAGCATTGCAATGGACACACGTTTTCTCGGCCGTTCCGGCTTCAAGGTACCGGTGCTCGGTCTGGGCACCGGCACGTTTGGCGGCAAGGGGCCGCTGTTTTCTGCGTGGGGCGATACCGGTGTGGCGCAGGCGCGGCGCATGATCGATCTGTGCCTGGAAGCGGGCCTCAACTTCTTCGACACTGCCGATGTGTATTCCGACGGCGCCTCTGAAGAGATTCTTGGCCATGCGCTGCAGGGCCGCCGCGATCAGGTGATTCTCTCGACCAAGAGCGGTCTGCGTCTGGGCGATGGGCCCAACGATGCCGGTGCATCGCGCTTCCGTTTGCTGCGTGCGGTGGATGCGTCGCTGCGCCGTTTGCGCACCGACTACATCGACCTGCTGCAACTGCATGCATTCGATGCGATGACGCCGGTGGAAGAAACACTCTCCACGCTCGATGAGTTGGTGCGCGCAGGCAAGGTGCGTTATCTGGGCGCCTCAAATTACGCCGGTTGGCAGCTGATGAAATCGTTGGCCGTGGCCGACGCACAGGGCTGGAGCCGCTTTGTTGCCAACCAGGCCTATTACTCGCTGGCCGGGCGCGACTACGAATGGGAGTTGATGCCGCTCGGCATCGACCAGGGCATCGGCGCGGTGGTCTGGAGCCCACTTGGCTGGGGCCGGCTGACCGGCAAGCTGCGTCGCGGTCAACCGCTGCCGGACAACAGCCGCCTGCATGCAACCGCCACCGCCGGCCCGGCGATCGACGATGCACGGCTGTTCGATATCGTCGATGTGCTCGACGGCATTGCCGCAGACACCGGCCGCAGCGTGCCGCAGATCGCCATCAACTGGCTGCTGCAACGGCCCACCGTGAGCACGGTGCTGATCGGTGCGCGCGACGAAGCACAGCTGCGGCAGAACCTGGGCGCGGTCGGTTGGTCGCTGACACCGGAGCAGCGTGCGCGCCTGGATGCGGTGAGTGCGGTGGAGCCGCCGTATCCGTACTACCCCTATTGGCGCGGGCACTTTGCCGAACGCAACCCGTTGCCGGTGTAACGCGGGTTGCGCCATCGCGCCACGCTGCCGCCCGCTGGCGACAGCGTGGCGTGCATCACCGTAGCCGCATCACAACGGCCGTGCCGCGCGCGGAATCACCTCAGGCTTGATCGCACCCACGCCCTTGCTGCCCTGCAATTGTGCGCAGTTGTCCAATGCAGCTGCTACCGAGTCGTAGCCGATCATCGCGCTGCCATCAATGGCCGAGGCATAGATCACCTTGCCGCCCGTGCGCGTTGCCAAGGCCCGCGCGATGGCAGGCGTGGTGTCGAATAACTTGATCGAAGCGCCCAGCAATGCCAGGTGGCCGCTCCGCGTTTCCAGCGCTGCTGCGATGGTTGCCGGTTGTTGTACATCTGCGGTGCGTGCGTGACCCGTGCTGTCGAGATAGACCGCGTAGCGATCGAAGCGTGCAACTGGCGCATCCGCGCTGGTTTGCGCGTTCTGCAGCGGCTGCGTGCTTGCAGTGGCGTGCGCCGCGTCGGCAACCCGCACCACCGCGCCAGGAATCAAGCGGAAACTGGCATGGCCCACCACAATGGTTTGCCCGGTCGCCGCAGCGCGCAGGCGTGCGCGCTCGTTCACTTGTGCCGACGCAGGAACGCAAATGCTGGCTGCAACAATACCGAGTAGGGCAATCAGAGCTGTCTTCATGTCAGTGGCCCACCACGCGCATCTCGAATTCCTTCAATTGTTGCTTGCCGTTGTCGGCGAGCATGTCGGCCACCTCCAGGGTCCAGCGCCCGGCAGAGGGCTCGTCCAGGAAGGCATTGCTTGAGGTCAGGAACACCACCACGCCTTCGTCGCTCTTGTCGAGCGTTGAAAATGGCGTCATCACGGTGCTGCGGGTGCCGCTGGGCGACACCAGCACTACGCGCAGGTTGCGCGGGTCCTTATGCGTGCCCAGGAAGTACAGCTGCACGCCTTCCACCTTGAAGGATTTGCTGATGTCGATCGCCAGTTTTGCGGGTGAGCCAGCACCGCCGATGGTGCTGCTTTTGCCGTCGTAGGCCATCCACTCGGTGTCTTGCATCGCCGGCAGCGAGGTGAAATGTACGGCACGTTCCACTGCCGCGGCCGCGTCCACCAGGCCGAATCCGTACCAGTTGCTGAAACGGTGGCCGGCCGCGTTGGTGATCCAGCCAGGCTCGATCACACTGCCGTTGTAGAGCACCTTGGGTTGTTGTGGATCGACCTGCACTGCGGTGGTCGCCAGGAGGTACTTGACGTCGCGCAGCGTCAGTTGCGGGTTGGCGCTCAGCATCAAGGCGGCAACGCCTGCGACGGTGGGTGCGGAGGCCGATGTGCCGTTCATGCGTGCGGTGTAATTGCACGATGCATCGATCTTGGACTTGCTGGTATCCAAGGCATTCTGCATCGCGCGTGTGCGGTCGCGATTGTTGCCGGCGCTGCAGCCGCTCAAATCGGTAGTGACGATCGCAGGCGAGAAGAAGGGCTGCGGACCCTGCGCATTGACGATGCCATAGAGCTCCTTGAAGGTCTCCGGATGCGGGTCGAAGCGACGCTGAAAGCCATACTCGCCAGAGAGCCCGGACACCCACAATGCAGACCCGGGAGAGGAGTAACTGGCACGCACGCCGTTGGCATTGACTGCGCCGACCACGATCATGGTCGTCAGGCTGTTGATGTTGTCTATGTTGGCACTGCTGCAGGCAACGCCAAGCTGCCGGGTCTGATCGCTGCAGCGATCGATCAGCTTGCCCTGCGCATCCGTATCGATCAGCGTATTGAACGAGTTGCCCGACGATTTGACGTAGATGCCGCCCTTGCCGCCGCGCTGGGCCCGCATCAGCTTTTCCAGGGAGCGTTGTTCGTCGAGGTCGCTATATTGATAGACCGCGGCCGAGACCCCGAAGCTGTTGTTGTAGACATCCATGACCTGCGCTTCGGGCCCGTCGCCCCAGGAGTAGCGGTTGTTGACGTACTGGGTACTGCCATCAGTGGTGTCACCGGCGTTGAAGCCGGCCAGCTTGGCTTCCGGGGCAACGCCACGCCCGCCGATGCCATTCCAACCCCGCGCAGCGATGATGCCTGCCACTGCGGTGCCATGATCGCCATCGATGTCATCCGCACGCGGCGTAGGGTCGTTGGAACCGTTCAAGAAATTGTGCGAACCGTTGGGCAGGATGTTGTCGACCAGGTCCGGATGCGCAATCTCCAGGCCGTTATCGATCACCGCCACATTGACGCCCGCACCGCGGATGCCCTGCGCGTGCAGGATCTCCACGTCCAGGTCCACGCCGTGCAGCGGGCGTCCATCGCCGAATACCGGCTGGCCTTGATTGAGTAGATGCCACTGGTAGCGGAACAGCGGGTCGTCGCCTTGCGTTTTCGGCCTGGCCGCTGCCTGTGCTGCGTTCTGCGCGACAACCTCATCTGCAGTGGCAGCACCGCTGCACAGGCACAGTGCCAGCAGCAGCGCAGACGGCAGCGCACAGCGCCGCGAAGAAAAAATCATCATGACGTCTCATCAGTAAAGGGGAACTGCGGAGATGGCGCCGGTGACAGCACGCCGGTGAGAAGGGGCGCAGGTGTCTGCCTGCGCCGTGGAAACTCACATCGGTTGCATGATCGCCTGCGTCACTACCAGCGATGCCTGCGCAATACCGCGACTGGCCTGCAGCTGGGTCGCTGCGCGTTGTGCCTGCTCGATCGAGGCATAGGCGATCACCGCATCACCATTCACCTGGGAGGCGTAGACGATGTTGCCGCCGGTCCCTCTGGCCGCCGTGGTCGCTGTGGCAGGTGTGGTGCCGGTCAGCTTCACCTGCGGCCTGACCAGCACCACCCGGTCGGTCCGCTCGTTCACTGCAGCGGCGAGCGTGTGCGTGGACGCGCCGGGTTGATTGCGCGCCGCGCCGGCAGGCGGATCAAGCACCACCAGGAAGCTGCCAATGCGTGCGATCACCTTGCTGCCCGGCGGCGGCGTGGCAGATCCCGCAGGCGCAACGCTGCCAGGCCCCACTCTCCGCTTGGCACCGACAGCGGATGTCTTCTGCTCGATGACCGTGGCAGTCAACATGCGGAACGTGTCCGTTCCGGAGCGGAAGCGTGTACCGGTAGCCGCTGCCAGCAGGGCCTGTGGATCGGTCGATTGCGCTGCATGCGCAACGCCGCTTGCAACGCTGCAGCCCATCAACAAGGAAACAATAAGCGCGATCTTCATGTCAGTGCCCCACGATGCGAAGGTTGAAGGACTTGAGCGCGGCGGTCTTGCTGGGTTCGCTCATGTCGGTGACTTCCAGTGTCCAGGTGCCGAGCGAGGACTCGTCCAGAAACGCATTGCTGGAGGTGAGGTCGATGTAGAAGCCGGTCTTGGCATAGGCCGCGGGGTCCAGGACCGAGAACGGCGTGGCCACCACACTGCGGGTGCCGCTGGGCGAGATGAGCACCACGCGCAGATTGCTCGGCGTCAGATGCGCAGACCGCAACGACAACTGCACTGCTTCTATCTTCATCGCCTGGGTGATGCGGATGCGCAGCGTGCCCGGCCGTGCCGGCCCGCCGATCTGGCTGGGCGGATTGGTGGACGCGACCCATTGCGTATCGCGCATGGGTGGCAGTGGAGTGAAGTGGCTCGCCTTGTAGACGGCTGCCGCGCCATCGGCCAAGCCGAACCCGTACCAATTGCTGAAGCGGTGTCCGGCGGCATTGGTGATCCAGCCCGGGTCGATCACGCTGCCCTGGTAGACCGCACGCGGCTGCCAGGGGTCGATCTGGCGTGCAGTGGTGGCCAGGATGTATTTGACATCGCGTGCGCTCAGTCTTGGGTTGGCACTCAATATCAGCGCCGCGACGCCGGAAACGGTAGGAGCCGCTGCGGAAGTGCCGTTCATGATGGCGTTGTAGTTGCAAGATCCCTCGATCTTGGAGGCACTGGTGTCCAATGCATTGATGGGTGTGAGGCCGTCGAAGTTGGAACCTGCAGAGCAACCGCTCAGGTCGGTGGTGACAATCGCCGGGTCGTAAATAGTCCGAAGGTCGATGTCTGGAGCGAACTTGCGCTGATATCCGTATTCGCCGCCAATTCCGGAGATCCAGAGCGCTGAGCCGGGCGTGGAGTACGACGAACGCACTCCCTTCGCGTTAACGCTGCCGACCACGATGGTGCCAACCAGACTGTTGATCGCCTCGATGTTGTTCAGCGTACAACCGACATTCAATGCGCGTGTCGTGTCAGGGCACAGATCGATGGTATTGCCTTCCGCATCGTCGATCAGGAAATCTTGGAAGTTGTTGCCTGACGACTTGACGTAGATGCCGCCAAGACCGCTGCGGGTCGAGCGCATCAATGTTTCCCAGGAGCGTTGCTCTGCCCGAGTAAAATCGAGGTAGAACGATGCATTCGTTCCCCAGCTGTTGTTGAATACATCGATATTGCGCCCCTCCGGTCCCTCACCCCATGCGTAAAGGACGGCTGCGTAGTTTCTGGACGAATCGCGAGCCAGGAAGTCGAATCCTGCCAGCAGCACGTCCGGCGCCACCCCGCGCCCGCCGCGGCCGTTCCAGCCGACCGCGCCGACGATGCCGGCCACGGAGGTACCGTGGCCGCTACCCGGATCGATCGGCGTGGGGTCGTGCGAGCCGTCGCCAAAGTTGTAGGACCCGTTGGGCAGAATGTTTTCGGACAGGTCTTCATGCGCCAACTCCAGTCCGTCATCCACCACACCGACGCGTACGCCACGGCCGCGGATGTTCAGCGAATGCAGGATGTCCACATCCATATCGACGCCGGGCACCGGGCGGCTGTCGGCGATCACGGCCTGTCCCTGATTGGAAATGTGCCATTGGTAGCGCAGCAATGGATCGTTGCCCTTGGAGCTGGCAGTGGTGGTGGCAGTGATGGTGGCCGCGGTCACTGGCGTATCGGCCAGTGCGGGGAGTGACGCGCCTGTGATCAGTAAGGCACCGATCAACAGCGCGAGAGGGCGCCTGCGATAAGAGTTCATTCCGTTTTAGTCCAGTCAAGGGTAGGCACGATCGACGCGACACAGTTCCCCTCCGGCCGATCAGACAATCGGCCAGTGCAACGGCTTCAACAGATTCGGGCGGTGCCTATCGAGCCCGAATCAGAAGCATCAGGGGACGTCTAGGTGAATCCACGCGGCAGCAGCCGCGGCGAGCAAAACCGATCAGGCAGCGCCGAACAGATGCGTTTGGCAGTGCCAGCACGCAGTCAGGGTCAGGTGGGATCGGATGAGACGTGCAGGAGAACAACGCGAAGAAGCAGTAACAGGGTCCATGTCCATGTATCCCGAAAGAGCCAGTGAAACGCATCGATCCGAAACGCTGGATGGATGCGACCGGGTCATCAGTCGGCTCCCCTGTGCGCGTCCGCGCAGCCGACGCTGGCAATGCGAATGCAGTGGCAGCGATTCGATTAAAGATGGCCCACTCCGCGCTCGCAAGCTGAGCGCCAGAAGACAGTCGCGTGACTGGTTGCGCAATTTATGCCAGGCATGCGTATTCACGCGCGCAAAGCGAAGTTTTCGGCCGCGGAATTGGCCGCAATAGTGTGAAATGTATTGCGTGCCCATAGGCACAACGCATCACGATGCGTGGGTCCGCTTCGCATCCGGGTCGGCGCACTGCGCAGATTGCGACGTTCATGCGCATCTGTCGCAGTGATGCGATGCCATACGATTCAGGACTGAGATGCCTTATGAGGGCGCGCGGCCAACGGCGCCTGGGCCGACATCCATGTCACCCGCATCGTTCAATGCAGCGTAGGGACGTGCCGGCCCGGTGACAGCATGGGCTGTCGCAATAGAAAAGGCGCCGATCCCGCGCGTGCCCCGGGATCGACGCCTTGATGCTGCGATGTCTTGAACCTGTCAGCTACCAGCGATACGCCACCGACATCTGATACTGCCGCCCGGCGATCGGCCGGCCCATGAACACACCGCCGGTCGCCGCACCCGGCACGCGCACGTTGCCTTCGGTGAGCCCCAGCGTATCGGTGACGTTGCTGCCGCTGGCGGTCACTTCCCAATGCTCGCCCATATGCAGATTGGCGCCGATGTCGACCATGTCGTAGGAGGGCAGGCGTTGGCTGTTGGCCAGATCGGCAAAGCGATCGCCGATGTAGGAATACGTGGCAAATACCTTGAGATCGCCGAACGGCAGCATCCAGTAATAACTCGGCGTGAGCCGGAACTGCCGCTTGGGTTGGCGCATCACCTGGTTGCCGGTGAACTCGCGATAGTTGCGGTATTTCGCATCCAGCCATACCCCGGTACCGGCCAGCTCGAAGCCGCCGAACGGGCGGATCGCGCCTTCCACCTCCAGGCCGCGCGCGCGCGAATCGCCAACGGCGGTGAAGTTATCGCCATTGGCCAGGAATGCCTGGAACGGCGAATTCTTGAACGTGTTGTAGAACGCGGTGAGATACAGGTCGTAGGCGCTGGCACCGGACTTGAGGCCAAGCTCGTACTGGTCCACTTCCTGGACGCGGTTCTGACCATCGCGCAGGTTATCGAAGCCGGGAAACTTCACACCCGAGTTGACGCGTGCGAACAGGCTGTTGCTGTCATTGAGTTTGAAGTTCAAGCCGGCCGTCCACGAGAACGCCTCGTCGTCCTGATCGATGCGGCGTGTGGTCGCCAAGGCCAGCGAGGTGGCGTTGTCGTACAAGGTTGCCGGGTTGCCATCCAGGTCCACCGTGCTGGTGTCGTGCACATTGCCGGTCACGCTCTGGCGCTCGTAGCGTGCGCCCAGGTCCAATCGCAGCCGGTCGTTGAGTTCCCACTCGTCGGCCACGAAGGCGGCGATGTTTTCGCCGTCGTAGTTGGCGCGCAGATTCAAGAACGCGGTGCTGGTGAAGCCCTGGCGCGTGGCCCGGCGTCCATCGTCCAATGCCACGTCGATGCGACGTGCGTTGTTCTGTGCGGTGAGCAACATGGTGTTGCCCAGGTACCAGGTATCGGCCGAGGAATACTTGGCGTAGTATGCGCCCACGGTCAAGGTATTGCCGGCAAACAGCTCGCGGCTCAAGCGCAGATCGTTGGTAAAGGAATTCAGCCGCTTGTCCACCGACCACCAGCCGGCTTCGAGCACCTGTTGATTCGGGTCCACTGCGCCGCCGCCATTGGTATAGGTCGCGCTACCGCTGCTGCCATAGCCGGCAATGAAATCGCTCAACCGCAGCGGCGCATCGCCGGTGAACAATGCATAGGTGGGCGCGCTGCCGCTCATCACGTTGAAGCGGTCGGCAATGGTCCAGTCGCCGATTTCCCAATTCAGTTCGCCGCCGAATACATCGATGTTGACACCGCGCCCATCGGCCAGGTCGCGTTGCACGGTCTCACCGTTCGGCCCGACCAGCAGGTCCACGTTGCGGAAATCGCGACCGAGCAAAGTGCCGGTCTGCGCATTCAAGCCGGGAAAGCTGGACAAGTCGTTGCCGTTATTGCGCGACAGCAGCGGAATCGCGGTGTAGAAGGCGTTGTTGTCGTCGGTATGCCGCGCATAGAACGACAGCTCGCCGCTGTCCCAACGCTTGCTCAAGGTGGCGCTGAACTGGCCGCCCTTGTCGGCAGAAAATTGTGGGTCGCGCACGCCATCGGTTTCGCGAAAGAAGCCGCCCACGCTGTAGTACCAGCCATTGCCCATCGGCCCGCTGTTGAACACATCGATGCGGCGCAAATCATTGTTGCCGCCGGTCAGTCGCACGCTGCCCTCCGGCTCGTCCTGGCCTTTTTTCTGGATGAAATTGACCGTCAGCCCGGGCTGGCCGTTGGAAAAGATCGGGCTGGAGCCGCCACGCAGCACTTCCATGCGCTCGACGGTGTCGTCGACGCGGAACAGCGTGGAGTTCTCCAGAAACGACAGGGTCGGCGGCGGAAACAGCGGTGAGCCATCCAACTGCATGGTCACAAACGGCGCGTCGCCTTCGGAAGGCATGCCGCGCACGAAGATGTTGGCACCGGTGCCGCCGCCGCTGGGTTCGGCCCACACGCCCGGTACGATCTTCAACAGGTCGGCAGTGCTCTGCGGCACCGCTTGCTGGATCTGTTCGGGGCTGGCGGTGGTGATCGAAAAGCTGGCATCGCGCTTGGCCAATCCCTTGAAGCGCGCGGTACCGCTGACGATCACCGCATCCAGCGTGGTGGCGTCCTGCTTGGTTGTCTCTTGCGGTGCGGTCTGCGCGTGCGCCATCGGCGCAAGCAAGGTGGCGATGGTCAGCGATAACGCGTAGCGGGGCATGGATGAAGTCATGATGATTTCCTTCTGTCGCAGCAACCGGCAGATCCCGTCGCAGTGTACGGCGTGCTGCCTGAAAAAGTGACTTGCCGCACAGGAATGCATCGATGGTGCAACAAGCCTGCACAGCGCGTGTTGCTGTTCTAACGGAGTCGCGCATAAAAGCTGTTGTGCGCCGCGTCAACGCATGCAGCGATCGACGTGTGCGTGATGCGCGAGCGTACGCATGGATCGAGCGGCTCTAGGGCAGCTCGGGAAACGGGTGTGCAGCTGCCAGGCAGACGCAGCTGATGCTCGCTGCGGCGTGTGCCACGCATACATCCCGATTCCTCCGCGTCGCCGCACCAAACTGACGACGGCTCGCTACGTTTTGGTAGCGGCTCTTGGCGCGCATGTTGACTCGAACGCATGCAGTGGCAACCACGTGCGATCGCTGCTGCGCGCAGCGTGCCGAAGATGATTGCGTTGTTCTACGCGCGTCTTATGTCGCGGCAACGGTGCGCAGCGGCGCCGCTTCGCGAATCGGCAGGTTGATCAGCGCGGCCGCAACCGCAAGCACCATGTCGCCGTACCACATCCAGCTATAGTCGCCGCTGTGTTCCAGCACCACTCCGCCCAGCCAGGCGCCGAAGAAACCGCCGAGCTGGTGCGAGAGCAAGGTCAGGCCGAACAACGTGCCCATGTAGCGCGGACCGAACAGCTTGCCGATCAATCCCGCAGTCGGTGGCACCGTTGCCAGCCAGGTGAAGCCTAGCGCCGCAGCGAACAGATAGAACGTCAGCGGTGTGGGCGGTGCGAGCAGGTACACGCCGATCAGCACCGCGCGGCTGGCATACATCGCGCATAGCAACCACTTCATGCGCACGCGTTCGCCCAGCTTGCCGGCGACCAGACTGCCGGCCACGTTGAACAGGCCGATCAACGCGATCGACACTGCCGAGACGCTGGCCGGCAACCCGCACAGCGCCACCTCGCCGGGCAGATGCGTGACCAGGAAGGCGATATGCACCCCGCAGGTGAAAAAGCCCAGATGCAGGCACCAATAACTGCGGTCGCGTACCGCCAGACTTAGTTGCGCGCGCAGGCCGATGTCATCGGCGGCACGCACAGATGCACTGCCCGCTGCGGATGGCACGCGGCGTAGCGGCCAGGCCAGCGGCAAGGTCAGCAGCGACACGAACGCCAGACCGAGCATCGCCTTGGCCCAGCCGGCCGCGCCGATCATCACCTGCACCAACGGGGCGAAGACGAACTGGCCCATCGAGCCGCCGGCATTGATCAATCCGGCCGCAAACGAACGCCGTTCCGGTGCGATGCGGCTCGCGGTGGCGCCAATCAAGACTGAAAAACTGCCAGCGCCGGCACCGGCTGCCGCCAACACGCCCAGCGACACGATCAAGCCCCATTCGCTGGCCAGCCATGGCGTCAGCGCCAATCCCAACGACAGCAACACGCCGCCGAACAGCAGCACCGGCAGCGGCCCGCGCTGATCGGCGATTGCACCGAACACCGGTTGCACCGCGCCCCAGACCAATTGCCCGATCGCCAGCGCGAAGCTGATCGAGGCGATACCGATGCCGGTCTGCCGATGGATCGGCTCGACGAACAGCCCGGTGGTCTGGCGCGCGCCCATGGTCAACATCAGCATCGCCGAGGCGGTGAGCAGCAGGCCCCATTGCGCACTGGCGCGCGCGGTCGCCGACGCGCTCATGCGGCGGTATCCAGCACGGCGTCCAGGCGGTCCAGCGTGGCATGCAGCTGCGCGGTGGGCGCTGCACCGAACAGCGTCTCGATGCGTTGCTGTGCGGCGAGCCAGTGCGGTTGTGCGCGCCGCAGCAACCCACGGCCGCTGCGGCTCAGGATCAGCCACGTTTGCCGGGCATCCTCGCCGCGCTGAGTGGTGATCCATCCAGCGGCAAGCAAGGGCTTGAGGTTGCGGGTGAGGGTGGTGCGGTCCATGCCCAAGGCCTGTGCCAGTGTGCCCAGCGACTGCGCTGTATCGAGCCGGCGCAGGATCGAATACGCGTTGAGGCTCAGCCCCACCGGTGCCAGCGCATGGTCGTACAGCTGCGACATCCGACGCGCCGCCCGGCGCAAATGAAAGCAGGTGCAGTTGGAAGTGCTGGACATGAACGCGCTCCGCAGGATGCGCGCATATTGCGTGTATATGCACTTATCTACAAGTGGCCAGCCGTGCTGCAGCTTCCCAAGCAACCGCGCTTCTCCATAAATGCCGTAGTCCCCCAACCAGCCAACCACGTAGGAGCGCACCCGGGCGCGACCACGCATGACCGTGACCGGTCATCGCGCAGTAGAGCGTGCACTGCCATATCTAGCTCCGCGGACGACAGCCACCGGTGTTACGAAACAGCCGGTGCTGTTACACAGGGACTACCGCTGTGCAATGAAGGCTGCACAACGCGTCCGCGTTGTCCCGGTGCCGGTCCGTCCGTGCGATTCGGGTTGCGACAAGCACTACATCCCAAGCGCGGCAATCCGATCGGCGACTCATCGAAAACCCCACACAAAAAAGGCCGCCCGAAGGCGGCCTCGCTTCTACTCAGCGGGGGAGAGAGACCGCTGTCAGAAGAACATCCGCACGCCGAACGAGGCGCTGCGGCCAGGCAACATCACATCGTCCTTGAGGAAGGAGGTGTGCACGCGTGCGTCCTGATTGGTCAGGTTGTTGCCGTCCAGAAACACTTCCCACGCATTGCTGCCGCGGTCCACGTGATACGCCAGATGCGCATCCACGAAGGTGTAGCCATCGGTCGGGGTTTCGTTCACCGCCACCTTGTCCTGCTTCATGGTGCGGGTGGCGCCAATCGAGGCGCGCCATGCGTCGGCATTCCAGCGCATCTGCGCACCGAAGCGGCCCGGCGCGATGCGCGGCAGATTGTCGCCGTCCTTCAGGCGTGCACGCACGGTATCGCCGAACACGCGCAGGTCCCATGCGCCGGTGTCGTTGTTGGCCAGGTGGAACGTCGCTTCGCCTTCGAAGCCGTGGAAGATCGCATCGGCCTGCGTCCACTGGCGGATCGGCAGGAAGTCGTTGTCTTCTGCGTTGAACCACTGATTGCCGGTGTCGACGATGTAGACGAAGTCGTTGTAGCGGTTGTAATACGCCGCCACCTTGGCATCCACCCATTCGTTCTGGAAGTTAAGCCCCAGCTCGGCCTGGTTGGCCTTTTCGGTCTTCAGATTCGCATCGCCGATCTCGAAAGCGAGCGTGGCGATATGCGGGCCGTTGGCGAACAGTTCTTCTTCGGCCGGTGCGCGCTCGGCGTGATCCAGGTTGGCGGTCAGGCGCCACTGCTCGTTGAAGCGGAAGCCGCCGCTGGCCGAGAAGCTGGTCGGGGTGAAATCGCGGTCCACGCCGATGTCGGTCTGGTACTTGACCTTGTCCACGCGCGCACCGACTTCGGCGGTGACGCGCTCCCAGCTGTTGCGCGCCACGGCGAATGCGCCGAGCGAACGGGTATCTGTCTTGGGGACGAAGGATTCTTCGCCCACTGCCTGGAAGGTGGTATCGCTGCCTTGCAGGCCGAACGCGGTCTGCCAGCCGCCACCAAAGGTGAACGAGGCTTCCACGCGGCCTTCGTTGGCGCGCTTGGTGAACACGGTGCCGACTTCGGTGCCTTCGAACTCGGTGTGCGCGTAGTCGGTATGGCCGAAGCTGTAACGCAGCGCGCTGCCTTCGCCCCACGGATCGGTCAACCCGCCCTTGAGGTCGTAGCGGTCCTGCTGCAGCTTCAACGACACGCCACGCTCGCCGAGGGACGGGTCGCCCGGCTCACCGGGGTTGCCATAGTTGTCGCGGAAGCGCGAGGCCGACAGGCCGACAAAGCCCCAATCGCCGGAGAGCGAGGCGCCGATCGAGCCCACCTTGGAGTCGATCCAGCTATTGCGCTGGCGGCCTTGCGGGGTGTCGTAATCGTTCTGGTTGCGGTACACGCCATCGGCGTGGATCGACAGGCCGCTGCCGTTGCCGGCATCGACACGGAACATGTCGGTGTTGCCGTCCTTGTCGCCGCCATCGAAGCGCACTTCGGCGCGGCCGCTGAAGCCGTCCACCGGCGTTTCGGCAATGCGGCCATCGACCACGTTGACCACGCCGCCGATCGCGCCGGAGCCATACAGCAGAGTGGACGGTCCCTTCAACACTTCGATCTGGTTGGCCAGAAACGGCTCGATGGCAGGCGAATGGTCCTGGCTGACGGTGGACACGTCCTGGGTGGACAGGCCATCGCGCAGCACCGCCACGCGCGGGCCGTCCAGGCCGCGAATGATCGGCCGGCCGACGCCGGGACCGAAGTTGGAGCTCTGCACGCCCGGCAGGCTGGCCACGGTCTCGCCCAGGCTCGAACTGCGCACCTCATCCAGACGCTCGCCGGCCAGCACCTCGACCGGGCGGCTCAGCTCGCCGGCCGCATCGCGCAGCGGGCTCGCGGTCACAACCACCTTGTCCAGGTCCTTGATGTGCCGGCCGCTGGAATGGGTGGCGTCATGCCGGGTGTCCGACGTCGGCGGCGTCTGCGGGTCGGCAACGTCCGGTGCGTCTTCGGCCATGGCCAGGGCAGGAGTCAACAGACTGGTCAGTGCCAGTGATAGAGCGGAGCGGCGCAGCGAGGGGATGAGCGTGGGGGCCATGTGGATCGGACTCTCTAATTGTTACTATATATCAATAGGATGGCGCAGCTTGCCTGCTGCGCCGACGGCAAGACCCGCTCTGCGCGATGCAGTGGTGCGGGCCTGGAACAAGGAAGATGTTATATTATTCCACGTCGCCGCGAGCACCTGCTGGAAGTCATGCCTCTGCCCACACTTCGCCATTTGCTAGACCGCTTCGGTGCGACCGGGTCGCTGCTGTGCGCCGTGCACTGCGCGGTACTGCCGCTGGTGCTGGCGCTGGCGCCGTCGCTCGGGTTGTCGTTCTGGCTGGGCGACGGCGTCGAACTGGCGATCGTGATGTTCGTGACCTTGCTGGGTCTTTTTAGTCTGGTCCTGGGGTATCGCCGCCACAAGGCGCTGCATGCGCTGGCGCTGCTGCTACCTGGCCTGGCGCTGCTTTGGGTGGGTCTGTTGTACGACCCGCTGCATCATTCGGTAGTGCCGCACGCGGTGGTGATGACGCTGGGCGGCGCCTTGGTCGGCATTGCCCACCTGGTCAACCTGCGGCTGAATCACGGTCATGCGCATGTCCATGACGCGAGCTGTGCGCACTGATATGCGCTGACGCGCGACTGCGCGATGGTTGCAGTCGGTGGTGAGGACGATCGTTTTGACGCTGTTGCCAGGCCGCCGCCGTGAGGTGACAGCCAGGCGCCTGCCGATGGTGTATCCGCTTCACGACCGGCTGGCTCACAGGCCTGTAGGCCGTCCGGGCTGCGCGGCCCCGGGCCGACGTGATAGGCTTATCGGTCTTGCGCGAGGGCACCGCCGGTGCAAGCCTCGCCAAACCCGTGCCAGCACGGGAATTTGTATTCACATTCAGGAGTCGACGAAATGGGTAAGGGTGACCGTAAGACCGCCAAGGGCAAGCGCTACAACGCCAGCTACGGCAATTCGCGTTCGCACGCGGTGAGCAAGGTTGTCGTGGGTGCAGCTTCCCCGGTTGCCAAGAAGGGCGTGGTCAAGGCGCCGGCCAAGAAGGCTGTTGCCAAGAAGACCGTCGCCAAGGCCAGCTGACCCCAGCCCGCTTTGCGATCTAAAAACGCGGCGCTTGCGCCGCGTTTTTTTATGCCTGATTTCAGCGAAAAACACTGATCGAATGCTTGCCAACGTGCCCGTGCTGATGCGGGTCTGAGCGGTGGCTGCGGTAGCGCGTCATCAGCGTCGGCATCCGTTGCGATGACGCGCAACGCATCCGAGCAGTGGCGCGCGCCATGTCATCAATCGGCGCCGTTCTTGATGCAGTCCGATAAAGCCCTGCGCGCATCGATAACGCCGCGTCCCTAGTGCGCTGTGTCCGCAGCCGGCGTTGGGTTCTTCGCCGCTGGCGTCAGCAACTGCTCGGCCAGTCCGCGATAGATTGGCGTCTTGCACACCAGCCCGGACACCGCGCGTGCAATCAACACGGTAGCCAGGATTGGCAGCAGCATCTGGCTGGTGTCGGTGAGCTCCAGCGAAATCACTGCCGATGTCAGCGGTGCCTGTGTGACGCCGGTCAGGTAGGCGCACATGCCCAGCAACACGAAAGTGCGCGGGTCCACGCTCGGCATCAGCACCGACAGGTTGTGGCCGATGCCGGCACCCACCGCCAAGGCGGGCGAGAACAGGCCGCCCGGGATGCCGGCCAGGTACGAGACCAGGTTGGCGATAAGCTTCATCAAGCCGAACTCATGGCCGACCACGGCATGCCCCTGCACCAGGCTGCGGGCCTGCTCGTAACCGGTGCCGAAGGCGCCTTGCCCGAACACCAGTGCCAGCCCGACCAGCGCCACGCCGCATAACGCGGCCAGCAGCACCGGGTGCCGCTGGCGCAGCGCGCCCAGCCAGCGCGGTTTGCCGCTGACGCTGGCCAGTACCAGCCGCGCGAAGATCCCGCCGAGCAGCCCGGCCACGCTGCCGCACAGCGCGATCGCCAGCCACGCCTGGCCCAGCGGCAAGGCCACCGCCACTTTGCCGAAGTAGGTGTAGTTGCCCAGCAACCCCAGCGACACCACGCCGCCGACGATCACCGCAGTGAGTAAGGTGCCGGAGAAGCGGTGCTCGAAGCGCCCGCTCAATTCTTCGATCGCAAAGACCACGCCGGCGAGCGGCGTATTGAAGGCTGCGGCAATACCGGCCGCGCCGCCGGCAAGCAGAAAATGCGAGAGCTCGCGCGGATCGTGAAAGCCGAACCAGCGACCGAACACGTGCATCAGGCTGGCGCCGACATGCACGGTGGGGCCTTCGCGCCCGACCGATGCGCCGCCGAGCAGCGACAGGGTGGTCAACGCAAGTTTGCCCAGCGACACACGCAGCGACAGATTGGTGTCGCGAAACGCCTGGTCCGGATGCTCCAGCGCAGCGATGACCTGCGGGATACCGCTGCCGCGGGTGGGGCGCATTGCCCCGGAGGTGAGCCAGGCGAGCAGGGCGAAGATGCCCGGCGTCAGCAGCAGCGCCCACCAGATCGAATGCGCGGTGATGCGTTGAAATAACTGGAAGGCGGCATCGCTGGCCTTGGCGAACACGATGGAGACCAGGGCCACCGCAATGGCGCCGCCCCAGAGTGCAGCGCGACGACGCCAGCCTTCGCTGGACAACAGCGGCCGCAAGCGGCGCGGCGAGGGATCAGAAGCAGACATCGCCCTATTGTCGCATCCGCTCGCCGCCGCGGGTGTGCGCAGTGCTCAGTGCGCAGCGTCCGGCGGCACGCGCAAGGCCGGCAGCAGGGTGGCCGGGTTACCGTCGTTGGGCGCTGCGGTGATGCCGAGCAGGCGCGTCATCAAGGCATATACATCGACGTTGTCGAACCCCGGCAAAGTCTTGCCCTGCGCCAGATCCGGGCCTTGCGCCACGAACACCGCACGCATCGAGGGCAGTGCAGGATCGAACCCGTGCGAGCCGCGCACGCCTTGTTGCGCGCGCTTGGCCAACTTGTCGGGGAACAGTGCGTCCCAGCCTTCGTGCATCTGGCACACGATCGGCGGAATGCGCGGATGCGTGCCGTAATGCCAGCGCGCCGGTAGTTCGGTTTTACGCCAGCAGTCGTACTGCGCATGCGTGCCGAGCAGCATGGCTTCGGCGCTGGCCTGTTGCCCGGGCTGCGGAGTGAAACCGATCACCTGACCATCGGTGACCGCGGTGGCAATCGCGGGCGGCGCGATGGCTTCCACGCTGATCGCATGCCCTGGCGCCACTTCGGCCATACCGTGGTCGGACACCACGACGATGTTGGTGCGCGCACGGGTGCCGTCGCGCTGCATGCCGGCCAGCAACCGGCCGATGGCGGCATCGACTGCGCGCACGCTGTCGGCGTATTCGCGCGATTCCGGGCCGTGATCGTGGCCGGCTTCATCCACGTGTTCGAAGTACAGCGTAACCAGACGATTGCGCTGCGCACCGGAGCGCGCGAGCCAGTCCAGCGTTTCGTCCACACGGGCGTCCAGGCCGACACCTTCTTCGTAGTGACGCCATTGCGTGGGGCGCACGCCCTGGATGGCCGCCTCGCTGCCCGGCCACGACCAGGTCGCTGCATGCAGGCCGGCCCGTTCTGCGCCCACCCACAGCGGCTGGCCACCCCACCAACGCGCGTCGCCCACCGCGTCCTGCTTGCTCAGCCAGAAGCTGCCCAACGCGGGGTCGCGCATGCTGTTGTGCACGATGCCGTGGTGGTCCGGGCGCAGACCGGTGACCAAGGTGTAGTGGTTGGGAAAGGTCAGCGACGGATACGACGGCGTCATCCAACGCGCACGCACGCCATCGCGCGCAAGTTGGGACAGCGTCGGCGTGATGCCGCGATCTAGCATGTCTGCGCGCAGGCCATCGATGGAGATCAGCAGCAAGGTGTGCGGCGTGTCGTCGACTGCCACGGCCGCCGGTGTTGGCGACGATGCGGTAGGCTGCGTCGAGGCGCTGCGCATACCGGGCTGGGTGGAGCAGGCCGCCAGCAACGCGGTGGCTATCGTGGCAACTACAAGACGTCGATCGATCATGTCGCCAGTTTACGGCGCAGCGATGACCTCGCGAAGTCAGGGGGCCTGGATTGCGCGCTGGTCGCCGAACAGATCGTCAGCACGCGCGATCTGGCGCGGCGACCAGCCTTCCAGTTGCAACAACGCCTGCTTGGTCGGCAGGCCGCCGCCAAAGCCGGTTAACGTGCCGTTGGCGCCGATCACACGGTGGCAGGGCAGCACGATCGGCAACGGATTGCGGCCGTTGGCAGCGCCCACCGCGCGGCTGGCGGCGGGGCGACCTACCGCCTGCGCGAGCTGTGCGTAACTCCAGGTCTGGCCGAACGGAATTTGCGCCAACGTGTGCCAGACCTGCAGCTGAAATGGCGTGCCGGCCGGTGCCAGCGGCAGGTCGAAACTGCGTCGCCCGCCATGCAGATAATCCAGCAGTTGCTCGCGCGCTTCGCGCACCAGTGCGGTATCGGGGGCGTGCGTCCAGCGTGCACGTCCGGGCGCGTCGTAGCGGTTCTGTGCGAACAGGATATGGTGCACGGCGGTGGAATCGGCGGCCACGGTGAGCGCGCCGATCGGCGAGGGAAAGGTGTCGTAGTACAGCGTGTTCATGGGCGGGTGTCCTTGCGATCGACGGCGAGATGCCACAGGTGCAACACGGCATATGCGCGCCATGGGCGCCATGCCTGCGAACGTGCCTCGGTGGCCCGTTCGCTTAAACGTTCTGGCGCGCCGAGAACCTGCTGCAGGATCAGGTCGCCGGCCGGAAACGCATCCGGATGCGAGAGCGCGCGCATCGCGATGTAATGCGCAGTCCACGGGCCGATCCCGGGCAGCGCGGTGCAGGCGGCAACGAAGTCGGACAGGCGCTGCCCGGCGCCGAAATGCAGCCGGCCTTGTGCGCAGGCCAATGCCAGTGCGCGCAACGTGGCCGCGCGTGCGCGTGGCAGCCCGAGCTGTTCCAGTGGCGCGTCGGCCAGCTGTTCGGGCGTGGGAAAACTACGGTCCAGCCCAGGCGGCATGTCGGCATGATGGCCGCCGTGGCGGTCCACCAGCCGCGCCGCCAGCGTTGCGGCACCGGCCACGCTGATCTGCTGGCCCAACACTGCACGCACGGCGACTTCAAAGCCATCCCAGCCCCCCGGCACGCGCAGGCCGGGCCGGCGCTGGATCGCCTCGGCCAACAGCGGTTCGGATTCAAGCGTGGCATGGACGGCCTGCAGGTCGGCATCCAGATCGAACACGCGACGCACGCGGCGCACGATCTGCGGAATCTGGCGCGGGTCGGTGGCATCGATGCGCAGCAGCAGTTCCGCCCGCTGCGGCGCGGCGGCGACCTCGATCAAGCTGGCGTTTCCAGGCGTGCCGATCACGCGCCGGTAGCCGCTGGCATCGACCTGCTCGATCCCCGGAATCGCGCGGCGCTGCAAAAAGCCCAGCATCGCAGCCCAATCCAGCGGTGGGCGATACCCCAAACGCAGACGCAATTGGCCGCCTGGCACTTCGGTGCGCTGCTTGCGTAGCGCCGACGGCGGCATTCCGCAGCCCTGCAGAAAGGCCGCGTTGAAACGCCGCAGGCTGTTGAAGCCGGCAGCGAGTGCGACCTCGGTGACCGGCAAGGCGGTTTCGGTAAGCAACTGCTTGGCCAGCAGTAACCGGCGCGTGCCGTGCACCTGGATCGGGGTGGCGCCAAGCTGCTGCACGAACTGCCGTTGCAGCTGCCGCGCACTCACCCCCACCGCATCGGCCAGCGTCTGCACCGGCTGCTCCTGCAGCACGCCTTCGGCAATCATCGCCAGCGCACGCTGCACGCTTTCTTCGCCCAGATGCTGCTGCGCCTGCGGCGACAGCTCCGGACGACAGCGCAGACACGGCCGGTAACCGGCCGCACTGGCCGCCGCCGCGCTCGGGTAATAACTGACATTGCCTGGCTTGGGCGCCGGCGCCGGACATACTGGCCGGCAGTAAATGCCGGTGCTGCGCACCGCCGTGAAAAACAGCCCGTCGAAGCGCGCATCGCGCGCCAACCGGGCGCGGTCGCATTGGATTCGATCGGGCGTCAACATCTGCATGGCGCCAGTCTATGCCCTGGCTTCGGTCGAGGCTGGCCGTTTTCGGACAGGGTTGCCGCAGCGTGGCGTGTTCACGGCCGGGTCAAACCTGTGGCCCATTCAGCCATAGACTGAAGGTGAATCCGTCGCGCTCACAATCCCCATCATGCTCAAATCGCTTTGCCTGTCCGTTGCGTGTCTGCTCTTGCTGGTGGCGTGCGAACGCAGCGCGACGTCTGCCGATGCCGGGGCGGCGCAACAAAACAATGCCGGGCAGGCGGGCGATGGCGACCACATGGTGTCGGTGGATACGCCCGAGCCGGTGGCGCCACCGCCGCGTCCGCGCGCGCAGACGGGTGAGGTAGGTTGGCCGCAGGCACAGCTGGAATCGGGCCAGGCGTGGATCAGTTGCGCGACCGATTACAGCAAGGAGGCCGGCGACGGCACGCTGCTGCCGGCGCTGGATCGTGCCAGCGTGGAGGCGGCGCTGGCGCCGTGCCGCGAGACCGGGCTGGTGCGGGTGCGGTATGCGGGCAAGATCAATGCCGGCTTCGCTGCGCTGGTCTGGCGCTTGGCGGCGGTGGCCGAACAACTGCGGTTGCCGCATCGCATCGTGGATCTGGATTCCAGCGGCGGGCAGGTGGAGGCGGCGATCCGCGCCGGCGACACCATCGGCGAATCCAACTGGACCATCTGGGTGCGCGAGGGTTCGGTCTGCCACAGCGCCTGCGTATTCGTGCTTGCGGCCGGCGATAACCGCCTGGTGGCCGGCAAGGTCGGCATCCACCGGATGATGCGGATCAGCTCCAAGGCGACGTCGCGCGCAGAGCTCAATCGCGAATTGCGCGAGGTCTACGGCAACGTCAAGGATTATCTGGAGCGCAACGGTGTGGCAGTGGCGGTGGCCGATCTGATGATGACCGTGCCTAACCGCAGCCTGCGGCTGCTGACGATGGAAGAACTACGCGAGTACGGGTTGGACGGCACCAATGCCGTACAGGACGACCTGGAGCGCATCCGGCAGATGCGCAAATGCGGCGATGCGTTTGTGCGCCGCAAAGATGCGTTTCTGGTGGCGTTCGATCAAAAGTGCAAAGGCGAGGGCGCAGATCTGGATGCGGTCAACGCGTGTGGGCTGGCCCTGAAGCAGCGCTTCGGTTTTCCGGATGCGGCCTGCCCGGAAGAAAGCCCGCTGGCCGAGACCGATGCCGCCGCCTTGCCGGCAACCCCGGCGGCCGAGACGCAGACCGGTTCCGCAGCGGATGAGCGACCACCGACAGAACCGAGCGCCGCCGCGGCGCCGGATGCCGCAGAGACGGAGCCGTCGACGCCCGCGCACGCCGAAGGCTGAGGGCGGCGGCAAGTTTCACGCGTATCGCACTGCGCGCTGCCTATCGTCGCCCCATCACAACCGGGCCGGGGGGCACTATGCGAGGCAAGACCAAGGGCGTTGTACTGGCGTATCTGCCATCGGCGTTGCTGGTGCTGGTGGGCTTCGGCGTTGCCGAACTGCTGCGCGTTGCCGCCGCCGCACTGCATGCGCAATGGCCGGCCACGCTGGGGATGTGGCTTAGTCTGGCGGCGCTGGTTGCGGCCGTCGCACGCGCGTTCTGGATCAGCTGGCGCCTGTGGCGCCCACGCGGCGTGGCTGCCGTGCCGCCTGCTCCCGGCGGAGAGCTCTAGCGATTCGATCCAGGCCGAACGAACCTGGTCTGGGTTGGGGCTGCGTTGAACGCGCGGTTCGCACTGGCTGCGCAGATCCGGCCTGCCGCCTGCGCTCTACCGGCGGATCAGGCGGCTTGTTACACGCCAACGCGACAGTGTCGTCCGGATCATGCAGTCAGCCGATCCCACCCGGATCGCGCGCCGCTTGTGTTGCGCAGGTCCCGCCATAGACTGCGCTACCCGCCGCAATGTGTGCGGTCCATCGCTTTCCAACCCGTTCAAGGTGCTGTCCCATGCTCCGTCCTCGTTTGCTTGTCGCGTTGGTGTTGGCTCCAGCGCTGGCGTTTGCTCAACAACCGCAACCGTCCCGCGCGGCCACTGCCCAGCCGGCGCCTGCGGCACAAAAACCGGCGGCGGGGCAGCCCGTACCAGCGCCCAGTGCGGCCCAGCAGGCGCAGGTTGCCAAGCAGGACGTGGAGATGACCCAGGCCGCCTTGCGCGTGGCGCAGATGGTCGATGCCAACAAGGCCGCTTCGCTGTGGGACGGTGCGTCCAGCGTGGCCAAGACTGCAGTCAAGCGCGATGCCTTCGTCGCCCAGCTCGCCGGTGAGCGTGCGCGTCTGGGTGCGATGGTCGGGCGTGGTCAGGGCTCGGTGACGCGGGTGAAGTACGGACCCGGCGCGCAGGTGCCCGAAGGGTTGTACGTCAACGTCAGCTTCCCGACCCGGTTTGCCAACGCGCCGCAGCCGGTGCGCGAGCTGGTGTCGTTCCGTCTGGACGAAGACAAGACCTGGCGCGTTGCGGGCTACAGCCTGCGCACGGCGGCCAAGTGATGCGGCAGCCCATCAGGAAATTTGCATGCAACTGACCATCGAACTGCAGATGCTGGGCTGGGCCATGGTGCTCGGGCTGGTACAGCTGCTGGCTGCATCGGTCAGCATGACCGCGCAGCGCGGCACCAAATGGAATGCCAGTCCGCGCGATGGCGATGCCAAGCCGTTGACCGGCGTCGCCGCACGGCTGGATCGCGCGTTTCGCAACTATCTGGAAACCTTTCCGATCTTTGCCGCCGCGGTGCTGGCGGTGACCGTGGCCGGTCGCACCAATGCGGAAACCGCCTTGGGCGTGCAGCTGTATCTGTGGGCGCGAGTGGCCTACGTGCCGGTTTATGCGGCCGGTATCCCCTACCTGCGCAGCGCGATTTGGGTGGTGTCGTTCTGGGGCATCGTCAAGCTGGTACGCGCGCTGCTGGGTTGGTAAGGCATTACGGTTCTGGCGCGTGCACGCTTGCCGTGCATCGCGCTTGATCCCGATCGAGCGCGGTGTCGCGCGTTGGCTTCAGACTGGCGCATCGGTGGTAGCCGGTGCGCAGCATGCAATCGCTGGATAGCGTTATCCGCCGTTTTTATACGGTCATGGGCGTGCAAGCGGGCAGGCGATACGAGCATTCCGCCGCACTGGATTGCATCAGCTCGGCACCCGCGCCACGATCGCATCGATCGCCGCCTGCGTATCGCCGCTGCGCATGGCCTCTTCCAATAGCGGGATCGCCCAGGCGCATCCTGCATGGGTCAGATGCACGCGCCAGTCGCCTCGCCAGCCGTCCAGCTCGTGCAACCCCAGCATGATGCAACCGCCGCGGTCGGCATGGCCGCCATGGATGGATTGCTCCAGCCAGAACGGGCGCGCCGCGCCGAGTTCGATCGAGAACACGTAGACGTCGTGTTTCGGATCTTCGGAAGACGGCGCGATATTGCGCTGTCCGATCTCGATCACCCTCATTCGCCGGACTCAGACTCAGACTCGGACTCGGGATCCATGGCCATGACGCGAATTTCCACGTCGTCCAGTTGCACGAGCTGACCGGGGCGGATCTTCGCGGTCTTGCGCAGTTCCTGCACGCCATCGACGCTGACCGCGCCGCTGGCAACGATGGCCTTGCCCTGGCCGCCGCTATCGGCAATGCCGGCCAGCTTGAGCAACTGGTTGAGTTCGATGTACTCGCCATCCAGGTCGAATTCCAGGAATTGCATGCTGCACTCGGTCGAAAAAGAAACCGATTATCCGCCCGGAGCCGCCGCCGGCACCACCATGCGCAGGCCCGCACCAGACACATGGCTGCGCGCAGGCAGCGACAGCGCGCTGTCGCTGTCGTCAGAGTGGCCGCCTACTCGCGGCGAAACCGCGCAATCTCCTCCAGCAGGCGCTGCGCGCGGGTCAGGCTGCCACCGGCATGCGCATCGTCGATGCGGTCCAGCCAGGGGTGCTGTGCGCGCTGCAGCCGCCGATAGCCGTACCAGGTGCCGAAGGCGCCCATCACGCCCACCAGCACGTTGAGCAGCAGCCAGACGTGCGGCAGTGTGGTGCCAGTGAGGCTGCGCCAGGCGCTGTCGGCGACTGCCACCCAGAGCACCCAGAACGCGATGCCCAACCACGGCGCGACGCGCGTGCGCCAACGCCGCAGCTGGGCGAGTGCTTGTTGCGTCTGGACCAGCGGCCCGGCGAAATCCAGTTGCGACAGCAGCTGCAATTGACGGCTCGCCGAGAGCGCCAGCGCCACGCACCATAGCTGCAGCAGCACGCCGCCGATGATGGCCGCAACTTGATGGGGTTCTCCCAGCCAGCCACGAACAAACACAAGGCTCAGTGCCAGTGCACACACGAGCTGTGCCACCTGGCGCCACCACAGCGGGCGCAGGCTGGCATGCGCTGCATCGCTGCGGATGGCGCCGAGCAGGCGATGCATGTCTGCGGCCTGGCGATCCAATCGGTGTTCCAGGGCGTGCCAGGCGTGTTGCATGTCGTCGAGTTCCATTGCGGCTCCGGTGGTGTCTTGGGTCAAAGTTCGTTGCGGATGCGCGCCTTCAGGCGGCTGAGTTTTGTGGCGACGTTGGTTTCGCTGATGCCGAGCACCTCGGCGATCTCGCGGTAGCGGTGGTCGTCCAGATAGAGCAGCAGCAAGGCGCGCTCCAGCGTGGGTAGCTGCGCGATGAAGGCGTATAACGCGGCGACCTGCTGCTCGCGTGCGGGGTCGCGCGCCGCCGGGTCCGCGATTTGGTCCACCACCGCATCCAGGGCGATCGGCGCATCCGGCGCACGGTTGCGGCCGCGCAGGTCGCTGATCGCCACATTCAGCGCGATGCGATACATCCAGGTCGAAAAGCGCCGGCTGGGGTCGTAACCAGGAAATGCGCGCCACAGCTGGGCCGCGATTTCCTGGGCCAGCTCGTCGCGGTCGTCGCGATTGCGGCAATAGCTGGCGGCCACCTTCAGAACGATGCCCCGGTGCTGCCCAAGCAGGACGCTGAAGCGGGTTTGCAGGTCTGTATCCACGGGCTTGGCTCAGGTGCCGGGCAAGGCGGGGAAATGCGTGCCAGGATGATTCGCCGGGGCGGGCGAATCCTCACAACCTGAACAAAACGTCACCCCCCTTCGACACGAAGGGGGGTAAGGGCGCACAATACCCTGCTTTGCGCCTGCCGGCTCCGTGCGGCGCCTCCGGAGTTACCCATGACCCAAGAATCTTCCGCGCCGCTGCTGTTTGCAGACCTCGGCCTCTCGGACGCTGTGATGAAAGCCGTTGCCAACGTTGGCTACGAGTCGCCGTCGCCGATCCAGGCTGCCACCATTCCCGCGCTGCTTGCCGGCCGCGACGTCCTCGGCCAGGCGCAGACCGGTACCGGCAAGACCGCCGCGTTCGCGCTGCCGGTGCTGTCCAACGCCGATCTGAATCAGCTCAAGCCGCAGGCGCTGGTGCTGGCTCCGACCCGCGAACTGGCCATCCAGGTCGCCGAAGCCTTCCAGAAGTATGCCGAAGCCATTCCCGGCTTCCGCGTGCTGCCGGTCTACGGCGGCCAGCCGTATGCCCAGCAGCTGAGCGCGCTCAAGCGCGGCGTGCATGTGGTGGTGGGTACCCCGGGCCGGGTGATCGATCACCTGGATCGCGGCACCCTGGATCTGTCCCAGCTCAAGACGCTGGTGCTGGACGAAGCCGACGAAATGCTGCGCATGGGCTTTATCGACGACGTCGAAGCCGTGCTGAAGAAGCTGCCGGAAAAGCGCCAGGTGGCGTTGTTCTCGGCCACCATGCCGCCGGCTATCCGCCGCATCGCGCAGACCTATCTGAAGGACCCGGACGAAGTCACCATCGCGGCCAAGACCACCACCTCGGCCAATATCCGCCAGCGCTACTGGTGGGTGAGCGGGCTGCACAAGCTGGACGCGCTGACCCGCATTCTTGAGGTCGAGCCGTTCGACGGCATGATCATCTTCGCGCGCACCAAGGCCGGTACCGAAGAACTCGCGCAGAAGCTGCAGGCCCGTGGCCTGGCCGCGGCCGCCATCAACGGCGACATGCAGCAGGCCGCGCGTGAAAAGACCATTGCCCAGCTCAAGGACGGCAAGCTGGACATCCTGGTCGCCACCGACGTGGCCGCCCGCGGTCTGGACGTGGAGCGCGTCAGCCACGTGCTCAATTACGACATCCCGTACGACACCGAAAGCTATGTGCACCGCATCGGTCGTACCGGTCGTGCCGGCCGTAATGGCGACGCCATTCTGTTCGTCACCCCGCGCGAGAAGGGCATGCTGCGCTCGATCGAACGCGCAACCCGTCAGCCGATCGAAGAAATGCAGCTGCCGAGCGTGGATGCCGTCAACGACACCCGCGTGGCGCGCTTCATGACCCGCATCACCGAGACGCTGGCCAGTGGCCAGATCGACATGTACCGCGATCTGCTGCAGCGCTACGAGGCCGAAAACAACGTGCCGGCGATCGAGATCGCCGCGGCGATGGCCAAGTTGCTGCAGGGCGATGCGCCGTTCCTGCTGACCCCGCCGGTGCGTGGCGCGCGCGAAGAGTTCACCCCGCAGCGTGCCGACCGTGGGGATCGCGGCGATCGCGGCGAGCGTCCGCGGTTCGAGCCGAAGTTCGAGCGTGGCCCGCGTGCCAACGACGGCGAGCGCGCACCGCGTCCGCCGCGTAGCGAGGATGCCGGCAGCGAGCGTCCGCGTCGTGACCCGGCCCCGCGTGGCGAGCCGGAGTTCGGCATGGAGAGCTATCGCATCGAAGTGGGTCACACCCACGGCGTGAAGCCGGCCAACATCGTCGGCGCCATCGCCAACGAAGCCGGCCTGGAAAGTCGCTACATCGGCCGCATCGATATCCAGGACGATTACTCGATCCTGGATCTGCCGGCCGACATGCCGCGCGAACTGCTGACGCACCTGAAGAAGGTTTGGGTCTCCGGCCAGCAGCTCAACATGCGCAAGCTGGAAGACGGCGAGGCGGCGGCGTCGCCGTCCAAGCCGCGCTTCCCGCGTGGTGGCAAGCCGTCCGGTCGTCCGAACGGCCCGGGGCGTCCGATGGATCGCGCCGGCGCGCCACACCGTAAGGGTCCGCCCAAGCCGCGCGGCGAGTAAGCCCCGCTGACAATCGGCTGCGCGGCGAAGCGCGGACGCAGCCGGGGTCAGTGCCGCTATTCCTTTCAAGGCATAGCCTGGCAATGCAAGCAAGCGTGTCCCGACAGGGACCGCAGAGGGCGGATGGTCAGCCAGGCTGACCTTTTCCGCCGGCCGTCCGGCAAACGGACGCCGCCATACAGACTCGGCCATGACGGCCGCTACTGCCTTCAGGCGCCCACTGGGCGCCTGAATCGCATCGGGCGGCGGTGGACGAGGACGGGCAATGGCGCAGGCAGCACGCAGCACACGCAGTGACCGGACCATGCACATGGTGCGCGGTTGGCTGACGCTCCCTCTGGCACTGCTGATTGCCGTGGCTGTCGGCATGGCCGTGCTCTCGGCACTGGCCATCGAAATCCAGTCCGGTGCCACCGCCTGGATCGTCGGCCAGAGCCACTGGTCCAACGCCCAGCAGGAGTCGGTGTACTGGCTGGAACGCTATCTGGTGAGCGGCGATCCGGCCGACCTGCAGGCCGCCTGCCGCGCGCTGGAAGTGCCGCTGGGCGACCGCGCGGCACGCGAAGCAGTCGAACAGCCGGTGATCGCCTGGACGGCGGTCTATGCCGGACTGGCGGCCGGCCGCAATGCCCCTGAGGACATGCCGCAGATGGTGCGTCTGTACCGCTACGGCCATGTCTTTCCGTATCTGGGCGACGCCATCGCGATGTGGAAGCACACCGACGCCGACCTGTTGAAGCTGAGTGCATTGGCCGACCGTGCCGCCTCCGTGCAGGCCGCCAATACGCCGGATCCGCGCGCGCTGCAGGCCTTGCGCGACGATCTGCATCTGCTCGATGGCCGCATGCGCGGCGATGCGGCGCAATTCCAGGCGCTGCTGATCCGCTGCGCGCGGCTGCTGCACGACGTGATGGCGGCCTGCAGCCTTGCCACCTTGTTGTTGGTGCTGACCACCTGCGTGCTGGCGATGCGCCGTATCCGCGACTATCTGCTGTCGCACGAGGGCCGTTTTCGCACGGCGTTTCAACAAGCCGCACTGGGCATGGTCAAGTTCGATCTGCGTGGCCACGTGCTGGATGCCAACGCCTCGATGGCCAATATCCTGCGCTACCGCCCGGAGGAACTGCAGGCCCGCACCCTGGCCGAGGTGGTGCATCCGGACGACATCGTGCTGGACAGCCGCGGCATGATCGACTGGCCACGGCTGATGCAGTCCGGCGAGCTGCGCTTCCTGCGTGCCGATGGCGAAGTGATGTGGGGCCGCTGGAGCGCCTCGCTGGTGGAGCCGGGTCCGGAGGAACCCACGCTGGTGCTGGCGGTGATCGAAGATGTCTCGCACGCGCACGAGCTGGCCGACGAGGTCGCCTTCCACGCGCGTCACGATGCCTTGACCGGCCTGATCAACCGGCGCGAGATCGAGCGCCGACTGCTGCGTCTGATCGAGCCGCCACAATCGCCGCAGCTGTGCCATGCGTTGTGCTTCGTGGATCTGGACCATTTCAAGCTGGTCAACGACACCTTCGGGCATGCGGTCGGCGACAAGTTCCTGTGCCACTTCGCCGACGTGATCACCATGCAGCTGCGTCCGGGCGACTGGCTGGGGCGGCTGGGTGGCGACGAGTTCGCGATTCTGCTGGCCAATACCGATCTGGTGCAGGCGCAGGCCTTGCTGGAACGCATGCATGGTGTGCTCGGGCAGCCATGGAGCCATCAGGGCGGCCGGCCGCTGACGCCGAGTTGCAGCTTTGGTGTGGTGGAAATTCGCAAGGGCGCCAGCGACGTCAATGCCTTGATGACTGCGGCCGATCTTGCCTGTCATGCGGCCAAGGAAGAAGGGCGCAACCGGATTCGGTGTTTTGGCGAGAACGATCTGGCATTGGCGCGTCGTCGGCATGACGGTGGCTGGATCAGCGCCGTGCAGCAGGCCGTCGCCGAACAGCGGCTGCTGCTGTACGCACAGAAAATCCAGGTGCTGAGCGACCCCGGTCGTCTGCAGTACGAAGTGTTGGTGCGCATGCGCGCGCGCGATGGGCGTGTGCTGAGCCCTGGCGAATTTCTGCCTGCGGTGGAGCGTTACGGGCTTGGGCGCATGGTCGATGCCTATGTGCTGGAAACCTTGTGCGCGCAACTGGCCGACAACCCGATGCATGTGGCGACGCTGGATCTGTGCCATGTCAATTTGTCTGCGCAATCGATCGCGCAGCCGGACTTTCTCGATTTTGTCTGCGCCTTGTTCGAGCGCTATCCCACGCTGGTGCCCAAGCTGTGCATGGAGATCACCGAAACCGCGGTCATCGGCGATCTGGAACATGCGCAGCGCTTCGTGCAGAGCGTGCGTGCGCGGGGCTGCCACGTGGCGCTGGACGATTTCGGCAGCGGCCTGGCCTCGTTCGGCTACCTCAAGCAATTTACGGTGGATGTGTTGAAGATCGATTGCGGCTTCGTGCGCAATTACGCGCATGACGCGGTGGACCGCGCCGCGGTGCATTCCATTGCCCAGGTCGGCCTGGCACTGGGCATCGAAGTGGTGGCCGAAGGGGTGGAGTCGGAGGCGGATATCCCCGGCCTGCGCGATGCCGGCGTGGGCCAGGTGCAGGGCTTCAGCCTGCACCGTCCATGCCCGCTGGAAGACCTGATCGCGCCACAGCCGTTGCTGGCCGTGACCGGATAGGGCCAGCCGGCAGAGCCGGGCGCCACGCTGTGACTGCACAAAAGTACGTTGCCGGCTGTAAATCGCCGATAATCGAACGATGACAATCCGACTCAACAAACATATCGCCGACACTGGCTTCTGCTCGCGCCGCGAGGCCGACCGCCTGATTGGCGAACGCCGCGTCACCGTCAACGGTGTGGTGGCCGGCACCGGCGCGGTGGTGGGCGACGAAGACACCGTGCTGGTGGATGGCCAACCGCTGCGCGCGCGCGAGGCCAAGAAGCCCGGCGGCCGCAAACATGTCTATATCGCGCTCAACAAGCCGGTGGGCATCACCTGCACCACCGAGAGTTCGGTCAAGGGCAATATCGTCGAATTCGTCGGCCACGAGCAGCGCATCTTCCCGATCGGCCGCCTGGACAAGGAGTCCGAAGGGCTGATTTTGATGACCAGCAACGGCAACATCGTCAACGAGATCCTGCGCGCGGAAAACCGCCATCAAAAAGAGTATCTGGTGGCGGTCAACAAGGCGGTCACCGACGAATTCTTGCGTGGCATGGCGCGCGGTGTGCGCATCCATAACGAAACCACGTTGCCGTGCCGCACCGCGCGTATTGCCAAGTTCGGCTTCCGCATCGTGCTGGAGCAGGGGTTGAACCGGCAGATCCGCCTGATGGCGTCCGAATTCGGCTACCGGGTCACCCAACTGCGGCGGGTGCGCATCGACAACATCAAGCTTGCCGCGCTCAAGCCTGGGCAATGGCGCAACCTGAGCGATGCGGAATTGCGCGGCCTGCTGCCGCAGCGTACCGACTGGTAAACCGGTCGGCCGGCCGGATGCGCTGCCGGATGGCAGGCGCAGTGGTCGTCATCAGGTGCTTCCGCTGCAGTCGGTATGGGCGTTCGCGTGCGGCCCGCGGGGTGCGATAGCTGACCAAACGCTGCGCTTGGCGCCTTGTGGGCGCGGGCTTGGTCATCGTCATCCTCGGTAAGCGCCGGCCGCTGAAGCGTTCACGCGTTCGCTGCGACGCGTCGGTCTCGGGTGTTACGCGACACTGCGGTCGCTGTCGGCCAACGCCGTGTCGCGGGATGGGGTGTCATTCGCTCAGTCGACGATGTTCTTGGCTTCTGCAGTGCCCAGTAACTCCGGGTGCACCACCTTGCGCCTGCGTTCCAGCACCGGATGCAGAAACACCGCGCCCAGAATGATCGCCACGCCAAGATAGAACTGCAGGGTGAGCTCGCGCTGTTCGCCCAGCAGGGCGATGGCCAGCACGATGGCGTAGACCGGTTCCAGATTGGTCACCAGCTGCACCGAATACGCGCTGAGATGACGCAGCGCGACCAGCGCCAGCGCAAACGGCAGCAGGGTGCAGGCCAGCGACAGGACGAGCAGCAACACGCCATCGTGCAGGCTGGGAAGCATCAACAGATCGCCATGCAGCGATGGCAGCAGCAGCGGCATGGCCGGTGCCAGCACGGTCAGGGTCAGCGTGCCGGCGCCCAGCTCCAATGCAGTGACGGTAAGCGGGTCTGCATGCGCCACCATGCGCTTGTTGAGAGAGCCGAACAGCCCGACGAACACGGCCGAAATCGCGCCGACCACCACCCCTGCACGCATACCATCGGGCACGCCGCCGACCACCAGCGCCACTCCTGGCAACACGGCAAGGCCGAACAGCAACTCGCGCGGGCGGAACGGCCGCTGCGTCACCCATGGCTCGATCACGGCAGTGAACACCGGCGCCAAGGCAATGCAGGTGGCCGCCACCGACGCGTTAGCCAGCTTGATCGCGCCATAGAAGGTCAGCCAGTGCAGCGCCACCAACGCGCCGATGCCGCAATAGCCCAGCACCACACGGCCAGACAAGCCGCGCAAGCCGCGCCACACCCGCGGCCACAAGGCTAACGCCACCACCACGATCAACATGCGCCACCACACCAGCGGCAATGCCTGCAGCGTGATCAACTTGCCCAGGATCGCGGTGATGCCCCAAAGCAGCACGCAGAAATGAATTTGCAGTTGCGCCTTGCGCAGGTCGGTCGTGGGCATGCGCCATTGTCGCCGAAAAGCCGCAGATCGGCGCCGTGCAATGAGCCTTATTGGAGCGGCTGACAACACCAGGCGAGCAGTCGTCAGGTGGGTAGGGGCGGCGCGGTCAGAACCGGAGTGTATGCGTGGTACATGCCGCACCAAGCATCAACCACGCTCGCCTGGCGGCTGCAAAGTCATCTTTTCAGCTGCTCTAAGCCCCTCTCCTGCGGGAGAGGGGTTGGGGTGAGGGTACGGTCTACTCCAGCGATTGACTCAATCGTGCGCAGGCCGCTTGGCAACTCAAAGAAGGCCGCGTCCCACAGCACGCACGTTGTAATGTTTTCACGACGTTGGCGCCCAACGACCACATTGCTCAAGACCATGCAGATAGCCGCTGGATCATGCGCTGCCGAAGATCAGTCGACCACGCATCGGCGTAAGCGCGCTCGGCTTCACCAAGAGCGGCTAACAAAGCTAGCGAGCAGTTGTCAGGTGGGTGCGGAAGGCGTTCTCAGAACCGCATGTACGCGTGGCCCGTACCACACCGGCCGCGCCCGCCTGGCGGTGAGCGTAGTTGTTTTGTTGGCTGCTCTAAAACGTGTTCGCCACACACGCCAGCCGGCCAGGGGATATCGCTGCCAGCAACACGTCATCCAGCAGACAGTTCTTTCAATAGCGCCATCGCCGCAGCCGGATTGCGCTCCTTCGCCGCACTGATGAAGAACACGAACACTTCGCGCGGCGTGTTTGTGGCCTGTGGCGTGGAGTCAATATGCGGCAGGTCGGCCGGGTCGTCGCCGCGTCGCCAGGCCTGGATCCGCTCGGCCCAACGCTCCAATGCTGGCGCCGGATAACCGGCATGCAGACGTACCTGGCTACGCATCAGACGCGCGTAAACAAAATCGGTGGAGAGATCGGCGAAGGAGGGATGTTCGTCCGAATCGGTGAACACCGTGGCCACGCCGTGGCGGCGCACCAGCGCGAGCAGCGACGCATTCACCGCCGCAGGGTCGCGAATTTCGAGCACATGCCGCAGCGTGCGACCGCCTGCGCGTTGAGGCAGCAACGCCAGAAAGGCCTCCAGGTCGTCGGCCTGCAGCCGATGTCCTTGCTCGAATTGCCACACCAGCGGCCCCAGGGTATCGCCGAGCTCGACAATGCCGCCGACGAAGTCGTCCACCTGCGCCTTGGTGCCCGCCAGTGTGCGTGACTGGGTAATGCGCCGCGGCGCCTTGGCAGAAAACACGAAGCCGGGCGGCACGTCATCGCGCCATTTCGCATAGGTCGCCGGTTTTTGCGCGCCGTAATAGGTGCCGTTGATTTCGATGGCAGTGACCTGGCGGCTGGCGTATTCCAGTTCGCGCCGCTGCACCAGGCCTGCTGGATAGAACATGCCTGCGCGCCATGGCGCATACACCCAGCCGCCGATACCGACATGGATGCCGTCCAGGACGGGTGGCGCGGAAGCGAACAGATCAGACATCGCAGGGAGACTCGCTGGCAAAGGTGTGCACGATGAGGTGCCGCAGTGGTGCGGCGCGGAGTGGCAGTCACAGCCTATCGCGTGGCGTAGCGGGATTGGATGCGGTGTGACAGCGAAGCCGCCGGCTGGCGATGCGGCCAACGGCAGCGCTCGCCGTGCCAGTCTGCGCGACGACGCACAGCCAAGCGGCATCTTCGCTAGCGCTCCGATGATGCAGGTCGCGATGACGTGCGACCGGCATTGCACCGTTGGCGCGGCACCAAGCGAGGACGGCAGCGCCAGCGAATCTTTACCGCAAAATCCGATATCCCGATCAAGCCCGGTCCACGCGCGCCTCCCGGTGGCCGCAGTCGTCTGTCGGTCGTTCTGCGCGATGCCAGCAGGCGACAGGCTGCCGAGCAGTCAGCGCCGAGACGACATCAACCGACACCCGGACCCCATCGCAGCCGGCTACCATGCCTGCTCAGCCGCTTGAGACCGCACCGATGACCTGGACCACGCCCGATCTGTGTGACCGCTTTCCCGAGGTGACCGTTGCCGAGCCGTTGTTCCGCCACTTTGGCGGGCGCAGCGTGTTCTCCGGGCCGATCGCGACGGTGCGCTGTTTCGAAGACAACTCGCGCGTGCGCGAGCTGGCCGCCACGCCGGGCGATGGGCGGGTACTGGTGGTGGACGGCCAGGGCTCGTTGAAGCACGCGCTACTGGGCGACCAGATCGCGGCGCAGGCGGTGGCCAATGGCTGGGCCGGCGTGTTGATCCACGGCTGCGTGCGCGATGTCGAGATCCTGGCCACGTTGCCGCTGGGCGTGCTGGCACTGGCCGCCTGCCCACGGCGCACCGAGCGACGCGATCTGGGCGATGTGGATGTGCCGGTGAATTTTGCCGGTGTCCCGTTCGTGCCCGGTCATTGGTTGTACGCCGATGCCAACGGCGTGCTGGTAACGCCGCTGCCGCTGTTGTTGGACAGTGCCAGCGTCGCAATCTGATCGACACTAAAAGAGCGTGAGAATGACCTTGAACGGATGGCTGACGGGAGGCGTGCTGATGCTGGCAACCCTGGTGACAACAACGCACGCGGCCGAGCTACCGGCCGGCATGCAGCAGTTCGATGCGCAGATGGAACGGGTGCGCAAGCAGTTCGATGTGCCCGGCATTGCGGTGGCCATCGTCAAGGATGGTCAGGTAGTGCTGGAGCGCGGCTACGGCGTGCGCGAGATCGGCAAACCCGAGCCGGTGCAGGCAGACACATTGTTTGCGATCGCCTCCAACACCAAGGCATTTACTGCCGCGTCGCTGTCGATTCTGGCCGACGAGGGCAAGCTGTCGCTCGACGACAAGGTCATCGACCACCTGCCGTGGTTTCGGATGTCCGACCCTTATGTCAGCGGTGAAATGCGCGTACGCGACCTGCTTGCGCACCGCAGCGGGCTGAGCCTGGGTGCCGGCGATCTGTTGTTCTGGCCGACCACCAGCTACAGCACCGAAGAGGTCGTGCAGCGCCTGGCCAAGGTGCCGTTGAAAGGCGGGTTTCGTGACCGCTACGCGTACGACAATATCTTGTACGCCGTCGCGCAGAAGGTGATCGAACAGGTCTCCGGGCAGTCCTATGCCGCGTTTTTGCAGCAGCGGATCTTCGCTCCGGTGGGCATGCGTGGGACGCGCTTCAACGCCGACCATCTGCAGCCCGGCGACACCGCGGCGGTAGGCCATGCCAAGTACGACTTCACCGAGCTGCGCACGGCCGCACCGCTGACCTGGTCGAACAATTCCGGTGCCGGCGGCATCTATTCCAGTGCGCACGACATGGCGTTGTGGATGAACGTGCAATTGGCCGGTGGGGTATTGCCCGATGGGAAAGCGTTGTTCAGCGCCAAACGGCAGCAGGAGATGTGGTCGATGATCACACCGATCGCGATCGCCGACCCGGCGGTGCCGGAGCTGGCGGCGGTACGCCCCAACTTTGCCGGTTACGGCGAAGGCTGGAGCCTGAGCGACTATCGTGGCCATCGGCTGGTGTGGCACACCGGCGGCTGGCCCGGCATGGTGTCGCGCCTGACCCTGGTACCCGACCAGAAACTGGGTGTGGTGGTGCTGACCAATCAGGAAGTGGGTGCAGCGTTCAACGCGGTGACGCTGCAGGTGCTGGATGCGTTCTTGCAAGTGCCGCCCACCGACTGGACCGACGCGTACGCCAAGGCCGTGGCCAAGGCCGACAGCGATGCCGACACCAGCTGGAAGAAGCATCAGGATGCACGCACCGCACGCTCGACGCCGTCGTTGCCGCTGCGCGGTTATGCGGCCACCTATCGCGACCCGTGGTATGGCGATGTGGTGATCCGCCAGGACGGCAAGCGGTTGCGGCTGCAGTTCGCCAAGACGGCGCAGCTGATCGGCACGCTGGAGCACTGGCAGCACGACAGCTTTATCGTGCGCTGGGACGACCGTTCCTTGAACGCCGATGCTTTCGTCAACTTCGCACTCACTGCGGACGGCGCGGTGCGCGAGATGCGCATGGAGGCGATCTCGCCGTTGACCGATTTCAGTTTCGATTTTCAGGATCTGGTACTGACCCCGGTGCCGGCGGCATCGCCCGCATCGCAGTGATACGCGTCTGAGGGCGGCGCCAGCGCATCTGCCGTGCGGTGCGCTCACCGCCAAGCGGAGGGGTGCCGTGTCCATCCATAACAGCTGAATTGGCCTGCTGGCGCGGAATTACCGCGCTCGGTGGCCATTCGGCTACCGTCCACCGGCGCGGCTCGCTATGATCCGCGCACTTCTCAGGGATGTCCCCATACGCATGACCACTCCGCAGATGTCGGTGTATTTTTTTCTGCAGGCTGCAGCGATCCTGCTGGTATGCCGGTTGGTCGGCATGCTGGCCAAGCGCCTCGGGCAGCCGCAGGTGGTGGGCGAGATGATCGCCGGCGTGATGCTGGGGCCGTCGTTGTTCGGCCTGTTGGCACCGGGTGCGCAGGCAGCGTTGTTCCCCAAGCAGACCATGGATGTGCTGTACGTGTTCGCGCAGTTTGGCGTGGGCTTGTATATGTTTCTGGTCGGTACCGACTTTCGCGGCGATCACTTCCGTGCGCGCTATCGCAGCGCGATGAGCGTGTCGCTGGCCGGTATCGCAGTGCCGTTTGCGCTGGCATTTGCGATGTGCCCGTGGCTGCTCAATGTGGAAGGCCTGTTCTCGGAAAAGGCCAAGCTCATGGAAGCCTCGCTGTTCCTGGGCGCGGCCATTGCGATCACCGCATTCCCGATGCTGGCGCGCATCATCCACGAGCGTGGCCTGACCAATAGCCCGTTGGGCACGTTGGCGCTGACCGCCGGTGCGTTCGACGATGCGGCGGCGTGGTGCATTCTGGCGGTGGTGCTGGCCAGCTTCGGCGGCAGCTGGGGCAGTGCGTACCTGGCCATCGGTGGCGGCGTTGCCTATGCGCTGTTCATGCTGTTTGTCGGCCGGCATCTGCTGCGTCGCCTGGCCGATCATGTCGTGCCGGATCAGCCGCTCAGCAACAGCATGCTGGCGATCGTGCTGATGCTGTTCTGCCTCAGCGCCTGGGCGATGGATGCGATCGGTATCCACGCCGTGTTCGGTGGCTTCCTGCTGGGCGTCTGCCTGCCCAAGGGCGCATTGACCGAGAAGCTGCGCGAGATGATGCAGCCGTTTGTGGTGGTGTTGCTGCTGCCGTTGTTCTTCACCTATTCGGGCCTGAAAACCCAGCTCAGCGTGTTGCTGCAGCCGCAAATCATGCTGGCCGGCGTCGCCATCCTGGCGGCATCGTTCATCGGCAAGGGCGTGGCCTGCTGGGCTGCGGCGCGCGCCACCGGCGAAAATAACCGCGACGCGATGGCGATCGGCTCGCTGATGAATGCACGCGGCCTGATGGAGCTGATCATCATCAATATCGGTTTGCAGGCCGGGGTGATCGAGCAGGGCCTGTTCTCGGTGCTGGTGCTGATGGCGATCCTGTCCACGCTGATGGCCACGCCGCTGTTCAACTGGATCATGCGTCGCCATGCCAACGTGACCGACGCGGTGCCGAGTCTGCAACAGCGCTGAGCGCCGGCCGCTGCTGCGCTGGCGAGGCAGCTGCGTCGCTGGTGAGAGGCAGCGCTTGTCGGCTGCTTGGCCGTGCGGGCAATCCTGACGTTTGAAGGCTGCGCATTGGCTGCTGCACAGCGCGCGCGAGCGCGCCGCGCGGTGCGCTGCATGCTCCGAACGAACGCACCTGCTTGACCAGGATGGAGCGATGTCGGCTAGTTGCTGGCGCAGTCGCAGTGCAGTCGCAGTGCAGTCGCATTGAGGCGAGCATGCCACCGCCGCCATACTGGCGTCAGATATCAGTCATCGAGTCGTCATGACCAAGGCAAAAAAGAAGGCCGCCCAGCAGGCGGTGCAGGTCCCGGTGCCGATCTATCAGTTGCAGATCGCATTGGCGGGCAGTGCACCGCTGGTGTGGCGCAGCGTGCTGGTGGCCGGTGCAGTGCGGTTGGCGACCTTGCACCGCGTGCTGCAGCCGGTGATGGGCTGGAGCGGTGTGCATCCGTACGAATTCGACGTTGGCGGCGGGCGCTATGGCGAGTCCGGGCTGGATGTGCCGGATCGCTCCCGGCTCAAGCATGCCGCGCGGGTCACGTTGGAAAGCGCGCTGGGCGAGCTCGATGCATTTGGCTATTTCTATGGGGCCGGCGCCGGCTGGCAGCATACGGTGCAGGTGCAGGCCGTCTTGCCGCCGGATGCAGCGCTGCGCGTGGCACGCTGCATCGACGGGGCCAATGCCTGCCCGCCGGAAAGCCGCGGCGGGATCGATGACTACCAGGAATTTCTGCAGATCATCGCCAACCCGGATCACCCGCAGCATGTGCAGGAACTGGCCACGCTCGGTGGGCGTTTCGATCCGGGTCACTTCGATCTGGTCGAGATCAACCGGTTGCTTGCGCGTGTTCGCGACTAAGAGCAGCGAACAAACCGACTGTGCTCACCGTCAGGCGGGCGCGGCTGGTGCTCGGTGCTCGGTGCGGCATGGACCACGCGTCCACTCCGATTCTGAGCGCGCCCCCCGCACCCACCTGACGATTGCTCGCTAGCTGTGTTGGCCGCTCTAAAGGCGGATGCTGACACGGCTGCGCCATGGAGTGCCGGCGCCGCGGCATCCACAGCAGCACTGGGCACCCGCAGCGCGACCTCCCAGGCGGAACTTGCCGCATCAACGCACTGCGGCTTGACGCCCAATCGGCTAGCCTGACCGCCCGGTGTTAGCGAAGTGCGTGCAATGTTCCGCTGGTTCGAGTCCCTGATCGATATCTTTCCGCCCATCGAGCGGGAGATGCCGCCCCGCAGCGTGTGGCGGTTTTATCTGCATTATCTGCGGCCGTTGTGGCCGATTCTATTGGCCACGCTGGTCGCAGGGCTGCTGCTGGCGCTGGTGGAAGTGGCGATGTTCGACTTCCTCGCTCGCATCGTGGATATGCTGGCCGAGCGACCGGGACCGGACTTCTTCCGTCGTCATGCGGGCGAGTTGCTATGGATGGCAGCGATCACGCTGGTGGCACGGCCGCTGTTCACCGGGCTGCATAACCTGCTGGTCAATCAGGCGATCGTCCCGGGCCTGAGCAACCGCTCGCGCTGGTTGATGCACAACTACGTGGTGCGCCAGAGCCTGGGCTTTTTCAACAACGATTTTGCCGGCCGCATCGCCAACCGCGTGATGCAGACGGGCACCTCGTTGCGCGAATCGGCGGTGCAGATGGTCGATGCGCTCTGGTACATCGTGGTCTATACCGGCAGTGCCCTGTGGTTATTTGCCCAGGCCGACCCGTGGCTGATGGCGCCGCTGCTGACCTGGCTGGTGGTGTATGTCGGGTTGATGGCGTTCTTCGTGCCGCGCATGAAGGCGCGTGCCTGGGTGGCATCTGACGCGCGTTCCAAGGCCACCGGGCGCATCGTCGATGGCTATACCAATATTTCCACGCTCAAGTTATTCGCCCACGCCGGCCGCGAAGAAGCCTATGTGCACGACGCGCTCGATGAGCTGGCGGTCAAGCATCGCCGGCAGACACGGGTGACCACCGCCATGGATACCGCCATCGCGGTGGCCAACGGTTTCCTGATTGTGGGTACCTGCGCATTGTCGCTGTGGCTGTGGAACCGTGGGCAGATCAGCGTCGGTGCGATCACGCTGGCGACCGGCCTGGTGATTCGCATCCACAACATGTCCGGTTGGATCATGTGGACGGTCAACGGCATCTTCGAAGACATCGGCAGCGTGCAGGACGGCATGCAAACCATCGCGCAGCCGCTGACCGTGCAGGACGCGCCGGATGCGGTGCCGCTGCGGGTCACCCAGGGTCAGGTGCACTTCGACCAGGTCCATTTCCACTACGGCAAGCGCGGCGGCGTGATCGCCGGGCTGGATCTGCAGGTGCGCGCAGGCGAAAAGATCGGCCTGGTAGGCCCTTCCGGCGCTGGTAAATCGACGTTGGTCAATGTGCTGCTGCGGCTGTACGACCTGGAGCAGGGGCGTATTTTGATCGACGGGCAGGACATCGCGCAGGTCACGCAGGAAAGCCTGCGCGGGCAGATCGGTCTGGTGACGCAGGACACTTCGCTGCTGCATCGTTCGATCCGCGACAACCTGCTGTATGGCCGGCCGCAGGCCAGCGACGCGCAGATTCTCGAAGCCGTACGCAAGGCGCGCGCTGAGAGCTTTATCGACGCCTTGGTCGATGGCGAAGGCCGCCACGGCTTCGATGCGCATGTGGGCGAGCGCGGCGTCAAACTCTCCGGCGGTCAGCGCCAGCGCATCGCCATTGCGCGCGTGCTGTTGAAAGATGCGCCGATCCTGATTTTGGATGAAGCCACCTCGGCGCTGGATTCGGAAGTGGAAGCGGCAATCCAGGACAGCCTCGACGCATTGATGGGCAACAAGACCGTCATCGCGATCGCGCACCGGCTGTCCACCATTGCCCGCATGGATCGACTGGTGGTGATGGACGCCGGCCGCATCGTCGAAACCGGTACGCATGCGCAGCTGATCGCGCAGGGCGGGCTGTATGCACGCCTGTGGGCGCGGCAGACCGGAGGGTTTGTTGCGGCGGATGGGTGAGGGGAACGATGCTTGAGTGCTTGAGTGTTCGATGCGAGAGAAGTCAGTTCGCCCGTACCCTCATCCGCCCCTGCGGGGTACCTTCTCCCGCATGCGGGAGAAGGGAGAGTCAGCGCTTCATCCGTCTGTTGGAGCAAGCCCCTCTCCCAGCGGGAGAGGGGTTGGGGTGAGGGTACGGGGCGGAGCCACTCGCTAGTTCGGCGACACCAGGCTTCGCTCGCACCCTCATCCGCCCCTGCGGGGCACCTTCTCCCGCACGCGGGAGAAGGGAGAGAGTCAGCGCTTCATCCGTCTGTTGGAGTAAGCCCCTCTCCCAGCGGGAGAGGGGTTGGGGTGAGGGTACGGGGCGGAGCCACTCGGTAGTTCGGCGACACCAGGCTTCGCTCGCGCCCTCATCCGCCCCTGCGGGGCACCTTCTCCCGCATGCGGGAGAAGAGAGAGAGTCAGCACTTCATCCGTCTGTTGGAGCAAGCCCCTCTCCCAGCGGGAGAGGGGTTGGGGTGAGGGTACGGGGCGGAGCCATTCGCTAGTTCGGCGACACGAGGCTTCGCTCGCGCCCTCATCCGACCCTGCGGGGGCACCTTCTCCCGCGTGCGGGAGAAGAGAGATAGTCAGCGACTCATCCGTCTGTTGGAGTAAGCCGCTCTGCCAGCGGGAGAGGGGTTGGGATGAGGGTGCGGGGCGGAGCCACTCGCTAGTTCGGCCACACCAGGCTTCGCCCGTACCCTCATCCGCCCCTGCGGGGCACCTTCTCCCGCATGCGGGAGAAGGGAGAGAGTCAGCGTTTCATCCGTCTGTTGGAGCAAGCCCCTCTCCCAGCGGGAGAGGGGTTGGGGGTGAGGGTACGGGGCGTAGCCACTCGGTAGTTCGGCGACACCAGGCTTCGCTCGCGCCCTCATCCGCCCCTGCGGGGCACCTTCTCCCGCATGCGGGAGAAGGGAGATAGTCAGCGCTTCCGCCCGTCTGTTGGACCAAGCCCCTCTCCCGCGAGGAGAAGGGAGTGCTTATTTAATCGGCTGATCCAGCATCAGCTCGCGTGCAAAGCGCACCGGCGGGGCGCCGTAGGACAGCATCTTGTCGTGGTACGCCTTCAGGTTGAAGTCCTTGCCCAGCTTCTCTTGCACCGCCTTGCGCGTGTCCAGATGTTCCTGCACGCCGACGAAGTAGGTTGGCAGTTGCGCCGACGACAGCTGCGCACGCACCCATTTGCCCGAGGCTTCGCTTTCCTGCTGGAAGGTGTCGTGCGTCATCAGGTGCATCGCCTTGTCGCGATCCCAGCCGTCCACATGCACGCCCTGGTCTAGGATGGCATTGGCAATGGTGCGCAGGTAGAACTTGAGCTGCACCAGGTGGAACAGCGGGTCGTTATCCAGGTAGCCCTGTTCCTGCATCATGCGCTCGGTGTACACCGCCCAGCCTTCGGCGAACATGCCCGAGCGCAGCACCGCGCGCAGCGTGGAGGGGAACTTGGCCGAGTGCCAGCCTTCCAGGTAATGGCCCGGCGTGCCCTCGTGGATGCTGAGCAGATGGATCATGCGGGTGTTGTATTCGCGCAAGAACGAATCGACCTGCTTGTCGTTCCAGTCATCCGGAATCGGCGACACCGCGTAGAAGGTCTTGAGATTCTTGTCGAGCGGGCCGGGCGAATCGCAATACGCCACCGCCACGCCGCGCTGGAATTCCGGCATCAGGATGATGTCCACCGGCGAATCCGGCAGCGTCATCAAATCTTTCTGACGCACGAAGTTGGTGGACTGCGTCAGCGCTGCCTTGGCTTCGTCCACCACCTTGTCGCGCGCGGGCTTGTCGGCATACGCCAGTTCCAGCGCGGCTTCGATTGCAGCCTGTTGCTGATCGTCGGTCGGCGAGGCGGGCAGCTTCGGTGCGCCCGGTTTGTCCTTGAGCACGGTGCGCGCAATGCCGTACATCTCGCTGCGCACGCGTTTGAGTTCTGACTCCGCACGCTGTTTGATGTCGGCGCGCGACAGCGACGACAACAGCGCGAATTTCAGCTTTTGATCGTACTTTTCTGCACCGACACGGAAGTCGCCCTTGGCATTGGGCACCAGCACGGTGTCCAGCCAGGTCTGCTGCTCGGCCACCGCCTTGCGCAGGTTGTCGATGGCCGCCTGCGCGCGCGCCGCTTCGATCGGGCCAAGCTGGCCGATGTTGGGCGCGATCAAGGTATCGACAATGCTCAGGATGCCTTTGTTCTGCTTGGCCACCGTCTCGGCGTGGATCTTGGGCACGCGCGCCGGGTCCAGGTTCTCGCGCGCCTGCGCAAAGATGCTCGGGATTTTTTCCATGCGCTGCGTGGCCGACGCCAGGCGCTCTGGCAGCGGTGCGAACTCGCGCGCCATCAGGCCGTACAACGCGCTACCGGCCAGGCCATTGTAGACCTGCGGGTCCCAGGCCCAGCTCTGCAGGACTTCGGTATTCCAGATTTCCGATTGCAGCTGATTACGCAAGATCGCTGCATCGACCTGGTTCTCGCGCGACAGCTTGGCGATGTCGATCGCCTCCAGCTCGGTCAGCAGCTTCTTGCCGGCATCCAGGCTGCGCTGGCGCCCGGCGGTGCTGAGATCGTCGATCTGCGTATCGAAGCGGTGATCGCCGGTCTGGGTGGCGGTGACCGGCGACAGCTGCATCCAGGTGTCCAGGGCCTGCTTGGAGAGCGCGGCAAAGCGCGCATCCGCGGTCTGCGCGTCGTGCGCGCCAGCGGGCGGCGTGGTGCCGACGCTCGGCGATGCGGGCTGCTGTTGGCAGGCACTCAGGCCGGCGATCAGGGCGAGGACAAGCAGGCGTTGACGCATGGTGGGTCCTGATGGAATCAATCCGCCAGCATAGGCAACTGTGCGGTTGTCCGCATCCACCATTGGTTTAGAGTGGCGATCGAATCGGCGCGCCGCCCACAAAGGCGGCTGCAGCCGTGTCCGGCATCGGCCGGTAGCGGGCGAACCCTCGCCGCTGCCATGTCCGCTGTCGCGTCCCACCGTTTGCCCGTTGTACGCCACAGTCAGGTGGCGCTTTCCAAGGAGGAATACCTATGCTGTATGCCGGTAGCTGTCATTGCGGAAGCATCGCGTTCGAGCTGGAGACCGATGCGCCGATCACCGAGGTTTACGACTGCAATTGCTCGCTTTGCCGTCGCCGCGGTGGTCTGCTCTGGTTCGGCACACGCACCCAACTGCGCCTGCAGGCGGCCGCGGAGGCGGTTGGCACCTACCGCTTCAATCACCACCATATCGAGCATCATCATTGCCCGCAGTGCGGCATTGCGCCCTTCAGCGAGGGTGCTAATCCCAAGACCGGCGAAGCCAGCGTCGTGGTCAACGTGCGCTGCCTGCCCGCGCTGGATCTGACCACCTTGCGCGTGCAACAGGTCGATGGAGCCAGCCGATGAGGCGCGGCGTGCGCTGGCCCGGCATCGCGCTGCTGGTCGGCTGGGCCCTGTGCGGATGTGCGCGGCCTCAGGGAGAGATGGCCGCAGACGGCGGTGCGCCAGCGCCGGCGCCGCCGGCTGCGCAGGGTAATGCACTGGCCTACGAACACGATGTGCGGATCGAGTTGCCGGCCGATCAGATCGGCGAGCGCATCGCAGCGGTCCGTGCAGCCTGCCAGAGCGCACAGTTCGGCACCTGCGCGCTGTTGGCGGTGGAACAGGATGGTGGGCGCGAGCCCAGCGGCAGCGTTCGCGTACGCATGGTGCCCGAGGGCATCGAGCCACTGGTGCAGCTGGCCGGCCAGCATGGCGATGTGGCGGCACGCAGTACGCACGCCGAGGATCTGGCCCAGCAGATTGCCGATACCGGTCTGGCACAGGCGCGGCTGCAGAAAGAACACGCGCGTCTGCTGGAATTGCAGCAACGTCGCGATCTGGCGGTGAGCGATCTGCTTGCATTGTCCAAGCGCCTGGCCGAGATCGAGGCCGAAGCGCAGCAAACCCAGCAAGAAGCGGCGCAGCAGCAACGCCGTATCCGCACCCAGTTACTGACGCTCAACTTCCGCAGTACCGGCGGGGAGCAGGGCAGAAGCGAGATTGCGCAGGCAGCTGCCGAGTTCGGGCAGGTGTTTTCGTCCAGCGTGGCGTTCGTGATCCGTGCGGTTGCGGCATTGCTGCCAGTGGCACTGGTGGCGGCGATCGTCGGCTGGCTGCTGTTGCAGGCGTGGCGCTGGCGCGCGCGGCGTCGCCGGATGTCCTGACCTGCGCGCGGCTGGGCGGCACTGCCGCACCAGCCGCGCGTGATTGGCGCCGTCGTACGATGTTGAAAGCCGCGCTGGGGAAGTAGTGCAGGGCACAGGTGCACAGCGCATGCAATTGCAAAGCGCATGCAATCTGGTATGTGCATCGACATGGCCGCGTGTTAACAGGGCTGTTCGACCAGGTCGCTTCCAGCGTGCTGTAGGCCTCCAGTGCGAGCACCGCTTGCTGAAGCAAGGCGCCAGCGGGACGTAGGCTTCGTCGGAAAAAAGGCAGGCTGACTGCAGGCATCGAGCGATGCTGCAGTCGCGCCCAACGCAGGCTCAGCCTTCGTCGACTTCGTATTCGACAAACACGTCCAGCTGCAAGGCCAGTTCCTGCACCGCGTCGCGCACCTTCTGCGCGGTGGCCTCGTTGCCGGCTTCTACTTCGAATTCGTGGCTGCCCGGACCTTCGTCGTCGGACAGGCCGGCCGAGCTGGAATCGTCGTCGTCCAGATGCGGCATCAGGTCGTCCACTTCTTCGACGTGCTCGATACCTTCGATGCTCTGCAGCAGATTGGCGATGGCACGTGCGTCGTCGTCGGTGCCGGTGATACGCATGCGAAGAGTCGGCATGGGAAAGCTTCCTTGGATTGGGGACCCAAAGCCTAGGCAGCGGTCAGGCAAGATCGGGTGATGGCTGCGTGCGCCGGCTGCTCACGCGCGCTTGGCTGTCGCCTGTGCCGGGGCGGTATCCAGCACGGGCACCAGCAGCGCCTGCGCGGCAGTGCGCAGCAGTGCCGGCGCGATGTAGCGATGGTGCACGCCGTCCACCAAGGCCATGTAGACGCGGCCAAACGTATTGCGGCAGGCCACCCGCGTCTCCAGGCTCAGCTCCACGCTGCCATCCTCCAGTACCTCCACGCCCACGCTGCTACGGAAGACCAGGTGGCGGTCGTCGGCGCCCAGCAGTACCTGCACGCGTCGGTCCAGTGGCGCGGTGTCTTGCGCAAGCACCGGGAACCGGCCCGCGAACAGACAGTCGCGCTGCGCCGACAGCAATGACGACACCGGGCAACCCAGCGGCGAGGTCCGCAACTGCAACGGTGCCACCAGCGCATTGCGCAGCCGCATCAGCCAGGTCACGCCCGGCGGCGCGCGCTCGGTGAATCCTTCCAGCAGCAACGCCATCAAGGTGTGCGCACCGTGCTGACGCAACTGATGCGGCTGCAGGCGCAGACGCACGCTGTCCTGATGATCGAAGCGTTGCAGATGCCGGGTCAGCAGCGAGCCGGGCTTGGGCTCGGCATGCACGCTGACCTGCGCCCGCTGCGGTGCCAGCGCAACAAACCCCACCGGCCGCCGCAGCCGGCTCAACGCCTGGCGCAGCCTGCCGCTGAAGGAGCGCAGCCGGCCGCACCAGGCAAACCGGCTGCTGCCCGGCGATGCGGCCAGCGACAGACCCACGGTGGGAATCTGCAGCGCACGCGCCTGGGCCGAGGCCAGCAGCGCAATCACTGACTCGGGCAGCGTTTCGGTGAGCGTTGCGATATCGGCGGTACCGGCCAGCACCCGTGCGCGCACCGCATCGCTCAACTCGCCGCCGGCCTCATCGCTGTGGCAGGACAGCGCGAAAAACGCCGGGTGTGCGGCCTGCGCTTTCAGCGGTGCGAACTGATGCAAGGTGCCGCCGCCAAAGCGCACGGTAAACAGGCAATCGGCCGGCAGATCGATATGCCGCAACGCCGCCAGAAAGTGCTGCGGGTCTTGTTCGATCTGTTCCATCGAGGCGGTGCAAAAGCGCAGTTGCGCGCCACTGCTGCCGGTGATGGCGGTGAACATGCGGTGCCCGGCGTGGCGATGGAACGGGTGGCCATTGGCGCCCACCGCAAACGAGAACAACGCGGTCGATTCGCCGTGCGCAAAATCGGTGCCGGCCAGGCGTGCCGATGGCTCGTCCAGCGCATCGTGAAAGCTGGGATGCGCGCGCTGGCGGCGGCAGGCCTGGTCGATTAACGGGTTGCCGGCGCCCACGCCCAGCTGTGCGATCAGCGTGACCTCCACCGGCAGGCCGCCGCTGTAGGACTCCAGACGGACGGACGGAAAACCTGCGTGTGCGTCGGCAGGGCGGTGCTGGGGTGTGCTGAACATCGGCATGAGTCCTTTACGGCCGGAGGTGGGTCAGGAGGTCTTCTTGGTCAAGGCACGCGCCTTGCGTTTGATCGGTGCCGAGGCCGGGCAGACCTCGAAGGCAAAGCTGCTGAGGGTGTTGACCAGGTTGTCCGGGGTGAGGCGGTAGATCACGAACTGGCCACGACGCTCGCTGGACACCAGCCCGGCGGTTTCCAGCACCGACAGATGCCGCGAGATCGCCGGCGCGCTCATCTCGAACAGCTGCCCGATCTGCCCGGCGGTGAGTTCCTGGTCTGCCAGGCACGCCAGCATCTTGCGGCGGGGTTGGGAAGCGAGGGCTTCGAAGACGCGGTCGATGGACATAAGGGTTTAAGTAATTAACGAATTAGCTAATTAATTGATTTTATGGCGGCCGATGTCAAGCGTTTTTTTTGGGTGGTGCTCCCGGGCCACGGCCGGGTGCATCTGGCGAATGCCGCAAGCATTGCTGCGATGGACGATGCCGCGGCGGCTCACGGCGGGAGCGCGCGGGATCTACCGACGCTGTGGCGCAGGGTGCGGCCGATTGGCGATGAGCGCCTTTGTCGCCAATGGCCTGCACGATTGGCAGACCACCTCAGTCCTGGGACAACCGCGTGCGCTTCGAGAACGTCACGCTCAGGTGATCCAATGATGCGACGCCTGGCCGGCGAGACTGCAGCGGTTCAAACGGCCACTCTCACGCCGCCGGCAGTGCCATCAGTTCTGCCGGCAACGCGGGCATCGGGGTGCGTTCGTCCAGCGCCTCGCGTTTGAGCCAGTCGATGAACAACGCCGCCGCCGGGCTGGGCTCGCGGTGGCTGGGGTGCACGATGTAGTACGCGTAGCGGGCCTTGAGGGTGGGGCCTGGCAGCCGCACCAGTTCATAGCGTTGCAGATAGGGTTGGGCGATGTGCTTGCGTGCCAGCACCGCGCCCAGGCCGTACACCGCTGCGCGCATCGCATCGGTGCTGTCGTTGAAGGTATGCATCGGCGGCAGCGTGGTGCCGCGCACCTGGGCGGCGCGAAACCAGTCGCGCCAGCCTTGCGGCGACATATCGCTCAGCAGCGGCAACTGGGCAATCTGCGCCGGTGTGCGCAGTGCCGCCACTTCCGGCAACGAGGGCGAGGCCACCGGGAACAGCTCATCGTCCATCAAATGGTGCGAGGTCAGCCCCGGCCATGCGCCTTGCCCATAACGGATGCCCAGTTCCGGGCCGCCTTCTTCGAAACGCGAGAACGCCGGGTCCGATTGCAGGTCCAGGCGGACATGCGGATGGGCGCGGCAAAAGCGCGGCAGGCGCGGTAATAGCCAGCAATACGACAGCGAGCGCAGCGTGGTCACCCGCAGCGGGATGGCGTCTTCGCGCGGATGCAGGTTGCCGGCCACCGCGGCGATCTCGGCCAGTGCGGCGGTGGCGGCATCGGCCAGCTGACGGCCTTCGGCGGTGAGCTTGACCCCGCGCGGCAGCCGCTGGAACAAGGTGACCCCGAGCAGCGCTTCGAGCTTGCGCACATGGTGGCTGACCGCGCTGGCGGTGAGATGCAGTTCTTCGGCCGCATGCGCGAAATTTTGATGGCGCGCGGCGGCGGCGAACACGCCCAATGCGGGCAGCAGGGTCGGGCGCAGATTCATCGAGACATGAGTCAGATTTGTGGCTGACCGCGATACTACGCGCTTGTCGGGCCTGCGGCGGCAGCCGATGCTGCGTCATCCCGTCGCGATGATCGTGCCATGTCCAGCTGTCCGCCCGAGCTTGTCTTCTGCCGTTTCAGCGCCGCACGGCATGCCGCGGGAGCACAGCCATGAGCGCGCACTCGTCGACGCAGCCGGTCGTTGCAACACGCGAATGGCGGACCCCGCTCGAGCTGGGTTTTCTCGGCATCGTGTGGGGGTGCTCGTTCCTGTTCATGCGTGTGGCGGCGCCCAAGTTCGGCACGGTGGCGTTGGTGGAAATTCGCCTGGCGCTGGGCGCGGTGGTCCTGCTGCCGTTTCTGTGGTTGGCGCGCGATCGCTTCCCCTTGCACCGCTGGCCGATGCTGGCGGCGATCGGCGTGTTGAACTCCGCGTTGCCGTTTCTGTTGTTTGCCTGGGGCGCGCAACATGCGCCGGCCGCCGTCGGTGCGATCTGCAATGCGATGACGGTGTTGTTCACTGCGTTGATCGCGTTCTTGTTCTTTGGCGAACGCATCGGGACGCGGCGCGCGCTGGCCTTGTTGGTGGGATTCATCGGCGTGCTGGTGCTGGCGACCGGCAAGTCAGCCGGGTTGAGCGTGGGCCCGGCGGCATTGGCCGGCGCCACCGCCTCGCTGCTGTACGGCATCGGCTACAACCTGGTGAAGCGCCACATGGGCGACCTGCCACCGGCTGCATCAGCGGCGTCCACGCTGGGGTGCAGTGCATTGCTGCTGGCACCGTTGGCCTGGCTGCAATGGCCGACCACGCCGGTGCCGGCGCTGGCCTGGGCGTGTGCGACCGCATTGGGCGTGGTCTGCACCGGCTTGGCATTCTTGATGTATTACCGGTTGATCCAGCGCATCGGCCCGGCGCGGGCATCCACCGTGACCTACCTGGTGCCGGTATTCGGTGCGCTGCTGGCGTGGTCGCTGCTGGGCGAACCGCTGACCTGGACCATGTTGCTGGCCGCGGTGCTGATTCTGGGCAGCGTCGCTTTCAGCCAGCGCGCGCGCTAAGCACGCGCGCCCCGCTTTTGCGATTCCCGATTCCCGATTCCCGACTCAGCCCGCGGGCGGGGTCCGCACCGGCAGCGGCACGTTGCACAGATCGATATGTCCGGCCGGACGCTTGTAGAAGTCGTCCTTGCGATTGCGGCGTGCTTCGGCCACATCGCGGAAGCTCTGGCTGTCGGTGCGCAACAGTTGCAACGGCGTGCGCTCCGGCACCGGCACTTCGCTGGCCAGGCGTATCGCGCGGATCGGAGAGCGTTGCGTGGTGTCTTCGTAGAAGCCCATCGGGTCCGGCCCACGGGGGATCACGCTCAGCAACTCCATGCCCTTGACCACGCGGCCGACCACGGTGATGTTGCGGTCCAACTGCCGTGGCGACTGCCCGGTGACCACATACAATTCGGCGCCGATGCTGCTGTCTTCGTCATTGTTGCGCCCTGCGCCCAGCGTGCCGTAGCAATGCGCCAGCCAGGCTTTGCCGGTGGCGCTGTCGCGGCCCGCCGGGAAGCCGTCGACAAAGCCGACCTGTGGCGCCCAGCCATCGCTATCGGGCAGGCGCTGAAAATCCAGACCTTGCGCGGCGCGTTCGAACTCGGCAGGCAGATGGGTCTTGGCCGAGCCCAATGATTTGGCCTTGTCCGGCGTCTCGCCATCGGGGTCGCCGAACTGCACCACGAAATTATCCTGCGAGCGATAGATGCTGAGCCCATCCCAGAAGCGCTCGTGGGCGAGCGTGCGGATGTTGCCCACGTGCTCGGGCGCAAATTGCGGCGCCAACTCGATGATCACCCGGCCGGTATCCAGTTCCAGGTACAGCGTGCGATCGGGATCGAGCACGCGCCAGGCGTTGGCCGGCGAGCTGTCCAGGATCTGTTGCGGGCTGCGGTAGGCCGCATGCGCGGCAGCGGGCACTACCAGCGCGAGCAGGCAGGCAGAAACAACAGTACGCAGCAGCATGAAGGCAACCAGCGAGGGAAAGGTGGTTGATTCTTGACCAATGCGCGCAAGGACGCAAAGCGGTGATGCGCACGCCACGACGCCGACGCGCTATGCCAGCGTCGTGGCAATGATGATTGCGTGCCATTGCGGCGCACCTGGCGCAGACATGACGTGCCCGCATCGAGCGGGCGCGTCATGTCCGATTGGCGCCCGGATTTATCGCTCTCCTGCTTTGCAGCAGAGCGACAGTGCTGCAGTTACCGTGCCGGTTTGCGCTTGACGTAGAGTTGCTTGCGCACGTGCGCAACGACCTCGCCATCGCGATTGTGTATCGTGTTTTCGAACCAGCGCAGATGCTTCTCTCCGCTGGCGGTGGCGTCGCGCAGTTCGGCGAGCATGGCGTTGTCGATCACAAAGTCCGCGCTCACCGTGCCGCGCCCGGGTTTGACGAATTCGATGCTGCCGGCCTTGTCCCACACGTAGTAGTCGCGCCCCAGATTCTGCATCACCAGCAGCATCCAGAACGGATCGGTCATCGCGAACAGGCTACCGCCGAAATGGGTGCCGACGTAATTGCGATTCCATGGGCGCTGCCGCAGTTCCACACGCGCGAAGCGATAGTCGGCCGACAACACGGTGACGTGGATGCCTGAAAACAGATAAGGCGGCCACAGGTTGATGCCGAGCTTGAACAGTGAAGCGCGCATGCAGGCCGGGTTCCATGGCGGGTCGGGCCTGCAGCATAACATTCGCATGCGTATGGTTGGCGTGGCCGTCCATGGAAGCTGCTTTGCCCGTCATGTGAGTGTTTCCAGGCGTCGCGTCATCTCCGGACCGTGCAAGTCGCGCCGCCTCGCGCAGAAGGCTCGACCACCAGCGTTCGTAGGAGCGGACCTGGCCGCGACGGTGCGTCACCGTTACCGGAGGAACGATTCATCGCGACCGCGGGAATGCTTCATCGCGGCCAGGTCCGCTCCTACGCGTCAGGGGCGGGGTGGCTTGAAGTCGTCGTCGCTGCGCCGTGTGCCGTCTGTGCAATCTGGCGGAGGCCGGCTCTCACGCTTTATTGCAGCGCTGCCTTACGCGTGACGCGGCAGGGCGCCAGGGCTTGTAGGAGCGGACCTGGCCGCGACGGTGCGTTACCGCCACCGTTATCGCATGACGCTTCATCGCGACTGGGAATGCTTCATCGCGGTCAGGTCCGCTCCTACGCGTTCATGGGGTTGGCCGTCTTCGTCGGGTCGGTTTTCAGGATGTCGGAACTGTGGGCGGGGGACCTGTTTGGATAGGCAGGTCTGCGCGCCTTGGTAGCGGCAGGATGCAGGCCTCGCATCGCACCGCGGCGTGCCGGGCCCTGCGACCGACACGCTGCGTCCAATACGTGCAATGCGTGTAATGCGTGTAATGCGTGCAATCGACACGCTGCATGCAGCCGATCTCAGCGCATGCAACCGCTCTCGGGAGTACGAAGCCGCGGCTCGCGCCACAGTGCCCATCGCTATCAGAACACCAGCGCCGACATCTTGCGGCGGTAGCGGCCGACCAGGTCTTCGTCTTCGATCACGCGGAACGCATCGATCAGGCTGCGGCGCGGCAGGTTCTCGTCGAAGGCGCGATCCTGCCGCAGCATTTCCAGGAACTGTTCCAGCGCCGCTTCGTCATTGCCGTCGAGCAGATGGCGCACGCCGAGCAGGTGACGCGCGCGCAAGTCGGCGCCATTGGCGTCCACGGTGGCCTGCAGCGCGCTGGCGTCCGGGGCGTCCTTGAGCACATTGGCAAAACTCAGGCGGGCCTTGGCACGCACTGCGCGATCGTCGGTGGCCAGGTTGGCGGGCAGGGCGTCGATCAACTGCTCGGCCTCGGCGGTGTCGCCGGTCTTGAGCAGCGCCAGCGCCAGATCCAGCTTGAGCTCGTCCTTGTCCGGTTCGGCGGCGATCGCCTCGCGCAACGCGGCGGCCTGTGCCTGCGGGTCCAGCGGCGCCTCGGGCAGCACCTCTTCGGCGATCTGCGGCTCGGCCGGCAGCACGCCGTGCTGGGTCAGGAATTCGCGCACCTGGCCCTCCGGCATCGCGCCGGGGAAGCCGTCGACGATCTCGCCACCTTTGACCAGGAACACCGTCGGCACCGAGCGGATCTGGAACGCCGCGGCGATCTGTTGTTCTTTGTCCACATTGACTTTGCCCAGCTCGAATGCGCCGTTGTACTCGCCTGCCAGCTTTTCCAGGATCGGCGTCAGCGACTTGCACGGCCCGCACCAGGTGGCCCAGAAATCCACCAGTACCGGTGTCGTCAACGATTTCTGCAGGACCTCGGTCTCGAAGGTGTCGGTGGTGGCATCGAATACATGCGGCTTGTCGGACATGGGCTTCCTGTATGAGGTGACGGCAACAATGGGTGGTAATGGTGGCAAACCCGGCCGACACAAGGCCAGTCCGGGACGCCGAAGGGGGGTTCACGCAATGCGCGCCCGGCACGACAATGCCGCGTCCTGGTGGCGCCAACGCGCCCCGCAGCGGAGCACCACAATGGGAAGTACCGACAGCGCGCAGCGCTACCTGGGCCTGATCGCGGCAACCGTGTTCGTGCTGGCGGTGGCCGGGTTCGGGGCCACGCTGCCGGGCTATCTGCAGGCCAGCCACCCGGTCGCGTTGCTGGGCGCGCAGGGTGTGCCGCATGCGCTGGGCTTCAATTTGCTGGCGTTCGTGCTGGTCGGTGCGCTGGGCATGATCACCGGCGTCAGCTTGCTGGCGCGCATGCCGCCCAAGGCCGGCTGGAGCCTGCGTGTGGGCGGGCAGCTCATCGTGCTGGCCGGGCTGGCCTTTGTCGGCATGGGCATGCTGCCGCTGGATCCCACCGATCTGGACGGCCGCGCCAGTCAGGCACATGCCACGGCCTGGTTGCTGTGGGCGGTGGCGTTTGTGCCGGGCATGCTGTTGATTGCCGCAGCGCTGCTCAATGCCCCCGAGACCCGCGCGTTGGCCTGGCTCAGCCTGGCGGCCGGGCTGCTGGTGGCGGTGTTGGCATTTGGCCCGCCCGGCTTGCTGCGGCAGGCCATCGCACAGCGCCTGGCGTTTCTGGCCTGGGTCGGCTGGCTGGCCGTGGCCGCCTGGATCTGGCCGGCAAAGCCTGCGATCTGAGCGAGCGGTTTGGAGCACCTGCTGCACTGCGGTACCCTGTCCCGCTTTGCACCGCCCGAGCATCCGCTCCCAATGTCCACCGTCGAACCCAACGCCTACGACCCGCAGCAGGTCGAATCCTCCGCCCAGCAGTTCTGGGACGCCACCCGCGCCTTCCAGGTCGACGAGAACTCGGACAAACCCAAGTTCTATTGCCTGTCGATGCTGCCGTACCCGTCCGGTGCGCTGCACATGGGCCATGTGCGCAACTACACCATCTCCGATGTGGTCAGCCGCTACAAGCGCATGACCGGCCACAACGTGATGCAGCCGATGGGCTGGGATGCGTTCGGGTTGCCGGCCGAAAACGCCGCGATCAAGAACAAGACCGCGCCGGCCAAATGGACCTACGCCAATATCGAGCACATGCGCGGCCAGCTCAAATCGCTGGGCTACGCCATCGATTGGTCGCGCGAGTTCGCCACCTGCACGCCGGACTATTACGTGCACGAGCAGCGCATGTTCACCCGGCTGATGCGCAAGGGCCTGGCTTACCGCCGCAACGCGGTGGTGAACTGGGACCCGATCGATCAGACCGTGCTGGCCAACGAGCAGGTGATCGACGGCCGCGGCTGGCGCTCCGGTGCCTTGGTCGAAAAACGCGAAATTCCGCAGTGGTTCCTGCGCATCACCGATTACGCACAGGAACTGCTCGACGGCCTGGACCAGCTGGACGGCTGGCCGGACTCGGTCAAGACCATGCAGCGCAACTGGATCGGCCGCTCGGAAGGGCTGGAAATCCAGTTCGACGTGCGCGACACCGATGGCGCGCCGCTGGACCCGTTGCGCGTGTTCACCACCCGCCCGGACACGCTGATGGGCGTGACTTTCGTGTCGATCGCCGCCGAGCATCCGCTGGCGCTGCATGCGGCCAAATCCAATCCGGAACTGGCCGCGCTGCTGGAAACGCTCAAGCACGGCGGTGTCTCGGAAGCCGAGCTGGAAACCCAGGAAAAACGCGGCATGGCCACCGGCCTGACCGCAGTGCATCCGATCAGTGGCGAGCAGGTGCCGGTGTGGGTGGCCAACTTCGTGCTGATGGGCTACGGCACCGGCGCGGTGATGGCGGTGCCCGGCCACGACCAGCGCGATTTCGAGTTCGCCAACAAGTACGCCCTGCCGATCGTGCAGGTGGTCAAGCTGCGCGAGCCGCGCAATGAAGACGAACAGACCTGGGACGCCACCCAGTGGCGTGACTGGTACACCGAAAAAAGCCGCGAGCTGGAGCTGATCAATTCGGCCGAGTTCGATGGCCTGGATTTCGGCGGCGCCTTCGAGGCTTTGGCCGAGCGCTTCGAGCGCAAGGGCCAGGGCCAGCGCCGCATCAATTACCGTCTGCGCGACTGGGGCGTCAGCCGCCAGCGTTACTGGGGCTGCCCGATTCCGGTGATCTACTGCGCCAAGTGCGGCGCGGTGCCGGTGCCGGAAGACCAGCTGCCGGTGGTATTGCCGGAAAACGTGGAATTTGCCGGCACCGGTTCGCCGATCAAGACCGATCCGACCTGGCGCCAGACCACCTGCCCGGACTGCGGCGGCCCGGCAGAGCGCGAGACCGACACCTTCGATACCTTCATGGAATCGAGCTGGTATGTAGCGCGCTACACCAGCCCCAACGCACGCGACATGGTCGACCGCCGCGCCAATTACTGGATGCCGGCCGATCTATACGTGGGCGGCATCGAGCACGCGATCCTGCACCTGATGTACTTCCGCTTCTATCACAAGCTCATGCGCGACGCGCGGCTGGTGGACAGCGACGAGCCGGTGACCAACCTGCTCACCCAGGGCATGGTCATCGCCGACACGTTCTATCGCGACGCCGACAACGGCGGCAAGGACTGGATCAACCCGGCCGATGTCGAGGTCCAGCGCGATGAGCGCGGCCGCGTCACCGGCGCGGTGCTGATCGCCGACGGCCAGCCGGTGCATATCGGCGGCACCGAGAAGATGTCCAAGTCCAAGAACAACGGCGTGGATCCGCAGTCGATGGTGGCCAAGTACGGCGCCGACACCGTGCGGTTGTTCTCGATGTTTGCCGCACCGCCGGAGCAATCGCTGGAGTGGAACGAAGCCGGTGTCGACGGCATGGCGCGTTTCATGCGCCGGTTGTGGGTGCAGGTGCACAAGCATGTGGGCGAAGGCGCGGCCGTTGCGCTGGACGCCGCCAGCCTGAGTGCCGAGCAGAAGGCGATCCGCCGCAAGATTCACGAAACCATCGGCAAGGTCAGCGACGACTACGGCCGCCGCCACAGCTTCAATACCGCCATTGCCGCGGTGATGGAGTTGTCCAACGCGCTGGCCAAGTTCGACGACGCCAGCGACCAGGGCAGGGCGGTGCGGCAGGAAGCACTGGAAGCGATGGTGCTGCTGCTCAACCCGATCACCCCGCATGCCAGCCACGCGTTGTGGCAGGTGCTGGGCCGTGGCGAAACGTTGCTGGAAGACGTGGCGTTTCCGCAGGTCGATGCCAGCGCCTTGGTGCGTGACGCATTGACGCTGGCGGTGCAGATCAACGGCAAGCTGCGCGGCACCATCGAGGTGACGGCGGACGCCGCGCGCGAACACATCGAAGCGCTGGCCCAGGCCGAACCCAATGCCGCGAAATTCCTGGATGGGCTGACGATCCGCAAGATCATCATCGTGCCGGGCAAGATCGTGAACATCGTGGCGGGGTGATGGCGGCTGATCGGTCCGGTTGCCATTGCCGATCCGGGTAGTTTCCCGGAGCGGCGCGGCGACGCGGTGCAAGGTTGCTGCTGCGGTGTCGGCAATGTGTTGCACTGGCGCGTGGTGCTGCGCAGGTCCGCGCGCTGCAGTGGTTCTCTGCGATTAACTGCGCTGCTGCGTCGCGACGCATGGGTAAAGTTGCCGCGATGGTTTCAGGTACGTCATTTCAGTCGCGCTTGGCGACGTGCAGGTGAGATTGTTGGGGTGGCTTCGGGTCATTCGTTTCACCGGCGCGTGGCGACGCGTTTGTCATTCCTGGGCGCCGCGTTGTTCCGCGGCGCCCTATCAAGCCCCGTTCACGCGGGCTGCGTCAGGCTAGCCGCCTGTTGCCGCCGCCGGGGCGCTCATCCAGACTGTGCCCATGATTCGATTTCCTACTGCTTTCGCTGCGTCCCTCGTGCTGGTCTCCAGCCTCACCGCCTGCGGCTTCCACCTGCGCAATTCGCTTGCGTTGCCGCCCGATACCCCGGCCGTGAAGGTGCAGTCCGCAGTGCAGTACAGCGAACTGGCCAAATTGTTGCGGCGGGGCCTCAAGGCTGCCGGCGCCACGCTGGCGGACGAAGACGCCAAGACCGGCTTTGCGCAGGTGCAGGTGTTGTCCGAGCGCTGGGGCGATTTGCCGATCGCCATCGACAGTCAGGGCCGTGCACAGGAATACAGCCTGCGCTATGCCGCCATCTTTACCGTCACCACCGCCAACGGTGCGGTGCTGGTGCCGCAGCAGGTGATCGAGCTGTCGCGCGACTACGTGTCGCCGCCGGTGGACGCCACCGGTACCGCCACCGAGCGCGAGATCCTGGCCGACGAACTGCGCAAAGACATGTCGGCCTCGATCCTGCGCCGTATCGACAGCGTGGTGCGCGCCCGCGTGCAGCGTGGCGAGAGCCTGGAAAGCACCCCGACCGCGCCGCTGCCGCAGGCCACCACGCCGCCAGTGCAACCGTCGACGCCCGAATCCAGCGTGCCGGCCTCGCTGCCGCCAGCGCCGCAGCCGTCGTCGAACAACTGAGCGTGGCGATCGCATCTCCCGCGTGTCTGTCAGGTGGGCGCTGCGGCTGTCCGGAACTGACCGGCGCGGCGCGTGCTGGCAGTGACCAGCGTTCCGTCGGCAGTCGCCTGCCGGTGTCGCGTGACGGCGTGTCGGCCAGCCCGCGACCTGGCACGCGGTTGTAGTCATGGAACTTCGCCCAGAGCAGCTGGCCGGCCAGTCCAATCAGCCGTTGCAGCCGGCCTACCTGATCGCCGGTCCGGAAACCTTGCGCGTGCTTGAAGCAGCCGATGCGGTGCGTGCACGTGCGCGCGCCGAAGGCATCGGCGAGCGCGAGGTGTTCGATGCCGACGGCCGCGAGTTCGACTGGAACCAGCTCGACGCCAGCTTCAACGCGCCTAGCCTGTTCAGCCCGCGCCGGCTGGTGGAAGTGCGCCTGCCCAGCGGCAAGCCAGGCAAGGACGGCGCCGAGGTCATCACTCGCTTCTGTGCCAATCCGCCGCCGGACGTGGTGCTGCTGATCACCGCCAACGACTGGAGCAAGGCGCACCAGGGCAAGTGGGCCGAGGCGATCGGCCGCATCGGCACCATTGCGGTGGCCTGGGCGATCAAGCCGCATGAATTGTCCGACTGGATCGAGCGCCGCCTGCGCGCCCAGGGCCTGCGCGCCGACGCAGCCGCGGTGCAGCGCCTGGCCGAGCGGGTGGAAGGCAACCTGCTGGCCGCCGCGCAGGAGATCGACAAGCTGGCCTTGCTGGCCGATGGCAAGACGCTGGATCTGGAGGCGATGGAGTCGCTGGTAGCCGATGCCGCGCGTTACGACGTGTTCCGCCTGGCCGAAACCACCTTCTCCGGCCAGCCCGCGGCGGTGATTCGCATGCTCGCCGGGCTACGTGCGGAAGGCGAAGCCGTCGCCGCGCTGATGCCGATCCTGATCAAGGAATTGCTGCGCACCGCTGCACTGGCGAAGGTGCAGGCCAATGGCGGCAACCTGGCCGCGGAAATGAAATCGCAGGGCATCTGGGAATCCCGCCAGGCCCCGTTCAAGCGCGCGCTGCAGCGTCATCCCGAGGCGCGCCGCTGGGAGCGCTTCGTCGCCGAGGCCGGCTTGGTCGACCGCATGGCCAAGGGTCGCGCCGACGGCGATGCCTGGGTTGGCCTGGAACGCCTCTTGGTCGCGGTGGCCGAAGCACGCGCGGTGAGATTGCTGGCGTGACAGCGGGGCAGGCCGGGCCTGGAAACCACGCGTCCGCGATCCCGGACACGGGATCCGAAATCCGAACCACTGCACAGACGAGCCAAGACACGCAGGTTGTCGCTCCCGCCAGCATTGCGACCAGCGCGTCAGTTTCCGGCCCCAAGCCGGTCGCACCAGCTCCTGGCCCTTCAGATTCCCGATTCCCGGTTCCCGATTCCCGGCTCCACCTCTACTACGGTGGCACCTTCGACCCGATCCATCTGGGTCACCTGGCCATCGCCTGCGCAGCGCGCGACGAACTCGGTGCCCTCGTGCACCTGGTGCCGGCCGCCGATCCGCCGCATCGCGCCGCACCCGGTGCCACGGCCGCGCAGCGCGCGCAGATGCTGGAACTGGCGCTTGCCGGCCAGCCCGGGCTGCAGCTGGACAGTCGCGAGCTGCAGCGCGCCAGCCAACAGCTGGCGCCGTCCTACACCGTGGAGACCTTGCGCGAGCTGCGCGAGGCACTCGGGCCGACCACGCCCATTGCCTGGTTATTGGGTGCCGACGCCTTCGTTGGACTGCACCGCTGGCACCAGTGGGAGGCGCTGTTTGAGCTGGCGCACTTCGTCATCGCCGCGCGGCCGGGCACATCCCTGGACCTGAGCGATGCGCCGCACCTGGCCGCCGCGGTGCAGGGGCGCTGGGCCGCCAGCACCGATGCACTGCTCGCCGCACCGGCCGGCCGGTTGTGGCAATTGCACCACCCGTTGCGCGGCGAATCGGCCAGCGCGGTGCGCGCGCGGATCGCTGCCCGCGGGCCCTGGCAGGCGCTGGTGCCGGCTGCGGTGGCCGGCTTTATCGCCCGGGAAGGCCTGTACGGCTGCCCCCGCGCGGCTAGCTGAACACGCATCCGCCCGGACCGGCCTATAATTCGCGCTAATTCCATCGAGTTGCCCGCTTTGACCAGTCAAGCCCAAGTCATCAAGACCTCCATCCCGAATCCGCCGCCGTCCGTGCCGGCTCTGCTGGCCACCGTGCGCGAGGCCGTGGAGGAGCTGAAAGCCAAGGACGTGGTCGAGATCGACGTGCGCGGCAAGTCCAGCGTCTGCGATTACATGGTGGTTGCCTCGGGCACCTCGACCCGCCACGTCAAATCGATCGCCGAAGAAGTGGTCAAGTTCGCCAAGCGGCTGGACGTGATGCCGTTGGGTGTGGAAGGCGAGCGCGAAGCCGAGTGGGTGCTGGTCGACCTGGGTGATGTCGTGGTGCACGTGATGCTGCCGCGTGTCCGCGAGTTCTACGCGCTGGAGCGTTTGTGGACCGTGGGCGACCAGCGTCCGGACGATGTGGTTGCCGATTCCGAGGAGTAACTGGCCCCGGCATGGCGAGAAAGCTGCAAGCCACCCCGGATACCGCTGCTTCGCACGCGCTGCAGCGGTTGCACAGTGGCGCTGCGCAGGCGTCCGATGTGGCAGCGTCGCCGGCCCGCAAACGCTTTGACCGGCTGCTGCGCGACCTGGAACTGCATCGCGCCCAATTGCAGGCCTGGCAAGTGGCGCTTGCGCAATGGCGCGAGCGCTATCACGGCGAGCTGCAGCCCTTGCTCGACCGTCGACGCGATGCTGATATCGCCCTGGTCGAGGAACTCGATCGCGCGCATGCTTCCTACAAGTTGGGAAAGGCCGATCGCGAATTTTTGTCGGATCTGCTGTGCACCATCGCCGGTCCGCTGATCGAAGCCGGCCACGAGGCGCTGCGGCCGATCTACGATCGCCACAGTGTCGTCGGCTATGACCAGGACGTCTCCGAATCCGATGCGCTGATGAAGCAGATTCTCGGCCAGGCCTACGGACTGGATGCCGACGAACTGGATGCGATCGACTCGCCAGAAGAACTCTTCGAGCGCGTGAGCGAGCGCCTGGAGCAAGAGCACGCCCAGCAGCAGCAACGCCAGACGCAGCGCCGCAAACGCGCCGAGCGGAAGGCCACTGCCGCCACTGCCGAACCCCCGCCGTTGCGCGAGCTGTATCGCAAGCTGGCCGGCAACCTGCATCCGGACCGCGCCAAGAACGACGATGACCATGCCTCGCGCACCATCCTGATGCAGCGGCTCAATGCCGCCTACAAGGCTGGCGATCTGCTGGGTTTGCTCGAACTGCAGGCCGAGATCGGCCTGATGGACGCGCAAGGCGTGGACGCGATGAATCCGACGCGGTTGCAGGAGTACAACCGCGAACTGGATCGCCAGTGCAAGGACCTGCAGCAGCAGGTGCAGCAGCAAGCGGGCGACTTCTGCGCCGAGTATGGATTGGACCTGCCGTCGCGTCCGAAGCCGGAGCGGCTGGGCAGGTTGATGGCGCAACTCAAGCGTGAGGTCGAAGACGAGTTGATGGAGGCACGCCAGGGACTGCGCGAACTGGGCGATCCGCAATCGTTCAAGCGCTGGTTGAAGATGCAGCGCGTCATGTCGAGCGTGCCCGAAGCGCCCTGGTTCTGACCACGCGCTGCAACGACGCGAGCGGCTGCGCTGCGCGACCGAACACGCTTGCCCATGCGCGGTTCCCAGCAGCCGGTGATGCCAGCCGGGCGCCGGTAGCGAGGCTTTAGAGTGGCCAATACAACGCTGTGCTCACCGCCAGGCCGGCGCGGCCGGTGCTTGGTGCGGCATGTGCCACGCGGACACTCCGGTTCTGAGCGCGCCGTCCACACCCGCCTGACGATTGCTCGCTATGTGTTGTTAGCCGCTCTTGGCTGCAGCGACCGACCACGCTGACCGTGCGACCAGCCTGCCGCCACGCGCGACATTCGGAGGTGGCGCATCGACTGTGCGCCTGCATGCGCTACGTTTTCGCTGTTGCGGGTCTTTCGGCACGCTTGAAACCTGCCGGATGAGCGGTGATACGCCCTCCGGCAGGTGTTGCGTTGACTGCTTGCCTGCAAAGGACAGGCTTACAACGGCCCGCGTTCCCATGGTCCGGTGATAGCCAGAGTAATGCCCGGTGTCTGGATGTTGACGAACAAGGTGCGTGCCAACGGGTCCCAACAGGCGCCGCAGAACTCGGTGTCGCGGTAGTCGCCTTCGGCAATGGTCTTGCCGGCATCGGCGATCTGCTGCGAGGTGAGCTGCACGTTGTTCTTGGCCAGATAGAACGATTCGCCGTTGCGGGTCAGGCCCAGCAAGCGCGCGCCGGGGCCGTATTCGTCCGGGCTTTCGCCGCCGTCTTCGCACAGCACCACGCCGCCGCGCGCACTGACGGTGACGTTGTCCGGGTTATGCGCCGCCAGCTGATTGCCGCTGACGAACAGCGCGCTCAGGCGCTGGGTGAACAGGTCCAGCACCCACACCGCGCCATTGCCGTAACCGCGCCGGCCCTGCGCATCCACGCCGGTACTGGTGTCGACGATGAACATCTTGCCGTAGCTGTACCAGATGCCTTCGCCGCGGCTCATGCGTAGCGCGCCATCGGCCCAGGCTTGTGCAAACGGCCCGCTCAAGGTGTCGTTGGCGCCGATGTCGGCAAAGCCGGCCGGTGCGGCGATGCTGTCCAGATCGGGCTCGCTGATATCCACCCATTCCAGCTGGAACTGCTGGCCGATGCTGGCCACGGTGAGGTCGGCATTGCGACGTCCGCGCACGCGCGCGGCCTGCAGCCGGCCGCCGTTTTCCAGCGAGCCATTGCGGCCGCGGCGGTCGTTGGGAATGAAGCGGTACAGGCCGGCCTTGTTGCGGTCGTCCTCGGTGAGATAGACGGTGCCGGTGCGCGGGTCGATCGCCACCGCCTCATGGCTGAAACGGCCCAGCCCCACCAATGGACGGCCGGTGGTGCGGTGGCTGTCCGGGTCCACTTCGAACACATAGCCGTGCTTGCAGCCGGTGCTGGAGACCGCGTTGGTCTTGATCTCTTCGCAGCTCAGCCAGGTGCCCCACGGGGTCGGCCCGCCGGCGCAGTTGACCAGGGTGCCGCCCAGGCTCGGCTCCAGGCTGCCCCAGCCACGGCGGCCGTAGCTCAGCGTGGTGGTGCCGCCGCCGGCCTGTTGGGTGCCGCTGACGATGCCGGTGTCGTACATGGCCGGTGCGCGGAACGGGCTGCCGGCGCCGCGCTCATGGTTACGGATCAACACGTATTCCAGGCCGCGCAGCGGGTCGCTGCCCGGACGCCAGTCGGGTCGACGCAGACCGACCACGGCCATACCGTCGTGGCGGTCGGGGCAGGGCTGGCCATCGTCCATGCGGTCGCCACTCCAACCGAACGAGCGGTAGCTGAAACCGCGCGGCAGCTGCAGCAGCGGCAGGCCGGTGCTCTGGTCGGCGACCGGGGCGAGCGGGCCGTAACGGCTGGGGACCGGGGCGAGCCGCACCGACGGGGACGTGGCGGCCTGGGCCTGGCGCGACTGCAATGCGCCCAAGCTGCCAAGGGCGCCGGCGGCCATGACGGCGGCGCTGCCCTTGAGAACCTGGCGGCGGGCGGGATCGAAAATCGGCATCGAACGACTCCTGCGTGGCTGGGTGGTCGGGCGACACTAATTGCCGGCTGTAACCACGCCATGACACGCAACGACAAATCGCCACGGACTGCCCAGGCTGTGACGCGGATATCATGTACGAATGAAATGCCGACTCATCGCCACCGGCGAACGCGCACCGGCCTGGGTGGCGCAAGGTTTTGCCGAATATCAAAAACGTCTGTCGCACTGGATGCCGCTGGAGCTGGTCGAGATCGAACCTGGCCTGCGCGGCAAGGGACGCGATGGGCAACGCGCCATCGACGACGAAGGCCGTCGCGTCATCGCCGCGCTGCCCAAGAACGCGCATGTCGTGGCGCTGGATGTGCCCGGTCGCCCGCTGAGTTCGGAGCAACTTGCCCAGCGCATGGAACATTGGCGCGGACAGGGGCGCGATCTGGCCTTCCTGATCGGCGGCCCGGAAGGCCACGCGGCCGAGGTGCTGAAAAACGCCAACGAAAGCTGGTCGATCGGCCCGCTCACCTTGCCGCACATGCTGGTGCGCCTGGTCGTGGCCGAGCAGCTGTACCGAGCTGCGGCGATGCTGGCCAATCATCCGTATCACCGGGCGTAATGGCGTCATGCCGAGCGCGGTGCAGCTGGCGTCATCAGAGCGGCTGATCACCCAAATCCGCGAGATCGGCCCGCTCACGCTGCTGCACATGCCGGTGCATTTGAGTGTCGCCGAGCAGTTGCATCGCACTGCGGTGATGCTGGCCAATCACTCGATTCAGCGCGTTGGACGGCATCTGCGTCAGCACGCAACGGCTTGCTCGATAGCGCGACTGCGCGACGCCTGCTCAGCTTCCGGACGAATGCGACCCGAAGCGATGGCCGAGGTGTGTCACGCGCTCTTGCCGGTTTTGATCGCGTCGGCGGGAGCCGTCGTGCCGCTCGCTCGCTTCCTTCTGTTGGCCGCCCCCAGCCCATTGATGCGTCGGGTGGTCACTGGGGCTCCCAGTGGTCATGCGGCAGGCGAAGGACACTGCGGCGTGGCCGCTACGCTTGCTGCCTGGCGCGTGCGTTCGTAGCGGGATAGTTGGCGCCAGCGGGTGCGTGGAGGTTCGCAGTGGTGCGGCGGCCGCAGTTGCGGGCCGCCGCGTCGGTCCACGCTTCAATTCAACGAAGCTTCAATTCAGCGAAAAGCTCACCGGCACCAACCCGTACGCCTGCACGGCCTGGCCGTTTTGCATCGCCGGCTGGAAGCGCCAGCTGCGCAGCACCTGGCTACGCGCGGCCAGATCGAGCGCGCGATGACCGCTACTGGTTTGCACGCTCACTTCGGCCGGGCGTCCATCGGTCCCCACCAGCACGCGAAGCAGCACTGTGCCTTGCTGCCCCGCACGCAATGCAGCCACCGGGTAACTCGGTGCGGGCGAACTCAGATACTGCAACTGCCCCGCCTCGATCGGCCCGCTCGGTGCAGCGATGGTGGGCGCGCTGTCCATCGCGGTGCCGGTTGCCGGGAGGGTAACTGACGTGGTGTCGACCACGGATGTCTGGTCGATGAGAGGAGTCGGTACCTGCACCGGGACTGGCACGGTCTTGGGTGGTGTATGCGTCTTCGGTGTGAAATTCACAGTGACCGGGATTACCAGCGGCGGTGGTGGGGCGGTCGGTATCGTGATCGGCATGACCCAACGCGGCTCGGGGGGCGCTTGCGGAACCGCCCGATGCGACAGCGGGATCAGCAACAAGCCACCGGCCAGCAGATGCAGCGCCACAGCGGTGCTCATCGCCAGGACGCGCGAGGTGTCGATGCCAAGGGGACGGGAAGAAACCTGCGATTGCGTGCGAACCATCATCCACCTCCAAAACGGAACTGCGGAAAGGACCTGCGCGGCCCGGACGCACTACACCATCCGGTAGCGTAGGTTTACCGCAGCGCGCGCGGCTGCACAAGTACGACGCGTAGCTGCGACGGGTTTGCTACATCGCCGACGATGGCGGATCGATGTCGCCACGACGGCGATGTCGATAGCCAGCTGAGTTTCTTTGCGGTGACAACGCGGATCAGCGTTCGCGCATGCAAACGCCCAGCCGAAGCTGGGCGTTGCGGTAGAAAAGCCCAGCCCGTTGCCAGGCTGGGGAAACGACGCTGACGGGAGAGTGCGTCAGTAGTCGTACGCCACCGAGAACATCGCGTAGCGTGGCTGGGTGAAGAACGCGCCCATACCGTAGGTGTTGGATAGCGTGAACGCGCTGTCTTCCCAGGTGGAATCGACCTGCAGCGGTTTACGCTCGTTGAAGATGTTGAAGGCCTGCAGCGTCATGGAGAGCTTGTTGTCGGCGAACGCGGGGCGATAGGTCAGGCCCAGGTCGACGATCTTTGTCCAGGGCAGGCGACCTGCGTCGCCCGGGCGCGAGGGTTGGCCGTTGCAGGTGTGGTACGCGGAGCCATAACCCACCGGATCGCCGGCATCGGAATCCTCGCTGATGCCGTTGATGCTCACGTAGCCAAGACAGGATTTCGGCGTACCGGACAGCACGCGGATGTTGCCCGCAATCAGCCATTCGGGCGCGATCTGGTAGGAACCGTAAATCTTGATCTGATGGCGGCGATCATTGGCCAGGTAGCCGCCCGAGTACCACATCAGCGCAGCGGCATCCCAATCCTGGGTCTTGGAGACATCGGTCTGGCCGATGTCGGATTTGATCTGCCCTTCGGTATTGCCGAAGTTGCGCGACCAGGTGTAATCGATGCGGCCTTCCCACTTGCCGTCGAACGGATGTTGCAGGAACAGGTCCACCGCCAGATAGGTGCGCTTGGCCTTCTTGTCGAAGCCCCAGTCCGACGGCGACATCGACACCGATGTACGGCCGGAGCCATCCAGGTTGGCTAGGCTGAAGGAATTGGTTTCGCCGGGATTGAAGATGATGCAGCCGGGCACATTGACGGTGCTGGGATCCACGCCGATCGCGGTCAACTTGGTGCGCATCCGATCCGCATCGCAGACGTCGTCGATGGTGGCGCCCAGCGAGCGGTAAGTGGCCTTGGCACCAGTCACCCAGTTCTCGCCAAGCGTCTTGTCGAAGCCGAGCATGAACTCGTCCTGGTACATCGACTTCAGATCGGTGGCGGCGATACCGGCGGCATCCGGTGCCTGGCCGCATTCCAGATTGGAGGAGACGACATTGCCCGAACAGGAGAATCCGGCGGATGGATCGACCGCGACCGGCGTCAGCCCGGTCGGGCTGCCCTGCGCATCGATGCCGGTGTAGGTGAAGTATTCGCGCGTAAACGTGGACGGCGATGCGCCACGGATGGCCACGCTGTTAGGCAACGCCAGGTAGTAGCGACCGGCGTTGCCGTAGACCTTGAGCGAGGAGTCGCCGAACACGTCCCAGCTCAGCCCAAAGCGCGGCGCCCACTGATCGCCACTGGTCACGTAGGGCACACCCGCGTCGTTGAAGTTGGTGAACTTGTCGTTGCGGATACCCAGCGTCAGCAGCAGCTTGTCGTTGACCTGCCATTTGTCTTCGAGGAAGTAGGCTTTTTGCTCGACGGACATACTGGTCGCGGTATTGAACACGGAGCGATAGGCGTAGTAGCCATTGCCACCGGCCGGACCCACGCCCAGCGCAGCGCTGATGGGCGAGGCGGGGCGCGAAGAGCGTCCATAGATCCAGCGGAAGCCCGGGCCGGTGGTGATGACACCTTCGTTGTTGGCATTGAAATACATGTTGTCCACACCTGCAGTGAGGGTGTGGCTGCCCAACACATATTCCAGGTCGATGCGCAGACCGCGCGTCTTGTTTTCGCCATCGCGCGCCTGGCTGGAGGTCTGGTTGTTGCGGATCTCGCTGCCACCGGTGATGGCCGGATCCTGCAGATTGGTGTTGGTCAGCAGCGGTGCGGTGCTGGGGTTGTTGCGGAAATCGGTCTGACGGCTCTTGCCGTAGGTGGCGCTCAAGGTGAGATCGTCGGTGATGTAGCTGGTGTACTTGCCGATGTAATAGCGGTCGTTGACCTTGACCGTATCGGCGAATGCGCCGTTGGCGTCGCCGTTGAGGCCCTGGTATCCGTTGAAATCGCTGTAAGCACCGCCATCGCGCGAATTATTCTTGACGCCGGTCAGTTCGAGGATGTTGCTGTCGTTGATGTTCCAGTCGATCTTTGCGTAGACCTTCGGCTCATCGGTGCGGTAGTTGTTGCGGCCGATCACCGGGTCGTCCCTGCGTGCGGTGGAAACGCCTTCGGTGCGTTCCTGCTCTGCGGCGACAAAGACGAACAGGCGGTCTTCGATCAGCGGGCCGCCGCCATAAACGCTATAGACCGTATTCCAAAAGGTGTCGTCCTTTCGGCTACGGTAAAGAGTGCCGGGCAGGCTGTCGTCGCTGTATTCATAGCCGGCAGGTGGGGCTGTATTCGGGAAGAAGACATTTTTGTTGTCGCTGGACAGCGACTTCGGACGCCATAGCACTTGCGCGCCGAAATGCCATTCGTTGGTGCCGCGCTTGCCGAGCTGGCTGAGGACGCCGCCTGCGGAGCGGCCGTAACGCGCGCTGTAACCGCCGGTATAGGTTTCCTGCTGGTCGATCGCGCCGAACGGCAAGGTGACGCCGCCGATGTTGGAGAGCGGATTGGAGCTGAGGTAGCCGTTGAGGTAATAGGCATTTTCGGTGACGCCCGCACCGCCGAAGGAAATGGCGTTGCCGAAATAGCCGCTGCCTTGCACGGCTCCTGGTGACAAAAGCGCAATCGCCTCACCCGAGCGCGCCAGCGGCAAACGCTGCAGCTGCTCGGCAGTAATCACCGTGCGCGAGGCGGTGGCGGAGACATCCACCGGTGAGATGTTCTTGCCGGTCACCGTGATGGTGCCCAGGTTGGTGGCCTCGGACGAGGTATTGCTGGCGAACGACACATCGGTGCCCGCGCCGACGCGCAGGGCAATGTTCTTGCGTGTCTCGACGGCCTGTCCGTCGCGTTGCAAGGTGACCGTGTAGGTGCCGACGGGAAGATTGCCGATGGCGTATCGCCCGTTCGCGTCGACGGTCGCTGTCCGGGCAAAACCGGTATCGCTTTGTGCAGTGATGGTTGCACCAGCAGCAGCGGGCGCGCTCCCGTAGATGCCGGCGGTGGTGCTCTGCGCAGCGGCAGTGCCGGACGTCAGCACGCCGACCGCGCCGCTCAACGCAAGCGCGAGCACGCTGATGCGGGCATGGCGTGCGCGCGATGGTGGATGGAAGCTGCGCTTCGAGGCAGGGTGGCCGGTCATCATCTCTCTCCAGAGGAGCGCCATCACGAATATGACGGTGCGCTGACAACCGATGCTAGAGCGCTGTAGCGCTTGCTTAAAGAATAATTTCTCTAAATTTCATGTTTTTTTAAGCACAAACCTTAAAAATCGCCTATTCACATTGATAATGTGTGACCTTGGGCACTTGAAAGTTACCTATTTCAAGTTTTAAGTGAAACTTGCGTCCTGTTATTGCGCTCCGATTTCGCGCTTCCGTTTGGAGAAGCCTGGCAACCGCGTTCCAGAAACGACACTGCCCTCCGAAGAGGGCAGTGGGGTAACAAGTTTGGGGCCGAGATCCGCTTCTTCAGCGCCCCAATTCGAATGTCGCCTCTAGCGTAATCGACAGCGTGCTTTCGCCGGGCGCCACCTGGGTATCCATCTCGGCCTTGGCCGAGCGCATCGAGGCGGCCATCATCATCGGGCGCACCACGCCGCCGCCGCTGCGGCCTTCGGAGATGCTGACGATGCGGCGCACCTTCAGTCCCAGCGATTTTGCGTAGGTCTCTGCGCGGGCTTGGGCTTTTTTGAGTGCGGCCACGCGGGCTTCGTCGTAGGCCTCCTCGGGCTGGTCGACGGAGAAGCTGGGGCCGTTGATGTCGTTGGCACCCTGGGCGACCAGCGTGTCGAGCACCTTGCCGAGCTTGGAGATGTCTCGCACCTTCAGGCTGACGGTGTTGCTGGCCTGATAGCCGATGATCTTCGGCGCTTCGTTTTCCTTGTAGGTGTATTGCGGGCTCAGGTTGATGCCGCTGGTCTGCACGTCCTTGTCGGCGATGCCGGCGGCCTTCACGGCAGCCATGACCTTGCTCATCTGTTCGGCGTTCTGGCGCATGGCGGCGTTGCTGTCGGCAGCCTGGGTGACCACGCCTGCAGACAGGGTGGCGATATCCGGCACGCGCTTGGCTTCCGCTTCCGCCGACACGTTGAGCAGGGTGCCGTCGTTGGGGATGGTGTAGTTCGACGCGGATTGGGCGTGTGCGGTCATGGCGGTTCCGGCAGCGATGGACAGGGCCAGCAACAACGGCTTGAGGGTGGTACGCATGAGATCTCCTTGTCTGTAGTGCGAGCGTGTTGGGAGGTCGATGAATATGTTGTGAGTCGAACGCCGCCGCGCAACCGCCGCGCGGGTGCGAAGTCAGCGGGCGAGCACGGCCAACAGGTATGCTGGGCGGATGCTCTATCTCGCCTCCCGTTCGCCACGCCGACAAGAACTGCTGCAACGCCTGGATGTGCCGTTCCAGACCCTGGAACTGGACGTGCCCGAGCTGCGCGCGCGCGCCGAATCGCCCGAACAGTATGTGCAGCGGGTTGCGCTGGACAAGGCGCGCGCCGGCCTTGCGCAGGTGCAGGCACGCGACCCCGATGCGATCGTGCTGGGCTCGGATACCGAAGTGGTGCTGGGCGAGCGTGTGTTCGGCAAACCGGTCGATGTCGACGATGCGATCGCGATGCTGCGTGTGTTGTCAGGTCGCACCCACCAGGTACTCACGGCGGTGGTTCTAGTCTGTGCACAGCGCGCTCCGGCGCAGGCATTGGTGGTGTCGGAGGTGACCTTCGACACGCTCGATGACGTGCAGATCGCTGCCTATGCCGCCTGTGGCGAGCCCATGGGCAAGGCCGGTGCCTATGCGATCCAGGGGCGAGCAGAACGTTTTATCAGCCATTTGTCCGGTAGCTATTCCGGCGTGATGGGATTGCCGCTGCATCACACCTCGCAGTTGCTCACAGCCTTCGGAGCACATTGATGTCGGAAGAGATTTTGGTCAACGTCACTCCGCGCGAAACCCGCGTGGCGGTGATCGAGAACGGCATGCTGCAGGAGCTGCATATCGAGCGCGGTTGGCGCCGGGGCGTGGTCGGCAACATCTACAAGGGCAAGGTGCAGCGGGTGATGCCCGGCATGCAGGCGGCGTTCGTCGAAGTCGGGCTGGAGCGCGCGGCGTTTCTGCACGCCAACGACGTGGTGCGCCCGGCACCGGCACCGGCCAGCGTGGTCGATACCGAAGAAACCCCGATCCCGCCACCGCCGGCAGCGTCCGTCCCGATTGTCGAGCTGCTACGCGACGGCCAGGACATCGTGGTACAGGTGGTCAAGGACCCGATCGGCACCAAGGGCGCCCGACTGACCACACAGATCAGCATTCCCTCGCGCTACCTGGTGCTGCTGCCGCAATCCAAGATCGTCGGGGTGTCGGCGCGGATCGAAGACGAGGCCGAGCGCCTGCGTCTGAAGACCATCGTCAGCGAGGTCTCGGCTCAGCACGGCGGCTTCGGCTACATCATCCGCACCAATGCCGAAGGCCAGCCGGCCGAGGCGCTGGCCGAGGACATCGCCTACCTGTCGCGGGTCTGGAACGTGGTCGAGCGGCGCGGCCGCGAAGCGCCGCCGTGCAGCATCATCTATGAAGACCTGAGTCTGCCGCTGCGTGCGGTGCGCGACCTGATCCGCAAGGATGTGGAAAAGGTCAAGGTTGATTCCAACGAGACCTTCGTGCAATTGCAGGCGTTTGTGGCCAAGTACATGCCGGTGCTGGCCGAGCGGCTGGAGCTGTATACCGGCGACCGGCCGATCTTCGACCTGTACGGGGTCGAGGACGAGATCGGGCGCGCGTTGAACAAGCAGGTGCCGCTCAAGTCCGGTGGCTATCTGGTGATCGACCAGACCGAAGCGATGACCACCATCGACGTCAACACCGGTTCGTTCGTGGGGCAGCGCAATCTCGAAGAAACCGTGTTCCGCACCAATCTGGAGGCGGCGCAGGCGGTGGCGCGGCAGCTGCGGCTGCGCAACCTGGGCGGCATCATCATCATCGACTTCATCGATATGGACGATCCCGAGCACCGTCGCCAGGTGCTGCGTACGCTGGAAAAGGCGCTGGCCCGCGACCACGCCAAGACCACGGTGTACGAGTTCTCGCCGCTGGGTCTGGTGGAAATGACCCGCAAGCGCACCGTCGAAAGCCTGGAGCGGCAGTTGTCGGAAACCTGCGGCCAGTGCGGCGGGCGCGGCACCATCAAGACCGCCGAAACGGTGACTTACGAGATCTTCCGCGAGATCACCCGTGCAGTGCGCCAGTTCGATGCCGCGCGGCTGCTGGTGATCGCCTCCTCGAAGGTGGTCGCGCGCATCACCGACGAAGAATCCGCAGCGGTAGCCGAGTTGGAAGAATTCCTGGGCAAGAGCATCCGCTTCCAGTCAGACGACCAGTATCTGCAGGAGCAGTTCGACGTGGTGTTGCTGTGAGGCGGGGAATGGAGAGTCGGGAATCGGGAATGGGGGTGGAGCGAAAGCCACTCTTGGGGACGCGACTGACATCTTTTTTAGAATGGTGCCGCGCGCGAACAGATGATCGTGCGCTCGGCGCGATGCGCGCTCTTACGATTCCCGATTCCCGATTCCCCACTCCCCGCGTCTAATGCCCACCCCGCTGCGCCGCCGTCTGCGTCTGTTCCGCCGCTATGCGATCACTGCCTGCGCGCTTGCGCTGGTGGTGGTCGCGTTGCTGGTGGGCGCGGCCAGCCAGGCGTTGCCGTTGGCCGAGGAGCATCCGCAGCAGATCGCCGACTGGTTGAGCCAGCGCGCCGGGCAGCAGATCGCGTTCGATCATCTGGAGACCGAGTGGACCCGGCGCGGCCCGCTGCTGCGGCTGGACGGCCTGCGGATCGGTCCGCAGGGCGAGGTGCGCGTGGGCCAGGCGGAGATCCTGCTAGCGATGTATGCCGGGTTGTTGCCTGGGCACTCGTTGACCGAAGTACGCCTGCGTGGGTTGGCGCTGACCTTGCAACGCAGCGACGACGGCGTGTGGTCGGTGCAGGGCCTGCCGAGCGGAAAGGGTGCCGACCCGCTGGATGCACTGCGTCGGCTTGGCGAGATCCAGTTGGCCGAGGCTCGCCTGAAGGTGAACGCGCCATCGATCGGCCTGGATACCGTCTTGCCGCGGATCGACCTGCGCCTGCGCGTGAGCGGTTCGACGGTCAGGGTGGGCAGCCGCAGCTGGATCGATCTCACGCGTGCGCCGCTGACCGCGGTGCTGGAGTTCGACCGTGACAGCGGCGACGGCAGCGCGTATGCGCAGGCCGAGCCGGTCGATCTGGCGGCCTGGGCATCGCTGCTGCAGGTCGGCGGCATGCGCGTGGAAGGCGGCGGTGGGCGTTTGCAGGCCTGGGCGCAGCTGCATGCACGCCGCATTACCGGCGTCACCGTCGATGCCGACCTCACCCAGGTCGCCTTGTCCGGAGCGCCGCTGGCGGACGAGACCGCCAGCCGTACGCTGCGCTGGGAGCGTCTGCAGGCACGTGCGCGCTGGCAGACCATCGATGGCGGTTGGCGGCTGGACGCGCCGTTGCTGCGGCTGGGGCAGGCGGCCACGTTGCAGCATCTGGACGGGCTGAGCATTGCCGGCGGGCGTCGCTATGCGGTAGCCGCCAGACAGGGCGATGTCTCCGGCCTGATTGCCGCCGCCGCATTGAGCGATCAGCTGTCGCCTGCGCTGCGCCGCTGGCTGATCCTGTCCAAACCGCAGCTGCGTGTGGCCGATCTGCAGATCGCCGGCGAGCAGGGCGGCGCCGTGCGTGCGCAGGGGCAGATCGAGGACCTTGGTTTCCTGCCGGTGGGCAATTCGCCGGGGATCAGCGGTTTGCGCGGCCGCGTCGATGGCGACGCGCAGGGTGGCGAGCTGGAAACCGCGCCGGACGCCACGGTGCGCTTCGACTGGCCCACCGGCTTTGGCGTGGTGCATGAAATTCAACTGGCCGGCAAGATCGTCGGCTGGCGCGAAGGAGCGGGTTGGCAGGTCGCCACCCCGGCGCTGCGTGTGCAGGCCAAGGACTACGGCGCCAACCTGCGCGGCGGGCTGTGGTTCCAGAACGACGGCACCCGCCCGCGCCTGCAACTTGCCGCGCAACTGGACGATGTGGCGCTGCCGGTGGCGCGCAAGTTCTGGATCCGCTCGAAGATGAGCAAGGCCGCCATCGACTGGCTGGACATGGCCGTGGCCGGCGGCGTGATCACCGGTGGCACCGGCCTGGTCAGCGGCGATCTGGACCAGTGGCCGTTCGACGACAACGACGGGCGCTTCGAAGCGTTCGGGCAGATCCGCGACGGCGTGATTCGCTTCAACCCGGAGTGGCCGGCGATGGAGCAGGTGCAGGCCGATCTGCGCTTCATCGGCAATGGGTTTTCGTTGCAGGGCAGTGGCGATCTTGCCGGTACCCCGATCGCGCAACTGGACGCGGGCATCCCCAGCTTCAAGACTTCCGAGCTCTACGTGCGCGCCTCCAGCCAGGCCGACGCGGTGCAGTTGCTGGGCATGCTGCGCAAGAGCCCGCTGGAGCGCCGCTACGGCGATACCTTGCGTAACCTCACCGTGTCCGGCCCGGCGGCGGTGAGCTTCGACCTGCTGCGCCCGTTGCGCACCAAGGGCGTGGGCGGGCATCTGCAGGGCACGGTGGCCTTGCAGGGCGCCAAGTTGGCGGACGCGCGCTGGAATCTGGCCTTCGACCAGGTCAGCGGACAGGCCGAGTATCGCGATACCGGGTTTGCGGCCGAGCATCTGAGCGTGCAGCACCAGGGTCGCAGCGGCGAGCTGTCACTGCGCGCCGGTGGCTTTGTGCAGGACCCCAGGCAGGCCTTCGAAGCGCGCCTTGACGCCACCCTGGATGCCAGGGAATTGTTCGACCGCGCCCCGCAGATGGAATGGCTGCGCCCGTATGTACATGGCAGCGCGCCGTGGCAGGTGGGGGTGAATGTGCCGCTGCCGACGCCGGGTCAAGCGGATGCGCAGGCGCTGCTGACGCTGCGCTCGGATCTGGTGGGCACCACGTTGGACCTGCCCGCGCCGCTGGATAAACCGGCCACCCAGGCGCTGGACACGCAGGTCAAGGTGGCCCTGCCGGTTGGCGATGGCGATATCGACGTGGCTTTCGGCAAGCTGGTGGCGCTCAAGGCCAGCAGCCATGGCGAGCAGACCGGCGTGCGCGTGGTCATGGGTACCGACACGGTGACCGAGCGCCCGCCCGCCAACGGGCTGGTAGTGACCGGACGCACCGCCTCGCTGGATGCGATCGACTGGATCAGCCTGGCGCGCGGCAGCAGCGATCAGGACATGCCACCACTGCCGGGCCAGCCGGCAACGCCCAAGAAAGACGCCGTGCCGCTGCAGCAGGTGGACGTGCAGGCAGACAAGCTGCTGATGATCGGCGGGGTGTTTCCGCAGACACGGCTGCGGCTGCGCCCGACCCGCGATGCGGTGGCGGTGACCCTGGATGGCCCTTCGCTGGCCGGTCAACTCACCGTGCCCAACGCCGACGGCGGCATCGTGCAGGGCAAGCTCAACACCGTGCGCTGGCAGCCGGTGGCCGACGCGCCCGAGCCCGCAGCCCCGGAGCCCGGCGATCCGCTGGCCGGTGCCCTGCCGGAACCGGCACGCCGCGCGGTCGCCGAGTTCGACCCGGTCTCCATCCCGCCGCTGGCGCTGGATATCGACGACCTGCGCGTGGGCAAGATGACCCTGGGCGCGGCCATCCTGCGCAGCAGCCGGCTCACCGACGGCATGCAGGTGGATCAGCTGCAACTGCGCTCGGACGACCAGAGCATCGGCCTGACCGGCGCCTGGCGCGGCAAGGGCGATGCCGCCAGCACGCGGCTGTCGGCGCGGGTGGACAGCCGCAACCTCGGCAACCTGTTGCAAAACCTCACCCTGGGCGGCCAGCTGCGCGGCGGCGAAGGCCAGCTGGAACTCAACGCCGGCTGGCAGGGCTCGCCGACCGGTTTTGCGCTCGGCTCGCTGGACGGCAACCTGAAGGTGGATGTCCGCAACGGCCAGCTATTGGAAGTGGACCCGGGCGCCGGCCGCGTGCTGGGCCTGCTCAGCGTGGCGCAGTTGCCGCGTCGGCTGATGTTCGACTTCCGCGATTTCTTCTCCAAGGGCCTGGCCTTCAACACGTTGGACGGCGAGGTGCGCTTCGGCGACGGCTTCGCGCGCACCGACGCCATTCGCATTGCAGGCCCCGCTGCCGAGATCGCCATCCGCGGTCAGACCGATCTGCGCGCGCAGACCTTCGACCAGACCGTGGACGTCAATCCCAAGGCTGGCAACCTGCTGACCGTGGTCGGCGCGGTGGCCGGCGGGCCGGTGGGCGCTGCAGTAGGCGCGGCCGCCAACGCGGTGCTCGGCAAGCCGCTGGGCGCGATCGGCGCCAAAACCTACCACGTCACCGGGCCGTGGAAAGACCCGCAGGTGGACGTGGTCGAGCGCGAAACGCGCGAGCGTGCACCGAGCAAACCTGCGCCCGCCGGCAAGCCCGCTGCGCCGCCGCGCTGACGCACTCAGTCGGCGGCAGTGTCATCGTCGCTGCCGGCACGCGTGAACATCGGCAGGCGCAGTCGCGCGCGGTGGCCCGGCACCACTGGCTGCTCCGGTCCCGCGACGCCGCGGAAGTACCCGCGCTGCCACTTCTCGCGCGCCGCGGCTGATTGCGTATCGGGTAATTCATCGAGAAAGCGCGTGCGGCTGTGCGTCCAGTCGGCATGTTGCTGCGCCAGTTCCGGCGCTTCGGAAAGCGGCATCCACTGCGGCTGCACCTGTTCGATCACCTGCCGCTGCAGCGGGAACAGATGGCAGAACGGCTCACCTGCCTCGAAGCGCACCTTGCCGGGCCGGGTGAAGCGCCAGTTCATGGTGAAGGTGTATGGGCTCCAGTCGGTTTCCACCAGGCCGCTCAACGCGCCGATGCCGTCCTTGGGCCGGTTCAACGGGCCGGTGACGAACAGGTCGACGCCTTCGTCGGTGCGAAACAGGCAGGGCACATGGAAGGTCAGCACGCCGTAGCCGAAGTGGCTGATCGCCGGCGCTGCGTTGCCGGCATCGGTGACGATCCGGAGCGCGTCCAGCCCATCGCGGCCATCCCAACTGGCCTCGAAACCGGACTGGCACAGCAGCTCCCAACCATGCGCGTTCGCAATCGCCAGCGGCAGGCAACGGTACGCATAGCGTTGATCGGTGGCGTCCATCCAGTCGCGCGCATGCGGGGCAGGGCGGATGTCCAGGGTGTGGCCATCCAGAACGTGGGCGATGAGCTTCATGCGCAGGCGATGGTTGCAGGGCGAGCCGGCGATGATAGCCGCGCCACATGTTCAGCCGGACGACTTGTCTCCCCGGCGCGCGGGCCCCATCCTGACCGCATGACCGATAACGCTCTCACTCTGGCCGAAACCCGGCTGCTGCTTCCTTCCGGCCTGGATGCCGGCCATCTGGACCGCACCTTCGGCGCCCTGTTGGGCCCGGGCATCGACTTCGGCGATCTGTATTTCCAGCATTCGCGACGCGAGAGCTGGAGCGTGGAAGACGGCATCGTCAAGGACGGTGCGCATTCCATCGAACAAGGCGTGGGCGTGCGCGCGATTGCCGGCGAAAAAACCGGCTTTGCGTATTCCGACGACATCCAGCGCGAGACCTTGCTGGAAGCGGCGCAGTCGGCACGTGCGATCTCGCGCGACGGCGGCGCGCAATCCACCCGCGCACTGGTGCGTGGCAATGGCCGCGCGTTGTATCCGGCCACCGACCCGATCGACGACATGGACAGCGCCACCAAGGTGGACCTGCTGCGCCGCATCGACCAGTACGTGCGCGCCGCCGATCCGCGCGTCAAACAGGTGATGGTGAGCCTGTCCGGCGGCGTGGACACGGTGCTGATCGCCCGCAGCGATGGCGTGCTGGCGGCCGACGTGCGCCCGCTGGTGCGGTTGAACGTGCAGGTGATCGTCGAACACGGCGGGCGTCGCGAGTCCGGCTATTCCGGCGGCGGCGGTCGTTACGGCTACGCCGAACTGTTTGCCGATGGCCGCCCGGAAGGCTTTGCGCGCGAAGCGCTGCGCCAGGCGCTGGTCAATCTGGATGCGATCCCCGCGCCGGCCGGCGTGATGCCGGTGGTGCTCGGCCCCGGCTGGCCCGGCGTGCTGCTGCACGAGGCGGTCGGCCACGGGCTGGAAGGCGACTTCAATCGCAAGGGCACCAGCGTCTACGCCGGGCGCATGGGCGAGCGCGTTGCCTCGCCGGGCGTGACCATCGTCGATGACGGCACCCTGGACGGACGCCGTGGCTCGCTCAATATCGACGACGAGGGCACGCCGACGCAGTGCACCACGCTGATCGAAGACGGCGTGCTGGTGGGCTACATGCAGGACACCCACAACGCGCGCCTGATGGGCGTGGCGCCCACCGGCAACGGCCGCCGCGAATCGTTTGCGCACCTGACCATGCCGCGCATGACCAACACCTACATGCGCGCCGGCCAGCACGACCCGGAAGAAATGATCCGCTCGGTCAAGAAGGGCATTTACGCGGTGAACTTCGGCGGCGGCCAGGTCGACATCACCAGCGGCAAATACGTGTTCTCGGCCACCGAGGCCTACCTGATCGAAGACGGCAAGGTCACCGCGCCGGTGAAAGGCGCCACCTTGATCGGTAACGGTCCGGAAACCATGCAGAAGGTGCGCATGATCGGCAACGATCTGGCTCTGGACGAAGGCGTGGGCGTGTGCGGCAAGGACGGGCAGAGCGTGCCGGTCGGCGTCGGCCAGCCATCGCTGTTGATCGACGGCATTACGGTCGGCGGAACGCAGGCCTGAGATGCTGGGAATCGGGAATCGGGAATCGGGAATCGCAACGGCAGGGGCGGTTGTCCGCGGGTCTGGCGTTTGCGGGGCTCCGGTTCGGAGTTGGCGTGGATTGGTGCGTCGGGATGGGGGATTCGCAACGGCAGGGGCGCAACGCAGTGCCTCTGGCGGTTGCGATTCGTTGGTTCGCGGGAGGCGATTCGGTAAGCGAGGTTGGACCCTTGCGACGGCGGGTGCGCGACGTCGCGTGTCGGGTGTTTGGGCGTCTTCGGTTCGGACGCAGGCTGTTGAGAGCCGTGCGTCGGGCTGGGCTGGGGCGGAGGCGCTTGCTGTGCGGCTCCGCCTTTACGCCGGTCGATGCCTAGGTGTCGTCTTCCGGGTCCAGATCGTCTTCCAGGTCCGGCTCTTCGCTCTCGATTCCCTGTTCCTGCGACAGGTCGCGCAGCACCTGGAACAGTTCGCGGTAGGCGCGCGGGGGCTTGTTCTTGGCGCGTTCGTGGATCGCGTTGCGCACCAGTTGGCGCAGTTGTTGGCGATCGGCAGCCGGGTAGGCTTCCAGCAGCTCGGCCAGCGCCACGTCGTTCTCGGCCAGCAGGCGCTCGCGCCAGCGCTCGACGCGATGGATCGCCGCCACTTCACGGCGCGCGGTGTCGCTGTTGGCATCCAGCGCATCGCGGATGGCGGCCAGCGTCTCGTCGTCCTCGCGGCGCATGTGCTTGGCCAGAAACGCCAGCTGCCGCTTGTGCGCGATATGCGAGGTGATGCGCTTGCTCTCTTCGATATGCGGGATCAGCGACTCGGGCACCGGCAACTTGGCCAGCTGCGCCGGGGTGAGCGCCACCAGCTTTTCGCCCAGGTCGAAAATTTCCAGCGCCTCGCGCCGTTGCTGGCTGCGGCTGGTGCCACGAAATTCACCGGTATCTTCATCGCGTCCGCGCATTGCCACTACATCCCGAAACTTGGTTAGTTAAATTTCCGGCCACGAACGGCCGGACTCCGGCGGAAGACTCCGCACCACATTCAGACACTGCGGCCATGGATGGCCGAGCTTTCTGCGGACGGATCCGCATCCACATTCAGACAGTCCGGCCATGATGGCCGGGCTTTCGCGGACGGATCCGCATCCAAAGGATAAAGCATTGAACGCACTCTCCTCCGAAACCCGTGTCGCCGACGACAGCCTGCAGCGTCTGGACGCACTCACCGATATCTCGCAACGCCTGCTCGAGCGCGCCCGTGCGGCCGGCGCCACCCAGGCCGAAGTGAGTTGCAGCGAAGAGCGCGGTCTGGACGTCAACGTGCGCCTGGGCGATGTGGAAACGGTCGAATCCACCCGCGACCGCGGCATTGCGGTGACGGTCTACTTCGGCAAGCGCAAGGGCAGTGCCAGCACCGCCGACCTGCAGGATGCCAGCCTGGAATCCACCGTGGCCCAGGCTTGCGCGATTGCGCGTTACACCGAAGACGACCCGGCGTCCGGCCTGGCCGACCCGGAGCTGATGGCGCGCGATTTCCCCGACATGGATAGCTGGCACCCGTGGGCGCTGGACGCCGACACCGCGGTGGATCTGGCGTTGGCCTGCGAGGCCGCCGGCCGCGGTGCGGACGCACGCATCAGTAATTCTGATGGCGCCTCGGCCAGCACCGGGCTCAGCCTGTCGGTGTACGCCAATTCACACGGGTTCATCGGCCGCGAGCGGGGCACCCACCATTCGATCAGCTGCGCGCTGATCGCCGGGCAGGGCGACGGCATGCAGCGCGATGGCTGGTACAGCAGCGCCCTGGCGCGCGAAGACCTGGAAGCGCCAGATGCCATCGGCCGACATGCCGCCGAGCGCACTCTGGCGCGCCTGGCGCCACGTTCGTTGCCCACCGGCCCGCTGCCGGTGCTGTTTGCGCCGGAGGTGGCTCGCTCGCTGGTCGGCCATCTGCTGGGCGCGGTCTCCGGTGGCGCGCTGTACCGCCGCGCCAGCTTCCTGCTTGATAGCGTCGGCACCAAGCTGTTCCCGGACTGGTTCAACATCGAAGAGCTGCCGCATCTGCGCCGCGGGCTGCGCTCGGCCGCCTTCGATGGCGAAGGTGTCGCTACCCGGCAGTCGGCGCTGATCACCGACGGCGTGCTGCAGCGCTATGTGCTGGGCAGCTACTCGGCACGCAAGCTCGGCCTGCAGACCACCGCCAATGCCGGCGGCGTGCACAACCTGCAGGTCACCGCCAACGCGGGCGATCTGGCCGCGATGATCGGCGGCATGTCGCGCGGCCTGCTGGTCACCGAACTGATGGGCAACGGCGTCAACCCGGTGACCGGCGATTACTCGCGCGGTGCCGGCGGCTTCTGGATCGAGAACGGCGCGATTGCTTATCCGGTGGATGGCCTGACCATCGCCGGCAATCTGCGCGACATGTTTGCCGGCATCGAAGCGGTCGGTAGCGACGTCGACCCGCGCTCGCACGTCAAGATCGGCTCGGTGCTGGTCAATCGGATGACCGTGGCGGGCGACAGCTGAGCCGTCGCCCGGGCTGAGGTCTGGCCATGCCTGACGGGCATGGTCGGCGGACTGGTCCGCGCCGACCATGCAGCGTTGAGCCTCCGGCCGGCCATGCGCGCGTGCTGTCCGGGCTCCCCGCAGAGGTGCATGGTGTGGGCCTCTCCGGTACTTAGGAACAAAGAGTCGACCCCAACGCCGCTGCGCCATTCCGCAGCGCGATCGCTAGCGTCATCGCCTCGACGTAGGGTGTGCGCCATCGCCTCTAGTGGGTGAGGCAAACCAGACCATGTCTTCCCGCACTGGTGGCTGACTGAATCGTTGTTATAGTCCGCCGCACCACAATCATGTTCGGGGAGATCTATGAGCGAATTCGAGACACACGCCGCGCCGCCACCGCCGCCGGTCGGCACCAGCACGCCGTCGGAGGAGCGCACCCTCGCGCTCGCCGCACATCTGCTGGGCATCCTGACGTCCTTCATCGGCGCGTTGGTGATCTGGCTGATCAGCAAGGACGCCAGTCCGTCCAAGCCGTTTGCCACCGATCAGTCCAAGGAAGCGCTGAACTTCCAGATCACCGTGATCATTGCCTATGTGCTGGCCGTGATCCTGACCGTGGTGTCGTTCGGCATCCTGTTCTTCGTGCCGACGCTGGTGTGGGTCGCCAACCTGGTGTTCTGCATCCTGGCCGCGGTCAAGGCCAATAACGGCGAGCATTACCGCTATCCGTTCACGCTGCGCCTGATCAAGTAATCCGGCCCGCGTAACGCAAAGGCCCGGCATCGCTGCCGGGCCTTTGTCGTTTCAGACGTTGACGCGATCAGTTCTGCGCCGGGGTGTTCTCGGCAAAGTACTCGTGGCTGTCGGCGTTGGTGATGGCCTGCGCCGGGTTGCTGCGGGCCAGGCTGCGTGCGCCGCTCTGACCGTAGACCACATCGTCGGTGCCTGCCACCACGGTGAAGTGGCTGGTTTCGTGCACCAGCGTGCCGGCCTTGGAGTCGGTGCCGGTTGTCGACGCGCTCCAGAACGCATTGCAGACATGGATCTCGTACGGCTGGTTCGGATAGACGTAGGCGAATGCGTCGGCCAGATCCGCTTCGCAGCTGCAGTTGATGGTGAGCTGGCCGTTGTTCTGGTCCAGCGCGTTGTCGATGTTGACGAAGTTCGAGCTGACCCGGCTGTAGCGCGAGGCGTTGTAGGCGCCAAACCAGGTGGTGTAGCGCGCACCGGTGCTGCCGGCGTTGAGGTAGTTGCGCGCGTTCTGCGAGTAATTACGCGCGGCAGTGACGCCACTGGCGGCCTGGTTGGTGCGCGTGGTGCTGCAGTTGAGATAGTTGATGCCGTTGACCACGGCGGTCGGGCCGATGGTCAGCTGCCGCTGCACGCCGCGGTTGGCGCCGTCCAGCCAGACGGTGAGCGGGGTGCTGGTGGCGACTGCAGGCAAGCCGTTGGCGGCCTTCATCAGGCTGCCGTCGGACAACGACGCGTATTGCAGCGACGAGCGCACCTGGATGGTGTAGTTGCCGCTGGTGGACAGGTCATAGGCACCGGCCAGATCCACCTCGCCCTTGACGCTCTGGCCCGGCTGTAGAATGGTGAAGTCGGCTGCCTTGGGCAGGCCGCGCTTGACCAGGCGCCCGGTGTAATCCACCGGCTTGCCATCGCGGCTCACGGCCAGGATGCCGTTGTCCAGCGACTTGAGCGGAAGCTGATAGGTGGGTACGCGGGCAACCTGGCTGCCGTTATTGGTGACCGTCACTGCGATCTTGCCTTGATGTCGCCCGGCCTGGTCGGCCACTGGCGCCAGTTCGATGGTCAACGGAACCGGGCCGCGTACAGACTGCGCCTGCGCCGAACCGAGCACGCCGACGACGGCGAGCGTACCTGCTGCAAACGATGCGAGAAAAACATTCTTCACCAGTGACTCTCCTTGGTCGGGGGATGCCCGCAAGCGCGGGCAGCCCAAACCTAGGTAGAGCGAGCGGGCGCGACAAGTTGTTCAATTAGAGATATTTCTGGATGTCGCACATTGGTTATTCATCCAAATACATCACTGTTGTAGATAATTCAGCAATAAAGTGTGTGGTCCGTCATGAAACGACGCCAGTTGTGTGTCGCCGACTGACACAAACGCTACTGACCAATGTGTCGTTTTGTGATCAGGCTCCCCTGTTGCCTGAATGGACCCAGGCAATCGACCGTGCGGTGGCGCACGGAATGCGCAAATCTGTTGCGCGAGGCGAAGTTGAGGGCGGGGTGGTGCGTGCGGCATTCGCTCTGAATGCGTTGCTGTCTTGCCGTGCCGTGCCGTGCCGTGATCTGGCACGGCCGTTGTGCGTTCTCCACTGCCCGCGCGCCGATCGCACCCTGGCGGCGGCTCGCCAAGCGTGGTTAGCCGCGCCTAGTGGGCGCGGTCCACCGCAAACCGGCCCAGGGTCGCCAGGGTTTCACCCGGTGGACCATAGGGCTGCAGCACGTCGTGCATGCGGGTCGCCAGCTCGGCCAGCTTGGCTTTGGCGCCGTCCATGCCGAGCAAGGCAGGGTAGGTGGATTTGGATTGCGCGGCGTCCTTGCCGGCGGTCTTGCCCAGCTGTGCCGAGCTCGATTCCACATCCAGGATGTCGTCGCGCACCTGGAAGGCCAGGCCCAGCGCATCGGCAAAGTCGTCCACGCGTTGCTGATCGGCCGGCGCGGCGCTGCCGGTCAACGCGCCCATGCGCACTGCGGCGCGAATCAGTGCGCCGGTCTTGAGCGCATGCATGCGTTGCAGCGCATCCAACGGTTGCAACTGACCGGTGGCATCGATATCCAGCGCCTGTCCGCCGCACATGCCCGCCGCACCGGCCGCAGTGGCCAGGCTCTGCAACCAGCCCACGCGCAGCTCGGCGCTGACTGGCGCAGTGGCCAGCAGTTCAAAGGCGCGGGTCTGCAGTGCATCGCCGGCCAGGATGGCGGTGGCCTCGTCGAAAGCGATGTGCACGGTGGGCTGGCCGCGTCGCAGCGCGTCGTCGTCCATCGCCGGCAGATCGTCGTGCACCAGCGAGTAGGCATGGATCAGTTCGACCGCCACGGCGGGGGTGTCCAGCGTGTCTTCATCGGCGCCAAACAGCGCACCGGTGGCATACACCAGCAGCGGCCGCATGCGTTTGCCGCCGCCCAACACCGCGTGCCGCATCGCTGCGTGCAGACGCTGCGGTGCCAGCGTGGCGCTTGGCAAGCCTGCGTCGAGGCTGCGTTCGGTGCGAGCGATCCAGTGTTCGAACAGCGCGGGACTCACCTCAGCCGCCGTCCAGCGACGGCGGCTCGAAGGCTTCGGCAAGCTCGGGACGGGCCGGGTCGGTCAGTAGACGGACGCGCAGTTCGGCCTGTTCCAGCGCCTGCTGGCAATCGCGGTACAGGCCGATGCCGCGTTCGTAGGCGCTGAGCGATTGTTCCAGGCTCAGGTCGCCGACTTCCATTTTCTGCACCAGTTGCTCGAGTTCTTCCAGCGACTGTTCGAAGCGGGCAACCGGGGATGTTTCGTTCAAGGACTTCTTGGCCATCGCTAAAGTGTGCGGCGCGCGCGCAGGCGGGTCAATTCGCGTTGGCGTCGACGCGCCACTGCAGACGTGCGCCATTGGCCTGCAGCCAGTCCGTCAATGCAGCGGAGACGATGCGATCGCCGGCTGCGAGCACCTGGTCGTCGGCCCACAGAATCGGCAGGCGATCGCGGTGCCAAGGCGGCAGATCGACCGTTTGCAGCACATGCTTGAGCCGATGTGAATGCGTGCGTTGCGGCAGCGCGATGCGCTCCCCACCGTGTCGGGCACGCACCAGCAGCGGGTGCGCGAAGCGCAGCCCTGAGGGGCCATGCAAGTACAGCTGTGCGCCATCGGGCAACAGCAAGGGCTGCGCGCCATCCCACTGCGCGGACCACTGCGCCGGCCATGCCGGTGTTGGACGAAGCAGGTACAGGCAATGCCGCCAGCGCCGCACTTCGACCTGCTGCCAGGCAAAGCAGGCTTGGCGATCCGATGCGTGGATGTCGATTTCCCGTTCCAGCGCATCCACACCCTGCGCGGGCAGCGGCGGTGCACCGGCCGCGGTGGACCACGCACGCAGCAAGCGCTGCCGGCGTGTGACCGGCTGTGCACGCAGCAGCTGCAGGTCCAGTGCGCCGCTTGCGGTCATCAGACCGGGCAGCAGGGCCTGATCGTCATGCTGCAGCAGATCGCTGGCGTCGGCGCTCAGCTGCGCGCTGCGTGCCAGCGCAGCGGCGGCCTGCGGCCAGCGTTGCTGCAGCAATGGCAGCACCTGTGTGCGCAGGAAGTTGCGGTCGTAGCGGGCATCGGCGTTGCTGGGATCGTCGATCCAGTGCAGGGCATGCAGGCGTGCGTAAGCGTGCAGGTCGGCGCGCGGATGTGCCAGCAATGGGCGCCATAACGTGCCGGCGGCAAACGGCCGCTGCGCACGCATGGCCGCCAAGCCGTCGGGGCCTGATGCACGCAGTGCGCGCAGCAGAAACGTTTCGGCCTGATCGTCGCGATGGTGGGCCAGCGCCAGCCATTCGCCGGGCGCGAGCAGGTCGGCAAAGGCGGCGTGGCGCGCCTGGCGTGCTGCTGCTTCCAGCCCCAGACCGCTATCGCGCGCGACCTGCACCTGCACGACGTGTAGCGGCACCTGTAGCGCCTCGCAGGTGCGCTGGCACTGTGCGGCCCAGGCATCGGCATCGGCATGCAGGCCGTGATGCACGTGCATCGCACGCAGGCCGCGATCGCGGTACGCCGGCGTGGCAGCCAGCGCATGCAGCAGCACACTCGAATCCATGCCGCCGCTGTAGGCGATCAGCACCGGGCCGGGTGGGGTAGCGGGCAGCAGTGGCGGTGTGTCGGTCACCGGGTGCTCAAACGATGCGGAACAGTGTTGGATGGGCAAACCACCGATGTGCGCGAACAGTTGCGATCCGTTGACCGCACTGCGCGGCTTGGGAACATCGACGCTCCATCCACGTCCACGTCCACATCCACATCCACGTCATGCTCATGATCTTCGCAGCACGTGGCGCATTGGCCACCACGTGCCGATGCCGCGAAACGATCACATCGCCGTACGTCATGCGAGACGCGGTCCGCCCATGCGGCAGACGTGTCCGGCACGGTGGCGCTGATCGCCTACCCACCAGCCGCCGCTGCGCCGCCATCTGCACATCAACGCTTCGCCGCCGCCTCGAACGTGGTCGGCGTGGGCAACTGCACCGGGACGCCCGCGTTGTCGCAGGTGCCGGCCTTGCACAGGCGCTCGCGCAGACGCGGGGTGGCCTGCACGATGACGTGGTAGATCACGTTCTCTTCCAGCGTGCCGCGGAATGCCGCGCTGCCTGGGCCGGTGGCCCAGATGCCGACGTCTTCGCCGCCATGGCTTTCGGACTTGGTCGGTACCAGCGATTCCTGCATGTAGCTGGGCGCTTCGGTATCGACATGGGTGAGGTCGGGGCGGCCGTGGGCCGGCTCGCTGCTGCTGGGCTCGTGCGGGTACTTCTTCGGGCCGGCCGGCTGGGCGTTGGTCGCGCCGGTGTGGCCGGGGCCATTGGCGTAGCTGAGGGTGGTGTAGGGCTGGCCGGCCAGGTCGGTCGCCAACTGGCTGCGGTCGCCTTCTTCGCCGCCGGTGCCGCGCACCTTGCCCAGGATCGGGTTGCCGCGCACCGGGTAGCCGACGAAGTTGAGCGTGTGCGAATGGTCGGCGGTGACGATGATCAGGGTGTCGGCCGGTGCGGTCTGCACGGCGGCGCGCACCGCGTCGGATAGCGAGACGGTTTCGTCGAGCGCGCGGTAGGCATTGCCGGCGTGGTTGGCGTGGTCGATGCGGCCGCCTTCGACCATCAGCACGAAACCATTCGGGTCGCGCGACAGCGACTGGATCGCGGTGCGGGTCATCTCGGTCAGGCTGGGCTCGCCCTGCGGGCCGCGATTGCGGTCGTGGTCGAACTGCATGTGGTCCGGCTCGAACAGGCCCAGCAGCGCGGGGGCGCCGGCAGCGGCCTGCAGCTGCTGCTCGTTCCAGACGTACGCACCTTGCGGATGCGCCTGCTTCCATTCGGCGACCAGGTCGCGGCCGTCCAGGCGCAGGCCGACCTTGTCGTCGTACTCCGGGTCTCGCTCCTGCACGGTCTGGAACTGGCTGCGGCCGCCGCCGAGCACCACCTGCGGGCCGCGCCCGTAGCGGGCGGTGGACAACAACTGCTGGGCGATGTCCTGGCAGCCGGCCGCGCGCGCCGCCTCGGGTAGGTCGGTATCGTTTTCCCAGTTACGGTCCGGCGAATGCGCGTAGGTCGCTGCCGGGGTGGCATGGGTGAGACGGGTGGTGGTGACCACACCGGTCGCCATGCCGGCGCTGTCGGCCAACTGCAACCAGCTCAACAGCCCCTTGTTCAAACTGTCGGCGCAGTCGCTGCGGTTGCCGCTGCTGACGCCGATCGCACCCATGTGCGACTTCACGCCGGTGGTGATCGCGGTCATGGTGCCGGCCGAATCCGGCGTCTGCGAATCGGTGTTGTAGGTCTTGCTGAAGGCGGTGGCCGGGAACTGCTCCCACGACAGCAGGTTCTCTTCGCCCGGCCCGCCCTTGCGCTGGCCGTCCAGGATGCGCGCGGCTGCCACCGTGGTCAGGCTCATGCCGTCGCCCAGGAACAGGATCACGTTGCGTGCCTTGCCGGCCATGGCGCCGTTGCCGGCCGCACGTGCGGCGCCGGAGCGGTACCACCACTGCGGGGTCTCGCCGGCCGGGTGCGTCACCGGCGGCACGTCCACGCGGATGGCGGCGGGTGCGGATGCGGTGGTTCCGGCAGTGGAGGCGCAGGCGGCCACGCACAGGGTGGTCAGGGCGGCGAGGGCAGGCAGGCGGTAACGCATCGGGTTCGAACTCGTGGCTGAATCAGTGTCCATTATGCCGGCCTGTGTCCGTCGCATAGATGACACGCTGCTGTTCCAGTCGTGGCCTCGCGGGCAGGCCAGGCCTGCGCTAAGGTGCATGCACTCTCCCCCCGGATGATTCGACGACATGAGACTGGTTGCGGCCTGGTTGCGCATTCCGTTCTGGCAGCGCGTGGTGGCCGGCTTCGTTCTCGGCGCGATTGCCGGTGCGGCGATGGGCCCGGCGGCCGAGGTGTGGTTTGGCCCGCTCGGCGATCTGTACGTCACCCTGATCAAGATGATTGCGATCCCGCTGGTGTTCTTCGCGGTGATCAATGCGATCTCGTCGTTGCACGGGCAAAAGTCGGTGGCTGCGCTCGGCGGGCGCACCTTCCTGTGGTTCGTGATCACCGCCGCGCTGGCGGTCGGCGTCGGTCTTGCGGTGGGCACGCTCATGCAGCCGGGCGCCGGCCATTTCAGCCTGAGTGTGGACTCGGCGTGGAAGCCGCGCGATGTGCCCAGTCCGATCCAGGTATTGCTGGATGTGGTGCCGTCCAACCCGTTCTACGCACTGACCGGCATCGGCACCAAGACCAACGCGGCCGGCGAAACCGTGCTGGCGGCCGGGCGCGGGTCGATCCTGCCGGTGATCTTCTTTGCCGCATTGCTCGGCTTTGCGATGGTCAAGCTTGGCGAACGTGTGGCCGAGGCGCGCAAGCTCACCGGGCAACTGAGCGACATCATGATCCAGGTGACGCGCTTCGTGCTGGAGATGACTCCGCTCGGCACCTTCGGCCTGATTGCCGGGCTGGTCGGCAGCTATGGCTTCGCAAAGTTGCTGCCGTTCGGCAGTTTCGTGCTCGCGCTGTACGTGGCCTGCGCCATCCATATCCTGGTGGTCTACAGCAGCCTGTTGCTGGTGCACGGGCTCAACCCGTGGAAGTTCTTTCGTGGCGCGGCGCCTGGCATGCAGGTGGCCTTCGTCAGTTCGTCGAGCTTTGCCGCGATGCCGGTGGCGATGCGTTCGATCACCCACAACCTGGGCGTCAGCAAGGACTATGCCGCGTTTGCGGTACCGCTGGGCGCCAGCATCAAGATGGATGGCTGCGGCGCGATCTACCCGGCGCTGTGTGCGGTGTTTATCGCCCAATACACCGGCGTGCCGTTGACGGCCAATCAATACTTCGTGGTGCTGATCGCCTCGGTGCTGGGCAGCTTCGGCACTGCCGGTGTGCCGGGCACCGCAGTCATCATGGCCACCGTGGTGCTCAGCGCGGCCAACCTGCCGCTGGAAGTGATCGGGTATCTGTATGCCATCGACCGCATCCTCGACATGATGCGCACGATGACCAACGTTACCGGGCAGATGCTGGTGCCGGTGCTGGTGGCCAAGGAAACCGGTTTGTTGGACAAGACGGTCTATGAGTCGGCATCCACCAACGTGGGGCTGGAAGATCCGCCCGCCGACAGCGCCAAGCCGCTGCGCTGAGCGGCACGCATGACGGTTGCATTTCCCGTGTTGCGTGAGCGCCTAGCGCAACTGCCCGCGCTGGACAGCGTGGATGGCGTGTTCGTTCAACGCACGCTTGCCGATGATCCGTTCGAGGATCGCTATCTGGAGGTGCGGCGCAAGGAAGGCCGGCTATATACCGATGCGCAGGTTCGCAGCCTGCCGCGCCCCAGCGGCAAGCTTGGTGCCAGCCTGGAATGGCAGGTGCGCGCGCTGTCCAGCAGGTTGCTGGTGCAGCATCTGCAAGCACGCGCAAGCGAAGGTGCAGGCGAGGGCGCCATTCTCGAACTGGGGTGCGGCAATGGCTGGTTATCGCAGCTACTGGCGCAATCCCTGCAGCGCGACGTGTGCGGTATCGACGTCAATCGCACCGAGCTCACGCAGGCCGCGCGCGTGTTCGGCCACGACCAACGGCTGAGTTTTGTCGCTGCCGATATCCAGACCCTGGCGCTGCCACAGGATGTCTTCGATGTCATCGTGGTGCCGGCATGCATCCAGTATTTTGCCGATCCTGCGGCCTTGGTGCGTCACCTGCTTGCGCAACTGCGCGACGGCGGCGAGTTGCACATCCTCGATAGCCCCCTGTATCCAGATCGGCAGCGTGCCGACCAAAGCGCTGCACGCAGCCTGCGTTATTTCACCGGCCTTGGCGTTCCTGCATTGGCCGAGCAATACCACCAGCACACCTATGCCGCCTTCGACGCGTTCGCAGTGCAATGGCTGTTCGATCCGCGCCATCTGCGTGCGCGTGTGCGCCGCCTGCTCAAACTGCGGCAACCGCATTTTCCGTGGTTGTGTCTTCGCAAGCAGGACAACCAGGGGCGGTAGCTCGGTGGCGTCATTGCCCTTGTAGAGCCTCCATCAACGTCGTCGCTTGCGGCGCCTTGTGCTGCGCGACCGCGCCGACCACGATAAAAAACGTCAGCACGCCGATCAGAGGCCACAGCGTGTGGCGAACGCATAACCACCACCAGCCTTGCGCCTGCACGCCGCGCATGCGTCGATACAGCCCACCTGCGAGCGCCGCGTCCACCAGAAGCTCGGCCATCAACACCGGCGCCGACCACACCACCCAAGCGGCAGCAACGATTGCGACTGCGGCGGCGGCCAGCACAGCCACTATCGCCAAGATCGGCAGTCCGGCTTCGCCATCGACGAAGTCCGGCAGTGAGCCGTCCCCCGAAACATTCGAGTTGGATCGGGATGGCGCGCTCCATGTGCCGGACCTACCCGCGCCGCTGGAGTTGCCGCCGTGGCCGGCCCATCCCGAGGTGTCCTCCGTCTCGCTGCTGGCGAGGTCGACGCAGTCGCCCGCCAGTTCATCGTCTAGGTCGTTGCGCCAGCGTAGCCATGCCCACATCAGCAGCAGAAACAGGCCATAGGCGACCAGCGTCGCCATCGGGTAGCGCACCACCATCGCATCGACGCCGGCATTGCGCAGCAGGAACGAGGCCAGCAGCCCACCTGTTGCCGTGGTCAACACGATGGCGCTCATCTGCAAGCGTGGCCAACCGTCGCGTTCCAGGTGCCGCCTTGCATGCTCGATGGTGAATCGTCTTCGGTCCGACATGACGCGCTGCCTCCTGCTGCGGGCAGCCTTGCCCGGATGCCGAGAGTAAGTGACTTTCGATCAGGCTTGCACGCGCTTTGCTGCAGATGTGCGATTTGTCCAGTGACCGGTGGTCGGTGAGGATCTGGCCGCTCCGGAGCGCAGAAGCGAGCACGCGCCAAGTCCTGGGGGGACGCGCCTACGGTGTGTGTGAGTCGCGTCATCTCGTGCGGCGGGCGTGAGAGACCTGCAAGGCAGTCGCAGGGCCGCGCTTTCCGTCAGCGCATCCGCGTGCGCGGGGCGAATCCCTTCAACGCGCGCGCATGGCACACTTTCAGCCCATCCCCTGGTGAGAGCGTGCAGTGATTGGCCAACAGCGTGATCTGACATTTCGTTTTCTGGCCGAGCCCAGCGACGTCAACTTCGGCGGCAAGGTGCATGGCGGCGTGGTGATGAAGTGGATCGACCAGGTCGGTTTTGCTGCGGCCAGTGGCTGGAGCGGGCATTACTGCGTGACGGTGGCGGTGGGCGGCATCCGCTTTGTGGCGCCGGTACGGATCGGCGATCTGGTCGCGGTGTCGGCAAAGCTGGTCTACACCGGGCGCAGCAGCATGCATTTCGCCATCGATGTGCGTGCGCGCAGCCCGATGGGCGGCGACTCGCGCTTGTGCACCCATTGCATCATCGTGTTCGTGGCGATGGATCCGGACGGCGTCACGCCGGTGGAAGTCCCCTCCTGGCGGCCGGACACGCCCGAAGATCAGCGCCTGGCCGAGTACGCCCTCAAGGTGATGGAGCTGAGCAAGGGCATCGAGGACACCATGGCGCACTACAGGGCCGATACGTCGGGCTAAGCACAGGCGCTGTCCGGACCCATTCGCGCAGTGCCTCGGACAGAGTGAGCTTTCGTGCGAGCGCTTATCAGGCCCAGTTGCCGAAGCGTTAGCAGTAGCGGCTGCCACGGGGCAGTCACATGACCGTTTCGATGACGACGCACACAAAAAAGCCGCGGGTTCGCCGCGGCTTTCTTTTAATCGTTCGAAGCACTCAGGCTTACAGCACCCGGCGCGCCTGGATGAACTTCTCGCTCCAGTAGCCACTGGCCAGCGAGTCCACGCGCACGTCCTTACCGCGGCTGGGCGCGTGCAGGAACTTGCCGTCGCCGACCACCAGGCCGACATGATCGATGCGGCCACGCTTGCCGAAGAACACCAGATCGCCGGCCTTCAACGCGTTCGGGTCCTTGATCAGTTCGGCCGATTCATCGCGGGCGATGTCGCGCGAGACGCGCGGCAGGTCGATGCCGAGTGCGGTCTTGAAGACGTAGCCGACCAAGCCGCTGCAATCGAAGCCCTCGGTGGACTCGCCACCCCAGACGTACGGGGTGCCCAGCAGGGCCATGGCACGCTGCAGGATCACCTGCACACGGCTGTCGGCAACGGCGTTCTGCGCAGCATTGGCCGCGCTCTGCGAGACATCGTAATTGGCGAGCAGGCGGCTGAGGTCTCCGGCGAACATCGCCGAGCGGTCCATCAGCGGAATGGCGTCATTGGCGGCCAGATGCGGAAGCAGGGCGGCCAGCGTAGCGGTGGCAGCGGCGTCAGCTCGGCTGCGGGTTGCGGCTTTTTCGGCGGCGACGGCGCTGTCTGGCGTAGTCGTCTGTGCAGCGGATGGGGGGGTATTGGCGGTCTGCGCCAGAGCGGGCAGTGCGGCAATCCAGAGAGCGGTAGCGCATAGCAGGCGGAGCGGTTTCCGGAGCGGAAGCGGTGCGGCGCCAGTTTTGATCTGTTCGTCGTTCGTCACGCGGGAATCACAATTCTGCTGTCGATGCGGGATGATGCCTTGGTGAACGAATCGTTACGTTCAAAAAAAGTTAAATTTCCGTTTGATTACTTGTGATGCTCGTCACATTTTAGTGCAAAACCCGCTTTGAACCTGAATAATGGTCACGCCAGTACGCGCCATCGAGGAAATCCAAGCGGACGGTACCGCCGGTGGTCGGGGCATGCACAAAGCGGCCTTCACCGACATAAATGCCGACGTGGCTCACGCTCCCGCCGGCGCCGAAGAACACCAGATCCCCGGTCGCCAGTTTCTCTGGCGCGATCCGCGGGCCCTGAATTGCGGCCAGATCGCGCGAGGTGCGCGGCAACGACAGCGCCAGCACATCCTTGTAGACATAGGTGACCAGGCCGCTGCAGTCGAAACCGGTCTCCGGCGTGTTGCCGCCGAACCGGTACGGCGTGCCGACCAGGCCCAGGGCGCGCATCAGGATGTTGTTGGCAGCAGCCGGATCTGCCGGCGGTACCTGCGGCCACACGCGTGACGACAGGGGCGACGCGGCGGCCGGACGTTTGACCGGTGCCTGCGCGCAACCGCCCAGCAGGAGCAGGCCCAGCAACAAACAGGCCGCGGCGCGATGTGCGCGGGCGGCGAAAACTGGCGTGATATGCATGGAGCCGGGATAATGGGCGGTTCGAAAGGTCGCCATGATGGCGGCGCACCCGGCGGCCGACAAGCCGTCTTCCACCGTCTGCCACCGGGCAGCCCATTCAGAGCCAGGCATGAAGATCGAAAAAGACAGCGTCGTCCGCTTCCACTACACCGTTTCGGAGATTGGCCAGGAGCCGATCGAGAGCTCCAAGGAGCGTGACCCGTTGGCGATCATGATCGGCCACGGCAACATCATTCCGGGCCTGGAAGCGGCCATGATGGACAAGGAAGCCGGCGAGAGCTTCGGCGTGGACGTCAAGGCCACCGAGGCCTACGGCGAATACCGCGAAGGCCTGAGTCAGCGCGTGCCCAAGAAGCATTTCGGCGCGACCAAGCTGATTCCGGGCACCCAGGTGGTGCTGCAGACCAACTTCGGCCCGCGTGCGGTGACCGTGCAGAAGGTCGGCATGAGCGTGGTCGACGTCGACCTCAATCACCCGATGGCCGGCAAGGATCTGCATTTCGATGTGGAAATCATCGAAGTGCGCGAAGCCTCGCAGGAAGAGCGCGACCACGGGCACGTGCACGGCGACGGCGGTCATCACCACTAAGCGCGACGATCAACACCGCTGCGTGGCCACTGGCCGGGTACGCCCAGCCGTGGCAACCAGCGCACACCGCGCGTGCACGCTGAGGGCTGCATGCCACCTACAGCGGGTTGGCGATGATGCGCAACCTGGTGTTGGCCGCAGCCAGTGATGTCTGTCTTCCTGACGGCCCGCCCCTTCGGCGGGCCGTCTGCTTTCTGCGGCGCGCCACGCCGCATCCGGTTGCCTGAGCTGCGATGACACAACGCGATCTGCTGTTTCCCACTGCCGCGAGCGAGCGCATCGTCGTGCTGGACGTCCTGCGCGGCTTCGCGTTGCTCGGCATCTTGCTGATGAACATCGAAGCCTTCGTCGGCCCGCTGGATCTGGCGCTCAGCGGCGTGGAGCCGCATTGGCACGGCGCCGATCGCGTTGCCGATGCGCTGGTCTACATCTTTGTGCAGGGCAAGTTCTACACGCTATTTTCGATGCTGTTCGGCATGGGGTTTGCGGTGATGGCCCAACGCGCCGAACGCACCGGACGCGGGTTTCTTGGCATGTATCTGCGCCGCACGGCCGGCTTGCTGGTCATCGGTCTGGCGCACGCGCTGCTGCTGTGGTCCGGCGACATTCTGGTGACGTACGCAATGCTGGCAGTGTTGCTGCTGGGCGCCCGCAATGCGCCGACGGTGACGCTGCCGTGGCTTGCCGCGTTGGTCTACCTGTGCGCACCGGCCCTGGTGCTGTTGTACGGCGCTGCCGGTGCACTGATGCAGGCCGACCCGGCCTCGGCAGTGGAGTGGAAAACGGCCATGGCCGATGTTGCGCAGCAGGCTGTGGCCAACGTGCAGGCGCAGCGCGCCGCACTTGGGCACGGCACCTATCTGCAGGCCACCACGCAGCGCTGGCATGACCTGCGCGAAGCGATGAGTGGGCTGAGCATCAATGGCCCGGCCATGCTCGGCATGTTTTTGCTGGGCAGCTGGTTCGTGCGCAGCGGCGCGATTGCCGCGCCCGAACGCTTCCCGCAGCTGTTCCGTGTGCTGCGTTACGGCGCCTTGCCGCTTGGGTTGGGCGTGATGTTGCTGAGCTATGCCATGGAACCCTGGATGGACCCTGCGCGGTTGAGCATGCGCCTGTCCGGCGCTTTTGCGCTGGCGTTGGTGGCCGGTCCGCTGATGAGCCTGGGCTACGCCGCATGGGTGGTGCGCTTTGCTGCGCGTCTGGCCTGGCTTGCGCCGGCCGGTCGCATGGCGTTGAGCAACTACCTGCTGCAGTCGTTGCTGTGTACCTGGATGTTTTATGGCTACGGGCTGGGATATTTCGAGCAGCTGCCGCGGGTGTGGCAACTGCCATTTGCGGTAGGGCTGTTCGCCTTGCAAGTGGTGATGAGCCAGCTGTGGCTGCGCTGGTTCCGCTTCGGGCCGATTGAATGGCTGTGGCGTAGCGTGACCTATCTGCGGGTGCCGCCGATGTGGCGCGGCCACACGCGCGCGCAATAGCGCACACGCTGATGCGCGTATGTTGTGCGTATGCTGCGTTCGATGAAAGGAGAAAGCCGGATGGTGGAAATTCTATTCGAGGCCGATGAGCGCACGATGGAGAACCTGATGGAGGGCCCTTGGGTCATCATCCAGGAAAAATCCTATGGGCCGTCGCGCAGGATTGCGTTGTTCAACAAGAGCGGCTTCGAAAAATACAGCCAACTCATCGATACGTATGCGTGCGACGGGTTTTCGATCGCGCCTGAGGACGTCGTGCAGGGCGAGCTGAAAGCGCATTTTTCCCCGGATTTTGGCAAGGTGAAAAAACGCGACGCGATTGTCGAGATCGGCATACAGGGCGAAGGCGCCTTTGCCGACGACTTCGATTATGACGTGTTCAAAACCTTTAAGAATGTCAAGGCGCTGACGACGCATGGGGTATCGTTTGGACCTGTGCTGCCAATGCTTTTTCCCAAGCTGGAAGCATGGGAAAACCTTGCGTGGAAAAGCAATACGCTTCATTCGCTCAACGGCAGTTGGGCCAGGCTTTCGCGTCTGTCCATCCACAGGTTGAGTGGGTCGCTTGACGTGTTCGACGACCGGCCTATTCGAAAGCTTTTCCTGATCGCGTCAACGATCAAGAATATCGCTGTGATTGCACATTACAAATCACTTGAAGTCTTGCAATTCGTCTCCTGTCGTATTGCGGGCGACGTTTCATCACTTTCGCAGCTCGCAACGCTACGTTCGGTGCGCTTCGAAGGCAAAAACAAGCTGGAAGGTTGGGACGGCCTCAAGAGCGAAACGCTGCGGAATTTCTGGGCGACGCATCTGCCGTGCGAATTCCTCGAAAAAAATTTCCCAAACATCGAGAACACTGTCGTCAACACCTACCGGAGCAAGGACCCATTCCGGAAGATTGGCGGAGATCCAGACAAGATCGAAGAGGAGTTCGGCAGCATATTCACCGAATGATCCGCTGCCTCACGCTAAGCTGATTGTGTGTCAGGACTGAAAGCAAACAACCAATGACTAACCCGATGACGCGCCGCCTGCCTGCGCGCGAGCTCCACCTTTGCCACTCGGAGCGTCTTGCATGAGTGCGCGCTACGACTACGACGTGGTGATTCTGGGTGGCGGTTCCGGCGGCCTGGCGGCCGGATTTCGCGCGGCAAAGTACGGCGCACGCGTGGCGATCATGGAACCTAATGAACTAGGCGGTACCTGCGTCAATCTTGGTTGTGTGCCGAAAAAAGCGATGTGGTTGGCGGCCGATCTGGCTGGCAAGATCGAGCTCGCCAGTGCGCTCGGTTTCGATGTGCCGCGACCGACGCTGGAGTGGCAGGAGCTGGTCACCCATCGGCAGGGCTATATCGCCAACATCCACGCCAGCTATCGGCGTCGACTCGATGAAGATGGCGTGGTGCTGATTCCGCAACGCGGCGTGTTGCAGGATCGCCATACGCTCATGGGGGAGGATGGGGTGCCGGTGACGGCCGAGCACATCGTGATCGCAACCGGTGCGCATCCGCTACGCCCGAACGTGGACGGCGCCGAACATGGCGAAGTCTCGGACGACTTTTTCAATCTCTGTCATGCACCTGCGCACGTGGCGATCATCGGCGGTGGCTATATCGCGGTGGAAATCGCTGGCCTGCTGCAGGCACTGGGTAGTCGCGTGCATCTCTATGTGCAGGGCGACCGGTTGCTGGAACGTTTCGATGCGGAACTGACGCTGCAAATGGCCGACAACCTGCGCCATTTGGGAGTGCGCCTGCATTTCGGTTTCACCACCACCGGCCTGGAACGCGATGCGCAGGGCGGGCTGCGCGTGCATGGCCATCCGGCGCACCCGCGCGAGCAGGGCAACGACGTGTTCGACAAGGTGTTCTTCGCCATTGGCCGACGCGCCAATACCGCAGGCCTGGGTCTGGATACGGTGGGTGTGGCGTTGGGCGAGAAGGGAGAAGTAGTGGTGGACGATGCTCAGACCACCAGTGTGCCGAACATCCATGCAATCGGCGATGTTGGCGGCAAGGTCGGGCTGACGCCGGTGGCGATTGCCGCCGGACGTAAATTGATGGATCGGCTGTTTGGCAATCAACCGGATGCGCGCATGGACTACGACGGCGTGCCGAGCGTGGTGTTTTCGCATCCGCCGCTCGGCCATGTCGGACTCACTGAAGAGCAGGCACGCGCACGCTACGACGGCGCGGTACGCGTGTATCGCAGCAATTTCCGGCCGATGTTGCATGCCCTGGCCGACGCGCCGCAACGCAGCCTGTTCAAGCTGATCTGCGTGGGCGAGGAAGAGCGCGTGGTCGGCGTGCACCTGCTGGGCGAAAGCGCCGACGAAATACTGCAGGGCTTTGCCGTGGCAGTGAAGATGGGCGCGACCAAGCGCGACTTCGACGAGACGGTGGCGATCCATCCCACGTCGTCGGAAGAGATCGTGTTGATGCATTGATGTGTGGGCGTGTGTTGCGCAGTGAACGACAGCGTCTGCAGTTGCGTGCGGGAAGGGATGGAAGCGGCGCAGGTAAGGCAGGCGGAGCGCGACGTGGAAGCAGAAGGCGAAGCGTGAAGCGCAACTAGGTCCCCTCCGGCGGGGAGTGGCTGGGGGCACGGTTGGTCAGTAAGTGTGCTTAGGCAACGCTGACGCTGCGCTTGGCGATACCGACCATGTGCTCATGCGACGCAGCGCCGGGTTTTGAGCGTTTTGCTGTTTGGATGTCCAAGGCTTCGCCCATACCCTCACTTCAACCGGTCTCCCCGCGGGAGATGGGCTTTTGAGTCTTTCTCTCAAGAGATGGATTGTGATGCCGCAGCTTTCAATGTTGCGCACTGCTTGATGCTTTGGTTGCTCGGCTCTGCGTGGCTTCGCCCGTACCCTCACCCCAACCCCTCTCCCAGCAGGAGAGGGGTTTTTTGAGTTTTTACGTCGTGAACGTATCGGGTGACGCGCTTGGTCGCAGAAGCCCCGTGGCGCTGCTGTCATTTAGGACGGCTCAAAGAACGTCGCGAGCCGTCGTCAGGTGGGCGCGGACGGCGCGCTTAGAACCGGAGTGTACGGAGTGGCACATGCCGCATCGAGCACCGGCCGCGCCCGCCTGGCGGTGAACACAGTCGTTTTGTTGGCTGTCCTTAGTCGCGTCAGCTGGCATTCTTGCCGGATGTCCAAACCTCGCCAGCCCGCGTTGCGTCCATTTGCATCTGCCAAGTCCGCAGCGCCTGCTTCTCAAAAGCCAGTAGCGCTCTCAGGCGAGCAGGCACGGCTGCGCATTCTTGACGTCATTCGCGCCATTTCTGCCGGTCAGGTTGCCGGCTACGGTGAGGTCGCCACGCGTGCCGGGTTGCCTGGACGTGCGCGCATGGTGGCGCGTGTGCTCAGCGGCAATGACGACCCGGATCTGCCCTGGCATCGCGTGCTTCGTAGCGATGGCCGGATTGCCTTGCCGCCGGGATCGTCCGGCTACGACGAGCAGTGCCAGCGGCTGCGTTCCGAGGGGGTGCCGGTGGTGCAGGGGCGGGTACGCCGCGCCACGGCCGCGCAGCGGCTGGATGCGGCCGTGTGGGGTCCTTCATAACGCTGCCGTTATCATCGACAGCATTCAGAAGGAATGCCGCCATGCCTCAATTGCCGCCCGTCACCAAAGCACTGTTGATCGCCAATATCGGTTTGTTCTTGCTGCAGTGGGCCTTGGGCGATCTGGGGGCGGGGGTGTTGCCATCCGACTCCACCTTGTCGTGGCTCATGCTGTGGCCGATTTCCAACGGCTTTGATGCGTTCTCGCCCGGCGCCAGCTTCATGCCGTGGCAGTTGCTGACTTATGCGTTTCTGCATGGTGGATTCAATGAGCTGTTCTTCAGTGCGCTGGTGCTTTTTATGTTTGGCGCTCCGTTGGAGCAGACTTGGGGCCAGAAGCGATTTTTGACTTACTACTTGGTCTGTGTTGCGGGCGCTGGTGTTTGCCAGCTCTTGATGGCCTGGATCGTCCAGAGCGTTTCACCTGTGCTGGGAGCGTCTGGCGCCGTGTTCGGCCTGTTGTTTGCCTACGGCTTGCTGTTTCCCAAGCAGCGCGTGATGTTGTTGTTCCCGCCGATCCCGATGAATGCACGTACCTTGGTCATTGTGGTCGGCTTGGTCGAGGTGGCGTTGGGTTTGCTCGGCCAGCGATCGGGAATCACGTATTTCGCATATCTGGGTGGCATGCTGTTCGGCTGGTTGATGATCCGCTACTGGCGCGGCCAGTCGCCGTTTGGCGGTAGTGGTGGTCGCAAGGGTGGCGGCGGAAAGGGACGCAAGCCGCCGCTGCGCGTGGTGCGCTGAGCCAAGCGACGGTTTGCCGGGTCGGCATGAGTTGTAGGAGTGACGCTAGGCCCGATTAAGGTGGCCGGTAAGGCCGCATCGCGGCCAGGGCCGCTCCTACGAGAGCACGGTGCCGGACGGCTTGTCGCGGCGGAAGTAGATAAGGCAATCGTGGATCTAGCGATCAGCGGATTAGCCGACGAGTTGGCTGACATGCAGGTCCGGGAGAGGCTTGGCTAGGCAGAAAGCGGATCTAGCGGAAGGCGAGTCGAGCTAAAAGCGGATCAGGCGAAAGGCAGATCCGGCGATAGGCAGATCAGGCGAAAAGCAGATCAGGCTAAAAGCGGATCAAGCGGATCAAGCGGAAAAACAGAGCAGGCATTTTCCGTCACGGATATCTGGGACAAAAAAAGAGCGCGGAATCCGCGCTCTTTTTTATTGCCGATCTGTATTGCCGATCGTGCGGGGACTCAGCGCCAGATCTTGATCTGCTCTGCGTCCACGCGTTGCATCGGCTGGCCTGCCTTACAGGTGAAGGCCGCACCGAATTCCGGCAGGTTGGACAGCGGGCCGTTGGTGCGCCACTGGCCCGGTGCGCGGATGTCGGCGCTTGCGCGCTGCACCGCTTCGTTCGGCGACAACTGCTGTGCCCACAGGCCGGCCCAGGCAGTGAAGAACGCCTGCTTGTCGACTTCGGTGGCTGCCGGTTGCGCCTTGCTGAAGGCCTGCCAGGCCAGTTCGACGCCGGCCAGATCGGCCAGGTTCTCTTCGGCGGTCTGCGTGCCGTTGACCTTGACGTTGGGCACGCCCGGGTACGGGTAGGCGGCGAACTGGTTGGCCACCTTGCCGGTCAGCTCGGTCCAGCTGCTCTTTTCGGCAGGTGTCCACCAGCTGCGCAGCTCGCCCTTGGCGTCGACCAGCGAGCCCTTGGCATCGATCGCGCGGGTGAGTTCGTGCGCGACCAGTGCACCGTAGGCGCCGTACTGGGCCGCCGGTGTGCCGCCGGTGGTCAGCACCGGTGCCTGCAACACCGCAGCGGTGACGATCAGGCGGTTTTGCGCGATGTCGTAGGCCACTGCCGGCTGCTGCGGCAGCACGTCCCAGCGACGGTCTGCGTTGCCCTTGCCGATGCGCTTCATTTCCTCGCGGTGACGCCAGGTCGAGGCGATCAGCATGTTGCCGCCGAAGCTGCCGCGGCCCATCGGTTGCACGGTGTAGTCCAGATCGCGTCGCGGCGCGCCGACTTCGATCTTCATCGCGGCCAGCTTGGCCTTGGCTTCGGCGACGGCTTCGCCATTGCCCCAGCCGGTACGCTCCAGCGCGGCCAGCTGTGCATCGCGCACCTGGTCGGCGATGGCCTCGGCCTGGCGGCGGGTGTCGCTGCTCAGGTAGCGCGCGACGTATTCGCGACCCAGCATCGGGCCGGCGGCCACGTTGATGGCGTCCAGCACCTGCTGCCAGCGCTGCGGCGGCATCGCATCACCGCGCAGCAGACGGCCGCGGAACTGGTACTCGGCGTCGTGGAAGCTCTTGGACAGGTACGGCGCCATCGCATCGCCCACGCGCCAGCGCAGGTAGGCCTTCCACTGCTCCGGCTTGATGCTGACGATCATGCTGTCGAGCTGCTTGAACATCGCCGGGTCGGCCATCGACACCAGGTCGTCCTTGACGCCCTGCGCTTCCAGGAAGTCGGCCAGGCGCAGGTTCTTGTACTGCTTGGTCAGCTCCTTGGTGGCGATCGGCGCGTAGTTGTTGAACGGGTTGTTGATGCCCTGCACCGACTGCGCGCTACGCGCCAAAGCGGTTTCGATCTGCAGCACGGAGGCGGCATCGGCGTCGAGCTTGTCGGCCGGGGTGCCGGTCAGCGCCAGGATCTGCTTGACGTAGGCGCGGTAGCGGCCCATCAGCGCCTGGGTGTCGGCATCGGTGCGGGTGTAGAAGGCCGGGTCCGGCAGGCCCATGCCGCCTTGCATGAAGTAGCCGATGTGGCGGTCGAGCGCCTTCAGGTCCACGTCCGGACCGAAGTTGAAGCCGACCGGGATGCCGACCTGATGCAGTGCGGCGATCGAAGCGGGCACATCCTTGGCCTTCTTGATTGCGTCGATGCGCGACAGCAAGGGAGCGATCGGATTGGAGCCGTCCTTCTCCACCGCCGCCTCATCCAGGCCGCTGGCCCAGAAGTCGCCCAGCAGCTTCTGCACGTTGCCCTGCGGCGTCTTCATCGACGCGTCCAGCAGCTCGCGCTGCTGCTGCAGGGCACGCTCGGACAGCTGGCCCAGCGCGGTCACGGCGCCGGCCTGCGGCACCGGGTTGGCCTTGAGCCAGCTGGCGTTGGCGTAGTCGTAGAAATTGGTGCAGGCCGCAGACACGGCCGGGGCCTTGGGGGCTGCCTTCTTCTTGCGAGCGGCGTCGGCGTCGGGGGCGGACAGCAGCGTGATCAGGCTGAAGCCAAGAGCGAGGGCAAGCGGGCGAATGGTGGGCATCGAGAAGAAGGGTGGCCAGAGTAAAGTCGGCGAAGTTTAGCAAGGCTGCGCCTCGCACAGGCGGGCGCCCGCAGCCGTTCGTCATCGGTACCGGCCGTTTGCATGAATGCGACAGGCCCGCGGGTGCGGGCCTGTGCGTGTAGCTATCGTGTTGGAAGCGTTTGCAGGTAGTGACTCGCGCAGTGCCTACCAGATCACCACGCGGTCTTTCTCAGCCCGCACCATTGCGTCGCCAGGTTTGCACGCAAACGCGGTGGCGAACTGCGGCATGTTCGAAGGTGCGGCGATGGCCCGCAGATTGTCGGGTGAGTGGGGGTCGCTTGCGAGGTAGACCAGCTGTTGCTGCTCGCGTGTGAGTCCACGCCAGTTACGCGCAAAGCCCAGGAAAAACCGCTGCTCGGGGCTGTACCCGTCAATAGTCGCAACGCCCTCAGGATGCTGACGCAGTGCGGTCTGTAGCGCGTCGTAGGCAATGTTGATACCGCCCAGGTCGGCGATATTTTCGCCCAGGGTGAGTCTGCCGTTGACATGCATGTTGGGGTGACTGGGCAAGGGAACATAGGCATCGAACTGCTTCACCAAGCCGTCTGCACGTTGCTCAAATGCCTTGCGATCCTGCGCAGTCCACCAATTGACGTTGTTGCCCGCGCCATCGAACTGGCTGCCTTGATCGTCGAATCCATGCGTGGCTTCGTGCCCGATGATCGCACCGATGGCGCCGTAGTTCAGGGCGTCGTCGGCGTTGGCATCGAAGAACGGCGGTTGCAGGATGCCGGCCGGGAAATTGATGGTGTTGGTACTTGGGCTGTAGTACGCATTGACCGTCTGCGGAGGCATCGACCAACGCTTGCGATCGGTGGGTTTGCCGATCTGGGCGATATCGTAGTGATAATTGAACTTGGCTGCGGCTTGAAGATTGCGGTAGTAGGCACCGGGAACGATCTCCAGCCCCGACCAGTCACGCCAGGTGTCCGGATAGCCGATCTTGGGCAGGGAGGCTTCCCACTTTGCAAGCGCCTTTGTTTTGGTTTCGTTGCTCATCCAGTCGACGTTTTCGATGCGCGTCTTGAGCGCTGCACGCACGTTGTCGACCAATTCGGTCGCGCGTTGCTTGGCTTCAGGCGTGAACACTTTGGCGACGTAGAGTTGGCCAAGGCCTTCGCCCATGGCGCCGTCGACTGCGCGCAGCACGCGTTTCCAACGTGGGCGTTGCTCTAGTTGTCCGGACAGGGCCTTGCCATAGAAGGCGAAGCTGTTGTCGACGAATGCCTTGCTGAGCTGTCTGGATGCCGCGTCGATGGTATGGAAGCGCAGGTAGGCCTGCCACTGTGCGATCGGCGCACTGGCCAATTGCTGGTCGAACGTCGCGAAGAAGCGCGGTTGCGATAGCGAGAAGCCTGCGCCGACATCCACGCCTTGCGCGGCGAAGAAGTCTTTCCATGAAAAGTGCGGGGTGAGCTTGTTCGCCTCGGCAACGCTGACGAAGTGGTATTGGTTCTTGGGTTGGCGTGCATCGGTTGGGGTAAGCGAGGCGGCAGCCAGTCGCGATTCCAGTGCCATCACGTCCCTGGCTTGCGCCTTGGCCGCGTCGGCATCGCTGCCGGTGAGTTCGAACGACTTGGCGATGTAGGCCAGATAGGCTGCACGGATGGGAGCGTATTCGGCGGAAGTGTAGTAGTCCTTGGTCGGCATGCCCAGGCCACCTTCGCTGGCAAAGGCGATTTGCTGGTCTGCCTTGTGGAAGTCCGCGCTCGCGCCGAACTCGAAGACATTGCCATCGCCCTCCGCATAGCGGCTGGTGATGTAGGTGGCGACATCCTTGGCGGATTTCAGCGCCTCAATGGCTTTCAGCTGCGGACGGATCGGCTGGTCTCCCGCCGCTTCGATGGCGGCTTCGTCCATCCCCGTGGCGTAGAGCAGACCAAGTTTGCGTGCAAGCGGGTCGGTTTGCTTGTCTGCCTGCTTCGCGGCGCTTTCAACGATCTCTCGCTGCGTGATCAGGCTCTTTTCCGTTAGTGCGTCGAACATGCCCCAACTGGAGCGGTCGTCTGGAATCGGATTGGCTTTGGCCCATTTGGCGTTGACGAACGTATCCAGGTTCTGGCAAGCGCTTGTTGCCGTGTCCAGCTCGCTGATGTCGAACGAGGGTTTCGTTGTGGCGGCGGTTGCCGATGCGCGCGTCGGCGCAGCCGGTTGCGCCGGCTTGCTGCTGTCGTCGGCTTCGCGCTTGCAGCCCGCCAAGGCCACAACCAGTGCCAGAGCGAGCGTGGAGGTCTTGATCGGTGAGATGGAAGCTCAGTCGGGTGAAAGAGCACCCAGCGTAAGTGGGCACGGCCTTGCGGGCGCATGCGGTGAGCTTTGTTGAGGCTTTGCTGGCAGCCGCGGTTCACGCAGCGGCTGCAGATGCCTGGTGGGAGGAGTGCAGGGCTGGCGGTACCTGGCGGCACTGGCCGATACCCGCAAGAAAACGGCGACCCAACGAGGAGCGAAGGTCAGCGTGCCGATGGCGGCATCGAGAACAAGAGTGGCCAACCCAAGGTGCCGGGTGATCAAGGCAGCTTGCTGCACAGACACGTACGCGCTGTCGTCTGTCATCGGTACCGGCCGTTTGCAACGAATGCGATAGGCCCGCGTGAGCGGGCCTATGCAGTGGGTCCAGCAGCGGAGCGCTTGCAGCCGCGCTTACCAGATCACCACGCGGTCCTTGTCGGGCCGCACCATCGCATCGCCCGGCTTGCAGGCGAAGGCAGTGGCGAATTGCGGCATGTTGGCGGGAGAGGCGATGGCGCGCAGCATGCTTGGCGCGTGCGGATCCGAGGCCAGGGCGACCATCTGCTGTTGCTCGCGCACGCGTTGACGCCAGCTGCGCGCAAAAGCCAGAAAGAAACGTTGCTCGGGACTGTAGCCGTCGATCGCCTTTGCCCGCTCGGGATGCTGATGCAGGGCGGTCTGCAGCGCGTCGTAGGCCACGTTGGTGCCGCCCAGGTCGGCGATGTTTTCGCCCAGGGTGAGCTTGCCGTTGACGTGCAGTGTCGGGTGTTTCGGCAGTGGGGTATAGGCATCGAACTGTTTGACCAACTGCGCGCTGCGCTGCTCGAACTTGCGTCGATCCTCGGCCGTCCACCAGTTGACGTTGTTGCCTGCACCATCGAACTGGCTGCCCTCGTCGTCGAACCCATGGCTGGCCTCGTGACCGATCACCGCGCCAATGCCGCCATAGTTCAATGCATCGTCTGCGGCGGCGTCGAAATACGGTGGCTGCAGGATTCCCGCAGGGAAATTGATCGAATTGGTGCCAGGGTCGTAGTACGCGTTGACCGTCTGCGGGGTCATCTGCCAACGTGTGCGGTCAGTCGGTTTACCGATCTGCGCGATGTCGTAGCGATAGTTGAACTTGGCCGCTGCCTGCAGATTGCGGTAATACGCGCCGGGGACGATCTCCAGCCCGGACCAGTCACGCCAGGTATCCGGGTAACCGATCTTGGGCAGGAAGGTGTTCCACTTGGCGATGGCCTTGGCTTTGGTCTCCGCGCTCATCCAGTCGACGTTTTCGATGCGCGTCTTGAGCGCGGCACGGACGTTGTCCACCAGCTCGCCGGCGCGCTGTTTGGCCTCGGGCGTAAACACCTTGGCGACGTAGAGTTGACCCATGCCTTCGCCCATTGAGCCATTGACCGCGTGCAGGACTTGCTTCCAGCGCGGCAGCTGTTCCGGCTGCCCGGACAGGGTCTTGTCATAGAAGGCAAACTGGTTGTCGACAAAGACCTTGCTGAGTCGCGGGGAGGCGCCATCGATGGCGTGGAAGCGCAGGTAGGCTTGCCACTGCGCAACGGGCGCGCTGGCCAGCTCGTGGTCGAACGCAGCAAAAAAGCGCGGCTGTGCCAGCGAGAATCCGCTGCCGGCGTCCACACCCTGGGCGGCGAAGAAATCCTTCCAGGAAAAATGCGGTGTGAGCTTGTCAGCCTCGGCGATGCTGAGCAGGTGGTACTGGTTCTTGGGTTCGCGTGCGTCCACCGGTGCCAGCGATGCGGCGGCCAGGCGCGTTTCAAGTGCCAGTACATCCTTCGCCTGCGTCTTGGCGGCATCGGCGGTGCTGCCGGTGAGCTCGAACGACTTGGCGATATAGGCAAGGTAGGCCGCGCGGATGGGCGCGTGTTCTGCGTCGGTGTAATAGTCCTTGGTCGGCAGGCCAAGACCGCCTTCCTGCGTAAAGGCGATTTGGATCGCGGCGTTGTGGAAGTCCGCACCTGCACCGAATGCGAACACCTGCGCATCGCCTTCGCCATGACGGCTGATGATGTAACCGGCGACATCCTTGCCGGACGTCAATGCGGCAATGGCGTCCAGTTGTGGCTGGATCGGCTGGGCGCCAGCTGCTTCGATGGCGGCTTCGTCCATGCCGGCGGCATAGAGCGTGCCGATTTTCTGCTCCAGCGACGTTGCATGTTTGCCCGGCTGGGCGGCGGCAGTTTCAACAATGTTGCGCTGAATGGCCTTGCTTTTTTCGGACAGGATTTCGTCCACGCCCCAGCTGGTGTGATCGGGCGGAATTGGATTGGTGCTTGCCCAGCTGCCGTTGACGAATTCGTCAAGGTTCTGACAGGCGCTGGCTGCTGGGCCGAGTTCGCTGATGTCGAACGCAGGCGTTGCCGGGGCGGCAGGGACAGCCGCAGATGTCTGGGGCGCGGTGTTTGCCGGCGTGCCGATGTCTTCGGCGTTGCGCTTGCAGCCTGCCAGGGCCACAACCAGTGCAACGGCGAGCGTGGAAGTCTTGAACAATGGCATGAACGTCGGCCGTGGAAGGAACGAGGAACGCCGAGCATAAGCGGGCGCGGCCCTGCCTGCGTACACGTTGAGCTTTGTTGAGGCTTATGCGCCGATACCGTGATGGATGCAGGTCCAACCGCGTGCAGTGTGCCGCGAGGGCGGCGGTCGGATGCTTGAAGCGATTGGTTGAGCTGTTGTCGGTCGCAATGCATGTGGCTGGCCGGCGTGATTCACCTACCAGGCAAAAGAAAAAGCGACAGAATCAAAAAAAACGGGCGACGATCTTTCGATCGCCGCCCGCCTGATTTACCACGCGTGCGCAATTACCAGATCACGACCTGCTGATCGCCCTGACGCACCATCGCATCGCCTGCCTTGCACGAGAACGCGGCGGCAAATGCCGGCATGTTCGACGGTGCACCGATGGCGCGGAAGTTGGCCGGCGCGTGCGGGTCGGTCTTCAACCGCACTACCAGTTCTTCCGGGGTGAAGTTGCGACGCCACACCGTGGCCCAGTTGAGGAAGAAGCGCTGGTCGCGGGTGATGCCGTCGGTCTTGGGGTCGTCCTTGCCGGCAGTAGCGGTCTTCATAGCGTCGTAAGCGGTGTTGAGGCCGCCCAGGTCGGCGATGTTTTCGCCCAGGGTCAGCTCGCCCTTGACCTTGTCGCCAGCCGGCGTGCGGTAGCCGTCGAACTGCGCGATGAGCTTGCTGGTACGGCCCTTGAACGCATCCAGATCCTTTTGCGTCCACCAACCCGGATCGGGGATGAAGTTGCCATCGGCACCGAAGCGGCTGCCCTGGTCGTCGTAACCGTGCGTCATTTCATGCCCGATCACCGCGCCGATACCACCGTAGTTCATTTCCTCCGGCGCATTCGGGTCGAAGAACGGCGGCTGCAGGATGGCGGCCGGGAACACGATCTCGTTCTGCAGCGGGTTGTAATAAGCGTTGACCGTCTGCGGGCTCATGCCCCATTCGGTCTTGTCCACCGGCTTGCCGACCTTGGAAAGGTTCCACTTGTAGTTGAATTCCTGCGCGGCCAGCACGTTGCCCAGGTAGCTATCGCGACTGGTGGCAAGGCCGTTCCACTCGCGCCACTTGTCCGGGAAGCCGATCTTGGGCGTGAAGCTTTCCCACTTGGCGATCGCCTTGGCCTTGGTCTCCGGACTCATCCAGTCCAGCTTCTCGATGCGCGCCTTCAATGCGGTGCGCAGGTTGGTCACCAGGGTTTCCATCTTGGCCTTGGAATCGGCCGGAAAGGCGACCTTGACGTACATCTGGCCCAGCGTTTCGCCGGCCTGGCCGTTGATGGTGGCCAGCACGCGCTTCCAGCGCGGCTTGATTTCCTTCTGACCGCGCAGGGTCTTGTTGTAGAACGCGAAGTTCTCATCGACGAACGGCTGGCTCAGGAACGGCGACGCGCTATCGACGGTGTGGAAGCGCAAGTAAGCGCGCCAGATCGCCGGGTCGGTGTCGGCGATCATCTTGCTCACTTCCTGATGGAAGGCCGGGATCGCCAGCGAGAACATCTCCGGCGTGGTCACGCCCTGCGACTTGAAGAACTCGGTCCACGACCAATTCGGCGTCAGCTTGTCGGCATCGGCCGGGGAGATCGGGTTATAGGCCAGCGAGGCGTCGCGCGACATCTGCGTGCTGGTCTTGGAGACCTTGGCCAGGCGGGTTTCGAACGCGACCACCTGCTTGGCCTGCGCGGTGGCATCGGCTGCCGCGATGCCGGACAGCTCCAGCACCTTGGCGATGTGCGCCTGGTATGCCTCCAGCTTGGCCTTGTTGCCGGCGCTGGTGTAGTACTCCGGGTCCGGCAGGCCCAGGCCGCCCTGCATGGCGTAGGCGATGTTCTGGCTGGACTTCTTGAAATCGGCTTCGGCGCCGAAGCTGAAGAGCGCGTTGTCGCCCTTGGCGGCGCTGCTGCGCAGATAGTCGACCAGCTTGGCCTGGTCGCTGATGGCGTCGATGGCGCCAAGCTGCGGTTTCAGCGGCTCGATGCCCTGGGCGTTGATCTTGGCTTCGTCCATACCGGTCGACCACAGGTCGCCGACGATCTTTTCCACACCGGTGGCGCCGGTGTCGGCTGCGGCCTGTTCGGCCAGCTGCTGCTGGATCGCATTGGAGCGCTCGTCGAGCATTTCGAACGCGCCCCAGCTGGTGCGGTCGCCCGGCACCGGATTTGCGGCCAGAAACTTGGCGTTTGCGTAGGCGTTCAGATCGGTACAGGCGTTGCCATTGGCATCCAGATCGGCCGCGGTGAATTGGTTCACCGCCGGCAGCTTGCTCTGGTCCAGGGTCAGCGTCTTGGGCGCGGCGGGCGCGGCCGCTGCAGTATCGCCAGCCGGAGCCGCAGGCGCGGCGTCGTCGGACTTCTTGCAACCGCTCAGCGCGGCCGCTACGGCCAGGGTCAGCGTCAATAGATGAGGTGTTCGAATCACAAAGGCTCCAGGAGCGACAGTCGATTGGGAAGCCCCGTCACGGGGCTGTGGCCGGCACTCTACGCCTCGCCAGCCGACAGGCATGGTGTCGAAGGTCATGGATGCGGGGTGTGTAGAAACGCGGGTTCGGGGTGCGCTTGCGTGCCGCTGCGCGCGCATGGGACTGCACCTAGCGGCAGTCCGGTGCTGGCGCGTTCCACGCGCCGCGGCTCCGGACCACACTCGTGGTCGCTTGGCCTGGTCGTCGATGTCTAGGTAGGTGAGCGGGCAGCGCATCGCGTCGGACAGCGCATCGCGATCGAGGCGGCCGCTATTGCTCGAATGGTCCGGCTGCGCAAGCGGTGATATATACGGCTGCATGCCTACCGCTTCCCAACCGTTGGACGCTTTGATCATCGGCGCCGGCCATAATGGCCTGGTATGCGCTGCGTATCTGGCCCGGGCCGGCAAACGCGTGCGGGTACTGGAAGCGCGCGATGTCGTTGGCGGCGCAGCTGTTACCGAAGAGTTCCACCCGGGGTTCCGCAACTCGGTCGCGTCCTACACCGTGTCGTTGTTGCAGCCCAAGGTCATCGCCGATCTCGCGTTGGAACGGCATGGGTTGCGCGTGGTTGCGCGCCGCATCAATAATTTTTTGCCGCAGCCCAATGGCGAGTATCTGCTGGCTGGCGCGGGGCGCACCGCTGAAGAAATCGCCAAGTTCTCCGTGCGCGATGCAGCTGCACTGCCAGCGTACGAAGCGCACCTGGAGCGATTGGCCGACGTGTTGCGCGCATTGGCATTGCAGGCGCCGCCGAATGTGACCGAGGGCGGATGGTTGCAGGCGTTGCCGCAGCTGTGGCGCGCGGGCAAAGTGGGTCTGCAGCTGCAGGACTTAACGCTTGCGTTGCGACAAGACCTGCTCGACCTGTTCACCATTTCGGCCGCCGAGTATCTGGATCGCTGGTTCGAAAGCGCACCGATCAAGACGTTATTCGGCTTCGACGGCATCGTCGGCAATTACGCCAGCCCGTACACACCAGGCACGGCGTACGTGTTGTTGCATCACGTGTTCGGGCAAAGCAATGGCGTCAAAGGCGCCTGGGGCCACGCGATCGGCGGCATGGGCGCCATCACCCAGGCGATGGCCGCCAGTGCGCGCGAATACGGCGCGCAGATTCGCACCGGCTGTGCGGTAGATCAAGTGTTGGTGGAGCAGGGGCATGCGGTGGGCGTGATGACGGTCGATGGCGAAACGCTGCGCGCGCGTGCCGTGGTTGCGAACGTCAACCCGAAGTTGCTCTACCAGCGTTTGATGCGAGCCGAGGACGTACCAGAGGCCACGCGCGAACGCATCGTCCATTACCGCTGCGGATCCGGCACGTTCCGCATGAATGTTGCACTGTCGCGTCTTCCCGATTTCACTGCGTTGCCCGGCGCCGGCGACCATCTCACTGCCGGTATCATCCTGGCGCCGAGTCTGGACTACATGGACCGCGCCTGGCAGGACGCACGCGCCTTGGGATGGTCGCGCGAACCGGTGGTCGAATTGCTGATACCCAGCACGCTGGACGACTCGCTGGCACCGCCTGGCCAGCATGTGGCCAGCCTGTTCTGTCAGCACGTTGCACCCACACTGCCAGATGGCCGCCACTGGGACGACCATCGTGACGAAGTCGCCGATCTGATGATCGCCACCGTGGAGCGCTACGCACCGGGATTTACCGCATCGATCCTGGGCCGCCAGGTGCTGAGTCCACTGGATCTAGAACGTATCTTTGGGCTGATTGACGGCGACATCTTCCACGGCGCGCTCAGCCTCAACCAACTGTTCAGCGCACGCCCGATGCTGGGGCAGGGTGCCTATCGCGGTGCGGTTCCGGGTTTATATCTCTGCGGCGCGGGAACACACCCTGGTGGCGGGGTAACAGGGGCGCCTGGACATAATGCTGCGCGGGTGATTTTGGGTAGGTAAGACCTATGGCGCAGACCAGCGGACGCAAAAAAAAGCCCTGAAAACCAGGGCTTTGGAGCAAAGCATTACATCACCGGAAGCGTCATGACGACGCTTCCGGTGCCTGCGATCAGAAATCGTAGGATGCGGACAGGCGCACATAGCGCGGAGTGTTATAGAAATACGGCTGTGTACCAATTCCATAGGTGTTGGAAACCGTAAAGCTGTCGTCTTCGTAGGTACTATCGATACGCGTCACCGAGCGATCGTTGATAACGTTGAAGACCTGCAGACCCAACGCAAGTTTGTGATCTGCAAAGGATGGGCGATAGGTCACGCCGAGATCGAGATTTTTGATCCACGGGGTGCGCCCCGCGTCACCAGGTCGAGACGGCGATCCGCCGCAATAGTGATAACCCGAACCGTATCCAATCGGGTCGCTGGCGTCGGTTCCGAAGTAACCCAGGCAGGATTTCGGGGTGCCTGACAACACCCGCAGCGTGGCCGACGCCATCCATTCGGGTGTGATCTGGTAGGCGCCGAAAGCTTTCAGCTGATGACGGCGGTCATTCGCCAGGCTGCCGCCCGCGTAGTACATCAATTCAGCCGAATCCCAGTCCTGCGTTTTTGAGACGTCGGACTGGCCGATGTCGGATTTCACCTGACCTTCGGTGTTGCCGTAGCTGTGCGACCATGTGTAATCGACACGGCCATACCACTTCTCATCGAATGGATGTTCAAGGAATAGGTCCACGGCAACATAGCTGCGTTTCGCTTTGTCTGTGAAGCCCCAGTCGGATTGGGACATGCCGACAGATGTGTAGCCCGAGCCATCGACATTAGCCAAGTTATAGGTGTTGGTCTCGCCAGGGTTGAACATCACGCAGCCTGGGATGGACACCGTATCCGAATCGATGCCAGCAGCTGTCAGCTTGGTTGCAATGCGGCCGGTATCGCAAACATCGTCGATAGCGGTCTGCAATTTACGATAGGTGACTTTTGCGCCGGTATTCCAACTGTCGCCCAGCGTCTTTTCAAAGCCAAGAATCAGCTCATCTTGATACTGTGATTTCAAATCGGTCGGCGCAAAAGCATTTGGATCAGGGGCCAGGCCGTATTCGCCATTGCTGGAAACCGGGCCAGGGCCAAGTGCAGTGCCAAGGATTGGTTCGCCGTTTGCATCAATGCCGGTATATGTGAAGTATTCGTCGGTGTAGGTGGATGCCGATGCACCGCGCACTGCCACGCTATTGGGCAGTGCAAGGTAATAGCGACCCAAGTTAGCGAAGATCTTCAACGAAGAGTCGCCGAATACGTCCCAACTAGCGCCAAGACGCGGAGCCCACTGATCGCCACTATCTACGTAGGGCACGTGGTCGCTGTTGTAGTTGGTGAATTGGTCGTTGCGGATACCAAGCGTCACCAGCCAGTTGTCGTTGACCTGCCAACGATCTTCCAGGTAATACGCTTTCTGTTCGACCGCCATGCTGGTGGTAGTTGTGAAGATGCGACGTTGTGCGTAATAGCCTTGCCCACCGGAGGGGCCAACACCCAATGCGGAGTTGATCGGCACATTCGGGTTGGATTGCTTGCCATAGATCCATTGATAGCCAGGACCGGTCGTACGTACGCCCTCGTCATAGGCATTGAAGTACATGTTGTCCACGCCTGCGGTCAGGTCATGGTTGCCGATGCGGTATTCGAGTTCCAAACGCAGGCTACGGGTCTTGTTGACCGGGTCGTCTGCTTTGGCGCGGTTGGTTGCCTGGTCGTTGCGGATCGGCGTGCCGCCATTGAGTGCAGGGTCTTGATTGGTCACGCTACCCAGGAACGGCAAGTCCGAGATGAACGGATTGAACTGCTGGTTGTGCTGCTTGCTGCGGCCCCACGTTGCATTCAGGGTCAAATCATCGGTCAAATAACCGGTGTACTTGAAGATGTCGTAGGTGTCTTTGATCTTGTTGGTGTCGGGGAAGGTGCCAGTTGCTCCGCCGCCAACCAGGCCGTCGTAGTCGAAGGCTGTGTAATACCCTGCGCGTCGATCGGTATTCTGAACTCGCGTGTATTCGAGGATATTGCTGTCGTTGATATTCCAGTCCAACTTGCCATAGAACTTTGGCGTGTTGTAGTCGTAATTGTTGCGTCCCTGGATGCTGGAAGTAACCGAGTTGGTGGACACGCCTTCTGTTTTTTCCGTCTCGCCCGCGACAAAAATAAACAATCTGTCTTCGATCAGCGGGCCGCCTGCGTAGGCGCTATAGACGGTACGGGTCTGAGTGTCGTTTTTTGAACGGCGGAACAGTGTGCCGGGTTGGTCAGCGTTGGTGTATTTGTAGTTTGCTGGCAGCGTCTTGTTCGGAAACCAAACGTCTCCAGGCGAACTGGCCAGCGAATCCGGTTCCCAGATGGCCTGCACGCCAAAGTGCCATTCGTTGGTGCCGCGCTTGCCCAGCTGATTAATTACGCCGCCGGTAGAGCGGCCGTATTTGGCGCTATAGCCACCGGTGTATGTTTCCTGCTGGTCGATTGCCCCGTATGGCAGGCTGACGCCACCGAGATTGCTCAGCGGATTGCTGACGTTGAAGCCGTTGATGTAATAGGCATTTTCCGTCACGCCCGAGCCACCAAAAGAAACGACCGAGCGCGAGCCATTGCTAAAAGCCCCACTACCGGAGACCGCACCCGGCGCCAACAACGCAATCGCTTCTGCACTGCGTCCCAGCGGCAGAGTGGCCAGCTGCTCGGAGGTGATCACCGAACGCGAACTGGTCGAACTGACATCGATCTTCGGTGCGTTGGCGGCAGTGACCGTGATCGCGCCAAGCGTGGTCGCATCGGCGTTGCCTGCGGCGCTGGCGCCTGCAAACGACACTTCGGTGCCCGAGCCGACGCGCAGCTGCACATTCTTGCGGGTATCGACGACCTGGTCGCCGCGCTTCAGGGTGACGGTGTAGGCGCCAACCGGCAGCGAGCCGAGGTTGTAGCGGCTGTTTGCGTCGATGGTGATGGTGCGGCTCAGGCCGGTGTCGCTCTGCACGACGATCGTGCTGCCGGCTTCGGAGGGAGCGCTGCCGTAGATGCTGCCGGTGGTGCTCTGCGCGTAGACCGCGCCGTTGGTTAGGCAAGCACCGAGCACGACGGCGAGAGCGGTGCGCTTGAGGACTTGGCGACGAAACTGATTGCTCATTCCTGACCTTTCAACTGGAGTACGGATAAGGTGACGGTCATCGGGAAGTCAGATGGCCTTAACCCGAACGTAATGAATGTCTGCTTTGCAGCGCAAGCAGTTGAAACGATTTATTAATGAAATAGGCGGGATCCGCATCCGAAGTGAGGAATTCGGCACACATTCAAGCCGTGCGACACATGCAAAGAAACAACCTCAACAACAAGCGGGTTTCGGTAGTTACATTCGATACAGATAAGCTAGGCGGCGCGAAGCAAGCGCGACCACATCGCGGGAATCGGTCCCTTGGGAGACACGTCGCGCTCCAGCTCGCCACGTCGCCGCCAAAAAAAAAAGCCCCGACAAGCGGGGCTTTTTCCTACATGTCACTTCCGGTCAAAACCGCACCGTCGTCCCCAGGTAGAAGAACCGGCCGACGTTGTCGTACAACGCCGAGTTGAAATCCGAGCCGAAGTAGTTGCGCGGCGGATCCTTGTCGAAGGCATTGTCGATGCCGAGGTAGACGTCGATCTTCGAGCCGGGGAATTGATAGCCGAACTGGAAGTTGTGATACGTGTACGAGCCGTTCTTGATCGGGCTGGCCGAACCCGGGTTGCTGTTATAGCTCTCCGGGGTCACACGCAGGTTGCCGTCCACATAGTTCATGTCCCACGAGGCGCGCCATTCGTTCCAGTTGTACTTGGTCTGGAACTGCGCGCGCCAGCGCGGGTCGGTCACGTAGGTCACGTACTCGTCGTATTCCTGCGGGAAATCCTGAAAGACCCATTCGCGCGACTGGATCAGCCGGGTGCCGACCAGCCGCAGCACTGTGTTGCCTTCGCCGATCTGGAAGCGGTAATCCATTTCCAGATCCACGCCGACGCGGCGCGAGCGGGCCAGGTTTTCGTTCAAGGCCTGCCAACCGATGATGCTGTGCTCGGGGTAGATGCGTCCCTGTGGGTCGGTAAAGCCGCCCAGCGGGGCGCGCTGTACGAAGCCGCAAAAGCTGTTGTTGACGCCGCCCGGGTTGTCCACGCAACGCGTGGCATTGGTCTCGGCCGTCACCGTACCGATGGCATCGCGCAGATCGATGCGCCAGTAGTCGATCGACATGCCGAAGCCTTCGAAGAACTCCGGCTGCCACACCAGTCCGTACGACAGGCTGCGCGCGCGCTCCGGCTTCAACTCCGGATTGCCGCCGCTGACACCGGGACGGGTCGAGGTAAAGGTGTCGATCCAGCCGACCGGCACGCCCAACGCGCTGCAGTTGGACTGGCGCAATCCCACATCGCCTGCGGTACCAGGGCGATTGGAATTGGTCGGCAGGTAGTTGCAGGGGTCGTTGATGGTGGCGAAGTTCTCGCTCTGCGAGTCGTACAGCTCGCCGATGCTGGGCGCACGCACCGCCTGCGCCAGCGTGCCGCGCAACCGCAGCGACGGGATGATGGTCCAGTCCAGACCGATGTTCCAGGTCTTGGTCGAGCCGATGCTGTCGTAGTCCGAATAGCGCCCGGCCACATCCAGCGCCAACCGATCTACGCCCGGCAGGCCGGCCAGTAACGGAATGGTGCTTTCGACGAAGATTTCCTTGACGGTGTACTCGCCGCCGCTGTTGGGGATGGCGTTGAGGAAGGTCACGCCCGAGGCTGCCAACGGATCGGTGATTTCCTCGCTTTGTTCCTTGCGGTATTCCACGCCGCCGGCAATGCCGATGTCGCCGGCCGGCAGCGACAGCAGGTTGCTGTTGGCCACCGACGCACTGAACACGGTCTGCTGGATCTTGGCCTGCGCGCGCGCGGTGGTGTTGAACCAGGCGGCAGCTTCCGGCGTGACCGCGCCATTGCCGAAGACGCTGAAAGGCACGCAGCCTTCGCGCGCCAGTGCCGAATACACGCGATTGGTGTTGGGGTTGATCGCGTTCGGGTCCAGCGTGGTGCGGCAGACGATATTGCCGCTGGCATCGCGCGCAGCATCGATGCCGGCCTGCCAGCGCTCGTTGATGCGGTTGTTGAGGTTGAGGCGGTCCACCGTGGTCTTGCCATAGTTGGCAGACACGTCGTAGGTCCAGTTGTCGGTGAAGTTGCCTTCGGCACCGAGCACGGCGCGGTAGGTTTTGCGCTCGATGTTTTCGCCGCGACGGCCGGCATCGACGTTGAAACGGTTCATCAGGATCTGGGTGGCGCCGCGCGAATCCATCAGCGCGCCGAGCTGCGGGCTGACATACGGGTTCTGCCGGCGCACGCGCAGCGAGCTATCGAATGCGGGCTGGCCGAAGAATTCCGAATCGGTCTCGCTGTACTTGCCTTCGAAGAACAGGCGATGGTTTTCGCTCAGTTCGAAGTTCACCATCGTGTTGACGCTCTTGCGATCGAAGCCCGGCTGCAGGTCGGCAACCGCATTGAGATCGACAAAATCGCAATCCACGCACGAGGTGTTGCTGACCACCGTGCCGTTATAGCGGTTGCGGCGGAAGCTGCCATCTTCACCGAACAGATAGCGGTTGCCGTAGGTGGCCGGATTGCGGAAATCGAACGTGCCCAGGTTGAAGGTGCCGCCGTAAGAGGTGCTGTGGTTGCCGCCCGGGCCGCTGAGCACGGTCTGCGGGTTGCTTTCGCTCGGTGGGCGGGTCGGATCGAAGCTCGGGTTCTGCACGCTGACCAGATACTCGCGGCCAATGGCGCGGTTGCCGCGACCGAAGCGATCCTGCTTGCTGTACTCGCCCGAGATCGCAATGTTGCCGCGGCCTTCGGCAAAGTCGGTGCCGGCAGAAAAGCTGGCGAACGAGCGGTTGTAGTTGCCCTCATCAGCCAGGCCGGTTTGCGCCCGGGTCTCGAAGCCAGTGAAGTTCTTCTTGAGGATGAAGTTGACCACGCCGGCCACCGCATCGGCGCCATACACCGCCGACGCGCCGCCGGTGATGACCTCCACGCGTTCGACCCATTCCACCGGAATCGTGTTGACGTCCACCGCGGTCGAGCCGGGGCTGGAGCCCACATGGCGGCGACCGTTGACCAGCACCAGCGTGCGGTCGGTGCCCATCCCGCGCAGGTCGAGCAGACCCAGGCCGGCGGTGCCGATGAAGCGGGTGGAGTTGCCCAGCGTGTAGCTCGGTGCCAGGGCTGGCATGCGCGCCATCAGGTCGCTGATGGTGGTCGCGCCGGTGGCGCGGATCTCTTCGGCGGTGATCGCGGTGACCGGCGACGGCGTGACGAAGCCGGTACGCGCAATGCGCGAGCCGGTGACGGTCACCTTGTCCAGATCGGTGGTGCCGGGAGCCACGCCATTTTCGGATTGCGCAGCGACGTGGCCGGCGGGGGCGACCAGCGCGACCAACAGGGCGGCGCTCAAACGATGACGGTGGTTACGTTGCGGGAGACGACTCGACATGAACGTGCGGATTCCTTGCTGGGATGAGTCCAACAGCCGTGCTCACTGAGCGCGGGCTGAATTGATCCCCGAACGTAACAAGTCCTTCACCATGTGTCCACAATTGTGAAATATGTCGAGGATTGGCACGCGTGCCCCTGGCGCCGTCGCGTGCTTCGGAGCGAGGGCGATATCGGGGGCAACCGGCACGAGCCGGTAAACTGAGCGCCATTCGCGGCGCGCGCTGGGCGTTGGTCCTCGCGACCGCACACGACGAAACGGGACAGGTAATGGCAATGATGTTGGATAACAATGCGCGCGCAGTGACCGGCGACGCAGCAGGCAGCCAGGCATGAGCGGCGAACGCAGGATCGCCGCGCACGCGGTGCAGGGCGCGCTTGCTCCGCATCCACGCATCCGCAATGTCATTGCGGTGGGGTCGGGCAAGGGCGGGGTGGGCAAGTCCACCACTGCAGTGAATCTGGCGTTGGCGCTGCGGCAGCAGGGCGCGCGCGTCGGCGTGCTGGACGCCGACATCTACGGGCCGAGCGTGCCGGCAATGCTGGGGTTGAGCGGCAAACCCGACAGCCCGGACAACAAGTCGATCGAGCCATTGCGCGCATTCGGGATCGAGGCGATGTCGATCGGCCTGCTGGTCGATCAGGACACGCCGATGATCTGGCGCGGGCCGATGGCCACCTCGGCGCTGACCCAGCTGTTCAACGACACGCTGTGGGACGACCTGGATTACTTGCTGATCGATCTGCCGCCCGGCACCGGCGATATCCAGCTGACCCTGTCGCAGAAGATTCCGGTGGCCGGCGCGGTGATCGTGACCACGCCGCAGGACATCGCCACGCTGGATGCGCGCAAGGCGCTGAAGATGTTCGAAAAGGTCGAGGTGCCGGTGTTGGGCATCATCGAGAACATGGCGGTGCATACCTGCAGCAACTGCGGCCATCGCGAGCATCTGTTCGGCGAAGGCGGCGGCGAGCGCATGGCCGCGCAGTACGGCGTGCCGTTGCTGGGGTCCCTGCCGTTGGCGATCGCCATCCGCGAGCAGGGCGATGCGGGCCAGCCGATCGTGATCGCCGCGCCGGACTCTGCTGCCGCGCAGGCCTACCTGGCGGCAGCCAGGCGGCTATCGGAAGAGTTGGGCAAGCGTCCGCGCGCCAGTATTCCGATTTCCGCCTCGCTGCTGTAATCCGCCGGCCGGCCTCCGGTGCCGGCCGCTGCTAGACTTTGCCGTCTTTCGCGCGGGCCGACCGGCCTGCCGCCTACCGTCTTCAAGGAACACCGCATGAGCATCAAGAGCGACCGCTGGATCAAGCGCATGGCCGAGCAGCACGCGATGATCGAGCCGTTCGAGCCCGGCCAGATCAAGCACGACGCCGCAGGCCAGCGCATCGTCAGCTTCGGCACTTCCAGCTACGGCTACGACGTGCGTTGCTCGCGCGAGTTCAAGATTTTTACCAACATCAACTCGACCATTGTCGACCCCAAGCATTTCGACCCAGGCAGCTTTGTCGATGTCGAATCGGATGTCTGCATCATCCCGCCGAACAGTTTTGCGCTGGCACGTACGGTGGAATACTTCCGCATCCCGCGCGATACGTTGGTGGTGTGCCTGGGCAAGAGCACCTACGCGCGCTGCGGCATCATCGTCAACGTCACCCCGCTGGAGCCGGAGTGGGAAGGCCACGTGACCCTGGAATTCAGCAACACCACGCCGCTGCCGGCGCGCATCTATGCCAACGAAGGCGTGGCGCAGATGCTGTTTTTCCAGTCCGACGAAGTGTGCGAAACCTCGTACAAGGACCGCGGTGGCAAGTACCAGGGCCAGACCGGCGTGACCTTGCCGCGCACGTGATGCGCTGCATGGGTGTCGACGTAAGCGCGTCGGCAGCCGGCGGCAGCAGGGCCGTGACGCGCTGATGCCATATCAAGGGTGTGCGGTGCACGGGATGCGTCGTGTGCCTGCGTGGCACATAGCGTGCGAGGTCGCTATCGCCAGCGCTCCTGGCCCGCAGCTCAGTCGGTTGCCAGCACCGGTTTGCGGCGACGCATCAGCTGGTGGACGCCGGCCCAGATAATCATCAACGGCCACCACGCCGCAATCACGTCGCCCAGGTCGATGCGGCTCAGGCCAAGATTGTTGAGCAGGAACATCCCGCCCATGACGATCAAAAACAGGCCGGAAGTCAGTCGGTAATGCATGGCGGCGTCCTCGTTGGGTGTGAGGCCATGCTGCGCGCGATGGCCCCGCCAATCAGGTGCCGGAAGTCAACAGTTGCGGGTGACAGTCGTCATGTCGCGCTGCTGCCGGGTGCGCATTGATCGTGAGTTGGCATCAGGGCGCACGCGGTACCGACGACGGACGCGATGGTCATGGTCGCTGCAACATCGGAAAATGGTGTTGGATCAGAAAATGGTGCTGGATCAGAACGCTTCATCGAATGCACTAGGCTTCGCACGTACCCTCATCCGCCCCTTCGGGGCACCTTCTCCCGAGGGGAGAAGGGGGCATTGCGGCTGAACTGCTACGCGAGCTAGCAGCGCCGAGACACCGCTGTGACGACTCCCCAATCCCGACTCCCCAATCCCAGCCCCACCTACTTGCCACGCCCGAACAACATGCCGATGCCGCAGGCCACCAGCGCGGCCGGCCACCAGGTGGCGATCAGCTTGCCCAGACTGAGATTGGTCCAGCCCAGGTTGTTGGCCAGAAACAGCAGGCCCACAAGGATCAGGATCAGCGCGGCGACGACATTGGATTTCATGCGAGAGGGCAGCTTGGCGAACGGGCGCCTATCGTAGCCGCTGCGCCCATGCCGCGACACGCTCCTGTAAGGCGTCGGCGGCAAACCGCTGTGCGTGGCCGCTGCCCCAGACCGGCCCCGGCCAGGCCGCATCGCCGGGATGACGGCCGACCAGGTGCACGTGCAGCTGCCGCACGATATTGCCCAGCGCCCCGATGTTGAGCTTGGTCACGGCAGGTTCCACTCGCAGCAACTGCGAGAGCTGGTTGATCTCGGCCAGCAACAGGCGCTGCTGGCCGCCATCCAGATCGATCCACTCGCTGACGTCGGCCACCCGCGGCACCAGCACCAGCCAGGGGAAGCGGGTGTCGTCCATCAAGCGCACCTGCGACAGCGGCCCGTCGGCGACGAACACGCTGTCGGCGGCCAGCCGCGCATCCAGCTCGAAGTCGCTTGCCGCAGGGGCGCTCGATGCCGGTGCGCTCATCCCAGATGCGCCTCGAAGAAACCCAGGGTGCGTTCGAGCGCACGCTTGGCGCTGTCGGCGTCGTAGTGGTTGGGGTCGATGCTGCGATTGAAGGCGTGGCCGGTGGGATACACGAAGGTTTCCATCTGCGGCAGTTTTTCGCGGTGCGTCTGGATCGCTTCCGGCGGGATGCTGGCGTCCTGTTCGCCGAAGTGGAACATCACCGGCGCTCTGGGCGTTTCGTCCAGCAGCTGGGTGTTGCGGCCGCCGTAATAGCTCACCGACGGCAGGCCCAGGCGGATGGCCGACAGCAGCGCCACCGAGCCGCCCCAGCAATACCCCACCGTGCCCACCTTGCCGGCGCGGGTCAGCAGGGTGGCGGCGGATTTGACCACCTCCACTGCGCGTTCCAGGCCCACCGCGTTGGCCAGGGCCAGGCCGCGTTGCACACTGGGCTGGTCGTACGGCAGTTGCACGTCCTTTTCTTCCAGATCGAAGAAGGCCGGCGCCAGCACTTCATAGCCGCGTGCGGCGTAGTCGTCGGCGACCGCGCGGATATGTTCGTTGACGCCGAAGATTTCCTGGATCACCACCAGGCCGCCGCGCGGGCTGGAGGCGGGGGTGGCGTGCCAGGCGGCAACCTGGCCGTCGGGGGTGTCGAGCGTAGTCCAGTGACCCATGGGAATTCCTGATGTGCAGCGAGGGAGGCGCGCATTATCGACCGGACCGGCATGGTGAAAAGTGAGGGTTTCGCAAAGCCGGCCGGGCTGGCGCGTCTTTGCGGTTCAGAGCGTTGCCCGCACGCCGCTATAATTGGCCTTGCCCAGGCCCCAGGCCGCTCCACTTCCCAGGCTCCTGCTTCCATGTCCCAGCTGAACCCCAAAGTCGGCTTCGTCAGCCTTGGCTGCCCGAAGGCGCTCGTCGATTCCGAACGCATCCTCACCCAGCTGCGCGTGGAGGGCTACGACATCGTGCCCAGCTACGACGCGGCCGACGTGGTGGTGGTCAATACCTGCGGCTTCATCGATTCGGCGGTGACCGAATCGCTGGATGCGATCGGCGAGGCGATGAACGCCAACGGCAAGGTGATCGTCACCGGCTGCCTGGGCAAGCGCCCCGAGCAGATCCGCGCGGCCTACCCGCAGGTGCTGGCGGTGTCCGGCCCGCAGGACTACCAGAGTGTGATGGAGGCGGTACATGCGGCCTTGCCGCCACGCCACGACCCGTTCGTGGATCTGGTGCCGGACTACGGCATCAAGCTGACCCCGCGCCATTACGCGTATTTGAAGATTTCCGAAGGCTGCAACCACCGTTGCAGCTTCTGCATCATTCCCTCGATGCGTGGCGATCTGGCCTCGCGCCCGGTGGACGAGGTGCTGCGCGAAGCCGAGCGGCTGGTGCGTGGCGGCGTCAAGGAACTACTGGTGGTGTCGCAGGACACCTCGGCCTATGGCGTGGACCTGAAGTACGCCGAGCGCCCGTGGCGCGACCGCATGTACCAGACCCGCATGAAGGCGCTGTGCGAAGGCTTGTCGGAGCTGGGCGTGTGGACGCGCCTGCATTACGTGTATCCGTATCCGCACGTGGACGATGTGATTCCGCTGATGGCCGAAGGCAAGCTGCTGCCGTATCTGGACATCCCGTTCCAGCACGCCAGCCCGCGCATCCTCAAGCTGATGAAGCGGCCCGGTGCGGTGGAAAAAACCCTCGAGCGCGTGCAGCGCTGGAAGGCGATGTGCCCGGAGATCACGGTGCGCTCGACCTTCATCGTCGGCTTCCCCGGCGAGACCGAGGCGGAGTTCGAATCGCTGCTGGAGTTTCTGGATCAGGCGCAGCTGGACCGTGTCGGTGCATTCGCCTACTCGCCGGTGGACGGCGCCAGTGCCAATGCACTGCCCGACCCGGTGCCGGAAGAAGTAAAGCAGGAGCGCCTGGCGCGCTTCATGGCCAAGCAGGCGGAGATTTCCGCCATGCGGCTGGAAGCCAAGATCGGCAGCGTGCAGCAATGCCTGGTCGATCTGGTCGAAGACGACATCGCCGTGGCACGTTCGCGCGCGGACGCGCCGGAGATCGACGGCCTGGTGCATATCCAGAACGGCGGCGAGCTTGGGCTGAAGGTCGGCGACCTGATCGATGTAGAAATCACCGACAGCGATGAACACGATTTGTTCGGCGACGCATTGCCGCCCACCGGCGCTGCCCAGCAGGGGCGCGCGTTGAACCTGCAGATGGTGTAACCGGCCGCGAGCCGGCGCACGTTGCGCAACAGCAACGTGCGACACCAAGCCGTCACAGGCCTATCGTAGGAGCGCGCCAGAGCGCGACAGGGCTGTTACCGATCAAGCCAACCGCCCACGCTGTGCGCCTATAGCGCAGCCGATCGCATCAGCTGCCTGCTTGTGGCTCCGCGCCGAGCGCATCGCCCAGCAGGGTGGCGTTCGCGTCAGCGCGCGATGCTTCTTGCCGATAACACCATCGCGCAAAGGCGCCTCTACAGCTCAGCCGCCTGCGTCACTTGCTCACTGACTGCCGTAATTCACCGACACCACCACAAAGGTGTGCTTTCCGGCCGGCAGTTGCGCTTCGAACTCATCGTCCACACGCTTTTTCAGCAGCGCGCGCGCCAGCGGCGAATCGATGCTGATCCAGCCCAGGCCGGCATCGGTTTCGTCCGGACCGACGATGCGATAGCGCAACAGCTCGCCACTATCGGCATCTTCCAGCTCCACTTGCGCGCCAAAAAACACCGCGTGCGGGTCGGTCGGCGCGGTATCCACCACGCGCAACGCTTCCAGGCGTTTACTGAGATAGCGCACACGGCGGTCGATCTCGCCCAGCTGCTTCTTGCGATAGGTGTACTCGGCATTTTCCGATCGATCGCCCTCGGCGGCAGCCGCGGCCAGTGCGCGCACCACCTCGGGACGCCGCACCCGCCACAGATCTTCCAGTTCGACCTTCAGACGGGTGTGACCCTCGGGCGTGATCAACGCGGTGCTCTTTTCGGCGGGCGGGCGCCAGCGGCTCATGTCGGGCTTGGGGTGTCGAACAGCGGGGGCGCGATGCTAGCGCGCATGGACGGCTTGCGCATCTGCCGCCGCCCGGCGAAGCTTTGCGCCATTCTCGGACACGGACGTTGTCATGTTGCTCATGCCGCTGCACAAACCCTGGTCGCGCCAGAACATTCCGTGGGTGACGCTGCTGCTGGTGCTGATCAATGTCGTTGTCTATCTGGGCTATCAGCGCAAGGACGATGCGCTGGTCGAAAACGCCGTGCATTACTACGTCGCGTCGGGGCTGGGCACACTGGAAGCGCAGGCCCACGCACGCTACCTGGCGCAGACTACCGACGCCAAGCTGCGCACCGCGCGACAGGGCAAGCTGGACAGCGTGCCGGCGCCGCAGCGCATCGCGTATCTGGCGCATTTGACACTGCACGATGTCGCCTTTGCGCAGGCGTTGCGCGGCGGCGCGTTATTCAAGGACGAAGAGCAGATGCGCGAATGGCGCGGTCTACGTGCGCCTTACGATGCCCGCCTGTCTAGGGTGTTCACGCTGCGTTATCTGCAACGCAGTTCGGAGTGGTCGCCGGCCCGGATGCTGACGGCCACGTTCCTGCATGGCGACTTCGATCATTTGCTCGGCAATATGGTGTTTCTGTTGGCGCTGGGCACCTTGCTGGAAGGGGCGATCGGCAGCGGCTGGTTTTTGCTGCTGTATCTGCTGGGCGGGTTTGGCGCCAGCGCGGCCAGCCTGTGGTGGCGCTGGGGCGAGCCCGGCGGCGGGCTGGGCGCGTCCGGTGCGATCGCCGCATTGATGGGGGCGTTCTGCGTGGTGTGGGGCCGCCGTCGGGTGCGGTTTTTCTACTGGTTTTTTGTGGTCTTCAACTACGTGCGCGGGCCGGCGATTCTGCTGCTGCCACTGTGGCTGGGCTGGGAGTTGTACAGCCTGCTGGGCAGCGATAACGGCGGTGTCGCCTTCGAAGCGCATGCCGGCGGCTTGGTCAGCGGTGCGCTGCTCGGTGCGTTGCTGGTGGCGGTGCGGCAAACCCGCCCGGCCTTCATGGACGAGGATGCCGCCGCACAGGTGGACGACCGCTGGGAGCGTGCGCAGCGCCATCTGGGTCGCATGGAGAACCTTGAAGCCGAGCGGCTGCTCGCCGAGCTTGCCAGCGAGACGCCACACAGCCCGGACGTTGCGCTGGCCCGTTACCGCGTGGCCCGCAACGCCGGCCGCACGCAGGACGCCGTGCGCCATGCACAGACGCTGTTGCACCTGCCCAGCCATAACGCACAGCAGACGCGCGTCCAGCTAGGCGTGGCAGCAGAACTGAGCAAGGACACGATTGCCGTTGCGCTACCGGCACGCATGGCCCTGGTCGGCGCGTGCCTGCGTACCGGGTTGCTGGCCGATGCCGAGCGTTTGTTGAAGGAGTGCGACATCGATGCGCCACGCGCCGAACTGGCCCAGCAGTGGTTTGTGCTGGCGCTGCGGCACGGCGAACTGCAGGCTGGCGAACAGCGCACACGGGTATTGCAGCTGGTGCGCGATCAATTTCCGGAGCAGGGGCAGGCGGTCAAGGCGCGGTTTCTGCTTGAGAATGGTTGACGCGGCTGCGTGTTCGAGTGGATTTCGGCGGTATCGGTGGCAGGCGTTTTAAAGCCGTATCAGCAGCGGCTAGCCGAGCCCAGCGAGCGGTCGTCGGTACGATTGAATGGTGCGCTCAGTACTCACTACATGCCGTTTTGAGAGCCGAGCGCGCGCACTTGCGGCTATGCAGGCGCTTTATGAGGTGCGTCAAACCGGTTTTGAGGGCGGGCCGCCACTGTCCGGCTGCGGCGATGTGTGTTGGACTGCCAAGAGCGGCTAACAGAACGTAGCCAGTAGTCGTCAGGTGGGTGTGGATGGCGCGGCCGAACCGGGGTGTACGAGTGGTCCATGGAGCACCGTGCACCGGCCGGCGGTGAGCGCAGTCGTTTTGTTAGATGCGCTACGCCGGTTGGATCGCAACCGCCCGTAACGCCGCGTCCAGCTTTGCGCGTTGTGCGGCATCGTCGCAATGCTCCAAGGCGCTTTGCAGGATGACGCGTGCCTGCTCATCGCGGCCGAAACGCTCGGCCAGCATCAGGCCGGCATCCAGCGACCAGCTCGGCAACATCGGATCGCGTGGCCAGCCTGCGATGGCGGCCAGTAGCCCATCGGTCGCAAGCTGAAACTGCCCGGCCATCTTGGCGCGCTCGGCCAGCAACGTGGCCTGTTCCGGGAGCAGCGGGGTAAACGCGGGATCGCTGTCCAGTGCTTCGCGCTGCAGCGCGAGCGCACGACGCTCCTGCTTTTCCTGCAGCAGGCGGTTGATGTACTGCCGGGTGTGCTCGCGCAACTCGTCGTTGCGATGGTGCTGGCGCAGCAGACGTTGATACAGCTCGTGCACTGCCAGGCTCACTGCGCGCGAGCGTACCGCGCCACGCAATGCCTGGAACGCCTCGTCGGAATGCCCGTCGCGCACATACTGCTCGGCCTCATCGAGCAGGCGCTGATCCGGGTCGGCGCGTTCGTGCACATCCCCGCCGCTGGGGACATAGCCCAGCGCTTCGTGGTACTGGTACACCAGATACCCGAGCAGATGAAAACTGGCGAACAGGGTCCAGATCGAGGTCATCATCACCGTCGCCTCGCGCACCAGCGGCGGCAGATATTTCAGTGCGACGAAGACTGCTGCGGTACCGCTGCCCTGGATCACGTAAAGCAGGCCGTAGGCGGCCAGATACGGCCAGCCGATCCGCAGCGCCATGTCGATCGACACCGCCGGGTTGAGCGCGCGGCGCAGGCTGCCATCGATGGCGAGCGAGATCAGCATGCCGGGCAGCAACAGCATGGTGCCCAGATAAGCGATGGTCAGCCCGAATTTACCTGCAAGCGCGGCGGCGACGCCGATCACGATGCCCAGTGCAAAGGCCAGCAGGATCAAACGCAGCACCGCACTGTCGAAGCTGTTGTAGCCGAGCTTCGGCGCATCTGGCTGGCCATCGGCGGTATGGCGCAGGATATCGAAGGCATAGGTGTAGGTCGCCATGCCCAGCACGCCCATGACCACCAGTTTGAGGATGCCCGGCAGGACCAGCAGCGCGCTGCACAGCGTCAGTGCGATCAGCGCATACAGCGCCGAGCCGCGCAGCGGATAAGTGGCGATCGCCGGGATGCGGGTCCAGAACGGTGCAGGTGCAGCCTGCGCGGCAACCCTGTGCGCGCGAAAACGGTCTTCCATGACGCTCCCCAAGCGTGTGATGTACCGGGATTGTGCGGCGATGCGCGGCTGGGTGCAATTGGGATAGCGCGGCTGCCCGGTGACGTCGAGCTGGGTGGGATTCGATGTCTGCCGCACGCAATCCTGCGGCTGCAGCCTGGCGCCGTGGATATCGTGGCGTTGACAGGCGGCGTAGGCGGGACCTGTGTGGTCAGCCGCACGGAGACGCCGATGGTGCCGCCGGCACGTAGCTGGCTCACAACGATTGAACGCAGTGCGACGGGCGAGCCATCGAACATCAGGAACCATCGGCCGCGCAATGGACTTCTGCGTGGAACCTATGGTTCGCTACCGGTCGGCTGCCGGCCATGTGGCGACGTTGCTGCAGGCGGCACGCGCTGACGTGTAATCGCGGTGGCGCAGTCATTCCCCTATCGCAAGGAGTTCTGCTTGAATCCATCTGTCGCCGACACCCCGCAGGTTCGCATTCGCAGCATCGATGTGCTGTCCGACAACTGGTATGTGCTGCGCAAGGTCACCTTCGATTTTCAGCGCAAGGACGGCCGCTGGCAGACGGTGTCGCGCGAGGCGTATGACCGCGGTAACGGCGCCACCATCCTGCTCTACAGTCGTGCCAAGCAGACGGTGATGCTGACCCGGCAGTTCCGCCTGCCGACGCTGCTCAATGGCAACCCGGATGGCATGCTGATCGAAACCTGCGCCGGCTTGCTCGACCACGACGATGCGCTGACCTGCATCCGCAAAGAAACCGAAGAAGAAACCGGCTACCGCATCGACAACGTGCGCAAGGTATTCGAGGCCTTCATGAGCCCGGGCTCGGTCACCGAACGCCTGTACTTCTTCGTCGGCGAATACTTCGATGGCGACAAGGTGAGCGACGGTGGCGGCGTGGAAGAAGACGGCGAAGAGATCGAGGTGTTGGAACTGTCGCTCGACGCTGCGCTGTCGATGATCGCGTCCGGCGAGATCGCCGACGCCAAGACCATCATGCTGCTGCAGTACGCCAAATTGCATGGCGTGCTGAATTAACCTGAAAATAAGCTTCCTCAGATTACTGGCGTGGCTAGACGGCGAAGGTGTCGCGTCATCGTCTTACGACGACCGCGAAATTGCGAGTCTTGCGCAGCAGTGCTCGTAGTCCGTAGAAGTAGAGCTGTTGTAGAGAGTCAACCCATTAAAATTACTGGCCTTTACTCGCCACAGTCCTTCGCGCAAAAAGGCGTGCCGTTGTCAGCGCACCCTTCTAAGCACCTTGTCGTCGTATTCCGGAGATCTGCCGCTGTGGCAGTTATGGCCGTCTTGAGCGAGGATGTAAATGGGGTGCTTGTGGTCCGAGGGGAGAGGATCCTCTTCGACGGCAAACCCGTAGATGTTCGGTCCTACCATCGGATCGTCGACGTCTATGAAGTTGAGCACCAGACAGCTACCGCTTGCCTCGTCCATGTCCCAGGCGCCGGTAATCGTCCGGGTAGGGCCGTTCAGTTGGTTGCCAGCGATGCAGGTGGTTTTTAACGTGTAGCGCTGCATGTTTCTGCTGGGAGTCGGCATCGAAAGAAAAAGCTCTGCGCGGACAGTCTGGCAGTCTTGCGTATAGGAGGCGAGTTGCCCCGTGTAGGTGCCGGTCAATACCTGCTGCCGCTTTAGAGGCCAAAGATCACTCCGACCTTTCTGTGCAGCTGAGGCCGTGCTGACGACGAAAAGTACGAGGGCAATCGTGCAGGTCAGCAGGGTCTTCTTGGCATCCTTGCTCATGGTGCTTCCTCATTTGTTTGGGTTCAACGCTTCCCACCAAAAATACTGCCGAAAATCCCGCGCACGATCTGCTGCCCGATCTTGCTGCCGATGGTGCGCGATGTCTGTTTGGCCATCGTTTCCAACATGCCCTGGCGGCGACCGGTGCCGAACACCGCGTCCTTGACCGCTTTTCCGAAACCGCTGTCCTGGGTTTCTTCTTCCTCGCGGGTGCGTGCGGGCGGGGCGGCGGTCTGCGCGGCGACCTGTTCGACGCGGCGTGCCAACAGCTCGGCTGCCGATTCGCGGTTGATCGCGGTGTCGTAGCGCGTGCCCACCGGGCTAGCCGCGCGTACCTGCGCGCGTTCGGGTGCGCTGATGGCGCCCATGCGGCAGCGCGGCGGGGCGATCAGGGTTTGCTGCACCGGCGCGGGCACGCCCTTGCCTTGCAATGGCGACACCAGCGCCTCGCCGGTGCCCAGGCTGGAGATGGCGGCGGCCACATCGAGCTTGGGATTTGCCACGAAGGTCTGCGCCGCGGTCTTGACCGCTTTCTGGTCGCGCGGCGTGTAGGCACGCAGCGCATGCTGCACGCGGTTGCCGAGCTGACCAAGAATGTTGTCGGGAATGTCATCGGGAAACTGCGAGCAGAAATAGATGCCCACGCCCTTGGAGCGGATCAATCGCACCACCTGCTCGATGCGTTGCACCAGCGCCGCAGGCGCGTCTTCGAACAGCAAATGCGCCTCGTCGAAGACGAACACCAGCTTGGGCTGGTCCAGATCGCCCACTTCCGGCAGGCCTTCGAACAGTTCCGACAGCAGCCACAGCAGAAAGGTCGAATATAGCCGCGGCTTGAGCACCAACTGGTTGGCCGCCAGGATGCCGATTACTCCGCGTCCGTCTGGCGCGACGCGCATCAGCTCGGCCAGTTCCAGCGCCGGTTCGCCGAAGAACTGCTCGCCGCCGTCCTGCGACAGCCGCAGCAGCGCGCGCTGGATCGCGGCCACCGATTGCGCCGAGACCAACCCGTAACTGGTGGACAGCTCCTTGCGTTCTTCCACCACCAGCGCGAGCAGGGCACGCAGATCGTCCAGATCCAGCAGCAACAGGCCGCGGTCGTCGGCTAGCTTGAACACGATGTCCAGCACGCCGGATTGGGTGTCGTTGAGTTCCAGGATGCGGGCGAGCAGGGTCGGGCCCATTTCGCTCACCGTGGTGCGCACCGGGTGGCCGAGCTGCCCGTACAGGTCCCAGAACACCACCGGGCTGGCGGCCGGTGCGTAATCGGCGATGCCTACATCCGTGGCGCGCTGCAGCACGCCGGGCGCGCCGTCGCCGGCCACGGCCAGGCCGGCCACGTCGCCTTTCACATCGGCCAGGAACACTGGTACCCCCAAGCGCGAGAAGCCTTCGGCCAGGGTCATCAGGGTCACGGTCTTGCCGGTCCCGGTGGCACCGGCCACCAGACCATGGCGGTTGCCGAAGCGGCCTTCGAGCACGACCGGGATATCGTCGGTGACGCCTTTGCCGAGCAGGAACGAGGCCATTGGGCAGATCCGGTGAGGAAAGACCGGATTCTAGCGGGCAACGTTGCCGCACAAATCGGCGGGCGACGTATGAGTTCTGACAGTCAGGCTGTGCGGCGAGCCGGCGCCTGTCTCCAGCAAGGTCGACACCGTGCTCGCGGGTGCAAGACAACCGGCTCCGCCCGTTTTCAATGGATCGGGCAGGCGCGCCAAGCTAACGCGCCACTGACCTGCCGGCGGCGTCGCCTTGCCCCGGTGTCGTCCCGGCGGCTACCCTGCCTGCCTTTCCGCTGCACTGTCTCCGATGCCGCTCGCTCATTTTGGTTTGCGCCCATGGCCTGTCCTGGCTGTGGTGGCGCTGATGTCTGTCGTCCCCGCCGCCCACGCCATCTCCAAGCGCGACACGGAGAAGGCTGCCGTGCTCGATACACGCATGGCCGCGGCCGAAAAGCGCTACCGCGATGCGCTGGTGCTGGTGAACAACTCCGACCCGAAAGGCACCGCCGAAGGCGACGCCGCACTGGAGGACATGGAGGATGTCATCGACGCCTGCATCAAGCAGCGTGGCTGTCTGGTTGCCAATCAGCTGGCCACCTACAAGCGCCTGCTCAAGGCGCGTGCCGATGCCGAAGCGCCGGCTGCCGAAGACCCGGAAGACGACGACACCTTGCTGCAGGCCGACCCGGATCATCTCGGCCCGGCCGCCAATGGCGTGCCCGAGGCGGCACGTGCGGCCACCCTGCTCAACGACCAGCGCCACGAGTTCGACAAGATGGTGCAGTACAACCCGGCCGTGCAGGCCGGCATCCGTCGCTGGCTGACCGATATGCGCCCGGCGTTGATGACCAGCTACGACAACTACAGCAACCTGCGCGGCGTGATGTGGCCGGAATGGCAGAAACGCGGCCTGCCCGAGGCGTTGCTGTTCGGCATCATGGCCAAGGAATCCAACGGCAAGGTGCACGCCAATTCGCGCGCCGGTGCGGCCGGGCTGATGCAGTTCATGCCGGCCACCGGGCGGCGTTTCGGGCTGGGCCCGGACGGCAGCGGCTTCGACACGCGCTTTGATGCGCGCAGCGCCGCCGAAGCCAGCGCCGCCTATCTCAACGAGCGCATGGCCGGCCTCAACCGCAGCATCGAGCTGGCGTTGGCTGCCTATAACGGCGGCGAAGGGCGTGCCGCACGGGTGTTTTCGCAGACCGGCGGGCGTGGATTCTGGGAGCAGGACGTCTACAACCAGTTCCCGGCCGAAACCAAGGACTACGTGCCGATGGTGATCGCGGCGGCGTGGATCTTCCTGCACCCGCGCCAGTACGGCGTCGATTTCCCCAAGCTCGACGCGCAGCCGGCCACGCTCAAGCTCGCCAAGTCCACCACGATCTATGAGCTGACCATCTGCCTGGGCGGCATGGGCGTCCGCGAGGGCTACATGCGCGCGCTGCGCAACCTCAACCCGCGCTATGAACCCGATGGCTGGATTCCGGCCGGCACCGTCATCAACGCCACCAACCGCATCGCCAGCCTGTACACGCGTTACTGCGTGAATGGTCCACGTGCGGACCTGGCGCGCACCTTGATCACTGCCGATCTCAACAGCGCCATCGTGCGCAGCAGCGCAACCGAGTACACGCCGACCGTGGCGGTGGGCGATGTCAGCCCGATGGCTGGCGTGCCGACCACCGTGGCCACCGGCCAGCCGGCGGTCACCAAACCGAAGGCAAAGCAGGCGCGCAGCTACACCATCGCCAAAGGCGACACGCTCGGCCGCGTGGCGCAGAAGTACCAGTGCGAGATCAAGGAACTGGCCAAGGCCAATGGCCTGAAGGCACCGAGCTACGCACTCAAGCCAGGGCAGAGCATCAAGCTGGCAGGCTGCGACCGCTGAGTGTGAGGTGCTGCGATCGCAGATTGCAGCACATCACTTTGAGCGGCTGAAAAAACGTAGCGAGCAGTCGTCAGTTGGGTGTCGACGGGGCGCTCAGGAACAACGTGTACGCGTGGTGCATGCCGCACCGAGCATCGGCTGCGCCCGCCTGGCGGTGAGCGCAGTCGTTTTGTCAGCGGCGTTTAAGCAGGCGGCGCAGATGGCGCCATACCTGTCTGCGAGGAGGGCGGCGAGCCGCTGTCCTCGCTCCAGCGTGCCTTGAGGCCGTCCCACCATTGCGTCCACCGCGCACGCCAGCTCTGGCGCAACGCCTCGGGACCAAAGCGCTGCGCCTGCTGCTCTGCAAACTGCATCGCCTGCTGCATCACCGGCGAGCCGTTCTGCTTGATCGCCTGCCACATGAAACGGCTGAGGATGCGGGCGATGACCAGATTGGAATCCAGGTCGCCGCTCTCGGCTTCCACATGCAGGATCAAGGTCTGCAGTTCGGCGCGCACCTCCGGCGGCACGCCAGGATTTTCGCTGAGCCGTTTCAGACGGCGTAAGCCAGCCAGATAACGGTGCTCGGCCAGGTCCAGCCCGGCGCGTGCAAGTTCGCCCAGCCACGGTGCACGCACCGCCAGCGCAATCGCATCGACATGCAGCACCACGTTTTCCCAGCGTTTGTCCTGCATCGCGGCATAGGCCATCACCACGTGCAGCATCACCAAGGTGGCGAAGTCGCCCTCCGGATCGGCGCTGTTTTTCCACAGGCTGTCGCTGGACTGCTGCGCCAGTTGCGGCCATTGCTTACGTTCGTAGGCCACCGAGCGCAATGCGGTGGCGATGATGCGCCCCTGCGGAGCGCAATCGCGCTCCAGCAGGTCGGCCTCGGCGATCGCCGGCAGCAGTTTGTTCGCCGATAGCGCCGTGTAGGACAGCATGGCGTGCAGCATGCAGATGTCGTCGGCGGTCAACGGGGCGGGCGGGGTCTCCAGCAGGGCACCGCCGCGTTGATACGCCGCAAATGCGATCGGTAAGCCCTGCTCACTGAAGTGCCGGTAGCCACGGTATTGCAGGCCACCGCGCAGGTCGTCCAACTGTTGTTGCTCGCTCTTGTGGCCGCAGCCGGTCGCTGCCGTGAGCAGCGCGATCGCCAGCGGCCAGCGCAACATCCGTGTTGTCATCGAAGATCCTGAAGGTCGCCGATATCCGGCGGCTGGAAGTGCAGGTGAAAGAGCGAGTGCAGCGTGCGCTGGCTGTTTCTAGCGATGCAACGTGCTTTGAAAGAATGCGGTGACGACAACCAACAACCAACAACCAACAACAACGCGACCGGCCGCGTCGCTGCGCCCCAGCCCACTAGCGCCTGCCTCCAGCCGCAGCGACGTTTCTACAGCCAATCCACCGGTAAGCATGGCCACACCAAGTGGCAGCAACACGATCAGCGTCGAGCCGCGCCTCAATCAAATGCAGCATCCGAATGCTGTCCGCTTTGCCTCGCGTCAACCCACCTGGCGACGTGCCAGTGCCTGCCCAAGACGCACTGACGTTTCAGCAGCAAGTGCGCCATCGAGCTTGGCCACACCCGGTGGCAGCAGCACGATCACCGTCGAGCCGTAATTGAAGCGCGCCATCTCTGCAAAGCGCTCCAAGACGATTCCCTTGCCACGGTAATCCTTGCGCGTGATGCGGTCGCCATAGCGTGGAATCTCCACACCGCTCCACACCGTTTCCACGCCGGACACCAGCAGCGCACCCACCATCACCGAGGCCATCGGGCCGAACTCGGTGTCGAAGTGGCACACCAGGCGCTCGTTGCGGGCAAACAACCGCGGCACGTTGCGCACCGCATCCGGGCCCACGCTGAACAGGCGGCCGGGCACATGCACGGTTTCGCGCAGGGTGCCGGTCCACGGCATGTGGACGCGGTGGTAGTCCTTGGGCGACAGATACACCGTTGCGAACAGGCCGTCGTTGAACGGCGCGGCCGCTGCCGCGTCGCCGAGCAATTCGGCTGCGGTGAACGACTGGCCCTTGGCCTGGAAGATACGCCCGTTCTCGATCGGGCCGAGCTGGCTGATACGGCCATCGGCCGGCATCAACACGGTTGCCGGGTCGGCATCGGGCACACGTGCGCCCGGCTTCAAGGCGCGGGTAAAGAACGCATTGAAGGTGGGGTACGCGCGCGGGTCCGGTTCCTTCGCTTCGCTCAGGTCTACCCCGAACTTGCGCGTCACCGTGTCGATCAACCATTGCTTGGTCGAAGGCGTGTCCGAGTACGCCAGCGCGCGCGCCATGGAGGACAGCAACCGATGCGGCAGCACGTAGGTCAGGGAAGTGACGAAACTCACGGAGCGGTTACCTTGGTCAGCTGTTGGAGGTCGGCGGCAATCGCCTTGGGGTCGAGCGGCGGACGGATCAGGCCGGTCAGGCGGCCTTGCGGGTCGAGCACTGCGATGCCGGCCGAGTGATCCATGCTGTAGTCGTTGAGGTTCTGATCGAAGTTCTTGCCCGGCACCTTCTGGAATACCAAGCCCAGCGCGGTGGCAAAGCGTTCCAGCGCCGGCACGTCTGCGGTGGCCGCCAGCGTGTCCTTGTGGAAGGCGTGGGCGTACTCGCCCAGCCGCGCAGGCGGGTCGCGCTGCGGGTCCACCGACACGAACAACACGCGCGGGCGCAGCCCGTCGGGGATGCTTTCCCACTGCTGCTGCGCCACCGCCAGATCGGTCAGCGTGGTCGGGCAGACATCCGGGCAGAAGGTGAACCCCAAAAACACCAGCGACCAATGCCCTTTCAGTTCGCCAGACACCAGCTGGGTGCCATCGGACTGGCGCAGGCTGAACTGCGGCAAGGGGCGCGGCTGCGGGTAAAAAGTGATGGTCTGGGTGGGCGGCCAGGGCGAGCGGGGCGTCCCGCCGAAGAACTTCTGGCCCAGCAACAACCCAAGACCGGCGGCCAGCGCCACCAGTAGCACGATGCCGGTATTGCGATTGAACATGGCGGTTTCCAGTGCAACGGACGCTCATGATACCGATCCGACCTCTATAATCGTGGGCCGATTCCTTTTTAGTTGTTGCCATGACTGCCGCCGCGGCCGACGAACTGCACACCATCATCGACCTGATCCGCTACGGCACCAGCCGTTTCAACGAAGCCGGTCTCACCTTCGGTCACAGCTACGACAACGCGCTGGACGAAGCCACCCAGCTGGTGCTGCATAGCCTGCATCTGCCGCACGACCTGGGCCCGGCGTATGGCCAGGCACGTCTGCTGCGCGACGAAAAAGAACGCGTGCTGGGCCTGTTAGAGCGCCGCATCACCGAGCGCGTGCCGGCGGCCTATCTGACCGGCGAAGCCTGGTTTGCCGGCCTGAGTTTCAAGAGCGACGCGCGCGCCCTGGTGCCACGCTCGCCGATCGCCGAATTGATCGAAGCCGGCTTCGAGCCCTGGCTGGGCGGTCGCGAAGTCACCCGCGCGCTGGACCTGTGCACCGGCTCGGGCTGCATCGCCATCGCCATGGGCCACTACAACCCGCATTGGGAGGTGGATGGCGTGGACATCAGCGACGACGCGCTGGCGCTGGCTGCTGAAAATAAGGCACGCCTGCATGCCGACAACGTCAGCTTGCTCACGTCCGACCTGTTCACCGGGCTGGCTGGCCGTCAGTACGATCTGATCGTCACCAATCCGCCGTACGTCACCAACGACGAAACCGACGCACTGCCGCAGGAGTACTCCTACGAGCCGGAGCTGGGCTTGCGTGCCGGCGACGATGGCCTGGACCTGGTGCTGAAGATCCTGCGCGATGCGCCGCAGCACCTGAGCGAAGACGGCCTGTTGATCTGCGAAGTGGGCGAGTCCGAGCAGCACCTGATCAAGCTGCTGCCGGAAGTGGACCTGGCCTGGGTCGAGTTCAAGGTTGGGCAGATGGGCATCTTTGCGGTGGAATGCCGCGAGTTGATTGCGCACAGCGCGCGCATCACCGAGTTGGCCGGTGCGCGCTAAGGCGCCCGTATCCCGTCCACAGCTGATCGATATCGTGCTGCTGGCGCCGGTGTCCGTCTTCGGGGCGGCCATTCCGTTCGCTTTGGTCGACGTGGTATTGCAGTTGTTCGACCCGATGTACGGCGGTCCGACCGCGCAGGGCTGGTGGAGCGTCGCAGCGCAGATCGGCTTCGGGTCGATCGCGTTCTTCGGCTTGGTATCGGCCTGGATCGTGGCGGCCAGCTCGGATGCGGCATTGCGTGCGCATCGGCGCCGCAGCGTGGGCGTGGCGCTTGGTTTGCTGGGTGGGGTCGGCACGGCGCTGTATCTGCTCGCCGAGTGGCTGCTCAGTGGGCGGTTCGCGCTGGACCTGTTTCTGGTGGTGGTCGGCAGTGTGTTGGCCGTGGCACCGATGCTGGTAGCGGCACGGCATCTGCCGCGCATCGTGCGCGCGCTGCCACCTGCTGCAATGTTGAGAGGATGCCGTTATGGGCAGTAACAGTTTCGGCCGCCTGTTGACGGTCACCACCTTCGGCGAATCGCACGGGCCGGCGATCGGCTGCGTTGTCGATGGCTGCCCTCCGGGCCTGGAACTGGCGCCGGAAGAGTTCACCCTGGACCTGCAACGCCGTGCCAGCGGCAAGAGCCGGCATACCTCGGCACGCCGCGAAGCCGACGAGATCGAGATCCTGTCCGGCGTGTACGAAGGCCGCACCACCGGCACGCCGATCGGGCTGCTGATCCGCAACACCGATCAGCGCAGCAAGGACTACAGCAACATCGCCCAGCAGTTCCGTCCCGGCCACGCGGACTACAGCTACTGGCAGAAATACGGCATCCGCGACCCACGCGGCGGCGGGCGCTCGTCCGCGCGCGAAACCACCATGCGCGTGGCTGCGGGCGTCATCGCCAAGAAGTGGCTCAAGCAGCGCTACGGCGTGTTGGTACGCGGATATCTGTCGCAGCTGGGCGAGATCCGTCCGACCGGTTTCGACTGGAATGCGGTCGAAGACAACCCGTTCTTCTGGCCGCACGCCGAGCAGGTGCCGGAGCTGGAAACCTATATGGATGCGCTGCGCAAGTCCGGCGATTCGGTCGGTGCGCGTGTGGACGTGGTGGCCGGCGGCGTGCCGCCAGGCTGGGGCGAGCCGATCTACGGCAAGCTCGATGCCGAGCTGGCTGCCGCGATGATGAGCATCAACGCAGTCAAGGGCGTGGAGATCGGCGACGGGTTTGCCAGTGCCGCGCAAAAGGGCACCGAACACCGCGACCTGATCACCCCGGAAGGCTTCCTCAGCAATCATGCCGGCGGCATTCTGGGCGGCATTTCCACCGGCCAGGCGGTGACCGCGTCGATGGTGCTCAAGCCGACGTCCAGCCTGCGCCTGCCCGGTGCAACCGTGGACGCAGACGGCACGGTCGTGGATGTGATCACCACCGGTCGGCACGACCCATGCGTGGGCATCCGCGCCACTCCGATCGCCGAAGCGATGATGGCCTTGGTGCTGATGGATCAGGCGCTGCGTCATCGCGCGCAATGCGGTGATGTCGGCGAGATCTCGCCGCGCATCCCCGGTCAGATCGATGTCTGAAACGATGCGCCCCAGGGTGTGGGTCAGCCAGCCGTTGTTCGACGACGTTGTCGAACAGCTGAGCGCGCATTTTGCGCTGACCACCACTACGGGCGTCACCGCGTATTCGTCGCAGCAGCTGGCCGCGCATCTGGCCGGCGTCGATGGCGCACTGATCACGCTCAACGAGCGCGTGGGTGCGTCCGAAATCGCATCGGCCCCGCAGCTGCGCGCCATCGCCAATGTCGGTGTGGGCTACAACAATCTGGAGATCGACGCGCTGAGCGCGGCCGGCATCCTGGCCAGCAACACGCCCGACGTGTTGACCGAAACCACCGCCGACCTGGGCTTTGCGTTGTTGATGGCCGCCGCGCGCCGTATCACCGAGGCCGAGCGCTGGTTGCGCGACGGGCAATGGGGGCAGTGGTCGTTCAAGACCATGCTCGGTGCCGATATCCACGGCAGCACGCTCGGTATCCTGGGCATGGGCCGGATCGGGCAGGGCATTGCACGCCGCGGCGCGCACGGCTTCGGCATGCGCGTGCTGTATCACAACCGTAGTCAGTTGCCGGCGCACACCGAGCAGGACCTCAACGCACACTACGTCGACCTCGACAGCTTGCTGGCGCAGTCCGATCACCTAGTGCTGGTGCTGCCCTACGGCAGGCAGTCGCATCACATCATCGACGCTGCCGCGCTGGCCAAGATGCGGCCCACCGCCACGCTGGTGAACATCGCGCGCGGCGGTATCGTCGATGAGCTCGCGCTGGCCGATGCGTTGGCCAATGGGCGTCTTGCCGGTGCCGGCCTGGATGTCTACGAAGGCGAGCCCGCGGTGCGCCCGGAACTGCTGGCGCTGCACAACGTGGTGCTCACCCCGCATATCGGCAGTGCCAGCCTGGCCACACGCCGTGCCATGGTGCAGCTGGCGGTGGACAACCTGATTGCCGCGCTTGGCCATGGCCCCAACGCCGGGCATCCGCCGAGCGCGCTCAATGCTGATGCGATCGCAGCCGCCAAACGCGGCGGTACGATCGTGGACGCCAGCAAAACCGGCGCGACCAAACGATAGGGAACCTCCACAGCCAGCGTTGGAGGTTCCCCGAATCCACGCGCAGCGCGTTCCCCTCTTCACTCTTTCGATAAAGACATTCTCATGAGCAACGAAAACCGTCGTTTCAATGTCGCGGTCGTGGGCGCCACCGGCGCTGTCGGCGAAACCATGCTGAGCATCCTGGCCGAGCGCAACTTTCCGGTCGCCAACTTGTACGCGCTGGCCTCGGCGCGCTCGGCCGGTGGGCAGGTCGAGTTCAATGGCGGCAAGGTCGACGTGCTGGATCTGGCCGACTTCGACCCGACCGGCGTGGACATCGCGCTGTTCTCCGCAGGCGGCAGCGTGTCCAAGGAATACGGCCCCAAGTTCGCCGCTGCCGGCGCGGTGGTGATCGATAATTCCTCCGCGTTCCGCTACGACGACGACGTGCCGCTGGTGGTGTCGGAAGTCAATCCCGAAGCGCTCAAGCTGCGCCCGCGCGGCATCATCGCCAATCCCAATTGCTCGACCATGCAGATGCTGGTGGCGCTGGGCCCGATTCACCGCAAGTACGGCATCGAGCGCATCAACGTGGCGACCTACCAGTCGGTGTCCGGCGGCGGCCGCTCGGCGATGGAAGAACTGGGCAAGCAGACCAGCGAGCTGTTGAGCTTCCAGCAAATCGACCCGCAGCGCTTCCCGGTGCAGATCGCTTTCAATCTGATCCCGCACATCGACGACTTCCAGGACAACGGTTACACCAAGGAAGAGATGAAGCTGGTCTGGGAGACCCGCAAGATCCTGGGTGACGAGAACATCCAGGTGAATCCCACCGCGGTGCGCGTGCCGGTGTTTTTCGGCCACTCCGAAGCTGTCGCCATCGAGACCCGCGAGAAGATCACCGTCGAAGCCGCGCGCGCGCTGCTGGAAGCCTCGCCGGGCGTGGAAGTGGTGGACGAGCACAAGGCAGGTGGCTACCCGACGCCGGTGACGCATGCCTCGGGCAAGGATGCGGTGTTCGTCGGCCGTATTCGCGAGGACTTATCGCACCCGCGTGGTCTCAATCTGTGGATCGTCTCCGACAATATCCGCAAGGGCGCCGCACTCAACGCCGTGCAGCTGGCCGAACTGGTCGCACAGGAAGATTGATCCATTGTCATGTAGGAGCGCACCTGGGCGCGAGGGCTGTCCCGGTGACGGCGCATCGCGCCCAGGTGCGCTCCTACACGAGCTGGTGGGTTTTGGCCGTCACCGATCTATCGCGGCGGTAACGAAGTGTCCTGCGTAGAGGGACACTTGTACGGGGCATGCATTCCCTGCAGCTACCTTCGAAGCAACGCACTTGACCGGTCTGGTCACACAGGAAAACCGATCCACCTGCCGTGTAGGAGCGCGCCTGAGCGCGAGGGCTGTCCCCGTGACGGTTCATCGCGCCCAGGTGCGCTCCTACACGAGCTGGTGGGTTGAAGCTTTTGACGACCTGGTGCGGGGGTAAGAAAGTGCCTGTCGTAAGAAGGCGCTCGCATGTGACATGCATTGGCGGCGAAGACTGATCGCACTTCACTTCACTGCACAGCACTGCGCCTTCGAATGAAGCCCGAGGTTGGCCCAACTCGTGAAGGTCCGGCCGCGATCGATCTCTGCACAAGCCGATATCGATCAAGGCAGCAGTCGAAGCTGCTGCTCTCTGCGCGCACCCCGCAGCAGCCGCAGCAGGTCTTCTTCCTTCTTATGTGATGGGCTGATCGGTCTACCGATTCACCGCCCGCAGCTGCGCATCTGCACCGATGTCGCATTGCGGCATCGCAAGTGCGGCGCATGCGCGAGGCACGAACGACTTTTTCGCTCATTCAGCGGCTATATTGATGCCCATGAAACATAGGGGCAGGGGCGCGATGCGTCCGATACAAGGGATAGGTGCGTTGCTGCTGATGGCGTGCAGCGGCGCCGGCATGGCGTTGGGCTTGGGCGATATCCGGGTGCTGTCCAAACCCGGGCAACCGTTGGTGGCCGAGATTCCGGTCATTTCCAACGAGCCGGGCGAGCTCGACAACGCACGTGTGGCGCTGGCATCGGCAACCACCTTTGCGCGCGTCGGTCTGGAGCGGCCGCAGGGTCTGGTCAGCAGCCTGCAGTTCCAGTTCGCGCAGGACGCGCGCGGGCGTGCGGTGATCCGCGTGACCAGCAGTCAGCCGGTGGACCAGCCTGCGATCAATTTTTTGATCGAAGTGGAGTGGAGCCAGGGCCGTCTGGTGCGCGAATATGCTGCGTTGGTCGATGCGCCCAACACCGCTGCCGCGATTGCCGAACCGGCCATCGACGCGCCGCGTGCCGGCGCCAGCAACACGATTGCACGCGAGCCGGCGGCGGCTCCGGCGGTGGAGCGCACTGACCGGGACGCTGGCGCTGCAGCTGCGCCAACGCGTGCCGCCGCAACCGCGCCCGCTGCCACGCAGGCCGGTGATGCATTGCCGGCTGTGCGCTCGGGCCAGACCTTGTCGGAAATTGCAGCGGGCCTGGCACGCTCCAGCGGACATTCGCTGGATCAGACCATGCTGGCGTTGCTGCGGACCAATCCGGACGCTTTCGTCAACGGCAACATCAATCGCTTGAAACAGGGCGCCGTGTTGCGCACGCCGCAAGAAGACGCGTTGGCGCAGGTCGGTGCGGCCGAAGCGGCGGTGATGGTGCGCGAGCAGGCCGCCCAGTGGCGGCAGGCGCGCTCGGCCATTCCGCAGCCGGCCGATGCCGGTGCCGCTGCAGCGACGCCTGCCCCGGCCGCACCAGCGGCATCCACCGCGGCCGGTGCCGGCGCGCGGCTCGAAATCGCCCCGGCAGTGGCGAGTCAGACCAACACCGCCGGCGCTACGTCCGGCACCAGTGCCGAAGGCGAGGGCGAGATGGCGGCCAACCAACAGTTGCAACAGGCCAAGGAAGACATCGCCACCCGCGATGCGGAATTGCAGGACCTGCGCTCGCGCGTGGCCGATCTGGAAAAGCTCAAGCAGCAACAGCAAGCCTTGATCGCCATGAAGGACACCGACCTGGCGGCCGCGCAGAAGCGTCTGGCCGATGCGCCGCAGGCCACCCCGCAGGGCGGCGGCTTTCCGCTGTGGTTGATCGGAGGTCTGGTGTTGATCGTGGCGGCCGTGATCGCGTGGCTGGCGGCGCGTCGCCGCAAACCCTCGCCGCTGCCGCCGTTGCCGCGCCGCCAGTTCGACTTCGCACCGCCCCTGGCTCCAGTGGAGACCGCCGAGCAGCAGGACGACCCGCAGGCCACCGAGCCCAGCGAGCACGATGTGCTGCACGAAACCGAATTCGAACAGGCCAACCTGCGCGAGGACGAGCGCGCCCAGGACACGCAAACGCCGCTGTCGGACGTGTTGCGTCGCGAACCGCTGCTATCCGAACCGGTGGCTGTGGCTCCAGTGATCAACAGCGATGAATGGCGTGCGCTGCGCGCATCCCCGCCGGCGCCGGCGCCGGTGGCGGAGCCCGAGCCCGAAGCGACCTATCAGGAACCTGAGGTTGCTCAGGACTCTGATGTATCCTCGCCACAGATCGAGCCGGAGTACGCCCTTGGTGAGCGCCCACCGGCGCCAGCGGCTGCCTCTGTCCAGGACGGCTTCGACTTCAATCACATGCTGCAACATCCCGACGACGTCGAGCAGGCCCCGGTCGTCCCGGTGGGGGTGCCTAACGCGGTGAGTCATAGGGAATTCGCCTCGGCCGGGCGCGATCGCCTGGAATTGGCGGTGGCCTACATGGACCTGGGCGACAAGGACACCGCACGCGGTCTGTTGCTCGAAGTCGCTGCCACCGGCGACGACGCCACCCGCGCCGAAGCGGCCCAGTTGCTGGAGCGGCTGACGTGAGTCCGGCCATGGATAGCGTCACGGTGCGCGAGCGGCGGATCGATTACGTGGAGTTCGCCTCCATCGATCCCGACGCCAGCCGGGCCTTCTTCGAGACCGTGTTCGGCTGGCAGTTTCAGGCCTATGGCCCGGACTACCTGGCCTTCAACGACGGCCGTCTGGACGGGGGCTTTTATCGCACCACGGTGCCCGCCCCGGCAGAAGGTGGCCCGTTGGTGGTGCTGTATGCCGACGACCTGGCACCGATGCTGGAGCGCGTGCGCGCGGCAGGCGGCGAGATCGTCAAGCCGGTGTTCGGCTTTCCCGGTGGCAGCCGATTTCATTTCCGCGAGCCCGGCGGCAGCACGCTGGCGGTCTGGTCCGAGCGCGCCGCGGCTTGACGCCAGTCGACGACGACGGCGTGTCACCGGCAAACGCTGTTGGCGAGTGGCCGGCTGTACCATGCACCGGCAGCATCCGTCGCGCGCTGTCGGCGTCATTGCTCGACTGCTCGCTTGGCGGTTCGCAACATGTGATGCAGACGCCTCACCGATTCAATCAATAGGCAGGTACCGATGCGTTACGCGCTGGGCGTGGAGTACGACGGCAGCGAGTTTCAGGGCTGGCAGCAGTTGGGCGAGCACGGTGGGCCGAGTGTGCAGGCCAGCGTGCAGGCGGCGTTGTCGTCGGTTGCCGACGCGCCGATCCAGGTGGTGTGCGCGGGGCGCACCGATGCCGGCGTCCATGGCGAATGCCAGGTGGTGCATTTCGACAGCGACGCGCGGCGCGAACTGCGTGGCTGGATGCTGGGCACCACCGCGCGGCTGCCGCCGTCGATCGCGGTGCGCTGGTGCGTGCCGGCCGCCGATGACTTCCATGCGCGTTTTTCCGCGCGTGCGCGCCGCTATCGCTACCGCCTGCTGAATCGTCAGATCCGTCCGGCGCTGTATCGACAGACGCTGAGCTGGGAGCGTCGGCCGCTCGATGCCGATGCCATGCATGCCGCCGCGCAGGCGCTGTTGGGCGAAAACGACTTCAGCGCCTTCCGTAGCGTGCAGTGCCAGGCCCTGCATGCGCGCCGCAACCTGCAGGCCATCACCGTGCAGCGCATCGGTGAGGTGGTGGAGGTGCAGGTACAGGCCAATGCATTCCTTCATCACATGGTGCGGAATATTGTTGGCTCGCTGATTTTGATCGGAACCGGCGAGCAACCGACCGACTGGATCGCGACGTTGCTCGCTGGGCGCGACCGCACGGTTGCCGGGCCAACAGCGCCGCCACAAGGCCTGGTGTTTATCGGGCCTCTGTATCCTGCAGAGTGGCATCTGCCTGCCGAGGTGACCCAATGAATCGATCGCTGTACCGCACCCGTATCAAGTTCTGTGGCATGACCCGCGCCGGAGACATCCGACTGGCCGGGGAGCTGGGTGTGGACGCGGTGGGTTTCATCTTCGCGCACGGCAGCCCGCGCCGCGTGGCGCCGGCCGAAGCGCGCGCGATGCGCCAGGCCACCGCGCCGATGGTCGATGTGGTGGCCCTGTTCCGCAACAACTCCAAGGAAGAAGTCCGCGAGGTGGTGCGCACCGTGCGGCCGACCCTGCTGCAGTTCCACGGCGAGGAAGACGACGCGTTCTGCCGCAGCTTCAATCTGCCCTACCTCAAGGCCGTGCCGATGGGCAGCGCCGGGGTGAACGGCGAAGACGCCAACGCGCGTACCTTGCAGTTGGCCTTTCCCAATTCGGCCGGTTTCCTGTTCGACAGCCATGCGCCTGGCGCAGGCGGCGGTACCGGCAAGACCTTCGACTGGTCGCGCCTACCCACCGGGCTGCATCGCCCGTTTCTGCTCGCCGGCGGCATCACGGCCGATAATGTGTTCGATGCGATCGTGGCGACGTTGCCGTGGGGCGTAGATGTGTCCAGTGGCGTGGAGCTGGCGCCCGGCATCAAGGACGGCCACAAGATGCGCAAGTTCGTGGAAGAAGTGCGGCGGGCCGATTGCCACGAGATGTCGTAGGTTGGGATTGGTGAGTTGGGATTGGGGATTGGTAAGAGCGGGTTTGCTGCGGTGGTGTGATTGGTTGTGGACGGCTGCTTGTGGCTCGTGGTTGCTAATGGCGAGCGGTCGCGCGCAGTCGTTCGGTCATTCGTCACCTGGCCGTCTGCTCAGACTCTTTGAACCCTGCAAATCCCTTGAGCAGGCGCGCTCGTCTTGTAACGCGCGCAGCCGGCTTCAGTGCAGCTGATAAAGCTGCTGCGCTCACCGTGGGGCGGGCGCGTTCGCTGCTCGTTGTGGCATCGAGTACGCGTGCCCTCCGGTTCCAAGCGTGCCGTCCACACCCATTCCCACGACTCCTCGTTACGGTTTGTTAGCCGCGCTTGAGCGCTGCTTGGCTAGGCGAATTCGCGATGGAAGCTCAGGCTCCACCCGTACTCGGCGTCGTTGGCGTGAACTGATCCTTGGCCAATGCCTCGCCTAACCAGGCGGCAAGGCGTTCGATGCGTGGGTCCGGGTTGCGCCTGGCGGCGCACAGCACCCAGCGCCCGCGTGTGGCGGTGAATCCCCACGGTGCCAACAGCCGGCCAGCCGCCAGATCTGCGGCAACCAGCGGGTGCGGGGCGATGGCGATGCCCAGGCCGGCGGCGGCAGCTTCCAGCAGGTACACCAGATGCTCGAACTCGGTGCCGAAGTGCAGCGCGTCGGGCGCCACGCCATGCGCCTGTGCCCACTCCGGCCAGGCTTGCGGTCGCGAACGTGTTTGCAGCAGGCGGTGATCGCGCAGGGCGGCCGGAGGTTCTCCGTCGATCTGCAACGCGCTTGCCAGCTGCGGACTCAGCACCGGGCCGATCCATTCCACGCCCAGCTCGTGCACCTGCCATTCGCCGGGCCACGGCGGGGTGTCCAACAGCAAGGCGGCGTCCAGGCCGTCCAGATCCGGGCCGGGAGGTTGTTCGTTGGCCGACAGGTGCAGGCGCAGGTCGGGCAGGTCGCGCTGCAGCAGGCCGAGCCGCGGAATTACCCAGCGCGCCAGCAGGCTGCCGGAGCAGCCCAGCACCAGCGGTGCCTCGCTGGCCGGGCGTTGCAATGCGGCCCAGGTATCGGCGATCAGCGCGAAGCCTTCGCCGGTGGCATCGCGCAGGCGGGCGCCGGCAGCCGTCAGCACCAGGCCGCGGCCCTGGCGGGCGAACAACGCCGCGCCCAGCGCCTGTTCCAGCGAGCGGACGTGGCGGCTGATGGCGCCATGGGTGACGTGCAGTTCCTGCGCGGCGCGGCTGACGCTTTGCAGGCGTGCGGCGGCCTCGAAGGCGCGCAACGCCGCCAGCGGTGGAAGCACGGTGCTCATGTGTGAGTCCAGATCACAGGTTGCGGCAATCTTATCGATTTATCGCATTGCCTGGCTGCGGTAAGGTGGCGGCTTCGCGTATGACCGCATCGCTGCAGAGGATCTCCATGTCGGCCCAGCCCATCAGTGACTTTTACGCCTATCCCGACGCTGCCGGTCATTTCGGCAAGTTCGGTGGCCGGTTTGTCGCCGAAACCTTGATCGGCCCGCTGCAGGAACTCTCTGCCGCCTACGATCAGGCGCGTCAGGACCCGGCGTTCATCGCCGAATACGACAAGGACCTCAAGCACTACGTCGGCCGGCCCAGCCCGATCTATCACGCCGAGCGGCTCAGTCGCGAAGTGGGCGGGGCGCAAATCCTGCTCAAGCGCGAAGACCTGAACCATACCGGCGCGCACAAGATCAACAACACCATCGGCCAGGCCCTGTTGGCCAGCCGCATGGGCAAGACCCGGATCATCGCCGAGACCGGCGCCGGCCAGCATGGCGTGGCCAGTGCCACGGTGGCGGCACGGCTGGGCCTGGAGTGCGTGGTCTACATGGGCGCCACCGACATCGAACGGCAGAAGATCAACGTCTACCGGATGCAGCTGCTGGGCGCGAAGGTGGTTCCGGTGACCTCCGGCTCGGCCACGCTCAAGGATGCGCTCAACGAAGCGATGCGCGACTGGGTCACCAATGTGCGCGATACCTTCTACATCATCGGCACGGTGGCCGGCCCGGACCCGTATCCGCGCATGGTGCGCGACTTCAACGCGATCGTGGGCCGCGAAGCACGTGAGCAGATGCTGCAGGACTACGGCCGCCTGCCGGATGCGATCAGCGCCTGCGTCGGTGGCGGCAGCAATGCCATCGGCCTGTTCCACGCCTTCCTCAACGATCCGGGCGTCAAGATCTACGGCGCCGAAGCCGCCGGCGACGGCATCGCCACCGGCCGCCATGCCGCGTCCATCGCTGCCGGACGCCCCGGCGTGCTGCACGGCAACCGCACTTACGTGATCTGCGACGACGACGGCCAGATCACCGAAACCCATTCGATCTCCGCGGGCCTGGATTACCCCGGCGTCGGCCCCGAGCACGCGTTCCTGTCCGACAGTGGGCGCGCCGTGTATCAGGGCATCACCGACGACGAGGCGATGGCGGCCTTCCATCTGCTGGCACACACCGAGGGCATTCTTGCGGCGCTGGAATCCAGCCACGCAGTGGCGCAGTCGATCAAGCTGGCGCGCGAGATGCCCAAGGACGCGCTGATCCTGTGCAACCTGTCCGGGCGTGGCGACAAGGACGTGCACACCATCGCCGCGCGCGAGGGCATGGTGCTGTGATCGCAGCGCAGATGCGCACGCTGGGCGGTGGTGTGGCACTGCTGTGCATGTCTGCGCTGGCCTGTGCTGCGGCATCTGCCGCCGTGCTGGACCGCAGCGGTGAGGTACGTGTTGGCCAGCGCTTCAGTGAGCTGGAACCACGCGCGCGCTGGGCACCGCTCAACGTGGGGCCGCTGGGACATTGCGGCTATGTGGAAGCCGGGCTGTTGCCCAACGGCGTGGCGATGATGGTCGAAGCCGATCGCATCGTCCGTTTCGACGTTACCGACCCCGGCCCGGTGGGCCCGTTCGGTATCCGCGTTGGCGACAGCGAAGCGGACGCGCGTGCGCGCCTGCCATCGGGCTACAGCGTCCAACCGCATAAATACGGCTGCGACGGCGGCAACGATCTTTATCTGACGTGGCGCGACCCGCAAGGCGGGTTCGCCGTTCGCTATGAAACCGGAGAAGGCACTGTGACATCGATGTATTGGGGACGCTGGGACGCCGTGCAACTGGTGGAGGGCTGCGCATGAGCCGTGCGCCAGACCGTATCGCTGCGCGTTTTGACGCCCTGCGTCAGGCCGGCCGCAAGGCACTGATTCCCTTCATCACCGCCGGCGACCCGTCGCTGGAAGCCACCGTGCCGGTGATGCACGCGCTGGTGCGCGCCGGTGCCGACGTGATCGAACTGGGCGTTCCGTTTTCCGATCCAATGGCCGATGGCCCCACCATCCAGCGCAGCTCCGAGCGCGCGCTGGGGCGTGGCGCCGGCCTGGCCTACGTGCTGGAAGCGGTGCACGAATTCCGCCGCGAAGACGCCACCACCCCGGTGGTGCTGATGGGCTACCTCAACCCGATTGAAATCCACGGCACGCGCCGCTTCGCCGAAGCCGCCGTCGCTGCCGGTGTGGACGGCCTGCTGCTGGTCGATCTGCCTCCCGAAGAAGCGGCAGAAACCCGCGAAATCTTCACCGAGGTCGGGCTGGCGCTGATCGCGTTGGCGTCGCCGACCACCAGCGAGCAACGCCTGGACATGCTGTGCAGCACCGCGCAGGGGTATCTGTACTACGTCAGCTTTGCCGGCGTGACCGGTGCGTCGAACCTGCTCGATACCCATGCCGCCAGCGATCGCTTGCGCCAGTTGCGCCAGCGCGCCGGCGCACCAGTGGTGGCAGGATTCGGCATCAAGGATGCTGCCAGTGCCGCCGCGATGGCGGTCGATGCCGATGGTGTCGTGGTCGGCAGCGCCCTGGTCGCGGCCCTGGCCGAAGCCGAAGATGTGCGCAGCGCCCGCGAATGCGCCGAAGCCTTCCTGGCCCCGCTGCGGCAGGCGCTGGATCAGGCGCAGTGAGGCACCTGCGCAGCAGGCCCGGTTAGCGCTCGCTGCGTGGGAAAGGCGGTGCGGCGTCAATCCCTCTCTTGCGGCAAGGGGAGGGGGTGGACGTCAAGCGGTGCGAGGCTGTGTTAGCGGACGTTGCGTCAAATACCAGCCCGCAGCGCGGCGCCCAACAGCCATCTCCAGCAAGCCCCGCCAGAACCCCGGCCATCCGTCACTACCCCACGCGCTGCACCAGCCTGGGGCGCTGCGTTAGACTGTCGCCCCTCTGCGGCCCGCATCGCCGCCCTGCATGGATTGTCATAAACGCATGAGTTGGCTCAGCAAATTGATGCCCTCCGGCATCCGCACCGAGAACACCCCGGCCAAGAAGCGCAGCGTTCCCGAGGGGCTGTGGGAAAAGTGCAGCAACTGCGGCAGCGCGCTGTACGGCCCGGAGCTTGAGGAGAACCTGGAGGTGTGTCCGAAGTGTGACCACCACATGGCCATTCGCGCCCGCGCGCGCCTGAACTCGCTGTTTGACCCGGAAACCGCGACCACCGAAATCGCCGCCCAGCTGAGTCCGGTCGACGTGCTCAAGTTCAAGGACCAGAAGCGCTACGGCGAACGCATCAAGGCCAGTCAAAAGGCAAGCGGCGAGTACGACGCGCTGATCGCCATGCGCGGCACCCTCAAGGGCAACCCGCTGGTCGCCGCCGCCTTCGATTTTCCCTTCATGGGCGGCTCGATGGGCTCGGTGGTCGGCGAGCGCTTTGCGCGTGCGGCCGAAGTGGCACTGGAAGTGGGCTGCCCGTTCGTGTGCTTCTCCGCCAGTGGCGGCGCGCGCATGCAGGAAGGCCTGTTTTCGCTGATGCAGATGGCCAAGACCTCCGCAGCGCTCGGTCGCCTGCGCGAAGCCGGCTTGCCGTACATCTCGGTGCTGACCCATCCCACCACCGGTGGCGTGTCGGCGTCGTTCGCGATGCTGGGCGATATCAACATCGCCGAGCCGCATGCATTGATCGGCTTCGCCGGCCCGCGCGTGATCGAACAGACCGTGCGCGAAACCTTGCCGGAAGGCTTTCAGCGTTCGGAATTCCTGCTCGATCACGGCGCCATCGACCAGATCTGCGACCGTCGCGAGATGCGCGACCGCATCGCCGACCTGACCGCGATGATGATGCGTCAAGCGCGTCCGCAGGAGGCGGTGGCGTGAGGGTGGCACTGATGAACACGGGGCCCGGGACTCAGGGCCGGGGCCTCGAAAACGCTGTGCTCGCTCGCATGGCATTTTGCGATTGCGACGGTTCTTCCCAGGTTCCAGGGTCACGGTCCCTGGTCTCGGCCCTCAAGGTCCAGACCCTGTGAGCACCCGCAAATACTTCGGCACCGACGGCATCCGCGGTCGGGTTGGGCAGGGCGTCATTTCTGCCGATTTCGTGCTGCGTCTGGGCAATGCGCTCGGGCGCGTGCTGACGCAAGGGCGCAGCAAGCGTCCGTTGGTGTTGATCGGCAAGGACACCCGTATTTCCGGCTACATGTTCGAAGCGGCGCTGGAAGCCGGCCTGGTCGCTGCAGGCGCCGATGTGCAGATGATCGGCCCGATGCCGACGCCCGCCATCGCGTTCTTGACCAGCACCTTGCGCGCCGATGCGGGCGTGGTCATCAGCGCGTCGCACAACCCGCATTATGACAACGGCATCAAGTTCTTCTCCGCCGAGGGCGAAAAGCTCGATGACGCCACCGAAGCGGCGATCGAAGCCGCGCTGGACGAGCCGTTCCACACCGTGGAATCCGAGCGCCTGGGCAAGGCGATTCGCACCCGCGATGCGATCGGCCGTTACATCGAATTCTGCAAGGCCAGCGTGGCGCGCGGCTTCACTCTGCAGGGCCTGAAAATGGTGCTGGATTGCGCGCACGGTGCCACGTATCACATCGCGCCGATGCTGTTCCGCGAGCTGGGTGCCGATGTGGTGGTGATCGGTGCGGCGCCGGACGGGCTCAACATCAATGATGGCGTTGGCTCGACGCATATCGACAATCTTGCCGCCAAGGTGCGCGAGAGCGGCGCGCATTTGGGCATCGCCTTCGATGGCGATGGCGATCGCGTGCTGATGGCCGACGACCAGGGCAACCCGGTCGATGGCGACGATCTGCTGTATCTCCTGGCCCGCTCGTGGCAGGCCAGCGGCCGGCTCACCGGCACCGTGGTCGGCACCTTGATGACCAATTACGGCCTGGAGCCGGCACTGGCCGCGCTGGGGATTCCGTTTCAGCGCGCAAAGGTGGGCGACCGCTACGTGCATCAGGCGCTGGTCGAAGGCGGCGGCACGCTGGGCGGAGAGACCTCCGGCCATTTGCTGTGCCTGGACCGCGCCAGCACCGGCGACGGCATCGTCAGCGCACTGCAGGTGCTCGAAGCGCTGGGCCGTGATGGGCACAGCCTTCGTCAAGCGCTGAGCGGCCTGGCCAAGGTGCCGCAAAAGACCGTGAATGTGCGTCTGGAGGGCGGAGCGGCCAAGGCCATCGTCGAAGCGCCCGGCGTGCAGCAGGCGCTGCAGCAGGCGCAAGCCGCCGTGCAAGGCCGCGGACGTGCGTTCTTGCGTCCGTCCGGCACCGAGCCGGTGGTGCGCGTGACCGTGGAAGCCGACGACGCCGGCCTGATGCAGGACACGCTCGACCGGCTCTCCGGAGCGGTGCGTGACGCGGCGTGAGTCGCTGATCATTGGCGTTTGCGTGGTCTTCGCCAAGGCCGCAACGTTCTATGTGTTGTATCGCCTGTTGTCCTGAGCGGCAGGCGTCCTCCCGACTTTTCGACTTCGACTGCAGATATCCGTATGAGCGCGCGCATCCCCACCCTGGACATCACCCGTTTCGATACCGATCGCGATGCTTTCGTCGCCGAGCTCGGTGCGGCCTATCGCCAATGGGGCTTTGCCGGCATCCGCAATCACGGCATCGCGCAGACCGAGATCGACGCGGCCTACGACGTGTTCAAGGCATTCTTCGCCTTGCCCGAAGAGGTCAAGCGCCGCTATCACGTGCCGGGCAGTGGCGGCGCACGTGGCTACACCGCCTTTGGTGTGGAAACCGCCAAGGACTCCAAGCACTTCGATCTGAAGGAGTTCTGGCACATCGGCCGCGAGATTCCGGACGATTCGCCGTACCGCGAGGTGATGGCGCCGAACCTGTGGCCGGAAGAAGTCCCCGGATTCCGTGAGCGCGGCTACCAGCTGTATCAGCAGCTCGACCAGCTGGGCTCGCGCGTGCTCGCAGCACTGGCGCTGCACATCGGCCTGCCGCAGGACTATTTCGTCGACAAGACCAACAACGGCAATTCGATCCTGCGCCCGATCCATTATCCGCCGATCACCAGCGACGACATTCCCAATGTGCGCGCCGGTGCGCATGGCGACATCAACTTCATCACCTTGCTGGTCGGTGCGAGCGCGGCCGGTCTGGAGGTGCGTTCCAACGACGGCGAGTGGGTGCCGTTCACCGCCGACGCCGACACCATCGTGGTCAATATCGGCGACATGCTGCAGCGCCTGACCAACCATGTGTATCCGTCCACGATTCACCGCGTGGTGAACCCGCCGGGCGAAGCGGCGCGCAAGCCGCGCTACTCGGTGCCGTTCTTCCTGCATCCAAATCCGGACTTTTTGATCGACGTGCTGCCCTCGTGCATCAGTGCCGACAACCCGAGCCGCTACCTCGAGCCGATCACCGCACACGGGTTTCTGGAAGAGCGCCTGCGCGAGATCAAGCTGAAGTAACTCGACAGAGAGGTCGACTGTTGGCGCTGTTGGTTTTTTCGGCGCCAGGTGCGCAATGCGTTGCCGATAATTCACGCAGCGAATGGCTGCGTCCGCAACATGCGGCATGACAGGTGCCACACTTCTATTCATAAAATTCCGCTCGTGTCTGGTTAAAGCTTGCGTTCACCCGCGCCGATAACTCAGTCTGATCGCTAGCGCGACGTCGGATTCGCCTGGCGCCCGCTGCCGATTGCACGAGGTAGGGGCGCATGCGGATGCCGTGGTTCAAACAATTAGGTGCGATGTCGTTGCTTGCGCTGTATGGCGCGATGGCACCGGCTGCAGCAACGCCGGTGAGCGTCACCGTCACTGATGCCAATGGTGTCCTGGTCGATGCGGTGGTCAGTCTGGAACTGCCGCGGCCCGCCGCAGCCAGCGCGGGCAAGATGCTGGAGATGGATCAGGTCAATTCGCAATTCGTGCCGGCGGTCTTGGCGGTGCGCACCGGCACCTCGGTACGGTTTCCGAACAACGATCAGATCCGTCACCAGGTGTATTCGTTCTCGCCCGCCAAACGCTTCGAATTGCCGCTGTTTCAGGGCACTACCGCCGCGCCGGTGCGATTCGATCAGGCCGGTCTGGTGACGGTGGGCTGCAACATCCATGACTGGATGCTGGGCTATATCGTGGTGCTGGAGACGCCGTATTTCGGCAAGACCGGTAGCGATGGTCGCGTACAACTCGATGCCCCGGCAGGAACCTACACGCTGCGCGTGTGGCATCCACGCATCAAGGGCGCTGCGGTGGGCGAGCCGCTGGTGATTGCGCGTGATGCCTTGCAACGCAAGGTCACCTTGCAGACCACTGGCGCCGCTCCGGCGGTGGCGCCGCCGGACGAGCGGATGCGCGCGCTGCAGGACAAGTTCCGCAGCGCCGACCCCAAGAAGCCGCACCCATGAGGGCGATGCGCCTGCACACGCGCATCGCGGCTCTGCTGGTACTGGTCGTGCTGGCCACGCAGGCGTTGACCTTCATCGCCGTGCAGCTGGCCACCGAGCGCAGCGTCAAGGCGCAATTGGGCGAAGAACTGCAGATCGGCGAACGCGTGTGGCAGCGCATCAATCTGCGCCGTGACGAGCAACTGCTGCAATCGGCCTCGGTACTGGCAGACGACTTCGGGTTTCGTGCCGCGGTGGCCAGCGGCGATGTGCCCACCATGCAATCGGCGCTGCGCAACCATGCCGCGCGCATGTCTGCGCAGACCGCAGTGCTGCTTTCGCCGGATGGCGAATTTTTGACCGGGTTGGCCGACCTTCCGCAGGCCGAACAATTGCGTGCGGTGCAGGCGTTGTTGCAGCAGGCGCAGCGCGATGGGCGCGCAGTCGGCGTGGTTGCCCTGGATCAACATATCGTGCGCCTGGCCGTGGTGCAGGTGCTGGCGCCCAGTCGCGTTGGCTGGATCGCGATCGGCAACGAATCCGGCGACGGCCTGGCACAGGACTTCCGCAGCACGACCGGACTGGATGCCACGTTCTTTACCGATGGCCCACCGGTGCGCGTGCTGGCATCCACCTTGGAGCCGGCAGCGCGTCGCGAGTTTGCGCAACAGTTGCCTGCCGCCGAGCACAAGCAGACGGAAGCGATTCCGCTCAACCTGGGCGAATCACGCTACCTGGTCAAACTGCAATCGCTCCAGGGCGACAGCCACGTGCGGGTGGCCTTGCAGGCCTCGCTCGATCGCGCGGTCGCGCCCTATCGCACGCTCAAGTTGCGCATCCTGCTGCTGGCAGGTTTGGCGACCGCTGCAGCCTTGTGCGTGGCGATCGTTCTGGCACGCAGTGTCAGCAAACCGGTCGCGCAACTGGTGCAGGCGGCACGACGCATCCAGCGCGGCGATTATCAGACAGCGGTGGAAGTTCCGCCGGGTCGCGAGCTCGCCGAACTGGCCGATAGCTTTGGGCGCATGCAGCATCAGATCGCCAGCCGCGAGCAACACATTCTGCATCAGGCGCGGCACGACGCATTGACCGGGCTGCCCAATCGGGTCTGGTTGCTCGAACGCCTGAAAGAAGTGACCGCGCAGACAGTCGCCTCCGGCGGAACGGCGGCGGTGCTGATTCTGGATCTGGAGCGTTTCAAGGAACTCAACGACAGCCTTGGTCATGATTTCGCCGACCAGGTGCTGGTCGAGGCCGGCCGCAGGCTTGCAGAGGTGGTGCAAGAACCGAACTTGGTCGGGCGGCTGGGCAGCGATGAGTTCATGGTGATCGTGGCACACGCCGATGCGACCACCGTGCAGCAGGATGCACAACGCCTGCTGCTGCAACTGCGTCGCCCATTGGTGTTGCCGCAGGCACGCATCCAGCTCGAAGCCAGCATTGGCATCGCCCTGATTCCCGAGCATGGCGCAGACCCGGACACCTTGTTGCGCCGTGCCGACATCGCGCGACGGCAGGTGGACGATGCCGCCACCATCGGTGCCAGCGTCTATCGCATGGGGCAGGACGAACAGCATCTGCGGCGGCTGCGCCTCACCGGCGATCTGCGCCAGGCTATCGGCGGTAACGAGTTGACCTTGCGCTTCCAACCCAAGATCTGCCTGCGCAGCGATCGCGTCGAACAGGTCGAAGTGCTGGTGCGTTGGCATCATCCGACGCTGGGTCCGATCGGGCCCGACGAATTCATTCCGCTGGCTGAGCATTCCGGCGTCATCCATCCATTGACCCGCTTCGTACTGGACGAGGCGCTGCGCTGTCAAGCGCACTGGCGCACGCAAGGGCTGGAGCTGGGCATGGCGATCAATTTGTCGGCACTGGATCTCTCCGATCCGGGGTTGCCCGATTACGTGCGTGCGCGGCTGGAACAGCATGCGGTGCCGGCGCAGTCGGTCACGTTGGAACTGACCGAAAGCGCCTTGATGCGCGATGTCGAATCCGCGCTGCACATGCTGCATCAACTGCGTAGCGTCGGCGTACGTCTGTCCATCGACGACTTCGGTACCGGCTATTCCTCGTTGGCCCAACTCAAGCGCATGCCGGTGAACGAATTGAAGATCGACAAGAGCTTCGTCATGCAGCTGGCCGAAGGCACCGACGATGCGTTCATCGTGCGCAGCACGATCGATCTCGGGCATAACCTGGGCCTGAGCGTGATCGCCGAAGGCGTCGAGAACACCACTGCGCTCGGTCTGTTGCGCGGCTATGGTTGCGACATGGTGCAGGGCTATCTCTACGCGCCGCCGCTGGAGCAAGCTCCCTTCGTGGCGTGGTGCATGCGCCAACTTGGAATGGCCGCGCCCTCGCAGATCGGAGCGCAACGATGAAGCATCGTTTCCGCGCCGCGCTCGTTTCTGCAGTGTGCAGTGTCGCGCTCACGCCAGCGTTTGCGGTCGCCGGCGACGGGCGCCTGCTCGCTACCGGCGGCGTGTCGATGATCGAAGGCAGCAGCGGTGGCGGCATCGTGCCGTGGGCCACGTTGTCGGGGTATGGCACGCGCGACGAGCTCGGTACCGTGCTGTTCGCCACGCATGTGGACAGCGGCGATTATCGACTCGATGTACAAGGCGCCGCGCTGACGGTCGGCAACCGCCTGGAACTGTCGCTTGCGCGCCAGCGCCTGGACCTGGGCACCTTGCAGGATCGCCTGGCACTGCCGTGGAACGCGCTCGGTCAGGATGTCTTCGGCGCCAAGCTGCGCGTGTACGGCGATCTGGTCTACGGGCGCGCCCCGCAAGTCAGCGTCGGCGTGCAGTACAAGCGTGTGCGCGACGGCACGCTGCCACTGGCCATCGGTGCACGTGACGACCACGGCACCGATGTCTATGTCAGTGCCAGCAGGCTGCTGTTACAGGGCGCCGGCGGCTATCAATTGCTGCTCAACGGCACGCTGCGCGCGACCCGCGCCAATCAGACCGGTTTGCTCGGCTTCGGTGGCGATCGTCGCAACAGCTATCGACTGGTCGCTGAGGCCAGTGCTGCGGTCGTGCTGTCGCCGTCGTGGGTGGTTGGTGTGGAATATCGCGGCAAACCGGACAATCTGGGCTTTGCGCGCGAACAGGCCTGGGCCGACGGTTTTGTTGCCTGGTTTCCCAACAAGCATGTGTCGTTGACCGCAGCCTGGGCCGATCTTGGCGACATCGCCACGCTGACCAACCAGCGCGGCCCGTATCTTTCCTTGCAGGTAGCGTTCTGATGAATCGATGGCTGCGGTGGTCCCTGCTATGTGTGCTGAGCCTGAGTGCCTGCGCCACCACGCAGCCTCCTCAAACGCTGTACGACGAACTTGGTGGCCAAGCCGGCATCGAGGCGCTGGTGGAAACCATGTTGTCGCGCATTGCTGACGATCAACGCATCGTCGACAAATTCGCGCGGGTCAACATCGTCATGCTCAACGCGCGCCTGGTGCAGAAGTTCTGCCATGTCGCCGATGGCCCGTGCCCGGATACCGCCAAATCGATGCAACAGGCGCATGCGCATCTGGCCATTCGCGAGGGCGATTTCAACGCCTTGGTCGAAGATCTCAACTGGGCAATGGATCAGCAAAAGATCCCGCGCCGCACCCAGAATCGCCTGTTGGCACGACTGGCTGCCATGCACGGCGAGATCGTCAATCACTGAGCGCTGCTGACAAAACGACTGTGCCCACCGCCACGCGAGCGCAGCCGGTGCTCGGTGCGGCAGGTGCCACGCGTAAACTCCGGTTCTGAGTGCGCCGCCCGCACCCACCTGACGACTGCTCGCGACGTTTTGTGAGCCGTTCTAAGTCCCAGAGTTGTAAGCCATGCGCAGTGCGCGCGTGCGGTGACGATGCGCTGCGATGCACCTGCCAACGTGCAGTAACGCGTTTCAATCCAGCGGCCTTACCCGATGCGAGCCGCGGGCCATCAGGCGCAGCGCAACCGAATGCGGCAGCAGGCGCAGTGCGGCATTGACCAGTCGATAGCGCCAGCCCGGCACCGCCAGCACCTGGCCACGCTCCAAGGCGGCGATGCCGTACTCGGCAACTGCATCGGCCTGCAACCAGGCCCAGCCGGGCAGGGTGGACATCGCTTCGCGGGTGCCGGTGACATCGTGGAATTCCGACCACGCAAAGCCCGGGCACAGCGCACACACCTTGACCGCGCAATCGGCGTTTTCCAGCGCCAGCGACTCGCTGAAGCGCAACATGAAGCTCTTGCTGGCCGCATACAGCGTCTGTCCGTCGGCACTGGGCGTGAGTGCGGCAAATGACGCGACGTTGAGAATGCGGCCCTGGCCACTGGCGCGGATCATCGGCAACAGCCGCCAGGTCAGTTCGCACACCGCGCCGATCATCACCTGCAGAAAGCGTGCATGCGTGGCCCAGTCGTTGTGCAGGTAGCGGCCCGGCACGCCGTAGCCGGCATTGTTGACCAGCGTGCCTACCGTCCAGCCATTGCGCTGGATCTGCGTCACCAGCGCCTCGGCCGCCGCAGGGTCGGCCAGGTCGGCCGGCAGCACCTCTACACGTACCTGCGTGCCCAGTTCGGCGGCCAGCGCCTGTAGTCGCTCCACCCGGCGCGCGGTCAGGATCAACGGCACGCCCCGTTTGGCGTACGCCCGCGCAATCTCGCGGCCGATCCCGCTGGAGGCGCCGGTGACCAGCGCAAAGACAGGTGAAACGGACATGGCAGGTTCCTGTTGAACGAGGGGTGGGACATGCGGCGGACAGAAGTGTGCCGGTTGCCGACAGGGCATGGGCTATTCTGTCGCCTGTCTTCCACTCAGGAACCTGCGCCTGATGCGTCGAAAGATCGTTGCTGGAAATTGGAAGCTGCATGGCAGCCGCGCCTTCGCCACCGAATTGGTGGCCCAGGTCGCTGCGCACATGCCCCTGGAGGGTGTCGATGTCGTCATCCTGCCGCCACTGCCTTACCTCGGCGACCTGATCGAGGATTTCGAGGCGCATCACCTGTCCTTTGGAGCCCAGGACGTCAGTAGTAACGAGAAGGGCGCCTACACCGGCGAGGTTTCGGCCACGATGCTGGTGGATGTCGGGGCCGACTACGGCCTGGTCGGTCACTCCGAGCGCCGCCAGTACCACCAGGAGAGTAGTGAGCTGGTGGCGCATAAGTTTGCCGCCGCCATCCACGCCGGCTTGATCCCGGTGCTGTGCGTGGGCGAGTCGCTGGAACAGCGTGAAGCCGGTCAGACTGAGGCAATCCTACGTGCCCAGCTCGAGCCGGTACTGGCATTGGTCGGCAGCGAGGGCTTCGCCCGCGCGGTGCTGGCCTATGAACCGATCTGGGCCATTGGGACCGGACGGACTGCCAGCCCGGAGCAGGCGCAGGCCGTGCACGCCTTCCTGCGTGGCGAAGTCGCGAAGGCGGATGCTAGAATTGCCGACTATCTGCCCATCCTGTACGGGGGCAGTGTCAAGCCCGACAACGCCAGCGAGCTGTTCGCGCAGCCCGATGTCGATGGTGGGCTTGTCGGAGGCGCCTCCTTGGTGGCCGAAGATTTCCTGGCCATCGCGCGTGCGGCGGCCGCTTGTTAACCCATTAAGTTTTGTCCGGGGACGGATTTCGAAATGCTGATGTTGATCCTCAATGTGGTCTACGTGCTGGTCGCGCTGGCGATGATTGCGCTGATCCTGATGCAGCGTGGCGCGGGTGCGGCAGCCGGTTCCGGCTTCGGTGCCGGCGCCTCGGGCACGGTGTTCGGTTCGCAGGGTGCGTCGAACTTCCTGTCCAAGTCGACCAAGTGGCTGGCGGTGGTGTTTTTCAGCATCAGTCTGTTCATGGCGTGGTATGCCACCCACGGTGCCCGTCCGACCGATCAGAACCTGGGTGTGATGTCGGAGTCCGCCACCCCGGCGCCGGCTGCAGCCGGTGAGTTGACCCAGCCGTTGCCGCAGGCGCCTGCTGCCGGTGCGGTACCGACCGCTCCGTCGCAGCCTGCTCCTGCCGCCGCACCCGCTGCTGCGCCAGTGCAGTCCGCACCTGCGCCGTCGGCGCCAGCGGCCAGCGAAGAAAACGCTTCAGAACCAGCACAAAAACGCTGAAGCCGGTTACAATACGCTGCGCACTGGGATGCCCAGCGGCGCAACGTATGCCCAGGTGGCGGAATTGGTAGACGCACTACCTTGAGGTGGTAGCGACTTAGGTCGTAGGGGTTCGAGTCCCCTCTTGGGCACCATTGTTTGGCTGCAGTTCCTGTGCATTGCGACACGTCGCGCGCAGGGTCTGCCTATACCCCATGCCGGCACGCGGCGCGTGCGGGCAGAGGCAAGAGAGAATCGCTGTGCTGGCCGAATATTTGCCGAGTCTGCTGTTTCTGATCGTCGCCACTGGCATCGGCATCGTGCTGATGCTGATTGGTCGGTTCCTCGCTCCGCGCAGCCCGGACGCGCGCAAGCTTTCGCCGTACGAGTGTGGCTTCGAGGCATTCGAAGACGCGCGCATGAAGTTCGATGTGCGCTACTACCTCATCGCGATCCAGTTCATCGTGTTTGACCTGGAAATTATCTTCATCGTGCCGTGGACGCAGGTGTTCATGGAGATCGGCGCACGTTCGCTGGTCACCATGGGGCTGTTCGTCGGCATGTTGTTCCTCGGCTTTATCTACGTGTGGAAGAAGGGAGCGCTGGAATGGGAGTGATTCAGACCCTGGATCGTCTGATGACCAACCCGATGCCGGAAGGCCGGGTGGAAGACATCCTGCGCCCGGACGGCGAAAACCCGCTGCTCGAGAAGGGCTACGTGACCACCAGCGTCGACGCGTTGTTGAACTGGGCGCGGACCGGCTCGATGTGGCCGATGACCTTTGGTCTGGCCTGCTGTGCGGTCGAAATGATGCACGCTGGCGCCTCGCGTCTGGACCTGGATCGGTACGGCGTGGTGTTTCGCCCGTCGCCGCGCCAGTCCGACGTGATGATCGTCGCCGGCACCTTGGTCAACAAGATGGCCCCGGCGCTGCGCAAGGTCTACGACCAGATGCCGGACCCGAAGTGGGTCATCTCGATGGGCAGCTGCGCCAACGGCGGCGGCTACTATCACTATTCGTATTCGGTGGTGCGCGGTTGCGATCGCATCGTGCCGGTGGACATCTATGTCCCGGGCTGCCCGCCGACCGCCGAGGCGCTGGTCTACGGCATCTTGCAGCTGCAGAAGAAGATCTGGCGTACCCAGACGATCGCGCGCTGATACCCGTCTTCTCCTACCGAGAGCAGCCAAGCCCCCATGGCAGAGCAAGCATCCTCCTTCACTGACCGACTTGCGGCACGTTTCGCCGGTGCCCAGATCGCCGTGGCATTGCCGCGCGGCGAAGTCACGCTGGAAGTCGCCGCGGCCGATTGGCACGCCACCTGTCTGGCGCTGCGCGACGAGCTCGCTTTTGAGCAGCTCAGCGACCTGTGCGGCGTCGACTACCTGGGTTATGGCAGCGACGAGTGGGATACCGCCGACGTGTCCTCGCAGGGCTTCAGTCGCGGCGTCGAAGGCAAGGGCATCGGGCGTTTCGGTTGGGGTGAGTTTCCCAGCCAGGAAGGCTCCACCGGCGCGCATGCGCAGCACATGCCCAAACAGCGTTTTGCGGTCGTTGCTCAGCTGATTTCCTACCAGCACAACCAGCGTTTGCGCGTGCGTTGCTACGCACCCGACGAGCAGGTGCCGGTGGTGGCGTCGGTGACCGATATCTGGCCGGGCGTGAATTGGTTCGAGCGCGAAGCATTCGACCTGTTCGGCATCGTGTTCGATGGTCACCCGGACCTGCGCCGCATCCTGACCGACTATGGATTCGTCGGCCACCCGTTCCGCAAGGATTTCCCGCTGATCGGTAACGTCGAAGTGCGTTACGACGAAGAGCGCAAGCGCGTGGTGTACGAACCGGTTACCTCGGTCGAGCCGCGCGTTGGTGTGCCGCGCGTGATTCGCGACGATGCCCGTTATGAGACTGCCGCCGGTGAAGTGGGCAAGTCGGAGACCGCCAAGTGAGTGAGTTCCGCCAGGCAACCGATGCCTTCGCGAGCAATCCTGTCGAAAGCAAGCAGGAAATCCGCAATTACACGATGAACTTCGGCCCGCAGCATCCTGCGGCGCACGGCGTGCTGCGTCTGATCCTGGAAATGGACGGCGAGACCGTGGTGCGTGCCGATCCGCATATCGGCCTGCTGCACCGTGGCACCGAGAAGCTGGCCGAGTCCAAGCCATTCAACCAGTCGGTTCCGTACATGGATCGCCTGGATTACGTGTCGATGATGTGCAACGAGCACGCCTACGTGCGCGCGATCGAGTCCCTGATGGGAATCGAAGCGCCGGAGCGTGCGCAATACATCCGCACCATGTTCGACGAGATCACCCGCATCAAGAATCACCTGATGTGGGTCGGTTCCAACGCACTCGATCTGGGTGCGATGGCGGTGATGTTGTACGCGTTCCGCGAGCGCGAAGAATTGATGGACGTCTACGAGGCGGTCAGCGGCGCGCGCATGCACGCGGCCTACTACCGCCCGGGTGGCGTGTACCGCGATCTGCCCGATTTCATGCCCAAGTACAAGGAATCGCGCTGGCACAAGGGTGGGGCGCTGAAGAAGCGCAACGCTGCTCGCGAAGGCACGATGCTGGATTTCCTCGAGGATTTCACCGACACCTTCCCGTCGCGCGTGGACGAATACGAAACGCTGCTGACCGATAACCGCATCTGGAAGCAGCGTACTGTCGATGTCGGCATCATCAGCCCGGATCTGGCGCGTGCCTGGGGCATGACCGGTCCGATGCTGCGTGGCTCGGGGATCGAGTGGGATCTGCGCAAGAAGCAGCCGTATGCCAAGTACGACGCGGTGGATTTCGATATCCCGGTCGGCACCAACGGCGACTGCTACGACCGCTATCTGGTCCGCGTGGCCGAGATGCGCGAATCCAACCGCATCATCAAGCAATGCGTGAAGTGGCTGAAGGCCAACCCTGGCCCGGTCATGGTCACCAATTTCAAGGTCGCTCCGCCAAGCCGCGAAGGCATGAAGGACGACATGGAAGCGCTGATCCATCACTTCAAGCTGTTCAGTGAAGGCTATTGCGTGCCGGCCGGCGAGACCTATTGCGCGGTCGAAGCGCCCAAGGGCGAGTTCGGTTGCTACCTGATGTCCGATGGCGCCAACAAGCCGTTCCGCCTGCATCTGCGCGCGCCCGGCTTTGCGCATCTGTCGTCGATGGATGCGGTGGTGCGTGGTTATTTGCTGGCCGACGTCGTGGCGATGATCGGCACTTACGATTTGGTTTTCGGTGAGGTTGACCGATGAAGGCGACGGGTAATTTCGAAGCGGCGCGCGACGTCGATCCGCAGGTGGTGCTGAGCGATAAAACGCGTGCGCACATCGATCATTGGCTGGCCAAGTTTCCGCCCGATCGCAAGCGTTCGGCGGTGCTGCAGGGCTTGCACGCGGCGCAGGAGCAGAACCAGGGCTGGTTGACCGACGAGTTGATCGTTGGCGTGGCCAAGTATCTGGAACTGCCGCCGGTGTGGGCGTATGAGGTGGCCAGCTTCTACTCGATGTTCGAGACCGAGAAGGTCGGCCGCCACAACGTGGCGTTCTGCACCAACATCAGCTGCTGGCTCAACGGCGCCGAAGATCTGCTGGCGCACGCCGAGAAGAAACTGGGTTGCAAGCTGGGGCAGTCGACGGCCGATGGCCGCGTCTACCTCAAGCGCGAAGAAGAGTGCCTGGCGGCCTGCTCTGCAGCGCCGATGATGGTCATCAACGGCCATTACCATGAGCACCTGACGAAAGAGAAGGTCGACGCGCTGCTGGACGGGCTGGAATAAGACATGGCACATCATCACGCACCTACAGGTCCGGTCGGTCCGGCGCCGTTGCCGCATCAGGTCGTTTACACGACCCTGCATTACGACACTCCGTGGTCGTACGAGAGCTACCTCAAGACCGGTGGCTACGCCGCGTTGCGCAAGATCCTGGAAGAAAAGATCGCGCCGGCCGACGTCATCGAAATGGTCAAGGCGTCCAATCTGCGTGGCCGCGGCGGCGCCGGTTTTCCGACCGGTCTGAAGTGGTCGTTCATGCCCAAGGGCACGATGCAGAAGTACATCCTGTGCAACTCGGACGAATCCGAGCCGGGAACCTGCAAAGACCGCGACATCCTGCGTTACAACCCGCATTCGGTGGTGGAGGGCATGGCGATCGCCTGCTACGCCACCGGCTCGACGGTGGGCTACAACTACCTGCGTGGCGAGTTCCACCACGAGCCGTTCGAAAACTTCGAACTGGCACTGGCCGATGCGTATGCGAACGGCTGGCTGGGCAAGAACATTCTCGGCAGCGGCGTGGACATCGATATCTACGGTGCGCTGGGTGCTGGCGCGTACATCTGCGGCGAAGAGACCGCATTGATGGAATCGCTGGAAGGCAAGAAGGGCCAGCCGCGCTACAAGCCGCCGTTCCCGGCGAACTTCGGCCTGTACGGCAAGCCGACCACCATCAACAACACCGAAACCTATGCGTCGGTGCCGGCGATCATTCGCAACGGCCCGGAGTGGTTCCTCGGATTGAGCAAGACCAAGAACGGCGGCCCGAAGATTTTCTCGGTGTCCGGCTGCGTGCAGAAGGGCGGCAACTTTGAAGTGCCGCTTGGTACCACCTTCGACGAACTGCTGGAAATGGCCGGTGGCCTGCGTCCGGGCCGCACCCTCAAAGGCGTGGTGCCTGGCGGCGTGTCGATGCCGGTGCTGAAGGCCGATCAGGTTGCCGGTCTGCAGATGGATTACGACACCTTGCGTGCGCTGGGCACCGGTCTGGGATCGGGCGCCATCGTGGTGCTGGACGACAGCGTGTGCTGCGTGCGTTTTGCCTGCCGCATCTCGCAGTTCTTCCACAAGGAATCGTGTGGCCAGTGCACCCCGTGCCGTGAAGGCACCGGCTGGATGCACCGCGTGCTGGAGCGCATCGTCGCCGGCAAGGCCACCATGGAAGACCTGCACCAGCTGCGTACCGTGGCCGGTCAGATCGAAGGGCACACCATCTGCGCGTTCGGTGAAGCGGCAGCGTGGCCGATTCAAGGCTTCCTGCGCCAGTTCTGGGACGAGTTCGAGTACTACATCGTCAACGGTCGTTCGATCGTCGACACGCACGTCGGAGTGGCCGCATGAGCGCCCAACCAGTGAACCCGAACGTGCCGCCGGATCATGTCACCGTCGAAATCGACGGGCAGAGTCTGGTCGTGCCGAAGGGCTCGATGATCATCCAGGCTGCCGACAAGGCCGGCATTCCGATCCCGCGCTTCTGCTATCACGAGAAGCTGCCGATCGCCGCCAACTGCCGCATGTGTCTGGTGGATGTCGAAAAGTCGCCCAAGCCGTCGCCTGCCTGCGCCACGCCGGTGATGGATGGCATGAAGATCGCCACGCGTAGCGAAAAGGCGCTGAAGTACCAGCGCAGCGTGATGGAATTTTTGCTGATCAATCACCCGCTGGATTGCCCGATCTGCGATCAGGGCGGCGAGTGCGAGTTGCAGGACGTCTCGCTCGGCTACGGCCGGTCGGTGAGCCGCTTCAACGAGCGCAAGCGCGTGGTGCCGGACGAGGATATCGGTCCGCTGGTCGCCACCGAAATGACCCGCTGCATCCAGTGCACCCGCTGCGTGCGCTTCACTGCAGACATCGCCGGCACCTACGAGCTGGGTGGCATGTACCGCGGTGAAAACCTGCAGATCGGCACCTACGACGGCAAGCCGCTGACCACCGAAATTTCCGGCAACGTCATCGACGTCTGCCCGGTGGGCGCGCTGACCAACAAAGTGTTCCAGTTCCGCGCACGTCCGTGGGAATTGATGGCGCGCGAATCGCTGGGTTACCACGATGCGATGGGCTCGAACCTGTTTCTGCATGTGCGTCGTGGCGAAGTGCTGCGCACCGTGCCGCGCGAGAACGAAGCAGTCAACGAATGCTGGCTGTCCGATCGCGACCGTTATTCGCATCAGGGCCTGTACGCCGAAGACCGCGCGGGCAAGCCGCTGAAGAAGGTCAACGGCGAGTGGATCGAAGTGAGCTGGACCGAAGGTCTGGCCGCTGCGACCCAGATCCTGCGTGATAACGCTGGCGATCAGCTTGGCGTGCTGGTGCATCCGTCCACCTCGAACGAGGAAGGTGCTCTGCTGGCACGTCTGGCCGAAGGCCTCGGCAGCGGCAATCTGGATCACCGTCTGCTCAATCGGGATTTCTCAGACGCTGCAGTTGCCGAAGCCTTTGTAACGCCGCTGGCCGAGATCGAGCAGGCCGATGTGGTGGTGCTGTTCGGCACCAACGTGCGTCACGAGCTGCCGTTGCTGCATGCACGTCTGCGCAAGGCGCACATCCAGAACCGCACGCAGATCCATTCGGTCAATCCGGTCGATTTCGATTTCGCATTCACGCAGGCGAGCCGCGCCGTGGTCTCGCCGTCGCAGCTGGCAAGCGCACTTGACGACGCCGCGCTACGCGATGCGGTGAAGGGCGCAACGCGCGCCGTGATCGTGGTTGGTGCATTGGCTGAAAATCATCCGCAGGCTGCGACACTGCGTGCTGCTGCACGCGACCTCGCTGCCGCAACGGGCGCATCGTTGTGCCGTATCCCGCAGGGCGCGAACGCGGTGGGTCTGGTGTCGCAAGGTGTGTTGCCCACCGCACGTGATGTGGCCGGCATGCTGGCGCAGCCGCGTCAGGCGTATGTGCTGTACGGTATCGAGCCCGGCCTGGATTTTGCCGACGCCGCCGCTGCACGCAGCGCGCTGGCCGGTGCCAAGGTCGTTGCCTTCAGTCAGTTTGCCTGCGCTTCAACGCGCGATGTGGCTGATGTGATCCTGCCGATCGGTGCATTGCCGGAAATCGATGCCTCGTTGACCAACCTCGACGGTCGCGTGCAGACGGCGCGTGCCGCAGGCCGCTTGCCGGTCGAAGCGCGCGAAGGCTGGCGTGTGCTGCGTGCGCTGGGTGGTGAGCTGGGTCTGGCTGGTTTCGAGTTCATCGATCTGGTCGGCTTGCGTGCAGAGATGCAGAACCGCAGCGTGCGTCCGGTGGCCTCGGCACAGCCGCAGGTGGCAAGCGACGGGCTGGAAGTCGCGGCGACTGCTGCGATCTACCGCACCGATGCGGTAGTGCGTCGCGCCGCTGCGCTGCAATCGCATCCGCTCAATATTGCACCGTGCGTGGCGATGCACCCCGAGCAGGCTGCGCAGCTGCAGATCGCCGATGGGCAGATGGTCAAGGTCGGCACCGACGCGGGTAAGGCGACGTTGCCGGTGGTGCTGGACAAGCGTGTTGCACCTGGCACGGTGTGGATCGAATCCGGCCATGGCGCAACCGCGCCGCTTGGTGCCGGTCGCGTAACGGTGGTGGCTGCATGAACGAATTGCTGTTGAACGTGGTCGACCCTCTGCACCAGTGGTTTCTCGGACTGGGCGATGGCGGCATCCTGCTGTGGACCGTGTTGAAGATCCTGTTGATCGCCGTGCCGGTGATCGTCTCGGTGGCCTTCTACGTGGTGTGGGAGCGCAAGCTGATCGGCTGGATGCACGTGCGTCACGGGCCGATGTACGTGGGTATGGGCATCTTCCAGGCCTTCGCCGACGTGTTCAAACTCCTGTTCAAGGAGATCCTGCAGCCCAGCAGCTCGCACAAGGCGATGTTCATCATCGCGCCGCTGCTGACGCTGGCGCCTGCATTCGCGGCGTGGTCGGTGGTGCCGTTCGATGCGCAGCTGGTGCTGTCCAACGCCAATGTCGGTTTGCTGTATTTGCTGGCGATGACCTCGCTGGGCGTGTACGGCATCATCCTCGCGGGCTGGGCTTCCAACTCCAAGTACGCGTTTCTGGGTGCAATGCGCTCGGCGGCGCAGGTGGTCAGCTACGAAATCGCGATGGGTTTTGCCCTGGTCGGCGTCATGATCGCTTCGGGCAGCGTCAATTTGAGCCAGATCGTGTTGGCGCAGGGCGGTAATTCGGGTTTCTTCGACTGGTTCCTGATTCCGCTGTTCCCGTTGTTCATCGTGTACTGGGTCTCCGGCGTTGCCGAAACCAACCGCGCGCCGTTCGACGTGGTGGAAGGCGAATCGGAAATCGTCGCCGGCCACATGGTGGAATACTCGGGCGGTGCGTTCGCACTGTTCTTCCTGGCCGAATACGCCAACATGATCCTGGTCAGCTTCTTGATCTCGATCTTCTTCCTCGGCGGCTGGCTGAGCCCGATCCAGGGTTGGGTCACTGCGGATATCTCGCCGTGGATCGACTGGGTGTGGAAGGGCGGTTGGCCGTGGCTGCTGATGAAGGTGTTCTTCTTCGCCAGCGCTTACATCTGGTTCCGTGCCAGCTTCCCGCGCTACCGCTACGACCAGATCATGCGTCTGGGTTGGAAGGTGTTCATTCCGCTCACGATCGTGTGGATCGCAGTGACGGCGTTGATGGTGTTTTACGGCGTGATCCAGAAGGGCGTGTAACCGATGAACAAGATCACCCATTACTTCAAGAGCCTGCTGCTGCTCGAACTGCTCGCAGGCTTGTGGCTGACGTTTAAGTACACGTTCAAGCCCAAGTACACCGTGCTGTATCCGATGGAGAAGTTTCCGCAGTCGCCGCGTTTCCGTGGCCTGCACGCGCTGCGTCGCTATCCCAATGGCGAAGAACGCTGCATCGCCTGCAAGCTGTGCGAAGCGGTGTGCCCGGCGCTGGCGATCACCATCGACTCGGCCAAGCGCGAGGACGGCTCGCGCCGTACCACGCGTTACGACATCGACTTGTTCAAGTGCATCTTCTGCGGCTTCTGTGAAGAAAGCTGCCCGGTGGACTCGATCGTCGAGACGCACATCCTCGAGTACCACTTCGAGAAGCGTGGCGAGAATATTGTCAACAAGCCGCAGTTGCTGGCGATCGGAGACCGGCTAGAAGCCGAGATCGCCGAGCGTCGCGCTGCCGATGCCGCCTTCCGTTGAGGTCATGATGGACTGGGTCTCTATTGCTTTTTACGCCTTCTCCGCAGTCGCGGTGGTGTCCGCCGGTGCGGTGATCAGCGTGCGTAACCCGGTGTATGCCGTGTTGTGCCTGATCCTCACCTTCTTCTCGATGGCGTGTATCTGGTTGCTGGTCGGTGCTGAGTTCCTCGGCGTCACGCTGGTGCTGGTCTACGTCGGCGCAGTGATGGTGCTGTTCCTGTTCGTGGTGATGATGCTGGACATCGACACCAGCCGGTTGCGCGAGGGCTGGGTCAAATACATGCCGCTTGGCGTGATCGTTGCGGTGGCGATGCTGGCGCAGATGGTTACCTTGATCGGGGTCAAGGCCCGCACTGCCACGCCGTTCCCGGCCGACAACGCGGCAGCGCAAGCCGCCGACAGTTCTAACCTGACCTGGCTGGCCAAGAGCCTGTACACCGAGTTCCTGCTGCCGTTCGAATTTGCCGCCGTGATTCTGACCGTGGCCGTGGTGGCTGCAGTGATGCTGACCTTGCGTAAGCGCACCGGCATCAAGCTCCAGAACGCCAGCGAGCAATCCCGCGTGAAGGCGGGCGACCGTCTGCGCATCGTCAAGATGGCAGTCGAAAAGCCAGCACAGGTTGCGCCGCGCGTCGGTGCGGCCGACGGACAGGAGGCGAAGTCTTGATTACCTTGGGCCACCTGCTTGGACTGGGCGCGGTGCTGTTCTGCATCTCCCTGGCCGGCATCTTCCTCAACCGCAAGAACGTCATCGTGTTGCTGATGTCGATCGAGTTGATGCTGCTGTCGGTCAACGTCAACTTCATTGCATTTTCGCGCGAGCTGGGCGACCCCGCCGGTCAGTTGTTCGTGTTCTTCATCCTGACCGTTGCCGCCGCGGAGGCCGCCATCGGCCTTGCGATCCTGGTGACTCTGTTCCGCACGCGCCGCACGATCAATGTGGCCGAAGTCGATACGTTGAAGGGCTGACCTGTAGATGGAAATCACTCTCTCCAAGAGTCTGTTGATTGCGGTGGTGCTTGCACCGCTGATCGGCAGCATCATCGCCGGCCTGTTCGGTCGCCAGGTAGGGCGCAAGGGCGCGCAATACGTCACCATCCTCGGTGTGGCTGTCAGCTGCGTGCTGTCGTGCCTGACGCTGTACCAATTGGTGGAGCAGGGCGCCAGCCCGTTCAACCAAAACCTGTACACCTTCTTCGACGTCGGTAATTACTCCGCGCATGTCGGATTCATGGTCGACCGCCTGACCGCGATGATGATGGTTGTGGTGACCTTCGTGTCGCTGCTGGTGCACATCTACACCATCGGCTACATGGAAGAAGACCCGGGCTACCAGCGCTTCTTCAGCTACATCTCGTTGTTCACCTTCTCCATGCTGACGCTGGTGATGAGCAACAACTTCCTGCAGCTGTTCTTCGGCTGGGAAGCGGTGGGTCTGGTGTCGTACCTGCTGATCGGTTTCTGGTTCAAGCGCCCGACGGCCGTGTTCGCCAACATGAAGGCGTTCCTGGTCAACCGCGTGGGCGACTTCGGCTTCATTCTCGGCATCGCCGGCGTGCTGTTGTGGTTCGGCTCGTTGGATTATTCCACCGTGTTTGCCAACGCGACCACCATGGCCAACGCCAAGGTGCAGCTGTTCGCAGGCCACGAATGGAGCGTGATGACGCTGATCTGCATCTGCCTGTTCATCGGCGCGATGGGCAAGTCGGCGCAGGTGCCGCTGCATGTGTGGCTGCCTGACTCGATGGAAGGCCCGACCCCGATCTCGGCACTGATCCATGCTGCGACCATGGTCACCGCTGGCATCTTCATGGTGGCGCGCATGTCGCCGCTGTTCGAGTTGTCGGAAACCGCGCTCAACTTCATCCTGTTCATCGGTGCGACCACGGCCTTCTTCACCGGCCTGATCGGCATCGTGCAGAACGACATCAAGCGCGTGGTCGCGTACTCGACGCTGTCCCAGCTCGGCTATATGACCGTGGCGCTTGGCGTGTCGGCCTATTCGGCCGCCGTGTTCCACCTGATGACGCATGCCTTCTTCAAGGCGCTGCTGTTCCTGGCGGCGGGCTCGGTCATCATCGGCATGCACCACGAGCAGGACATGCGCAAGATGGGCGGCCTGCGCAAGTACATGAAGGTGACCTACTGGACCAGCGTGATCGGTACGCTTGCACTGGTCGGTACGCCGTTCTTCTCGGGTTTCTACTCGAAGGACACCATCATCGAAGCCGCTGCGCACCACGCGCACGAATCGCATAGCTGGATCGCGACCTACGGCTACTGGTCCGTGCTCGGCGGCGTGCTGGTCACCAGCTTCTACAGCTTCCGGCTGCTGTTCCTGACCTTCCACGGCAAGGAGCGTTTTCGCGATGCTCATGCGCACGATGCGCATGCATATCACGACAACGCGCATGCCGATGCAGAAGCACAGGTGCATGCCCACGACAGCCACGCGCACGATGCACATGCGCATGACAGTCATGGCCACGACGATCACGGCCATGGTCACCACGGTGTTCACGAGCCGCACGAGTCCAAGTGGGTGGTGACGTTGCCGCTGATCCTGCTGGCGATTCCGTCGGTGGCGATCGGTTTCTTCACCATCGGCCCGATGTTGTTCGGTACCGATTGGCAGGGCCACCACGCGGCGCACGCGCTCAAGGGTCAGGCCGTGTCGTTCTTCACCGGCATCGTCGACTTTTATGACCCGGCGCGCGATACCGTTGGTGCGCTGGCCGAAGAATTCCATGGCCCGGTGGCGTTCGCGTTGCACGGCATGATGGCGGCGCCGTTCTTCCTGACGGTCGCCGGTCTGTTGCTGGCCGCGCTGTTCTATCTGTGGAAGCCCGACCTGGCCACCAAGTCGCGCAAGGCGTTCGCGCCGATCGTGTGGCTGCTGGAAAACAAATACGGCTTCGACAAGCTGTGGATCAATGGCTTCGCCGGTGGCGGTGTTGTCCTTGGCAAGGCGTCACGCGCAATCGACACCCATGTGGTCGACGGCGTGGTCGTCAATGGTTCTGCCCGACTGATCGACCTGGCTGCAAATCTGCTGCGTCGCACGCAATCCGGTTTCCTCTATCACTACGCCTTCGCAATGATCATCGGTTTGATCGCCTTGTTGGCGGTACTGATGCATTTCTGGCGTTGACCTGTACGGAATAAGAAAACGTGTCGAACTGGCCTTTACTGTCTATCTTGATCTGGCTGCCGATTATCGGTGGCGCCCTGATCCTTGCGTTGCGCAACGCCGAGACTGCCCGCTGGGCGTCCTTGGCGGTGGCGGTGGCGACCTTTGCGCTGAGTCTGCCGCTGTTGGGCTACGACACTGCCAATGACGCGATGCAGTTCATCGAACTGCATGCCTGGATTCCGGCTTACAACATCGGCTACAACCTGGGCGTGGATGGCATCGCGGTCGCGTTGATCGTGCTCACCACATTGGTGACGGTGCTGGCGCTGATCGGCGCCTGGCGCTCAATCGACAAGCGCGTCAATCAGTACGTCGCCGCGTTCCTGATTCTGGAAGGCGTCACCGTCGGTATCTTCGCTGCCACCGACGCGATGCTGTTCTATGTCTTCTTCGAAGCCATGTTGATCCCGATGTTCCTGATCATCGGCGTCTGGGGCGGTCCGCGGCGTATCTATGCGGCAATGAAGTTCTTCCTTTACACCTTCCTCGGCTCGGTGCTGATGCTGGTGGGTCTGGTTTACCTGTATCTGAAGGGCGGCAGTTTCCAACTCGCCGACCTGTACGCGCTGCAGCTGACCGCCAAGGAGCAGACCTGGATCTTCTTCGCGTTCTTGATCGCCTTCGCGGTCAAGGTGCCGATGTTCCCGGTGCACACCTGGCTGCCGGATGCGCACGTCGAAGCGCCGACCGCCGGTTCGGTGATCCTGGCTGCGATCGCACTGAAGATCGGCGGCTACGGTTTCCTGCGCTTCAACCTGCCGATCGTGCCGGATGCCAGTCACGAGTTCGCCTGGTTGGTCATAGCGTTGTCGCTGATCGCGGTGGTCTACGTCGGTCTGGTGGCATTGGTGCAGGAAGACATGAAGAAGCTGGTGGCGTACTCGTCCATCGCGCACATGGGCTTCGTCACCCTGGGTACCTTCATTGCCTTCACGCTGGTGCGTGAGTACGGCAGCACCGACGCTGCACGTCTCGGCTTGCAAGGCGCGATGGTGCAGATGATTTCGCACGGCTTCGTGTCTGGCGCCATGTTCTCCTGCATCGGTGTGTTGTACGACCGCATGCACACGCGTCGCATCGCCGATTACGGCGGCGTGGTCAATGTGATGCCGTGGTTCGCCACTTTTGCGATGTTGTTCTTCATGGCCAATGCCGGTCTGCCGGGTACCAGCGGTTTCGTCGGCGAGTTCATGGTGATCCTGGCCAGCTTCCAGAAGCATCCGTTGGTTGCCTTCGCTGCCGCCACCACGCTGGTGATCACTGCCGCCTACACGCTGTGGCTCTACAAGCGCGTGTTCTTCGGCGAAGTGGCCAACGCGCATGTGGCCGAGCTGAAGGACATCAATGGCCGCGAGGCCTTCGTGCTGGGGGTGTTCGCTGCTGGCGTGCTGGCCCTGGGCCTGTATCCGAAGCCGCTGACCGATCTGATGGAACCATCGATCGCCAAGCTGGCTACCCAGATTGCCGCGACCAAGCTGTAACTGCTTGCCGTACGTACCGATTTTCAGGATTTGATGATGACCACGCCAACGCTCGCGCCGTTGACCACCGCTGACCTGGCTCCGCTTGTTCCGGAGCTGGTGCTGATCGGCGGCGCCTTCGCACTGCTGATGCTCGACCTGTTCATGAGCCAGCGGAACAAGGTCTGGACCCACTTGTTCTCTATCGCTGTTCTGGCCGTGGTGTTTGCGTTGTTGGCAACCGGCACAGGCGGGCAGGGCGACATTTTCAATGGCATGTTCGTGCGCGATACCGCTGCGGATGTCATGAAGACGGTGATCGTGCTCGTCAGCGGGTTGAGCCTGGTGTATGGCTGGACCTACCTGCGCGAGCGCAATCTCTATCAGGGCGAAATCCCGGTGTTGGTGTTGTTCGCCACCGCCGGCATGATGCTGCTGGCCTCGGCAGGCAGTCTGCTGATGGTCTATCTGGGACTGGAACTGCTGGCGCTATGTTCGTACGCGCTGGTCGCATCCAATCGCGACAACGGCCTGGCCACCGAAGCGGCGATGAAGTATTTCGTGCTGGGTTCGTTGGCGTCGGGTCTGCTGCTGTACGGCATGTCGCTGGTCTATGGCGCTACCGGCACCTTGAGCCTGGCGGGCATCCATGACGCGATCGACGGCTCGGGTGAGCGCACACTGCTGCTGACCGGCACCATCTTCATGATCGCTGGCGTTGCATTCAAGCTGGGCGCCGCGCCGTTCCATATGTGGCTGCCCGACGTCTATCAGGGCGCACCGGCACCGATCGCGCTGTTTATCAGTTCGGCACCGAAGTTGGCTGCATTCGGCATGGCCTACCGCCTGCTGGAAGTGGGTATGGGTCCGTTGTCGCCGCAGTGGCATCTGCTGATTGGCGGGCTGTCGGCACTGTCGTTGGTCATCGGTAACCTGATGGCCATCGCGCAGAGCAATCTCAAGCGCATGCTTGCGTATTCGACGGTGTCGCACATCGGCTTCCTGCTGATGGGCGTGGCCGGTGGCGGCGAAGAAGGCTATGCGGCTGCGATGTTCTATGCGGTGAGCTACACCATCATGTCGACCGCTTCGTTCGGCGCGATCATCGCGTTGTCGCGCAACGGCTTTGAAGCGGAGAACATCGACGACTTCAAGGGGCTCAACGCGCGCAATCCGTGGATGGCTGGCCTGGTGCTGTGCATCATGGCTTCGCTGGCGGGCATTCCGCCGTTCCTCGGCTTCTGGACCAAGCTCGCCGTGCTGGGCGCGGCGGTGAAGGGCGACATGCTGTGGCTGGCGCTGGTGGGTGTGCTGTGCGCGGTGATTGGTGCGTACTACTACCTGCGTGTCATCAAGGTCATGTACTTCGACGAGCCGGTCGGTGAGCCGTTGCCCGCCAACAACGATCGCGTCCTGGGCACGGTGCTGGGCGTCAACGCACTCGCGTTGCTGGCGCTGGGTCTGGCCTGGAGCCCGATCATGGTGTGGTGCCAGCGCGCGTTTGCTGGTCTCGCGTAAGCGGGCAGACGCGCACGACGCTGACGCAGCGGCGTTTGCCGCAGGTGTATGACGCGGATCTGAAATAAAGTTGTGATTGGTGTTTCGTTTTTGTTGCATTGCGGTTATCATTCGCCGCGACGTTGGACACTCGCCAAAGTGTTCAACAGATGAAAAACTTAGGGCTTGCAATTGCCGCTCAAGTTCTTCATAATTCCGCTTCTGCTGCGGGGTGGAGCAGTCTGGCAGCTCGTCGGGCTCATAACCCGAAGGTCGCAGGTTCAAATCCTGCCCCCGCTACCAAGTTTGAATTGCTGCTTTAATGCAGTTTGCCTTAGGGCAGCAGTTCATGTTCTTGGATCGCAAAGACGCATGTTCCCGTCTTTGCGCCGACCCTGAGAGGTCGGGCTTTTTTCACGCAAGGGGCCCATCGGGCCCCTTGTTTTTTCCGGAACCGGAAAGTTTGCTGCCGGTTGCCGGGGTTCTACTGGCAATCATTTGATCAGGGCAGTCTGTGAGCGAAAAAGCGACCGAAATCGCGAATCTGCTGAGTCCAACGGTTGAGTCCCTGGGCTTGGAACTGCTGGGCGTGGAATATCTTCCCGCGCCAGGTGGCGCCACGTTGCGCCTTTACATCGATGTGCCGCTGGCCGAACAGCCCGAGCGTGTGATCAACGTCGACGACTGTGAGCGCGTGAGCCGCGAAGTGTCGGCCCAGCTCGACGTCGAAGACCCGATCAGTGGCAACTACACCCTGGAAGTGTCATCGCCGGGTGTGGACCGTCCCCTGTTCACCCTCGAACAGTTCGCGCGCCATGCCGGCGAGTCCGCAAAGATCGTGTTGAAGCTTGCGCAGGATGGTCGGCGCCGTTTTCAGGGTCAGATCCTGCGTACCGAGTCTGAGTCCGAGGCCGTGGTGTTTTCGGTCGATGGCAAAGACGTCCAGATCGGCTTCGACAACATCGACAAGGCGCGCATCCTGCCGGATTGGGTTGCCTTGGGCCTGGCGCCGCAAAAACCGAATAAGCCCGGCCCGAAAAAACCCGGGCACGACAAGAAGAAACCATCCAACGAGTCGGCGGCTGGCAAGCCGCGCGCGGAGTGACTAAATGAGCAAGGAACTTTTGCTGGTAGTGGATGCGGTGGCCAACGAAAAGGGCGTGCCGCGCGAAGTGATCTTCGATGCGATCGAGGCCGCGTTGGCTTCCGCAGCGAAGAAGCGCTATCCCGACCAGGACGTGCTGGCACGCGTGACCATCGACCACAAGGACGGTAACTACGAAACCTACCGTCGTTGGGAAGTAGTCGCCGACGACGTGGTGATGGAATCCCCGGATCGCCAGGTGCGTCTGATGGATGCCATCGACGAAGCCGACGGCGTGGATGTGGGCGACTACATCGAAGAACAGATCGAAAATCCGGATTTCGGCCGCATCGCCGCGCAGGCTGCCAAGCAGGTGATCGTGCAGCGTGTGCGCGAAGCCGAGCGTCAGCAGGTTGTGGACGCATGGAAGGATCGCGTCGGCGAGTTGATCACCGGTGTGGTCAAGCGTGCCGAGCGCGGCAATATCTTTGTCGATCTGGGCGGCAATGCCGAAGCCTTCATTCCGAAGGACAAGGGCATTCCGCGCGACGTGCTGCGCCCGGGCGACCGCGTGCGCGGCTACCTGGCCGAAGTGCGTTCCGAGCCGCGTGGCCCGCAGCTGTTCATCAGCCGCGCTGCGCCGGAATTCATGATCGAGCTGTTCAAGCTCGAAGTGCCGGAAGTGGGCCAGGGTCTGGTCGAGATCAAGGCCTGCGCACGTGATCCTGGCGACCGCGCCAAGATTGCGGTGATTGCGCACGACACGCGTACCGATCCGATCGGTGCCTGTATCGGTATGCGCGGCTCGCGCGTGCAGGCAGTGTCCAACGAGCTCAATGGCGAGCGCGTGGACATCGTGTTGTGGAACGAGAACCCGGCCAACTTCGTGATCAACGCGATGGCGCCTGCAGAAGTGCAGTCGATCATCGTCGATGAAGACAAGCACTCGATGGACCTGGCCGTGGCAGAAGACCGCCTGGCGCAGGCGATCGGCAAGGGCGGCCAGAACGTGCGCCTGGCCAGCCGCCTGACCGGTTGGCAGCTCAACGTGATGACTGCCGACCAGGTGGCTGCCAAGTCCGAGGCTGAACAGGCATCGGCGCGCCAGCTGTTCATGGATCGCCTGGAAGTGGACGAAGAAATCTCCGCGATCCTGGTGTCCGAAGGCTTCAACACGGTCGAAGAAATCGCCTACGTGCCGGTCGGCGAACTGCTGGCGGTGGAAGGCTTCGACGAAGACATCGTCGAAGAACTGCGTGCCCGTGCCCGCGATGCGCTGCTCAACGCCGCGCTGGCCGAGGAAGAAGGCCTGGAAGGAACTCAGCCCACCGAGGACCTGCTGGCGCTGGAGGGGATGGACGAGGAAACGGCCTTTGCTCTGGCCGAGCACGGCGTGCGTACCAGCGAGGACTTGTCCGACCTGGCAGCGGACGAGATCGTCGACTTCGGCATCGAGGGCATGACCCAGGAGCGCGCCTCGGCGCTGATCCTGGCGGCCCGCGCCGAGGAGATCGCCCGTTTGGAGCGCGGCGAATGAGCCGGCAATGAACCGCGCCCTGACCCCATCAGGGCTTAGAATCAGCGTTTCCCTTGCTCTGGGCGAGGGGGCGCCAACCAGATCATAGGATCCGAATGTCGCAGCAAACCACCATCCGCAAGCTTGCCGAACTGGTCAACACGCCGGTCGATAAACTGCTGGTTCAACTGGCCGAGGCCGGAATGAAGTTCAGCGGTCCCGACCAGGTCGTGACCAGCACCGAGAAGATGAAACTGCTTGGCTTCCTGCGTCGCACGCATGGCAAGTCCGATGCACCTGCCGAAGCGGCAAGCGAAGCAGCCAAGAAGATCACGCTGAATCGGCGCAAGCTGCAGGAAGTCACGGTCAGCGCCGGCCGCACCAAGACCACGGTCAACGTGGAAGTGCGCCAGAAGCGGACTTACGTCAAATCCGAGAACGAAGTCGGCGGCCGTGCCGTGCCGATGACGCCGGACGAAGAGCGTGCCGACATCCTTGCCAAGCTCGCTGCATCGCGTCAGCGCAATCTCGACGAGCAGCAGGCCCTGGCCGAAAGCGACCGTGTGCGCGATGAAGCGATTCAGCGCAAGCGCGACGAAGAGCAGGCCGCAAAAGACCGTGTAGAAGCCGAGCGCAAGGCTGCCGAGGAAGCCGCTGCGGCTGCCAGTGCGCCGGCCCCGGTTGCCGCTGCGCCGACGCCGTCTTCGGCGCCTGCTGCGCGTGCACCGTCCTCGCCGTCTTCGGCACCGCGTCCGGCCCGTCCGGCTGGCGCGTCGCCCGCTTCGCGTCCGGCGACGCCGGCACGTCCGGATGATCGCAATAACGCAGCCAAGCACAAGACGCGCGGTTCGCACGTCATGGTGGCTGGCGTCGAAGACGATGATGCGACCAAGCGCTTTGCTGGTCAGCTGCATCTGTCGGCCGCCGATCGCGCGCGTCGTTCCAATGTGCGTGGCAAGCCGACCGGTCGTCCGGGTTCGTCGTCGTCGCGTCGCGGCAATGATGGCGGTCGTGGTAGTAACCAGAGCAACAGCGGCCCGCACGGGTTCGAGCGTCCGACTGCACCGGTGGTGCGTGAAGTGGCGATCGGCGAGACCATCACCGTGGCCGATCTGGCGCAGAAGCTCGCGCTCAAGGGCGGCGACGTGGTCAAGGCGCTGTTCAAGATGGGCGTCATGGCGACCATTACCCAGAGCATCGATCACGACACCGCTGCACTGGTGACCGAAGAACTCGGCCACAAGGCAGTGCGTGCGGACAATGCCGACTTCGAAGATGCGCTGCTGGCGCATTCCGAAGACGCGCAGGGCGAGACCACCTCGCGTCCGCCGGTCGTGACCATCATGGGTCACGTCGATCACGGCAAGACCTCGCTGCTGGACTACATCCGTCGCACCAAGATCGCTTCCGGCGAAGCTGGTGGCATCACTCAGCATATCGGTGCGTACCACGTCGAAACCGGTCGTGGCGTCATCAGCTTCCTGGATACGCCCGGCCATGCCGCGTTTACCTCGATGCGTGCGCGCGGCGCCAAGATCACCGACATCGTGGTGCTGGTGGTTGCGGCCGACGACGGCGTCATGCCGCAGACCAAGGAAGCAGTGGCGCATGCCAGGGTGGCAGGCGTTCCGTTGATCGTGGCGGTCAACAAGATCGACAAGGCCGGCGCGGATCCGCTGCGGGTCAAGAACGAATTGCTGGCCGAAAACGTGGTTGCCGAAGATTTCGGCGGCGATACCCAGTTCATCGAAGTGTCGGCCAAGGTCGGTACCGGTGTGGACACGCTGCTGGATGCGATTTCGCTGCAGGCCGAAGTGCTGGAACTCAAGGCAGTGGCCGATGGCCGCGCCAGCGGTACCGTGATCGAATCCTCGCTGGACAAGGGTCGTGGCCCGGTCGCAACGGTGCTGGTGCAGCAGGGCGCGCTGAAGCGTGGCGACTACCTGGTGTGCGGCATTCAGTACGGCCGCGTGCGTGCGCTGTTCGACGAAACCGGCCATCAGCCGGCCTCGGCGGGCCCGTCGATTCCGGTGCAGGTGCTCGGCCTGTCCGGCGTGCCGGAAGCTGGCGATGACTTCGTGGTCGTTGACGACGAGCGTCTGGCCAAGGACGTGGCACAGCAGCGCGAAACCAAGCGCCGCGAATCGCGTCTGGTCGCCTCGGCAACCAACCGCATGGAAGACATCCTGGCCCAGATGGGCAAGGGCGAAGGCCAGCAGGTGTTGAACCTGGTGATCAAGGCCGACGTGCAGGGTTCGGTGGAAGCGCTCAAGCAGTCGCTGGTGGCGTTGTCCAACGACGACATCCGCATCAACGTGATCCATTCCGGCGTGGGCGGCATCACCGAGTCGGATGCGAATTCGGCAGCGGCGTCCAAGGCAACGATGATCGGCTTCAACGTGCGTGCGGATGCATCGGCGCGCAAGATCGTCGAGTCCAACGGTATCGATCTGCGTTACTTCTCGATCATCTATGACGTGATCGATCAGGTGAAGCAGGTGGCGTCCGGTCTGCTCGGCGTGGAAATCCGCGAAGAGATCATCGGTATTGCGCAGGTCCGCGACGTGTTCCGCAGCTCGAAGTTCGGTGCGGTTGCAGGCTGCATGATCATCGAAGGCGTGGTGAAGCGCAGCAAGCCGATCCGCGTGCTCCGCGACAGCGTTGTGGTGTTCGAGGGCGAGCTGGAATCGCTGCGTCGCTTCAAGGAAAACGTCGACGAAGTGCGCAACGGTACCGAGTGCGGTATCGGCGTGAAGGCTTACAACGACGTCAAGCCTGGCGATCAGATCGAGTGCTTCGAGCGTATCGAGGTTGCCCGCACGCTGTAATGGCTGCCGGGGCCTGCGGGCCCTGGTCTTCCACACAGGCGATGGTGTACGCAAGTTCTGCAAGGCGAGGGCGGCATGGCCGCCCGCGTTCGTTTTTGGCTTCGGTGCCATCTGGCCCTCCGAATCAACCAGGTCCACGACCATGCCAACCAAATCATTCCATCGCACCGATCGCGTTTCTGCGCAGGTGCGTCGCGACCTCGGCACGATCGTGCACGCGGCCGTGCGCGACCACGGCTTGCCGTCGGTCAGCGTTTCCGATGTCGAAATCAGCCGCGATCTGGCGCACGCCAAGGTATTCGTCACCGCGTTGCAGCAGGAGCGTTCGGCCGAAGCGGTCAAGGGACTCAAGGAAATCGCCGGGCAGCTGCGCACGCAGTTGGCGCGTGCGATGAAGCTGCGTCACGTGCCCGAGCTGCACTTTCACTACGACGACTCGGTCGATCGTGGCGAGCGTATCGATAACCTGCTGCGTGACCTGGACGATGTCGGTCCGCAGGCCACGTCCAGCGATGAAGACGCTGAGCAGCGCTAAGCGCTGTGTCGGCGGGGCAAGATTGCCGCGCCCCCTGGATTCCTGCGGACGCGCACAGCGCCCGATTCGAGCACCGATCTTTTGAAACCCCGCATCGTCTATCGCCCGCTACACGGCATCCTGTTGCTGGATAAACCGGCCGGGCTCAGTTCCAACAACGCACTGCAAGCCGCGCGCCGTCTGTTGCGAGCCGAGAAAGGTGGCCATACCGGTAGCCTGGATCCGCTGGCCACCGGCTTGCTGCCGTTGTGCCTGGGCGAGGCGACCAAGATCGCCGGCTTGCTGCTCGGGTCGGCCAAGGCGTACGACGCCGAGGTGGTGCTGGGCGTCACCACCGATACCGACGATGCCGACGGTGAACCGCTGCGCGAGCGTGCGGTGCCTGCGCTGACCGAAGACGCGTTACGCGCAGCCTTGGCGCCGTTGATTGGCCGCATCCAGCAGCAGGCCCCGATCTATTCCGCGCTGAAGCAGGGCGGCGAGCCGCTGTATGCCAAGGCACGCCGTGGCGACGTGATCGAGGCGCCGGTGCGCGAGGTCGAGGTGCATGCGATCGAACTGATCAGTTACCACGCGCCGCGTCTGCAGTTGCGCGTGACCTGTGGCTCCGGCACTTACATCCGCAGCCTGGCCCGCGATCTGGGCGAAGCGCTCGGTTGCGGCGCGCATATCGCCTCGCTGCGCCGGCTCTGGGTCGAGCCGTTCCGGTCGCCACAGATGATGACCCTGGAGGCGTTGAGCGCGGCATTGGAATCGGGTGCGCGGGCCGAAGATCTGCTGCTGCCGATCCAGGCCGGGCTGGCCGATTTTGCGCAGATCACCCTCGACCAGGCCCATGCGACCCGCTTCCGGATGGGGCAGCGGCTGCGCGATCCGGCATTTCCGGCCGGTCAGGTCGCTGTTTTCGGCCCGGATGGAAGCCCGTCAGGCCTTGGCCTTGTTGACGCTGACGGCAGGTTGTCGCCACAGCGCCTGTTCAATGGACTGAACGGAAATCCGGGTTGTTAAAGTTTAGTCAACTTGTTCCCGGCGCCGTGCAACGGTACAATTTCGCGGCCCCGATCGGGGCACCTCAGCGCCAAGCGCGCTTATCCCTAGCAAACGGCGAGTCCGACGGTGCGTCATGCACGTTTCTGTCGACCACGCATCTATCGAGAAAACATCATGTCTGTTGACACCCAGAAAGTTATTGAAGACAACAAGCGCAGCGCCCAGGACACCGGTTCGCCGGAAGTGCAGGTCGCTCTGCTGACCGCACGCATCGAGCTGCTGAGCGGTCACTTCAAGACCCACAAGAAGGATCACCACAGCCGTCGCGGTCTGCTGCAGATGGTCAACCGTCGCCGCAGCCTGCTCGACTACCTGAAGAAGAAGGACAACGAGCGTTACAAGTCGTTGATCGAGAAGCTCGGCCTGCGCCGCTAATCGAGTCCTACCACCGCGGTGCAGCGATGCGCCGCGGTTTTGTTTTGGTCCTTCGCAAACGCGTCATCGCACCATCAAGTTTATGGGCCGGAGCCTCCCGGCCGCCCGTTCTCGGCATGGGTCGACGACGGTCCAACGAAGACAGTTACACCTAAGGAAAAAACCTCCGTGGCAAAAATCACCAAAACCTTCCAGTACGGCAAGCACACCGTCACCCTGGAGACGGGCGAAGTCGCTCGCCAGGCGAGCGGTGCCGTCATCGTCAAGATGGACGACACCGTACTGCTGGTCACCGCCGTCGCCGCAAAAACTGCGCGCGAAGGGCAGGACTTCTTCCCCCTGACGGTCGATTATCAGGAGAAGTTCTATGCCGGCGGCCGCATCCCGGGCGGCTTCTTCAAGCGCGAAGGACGTGCGACCGAGAAGGAAACGTTGATCTCGCGCCTGATCGACCGTCCGATCCGTCCGCTGTTCCCGGAGGACTACAAGAACGAAGTACAGATCATCGCGACCGTGATGTCGATGAACCCGGACATCGACGGCGACATCGCCGCGCTGATCGGCGCATCGGCTGCACTGTCGCTTGCCGGTACCCCCTTCAACGGCCCGATCGGCGCCGCCAAGGTGGGCTACAAGAACGGTGAGTACATCCTCAACCCGACCATCGCCGAGCTGAAGGATTCGCAGCTGGAGCTGGTGGTTGCCGGTACCGCCAATGCGGTGCTGATGGTCGAGTCGGAAGCCGAGCTGCTGTCCGAAGAAGTGATGCTGGGCGCAGTGACCTTCGGTCATCGCGAACTGCAGAAAGTCATCAACGCGATCAACGAGCTGACCGTCGAAGCCGGTACCAAGCCCAGCACCTGGGTTGCGCCTGCCAAGAACACCGCGCTGATCAACGCGCTGAAGGAAGCCGTCGGCACGCAGCTGGCGAGCGCCTTCCAGGTGCGCGACAAGCTGCAGCGTCGCGACGCCATCTCGGCGATCAAGAAGGACGTGCTGGAGTCGTTGGCCGGCCGCGTCGCCTCCGAGGGCTGGAGCACCGCTGAGCTGTCGAAGGAATTCGGCGAGCTGGAATACCACACCATGCGCGACTCGGTGCTCGACACCAAGGTGCGTATCGATGGTCGTGCGCTGGATACCGTGCGTCCGATCGCTGTGCAGGCCGGCGTGTTGCCGCGTACCCACGGCTCGGCGCTGTTCACCCGCGGCGAGACGCAGGCGATCGTGGTCACCACGCTGGGCACTGCGCGCGATGGCCAGGTGATCGACGCGGTCAGCGGCGAGTACAAGGAAAACTTCCTGTTCCATTACAACTTCCCTCCGTATTCGGTGGGCGAGTGCGGTCGTTTCGGTGCGCCGAAGCGTCGCGAAATTGGCCACGGCCGTCTGGCCAAGCGCGGCGTGCTCGCCGTGATGCCGAGCCTGGAAGAATTCCCGTACACCATCCGCGTGGTCTCGGAAATCACCGAGTCCAATGGTTCCTCGTCGATGGCATCGGTCTGCGGCAGCTCGCTGGCGCTGATGGACGCCGGTGTGCCGATCAAGGCGCCGGTCGCAGGTATCGCCATGGGTCTGGTCAAGGAAAACGACCGCTTCGTGGTGCTGTCGGACATCCTGGGTGACGAAGATCACCTGGGCGACATGGACTTCAAGGTCGCCGGTACTGCCGAAGGCGTGTCCGCGCTGCAGATGGACATCAAGATCGAAGGCATCACCGAAGAAATCATGAAGCAGGCATTGCAGCAGGCCAAGGCTGGCCGTCTGCACATCCTCGGCGAGATGGCGCATGCATTGACCACCCCGCGTCTGGAACTGAGCGACTACGCGCCGCGTCTGCTGACCATCAAGATCCACCCGGACAAGATCCGCGAAGTGATCGGCAAGGGCGGCTCGACCATCCAGGCGATCACCAAGGAAACCGGTACGCAGATCGACATCCAGGACGATGGCACGATCATCATTGCCTCGGTCAACGCCATCGCCGCGCAAGCTGCGAAGTCGCGCATCGAGCAGATCACCTCGGACGTGGAGCCGGGCCGCATCTACGAAGGCAAGGTCGCCAAGATCATGGACTTCGGTGCGTTCGTCACCATCCTGCCGGGCAAGGACGGCCTGGTGCACGTCTCGCAGATTTCCAGCGAGCGCGTGGAGAAGGTCGGCGACAAGCTGAAGGAAGGCGATCTGGTCCGCGTCAAGGTGCTGGAAGTGGACAAGCAAGGCCGTATCCGTCTGTCGATCAAGGCAGTGGAAGAGGGCGAGGGCGTTCCGCCGTCGGCCGAGTAATCGCCGCTGGTTGATGCGTCACGAAAAGCGGGCTTCGGCCCGCTTTTTCGTTGTCGGTTCGGAATAGCCCACGCCTTGTTCCTTCTCCTAACAGGAGAAGTTGCCCCGAAGGGGCGGATGAGGGTGCGTGCGAAGCCCGGTGTAGTTAAGGCAGCACCATGGCTTCGCTTCGTACTCTCACGCCAACCTCTCTCCCGCAGGGAGAGGGGCTAGAGCGTGGCGCCATGCGTCTGATACTTCTCCCCTTGGGAGAAGGTGCCCCGAAGGGACGGATGAGGGTACGTGCGCAGCCCGGTGCAGTTGAGGCGGCACTAGGGCTTCGCCCCACACCTTCACCTCAACCAGCCTGCCGGCGGGAGAGGGGCTTTGAATCTTTTCTCACCCAGGCTGCTGAGTCGGCGCCGGCTGCGTTTCCGGGCGCGGCGGCACCACGCGCGGGAAACCTGGGGGCATCGTCTGCTCGGCAGGCGGTGCGGTGGGCACAGGCAGTGGTTCGGTTGGCGGTGGCGCCAGCATTGCTGCGTCTGGACGCAGCTTCAGCAGTGCCGCCCAGTCGCGTCGGTTGAAGTCGCACAATTCTTCGTGTGCCGGCGTGCATTCGCTTGCGACGCCAAGGCTGTCTTCATTCTGATCCTGCGCGCTGTCGGACTGCGGCGTCGGCAATACCACACGGCCGGCGCGGTCCAGCGGCATCTTGCGCATCATGACGGTGTTGAACACGTTGCCGCCAATCAGATACAGCGTGCGATCGCCACCGACATTGGCGGCCACCACTACATCGCAATGCGATTGCCATGGCATCGGTGCGCTACCGCCCAGCGCGGCCTTCAAACCCGCGTAGCCGAGTGCAACGTTGCGCCCACGCAGCAGGCATAGCAGATCGCCGGGTGCGGGTTTTTCCACCGCAGGGTCGGTGAACTGATACGGGCCGGTGGCGCCGTCGTTGTACGCGCTGCGGATGTAATCCAGATGGCGTGCGGAGCGATGAAATCCGCTCAGTCTCGCTTGCGTCATCACCCATGAAATGAAGGCGGCCGACCACGGGTTGTCGATCAGGAACGCGCGACAGTCGCTGGCGGTGTAGCGGGTGCCGTCCAATGCAGCGCAGCTCGATGCGCCGGGACGTCCACCCATCGAGGCAAGCGTGCCGCTATCGCGCCAATAGCCAGCGACGCGTTGCCAGGCCACGACGCCATGGTCGGCGAGATAGCCGGATTCAGCCTCGGTCACGCCCAGGCTGGCAAGGCGGCCTTTGGCGTCGATAAACGGGTGCTGCCATAGACGATGCTCATTGCAGGCCGTGCGCACGATGGCGATGGCTGCAGGGGTGGTGCCGAAGCGCGGTGGCATATCGCACACTTCCGCAGCCGCAGCGCTGCCACCCAATCCTGCAAGCAGCAGGCACATCCACGGCCAGGGTCTTACGGTCATCGAACATCCTGCACGAAATCAATCGCAGCAGGCTGACAGAGCAGCCTGCGCGCACGCGTGAAATCAGCGCGGGGCCGGGCCGAGTTTGAGCGACAGATCCACCGCCTGCACATGCTTGGTCAGCCCGCCGATGGAAATGCAATCCACGCCGTCCTGCGCAATTGCGCGGATGCCGGCCAGGTCGACGCTGCCGGAGACTTCCAGCGGGATACGTTGATCCACCGACAACGCGGCGACGATACGCACGGCATCGCGACGCATCGCCGGATCGAAGTCGTCGATGAGGATGCGCGTGCAGCCCACCTGCAATGCCTCGCGCAGCTGCGCCAGCGTTTCCACCTCGACCACCAGCGGTAGCTGCGGTTGCTGGGCACGTGCGGCCTGCACGGCTGCGCTCAACGAGCCGGCGGCGCGGATGTGATTTTCCTTGAGCATCACCGTGTCGAACAGGCCGATGCGGTGATTGTCGCCGCCGCCGCAGCGCACTGCGTATTTCTGCGCCATGCGCAGGCCCGGCAGCGTCTTGCGCGTGTCCAGGATGCGGGCGCCGGTGCCGGCGACTGCGGCCACATACGCAGCGGTAGTGGTAGCCGTGGCCGAAAGCGTCTGCAGAAAGTTGAGCGAGGTACGTTCGGCACTGACCAGGCTGCGGCTGCGACCTTGCAGGATGGCCAGCACCGTGCCGGCGCTGACGTGCTGGCCTTCGTGCACGTGCCAGTCGATGCGTACCTGCGGGTCGAGCGCGCGATGCGTGGCATCGAACCAGGGCCGGCCGGCAATCACCGCATCCTGCTTGCACAGCAGGTACGCACTGTCGGCTTGATCGGGAAGCAATGCGGCAGTTACATCGCCAGTACCGATGTCTTCGGCCAGCGCGCGCGCCACGTCGGCGTCGACCAACGCGGCGGGCGGCGCCTCCGGCACGGTGCGCACTGACGAATTCACTTGTCGGGAAAGTCGGTGATCTGGGCGGTGCCGATGGCTTCTTCGGCCAGCAGTACCGGAATGCCGTCGTCGACGCGGAAGATCTGCTTGCGGTCGCGGGTGATCAAGGCCTCGCGCAGCGGCTGGCTTTGCGCGGTACCGTCGGCGCGCTGCAGGTTTCCGGCGGCGATGGCGGTGTTGAGTGCTTCCAGGCCTTTGCCATCCAGCAGCGAGAGTGGCTGGCGGGTGTCGGGCGAGCACAGCAGGTCGAGCAGTTTGCGATCCATCGAAGTCTTGTCTTGCGTGGAGATTGGCTAGAATACGTCTTTACCGCAGGGCAGGGCCATGACCTCCAACCACTCCGCGCCGCTGGTCGGCATCGTGATGGGCTCCCGTTCGGATTGGGAGACCATGCAACACGCAGCTCAGAAGCTCGATGCGCTGGGCGTGCCGTACGAAGTCAAGGTAGTGTCGGCGCACCGCACGCCCGATGTGCTGTTCACCTACGCCGAGCAGGCGAGCGCGCGTGGGTTGCGCGCCATCATTGCCGGTGCCGGCGGTGCGGCGCACCTGCCGGGCATGCTGGCGGCCAAGACGGCGGTGCCGGTCCTGGGCGTGCCAGTGCAGTCCAAGGCGCTCAACGGCATGGATTCACTGCTGTCGATCGTGCAGATGCCGGCGGGTATCCCGGTGGCTACGTTTGCGATCGGCAATGCCGGCGCTGCCAATGCGGCATTGTTCGCCGCTGCGATGTTGGCGCCGGAGCAGCCGCAGATCGGCCAGGCACTGGCGCAGTTCCGTGCCAAGCAGACCGATGATGTGATGGCCAGCGACGACCCGCGCCAATGACCACAGTTGGAATTCTGGGAGGCGGCCAGTTGGCGCGCATGCTGGTGCTGGCCGGCTCGCCGCTTGGGCTGCGGTTTGCAGTGTTCGACCCGGCAGCCGATGCCTGCGCAGGGCAGGTGGCGCCGCTGCAGGTGGGCGCGTTCGACGATGCTGCCGCGCTCGCTGCGTTCGCCGCGCAGGTGGATGTGATCACCTTCGATTTCGAGAACGTGCCCGCGGCCAGCGCGCAGCAACTTGCCGCGCAGGTGCCGGTGTTTCCGCGCCCGGATGCCTTGGCGGTGGCGCAGGACCGGCTGAGCGAAAAAACCTTGTTCCGCGAACTCGGTATTCCGGTGCCGGAGTTTGCTGCCATCGACGACCGCGCCGGGCTTGACGCTGCATTGGCGCGTATCGGCACGCCGTGCGTCCTCAAGACGCGCCGCTTCGGTTATGACGGCAAGGGCCAGTTCCGCATCAAGACGCTTGCCGATGCGGATGCGGCATGGACTGCGCTGGGTGCACAGGCAGCCAAGGTCGGGTTGATTCTTGAAGCGTTCGTGCCATTTCAACGCGAAGTCAGCGTGGTGGCGGTGCGGGGCCGCGATGGCGAATTCCGTGCGTGGCCGCTGACCGAAAACTGGCATGTCGATGGCGTGCTGTCGGCCAGTCTCGCGCCTGCCAATGTGGACGCAACGTTGCAGGAGGTCGCCGAAGCACACGCGCGCGCCATTGCCGACACGCTGGACTACGTGGGCGTGTTCGCCCTCGAACTATTTGTGCGCGATGGCGCACTGCTCGCCAACGAAATCGCCCCACGCGTGCACAACTCCGGCCACTGGACCATCGAAGGCGCGGAGACCTCGCAGTTCGAAAATCACCTGCGCGCTGTGCTCGGGTTGCCGTTGGGCAGCACTGCAATGCGCGGCCATGCCTGCATGCTCAACTGGTTGGGTGCGATGCCCGACGCTGTGGCATTTCTGGCAGTTCCCGGTGGGCATTGGCACGACTACGGCAAGCAATCGCGCGACGGTCGCAAGGTGGGCCACGCAACGCTGCGTGCCGATACGCCGCAGATGCTGGTACAGGCGCTGGTCGAGGCCGGCATGGCACTGCAGCGCAATGCGCACGTTGAACCGGTGATTGCGCGCCTGCGCGAAGGCTGAGTGTCAATCCCGAGAGATCGCGACGCAGCAGTGCGGCGTCGCGCTGGTTGTGGTGCCGACTGCGTGCGCTTCGATTGAGTGCACGCAGGCGGGTGCATCGGCGAGCGCTCCGTTGCTAACGAGACGCGCCTGCTAGCCCAACCGGCTGGCGACAAAATCCCAGTTGATCAGCTTCCAGAATGCCTCCAGGTACTGCGCACGGTCTTGCTGATAATCCAGGTAGTACGCGTGCTCCCAAAGGTCGCACGCCAGCAGCGGCGTATCCGGCCCGGTCTGCGGGGTGGATGCATTGGGCGTGGCGACAACGGCCAATGCGCCGTCCGGACGCTGCACCAGCCATACCCAGCCCGAGCCGAAGCTGCCCAAGGCGACGCGATTGAATTCCTGCTTGAAGTGCACGAAATCGCCGAAGGATGTGCCGATGCTGTCGGCCAGCTTGCCGAGCGGCTCGCCGCCGCCGCGTGGCCGCAGGCATTGCCAATAGAAATTGTGGTTCCACACCTGCGCGGCCAGATGAAACAGCGTGCCCTGTGCCTGCGCGATGATCTCTTCGAGCGTCAGTTCGGCAAACTCGCTACCTTCGATGCGCGTATTGAGCCGTTCGACCTCGCCGCGATGACAGACGCCGTGGTGCGCCTCCAGGGTCGCGGACGAGAGATGCGGCTCCAGAGCGGCGCGGGAGTAGGGCAGTGCAACGTGTTCGATCGGCATGATGGCAATGGCAGCGAAGGGAGTGCGGCGACAGGTCGCGCTGAAGGCTTACAATGCGCGCCTTTGCGGAAGTCTATCCGACCCGGCGGTCGGGCCTGCCGCTCCCAGTCAGGAGAGTCCAATGCCGGTGATGGAACGGATCCAGGCCGAAGTCGAACAACACCCGATCGTGTTGTTCATGAAAGGCACCCCGCAGTTTCCGATGTGCGGGTTTTCCAGTCGCGCAGTGCAGGCGTTGATCGCCGCTGGCGCAGACCAGGTGCGCACGGTCAACGTGCTGGAAGAACCCGAAGTGCGCGCCAATCTGCCGCGCTATTCCAACTGGCCGACCTTCCCGCAGTTGTTCATCCATGGCGAGTTGATCGGCGGGTGCGACATCACGCTGGAACTGTTTGAAGCCGGCGAGCTCAAGCGCATCGTCACCGAAGCGTACCAGCCGTGACTGCAGTGCAGGGCCAGCCTCTCTCGCCATCACTGACCGGGCGGGTCGTGCTGATCACCGGCGCGGCCGGCGGGCTGGGCACTGCTGCCGCACAGGCATGCGCATCCGCAGGGGCGACCGTGGTGCTGCTGGGCCGCAAACTGCGCCCGCTGGAGCGCGTCTACGATACCGTCGCCACGCTAGGGCCGGAGCCGTTGCTTTATCCGCTCGACCTGGCCGGGGCTACCCCGGAGGATTACGCTGCGTTGGCGCAGCGGCTGCAGTCCGAATTGGGCGGCGTCCACGGCCTGCTGCATTGCGCGGCCGAGTTCGGTGGGCTGACGCCCGCCGAACTTGCGGCACCTGCGGACTTCGCACGCAGCATCCACGTCAACCTCACCGCACGCGCCTGGCTGACCCAGGCCTGCCTGCCGCTTTTGCGGCAGCAGGACGACGCGGCCGTGGTCTTCGTCGTCGACGATGTCGTACGCGTCGGTCAGGCGTACTGGGGCGCATACGGCGCCGCCCAGCACGCACAGCTCGGCGTGATCGCCAGCCTGCATCATGAAACTGCAGCCGGTCCGGTGCGTGTCCACGGCTTGCAACCTGGCCCCATGCGTACTGCGTTGCGCGCGCGCGCCTTTACCCATCAGGAAGACAGCGAGGCGGCCGATCCTACCCGTTACGCGTCCGCCTGCGTCACCCTGTTGTCCATGGCAGGTGTCCCGTACCGCGGTGCGATCTGGAGCCCTTCCACATGACCATTCTGTCGGCGGCGTTGCTGCTGTTCCTGATTCTGGACCCGCTGGGCAACATCCCGGTCTTTCTCAGCGTGCTCAAGCCCTTGCCGCCGAAGCGTCAGCGCTTCGTGCTCGCACGCGAGCTGCTGATCGCGCTGTGTGTGCTGATGGCGTTCTTGTGGGGCGGTAAATACGCGCTGGAACTGATGCATCTACGTCAGGAATCGGTGGCGATCGCCGGCGGCATCGTGCTGTTTTTGATCGGCATCCGCATGATCTTCCCGCGCCCGGAAGGCCTGATGGGCGAGATCCCCGATGGCGAGCCCTTCATTGTGCCGTTGGCCATCCCGCTGGTGGCCGGCCCGTCCGGTATGGCCGCGGTGATGCTGATGGGCAGCAACGAACCCACGCGTCTTTGGGACTGGAGCCTGGCGCTGATGATCGCCTGGATCGGCGCTTCCACGATCCTGGCCTCGGCACCATTGCTGTACAAATTGCTCGGCCACCGTGCACTGACCGCAATCGAGCGGCTGATGGGCATGCTGCTGGTCGCGATTTCGGTGCAGATGTTCCTGGACGGGTTGGGGACGTACTTCAAGCTGCCGGTGTCCATCTAAGGCGATTGTCATATTCGGGAACGACCCGGGCCGCGCGCCGCGTCTTGCGCGCGCGGTTGCGCAGAGTGGGCGAACGGCATTCCCGCCGGCTTTCCGCGCGTAAGAAACTCCCTGTCGAGACGCACGTCTCGCTCCCGCTGCGACCTTGCGCAGTCTGGCGGTTGCGCCGTCACATGCGAAGTTCATGTTGCAGTGCGCGAACTTTGTCACGCCGCCGTCACAATCAGGCCTTAGCGTGTTAATCTGTTGTTAACCGTTGCGGCAGCAACCAGCCGCGCGGCAAGGGACCCCCAGATCATCGGCAGCCCACCCCCGGGAACGGTTGGGCTGACTGCGCCTTTTTGTCACTGCCCAACCTGTATCGAGGCTACCGAAATGACCCACCCCCGTTGTCTCCGCATGTCCAAGCTCACCCTTGGTCTCGTTGCCGCACTCGCCGCTGCGCCCGTATTTGCCCAGAGCACCTCCGCCGGCGTCGCTGGCCTGGTCACCAGCAGCGGCGGTCAGCCGGTGCCGAATGCCGAAGTCACGATCACCCACGTCGAATCGGGTACCGTCAGCCGCGCCACCACCGATGCCAGCGGACGCTACAACGCGCGCGGCCTGCGTGTGGGTGGGCCGTACACGATCACCATCACCAAGTCGGGTGAAGGCACCAAGACCGAAGAGGGCGTGTACCTCAACCTCAATCAGGTCAATAGCGTCGACGCTTCCCTGGGCGGTGACGTCACCACGCTGGGTGCTGTGCAGGCCATTGGTGGCGACTACGGCTCGGCTCTGTTCAGTGCCAACAAGATGGGCACCGGCACCAACGTGACCCGTGAGCAGATCGAATCGCTGCCGTCGATCAACCGCAACCTGCAGGACTATGTGCGTCTCGACCCGCGCGTGGCGCAGACCGATAAGGCGCGCAACGAAATCTCGGTAGGTGGCCAGAATCCGCGCTTCAATCTAATCCGCGTTGACGGTATCAGCACCAACGACGCGTTCGGTCTCGAGTCCAATGGCCTGCCGACTCCCCGCCAGCCTTTCTCGATGGATGTCATCGACGAAATCTCGGTAGACGTTGCGAACTACGACGTCACCATCACCGGCGCCACGGGCGGCGTGATCAATGCGGTCACCAAATCCGGTACCAACGAATTTCACGGTTCGGTCTACGGCACCTATCGCGAAAACGATTGGTCGGGCAAGAACCAGAACGATATCCGCCCGCAGCTGTTCGATAACGAGACCACCTACGGCCTGACCCTTGGTGGCCCGATCATCAAGGACAAGCTGTTCTTCTTCGCCAACTACGAAAAGTACAAGGGCAAGGGCGTGTTCACCGGAGCCTCTGGCTACGGTCCGACTGGCTCGGGCGAGAGCAATATCGTTCCGATCTCGCAGGCGCAGGTCGATCAGATCATCGACATCTCGCGTAATGTCTATGGTTTCGATCCGGGTACTCTCGCGCTGCCGGCGCTGGATTCGGATTCGGAAGAAAAGGGCTTCAAGCTCGACTGGAATATTTCCGACAAGCACCGTGCCTCGCTGCGTTATGGCGAAAGCGAGCAGAGCACTGCCAACCTCAATGGTTTCGGCAATCAGGCGCTATCACTGAATTCGTATCACTACGTTCGCGACTTCAGCCTTAAGACTTACACGACTCAGTTGTTCAGCGATTGGACCGATACCTTCTCGACTGAAGCCAAGGTGTCCTATCGCGATTATTCGGCCGTGCGTACAGCTGCGTCGCAGCTACCGGCCATCGCGGTGCGCCTCGGTAACAACACCGTCAACCTGGGTACCGAGCAGAGCACCCAGGCCAATGAACTGCGTACCGAAACCTGGAATGCCTTCTTCGCGGGCACGCTGTTCTTGAACGACCACACCGTCAAGTTCGGCTTCGACTATGAAGACAACGATCTTTTCAATCTGTTCGGGCAGCGCGTCTTCGGTTCTTACACGTTCAACTCCATCGCCGACTACGCGGCCAATCGTCCGTTGAACTATCGTTACTCGCGCTCCAACAGCGGCAACATCGACGACATCGCGGCCAACTGGGGCATGCGTAACGTCGGCGTGTTCCTGCAGGACACCTGGGCTGTCAACAACAACCTGACGCTGACGTTCGGTGTGCGTTATGACGAGCCGATGGTCAAGAACAGCCCTGCCTACAACGCAGCTGCGTCGACGGCGTTCGGCTTCCGTAATGATCAGACCATCGACGGTAATGGCCTGTTTGAGCCACGCTTCGGCTTCAACTACACCTTCGACAGCGATCGCCCCACTCAGCTACGTGGCGGCTTAGGCTTGTTCCAGGGCGCTGCGGCAACGGTGTGGCTGTCCAATCCATACTCCAATACCGGTCTGGCTTACACGGATTACAACTTCTCCAGCCAGGCGCTGGTGAACTCCAATGGAATCCGCTTCACGCCTGATATCAACAACCAGCCGACCGGTAATGGTTCGGTGAATGGCGCCACGCAGTCTGTCGATTTTGTCGACAGCAAGTTGGGTCAGCCATCGGTTTGGAAGGCCAACCTTGCATTCGATACCGAGCTGCCCTGGTACGGCATCGTGGCGTCTGCCGAAGCGGTGGTGACCCAGGTCAACGAAGCGATTTATTACCAACAGCTCAATTTGGGCAACACCACCCGAGTGGGACAGGATGGCCGGAATCTGTACTGGAATACACCGGGCCTGAATCCGGCTTGCTGGCTGGACGACGGCCGCAATCCCACCGGTGCGAGTGCTCCGGCCGCATGTCTGCGTGGAACCGGCTCTTCGGTCGATGCGCGCGGGTCGCGCAATACGAGATACAACGATGCAATCATCGCTCGTCCAACCGACAAGGGTGGTAGCGAGAGCTTCACCGTCGGCCTGAACAAGCCCTTCAACGGTGGTGATTGGTCGTGGGGCCTGTACTACACCTACACCGATGCCGACGAAGTCAGCGGCCTGACCAGTTCGACCTCGGGTTCGCAGCTGGGCAATAACGCGGTATTCCAGGCCAACGAAAACGTCGCTTCGACCGCCGCGTACGAAGTGAAGAACAGCATCCTCGGTACGTTGAACTGGAAGCATGCGTTCTTCGGCGATTACGAGACCAAGTTGGGCCTGATCTACCAGGGCCGCAATGGTCGCCCGTATAGCTATGCGTTCGACAACGACGCCAATGGCGATGGTCGCTTGAACGACCTGTTGTATATCCCGGCCGGCCGTGGCGACGTGCTGTTCGGTACCGCGCGAGAAGAACAGGCGTTCTGGAACTACATCGAAGGCAACGAGTATCTGGCCGCCCGTCGTGGTCAGGTCGCCGAACGTAATGGCGCACGTAACTCCTGGATCAACCAGTTCGACCTGCACATCGAGCAGGAGATTCCGGGCTTCTTCAAGGACAACAAGGCCTCCCTCTGGCTTGACGTCATGAACGTGGGCAACCTGCTCAACAAGAAGTGGGGCCGTGTCGAGGAATATGGCTTCCCGGGTATGCGTGGTGTCGTGGAATACGGCGGTATCGATGCGGCCAGCGGCAAGTACGTATATCGCTTCAATACGCCGGACCAGTCCACCGTGTACGACGACCGCGGCATCTCCCGCTGGGCACTGCAGCTGGGTTTCCGCTACCAGTTCTGATCGCGTTTAGCGTGTCATGTGTTGCGAAAACGGCCGGGTCTTCCCGGCCGTTTTCTTTTGGGCGGGTGAGTACGTTAAAGTCCTTGAGAGACGACAGGAGCAAGCTATGGAACTCAGCAGTACGGCGGCACGGGCGCTGCCGGTGGTGGATGCGCGGATCTACCCGCGTGGTGGCCTCGACGTGTTGTCCAAGGCGGAAGTGGCCCGGTTGCGCGATGCATCCAGCGGCGGCATGCACGAATTGCTGCGCCGTTGCGCGCTGGCGGTGCTGACCAGCGGCAGCGCTTCCGACGACCCGCGCGCCGCGCGCGATCTGTACCCGGATTTCGACATCCAGGTGAACCAGCAGGATCGCGGTATCCGCATCGACCTGAATAATGCGCCGGCCATGGCGTTCGTCGATGGCGAGATCATCCGTGGCGTCGCCGAGCTGCTGTTTGCCGTCGTGCGCGATCTGGCCTACATGGCCATCGAGCTGGAAGCGCAACGCGGCGATTTGGACACCAGCGAGGGCATCACCAATGCGGTGTTCGGCCAGTTGCGCAACGCGCGCATCCTGCAGCCGTCCGACCCGAATCTGGTCGTGTGCTGGGGCGGGCATTCCATCTCGCGCGACGAATATCTCTATACCAAGCAGGTGGGCTACGAGCTAGGCCTGCGCGGACTGGACATCTGCACCGGCTGCGGCCCGGGCGCAATGAAGGGCCCGATGAAGGGTGCCACCATCGCCCATGCCAAACAGCGCAAGCATCACACGCGCTACATCGGCGTAACCGAGCCCGGCATCATCGCGGCCGAATCGCCGAACCCGATCGTCAACCACCTGGTGATCATGCCGGACATCGAGAAGCGCCTCGAGGCCTTCGTCCGTATCGGTCACGGCATTCTGGTGTTTCCGGGCGGCGTCGGCACTGCCGAAGAGATCCTGTATCTGCTCGGCATTCTGCTGCGCGAAGAAAACGCGGACCTACCGTTCCCGCTGATCCTGACCGGGCCGACCATCGCCGCGCCGTATTTCGAACAGATCGACCGCTTCATCCGCCTCACCCTCGGCGACGGGGCAGCGTCACGCTACGAAATCATCGTTGGCGACCCGGTCGCCGTTGCGCGCCGCATGGCAGAAGGCATCCACGAAGTGCGCGCGCATCGCAAGGACCAGAAGGACTCGTACTACTTCAGCTGGTCGGTGCACATTCCGCTCGAGTACCAGCAGCCATTCGTCCCCAGCCACGAAGCCATGGCCGCCCTGGACCTGCACCACGGCCGCCCGGCACCCGAACTGGCCGCCGACCTGCGCCGTGCTTTCTCCGGCATCGTCGCCGGCAACGTCAAGGAAGACGGCATGCGCCGTATCGAAGAGTTCGGCCCGTTCGAGATCCACGGCGACCCGGACATCATGCAGGCCCTGGACGAACTGCTGCGCGGTTTCGTCGAGCAGCGCCGGATGAAGATCTCGGGAGACTACCGGCCTTGTTATCGGGTGGTGACTTAGATGTGCTGAGCGCCAAGCCCTGATCAGAAAAAGGCGCCCAGAATCCGCACAAGTTTCGGTCCCTGCAAGGTTCGCTGCTTACGTTGGCAACCCTAAAACGACCACTCGTCCCCCCAGCGCTTGTCACTGGGGGGCGTCCGACGCACTCTGACATGGTCACGCTGGGGAGCGTCCAATGTCTTTTCGCCGATCTGCCGGCTTCACATTTATTGAATTGATGATCGCCATTGTGGTGCTGGCGATCTTGCTCACGCTCGCGTTGCCCAGTTTCCGGGGAGTCATTCGCTCCAATCGCGTTGCAAGCAGTACCAATGAAACCCTAGGGTTGTTGTCGCTTGCTCGCAGCGAGGCAATCAGGAATCGCCGAGGAGGCGGGGTTTGTGGAAGCGCATCTGGAGCAGCCTGCGACAATAACTGGGGGGCAGGGATGCTTGCGTGGGCGGATACCGACGGTGATGGTGCCTTCAAAAGTGGTGACACGGTCTTACGTTTCGTCTCGATAGACCAGTCGCTGACAAGCTCCGGCCCCTCTGGAACTGCCATAGCTTTCGATGGGCGCGGCCGAAGGCTCTCTGCCACCAATCAGCAGATTACGTTGCAGCCGACTACGTGTGATGGGCAAGCACTACGCCGTACGCTGACGGTCAACGGTGCCGGCCAGATCACTTCTCAGAAAGGTGCCTGTCAATGATGCATCGCCGAAAGCTTGCCTTACGATCCCGCTCCCATGGCTTCAGCCTTCTTGAGGTGTTGATTGCCATCATCGTTCTTGCATTTGGTTTGCTGGGATTTGCGCTGTTGCAGACAGCCAATGTCCGGTTTGTGCAAAGCGCAAACTACCGTACCCAGGCAACCAATCTTGCTTACGATTTGCTCGACCAGATGCGCAGCAATCGTTTCCAGTCGGCTTGGTATACCGATGCAACCTTTTCCGCTAATACAGTGACCGTTTCAGGCTGCAGCCGGCCACTTGGGGCCGACCTCGCTATCACGAGTAATATCACGCGTTGGAAGTGTCAGGTTGTGCAAGCGTTAGGCGAGGGCGCTAGTGCAACCGTCCTTAATGCAAATGGCCAAGTGACTGTAGGCATCAGCTGGGGAGATCAGCGCTGGGACGCAAGTAATCCCGATGCGAAAACCACCTTCACGCTGGTATCTCAACTATGACTCGCCGTTTTCTGCCCAGGCATGCCATTGCTGGCATCAGCCTGATAGAAATGATGATTGCCTTGGTGATCGGTCTGGTGCTGATGCTGGGTGTGATCCAGGTTTTTTCGGCATCCCGTACCGCATCGATGCTCGCTGAAGGCAATGCGCGTGCGCAGGAAAATGGGCGGTTTGCCTTGGAGTTCCTGCAGCGCGACATTCGAATGGCGGGGCATTTTGGCTGTGTCAACGATCAGGCGCATTTCGTTCGCGGTGAAGGAGATCCAGTCGTTACCACCGGTGCGGCAAGCGGGTCTGGCCATCCGCTGGATTTCAGTGTCAGTGTCCAGGGATATGAGGCTCCCAATACGAAGCCACCAGGTAGCTTGACGCTTGGAGCTACCTGGGCGGCGCCTACCAACTTGCCGACAGCAATCTCCAAGCTCAATCCCCGCGGTGGAAGCGATATTCTCGTATTGCGCTATCTGGCACCGGAAAGCGTGCCCATCACGGCATTGACGTCCGGTACTAATAGCGTCGTCGGCTTTGATGCCGCTGCCGGCGCACGTTTGACCGAAGGTGGTCAGACAGCGCCAAACCTGTTCGGCATCGCGGATTGCAGCCATGCCACTGTTTTCAAGGGTGTCTATGCCAGCGGCAAAGTCACCGCCAATGGCACGAATTTGTCCAATTATTCAACCAGGCCTAGTGGTCAGGCATTGATCTATAGAGCCGAGTCGTTGGTGTACTACGTTGGAACATCTGCTACATCCGGCGAGCCTGCTCTGATGCGCGCGCGCTCAAATGGTGCAGACGATTATGCAGCGCCGGAGGAACTGGTTGAAGGTATCGAGAATATGCAGTTGCTATTTGGTCTTGACCAGACTCAAAACATGTCCACTACTGCGCCCCCGCTGGGCAACATCAATACTCAGGCAGTAGCAAGCGATGTCTCCGTCGGAAGTGATGCAGCGGCAGCCGCTCAATGGAGACGGGTCGGACAGGTCCAGGTCGGCATCCTGGCACGTAGTCCATCAACTTCCACTGCGGAAAAACCTGCAAGCGCCTTGAGTAACCCTAGTGCGCTAGGAGTGTCTTTTGCGTCGCCTACTCAAACTGATGGACGTTACAGAATGACTTACGAGTCCACGATCGCCTTGCGTAATCGACTGTTCGGAAATTAGCTCATGAATTCATTCGTTCGTTTGCGCCCGATGTCATCTCGCCCTCGTGGCGCGGTGCTCTATGTCGCCCTGATCATGTTAATCCTGTTGGCATTAATCGGCATCGCGGGGATGCAGGTGGCAGGCATGCAGGAAAAGATGGCGTCCAATTATTTGGCAACCAATATCGCTTTCCAAAATGCGGAGGGCGTCACCCGTCGAAGCGAACGCGCCATCGAGGCCATTGCCAATCGCACGGATGCGCCATCAGGCGCCCCTTTGGTCGATACCGATATCCAGCAGAACTGTGATGCCGCATTTGATCCGGTCGCATGGGGTCGCAACAAGGCGACAACCGTGAACCAGGCCGTCAATGTGCGTCGGATTGACTCCTGCATTATCGGTGGAGGATCGCTTGCGATGGGGGATCCGCTCGACCCCGTGACTCCGGTGTACCAGATCACCACATTCGCCAACGATACCGCGACGGATGCCTCGTCATCGGCATCGATCGACACTATTTTCAAGCTCTGAGGCTGCCGACATGTCCCGTCGCATTTTCCGAACCGCTATCGTTTCCGCTACCGTTCTCGCGGTCGGCGGCTACTTTGTCTACAACCTGATTGCTGCGCAAGGGCAGGGGACACTGGCGCAAGCTCCGCTCAATAATGCGAACTCAATTCCACCAGCCTTCATTATGGCGGTCGATGACTCGAATTCGATGACGTTCGAACGCATTTTCAAAGGGGGGGATGGTCGTTTACGTTGGACCGGGACTAGCTTTTTCAGCTCCGCCGGAACTTTTTTTGATGCCAGTCAGGCCTGCGCGAGTAACTCGGCAGATTGCTATCTCTACCTGTATCCGCACAGCGGCTACAATGCCGCTTATACGCCAGGTGATGCGCTTCCTCCGCTTGACATCTTCGGGTTTGCGCGATCGCCGACATATAATGCAAGCTATTATAATCCAGAAGTTCTCTACAGCCCATGGACACTTCCCCCTAAATCACAGCCTGGCCCAACCCTTTGGGATGACGCTAAATTTGGCGCCGCCCGGGTCGATCCTCGTGATCCTTCCATCTATGGCAATGAATTCTCTGCTGGTTATTTCACTATTTACGACCTCAGGTATCGTGAGGGTAATGACGAATTCTTCCAGTTCCTTACTGGTATGACGATACCGGCGGGGACTCGTTACCGGTCTTCTGCTCGATCATGCAATACGTTCAACAATCAAGGGGTTCCGAACAATAATGGTTTGCCAAGTAGTAACGGCAATTGGACGACATTGGCTTCTGCGGTAACTGTTGTGGCGAATTGTCAAGTGCAGATCGGTTATGTGCCTGCTACCTTCTATTTGCCAGAAGCGGCTCCGGCTCCGGTGGGTTATCTGACCAGTAACCTCAATCGGCCCATAATTCAAAATGCCTGTGGTCCCGGTTGCAATATGAGGCGTTATCAAATTCTTTCGCAGAATTATGGAAACATAGACTCATACAACGAAGCGAGCAAGAACTTCGCGAACTGGTTTCAGTATCATCGTAATCGTATTCTTGCTGTTGTTGGATCGGAAACGCGCGCTTTAGCGACAGTCGAAAAGATGCGCGTGGGGTACTTTACGATTAATAATCGCGTCAATGTCACCATGTATGACGTAGATGTCGAGTCCGAAATTTTTTCGCTGTATGATAGAGTGTATAAATTGAGGCCCTTGGGTGGGACGCCGAATCGCACGGCTGTGGACTACCTTGGGAAACAGTTTTTGCGCGTTGGGGCTGGTGCTCCGGTATTGCGAGCATGTCAGAAGAACGGCGGTATGCTGTTTACTGATGGTTATACAAATAGCACGGACGCGGTTACTGGTTACGCTAATGCAGATTCAGTTGGCACTGTAGATTTTCCTGCCGTGCCTTTTGCCGATGATTACTCAAACACCATAGCCGACATTGCCGCGTCCTACTATTCGGGGACATCGACGCCATTAGTGTCCGGGCAGGGATTTCAAGCAGGTCTGGTGCCTGTAGACGACAAGTGTGCAACGCTCTCAAAGACATCGCCAGACTGGAAACGGCTGGACTGTCAGAAAAATTTGCATATGAACTTTTATGCTATTACGCTTGGTGCGCAAGGGAATATCTACGAAGTTAATCAGTCTGCTACGACCGACCCGTATACTAATGCGCCCAACTGGAACGCAAATGGCGATCCAAATGATGGTGATGACGGCCGTGTGATCGATGAACTTTGGCATGCAACCGTAAATGGACGGGGTCAATTTATCAATGCAAAAAGTCCGGCAGAGGTAACTGCCGCAATGCAGCGTGTCCTTTCTGCGGCCAGTGCGCCAAGTTCGCCTTCGGGGACATTGGCGCTGACCGGTGCACGAATCGGCGCAGGTTCGTTGTCTGTCGCGCCTGAGTATCAGATAAAAAACAACGGGACCGATTGGTCAAGCAAGTTGAAAGCGAGCCAGGCCTCGGTGGATCCGGATACGCGAGAAGCTCGTTTCACTCAGCTGTGGGAGGCTTCCGAGCGGATTCCTGCGCCTAGTGCTCGCAATGTGTTCTTTGATGATGGCGCTGGTGTACGTAAGTTTGATGGGACGACCATCAGTTTGAGTGGGCTTTGTGGTTTGTCCAGGACATTGTATCCGGCGCGAACACTTTGTTTGGAAAAAGACCTGGCGGATCTTGGGGCCACAGCAGCTACTGCCGCCAGCTATCTATTGGGCGATCAGAGTGGCGAGATTAAACAGCAGGGCAAGTTTCGAGACAGAACCACTGTATTAGGCGATATCGTCAATTCCGCACCTTTGATCAGCGCGCCTGTCGATGACTATGGATACAGGTCTCTTGGTGGAACGTTGGGAACGACATATACAAGCTATCTGAACAGCAAGCGTGCCAGTCAGGGATACATGGTGTATGCAGGTGCAAATGACGGAATGTTGCATGCTTTCGATGGTGGAATTAATAGCAGTGGTACGGTGACCGGTACTGGCGGCCGCGAACGCTTTGCTTATATTCCCGCAACATCTTATGGACATATGGGTAATCTGTTGTTGCCTTATCAAGCCACGAAGGGAACCACCCCATCGTTTGATCATCGTTATTTCGTCGATGGGCCGCTCGCGGTGGGAGATACTTACTACAGCAATAGTTGGAAAACGACTTTGGTTGGTACCACCGGCGCTGGCGGTCGCGGGGTATTTGCTCTGGATGTGACCAATCCAGGTACGTTCGGTAGCGCAAGTCGCCTTTGGGAAATCAACGATCTCAGTGGTGATGCCACAGTGCGCTCGAACATTGGGCATGTGCTCGGCAAGCCAGTAATCGTTCCTGTGCGTGCCTCTAACGGAGCGGTCAGCTGGAAAGCCATCTTTGGTAACGGGTATGACAGCGCCAGCGGCAAAGCAGTACTGTTCGTAGTCGACATCGGAGCGGGCGCGACTCCAGTCGTCCGTATGATCGAGGCCACTGAGCCGGGTAACGCGATAAGTGGCCGGAATGGACTTGGAAATATTATTGTTCTGGACAGGGTGGACAACCTGACGGTCGATCCATCAGGTAAACCCGCTCGTACCCGGGACGGTTATGCCGATACGGTCTATGCTGCCGATCTTCGCGGAGCCATCTGGAAGTTCGATCTCACCTCTACAGCAACGACGGTGACTGTGCCCACGTTTACTACAGGGACTTATGTGGAGGGCGGTCTCACGTACCGGCAGCCCATTACTGGAGGGCTGCAGGCCGCATCTGGTGAAAATGGCGGTGTTCTTGTGTTATTCGGTACCGGTAGCTTCTCATTCGAAAGTGACACTCTTGCAAGTGCCGCGCAGCATACGCAAAGTCTTTATGGTTTTACGGATATTACAGATGGCGTGATTAGTGCTGCAGTGACAAGGGCCAGCCTGACGTCTTATTCGGTTACGACCGCAGCTGGCGGTGGGGTGCGCACCCTGCAGTTAGGCGCTTCCCCTACGGTATCCCTCGGGTGGTATGTGGATTTGCCTGCCGGAGAGCGGTTTGTCGGTTACCCAGAGCTTGTTTCAGGAATTTTGTTCATGCCCACGTACGCACCACTTGCTGCAAGTAGCGGATGCAGTACCGATGGCGTGAACTGGCTGTTTGGTCTGAACCCGCGTACCGGCGTTGGTGCTTTGTCTGGTGTTCGAATGGCGAGCGTCAGTGGTTCTACGCTTGCCACTGGCTCTGCCGGTATTTCTCTCAACACCGGCGGAAATGCACCGGTCAAGGATGTCGGTGTTTCGGTCGTGCCCCGGCTTGAGCCAAAGGCCAATCCAAAGGACGGCTCGGCAGCACCAGCCGTGCCGGCAGGTTCTGGCTGCTGGATGGTCGTCAACGTGGCGGGTGCTGCCCCCATGTATGTTCCTTATCCTTGTGGCCGCCAATCCTGGCGCCAGATTCAGTGACGGAGATTTTCAATGTCGCCACACATGTCCCGTTCGCTTCTTCACCGTCTGTCTCGGCGTGCCGATGGAAATGGATTTACTTTGATTGAATTGATGGTGGTCGTTGCCATCGTGGGGATTTTGGCTGCGGTCGCGTACCCCTCTTACGCGGAACATATTCGCAAATCGCGCCGCGCGCAGGCCAAGGCAGATCTGGTCGAGTACGCACAATTGGCCGAGCGCTCGCACACCACGAACAACACATATGCGAACTTTCGCTTTGGTAGTGGTACGACCACAACGCAGTCACCGCGCGAGGGGGGGGCTGCTCAATACACAGTCACGGTCGTTGGCAATCAGTCCACCTTTACGTTGACTGCGACGCCGCAGGGCAATCAGACTAAGGACACGTGTGGCACGTTGACGCTGAACCAGGCCGGGGTGAAGACGCCCAGTCCCAGCCTCAGTCAAGGTTGCTGGTAGCCGCTGCTGGGTGTTGCACTATCGAAAGCTTGCGTCTAGAATACGCCTCCCCGCCCGAATAGCTCAGCCGGTTAGAGCACTTGACTGTTAATCAGGGGGTCGTTGGTTCGAGTCCAACTTCGGGCGCCAAAAACATCAAGGGTTTGCGATAAATTCGCAAGCCCTTTTTTGTTGTGCCGGGAAAATTACCGGGAAAATTCGCAGCCCTCACGACTCTGAGGGCTTGAACAGATCAACGAACGCCAACGTCTCATCAGTAGGCAACGTTGGCGGCGCAATCACCTGCAACTCGTGATCGTAACGATGTGTCATCTGCGGCGTGACGTGGCCTGCAGCATCTTGCTTGTGCGCTCGCGTACCGCGTGTGTCAGTGATGCCGCGATGCTTGAGGCCATGGAGCGTAAAGCGCGACTCTTCCGCGATCACGCTGGCCTCGATCGCTGCCGTGATCAAGCGCTGCCAGGCCGTCTTCAATGTTGATCGCGCCAAGCGCGTGCCGGTCTGGGTCACCAACAGGCCGCGCTGTTCCGGGCGCAGCGGAACCGGTCGTTTGTGTGCCTTGACCCGCTGAGCACGATAGTCCCGCAGCCAGATCCATGCCCATCGCAGATCGTCGTTCCAGGCGGTGATGTTGTCGCGAGAGCCTTTGCGGCGCGTGCAGCGCACTCCCTGCTGTAGCGCGTCCGCGTCTGTCAGGTCGGTCACCTCAACACCGCGCAGACGTGCGTTGTAGGCCAGTACCATCACCGCCGGCATGTATGGCGGGACCGATCCCTTCGCGTGCAGCGGTAACGCGGCGCGTGACTTGGCGAACTCAAGCACCGCCATGAACGATTGCGGATCCGGCATCTTTGCATCCGCGCGCTCTTTCGCACCACGCACGCCGCTGGCCGGGTTGGTCTTGCAATGGCCGATGCGTATGCCCCAGGCAAACAGGCGATGCAGATACCGCAGCGTGTGATTGGCGGTGGACGGACGGGCAAGCAGCGCCGGCTGGACGGCGCTTGCTTCCCGCCCCTTGGCGAGCGCTTCGACCAGGCGCTGCACCAGGGGAACGGACAGACGGTCCACCAGCAGGCTACCGAATAGGCTGCCGTCTTTCAGCACGTAGCCGCAAGCCACCTCGGCGTGGCGGTCGTAGTCATCGCGGGTGCTGCGAGATAGGTCGCAGTACTCGGTGGATAGCTTGAACGCATTCGCCAGGTACTGCAGGGAGCCCACCTGGCCGGCGCCACGGGATGCTTCCCTGGCCGCGTGGAGGTCGGAAAGCCGCGCGTCAGCATAAGCAATGGTGCGCTTCCTCGTGGGGCCACCCTCGGGGTGCGGTTCGATGATGTACCAGCGCCCATCCGCCCAGTAGACGCCCTTTGGGAGGGCGTCTTGATCGATGTGCCTGGGGATATCCGGGTTGAACTTGCGCTTCCTGCCGCGTCCCATCAGATCAGCTCCTTGTTGTGTAGCTCAGCGGCGTTCTGGGAAAGCCCCAACGCGGCGTTGAGCGCGTCCAGGGTTGTCCAGATTCCGCCCCTTCCGTCGTACCTATAGAGAATTCCCTGCTCGCGCGCCCACCGCACTACCGTCGATGCACGGGGAGCAGGACCGACCGGCGCGTACAGGCGACGCAGATCCTCGAACGTAATCACCGGACTGCTCACGCGACTTGCCCCCCGATCCACTCCCGCCGGCGTCGCCATTGCTCGCGCATTTCCTCCACGAGCAAGTCCGCAGCGGCATAGCCGCGCTGAGTGGCTATGCGGAGCCGTAGCTCTCGCACCTTGGCTGCATCCGTGTAGCCCTGCCGTAGCCAGTGACGCGCCTCGCAAACCCTGCGAAACCCCTCCATATTTGCGCCATCGATCATCGCTGGCGCGTACCGATGAAGCGCAGGCCGAGCTGCACGACGTTCTGGGCGCAGGGCCGTGGCTGACGAGGTGTGCGGATGCGATGAGCACGCCGCCATTCCATCATGGCCAACTCGAAGCTGGGGTGCTTCTGAGTGCGCCCACACACGCACTCGATGAAGTGCCCGCCTCCCGCCTCGGGGCGGCGGGCATCGAGCATGTGGCGAGCCACGTGGCCGTTCGTGCAGGGCGGCAGAGGGGTGTCGTGGTCGACCTGACGCTGCGTCACGGTACCTCCATGCGCAGCACGCGTTCGGCATCCCGCAGGTGCTGCACGGTGTCGGAGTCGATCCGGTCCAGTGCCTCGGCGATGGTGTAGTCCATCTCGGCCAGCCAATCGGCACGATTCAGCACCAGAGCGGCGGTCAGCGCCTCCCCGGTAGACAACGGGCCAGGCGCTCCCATCCGCGCGGCGGCGCGAGCAACCTCGATCGTGCGCTGCAGGTTCATGGCTGCGTCCTCCATGCGGCGCCGCGCTGGGCGCGTGCTTCCTCTACACGGATGACGCGCAGTCCCCAGCGAACCGACCAGGTCCGCGCCTGCTGTTCGTCGCAGGTCAGGATCAGCTGCCCGACAGGCTCCAGGCGATCAGCGCGGGAAGTGAACAAGAGATCCTCAAGCTCGATGACCTCCTGCAGCCCGAGCTCCTGACATAGAGCCTTCGCGTTGAGAGATTTACCGCTGCCCTGCGGGCCGAGAAGGATGGCGGACTTAGCCATGAGCAGCCTCCCGCCGCACAGCCATGCGAGTGCGACGACGCAGGCGCTGCGGCACCTGACCAACGGCTAGGCCGGTCTGGGTGAGGCGCGGGCGGCGCGAGATCCACAGCTTATAGATCAGCGCGCCGCCGACCGCCGGCGCCAGGATCATTGCCAACGCGAGCAATTCAACCATGTGCCACCTCCCTTGCGGCCTGCGCCACGGCAGCCGCAGCAGCTGCAGTCGGCCTGCGCGGCAGCATGTTGGCGAGGTCGAACGGGAAGTCCAGGCCGTCCATGAACTCGGCCAACTCCGTGCTGATGCGGTCCTCCGCCGTGGTCCACAGGCGGGGGCCGTCGATGAGTTTCCAGCCGGTGCCGGTGCCGCGACGCCGCTCCCAGGACTGACGCATCTGGCGAAGCGGTCCCATGTGCAGGGTCGCAGTGACCACGACCGCACCATGCGTGACGTGCATGGTGATCGTCGCTGAGCAGTCGCCCATCCCGCGATCGTAGGCGACGACGGGCGGCGTGCTAGCCTCCGCGTTAGGTCCGGTGCCCAAAGCCAGCGAACGTGCTGCCGTGGCTGGACGTGTTCCAGTTTGCTGTTGCATATCGACTCTCCAAAGTTGCGTTGGTGGAGGGCCTTGGGGCGGTGTTACAGCACCGCCCGCCGGCCCGCTGAAACGGGGTTAGATCAGGTCGGCGCCAGAGGGCGGATTGCTGGGATCAGGCTCGCGCAGGCGCTGCGCGCCACTGAGGACATCCAGCAGTTCATGGCGGATGTACTCGGCAACGGCTGCCGGCCCGTCGTGGTTGATGCCTGCTTCGATCGCGACATCATTCGTCAACGCGGCAAGCAATGTGGTCGCGTGGTAGGCGAGCCAAAGGCGGGACTGATCTTCTTCGCTGATCGAGAAATCAGCATCCTCTGGCAGCTGTGTGTTCGGGTGGGCGGCGTCCATCAAGCCACCTCCAATGCAGGCATGCGCTCGATCACCCATTCCTGCAGGGCGGCGGCCTCGGCTTGCGGCATCACTACATGCAGCGAGCCAATGACCAGGCCGGTGCCGTCGTCGACGAGGAAGAGTTGGGCCGGATCTTCAATCGCGCTGCAGGCAAACATCACCGGTGGACGATCATGCAGGCCATCTGCGTACAGTTCGGCCAGCACGTCGGTCGCCCGGATCTGCAGGAGCAGGTAGACGCCTGGAGCTACGCGCAGCGCCTTGTGCAGATCGCGGCGGCTCACTGGCGCACCTCGGCCAGGTCGGCATTGATGCTGGAAAGAGCGGCCTCGACATCGGCCAGCGTCAGCGCCTCGGGCGCTTTGCCCATGGCCTGCAGCTTCGCCTGCAGGGCGAGCCAGGCGGTGTGATTCCAGTCGAGGGTGTCGGCGATCAGGCCGAAGAAATGGGCGATCTGACGCGCGGCATTAGCCGGCGCTTCTTGGGCGTCGTATGTCATGGTGCAAGCTCCGTTGAAATTGGAGTCCGCCACGACGCTGTCAAACGAGGTGGCGGACGGTGCGCGGTTGACAGACCGGTCAACGGAACCGGCAGGCCCGAAGGCCTCCGCACACCGCCCGCCATAGAACTGGCTGGCAAACGCCCGCGACTGCACAGCGAGCGAAAAAAAAGCGCCGTGCATCGATCGATGGGCGCTGGTGCGCCGTTGATTCAGGCTGTCAAACCCGGTCGCCGATTGTGCGGCGACGGAGCAATGGTTGCTCCGCTGCTGGGTAGAAGTCAACGAAAATTTCCCAAAGTTTCCAACACGAGAAAGCGCGCTCATTTCTGGAACACCCAGCACTTCACGGTGGTGCCGACGCCGGTCAGATCGTCCTTGAGGACGGCGCTGTTGACGGCCACGTTGGCGCCGATGAACTTGTGCCGGCGCGAGTCACTGAGCAGTGCACGTAGCACCTTGAGATCGGGCACGGCCTGGCTGAACTGCGCAGCACGTGCAGCGAAGTGATTGAGGTTGATCGCAATCCGCTGCGCGTCGCGGCTGTGGTTGACCACAGCTTTGCCGTGGCCGGTAGCCTCGAGGTATTCGTAGACCTCCCAAAATTCGTTGACCATCGCGTGGTCGGCGCTGATCGCCTTTTGCCGTTCCAAGGCCATGTCCAGCAACGCGAGCCGCGTCTGCTCGACCATGTCGTCGGGAATGGTGAGGACCAGGCGCAGACAGTCGAACAGCGCCAGCATCTGCGCGTGGTTCTTGATGACGCGTTCCAGGCGCAGATCCTGCTGCGCGCGCAGCTTGGCCTCGAACACCTTTACCCGTTCGGCGAACAGGTCGAGGATGGCGCGTTCCTGGCGAATGGCGCGCACAAGGAAGTGGCTGACTTCTTCGACCTGCAGCGCATTGAGATTGTCGGCCGCGATGCGGCTTTCGGTCGTAACCTGCGGGCGTTTGAAATGCAGCTTCACGATGCGCGTGAGGATCGCCTCGCTGGCGTCCACCGCCGCGTTCTGGGTGATGACGATCGTGCCGCGAAATGGCGGCTCGTACGTCTCGTTGCCGCCATTGCGTACGCCGCGTGTTGCCAGCGTGCCGCCACCGAAAAAGTCCTTCAGCTCATCCCACTCGAACGTCTTTGAGTCCGCCTTGTCTGGCTCGCTGCGATCGGCCTCCAGCAGGACGACGGGCATGCCAGACACCTGGCCCATAGCGCGTGCACGGCCGGCCTTAGAGGACTTAGCCGGGTCAAAGCCCTCATAGTCCGAGCGGCCCAGTAGCTTCCATAGGAACGTCAGCAGCGTGGTCTTGCCGGCGCCGGCCTCACCGGTGGCTTCAAGAAACGGGAAGCTCTTGTGCCCGGCGCGGATCTGCTCGGCGAACAGAGAGCCAAACCAGAACGTCATGGCGACCATGCCGTGCGTACCGAAGCACTGCCACAGCCACGGCAGCCAATCCACACGGAACGCCTCAGCGTCGCGTTGGATCTCGAGGCGGATGGATTTTTGCGTGGTCTTCAAGCGCAGCTTGTCGAACTCGAAGTAGTCCTCTTCGTTCGCTGTCACCAGCTCGCCATCACGCACGGCCATATCGCCGAGCAGGTAGGCGCGGTGCTCTTTGCTGTAGCCGACGAAGTCGATGGCATCCACCGTCTTGATCGCCTCGGTCTGTTCCTCGATCAGGCGGTCCAGCTGGTGACCGGTGCCAGTGAACATGGCGCCGGCTGCCAGGGAGATCAGGCGCTTTTTGAACTCGGACGCGCTGGCGACATGGCCGCCGGTAAAGGTGCCCTTTACGCTGGGGCCGTCGTGTGGGAAGTCGACGCGGAAGTAGTACCAGCTTTCGTCGGTGACCTCCTGGCGCTGGAAATACAGCGCCTCGGGGTAGCAGTTGGCGATTTTCTGGACGGAGCACGCAGCACGTTTGATCTTCCTCAGATCCTCGGCCGCAACCTCGTCGCCGTCGTCGGTATCGAGGTCGCCCAGCTTCTCCTTGCGCAGCTTGTCGAAGCGCTGGGTGTCGAAGTCAAACCAGTACAGGCGCGAGCGGTACTCCAGCCAGAAGTCGTTACGGCCGTCGTGCTCGAACATCAGCAGGCCCTTGTCCACCGCCGAACGGGCCACAAGCAGGTCGCCCTGGTAGCGGGCCTCCTTGACGTCGTTGTCCCACTGCTTGGAATCATCCGACGCGATCGCACGCAGATGCAGGTCGTTCCAGTCTGTCTTTCTGCTGTCGCGCTGGACGATCTGGGCGGCCCGCGAGTCGAAGCCTAGCGCCGCTGCGCGCTTGATGTGCTTGTGGGTATACGCGCGGGCGCCCGGCTCGTTGTCCAGTGCCCAGACGAGCGTCGGAAGATCGGCCATGCGGGCCTTGGCAAGCTCGCGCAGCGATTCTTCCGGGAATGCGTTGGAGGACATGGCCGACACCGCGCACATGCCGTGCTGCAGGAGCGCGATCGCATCGAAGATGCCCTCGACGATCCACACTTCGCGCGCCGTCTGCATGGCGGTCAGCGCTGCGGGTGCTGCCCACCACACGCCCGCATAGCTCTGGCCTGGCGCAAAGCGCGCCTTCTGCTTGCCGAAGCGGTGCGGACGATCAATCAGGCGTTCCCACCAACCACCTTTGACCAACGGAAACCGCACAGTCGCAGTGCCGGCGCTGATCTTGCGATCGTAGTGGCTGTCCTGGGTGTAGAGACCTTTCAGCGGCGCCAGGTCGAAACCACGCGAGAACTGCAGGTATGCATCGGCCGCAGCATTGGGGGCCGCAGGCGTTGGCTGGAAGCGCTTGGACCAGTCATCAAACAGGTCGTCGTACAGATCCTTGACGTGCAGTTCGCGCCCACACTTGGATTGCCGACCGCACTTCACCACCCATGGCTTGAGATGGTGGGTATAGAGCTCTTTCTTGCTGCATGACGGGCACTTGCCGCCGCGCATGTACTCGGTACCGCTACGGTGCTTGAGTCCGTAATCCCGCTCCAGACGGGATAGCACCTGTTGTCGCAGATCCTCTTGCATCGAACTTCCTTAGACGCCGAGCGGGCGCGCAGACGCGGGCACAGAGGTGGCGTTGTCGATCACGACATAAGCGCCGCCTGCACGACGGTGTGCGTCAATGGCAGCAGCGAGCAGGCGTGCTTCTTCGTGCTTGGCGTGCGGCGCGACGCGCTGCGGGACATTGCTTGCCGCATCCACGAAGCGCGGCTCTTGTGCGGTGAACCAGCTGTGGGCGTGTATCACGCGCCGACCTCCCTGTTTGCGTGTTGGAGAGGGGGCAGCGCGGTGGCGGATTCGGTCAGCACAACAAGGCGCTTATCCACGCTGTCAGACGTTGCGAGGCCCTCGCGCATGAGGGTGGACACAGCGAGCGCACCAAAGCGTTGCGCCGTCTCCGGCGCGGCAGTGCGGCCGATGTAGCCGTGTTCGGTCTTCACCAGTCCGCCATGGATGAGGGCAACTTCCAGGCAAAGCTTCGCCGTGGGCGGCAATGCCGCCCAATCAAGGGTCTTTCGCATTAGGGGTGGCTCAGATGTGAGGGAAGAACGACTCGCCGCCGACTGGAATCAGATCCAGCTGGCGGTCGCCTAGCGACTCGCGGTAGGCCTGCAGCGCCTGGGCGCGCTCATACGCAGGGGTCGGTGGAAGCTCGCTGTGCGAGGTGGGCACGCCGCTTGGGCTGGCAATGCCGGTCAACTCCGAATGACCGGTGTACGTCGCACCACACATCGGGTTCTCGCAGACATAGGAGTCATGTCGAAGGAACTTATGCGCGAGGAAGCTGGTGCGTTTGATGAGTCTTGCGCTGCAAGCCTCGCAGCGAAAAACGATTTTTTTCCGACCGAACATGCTCACCCCCTTGAGCTCTTGGCGGTTGGGATTTGTGTGGCACTATTGGGTGGTGCCTTGAGACCCAATGCGATTGCCGCTTTATGCGACTCGCCGTATTTGCCCTGAGAGCGGCCACGGAGCAGGTCATGCACGACCGACCGATCCACGCCGTTCTGCCGCGCGAATGCCGAGACCGTGATGCCATTTGCTTCAAGCCACTGTCGCGCCTGTTCTGGGCTGCGGGGCGTGAACTGCTGCAGGTGACTCTTACGGGGCATGTGGCGGTTCCGTCTACTTTTGGGAATTTTGTGGACTTAACTCAACATTGTCAAGTAAGGAAATACCTGTATGACCGTAGGGAAACGCCTGAAGGATGAGCGCAAGCGATTCGGCCTGACGCAGGACGAGATGGCTACCCAACTGGGCGTCTCGCGCTATGCGCAACTGAACTTTGAGAAAGACATCAACCTGCCCGGCGGAGCGTATCTACTTGCCGCCCTCGATCGTGGCGTTGATGTCATGTACGTGCTGTCTGGACATCGGGCGCAGTTGGATCCTGCCGACTTGCGTTTGCTGTCGGCATTCAATAAAGCGTCGCCAGTTGCGCGCAGCACGGCGCTTGCGGCGCTGGGCTTGCTGGCAGATGCATCGCCTTCCACAGCGAGTGCCGCCCCAGCATTGTCGTTCAGCGGCAACGAAATCGGCTCTGTGATTTCTACCACTGCGCCGATCGATCAGAGCAACATGCAAATTGTTGTTGGTGGGCGCAAAAAAAAGAGCAAGTGATCAGTATCGGGATTGGACAGCTGCTCATGGGAAATTGGCCGTTATCGGCTATACCAGCGTGAACTGTAGGACCCGCAGGTCACAGGCAACAAAAAAGCCGCCGGTCTATCACCGGCGGCTTTCGTTGAGGTGTCGGTGCCTCACTCCATGTGATCGACCCGTCGCCGTCCTGGCAACGCGAGATGACCTGACATCCTTAGATCGGAACGCTACAACGAATAAACAGCATCATCTGTCAGATAAACCCTACACGCGGCGTAGGGCTTGCACTTGATTTGCATCAAGCGTGCGATCGGTCCTGTTTGAGATAATGGTCCCGGCCAGTAGCTTGAGCGCCACGTTGCTCAAGCGGTCCAACTTGATGAAAGTCCTTCGGAGATGCACATGGATGATGCAATGGTTCGCCTGTCCGGCGACTACGTTTTAACCGCACACGTTGTCTGGCTCAGGGACGAATGCTGCGCGGAGATTCTTGTCTCTAAAAGTGGTGGTATCACCTTACGGCAGCACAGATTGCCGCTGACAGGATTCACTTCATACGCAGAGGCGACTTCATACGCGCAGAACCAAATGCGCCAGTGCAGAGTAGCGGGCGACGGCACGCTGTTGATGCCAGTCGTCGCCGAAACGCAGTTGTTGCAGAAGCGAAAATGAGGTTCACGACGCGCTTTTCAGTTCAAGCGATGTGGCGAAGCCGCTTGTCCTGTTTATCAAGGGATGAAAGCAGCTTGGCAGCGCCTGGCTTCGTTTGATGCAGTGGAACTTCGCCCCAGGATAAACTGCATAAAAAAAAATGTTATACCGTATCGGAACTATCGCCATCCCAGAAATTTGCAAAAATGATAAAGATTCGGCCTGCACGTCGACAGGCACAGCAAAAAATGTCCAGACCCTACAGCTACACTCTGGGCGCCGTTAGCATATTGGCTTTCTTTGCTTCTGGCTCCGCACTAGCAATTGATCCAGCTCGACTCCATCAACCGGTTGTCGGCGGCACGGTTTTGACAATGAGCCTTGGTAATGAATGTACGGCCGGCCTCGTGCTCAAGCAAAAGGGTTTTCTAGCCAACCTAACCCCATATAGGCGAGCGGTGAGATTCGTTCTGACCGCAGGCCACTGTGGTTCTTACAATAGCTCAGTGTCGGTCAGAGGAACGGACCTTGGCTATGTTTCTTGGAAGTCCAATGTTTCAGATCTTGAATTGATTCGTGTGGAGCCGATTAACCATAGTTATCGGTTCTGTTCTGCACCATCAACTGGAATTAACTGCTCAGTTGTTTCGACGTATGAGCCGCGTGCATTAGGAAAAGTGTTGCTCTCGCAAGCAGCCGTTTACCGTTCGCGAGAGGGGGGGCTTGTGTCGATAGCCGTGAGCGGTCATGCCCCGGCATCCCCGGACGAAAGATTCTGCACAAGCGGTAGAACCAGTGACGTGATGTGCTACTGGACGGCTGCGCGGATTCCTGCAGGAAATCCTACTTCTGCTGGATCGCTTGGCGCAACGGCCGACTTTGGCGATCTCACAAGTCCAGGGGATTCCGGTGGCCCAGTGGTTAATACCTCAGGCGTAATGCATGGAATTATACAGGCTCATGCGCCGAATTTGAATATGATGGTATACACCTCCACTGCACAGTTTTTTCATGAGCAGCCCGATTATGAGATTGCACCCCCTAACTGATTTTCCGTAATCAGCCTGTTTTATTCGAAAATTGGCCCCTAAGTCTTTGACGTCGCCCTCTTGATCGGGGCCGGCTAGCAAAGCAAAAAGCGAGCGTCATAGGGTTAGGTGGCCAAGCAGTACCTCGTAAGATTTGCAGAGATTAAAGATCGGTCTCACTTTGTACTGGATTCTAGTTCCAGCTGCGTTCGTAGGCCTCCATCGCCAAGTCGATGTGTGGCCTTTGCCACTAACCAATCTTGCAAATCAACCTCAGTTTTGAAACGGGCTAGCCTGACACGCTGTTCTGGAAAAATGTCGGGCCGCCCGATCGCCAGCGTGTAGTCGAACTTCGCCACGCCACGCTTTACCCGCTCCAGTTCTGCATGCGCATGCTGCCGCGCCGTCGCCTCATCGGCATACGACTCGCGCAGGCGCTTGGCGTTGTCGTCCGTGCCGACCAGCACCGACTGCCGCCGTGCCTTGCCCTTGTCGACCCAATACGCACGCACGCCGCTGTAGGCGTCGCGGTCGGCCACCGAGTAGCGGTGTTGGTCGCCATCGCTGCGCGTCAGCGTGACCGTAGGTAGCGGCTTGCCGCTCGCCGTGGTGCCGGCGCCGATCGGCGCAAACAACAGCGCTCCAGCCTTGAACGTCGCGACCGCATCGAAACGCTGCCCCAGCCGCGTGAGCAAATTCATGTCGCTCTCGTTGGCCTGGTCGAGGTGCGGTAGCTTGGTCCGCGCCAATACCTCTGCGACGCGCGGCGTCAGGCCATGTTCGCCGGCCAGCGTGTTGAGCACGGCGCCCAGCGTTGTGTTGTGCCAGCTGCGCTCGCGACGTGTGCGCATGTCGGCGGTGAGGTCAGCGCTGCGCGCGCGCACGGTGATGACGTCCGGCGCGCCGCTGTACTCCACCTCATCCACGATGAAGGTGCCTTTTTCGACCAGGCCGGTGTCTTTCCACCCCAGGGCTACGGACAGACGCACGCCACGTTTGGGCAGCGCTATCTTGCCGTCATGGTCGTGGATGCGCAGATCCAGTTGATCTGCTTCGCCGCCTCGGCATTCGGTGAGGGTCAGATCGAGTAGGCGTGGTGCGATGCGCTCAGTGAGGTCGACGCCATCGAGCACCACGCGCCACTGCGGAGTTGGGTAGCTCATGCGGCAGCCGCCTCCGGGGTGTCGTCTGCGCGGCGCAGGCTCAGTTGGAACTCGATCCGGCGCGGGGTGCCGTCCTCGAAGAACAGCGAGGCGGTCTCGTTGATCGTCAGCAGCAGATACGGCCCGTAGACCACGCCGGCACCATCAACCAGCGGCAACGGCTCGCCATCGGCAGCCAGCGTGCGCAACGTCTCCAGCGAAGCACGGGTGCCCGTGAGTTCGGGGGCGATCAGGCCAGACAGCTCGATGGTGTCATCGCCTGGGCCCAGGAATTGGCTGGCCGCGCGCGCACCGACGCGCTCGCTGGTTGCATGGCGCCAGCTCATCTGCCGTTGCAGCTGCAGGAACGCGGCGCTGTCGAGCGCAAAGACGAACGTGCCATAGGACATCATCATCGGGTGGATCCTCAGTCGTCGCGTAGGCTGGAGCGGCGGGTGGCCGCTGTGCGCCGGTCGCGCTCTTCAAGTTGGCGGGCCACTTCGCGCGCCAGTGCGGTGGCATCCATGCCCGGTGCGGCATGGACGTGGATGACGTAGCTGTTGCCGCCTGCAGGCGCGCTGGCGGCGCGCGTCGGGGCCGACAGCGGCGCGCGGCTATCAATCGCCGTCACTGGCGCTGTGGCCGTCGCCAAGGCCAGGCCAGCCCCCACCGCACGCATGCGGGCGCCGAGCGCGGTCACGGCCTGCACAGGCGCGCCCTGGCCGCGCTGCAGGCCGACGGTCAGGCCTTGCATGGTGAAGTCGCCCAGCTGGGCAAACACGCGCGAGGGGCTGTGGATGCCCAACAGGCCTTTGAAGCGGTCGACCACGCCGCTGCCGACGCTGGCGATCGCGTGGCCGGCGGCGCCGAGCTTGGAGCGGATGCCCTGGACCAGGCCGCTGATCATGTCCGCGCCGGCCTGCAGCATGCGGGCCGGCCAGTTCGCCAGCTGCAGGTTGATACCGGCCCACAGCTGCAGCAGCCCCTGGCGGATGCGATCGCCGTTGCCGGTGAACACGCCCACGATCAGCGACCAGGTGCTCTGGACGGTTTGCCACACGCCGCCGAGGATCTGCTTGATCACCGGCAGCACGAACACAAACGCCTGCACGAGCCAGCCAATCGCTTTGACGGCCAGCTGCAGCTGGGTGACCAGCACCGCACCCAGGATCTGCCCGAAGCCACGACCGGCGTCAGTTGCACCGTGCAACTGCGCGGTGGTGGCCTCGAAAGGCGTCAGCAGCTGCTTGACCCACGCCCAGGCCTGGCCCATTGCAGCGGCCACGGTGTCCCACACCGGCCCCAGCGGCGCGAGCGCGGCCTGCAGCTCGGCCAGCACCGGGGCGGCCACATCGACGATGCCTTGCCACACCCCGATGGCGAAGGCCTTGATCGGCCCCCAGTACTTCCACACCAGCAGCGCCACGGCGGCGACGGCCGCACCGATCGCCAGCACCGGCAGGCTGACCCCGCCGAGCAGTGGCAGCAGCAGGCGCGCGCAATTGGCGAGCATGGGGAGGAAGCGGCCGGCGAGCGACCCCACACGCGTCAGCAGGCCGCCGAAGCCTGTGCCGCCGCTGAGCAGGTTGACCACGCCATAGATTTGGCCGAGTGCCGCCGCACCCAGGCCGCCGGCAACCAGCAGCGCGCCCAGGGCCGTGGCTGCTGCGGCTCCGGCGACGGACAGCTTGGCGATGCTGCCAACCAATGCAGGATTTGCCCGGATCCACGTCGTCACGCGCTCCACCACCGCAGCCGTGCGCTCGGTCAACTGCTTGAACTCCGGCAGCAGGGTCCGTCCGATTGACTGCGATACCACGACCACGGTGTTCTTCAGCAGCTGCAGGGAGTTGGCCGATGTCGCAACACGCGAGCCGTACTCGGCGGACATGGAACCAGCGTAGCGCTGCTCATCGGCGACCTTGGCGAAGTTGTTCCGTAGCAGCTCCAGATTGGTGAGCAGCGGGGCAATCGCGCCGATCGACTCGCGGCCGAACAGCTGGTTCATCGTCGCGGCTTGTTCCACCTTGGGTAGCGCACGCAGTTTCTGCAGCACACTCATGATGGCGCCGCCGGCATCGTCCTGCATGGCCTGCGCCATGGCTTTTGCCTTGAGGCCGAGCTTGGTGAAAGCGCCGATCTGCGCCTTGGTTGCCGAGTCGCCGGACGACAGGGTCAGCAGCATGTTTTTGATGCCGGTGGCAGACACCTCCGATTCGATGCCCATGCCGGCCACCGTGGCGCCCAGTGCGGCCAAGGGGTCGGACTGCAGGCCAGCCACCTCGCCCAAAGCGCCAATGCGGTTCACAACATCGCTGATTTTCTTGACGCTGGCCGGGCCGGTATTGCCGAGGTAGTTGATCTGATCGGCCAGCTCCACGACCTGGCCCTGACCCATGCGAAAGGCGGTGCGCCAGGTCGCCATGGTCTGGCCTGCGTCTTCTGCAGTGGTGTCGAAGGCCACGGCCATTTTTGCCGCGTCCTGCGCGAAGCCCAGCAGTTCCTTGCGTGGGATGGCAGCCTGGCCTGCTGCGGCCACGATCTTGGCAATGTCGGTTGGGATCAGCGGCAGATGCATCGACAGGTTCTCGATGTCGCGCCCCATCTCCTTGAACTGCTGCGGAGTGTCGAAGTTCACCACCTTGCGCACATCGGCCATGGCCGACTCGAAGCGCATCGCTTCCTCGACCGGGATGTAGGCACCACGCAGCGCGACCAGACCTGCAGCCATTGCAGCCACGCCTTTGCCGACGGCCTCCATGCCTGCGCTCTGAATGTTGGTGGCACGCTGTTGACCGGCCGCGATGGCGGCCAAGCGACGCTGCTGTTCGCGCATCGCTGTATTGGTCGCCTCGATCTGATCACGCAGGCGTCGCTCACGGGTGACGAGGTCGGTGGTGCTCACGCCGGCCGCGTTGAGGCGTGTACGCAAGCCCTGCAGCGCCGCCTCTTGAGCCTGATGCTTTTGTTTGAGTTCCGCTGCCAGCTTCTTGGCCCGCTCGAACTGGGCATTGAGTGCGGCGGTGGGTGTGCCGGCCGCGCGGATCTGCTGCGCCAGGGCTTGCACCGCAACGCGCTGTGCATCGAGCGCCGCTTTGGCCTGGCGGGCCTTCTCGTGTTGAGCGCGAAACGCGCCCACATCGCGTTGCTGGGCGTTGAGCGCGCGTAGCGCATCACGCTGCTGGCGCAGTGCAGTGGCAACGCCGCGGCTACCGCTCAGCACGCGCCGGAACGGGCCGGTGGCGCGATCGACGGCGGCCAGGATGACCTGCAGGCGCAGATTGTCAGAGGCCGCCATTTAGGCGGCCTCGCGGGTCAGGGTGTGCAGCATCATTCGGCTCCGCTTCGTAGGCGGGCACGCTCGCGCCACGCCGTGAGTTCGTGCAGCGACCAGCCGTCCATTTCAGACGGCGGCCAGTGGAAGATGGCCGCGATGTCGGCCATCGCATCCTCTACGCAGTCGGGGAAACCACTTCCCTCTGTGCCTTCGGCAAGAAAAAAAGCGCCACCTCCTGCCCAACCGCCAGCAGGTCGGCCGGATCCATCGCGTTGACGTCGGCGGTGGTCAGCGTGGGCGAGGAAATGCGCGGCAGCAGCGTTGCCAGTGCGGTGACATCCATCTGCAGCAGCTCGGCGAGCTTGAGGCCACGCAGTTCACCTGCGCCGGGCTTGCGCACTTTGAGATCGGTGATGGTCTGCTCGCCGCGCGTAATGGGCTGGTCGAGGGGAACGGCTGGGGAAAAGGTCGGGGTCATCGGAAGGTCTCAGGGCTGAGGCCTGGCAGCGCCAGGCCGGAAAGGTCAGGCGCCGATGGCGCGGCGTTGGGCGGCGAGCAGATCCACGCCGTTGACGATCTCGGTCATGTTCACCAGATCGATCTCGATCACGGTGGCGCCGTTGATGGTCAGCTTGTAGTAACTGGCCGAGGTCTTCACCGAGAACTCGGTGTCATCGCCGGACTTGGCCGTGCCCGGATCGATCTCGCGGTGGCGGCCGCGCACGACCACTTCCACCGCATCCACATCGCCGCTGTCATCGCGCTGATAAGCGCCTGCGAAGCGCAGCTGCACGGCGTTGTGAGTCGTGGCGCCGTATTGGTTCAGCACGCCGCGCATCAGGCCGCCGCACTTCCATTCGAGCTCGATCTTTTCTTGACCGAAATCGATATCGACCGGGCCATTCATGCCGCCGCCACGGTATTCCTCCATCTTGCGCGACAGCGTGGGCAGCTTTACTTCGACGACCTGGCCGAGATAGCTCTCACCGTCGTTGAACAGGTTGAGCGCTTTGAGTTTCTTGGGCAACGCCATGGGGTTCTCCGGAAATCTAGGGCGGGTGCGTTAAGCGTTGACGCGATCGGCGAAGTCGGCCAGGTAGCTGGTGGTGATTTTCTGGTACAGCTGCAGGTTCTCCAGCGGCGGCACCGGGGTGTAGTCGTAGTCAATGCGCAGCGCGCCATCGGCGAGCGTGGCGGCGCTGTTGACCGTGCCGTCGTACCAGGCATTGGCATCGATCAGGTAGCCGGACGACTTGAGGTCGCGGAACTTGGCGTTGATCGTTTCGAGCAGGTCTTTCACCAGCGAGGGATGCATCGGCTTGTCGACGTAGAACGCCACGCCCTCGGCGATGGTGTCGGCCAGTATCTGCGCGGTGCGCGTGGCCGTCTCGAACGCGAACATGCTGTCTTCGGCGCACGTGCGCGACCCCCAGAAGCGCTGACCGTTGAAGGTCACCAGCGTGGTGATGTCGCCCTCGTTGAGCACACCGGCATCGGTGGCTGGATCCTGCAGATCCCAGTGGACATCTTTGGAAATGCCGGTGACGCCGGACACGGGCACGTTGGACAGGCTCTTGTGCCAGCCTTGCTCGGTGTCGATCTTGGCGCGCAGGCCGAGCGCACGCGCTGTGGCATAGGCGGCCGTGGTGGTGCTGGTAGCGGTGTCGAAGGCCAGGAAGTCCGGCCAGATCAGCATCAATTCGCGGTCGCTGAACTGGCCCCGGTAGGTGACCGCCTCGGCGACGGTCTCGGCAACCGGGCGCACATAGGCCATGGCGCGCAGCTTCTTGGCGATGGTTGCCAGCGCCTTGGCGACCGGCAGCGTATCCAGGCCAGGCGCACCCAGGATGCGCGGGCGCACGCCCAGCTGCGCCTGCGCGGCCAGCAGTGCATACAGGCCGGTGTAGCCGCTGGACTTGGCCTCGCCGATGACGTTGCTGGACGTCTTGCCAGCATCTTCGCCCTCGGCCACACGCACGACGATGGTCACCGGGTTGGTCTGGTCGGCGATGCCCTGCAGCGTGGCGCGCAAGGTGCCCTTGGTACCGGCGCTGGTGATGGCGCCCAGCACGTCGGTGATCAGCACCGGCTTGTTGAGCGGAAAGACTTTCTCATCCGCATCGGCGGCCGTGGCGACCAGGCCGACGACAGCGGTGGAGACGGTGCGAATGGTGCGCGTGCCCGCGCTGACTTCGATGACGCGAACGCCGTGGTGGTAGGCAGTGGACATAGGTTCCTCGATCAGGACGAGCGGAAGCGGAGCGGGATGGTCAGGCGCGAGCGCGCATTGGCGGGGGCAACGTCGGTGCGTTGGCCCTCGATGGTCAGCACGAAGCTGCCGGGCGCATCGCCGACGACAAGGCCGACGCGGGTCAGCCGCAGGCGCGGCTCCCAGCGCATCAGCGCGGTGGCGGTGGCGCCGTAGAGCAGCGTGCGGGTGGCGCCGTTGAATGGCTGGTCGATCAGCTCCGGCAGCAGCGAGCCGAAGTCGCGGCGCTGCTCACGTGTGCCGATGGGCGTGGTGAGAATGCAGACGATCGACTGGGCCAGGTGCTGTTCGCCCTCGATCACACGGCCGGTGATGGCATCGACGCCGATCATTGCGGTGGGCCACTAAGCGCGCTGCCGGCGGTGACGTCGGTGGTCTTGTGGTGCTTGAGGCTGATCCCGCCGCCCACCACGTCGGTGTCGACGGTAGCCGTGCCGGTGATGCCTGCATCGCCATTGATCTGGGTGGCGCCGTTGACCGTCAGCGGACCGTTGAGCGTGATGCCGCCATCGGCGGTAATGGTCGCGGTGCCGCCGCTGGGCAACGTGGCCTGCAGCGCATGCGCCTCGGTGTCGTAGTGGATCTGCGCGCCGTCGGCAAAGCGCAGGACGTGCAAGGTGTCAGACGCGGCCGGTGCTGCGAATTGATCGGAGTACAGGCCGCGTAGCACCAGGCCATCGGCCAGGTCGCCGGCCGGCGATAGCACCACGACCTGTTCGCCGATTGCCGGCGCCGACCAGATGATGGTGGTGCCGGCCAGGGTGACCACCCAGGGTAGATAGTCGGTCAGCATTTCGCCAACCTGTACGCGGCACCGTGCAATCCGCAGATCTACCTCAGCAATGGTGCCGAGGCGAATGGCGTTACTCAGTGCGGAGGATGCGTTGCCCATGCAGCCATGGTCGATGGCTGCACGCGATGACGCACCGCAGTTGATGCGTAAAGCGCAGGGCTACACAGCGGCCGTCTCGGGCGCCTGTGGCTGCACCGACCACGCCTGTACATCTTCGTCCCAGACTAGCGTGCCATCGACCGTCATCGGCGGCGCGACGGTGGTCAGTTGACCCGGCAACGCGATGCCGGCAGCCAGCCGTGGCGCGATCGCACCGGTAGCCTTCTCCCAGACCAGCGCGGCACTGTAGTCCGGATCCGCACGCCAACTTGCGCGTGCCTCGTCCCAGACATTGCGCCGGTGATCACTGGGCAGAAAGGCGATGGGCTGCGAGGTGGTGTAACCCTGCGGCAGTGCATCGCCCAAGGCAAGCGTGTTGGCGATCGGGGCGGCGGTTTCGGTGCTGTAGAGCATCACGCCGCGATAGTCGGCCACCAGCTCCCACGTCCCCGAGAGCGGCGACAGGCGGTGGCGTTGATACAGCCCTGCAGGCGGCGCGGGTGCGATCGCAACGGTGTTGGGCGGCAGTGGATAGCGGCCTTCCAACTCGGACAGGTAGACCGTCACCGGGCCGGTGTATTCACCGGTGGTGGGATCAAAGGCGAAGGCAGTGCTGGTGCGCGGGAGAGGATTGGTCATGGTCAGTCTCAGTAGGCGATGCAATAGCTCATGCGCAGGCCGGCAGGCAGGTTATCTGCGCCGCCTGCTGCGTTGACGGTGATGGTGTGTGCGTGGGCGCCTGCGCCACGGTGGTCCACCGCGTGCACGTGATTGCCGCCCTCAGCGATGCCGATCCCGTGGGTGTGGTTGCCGGAGCCGTTCATGCCAATGGCATGAACATGGCTGCCGGTAGCGTCGGTTGCGATGTTGTGGGCATGGTTGCCGCCTGCACCCGTCCAGCCGTCTGAGGGCGAGGCGTCGTTGTCGCGCTCCCGGTACACGCCGTAGCCATTGATGGAGCTAGATGGAATGACGCCGGGGTGTTGGTGGTCGCCCGAAGCGCTCGTGCTGCCGCTGTGCGCGTGGTAGCCCTGTGCATCGGTCCAGGCGCCGTGTGCGTGGTCGCCGCCTGGATTGATGCTGGCGCCGTGTGCGTGGATGCCGGCTGCAGCGAGTGCGGTGAAGTGCGCATGGTCGCCAACAGCGGCCGAGCTGGCACCGTGCGTGTGGCTCAGCACCTGTCCAGTGCTGTGGACGCCAACGAACTGCGCGGAGTTGGTGTGCGTGACGGTGGTGCCTTCGCGCATCAGTGGCAGGTTGAAGGTGGTGCTGCCATCACCGGCGCCATAGACGGTGCCGATGGCCGCGAACAGCGCTGCGTATTTCGCTCGCGAGACTGCTGCGCCATCGCAAAGCAGCAGACCGGTTGGCGGATACAGCGAGGCCATCACCACGATCTGCCCCGGCAACATGAACGACTGCGGGACATTGAGCATGTTACGGAAGTCGCGATACCAGTCGCCCTGACGTCCATCCAGGGTGTCTGCGTCCAGACCATTGCCGTGACCGGTGTCGCTCAGGGCAGCGGTGCGAATACCCAGCACATTGCGCGCGGTCGCAGCATTGGCACGCGACAGCAGTTGCTTGATGAATTCGGTGGGTCCCATCTCGCCAAGGCGCTGGTCCAGTGACGCAAGCAAGTTGGCGGGCGACACCGCCCGCTCTCTGTCCACGCCTGCGATGGCCTGGGCGTCAGTCGCCAGGCGCACCACACCGGGCACGTCCACCGTCGCGGCTGGATCGGTGAAGTTGGTGTCGCCGAAGGTGATCTGCGCGGTGTCCACGTCAGCCAGCACCACGTCGATCGCCAGCAGCACAGAGGCGGCGCCGGACTTCTCCACGAGCAGCGCGGGCTGGCCGTAGGCGGCAAACAGCGTGCCGTCGGCCAGGTACAGGCCGAAGCCGTAGCAGCTGTATACGGCATTGGATTCGTCACGCACCGACACGTGGATCGTGTCCTTGGCGGTGACCGTACCGCCGACCGTGGTCAGGCGCTTGATCTCGGCCGGTAGCGCGGTGAGCGCGGCATTGGCATCGAACGCGGCGCTGGTCAGGCCGACAGCGGCGATGGTGACCGCTTGCGTGCCTGTCTGTTTGAGGTTGACCAGCGCCTGGCGGCCGGCGGTCGTAACTTTGAGTTTGAGTCCTGGCATCTGTGCTCTCTAGCTCGCCTCGCCCTGCAGGCGCAGGAACAAGGTGGTTCTGCCGCGCGCAACGATGTTGAGTCGTGCCTCGGCCTGGAATCCTTGGATGAACGTGAAATGCGAGCGCACGGGCTTGGTGCGTTCGACCTCGGCGATGACTTCCTCAACGAATCGGGCACTGGCGCTCTGCCCATCGGCACCGGTCAGCGTCAGCGCGAGCTCGAAGGTGTGCGGCTGGCCGCGCGGCTCGGTCTGCCACCACTCGCGGATGGCCACCGCGCCGCCGAAAGACTCGACCACCATCCGCACACTGTTGGCGGTGCCCTTGCGGCGCTGAATTGCCATCGCGCTGCGCAGGCGCGAGCGCTTGACCGCATCGCTCCAGTCGGCCTTCCAGTCGTCGACCGAGAGCGTCCACGCCAACCACGGCAGATGGCCGGCTGGGCACGTGTCGGGGTTCCACAAGTCTGGGTACGGCAGCGGGATCGCTTCCAGGCGCTGCGCGACGGCGGCAAGGGCGCGCTCCATCGGCGTGGCATTGGGCGGCAGCGGTGAATTACTCATCGATGCCGGCGTGCACGATGTCGATCGAGATGCAGTACGCAGCCTGTGTGCGGCTGATCCGAATGTCGGCTGCAGGCGAGTCCAGCTCGACACGCTGCACGCCATCGACGAATAACTTGGCTTTGATGGCTGACTCGGGGACGTCGCGGCCGATGCGGTGCGCCTCGGCGAGATAGGCCTGCAGGCTGCGCAGCGCCTCGCGCATGACCACCGCCGAGTCAGGGCCGGCGTAGGTGTAGACGCGCCCACGAATGGCGTACGGAACGATCTTCGCGCTCTGTACCGCCACCTCGTCGGTCAAGGGGCGCACGTCAGCGTCAGTGAGGACTGCAGCCACCGCGTCGAGCAGCTTCTTCGGTGCAGTGCCGTTGCCAGTACGCGACTGGACGGTGACCAGCACTTGCCCTGGTGCGGGGCTGGTGGCGCTGGCGTCCATGACATCGGCCGCCGCGCTGAGTGCGTGATAGATGTAGGCCCCCTCGGGGCCGGCCACGCTGAAGCCTTCGGGTGCTAGCTGGATGCGGCGCCGGAAGTCCACGTCCGACTCATGAGTCGGTGCAATGCCGTTCTCTGGTTGTCCCGGATCGAGCACCAGGCGCGCGACGCCGAAAAGTGCGCCCAGGTGATCGAGGTTGCTGCCGGTGGCGAAGGCCAGCATGGTTTGCTGCGCCTTGTCGTTGGCGCGCTGGCGGAGCAGCAGCTCGCGTGCTGCAAATAGCTGCAGCAGCTTGTAGACCGGGTCGGCTTCCGTGAGTGCCGAGAACTCAGGCATGAGCCGGCGGAACTGAGCAAAGGCCTCAGCGAAGATCGTTTCAAAATCCAAAGCCTCGATCAGGTCAGGCGCCTGCAGCTTTGATAGATCGACAGCGGTAAAGGAGGCCATATTGGGTCCACGTGCGAAGCTATATTCTTCGTCTGTGGACCTTAGGCGTAAAGTGTTTCTCTATGTAAAGTCACTGTCTACAGGGATGCGCTTCCGTGATTTATTTTTAGCTGCCCAGTCCGGTGCTGACGCGCTGTGATATGGCTTTATCTATAAGCATGCGGACAGTATTTTCGACGTTTTTGAATCTGATTCTTTGCATGAACTCCAGTGGGCCTAATTTAACAAATAATTTTCCAAATACTTCGTCGGCAAAGCTGCTGGAGACTAAAGGAACGCCCAAGAAGTCAATCTCGATAGGCTGTCCCGAGCATATTTGAACTAAGTTATAAATTTTGATGTGTATTGGCGTGCCAGCAACTCTGCTCCCGAAGGACTGGGTTTCTTCTAACAGAACAACATGGATTATGTTGTCTGAGTCACCCTCATACTTTGTTTCGATATAGTCAACCGGCTTGTGGGACTTTCCAGAAAAATTAAGCGCATCCTTTAGAAGGTCAGGGTCGCTGAAATTTATCTTGGCTATGACGAGGGTTCCTTTTACAGGAATCTTTTGGTCGCGGATTTCTAGGCCATACGGGCTTGGCCTAGAAAGAAGTCGGGCATGCCCTGACTCGATTTGAAACGCGCCGCCACTATGACAGCAGATCTGATAGCTACCAAATAAGCCGTTGCCTTGTCCTATTGATTTGTCTCTTGTCACGCCTTCGCGGATCGCGCGATCTAGGGCGTCTGTGTCAGAGCCAGAGAACTCCTCTCCTGATCTAAGGGTCGCAGGAATTCCAAGACCAGAATCAGCAATAGTAAATTCAACAATCTTAGAGTTGCGTTTGAAACTTGATACCTGGACTAGTCCGCCGATAGCGGATTGGGAGTGAACAATTACGTTATCAGTAAGTTCGTTTACAGCCCACTCTAATGCAGCGAAATGCTCTCGCCTAATGTCTGGAATTCCGCCTAGAATTGCGTTGACAATGCGGTTTACTGCTTCGTACTGCTCGACAGGATTTGTGAATTGAGTTGCCGGGATTTGGGTGTGCCCACGGAAGCGCGAGGCGTTATGAGCTCTTGGCTCAAGAATATGAGCCCAGTTAGCATTAATGAAGAGGCGCGCTAGATCTGGCTTGGTTGGAAGAATCAATTGCGTATCGATCATTTCTGTTCGCAGACGTAACACTTCAACGCAAAGGCTTAGCATTGGCCCCGGATAAGTCTCGGTGCATAAAGAAAAATCTAAAATAATGTCTCGATAGCCAAAGTCGTTCACGGCATGGTAAAAGCAAGCTAACGGCGCATGAATGTCGGAGTCTCGATATTGACCTTGAAACCGAATGATGTTTGCCTCTCGAATCACTGTCATGGGCGGCTAGTAACTATTTTGAATGAGAGTTGAAGGTGGTCTAATAGTCTGAATCACATGATCTAATATGCGTCTTTCGAAATTTTTCATGTCCATTACTAATTCAAGGCTAACGGCTCATAATTCACATGCGTCAACATGCAGCCTTACACATTGCGAGTCAAATAAAGATTCGACGCTATCATTTTGATCTAATGCCTTCAACGCCTGCATGGTCGGGTCTGCTCTCGCGTGGATTCCATGTGCAACTCTTATGCTAAGTGATCAAGTAGTTGGTCGCGTACGATCCGCCGGTCTTCAGCGGAGAGGCCCAAGAGCACGCGCCTCTCGTAACGTGCCATCGGACCACCCGGCCGCACCCGCTCGGTCAAACCCTCTTGATGCACGCGGGCAATGCGCGACACGCGCCCCACAAACCCCACGCTCACCTGGTTAGGGCTGGCGCTGACCTTGAAGTACTTGGCCTGCCGCAGCTTGGCAAACATCTTGGCGCGTTTGACCCGCCCGGATTTGTCACGCAGCGGCTGCTTGCGCGGCGCGTAGGGCGAGCCGTCGGGCGCCTGCTGCTTGCCGATGCGCTGGCTTTGCGAGCGTCGCAACGCGGTGCCGATCTTGCGGGCCAGCTTGCGCCGCTCGGCCTCCTGCAGACGCGCCAACAACGGCGCCGCCCACGTCTCCAGTGCGGTCAGCTCATCCATGTCGGATCTATTGCCGGCTCGGGCGCATGGGTGATGTCATAGCCGCCGCCGGCCTTGGCCGTCACCACCACGCGCTCGGTCAGCGGCAACTTGATCGACAGGTCCACCGCATCGTTGGCAAGGATGTCGGCCTCGAAGGCGATGTCGCCACGGCGCGCCGGATTGGACAGCAATTCGGACTGATTGACCTGCACCCATTCCAGAAGCGGCAGCATCACGCTGTCGGGGTGGCCCGCATAGTCGGTCACGATCAGGTTGAGCGTGTATTGGTACTCGAATGACAGCCCTGGCTGGAACGTGCTGACCAGGCTGCCGGCATCGATAAACACCAGTAGCCGGTCGGCATCGCGTGCCAGATCCGGCAGGGCCGCGACCAGATGCGCGCGCAGGCCGGCGGGCTTGATCACGGTGGTGCCGCCGGCAGATGCAGGTCGATCCAGTCCTGCAGCGCGCTCAGCTGCGCGGCGGTGGCGTGGCAGCGGGTGTAGTTGCCGGCGACGGTACCGGCAATGCCAGAGAGCGTAATGCCGGCGGCCGGCGCATCAGGATCTCCGGTGGGCGGCCCGGCAGGGTTGCCCGTGGCGGCGGCGTCGTGCAGCCGCACAAAACCAGCAGGGATAGCGCAAGCAGCGTCTGCTTTCTGGGTGACATAAATCGGGATCTCGCGGGTGATGGTGGCGCCGGCCTCGCGCACGATCTGCACGCGGTCGACGTACTGGGTGACGACGGTGGTGGAGCCTTTGGCGCTGTCGCGTTCGGCCTCGGCCTGGCGCTTGGCCTGCAGCGCGGTATCGCGGTCTTGCTGGGCGGCACTGACGCGGTGCTCCTGCCACACGCAGCCACCGACGAGCACTGCAATCAACGCCAGCAAGATGATCAGGCGCGTGACCATCAGCTGACGCCCAGGATCTGCAGGGCGCGCTGCGTGCGGGTGACGCGATCGCTGTGGCCTTCCGGCAGGCGCTTGGCGCGCACGTTGCCCAGGTTGATCTTGCGGCCCAAGCCGAGCACATCGCCCGCATCGGCCAGCACGTTGAGGCCGCTGTCCTGCCAGTACGCAGCCGCGCCCAGCGCGCTCGGCTCGATCTGCAGCAGCAGATCCGGCTGCTCTTCCACCGGTAGGCCGATCAGCACGCCGATACGGCGGTAGTTGCCCCGGAAGGTGTGTTGCATCGGCCCACGGCCCCGGTGGCGATAGCCATCGCCGCTGGCTTCGTTACCGTTGCCCAGGCGGTCGGCGTAGACGAAGTTCGCCAGGCCCTCCGCATTGCGCAGGAACTTGGGCGCTTGTGCTGGGGTGATGCGTGAACCGAACACCTCCAGCAAGCGGGCGCTGGTGGTGTAGTGCAAGCCTTCTTCCATGCGCGACAGGCTCAGGCTCTCGTGGCCGACCTGGCCGAGCCAGTGCGCAGCGCGGCGCTTGGTGGTGATGCCAAACCGGTTGGCGGCGGTGAGCAATGGGCCATGCCAGCGCTGGGCGCGCTGTGGCGAGCACTGCATGATCGAGGCGAGCTGGGTATCGGTGAACATCAATCGACCTTCAGGATGCGCGCCACATTGCCCTGGGCGCGGTAGGTGAGCACTGCCAGCACGGTCAACGTGCCCAGGTGCCAGGGACTGACCTGCGAGCCGGCGCCCGCAAGCAAGATGTGCAGCGCCTGGCCGCCGGTGCTGGCGATCAGCAGCCAAGCGCACCAGCCCGCGCCGCGTCGGTGGCGGGCATCGGCGGGCCGGTGGTAGGTGAGCAGGCGGACGCAGATGGCGAGCGAGGCCATCAACGTCAGGACGGTGACCAGGCTATGCACTGGGCGGACCTCCACGACGTAGGAAGGAAAAGTCGAGCGACTTGCTCTTTTCGATCAGGCCCAGCGTGACGGTGATGGCGCACGCTGCGCTCGCAAAGGCGGCCACGCCGCTGGACTTGATGGGCAGCCAGCGCAGCAGCTCCGGCGCCAGTTGGTAGCCGGCGATCACGCTCACCGGGAAATAGATCAATCGCGCCAACAGCGGCTGCTTGGCGGCGGACACCACGAACAGCGCGCCGCCAGCGAAGGCGCCGATCAGCGCATCGCCGTCGATGCCAGGTAGCACCGAGGCAAGGCCCACACCGGTGGCGATCAAAAAGCCGCTCGATACGGAGGTGGGTTCGGTCATCAGGTCAGTCCCATAGCTGCACGAGCGGCGTCATCGCCGCCGTGGTGGTGGTTACCTCGGGCAACTCCACCGGCGTGCCATGCGGTAGCACGGCGCCCAGTTCGGCCAGGCCGGGATTAAGGAGATAGGTGCGCTCGACCAGGCCGGCCGTGCTGCCCAGGTAGCGCCAGCACAGCAGGTCGACGGTGTCGCCTTGTTGGGCATGCACGCGCATCAGATGAGCTCCACCGTGCTGCGCGGCAGGTTCTGCAGATCACGCACGGCCCAGCGCTGATCGCGGCGCAATTCGGTGATGCTGGGCGACAAGTCATCGGCGCGTTGGTTGGCGCTGTCGGTCGCGTCGAAGCTGCGATAGCGCTCTGCGATTTCCACCGCGGTCGCACAAGCCACCGCGCGCAGATACAGCTGCACGCGGCGCGAGAGGCCATCGACGGTGGTACTGGGCACGTCGGCCAGTGATGCGTAGCCGGCGGCCTGCTGCGTGTCCGCCCAGGCGCCTAGCGCATCGTTCACCGCCAGCATGGCGGCAACGATGGCGTGGCGCAGACGTGCATCGGTGACGGTGCCATCCAGGCGCATGCTCGCGCGCACGGTGGCCGGTGCGATCGCCGGCCAGAACGGCGCGTTGGCGATCGCATCAGGCGTGGCGCTGGTGGTGCCGGTGGCCGTGAATCCGCTCATGGATGGCTCGAAAGAGATCGCCGGTGGTCGGGGCGTCACCGCAGCGATGCACTGCTGTGGATCGGCCCCGAGCCGGCGAGGGTTGCGGGGACGCTCGGTTAGGCGCTGGTGCCTGCAGGCTCAGCGCTGAACTTCTTCAGGAGACGCTCGGCGCGTTCCAGATCCTTCTTGCCGCCACAGCTGCCGTGCAGGGCGATGGCGCGCTGCAGGTCAGCCACGGCAGCGGCCACGATGGGCTGCGCCTGGTCGCCGGGCGTCTCATCGGTGATGCCAGCCAGGCAGGCACGTGCGAGTGCCAAGTGGAGCTTGGCGCGCACCTCATCGGGCATGTCCTGCTCGGCGGTCAGTGCAGCGGTGTCGGCCAGCACGGCCGCATCGAACACCTGGCCGGTCTTCTGCGCCGACAACGCCGCCTCGGCGATTTCTTCGGCCAGCACGCAGCCCACGGTGCGGGTGAAGCGGTCGGGCATCTGCAGCTGGTGCTTAAGCACGTAGGCGCCGAGCTCCAAGGCGCCGGCATAGTCGCCGGCATCAATGCGCCACACCATGCACGTGGTGACGATCTCGTCCTGCGCGCCCTGGCCGCCGGCCAGCACGCCGGCCAGGTACGGCAGGTACGCCGGCAGCAGCTGCACCTTGAGCGCAGCCTTGCCCTGGTCGGACTGGATCTGCTTCAAGCGCAGGCGATCGCTCTGCAGCTGCGCCATGTGCTGTTCGTAGGCGGTGGCACCGGCCATCAGCTGGTGCGGTGCACGTTGCGCGGCTTCCAACTCGGCCAGCACGCGGCTGTGGTGACGCTTGGCGGGACTGTCGGCCATGGCTTAGGCCTCGATCTCGATGTGTTCGACCACGCAGCCCAGGCCGTAGTCCTCAACCACGTACGCATCGTTGGAAGACTCGTAATTCTCGATGCGATCGCGCGCGGGCACTTCCTGGATGTAACGGCGCCGGCCGCCGGTCTGGTAGTAGATCGACAGGTTCGCCAGCGAGGTCACCATCAGCGCGCCGTCCGGCAGGTACGGCACCTCGGCCACCTGCAGGCCGCCGACGCGGCGCTGGCTCAAGATCAAGTCGGTGGCGATCTTCTCGCTGGCCGGCTGGTCCTTGTTGACCATCGGGAAATACTTGTCGTGCATCAGATCACGGCCCAGCACCACCACCAGGCTCGGGTCCTTGCGGTGCCACGGGTCCAGCAGGTTGCTCACGACGTCATACACCAGCGCGTCGAGGTTGCCGTAGTCGGCAGCGGCGCCGCCGATCACGACCTTGCCGGCCGCCTTGCCGCTCGCCAACACGCGCTGGGCAGCGTTGGTGCGGTACTGCTGCAGCCAGCCGATGTTGACGTCTTCCAGCAGCGGGAACGCGGCGCGGTCGGTGTCGGCAGCAGCGTGCGTACCGTTGAATCCGATCTGCAGACGGTCCAGCGCCTGGCGCTTGACGATGGCATCGCGCAGGCGCGCCTGGAAGTCCGGGAATTTGGCCCAGGCATCGAGTAGCGCATACGGGATGGCAGTGTCGAAGTCGGTCTTCTTGGCGAGGTATTCGTTCTTGTCGAGCGCGGCCACGTTACGCGGGGTGCGGGTCTTGCCGGCACCGGTATCGGTGCGGCTGGCGATGCTGCCGGTGACGCCGATGCCCACCTTCTGCCCGGACAATTCGTCCACCGGGATGATGTTGATCTTGGACAGGAACTCGCTCGATTCCTGCATGCGTGTTTCCAGCTTCTGCTGCACGGTCGGATCGACGGTGAAGGAGTGGGACGGGTTGGTGATGCCATTGAGCTTGGCGATCTGCTCGGCGAACTGGTTGAACTGCAAGCGGGTGGCGTTTTGCATGGTGGCTCCGAAGGTGGTGCGCTGGCGGCGTGTGCGTTGGGTGGTGTGGGATCAGCAGTCGGTCAGCACGGCAGCGCCGCTGCCGGTGACGACCGGGCGTGCGGGCTGTGCCGGATCCGGCTGCTGCGACAGCGACTCGCGCAGCTGCGCCAGGTCGTTTGCCAGCTGTGTGTGCTCGCCCTGCAGGCGGTTGAAACGCTCGTCTTGGCCGCGCACGTGCTCGGCGATCTGTTCGATGCCTTCGCCGAGGTCTGCGAACTGCTCGGCGGTGATGCTGGTGGCGTCCTCGCTCTTGAGCGCGGTGCGGATCCGGCTGAGCAGACTGGCGACCGGGCCTTCGCTGACCTCGCTGAATTCCAGCGAGGTTTCCTCGGCAACGGTGAACAGGTTGCCCGGTGACTGCTTGCGATCGGTCAGCGGATTGGCGTCGGGGTGTTGGCTGGCGAAGGTGAGCATCGAGGTGCCCAGGCTTGCCGGTGAGTCCGTCACCGCCAGGCCGACCAGATACGCCTTGCCGGTGTTGGCGAACTTCTCCTGCACCTCGATGCTGGTGTAGAGCTTCTGCTTGGCCTTGTTGATCGTGATCAGGTCGGTGGTCGGCTCGATCTGCGCGAACAGCGCCAGGCGCTTGGTGCCATCGATCTCCACTTCTTCCGCCTTGACGGCGGTGACATCGCCATACGCGCGGAACGGCGAGTCCGGCAGCAGGCTGCGCATGTGCTCGATCCAGATGCGGGCGCTGTAGGTCTCGCGGTTGTAGGTCGCGGCCATGTCGTCGATCCAGCTGCGCTGAATCGTGCGGCCATCGGTGGTGGCGCCTTCGACGGCCACGCGGAACCAGTTGGAACGGAACTTCTTGGTCTTGCCCGACATGGGTGTCCTCTGCGCTGGATGCGTTTGCGATGCGATGGATGCATGGTCAAACGCGGCGCACAGCGCAGCAACGCAAGCGCCGTGTAAACCAGGCGATTACGTGTCGATACGCTGTCGAGAATAGAAGGAGCGCTTCACCCTGGTGGCATGCAAAGCGTTGCCACCCAGCTCCCGATGGACACCCGCAGACAGGCGAAATTCCTGTACTGGATGGGATGGCGCGTGACCGAAATTGCGCAGGCCATCGGCGAGAACGAGAAGACTGTACACAGCTGGAAGTCGCGTGACGAGTGGGATCGCGCAGACAACGTTGAGCGCATCGGTGGCGCGCTCGAAGCGCGCCTAGTTGTGCTGATCATGAAGCCGGAAAAATCCGGCGGCGACTTCAAGGAAATCGATCTGCTGCATCGGCAGTTGGAGCGCCAGGCGCGCATCCAGCGCTACCAGGGCGGCGGCAACGAAGCCGACTTAAATCCGGCCGTTGCCAACCGCAATGCCGCGCCGAAGAAGAAGCCCAAGCGCAACGACTTCACCGAAGAACAGGTCGAGCAGCTGACCACCGCGTTCGTCGACGGCTGCTTCGACTATCAGCGCGATTGGTACCGCGCCGGCAACGAGCGCACGCGCATCATCCTCAAATCCCGCCAGATCGGTGCCACGTTCTACTTCGCACGCGAGGCGCTGATCGATGCACTCACCACGGGGCGCAATCAGATTTTCTTGAGCGCCTCCAAGGCGCAGGCGCATCTGTTCCGTGGCTATATGCAGCAGTTCGTGCGCGAGACGATCGACGAGACGCTCTCCGGCGGCGACAGCATCGTGTTCCCCAACGGCGCCGAGTTGTTCTTCCTGGGCACCAATGCGCGCACCGCGCAGGGCTACCACGGCAATTTCTACTTCGACGAGTTCTTCTGGACCTACGGATTCAACGAGTTGAACAAGGTCGCCAGCGGCATGGCGATGCACAAGAAGTGGCGCAAGACCTACTTCAGCACGCCATCGAGCATGGCGCATGAGGCCTACACATTCTGGACCGGCGAGCGCCGCAACAAGGGCAAGCCGGCCGCGCAGCGGATCCAGATCGATGTGTCGCACGACGCGCTGGCCGGTGGCCGTCGCTGCCAGGACCGCGCATGGCGGCAGATCGTCAACATCCTCGATGCCCAGCGTCGTGGCTGCGACCTGTTCGACATCGACGAGCTGCGCGAGGAATACAGCCCGGACGCCTTCGCCAACCTGTTGATGTGCGAGTTCGTCGACGACGGCGCCAGCATCTTCCCGCTAGCGATGCTGCAGCCGTGCATGGTCGACAGCTGGGTCGAGTGGGGCCAGGACTACAAACCGTTCGCCGCGCGCCCCTATGGCGATCGTGCAGTGTGGATCGGCTACGACCCGGCCGAAACCGGCGACACCGCCGGCCTGGTCGTGCTGGCGCCACCGCAGCAGCCGGGAGGCAAGTTCCGGCTGCTGGAGCGGATCCAGTTCCGAGGCATGGACTTCGCCAAGCAGGCCGCCGAAATCGAGCGCATCACGCGCCGCTACTGGGTGACCTATATCGGCATCGACACCACCGGTATGGGCAGTGGCGTGGCGCAGCTGGTGAAGCAGTTCTTCCCGAATCTGGTCACCTTCAGCTACTCACCCGAGGTCAAGACGCGCCTGGTGCTCAAGGCGTTTGACGTGATCCACAACGGCCGGTTGGAGTTCGACGCCGGCTGGACCGATGTCGCTCAGTCGTTGATGGCCATCCGCAAGACGATGACGGCCAGCGGGCGCCAATCCACCTTCACCGCCGGCCGCTCGGAAGAAACCGGGCACGCCGACCTGGCGTGGGCGCTCTTCCACGCGCTGCAGAACGAACCGCTGGAAGGGCGCACCGCGCGCAATTCCGGCTTCATGGAGATCTCTTGATGTTGACCGACCAGCTGCCCGCCACCGCGCCTGCAGCGCCCGCACGCGCCGAGGCCTTCACCTTTGGCGACCCGACACCAGTGCTCGATGGACGCGGCGTGCTGGACTATCTGGAGTGCTGGCAGAACGGGCGCTGGTACGAGCCGCCGGTGGCGCTGGATGGCCTGTCCAAGACCACGCGCAGCAATCCGTTCCTGCAGTCCGGGCTGATCTTCAAGCGCAACATGCTGGCGCGCACCTTCAAGCCGCACCGGCTGCTGACCCGCGAGGCCTTCGAGCAGCTGTCGCTGGACTGGATCACCTTGGGCAATGGCTACCTCGAACGTCGCCGTAACCGCCTGGGCAATGCGCTGTCGTTGGCCGCGCCGCTGTCGAAATACATGCGGCGCGGCGTCACCGAGGGCGAGTACTTCCAAGTGCGCACCTGGCACGACGAGCACGTGTTCGAGCCGGGCAGCGTGTTCCAGCTGCGCGAAGCCGATGTCGATCAGGAACTCTACGGTCTGCCCGAGTGGATGCCGGCGATGCAATCGGCGCTACTCAACGAGTCGGCCACGCTGTTCCGCCGCAAGTACTACAACAACGGCTCGCATGCCGGTTTCATCCTGTACCTGACTGACCCGCAGCAGAGTCAGGAAGACGTCGATGCGCTGCGCAACGCCATGAAGGGCGCCAAGGGGCCGGGCAACTTCCGCAATCTGTTCCTGTACTCACCAGGCGGCAACAAGGACGGCTTGAAGCTGATCCCGGTCAGCGAAGTGGCGGCCAAGGATGAGTTCAGCGGCATCAAGGGCATCACCCGCGACGACATGCTGGCCGCGCTACGCATCCCGCCGCAACTCATGGGCATCGTGCCGCAGAACGCAGGCGGCTTCGGGTCAATCCGTGAGGCCGCTGCTGTGTGGGCCGCCAACGAGCTCGAACCGCTGCAAGCGCGCATGTTGAAGATCAACGACTGGGTGGGCGATGAGGTCATCGCCTTCACCCCCTACGCGCCGCCAGCGGCCGCGTAATCCTTTCCCACCGCAAGACCACGTAATGCTCAAGAACCTCCGTTGTGGCGACTGCGCCCGCCTGCTTTGCAAGGCCGGCGCCTTCGATGAAATCCAGATCAAGTGCCCGCGCTGCGGCACGCTCAATCACCTGAAGGCCGAGAGCCTCACCTCCGATCGCCGCGAGCGAATCCAACAAGGCTCTCACCATGAAAAACCAGCTCCTGCAGGGCGACGCTCTGACCATTCTGCCCACGCTCGAAGCCAATTCGTTCGACGCGCTGATCACTGATCCGCCTTATGCGAGTGGTGGCCTGACCGCCGCCGCCCGGGCACGGCCGCCGTCGACCAAATACTGTCGGGATGGTGGACACGCTGACTTCGTTGGCGACGAACGCGACCAACGCTCGCACCTGAAATGGATGCACCTGTGGCTGTCCGAGTGCGCGCGTGTGCTCAAGGACGGCGCGCCGGTGCTGCTGTTCACCGACTGGCGGCAGCTGCCGCTGACCACCGACGCGCTGCAGATCGCCGGCTTCACCTGGCGCGGCATCACTGTTTGGGACAAGACCGAAGGCGTGCGGCCGCAGTTGGGCCGTTTCCGCAACCAGGCCGAATACATCGTGTGGGGCAGCAAGGGCAACATGCCGCTGGACCGCCGCGCCCCCGTGCTGCCGGGTGTGATTCGTGAGTCGGTACGCAAGGCCGACAAGCATCACCTGACTGGCAAGCCCACCGAATTGATGCGACAGCTAGTACGGATTTGCGAGTCAGGCGGACGCGTGCTCGATCCGTTTGCTGGCAGCGGAACCACGTTGGTGGCTGCGCAGTTGGAGGGCTTCGACGCTGTCGGCATCGAGATGACTGACTACTATGTACGGGTATCTGGCGAGCGCATTCGCGAGGGGTAAAGAAGGGAGGGCGCCTAAGCGCCCTTATGCTTCACATTCTGAAGGAGGCGTTTCGAGGGATTTGCTCTATCATCTCTCGGAACTGCCTTCGCACATCTTCGTTATCAGAGATGGACTCACAGAATTCAAGATAATCTACAAAAAGCTCTCTAGTCATGCCGAGCGCTATCTCAAGGCATTTGTCAGGGGGGGAGCCTTTCATCATTTGCTGGGCATTAATTTTCGCAAACTCGTCTCTGTGTACCTCAGGTGGATAGGTGAAAGATGCAATGCTCAATGCAAACGGAATCGACCCTGTTTCTAGTTGCGTATGGACTATGACAATCTGGAAACGATCAAAATCAATGCTCTGTATGCTCCCCCAGTCACATTCACCAGTAAATGATGCTCTTGGCGGGCCTACAAAGACGTTGAAAATTAAAAGCTTAGCATCGCGGTCAAAGTTGCCAAGTGAGATGGTTTCCACTGTGTCGTCGGATGCGACGTCGTAGGCTGGTCCTTTCAATTCTGTGGTTCGATGGCTGAACACGTGGGAAAATCCACTTTTTGTTTTTACCGCATCAGAGAGCGCTACGGATGTCCTCTTCTCACCGTTTGCGAGTGCGAGCGTATGTTTGAGGGTTACATTTTCCGTGCTTTTTTCAGATGGATGTAGCGAATAGCGGTCCTCGACAACTGCAATCGCTTCAGATCCAGTGCCTACCTGGCCGCCGGAATAAGCTCTAATATAAACATCACCCTTTGCCTCTTCCGTAAGAGTCATGACGTTGCGTGCGGTGCCCGCAACTTCGACTTGAATTCGGCATTTTTTTACAGCCATTTTCGGCAGTCCTTTAAGGTGATTGGCGAATTTTTAGCTTTGCAGTCGTCAGTGGAAGACGATTAAAAGGTGTTACTGCGTGTTGGATTGGCGCAAAGTAACCACTCGATACTGACTGCGATCGCCATATCGCGGCCCTTTCTTCTCCAGCTCTGCGCACAGCCTGTCCTTGCCGCAGGCAACGAGATTGGCGCGAGCAACACGATCCAAAAAAGTGATTTCCGCCCTGAGTTGGGCGGCTTCAGCGACAGCCGCTTTTGTGCTGTAGAGCGCGTAGCCGGCGACGACCACGCTGATGACACCCGCCACCAGTAGGGCAATCGATGCGATCCACATGCGCCGCGTTGTCGTTGTTTCCAGGGAACGCTGTGCGTGCGCGTAACGCTGGGTCGCCTGCTGGACCGTCTGCTCCGCAGTTACCAGCTTCTTGTTGAATCGCTCGGCCGCCGGTTCCAGCGTCTGCGTCAGCGCCTGATTGCTCAATTGCGTTAGGCGGGGCAGCGCATTTTCCACCAAGCCACTGACGCGCTGATCGGCGTGTTTGACAGCAATCTGCAGAAGCTGCAGCTGCTCCCGGACTAGATCTTCCAATGCGTGCTCTCGCTGCTGCAGCACCCCGATCACCGCCGCCAGGGCGTGGATCGATTCTTTCAGCGTGCGTTCCGACCCGTTGGCATCGGGTAGTGCGGAGGTGTTCTGCATGTTCATAGTGTTCTCTCGATGATTCAACTTGTTGCACGTGTTCCGGCTAGCCGCCGCCACCACCGCCGCCGCCTCCACCGCCTCCACCGCCGCCGCCATCTCCGCCACCACCACCGTCACCCTGTGGACCTTGCATCGCCGGTCCGTTGGCGAACTGCGGCAGTGTCATCACCATCACCGGGCCACGGCTGGTCTGCACCTCTGTCGAGACGTCCATGTTCAGTGCCTGGCGCGTGCTCGCCTGTTCCTGGGCTTCCTGCATCGCCTGGGCATCCAGAAATTCATGCCCCTGTTTGGCAAGGGCCTGGCTGTAGGGGCTGTTGGCGACCCGTTTCAAGGCCTGTTCGATCGCCAGTTCGTCCTTGCAGTCGATGGCGTACAGCAACTCGTCCACATCCGGATCGCCGGTGATGTTTTTACGCTGCGGCTGCGGCCGATCTTCCTGCTCGCCAGCGGCAATGGACTGTGGCGCGGTGTCTGCCGGCGGGGCGCGTGGTGGTCTCAGTCCAGAGGGGCCATCCGGATCGTACCCATCACGCAATTCCAACTCGGTAAACGGCCGCTCACCACGGTCCACGCGCGCCTGGCGCGCTTCTGCGACGCGGTTTTCTGTTTCGAGATCCTGTTCGAGCTGGATGCGCAGCTCACGCATGGAGCGCTCTATTTCCTCCCAGGAGTCCGGATCGGCGGGCACCGCGGCAGGACGGTCCTGCGCATCTGCCAGGGACGCAGAAAGCGGCTCGCGCGCACCGGCCGCGCCCTCGGGTGCGTCGGCGGAGCGGCCAGCGGTCGGCATGTCCAGCGATGGCCCTGTCGCTTGCGCGAGGTGTGCGAACAAGGGCAACGCTGCAGGATTATCTGGTGCTTCCGGTGCTTGAGCCTTTGGAGTGAGCACCTGTTGATCGTCGCGCTGTTCTGCGGCGATCGTGGTGGCGAGCGATGGCGCGGAAGGTGCGTTCGCCGCCTGGGCCAGGCGCGCGTCCGCCGGCTGTTCGGGCTGCTGTGCAGGTGCATCTTGCTGCGCATCTGAGGCTTGCGCCGTCATCGGCTGTTGGCCGCTGTGCAGGTCCGCAACCTGCTGCTGATCTGCCGGTGCTGTCTGCGCGATCGCCGCGCTCTGCGCTGTCTGCCGTTGGACTTCCTGCGGGCGCTCTTCTTGCGCTTGTTGGCTTTGCGTCCGCTGCTGCGCTACGTCGGATGCATGTGCTTGCGCAGGCTCTGCCAGCTGCTCCTGGGGCCGTTGGGCGACGTCATCCGGGGTAGACCGCTGCTCGGGCTGGCGTGGCGATGTGTCTTGCGCGTGGAGCGACGACTGCTCGCGCGAGACGGCTTCCTGTGCCGGCTCCTGCTCGCGTTGTGGAGCCGCTTGAGCGTGCAGCGGCTGTTGCTCGGCATGTTGCGCAGTCTGCGCGTGCAGGCGTTCTTGCTGGCTCTGCTGGGCATCCTGTGCCTCGCGTGTTTCCTGCTCGCGCTGCTGTGTTTCCTGGGCTTGCTGCTGCGCTTGTTCGCGCTGTTGGGTGTCGTGCGCCTGCTGCTGGACTTGTTCGCGTTGCTGCGCGTCATGTACCTGGCGTTCTTGCTGCTCCAGCTGTTGCGACTCTTGCTGGCGAAGCTCCTGCAATGCATGCGCCTGCAACGCCTGAGTGGCCTGCGTCCGGTCTTCGTGCGACACCTGCTCCTGCAGCGCGTGGGCGCGTGCCTGTGCCAACTGCTGATCTTGCGCCTGGCGGTCCTGCTGTTGCTGTTCATGACGCGCCTGCGCTGCGCTGGCCGCCTGGACCTGCGCGTGTCCGTCGAGTGCGTGCTGGTTGGAGGGGGACGATGCCGACGTATCCGCATCTGTCGCGCCATCGGAGGCGCGTGCGTTGGTGGTTAACGGCTGCCCCGGTGCGATTGGCGATTGCCGCGCCTGCACTTGCTGCAACGCCTGACGGATATCCTCGCTGCTGGTGACTGCCGCGATGCGCTCCACGCCATCGGCACCGCGTTGCAGATGCGCGATCGGGCTATCGGCGCCAAACGTGCCACTTGGGCCGCGCTGCAACTGCAGCGCGCTATCGCCGGTCAGTCCCTCGGTCTCGCGCGTGCGTTGCGTCGCCAGTTCGATCGCTTCGCGCCACTGCGGCTGCAATTCGGTGCCGACGATGCGATAGCGGTACAGCGTTTGCTCGCCCTGGACGTCTTGCGGCGACTGCCGGATGGCGGCAATCGCCTGCGCCTGCTCAGCCAGTGCCGGTTGCAGCAGTGCGCGCGTGGTCTCCAGCTCCAGTACGCGATTGCCATCGGGTGGCGCGCCGTTGCTGGTCCACTGCCCATCCATGTTGCGGTAATAGCGCTGGCCGTCGGAGGCGGTCAACGCATCCGGGTCGGGCAGCGCCTGTTGCACGGCCGGCGACATCGGCAACCCATCGGCCGCCCAGCCGCTGCGGTGGTGCGCCAGCTCGTAGCGTGCGGCGATGGCGCCGGGACTGTTGGCGATGTTGCGGGCGATGACGTCCTGCGCTTGCGCTTCCAGTTCGGCTTTGCGGTGCGGCAGGGCGGTCTCCTGCACGTAACTGCCGCGATCGTTGGGGCCAGACACATCGGTCTTGACCAGCCGATGCCACTGGCCGTCCGCTGCATCGCGTCGCCAGTCGGCGCTGCTTAGGCTGGGACGGTCAGTGGCATTGGCCGGCTGGCGATACGGATCCTGGGGAGTGGGCGCATCCTTCAAGGCCAACGCAGCAGCGGCGTTGGTGGCCTGGTAATTGAGTTCTCGGGCCTTTTGGTAACTGGCGACGATCGGTGTCGCGGTGGGGTTGTCCACCCCATCGTTGGTGGTGTCCGCCTTGCCATCACGCGCCCACGCGGTGCCGTTGAACGACCACTGGGTGCCCGCCCGATCGGTCTGGGTGTAGATGGCGCGGTTGTCGAGCAACGCGGCGGCCTTCTCGCCAGCCGTGGTCATGAAATACGCATCGGCTGCGATCAGCACCATCGGCCCTGCGCCGGAGCTACCCAGCGCGTAGGCAGCGGCAGTACCGCCGGCCCAGCCGCCGACGTTGCGGCCGGCAAAGTGCGCAAGCTCCGATTGTGCGGCGAGCGGGTTGTCCTGACCGAGTAAGCGTGTGGCGCGCTGGCCGGTCATCACCGTGTCGGCGGCGGTGGCGAGCAGGCCGGCGGTGCGCAGTGCCTGGCCTGCAGATAGATCACCGGCCAGTAGCTCTGCGGTGGCGAAGCCGCGTTGCGAGACTGGTGTGTACGGGGGATGCGGTGCGGCGCCTGCGCCTTGGCGAATGCTGCGTGCAGTACCGCCGATGGTTGTCGGCGTGTCATCCAATAGCTGCTGTACCACTGCCGCATTGGAATCGGACAGCGTTATTCGCCCGGCATTCTCTGCGTGCGCGATAGCCATGCGAAATTCCTCGCGGCCGGCGATCTCGCGGACGACGGCATCGCGTTCATTCGGGACAGCGACCAGATTTTGGCCCGTCGTGCGCGCGGCATCGATCACCTTTGCGATCCGTTGCTCGGAGTGCGTGATCGCGGCCCATTCGGATTCGACAGTGCCCATGGAGCGCAGCGTCTTCAGCTGATCGGCGTGGCCTGCAATATATTGCTTGCGGTCGGCCAGTATTCGGTAATTTTGCGCGTTAGCCTCTTGCTTGGTTAAATGATCTGGCGTCGTGGTGAATAAGTCGCGGTTAATCAGGCCTATCTTAAGCTCATCCTGCAGTTCGGCCACCTGGTGTGCAACTCTTTTAAGGGCGGCCGCGTCACCGTTTAATGCTGCCGCGCCATCCGCTGAGCTTCCCATGTCCTCCAGAATATCGCCAATCGCCCTCGTATAAGAACTCCGCGTGCGCCCCCTGTGTGGCGTTAACTCCATTTCATCAGCCAGCTTTCCATCAACTGGCAAATAGAGCCTGTTGGAGGGCGCGTCCTTGTTAACTAGGCCGTTCTTTGCAAGCTCTTTTAAAATGGGATCTTTGTCGAAAAGACCCTGTTCAATAACATGATGGCTTTGCAGAACTACTGGGGAGGGAGCTGGCATACTCAATAGTCCGCGGCATCAGTCAGCCAGACGCCAAGCGATTTGCGGGATTTTCCATAGCCATTTTTAACTAACTCATCTCTGAATGCGCGATCGCAAAATACTTTTGCTGCATACGGAGTTCGAAAGACATGTGCCGATCCGACTAGATCCTTATGGAAAGCGAGCTTGGCGCCACCTACCATGCTGTAGTGCTTTCCCTTAGGGTAGCCCTCAGTAAGTACTCGGACGGTTGATGACTCTAAGTCAATTGCATCGATTTCCCTGACCACCTCGCACAGGTAATGTGCCGGTGCCATTGAACCATCAAACAGGATGAAGTCGCATTCCGCAAATGCAAATGCACTTGAGTCAAATGCTTCAAATAATTTTTTTAAAGGTTCTGAGATCAACCAATAACTTCGAAAGCTGCAATCGAGATCATTCGGCATACGATTGGGGATGCCTTGTCGTAAGCGAGGTTTTTCTTTTAGATCTTTCAGTCCGGACTTATTGGGATCAAGACTTACATGTTCGGGTAGTGGAACGGACAGCTCGTTTTCGAGCACCACTCCATGGCCGGGCCCACCGCCGCGCATGTCGGGGCTGAGCACATAAAACTCTCCCTTTCGAGGCGCGTTGCTAGTTGCTAGATCGTGGTCATTCATGTTCATAAGCTCAATTGTCTCATCCACTCGGCTACTCCACGGACGCGATGCCAGTCCAAGACGTGCAGGTGGCAATGAGAGCCGCACTCACGCAGTCATGGCGGCCTCCGACAGTGTTTACGCCGACACTCGCCCTTAGTCAGGCCTAAGCCTCCAATCGTGCCTGCTTTCAGAGGCAGAAGCAGTAGGAAAACCCCGACGTCTGCGAATGGCGCTGTGCCCGGCGCGCGCAATCGTCGCCCCGCCACGCCTGCGGTCTTCGTGCATGGTTTTCGCTGCACCCCCGCAGGGTGGGCCTAGGCCGCGCTGCTGTTACCGATCCGTGTAACTCAAGGGGGCCTCTCTTCCCCGCAGATCCCTGCGCGCCTGGGGGGGTTACAGGGCCGCGCGGCTGCGTTCCGGGGTTAGGCCTCCCCGCGCATTTTGGCAGATGACCATCGGAACCAGGTAATCGGTAATCCGGGGCCTAAAACAACACCTAAGCGATTGATGCCAATGGGAACTTCTGGATTACCTTTTGGGGTGATTTAAGGTAATTGGGCTCCTATAGAAAAGTTATGTTATTGAAATTTAAGGGTATTTTTTGGGGATTCGATTACCTCCCCGAAAGGTAACCCCATTACCTCCCAATTACCCTTTAATTACCTTTGATATTTCTACATAAGTTATTGATAAATATAAAAATATATGCATTTCTAGGGGCTGATTACCTGAATTACCTCTTCCCGGTGGTCATCTGAAAAATTGAGATTGGGGCGCGCTAGAGTGGGTTGCCGCACCCACTCGCTAACTCGGGATCCGCCGTAATGTCACTGGCCCGCAATGCCCTGCAGACGCACCTCGATCTCGTCGACGCGGCCGGCGGGAACCACAGGCGGCAGGTAGACCAGGCGGTGGTCAAGCTTGAGCGCGGCCAGTTGGCCAACAAGTGCGATAGCCAGGAGCACGCCTTCTATAGGTGGGTGGTTGCCGCATGAGTGCGGTCGATGCCGGCGATGAGCCTGTGCTGCCGCCTGGCTTTCGCTGGGACACGCCTTGGCAGGGTGCGAAGGGGTTGCTGACGGCGCTTTTCTTCGAGGGTGAAGAGGTTGCCAGGTTGGTGCAGAGACTCACCGGCGAGTGGTACGTGCTGCTGGAGCGCCAGAGGCCGGCTCCAGCCGGCGAACCCTTCGCGCGTTTTGTCCAACGCGACTGCAGCAGCTTCGACCAGGGTCGACGGGGAACTGTCATGTGGGCCACGCGCCACGAGGCGCGGATCCGAGCTGAAGTGACTACCCGGACGCCGCGTGCCCGAGCCATCTAGTGTGAGGTCGGTGTCCACGAGGATCGGGAAAATTGGCTGGACGCCCAAGCGCGCACTAGGTCTCCGGCGCTAGCCGCCGGGAAAAATAAGCCATGCAAGTTGCTGATTCGTAAGCTCAGTAGCGCTAACTGTTAATCAGGGGGTCGTTGGTTCGAGTCCAACTTCGGGCGCCAAGATGTTGAGAAGGCCGCGACTTGTCGCGGCCTTCTCGTTTTTGAACCTCAGCGCGGCCGGCAGGGGGCAGGTGTCGTGTAGCGTACGGCGCGCGTTCTTCCCGCGTTGTTCACGATGACGTCGACTAGTTTGGTGGCGTTTCTGCAGACGCTAAGAGTGATGTTGCTGCCGCTGCTCCTGCCGCTTGGTAGGAAGCGCACAATAGGGCGGCCGAGTGTCGCAGTGACGTCGATGCCACTGTTCTCCTGGTAATGAGTGGCCCTCAGAATTGAAGCTGTATCTGCTGGTTGTCCTCGGCGATTCGGGTCCTTGAACAGGATCCAGCCTTGGCTCCAAATGCGATCACTCCGGCAAGTTGCCCCTTCCGCAGATGGGCACACACTTACAGGCGCCCGCTGCGTCACTGCCATGCTTCTAGCCATGGCAAGGTGTGATGTCAGTAGGTGGACGCGTGTTGTTGCCTGCTGCCACTCTAAAACATGCTGAAAGCTGGGCAAGCCGATGGTCGCCAGAATGCCGATGACCGCCATCACGATCAGCAACTGGGCTGCGGTGTACCCTTCCGCGCTCGAATGAGTTACTGCCCGCATCGCGCCTCTCCTTAGGTTCGAGCGAGCAGTCTCAACGTTGACCGGCGGCCAGGTAACGTCTGCTTCACTCATGCAGGCGTCAGACTTTTCCTGACACTGACCTCCGTTGTTTCGTGCAGCCTTCCCCCGAGATTCGCTCCATGACCGACCGTTTTGAGCTCGTATCCCCGTATTCCCCAGCCGGCGACCAGCCGGCGGCCATCGACAAGTTGGTGGCCAACTTCGAGGCTGGCCTGGCCAAGCAGACCCTGCTGGGGGTGACCGGTTCGGGCAAGACCTACACCATCGCCAATGTCGTGCAGCAGGTGCAAAAGCCCACCTTGGTGATGGCGCCGAACAAGACGTTGGCGGCGCAGCTGTATGGCGAGTTCAAGTCGTTCTTCCCGAACAATGCCGTCGAATACTTCGTCAGCTACTACGACTACTACCAGCCCGAAGCCTACGTGCCGTCGTCGGATACCTTCATCGAGAAGGACAGTTCGATCAACGAGCACATTGAGCAGATGCGTCTATCGGCGACGAAGACCTTGCTGTCGCGGCGCGATTCGCTGGTAGTTGCCACGGTATCGGCGATCTACGGCCTGGGCGCGCCGGAGGACTATCTGTCGCTGCGTCTGATCCTGTCGGTGGGCGAGCATATCGATCAGCGTCAGTTGATCCGCCATCTCACCGATCTGCAGTACACCCGCAACGAATTCGAACTCACGCGCGGCGCGTTCCGTGTGCGTGGCGAGGTGCTGGATGTGTTCCCCGCGGAGTCGGACACCGAAGCCTTGCGCATCGAATTGTTCGACGGCGACATCGAGCAGCTGACCTTGTTCGATCCGTTGACCGGCGAAACCCTGCGCAAGCTGCAGCGTTACACCGTGTATCCCAAGACCCATTACGCCACCACGCGCGAGCGCACGCTCAGTGCGGTCGACACGATCAAGGACGAACTGAAGGAGCGGCTGGAGCAGTTGTATTCGCAGAACAAATTGGTCGAAGCGCAGCGTCTGGCGCAGCGCACCCAGTTCGATCTGGAAATGATGGCCGAAGTGGGCTTCTGCAACGGCATCGAGAACTACTCGCGGCATCTCACCGGCAAGGCGCCAGGCGAGCCGCCGCCGACGCTATTCGACTACCTTCCACCGGATGCGCTACTGGTGATCGATGAGTCGCACGTGACCATTCCGCAGATCGGTGCGATGTACAAGGGCGACCGTTCGCGCAAGGAAACGTTGGTGGAGTTCGGCTTCCGCCTGCCGTCGGCGCTCGACAACCGGCCGTTACGCTTCGAAGAGTGGGAGGCGCGTTCGCCGCGCAGCATCTACGTGTCCGCGACGCCTGGTCCTTACGAGTTGCGCGAGTCTGCCGGCGAAATCACCGAGCTGGTGGTGCGTCCCACGGGGTTGATCGATCCGATCGTGGAGATACGCCCGGTCGGCACGCAGGTCGACGACCTGATGTCCGAAGTGCACGAGCGCATCAAGCTCGGCGATCGCGTGTTGGTCACAACGCTGACCAAGCGCATGGCTGAGAACCTGACCGAGTACCTGAGTGAGCACGGCATTCGCGTGCGCTATCTGCACTCGGACATCGATACGGTCGAGCGCGTGGAGATCATTCGCGATCTGCGTCTGGGCAAGTTCGATGTGCTGGTCGGCATCAATCTTCTGCGCGAAGGTCTGGATATGCCGGAAGTGTCATTGGTGGCGATTCTGGATGCGGACAAGGAAGGCTTCCTGCGGTCGACCGGCTCGTTGATCCAGACCATCGGTCGTGCCGCACGTAATCTGCGCGGCAAGGCAATTTTGTACGCCGACAAGATGACGCGCTCGATGAAGGCCGCTATCGACGAGACCGACCGTCGCCGCGAGAAACAAGTGGAGTACAACCTCGAACACGGCATCACGCCGAAGTCGGTGGCGCGCCCGATCTCCGACATCATGGAGGGCGCGCGCGAGGATGCGGCCGAAAAACGTGCCGGCAAGGGGCGGTCGAAGTCGCGCCAGGTTGCCGAAGAGACGCCCGACTATCGTGCGATGAAGCCTGCGGAAATTGCCGGCAAGCTCAAGAGCCTGGAGCAAAAGATGTATCAGCACGCCAAGGATCTGGAGTTCGAGGCAGCGGCGCAGATTCGCGACCAGATCCAGAAATTGAAGGCGGCAAGCCTGGGGTAGGGCGGAGTGGCACACGAAGCGCAGGGAGGGCTTGTGGTCGGCAAAACCCTGCGCTAGAATGCGCGCCCTGCACAGCGCAATGCTGACGCAGGATTCGGGCGGTTAGCTCAGCGGTAGAGCACTACCTTGACATGGTAGGGGTCACAGGTTCGAACCCTGTACCGCCCACCACTTCAAGTCCAGAAAGCAAGGGCTTGAGTGGGTAAGAGACTGGTAGCAGCAGCTGCCATTGACTTGGACGTGAGCGACTCAGAGGCTGGTGCAGCTCAGGTAGGCCTTCTGCCAAGTCCTAGACATTCAACCCACTTCCTTCTTCGCCTCGTCAAAATACGTCGAATCGAACGCGTGTAACTGTGGGTGTTGTCTGCTGCGTGACGACCTGGAAAGCCCGACATTTCCCGCGCAGGTGCACCGCATGGCGCAGCCGTATCTCGATGATGGGGCGGAAAGCCTCTGGTATGAACCATGCTGTTGCCAGTGCGGCGTAATCTTCGCCGAGCGCCCCCATTCGATTGCCGCCGTGCAACCTGCCAGTTCGCGATCTAGCTCGATCGCGTGCCGCGCATGAGGTGGTCGTCCACTGCTGATAGCGCTGAAACGGCCGGTCGATGCTTGTTTGGCCGCAGCCGACCCGGCAGAAAGGTCGGATCAGGTTCGCCAGCTTGGGTCCTGAAGCGAGGCGGGTTGGCTTGTGCGGTCATGCGTGGCGCCGAAACCGCTTTCTCCGTCACACGTCTTGCTTTAGCATCGCCTCCGCGCTGACGGAAAGGAAGGCTGGCGATGGACGAGTATCAGCACACCGTGCTGACCAGGGGTAGGTACCGCATCGTGGCGATTACGCGCGACGAGGTGTATGCACCCGATGCGGTGGTGGCGTATGCGGTCGTGACCGATGCGGGAACGCGAATAACGCCGGATCTTTCTTTGGATCAAGCCAATGTATGGATCGACTCGCTCGTCGAAAGTGAGAGCGGGGGCCGCAAGACGGACCTGATCGACCACAAGCCTGTCGTCCGTCGCTAGAACGCCGTCCAGATACAAGCCTAGGGAGAAGGGCGCATGTCCAAAGCCAAAATAATCGCGATCGCCACTGCGGTGGCGGTGCTCGCCGGATATCTGCTGTCCGGCTATGTGACCCTGCTGCTGCTGCGGCTCGATACAAGCCTGTACAGCTGGGACACCTATTACCGCTACTACAGCGCGTTGGGGTTGCCGCAAGTTGCTGCCTATGCCACCAAGATCAAGATGTCTGGTGTCATCGGCTTCGGTTTTCCGGCTCTCGTTTGGGTCATCGGCATCGCCCTGATTCTCAAGCCCAAGGCGCCCGCGCTGCACGGCGATGCGCGCTTCGCCGGGGCTGCCGATCTTGCCAAGCACGGGCTCTTCAAGCCGAGTGGGAACGGCATCGTCGTCGGCAAATTCAATGGCAAGCTGGTGCGTCTGAGCGGGCAGCAATTCGTGATCCTCGCCGCGCCAACGCGCTCGGGCAAGGGTGTGGGTGTGGTCATCCCGAACCTGCTTGAGTACCAGGAATCGATCGTTGTGCTGGACATCAAGCAGGAAAACTTCGATCTGACCAGCGGCTGGCGTGCCAGCCAGGGGCAAGAGGTCTTTCTGTTTAACCCGTTTGCCGAAGACCGGCGCACGCATCGCTGGAATCCGCTGACTTACGTGTCGAACGATCCGGCGTTTCGCGTCTCGGATCTGATGAGCATTTCCGCCATGCTTTACCCGGATGGATCGGACGACCAAAAATTCTGGGTCAGCCAGGCGCGCAATGCGTTCTTGGCCTTTGCCCTGTACTTGTTCGAGAATCAGGACGAAGAGCTTGCTCTCGGCTTTCCGGGCGGGGCAGGCGCTCCTACGCTGGGCGGAATCTACCGCCTGTCGTCGGGCGACGGTAGCGACCTCAAGAAGTACTTGAAGTCATTGTCAGAACGCCGGTTTCTCAGCAGCAATGCCAAGTCGGCCTTTTCCAATATGCTGTCCCAGGCGGATGAGACCTTCGCGTCCATCATGGGCACCCTGAAAGAACCGCTCAATGCATGGATCAACCCTGTGCTGGATGCGGCCACCAGCGCCGACGACTTCCTGCTGACGGATCTACGCAAGAAGAAGATGACGATCTACATCGGCATCCAGCCCAACAAGCTGGCCGAAAGCCGTCTGATCATCAATCTGCTCTTCAGTCAGATCATCAACCTCAACACCCGCGAGTTGCCGAAGTCCAACCCAGAACTCAAGTACCAGTGCTTGCTGCTCATGGACGAATTCACCTCGATCGGCAAAGTCGACATCATCGCGACGGCGGTCGCCTACATGGCTGGCTACAACATCCGTCTGTTGCCCATCATCCAGAGCATGGCGCAGCTGGATGCGACATATGGCAAGGACCTGTCGCGCACCATCATCACCAACCACGCCTTGCAGATTCTGTACGCGCCGCGCGAACAGCAGGACGCGAATGACTACTCGGAGATGTTGGGCTACACGACGATCAAGAAGAAAAACATCACCCGGGGCAGGGAGACAACCCGCAGCGTGTCGGAAGAGCGGCGGGCATTGATGTTGCCCCAGGAACTCAAGGCGATGGGCAACGAGAAGGAAGTGTTCCTGTACGAGGGCATCCCGCATCCTGTGAAGTGCGACAAGATCCGCTACTACGAAGATCGGTACTTCACGGCGCGGCTGTTGCCCAAAACAGATGTGAAAACGCTTTCTATCAGAGTGTGATTGTTGTCACAAATTAATGGTGTGCATGTGCTGGTAATTCTTGACTCATGTGCTCGTTAAGGGCAAAGTTACCCAGAATTCTTGCATTGTTGATTTTTTGTTAAGGGGGCGGCGCCGGACGGGGTCGTATAGGAGTAAGGCTATGGATGGTTCTTCGTTGTGTTCATCTTCCTCGTTCGCGCGTATGCGCTGCGCTGCCCCCGCTGTCTGGGCGGGCCAGGCGCGCCTCGTGTGTCCAAACATTTCTACAGGTTCGTCATCGCTTCGCCACCTCTAGGTGTGCGGGGCCGCAGTGCTGTCCTTCGTTAAGCCCGAAATTTCCTGAGTTGGAGAAGTCAGAGTGAATCCGATGTATGTGTCCAAGCTGTCATTGGTGTTGGCGGCCGCCATGTTGGCTGGCGCCTGCGCGACCAAGCCTGCTGCTGACTTTGGTGGGCGCTGGAAGCACGTCAATCATTTTGACGAGGCTCCGACCGAAATTCCTCTTTACACCTCCTACACGTATCAGGCGACGCCGATGGACGGCACGCTGAAGACGATGCTGGAACGTTGGGCGGCGGACTCCAATATGCAGTTGTCTTACAACCTGCCGTCGGACTACACGCTTATCGCACCGGTTTCTAACATCAGCACCACCAGCGTGCAGCAGGCCGCAACTGAGCTCAGCGCAGTGTATGCCGCGCAAGGTGTCTCGGTGTCAGTCTCAGCCAACAAGCTGCTCGTGCAGCCTGTGCCGGTGTCAGCGGGTTCCAAACTCTGAGGGTGCGTCGACCGATGTGATGCACATGTGGCATTGCATTTGCAGGAACGTCCATGCTTCCAAAGTGCCCGCAACCCATCGCGGCAACAGTTTCAGGCCTGACAAGGCCCCACGGTGACGGATCTAGACATGTTGCGTAAGAAGGTTAATGAAAAGGACGGATCTGCCCAGGTAGGCGCGGCCGTCCAGAAGGCGGTCAATTACGAGGTGAGCATCGCTGATCTCGCCCGCCGCAGTGAAAAACGTGCATGGATTGTGGCGACCTTGTCGATGGTGGTGACGGTGATGACAGCGGGCGGTTACTACTACATGCTGCCGCTGAAGGAAAAGGTTCCTTATCTAGTAATGGCGGATGCTTATTCGGGCACCAGCACTATCGCCAAGCTCGAGGCTAACTACGGTGGTCGCACGATCAGCACCAGTGAAGCGCTTGCGCGCAGCAATATTGCGCGATTCATCCTCGCGCGCGAGTCATTCGATGCATCAACCATCGGTGATCGTGATTGGAATACAGTAGCTGCGATGGCTGCTACGAATGTGCTCGGCGAATATCGCTCGCTGCACGCTGGAAATAATCCACAGAGGCCTTTCAATACTTATGGAAGGCTGCGTGCAATTCGCATCAATATCCTCAGTATTACCCTGATCGGCGGCAAGGGGCGGCCATACACTGGTGCGACAGTGCGGTTTCAGCGAAATGTCTACGACAAGGCTTCTACGATGACAACGTTACTGGATAATAAAATTGCCACCATGGGATTTGTTTATCAGGACAATCTTCAGATGAGTGATGCTCTTCGAGTGGAAAATCCTCTTGGTTTTCGTGTCACCGATTATCGCGTGGATAATGATTATTCTGCCTTGCCCGCAGCGCCGTCAGCTATCAGTACGCAGGCGCAAGCCGTCCCCCAGGCTGCATATCAGCAGCAAGTGAATCCAGGCGCGGTTGATCAAAATGCCGCTGGCGTCGTTCCACAAACAGGTGTTCCGATGCAGCAGGTCATGCCGTCGGCTCCGGGTGGCGTGCCAGTACAGCAGTCCGGATATCCTGTGCAGGCACAGCCTGCGAGCCAGCCTCAAGTTCAGCCCACGCAACCTCAAGGGATGCCGAACAATGTCAATGGAGCAAGTGGTCGATGAAACCCTTTAACCCCTACAGGGCGGCATTGGCTTTAGCGCTGCCACTCGCTTTATGTGCATTCCCAGCTGCTGCTCAGGTAGTTCAGGAGTATGAGTATGCGCCTGACAGTATTTATCAAGTTCGCACAGGCTTAGGAATTACTACCCAGATTGAGCTTAGTCCAAATGAGAAGATTTTGGATTACAGCACTGGCTTCACGGGTGGATGGGAGCTGACGCGTCGCGAAAATGTCTTCTACTTGAAGCCAAAAAACGTCGATGTCGATACGAACATGATGATTCGTACAGCCACGCACTCTTACATTTTGGAACTTAAGGTTGTGGCGACCGATTGGCAGCGCTTAGAGCAGGCCAAACAAGCGGGCGTACAATACAAGATTCTTTTTACCTATCCGACAGATACCAGCTTCAATGGTCCAGTAGATGCCGCTGTCGCAAAAGACGGGCCCCAGCTTAATGCGAAAATCCTTAAGGATCGCCGCTATTATTATGATTACGATTATTCTACACGAACGAAAAAATCCTGGTTAATTCCCAGTCGTGTTTATGATGACGGTAAATTCACCTATATAAATATGGATTTAACGCGCTTTCCCACCGGAAATTTCCCAGCAGTCTTTGCTCGCGAAAAAGAACATAGCGAAGATTTTCTGGTTAATACGACTGTTGAGGGGAATACGTTGATTGTCCATGGCACCTATCCATTCCTGGTGGTGCGCCATGGCGATAATGTCATAGGTCTGCGAAGGAATAAGCAAAAGTGAATCCGAACACGCCAAATAACTCCGACGAGCGGGCAAGCGGCAACCGCGACGAACAGTCGCATGCTGCTCAAGATGAGCACAGCAGCAATCCGTATTTTGCGCGTCAAAACGTTGAGGGCGCGCCGGATCTAGACGCAAATGAACCGATTCTCCGATCAAATGACATTAAGCGCCTTAATCGTAAAGCGCTGCTGTTCTTGGCAGGTATCGCCGCGCTGCTAATTGTGGCTATTTTTTGGCTGGTATCGCGAGGTTCTGATAAGGACGAGGTAAAGAAACCTCGCACCGAAACAGTGGTAGCACCAGCATTGCCTCAAAACATGACGGCCCCTGTTGATACGGCCCCCGTTCCGTTGGCCCAGCAGCAATTGAGCCTGCCGCCGATGCCGCCTGTGTCCAACGATGAAGAAGAAGTTAACGTTCCTGTCCAGCGTGAGCGTGGTCCCACCTTGCTAGAGCGTCGTATTCTTGCAGAGCAGGGCGCCGCTCAGGGAGCCAAAAATCAATCAGATGCGAATGATCCGCTTGGAATGCAGCAGTCCCCGCTGACCAAGGACGACCAAATCATGATGGCCAAGCCAATCAGTAATCCTGATGGGCTGCTGGTGCGTGGTACCTACATTCGCTGTGTGCTTGAGACGCGGATTATCTCGGATTTTGACGGTTTCGCGTCGTGCATCATCACTGAGCCGGTGTATTCGATTAACGGTCACAAGTTGCTGTTGCCTAAGGGTTCCAAGGTCTTGGGGCAGTACAAAGCCGACGAGCCAAGCTCTGCTCGGATGGAGGTCGTATGGGATCGTGTCACCACGCCGACCGGCATCGATGTGACGTTAGCGGGTCCTGGTATCGATAACCTTGGTAGCGCAGGGCATCCGGGTCAGTACGATGCGCATTGGGGCAATAAGATCGCATCGGCTCTTTTTATAAGCATGCTGAGCGATGCGTTCAAGTATGCAGCCGCGGAGTATGGTCCGCGGACGACCACGGTCGGTTTGGGTAGCGGTACGATCACCGACCAGCCGTTTGAGAGCAATACAGCCGACAGTATTCAACAGGTCGCTCGTCAAGCTATTCAGAAGTCTGGGCGTCGTCCGGCAACCGTGACCATCAATCAAGGGACTGTCGTATTCGTCTATGTGGCGAAGGACGTCGATTTCACGGCGGTGTTGCCGAAATGAGCGCGACGGGTGCCGTGACGATCGAGGACTCTCCGACTGCTCGGATTTCCAATGATTTTTTGGATTATCAGTATTCGGTGTTGGGGATCCTCGATTATCTGAACTCCCCGGATGTCACGGAGATCTGTATCAATCGGCCGGGCGAGCTGTATCTTGAAACGATACACGGGTGGCAGCGGATGGAGGTTCCATCGCTTACCTTTGATCGTGCTCGCCAGTTCTGCACTGCAGTTGTCAACGAAAGTAATACCGGTCAGCGCATCACCGATGCAGATCCGGTCGTATCGCTGACGTTTCCAACGGGTCAGCGTGCTCAGTTTGTGATCCCTCCTGCCTGTGATGCCGGCAAGGTGTCGATTACGATACGTCTACCTTCCAAGCACACCAAGACCCTTGAGCAGTACAAGCACGATGGCTTCTTCGATCAGGTGCTCGAGCAGGCGTCCGATGTCAGCGATCAGGACCGTGAATTACTGGAACTGCGTCGTAACAAGGAGTACTCGGAATTTTTCAAGAAGTGTGTGCTTTATAAAAAAAATGTCGTTGTCGCTGGTGCTACCGGTAGTGGAAAGACAACGTTTATGAAAGCACTTGTGAACCATATACCCAATGAAGAGCGGCTTGTCACGATCGAAGATGCGCGTGAGCTATTCATCAGTCAGCCAAATTCAGTGCACCTGCTTTACTCAAAAGGGGGGCAGAGCGCAAGTAACGTGACTGCCAAGAGTTGCATGGAGGCATGCCTGCGTATGAAGCCGGATCGCATCATTCTGGCCGAGCTTCGCGGTGATGAATCGTTTTATTTCATTCGTAACTGTGCATCCGGCCATCCGGGTTCGATCACCAGCTGCCACGCTGGCAGCGTCGAGCAAACCTGGGACCAGCTGGCACTGATGGTGAAGGCCTCCAACGAGGGGTCTGGTTTAGAATTCGAGGTCATCAAGCGTCTGTTGCGCATGACCATCGACATCGTCGTGCACATCAAGGCGCATGCTGGCCAACGCTTTATCACCGGGATCGATTTTGATCCTGCGCGAACCTTGCGTGGCGGCTGAAATGCTGTCAACAAGGTTTGCGCTCGAGTTCTAGGAGACTTCGACATGTTGCCTGGTATGGAATTGATGGGCTGTTCTGGACTTGCCGTCCCAGGCGAGGTGATGCAGCACGTCGTGCGCGTGGAGTCGTCGCGTAATCCATACGCCATAGGCGTCGTCGGCGGACGTTTGGTCCGTGAGCCACGCGGCTTGGAGGAAGCGGTGGCGACCGCAAAGATGCTGGAGCAGAAGGGCTACAATTTTTCTCTAGGCCTAGGCCAGGTTAATCGCTACAACCTCGAAAAGTATGGTTTGACTAGTTACGAGATGGCATTCGCCAAGTGCCCCAATCTGGTAGCAGCCTCCAAGATTCTAGCTGAATGTCATTCGCGTTCTGGGGCCAACTGGGGCAAGTCTTTCAGCTGCTACTACTCCGGTAACTTCGAAACTGGCTTTAAGCACGGATATGTCCAGAAGATCTATGCATCCATCCGTCAGTCGGTTGCTGCTTCCGGCGTTCAGCCAATCCCCGTGGTCTCCAATAACCGGCAGATCAGGATACGCACCGAAAGTACGGCCAGTCAGGCAGCTGCAGTGTTGGCGGATGCGATTGTTGCGCGTCGGGTACAAGGTCTGATGCGTGCATCTCCGGACGAAATGTCAGGCCAAGCGAACACGTCTGCTATATCGCCGGCTCCAGTTGCCCAGCCGAGTGTGCAGGCTAGATCGGCTCCGGCGTCCAGCGATCTGTATGTCATTCAAGCGACCGGTCAAGGACGTGGTGTGGCATTGCCAGTAGGGGCTCAACCAGCTACTGCAGCGCCTACTGGTCAAAGTTCTCCCTCAGTTGCCACGCAGCCGCCAAGTCGGCCAGTGGACAGCGCTTTCGTGTTCTAGCAAGGATGTTGTTATGCAATCGGATTGCTACAAGACCCCCCCTGTTCCAAAAGGAGATACAAAATGAAATTTGAAATGAACAATAAGCAGTTGGCTGCTAATGCCAAGATGGTCGGCGCTCAAGCATTGAAAGCATTGGTCTTCACCTCGCTGTTGCTGGTTGCGAGCGGCGCCGGCGCAACTCCGGGTGGTTTGGCCGATACAGATACCAAAGTCTGCGGTTTTCTCGGAAACGTGAATTCATTGCTTACGATGGGCTCTGTCGCTGTCGTCACAATTGCGGTCATCGTCGCGGGCTACCAGATCGCATTTGCGCACAAGCGCATTTCTGAAGTTTCGCCGATTCTTATTGGTGGCGTGCTGATCGGCGCTGCCGGACAGATCGCGAACATGGTCATTGGCGACCGTAACCAGAAATGCGATGGCGACACAGCGATGGCGTTGGTTCAGATGCTTCAGCACTATGCATAAAGACGTGCTTTTCCGTGGGTGCACCAGGCCAGCGATGTTTCTGGGTGTGCCTTATATTCCCTTTTTCATCGGTGCCGGTAGTGGGCTATTGATGGGAATGTACTTCGACCTTTGGTACCTGCTCAGCATTCCCGTCATCATTTTCGGCATGCAGCAGATGGCGAAGCGGGACGAGATGATTTTCAGGTTATTGGGCTTGCGCTGGATGTTCAGGATGCGTGCTCGTAATCTTCAGCGCTATGCCGGGATGTGGGTGTTTACGCCAAACGAGTATCGGAAATCTCCTCCGGGTAAGCGTTAATAGTGTGTAGCGATACTCCACGCCTACCCCATGCACCCGTGCATGGGGTAGGTGCTTATTACGATCACCGGGGCACAGCCCTTCTACCTTGGTAAGACCATGTTTAACCCAGATACGCCGATTAGCGAGTTCGTTTCCGTTTCGAGCCATGTGGCTCCGTCGGTTCTCAAGACCACGGGGGGCGATTACCTGTTGATTTGGCATCTGGCTGGGTTGCCGTTTGTTGGCCGGGACGAGTTCGAACTTTCCCAACGCCACAACACCTTCAATCGTCTGCTGCAGACCTTGCGTGCGCCAGACTTTGCCAATGTCGCTTTTTGGGTCCACGACGTCCGGCGTCGTCGCAAGATCCGTACGGACACTCGTTTCAAGCAGGCATTTAATCAAGGTCTGTCTGACGATTACTATGCCGCGCTGTCGGCACAGAAGATCATGCAAAACGAGTTGTACTTCTCCATGCTATATCGCCCGGTTGTCACAGGGCGACGTTTGGTAGAGAAGTCTTCCGACCCAGATAAGATTCGTGCCGAAGAAGAACAGTCGGTCGCAAAGGTGATCGAGCTCGCTACGAATGTCGAAGCTGTGTTGAAAGATTACTCGCCTTACAGGCTGGGGATGTACGAAGCCAAAAATGGCATTATCTTCTCGGAAACGCTTGAATTCTTGGGTTATCTACTCAATCGGATCGATGAGCCGGTGCCGGTTCTGCAGGCGCCGGCACACGCTTACCTTCCGGTTAGCAAACACATGTTTGCCAATAAAACCGGTGACTTTATCATTCGTACACCGGACGGTATTAATCACTTTGGTGCGATCCTTAATATTAAGGAGTACGCGGACGGAACCTATCCGGGCATCCTTAATGGATTGAAGTATCTGGATTTCGAGTATGTTGTTACTCACTCATTCAGTCCGGTCGGTCGTCATGACGCGTTGAAGGTGCTGGAGCGGACCAAGGGCATGATGGTGTCATCAGGCGACAAGTCTTCTAGCCAGATTCGCGATCTGGATGTCGCCATGGACGATGTAGCGTCGGGCAACTTCGTGTTGGGTGAGTATCATTTCACCATGGCTGTCTACGCTGACAGTCAGGAAAAACTAGCTCGACAGATCGCGACGACCCGTGCGGAGCTCTCCAACGCAGGATTCGTTTCTGCCAAGGAGGATCTGGCAATTGCTTCGTCCTTCTATGCACAGCTCCCCGGCAACTGGCGCTTCCGTACCCGTATCGCGAATCTGAGCTCGCTCAATTTTTTGGGCCTGTCTCCGCTGCACAACTTCGCCCAAGGCAAACAGCACAACAATCCCTGGGGCGACTGTGTCACCACGCTGCAGACCACCAACGGGCAGCCGTATTACTTCAATTTCCATGCAACTCACCCGGCCGAGAATTCGCTGGGAGAGAAGGCGATCGCCAATACGATGGTAATCGGTAAGTCTGGTACCGGTAAGACAGCACTGATTAACTTTCTGTTGAGCCAGGTGCAAAAGTTCGATCCGATTCCGACAATCTTCTTTTTCGACAAAGATCGTGGGGCTGAAATCTTTGTGCGCGCTTGCGGCGGCAACTATCTGGCATTAGAAAACGGGGCGCCGACCGGTTTTAACCCCTTCCAGTGCGAGCGCAATGAGGCCAATACGCAGTTTCTGGCTGAATTGATCAAGGTTCTGGGCGGAAAGGCTGAATACAGCTCACGCGAAGAAGAGGATATCTATCGCGCGGTTGAAGGTATGCTGGATACTCCGATACATCTGCGTAGTATGAGCAACTTCCGTAAGAGCTTGCCTAACATGGGCGACGACGGGCTCTATGCTCGTCTGCGCCGCTGGACCGCCGGCAATTCACTGGGGTGGGTGTTCGATAACCCGGTGGACACCATCGATCTGACGCGCGCTTCAATCATCGGTTTCGACTACACCGACGTGATCGATAATGCCGAAGTGCGCGTTCCGGTGATCAATTATTTGTTGCACCGCTTGGAAGCGCTGATCGACGGACGTCCGTTGATCTACGTGATGGATGAGTTCTGGAAGATACTGGACGGAAAAGGGGGGCTGAAGGAATTTGCCAAGAATAAACAGAAGACCATCCGTAAGCAGAATGGTCTGGGTATCTTCGCCACGCAAAGCCCTGAAGATGCTCTGGCCAGCGACATTGCTGCAGCGCTGATCGAGCAGACCGCTACTATGATCCTGCTTCCTAATCCAAGTGCCAGCCGCGACGACTACATGGAAGGACTCAAGCTCACAGACGCTGAGTACCAGGTTGTGGTTTCACTGGATGAGCGTTCGCGCTGCTTCCTAGTCAAGCAGGGCCACGCCTCGGCAGTGTGCCAACTCAACCTGCGTGGCATGGATGACGCGTTGTCGGTGATCTCATCGTCGACCGACAATATTGAAATCATGCATCAGATTTTGTCACGCAAGGCTGGGCAACTGGGAGTTACTGTCGATCAGCTTACCCCGGAGCAATGGTTGGAGGATTTCTATGCCAATCGAAAAGGCTCTGGAAAGCGTAAGTCTGCGAAGTCGGAGATTGAAGATGCATGATTTCGACTCAATCAGTCACTATGGAAATGGATTTCTATCACTCATCTAGTGTTTGCGCTGATATTGGTCTTTGGTTCGCTGAAGACTTATTAGTTGCCTGAGTCATTCCTTTGAGCCCTAGGCAGGATTGAACGAGCGGTTGTTTGGCGGTCTCGGTGTAGGGGGCGCAGTGGTATGGGTACAGGGTTGTTGCGTAAGAGTATCGCTTCCTACACAAGGTTCTATGCGAACTTCGACAGATTTAATTGTTGTTTCCGAGAATTTCCAGTAATGATTCTTTGATTTACCTCCCGATGCTGTTCGTGCCTGATGTGTCGGCCAACTAAGAATCCGTAGAGTTGGTTTAGGAACTTTCAGCTCGATATGAGATGAATACGTATGCACCTGCACGTCCACAAGGTGTTACGCGGCTACGCTAACAGCCTTAGCTGGGTGCTCATTCTGGCGCTCGCATTGGCCCGGGAGGGGCGTACATGTCGCAAACACCATGGTGGCGCGGGGCCGTCATCTATCAGATCTATCCGCGCAGTTTTCTCGATTCCAATGGCGATGGGGTCGGTGATTTGCCTGGCATCATCGCCAAGCTCGACTACATTGCCGGGTTGGGCGTGGATGCGATCTGGATCTCGCCGTTCTTCAAGTCGCCGATGGCCGATTTTGGTTACGACATCGCGGACTATCGCGCGGTGGATCCCTTGTTCGGGACGCTGGACGATTTCGATCGGTTGCTCGACAAGGCGCATGGGCTTGGCTTGAAGGTGATGATCGACCAGGTGCTGAGCCATACATCGATCGCGCACGCGTGGTTCCAGGAGAGCCGTCAGGACAGGACCAATCCGAAGGCCGATTGGTATGTGTGGGCCGATCCGCGCGAGGATGGGACTCCGCCGAATAACTGGTTGTCATTGTTCGGTGGCGTGGCGTGGCAGTGGGAGCCGCGGCGCGAGCAGTACTACTTGCACAACTTCCTGGTGGACCAGCCCGACCTGAATTTCCATAGTGCAGAGGTGCAGCAGGCGACCTTGGACAACGTGCGTTTCTGGCTGGATTGGGGCGTGGATGGCTTCCGGCTGGATGCGATCAACTTCTGTTTCCATGATGCGCAGCTGCGCGACAATCCGGCCAAGCCAGCGGACAAGCGAGTAGGGCGGGGATTCAGTGCGGACAATCCGTACGCGTATCAGTACCACTACTTCAACAATACGCAGCCGGAGAACCTGCCTTTCCTGGAGCGCTTGCGTGCGCTGCTGGATCGCTACCCGAACGCGGTGAGCCTGGGCGAGATATCGTCTGAGGATTCGCTGGCGACCACCGCCGAGTACACCGCCCAGGGTCGCCTGCATATGGGCTACAGCTTCGAGCTGTTGGTGCAGGACTATAGCGCCGCGTATATCCGTGAGACGGTGAGCCGGCTCGAGGCCACCATGTTGGAAGGGTGGCCGTGCTGGGCGATTTCCAACCACGATGTGGTGCGCGCGGTAACGCGTTGGGGCGGCGAACATGCGTCGCCGGCGTTTGCGCGGATGGTGGTGGCGCTGCTGTGTTCGCTGCGTGGGTCGATCTGCCTGTATCAGGGCGAGGAGCTAGGTCTGGGCGAAGCGGACGTGGCATTCGAGGACCTGCAGGACCCGTATGGCATTACGTTCTGGCCGACCTTCAAGGGCCGCGATGGCTGCCGTACGCCGATGCCATGGACCGACGCGCCATCTGCTGGATTCACCAGTGGCAAGCCGTGGTTGCCGCTGGCGGAGCCGCATCGTACCGCTGCGGTGAGTGTGCAGCAGGACAATGCGCATTCTGTGTTGAGCGCAGTACGTGCGTTTCTTGCTTGGCGCAAGGAAATGCCGGCGTTGCGTGAGGGATCCATCGCTTTCTACGACACGGCCGAGCCTGTGCTGATGTTTCGGCGCGAGCATGCGGGTCAGGTCATGCTGTTGGCATTCAATCTGTCCGCCGATCCTGCTGACATGGCATTACCTGCCGGCGAGTGGGAGCAGGTCGATGTTCCTGGTGTTGAACGTGGGGCGATCGAGGGCGGACACATCAGGTTGGCCGGGCATGCGGTTGTTGCTGCGGTAGGTCGTGGCTGAGTACGACTAGCTGCAACTTCCACGCGTGAGCTTGAGATGGCTTTGAAAAGCGGTGCGGCATTCTTTGCGATGTCGCTCCATTTTTTTAGCCGGCTGATCGTCCCGCGTACTGGATCGTTGATAAGCCCTGGCGTTGCAGGCCTTCTGACTAGTGAGTGGCAGGGTGTCATCAGGAGCGCATAAATTTTGATGCGTCTTCCGGTCTGTTAGCTGGCTTGGCCAGCATGCGGCGTTATAGCTAGCGGCGACTCGCCGCAAGGCTTCTTTAAACAGCCTGCTGCATTTGTGAGTGGTTCGCTAAGCGCATATGCGCGGCGTGCAGCCCGAAAGTCGGTCTTATGCCGCGTAACTTAGGACCTGTGGCCTGTGGCCTGTGGCCTGTGGCAGGAAAGGATGTGCTGCAAGTTGTCTTGCGCGATCTCGTTAGGTTGGACTTCGTGGTGAAGATCTCAAAAGAAGACCCGCCGGCTTGATGTCGGCGGGTCTTTTTTATGCAGGGGGCGCAATGGAAATGTCGTTTTGGCGCTATGCGTTTCTTGCTTTTATTGGAGCTTACTTCGTCGGAAGTAATATCGATTTTGTAGCATTGATGCCTGGGCTTTAGGGAAGGAAGGAGCCGTACCCTCACCCCAACCCCTCCCCCTGTGGGAGAGGGGCCTATCTTGCTGCTCTTGATCGCTGCGGCTTCGAGCGTGTCGTTCGCCTTCCGCTGTGGAAGGCGAACCTGGGGTATGACGCTCCCCGACGTTTCGGAAGCGACTCAGGCGTCTTGCATCAAGAACGTGGTAATACCAGCCACTCAGAACTTGTAGTTCACGCCCAGCACAAAGGTGCGGCCCCATTCGATGTATTCGAGCGGGCGGTCCTTGGTTTCTGCGTAGGTGCGGTACGGCGAGTTGCTGAGGTTGCTGGCTTGCAGCAGCAGGGTGAGGCCATCGAGGGTGCTGCCTTCGGCGAAGTTGTAGCTGATCTGCGCGTCGGTAATGTTTTCGCCGACGACGTAGCGCAGGGTGCGGTTGCCGTTGAAATTGCCGATCTCGCCGATGAAATCCGAGCGGCGACGCTGGCTGACGCGTGCTTCGAAGCCCTTGTGCTCGTAATACGCGGTGAGGTTGTAGACGCGCTCGGACAAGCCGGGCAGGCTGATTTCACCATCACCGACGCTGGAGGCGCTTTCCGGGTCGCGGATCTTGACGTCGCTGTCGTTGAAGGTGGCGCTGGCCTGGATGCCGAAGCCCTCCAGCGGGGCGAACAGCAGATCCAGCGGCAGCGATGCAGTGAGCTCGACGCCGCGCAGCGTGCCGCCCTTACCATTGAATGGTGCACTGAAGGTGCCGGTGGTGAGTACCGGTGCCGAGCCCGGTGGAGGCACGTAGCCGGCAACCAGTGCGGAGAAATCGTAGTTGTCGCGGCTCTGGGTGTAGATGTAGCTCTTCAGGTCCTTGTAGAAGAAGGCAGCCGCGACATACGCGCGCTCGGCGAAATATTTTTCGTACGAGAGGTCGATGGCGTTGGCGCGCCATGGGTCGAGCATCGGGTTGCCGCCGCTGGCGCCGGGCCGGCCGGTCGAGGTGTCCACGCCAAACTCCAGCGAGGCACGCAGTTGGTCCACGCGTGGGCGCGCCACCTGCTTGGCCATCGCAAAGCGCAGCGTCTGCTCGTACGGGAACTGGAAAGCCAGGTTCAGGCTGGGCAGCCAGTCACGGTACTTCTTGCCATCGTCGATGGGCCGCACTTCGCTGCCAGGCGGCTGCGAAGCATCCCAGTAATTGGCCTGCGAGGATTGATCGGCGCTCTGCAACTGCACGCCGATATTGCCGCGCACACCGACCTCGCCCCATTCGGTATCGATGTTGGCGCGCAGCCAGGCGGTGGTGATCTTCTCTTCGACCGTCCAGGCCTTTGAGACCAGGAACGAGGCGTCGTCGCTGGGATTGAACAGCATGTAGCGCGAGACCGCGGCCGGCACATTCCACGCGGGCAGGGAGCCGAGACCGGCAAAGCCGAGATTGACCGGTGCGTATTGGAGATCCGCTGCTACCGTGGCCTCGCCCTGCGCGCCTAACGTGATGTTGCCTTCGGGCTGGGTCTTCTGCTTTTCGCGGTTGGCGTAGTTGACGCCGACATCCAGATCCGAGAACCAGCTTAGCGCTTCGGGCATTGGGAAGCTGGCCTGCAGACGTGCGCCCTTGAGCACATCTTCCACACGCGGCACCTTGCCGTAACCGGAGCCGTAAATGGTGTTGGTGAGGAACAGCTCACCCGGATCGGAATAATTCATGCCCGGCGCCAGCTGCGAGAAGCCGTTGCCGACGACCGACACGCCAACGGTGTCCAACTGTGGCATGGGGGCACGCTGGAGATTGTTCTCCAGGTTCAATTCGTCGCGAGTGGCCTTGGAGTAGTTCAGGTCGGCGATGATCTTGACCGCGCCGGCGGTGATTTCGTTGTTCCAGCCGAACGCTTCGATCTTGTCTTCGCGCTTGTTGTACATGCCGCGCACCAGCGGGTAGACGCCGCTGGCGGTGCCGCCGATGAAGCTGTTGTTGTCGTTGACGCGCACGTCGGTGATGTTCAGGCCCGGCGTGTAGCCGCCGTTGTAGTTGCTCAGGTTGAGCTCGAACTGGTTGGCCGTGTCGATCTGCTCGGCTTTGGTGTGGAAGGCGTCGAGCGTGCTGGTCCAGGCGTTGGACGGGCGATATTGCAGCGTGGCCATGACGCCATCGCGCTTCTGATTACCGGTGCGGCGCAGCGCCTTGATACCGTCGGAGAAATACACGCCGTCGGCCACGCCGGGGCGTTGACGCTGTGCGTCGACCTGCTGCCACGGCTCGTACAGGCCCACCTGGTTTTCCTGGATCGGCATGTCGGTGTGGGCGTAGCCGATGGTCAGGCCGATGGTGCGGTCGGCGAACTGGTCGATGTAACTGACGTTGAAGCGGTTGCCGTAAGGGTCGACGTTGGCAGCCTTGCCCAGCGAGTTGCGCTGATAGCGGCCACCGATGGCGATCACCCGCTCGTTGTAGCTCAGCGGGCGCGCGGTCTGCATGTCGACGGTGCCCGACAGGCCCTGGCCAACCAAACCAGCGTCAGGGGTCTTGTAGACGGTGACGCCGCTGACCAGCTCGGACGGATACTGGTCGAATTCCACGCTGCGGTTATCGCCGGTGCTGACCACTTCGCGGCCATTGAGCAGGGTGGTGGAGAAGTCCGGCGACAGGCCGCGTACGCTGATGACTTGCGCGCGACCGGCCACCCGCTGCGCGGCCAGGCCAGGCAGGCGCGCGAGCGATTCGGCGATGCTGACGTCGGGCAGGCGGCCGATGTCTTCGGCCGAAATGGCTTCCACGATCGAGGTGGAGTCGCGTTTGACCGAGATGGCGCCTTCGATCGCGCGCCGCAGGCCGGTGACCTGGACCTTGTCCAACTCGGTGACTGCGCCGTTCTGTTGATTGGATGCGGTTTGTTCGGTGGCGGTGGCTTGTGCAGGCGTTGCCGACTGCGCGGCAGCCAGCGTCGGTGCCATGGCAACGGCCAGGGCGATACTCAGCGCAGAGCGCTTGTGCTTCAACATTTTCCCCTCCCAGGTACATGTTGTTCTTTGATTTTTTGATCCGGCAGACGCCTGGATGTCATGCGTCGCGCGCCCGGACGGACGTCACGACTGCAACGTATGGTAGACACCGCACCCGCATGCAAACGGGTGCTGCATACGTATTCAACCCGCACAACCGCAATGAAATCGATTCCACGCAAGGCATCCAGCGTATGAAGCTGCTGCCACAGATCACGCATGGGCGCGATGCACGACCTGCGGCGATGATGGGGTGCGGCGGCGCGATGCACTCACTGGCGTCGGCGGCACCGCAGCGTGCTGCGATGCATCACTCAACGCTTGCCATCCATTGGGACGAAGCGGATCGCCTGTCCGCCACCAGGGGCCAGGCGCAGTTCGAGGGTGTCGCTGCTGCCGACCTGGCGCTCTTCGCGCACAAAGGCGAACGGGTTGCTCAGGTAATCGGCGCCGTCGCCATCGCGGTAGATCTGCGCGGTGTAACGCACGCCGGGTTCGAGAAAACCCAGCGGCACCTGCAGCAGGCGGCCGTGTTCGTCGGTGATGCTGCCCAGGAACCATTCGCGGCTATGCCGATCCTTGCGCGCGATGGTCACGTAGTCGCCCACTTCGCCATTCAATGCGCGGGTCTGGTCCCAGTCCACCGCCACGTCTTCGATGAAGCGGAACGCGTCGCGATGCTGCAGATAATGCTCAGGCAGATCGGCGGCCATCTGGATCGGGCTATACAGCGTCACATACAGCGCGAGCTGCCGCGCCAGCGTGCTGGGAATGGCCTGGCCGTTGCGGCCCTTCAGGCTAACGATGCCCGGCGTGTAGTCCATCGGCCCGGCGAGCAGGCGCGTAAACACCAGGTTGACCTCGTGTTCCGGCGGATTGGGTGGCTGGCCCCAGGCGTTGTATTCCATACCGCGCGCGCCTTCGCGCGAGATCCAGTTGGGATAGGTGCGGCGCAGGCCGGTGTCCTTGATCGGCTCGTGCGCATTGACTGCGATATGCCGCTCGGCCGCCTCGCGCACCACGCGCAGATGATGGCGCGCCATCCATTGGCCGTCGTGCCACTCGCGCAACGGTGCACCGCCCGCAGGGTTGCGTCGCTCCACCTGGCCGTCGTCGCAGACATAGCCGGTCTTCACCGAGTCCACGCCGAAGCGTGCGTACAAGTCCATCGCCTCGGCGATCTGGTCTTCGTAATGGTCCACTGCGCATCCCGTTTCATGATGGCCGATCAAATGCACGCCTTTGGCTGCGGCGTACGTGCTCAGTGCGGGCAGGTCGAAATCCGGCGTGGATTTTGTGAAATCGAAGCTACCGCCGTTGCCGAACCATTCGCCGTCCCAGCCCGGGTTCCAGCCTTCCACCAGCACGCCGCGAAATCCATGTGCGGCGGCGAAGTCGATATAGCGCTTGGTCGTGGCGGTGGTGGCCGCATGTTTGGGTCCGGTGGCCCAGGTCTGTTGGTTGAGATGCATCGACCACCACACACCGACATATTTGGAGGGTTTGACCCAGTCCACCGCGCCCAGCACATTGGGTTCGTTGAGGTTGAGGATCAGGTTGGATTCCACCAGGCCGGTGGCCTGATCGGCGATCTGCAGCGTGCGCCACGGCGTATCGAACGGCAGGCTGCGGCGCACCTTCCAGCCTTCGGCGGCCGGCGACAACTGCGCGCGCAGGCGCTGGTCGTCGGTGCGACGTAGCCACATGCCGGCGTAGTCCACCAACGCCGCTTCGTGCAGGGCAATGTGCAGCCCGCTGTCGGTGCGCAGCGTCAGTGGCGTATGCGCCAGTGCGACCTGATTCAACGGCGTGCGCCGATACAGATACTCGTAGTGGATCGGCTCGCCTGCGGGAATCCACCATGCTTCGGCCGGCTGTGCGATGGCGAACTCAGTGACTTCCTCGTCGATGATCGCTTCACGCAATCCGGCTTGCTGCGGGAAGTGGTAGCGAAGCCCCACGCCGTCGTCGTAAACGCGAAAGATCACCTCGAAGCTGCGCTGCGCACCATCGCGTTCGGCCAGGCTGACGCGTAGTTCGTTGTAATGATTGCGCACCAGGCGTGTTTCGCCCCAGGGTTGCTCCCAGGTGTCGTCATGGGTCTGGCGTGACTGCGAACGCACCACCAACCCGCGGTCCAGGCGGCCGTCGCGCAAGGTAAAGCCCAGCCGTGAGCGCTGTACGACCGGCTGTCCCAGCCGCTGCACACGGTAGTACGGCGTGCCGCCGTCTAGGTCCAGGCTTACCTGCAAGACCTTGCCGGGCGACGCCACGTCGATGGTGGTGACCTCGGCGTGCGCCATCGCGGCAAGACTGCCGAGGCAGGTCAGAACCAGCAGCCGCGCGATCCAAGCGGCGCCGAATGTCGAGCGTGCTCGACGTAAAGACAGCGGCATATCCCCTCCCAAGGCGACCGTTGCAGAGGCGGCGACTATGCAGCGGCACACCGTGCAAGCGCCGTGCTGTGCGCTCGTTGCCGCCATGAATACGTATGCAGTGATGCGTCAGGGCAGGGTGCGCGTCTACCATGGCGTACGGCACCTGGGAGGGTCCGCGACCGTGGCACGCCTGTGCCGCGCACCACAACGCGTGCAACGAGGGAGGAAGGCCGACGGCACCAGCCGTCTCGCCGCTTCGATGCTGAAGATGATCTGCATGGCTGCAACGCTCGGCGTTGCGGCAAGCTCGCCGGTATTGGCCGACGAGTTGGAATTTCAGGGGCGCCGCGCACATGCGCAGGCGCTGGACGATGGGAGCTTTGTGTTGCGCTGGCCGCAGCGCGAGCGCCGCATTGCCGCACAGCCGATGCGCACGCACACCGCCAGCCCGATGTTCGACGCCTTGTTTGCGTTGGCGCAGCAGGAGATGGCCGACGACCGTGTCGATGCGATCCGCGATCCGGCCTTCAACGCCGGCAAGCCGGTGCCGTGCAACTGCTTCGAGACCGGCGAACGCTGGCCATATGTGTGGACGCGCGATGTCAGTTTTGCCGCCGATCTGGCGTTGGCGCGGCTGGAACCGGAGCGCACACGCAATGCGTTGCGCTTCAAGCTGTCGGCCGCACGCGACGGGAAGACCCCTGGCGTGTTCGTGGCGCAGGACACCGGCTCCGGTGGCAGCTGGCCGATCAGTAGCGACCGCGTGGTGTGGTTTCTGGCCGCACGTGGATTGCTGGACGACACACAGTTTGCTGAAGACGTCTGGCAGGCGCTGCAGGCGACGATCGCGCAGGACCGCGATGCGGTATTCGATGCGCAGATCGGCCTCTACCGTGGCGAAACCTCGTTTCTGGATTGGCGCGAGCAAACCTATCCGGACTGGACGCGGGAGAACGTGGTCTTCATCGCCGAGTCGTTCGCGCTATCGACCAACGTGTTGCATTACCAGGCGCTGCGCTTGGCCGAGCAGCTGGCACGCCAGCATGGCGACGCACGCGCTGCCGACTACGCACAGTGGGCCGATGCATTGCGTCAGACCATCGATGCACGCTTCTGGGATGCAGGCAGCAGCCAGTATGTGAGTTATCTCGGCACGGCGGCGCATCCGGTGCGCTATGCCAAGGTCGATCTGCTGGGCGTCTCGTTGGGCGTGCTGGCTGATGTGTTTCCCGCAGAGCGCGCACGCACCGCGCTGCGCAATTATCCGGTGGTTGCCGGAGGCAGCCCGGTGGTGTGGCCGCAGGAAGCGGCGCAGCCGATTTATCACAATCGCGCCATCTGGCCATTCGTCAGTGCCTATGCCTTGCGCGCGGCGCGTGCGCTGGACGATGCGCCGCGCATTGCCTTGGAGCTGCAATCGCTGATGCGCGGTAGCGCGCTGGCCGGCTCCAACATGGAAAACTACGAGATGCAGAGCCTGGCCGTGCATGTGGAAGATGGCGTGCGCAGTGGCCCGGTGGTGAATTCGCCGCGTCAGCTGTGGTCGGTTGCCGGCTATCTTTCTGCGGTGCTGGACGGCGTGTTCGGCGTGTCTGCCGATGGCAGCGTTGCCCCGAAATTGCCGCGCAGCCTGCTGCCGCTGCTGTTCGGCGACCGCGAGCGGATCCTGCTGGAGCAGGGCACACGTCGGTACGAGTTGCTTCGCCCGACAAACGAAGAAGGCGACTTGCTGGTGGCCGGCGGTGTCACTCAGCGGGGCCAGACTACGCAGGTGCAGTTGGTCGGTCGAAAGGCCGATCTGGCTGCGCCGCCGCAGCCGGTGCAGGTGTTTGCACCGCAAACGCCAGCGATGCCGGTTGCGCAACGGCGGGGCGGCGGTAACCGTATCGCCATTCCCGCAGGCACGACGCTATACATGGATGGCCGTGCGTTGGACGCCAGTGAACATTGTGATCTTGCCGATGACGGCGTGTTGCATGTGCTCAGCCTGACCCGGCGTGTGGAGGGTCTCGAATCGCTGCACAGTCCTTCGTTGACGCTTGGTCCGGCGCAGGAACTGCGCGGCAGCCAAGCTTGGACGTGGCAGCCGTCGCGTAGCGGCCAGCATCGCGTGTCGCTGCGCTATCGCAACGACAATGGCCCGATCAACACCGGCGTCACTGCCGCAGTGAAGCAGCTGGTGCTGGAATGCCCAGGGAAATCTGCGCAATCGCATGTCATCGTGATGCCGCATAGCGTGGGCGAGCAGATCTCCACGCAGGCGAGCTTCGATGTGGTAGCGGGGCAGGCCTGTGCGTTTCGGCTGGACGATGGTTTTAACATGAGCGCGTTGAAGCATTTTGCGCAGTACAACGGCGGCCGTGGCGGTCGCGATGGAGTGGTCAATACGTCGCAGATCAGCGCGTTGATCGTGGGGCCGGCAGCCATCGTGGAGACAGCGCAATGACCGCCAAACCACGCCTGAGCTTCTGGCAGATCTGGAACATGTGCTTCGGCTTTCTCGGCATCCAGTTCGGGTTCGCGCTGCAGAACGCCAATGCCAGCCGCATCTTCCAGACCCTGGGCGCGCAGGTCGACGATGTACCGGGGTTGTGGATCGCTGCACCGCTCACCGGGCTGATCGTGCAGCCCATCATCGGCTATCTGTCCGATCGCACCTGGACGCCCTGGGGCCGTCGGCGCCCGTATTTCATGGTGGGTGCGGTGTTTACCACGCTGGCGCTGTTGGTGATGCCCAACGCGCCAGTGCTGTGGATTGCTGCCGGCACGCTATGGGTGCTGGATGCATCGATCAATATTTCGATGGAGCCATTCCGCGCACTGGTGGGCGACCAGCTGCCACCCGCGCAGCGGCCTACCGGCTATGCGATGCAAAGCTTTTTCATCGGTGTTGGTGCGATCGTGGCGAGCTTTCTGCCGTGGCTGCTCACGCGCTGGGGCGTTGCCAATACCGCACCGCCGGGGCAGCTGCCGGAAAGCGTGCGCTACGCGTTCTACCTGGGTGCGGCGGTGTTGTTCCTGTCGATCGCATGGACGGTGCTACGCACCCGCGAATACAGCCCCGCGCAGCTGGCGAGCTTCGACGACGCGCACCCGCCCGCTGCAACGCAAATGGGCAGCGGTGCGCTGCCGTCGCAGGCATCAAGCGCAGCGTGGTGCGTTGCTGGCGTCGTGCTTGCTGCGGCCATCGCCTGGCAGCACGGTGATCGCATGCTGTATGTGCTGGCCGGCCTGTGCATCGCCTATGGCGCGTTGCTCGCGTTGACGCGTGTACTGCCGGGCACCAGCATGCTGGTCGTCATTGTGCAGGACTTGCGCAGCATGCCGATGACCATGCGACGCCTGGCCTGGGTGCAGTTTTTCTCGTGGTTTGCGCTGTTTGCGATGTGGATCTACACCACCGCAGCGGTGACGCAGGTGCACTTCGGCGCGACCGATACGGTCTCGGCAGCCTATAACGATGGTGCGAACTGGGTGGGTGTGCTGTTTGGCGCCTACAACGGATTTGCAGCGCTGGCAGCGTTGATCATTCCTTTGCTGGTGCGTGCGATTGGCCTGCGCTGGAGCCACCTGTGCAACCTGTGGCTGGGTGCTGCGGGGTTGCTGTCGATGTTAGTGATTCGTGACCCGCAATGGTTGCTGCTGTCCATGCTGGGCGTCGGTTTTGCCTGGGCATCGATTCTCTCACTGCCGTACGCCTTGCTGTCCGACAGCGTGCCCGCCGCCAAGATGGGCGTGTACATGGGCATCTTTAATTTCTTTATCGTGATTCCGCAGTTGGTCGCTGCCAGCGCGCTGGGCTTTGTGCTCCGCGTCTGGTTGGGTGGCCAGCCAATCTATGCATTGGCCATTGGCGGGCTCAGCCTGTTGATTGCAGGCGTATGCGTGGTGCGGGTCCCCGTCGCCTCGGGAGGGCAGTGATGCGTAGTGCGATCTATCTGGCATTGACGATGTATGCGGGCGTGGCGCTCGCCGCGCCTGCTTCCAGGGAGTATTACGGCACCCTGGAGCCGTTCGCCGCCGATGCGGTGTATTTCGTGGTCACCGACCGCTTCGTCAACGGCGATACCGGCAACGATCAGCGCGAGCAGGGCGGTGCGCAGCGTACCTTCGATGTGCCCACCCCGTGCGCCGATGGTAGCGACGACAACATCGGCTACCTGGGCGGTGATTTCAAAGGCATCGTCGAGCAGGCCGACTACATTCGCGACCTTGGTTTCGGTGCGGTGTGGATCACGCCGATCGTCGACAACCCGGACCAGGCATTTACCGGCGGCAAGCCGATCACCTGCGGCAGCACGCTCAGCGACCACGGCAAGACCGGCTATCACGGTTACTGGGGTGTCAACTTCTACACGCTGGACGAGCATCTCCCCAGCCCGGGACTGGACTTTGCCGGCTTCACCCGCGCCATGCACGCCAACAAGCTGAAGGTGGTGCTGGATATCGTGGGTAATCACGGCTCGCCGGCCTACACCATGCCGGTGGCGCAGCCCGGTTTCGGCAAGCTCTACGATGCCAGTGGTCGCTTGGTTGCCGATCACCAGAATCTGCCGCCGGCGCAGCTGGATCCGCAGCACAACCCATTGCACGCCTTCTACAACACCGGTGGCGGTCTGGCGGAATTGTCCGACCTCAACGAGAACAACCCGGCGGTGCTCGATTACCTGGCCGGCGCGTATCTGCAATGGATGGAGCAGGGTGCCGATGCATTCCGTATCGACACCATCGGCTGGATGCCGGACCGCTTCTGGCATGCCTTCGTTGCGCGCATCCGCGAAAAACGGCCGGGATTTTTCATGTTGGGCGAGGCGTTCGATTACAACGCCGACAAGATTGCCGGCCACACCTGGGCACGCAACGCAGGCGTAAGCGTGCTGGATTTCCCGTTGAAGCAGCAGCTTTCGGCAGTCTTCGGCCACGCGCAAGAGGGTTTCGAACAGCTCGCCAAACCGTTGTTTCTGCGTCAGGGGCCGTATGCGAACCCGTACGAGCTGATGAGCTTCTACGACAACCACGACATGGCGCGTCTGGATGCCAGCGACACCGACTTTATCGATGCGCACAACTGGTTGTTCACCGCGCGCGGCATCCCGGTGATCTATTACGGCTCGGAAATCGGCTTCATGCGTGGGCGGGCGGAGCATGCGGGCAATCGCAATTACTTCGGCGTCGAGCGCATTAAAGCAGCACCGCAAAGCCCGATCTTCGGCCCGCTGAAACAGATCGCCCGCGTGCGCCGTGAGACGCCCGCGCTGCAGCGCGGCGTGCAGGTCGACGTAATGTTGCGCGGCAACCAGGCTGCTTTTTTTCGCGTCTATCAGCACGCAGGAACCAGCCAGACCGCCCTGGTGTTGCTCAACAAGGGCGATGCGGCTGCAAACATCAAAGTGACGCGCTTTCTGCAGCCGGGCACGTGGCGTGATGCGATGAGTGGCGAGCAGGTGCCGGTGCAGCGGCACCTGCGGCTTCCGGTGCCGGCGCATGGTCTACGCGTCTTGCTCTCGGATGCGCCGATCACCGACCCTGCACTACGCAAACAACTCGACGCCCAGATGGCCGATCAAGCCGTCCGCGACGCTCGCAACAGGTAGGAGCGCACGCGGGCGCGATGGGAATTGATCGGTAACGCCTCGTCGCGCCCGGGTGCGCTCCTACGAGGCAGCAATGGTCTGCCGCCACTATCGCAGCCCGTCGTGCATGCTCTAACGATTCCCGATTCCCGATTCCCGATTCCCGATTCCCGAATCCCGAATCCCGAATCCTCAACGCGTCCCAGGCACATCAGCGGCTCGCCCACGCCCGCCATCGCCGGTTTCCGCCGCCGCGGCCGGCGACCAGCCCAGCGGTGGCTGCAACCCGCTGCTGCGCGAAGAATCGCGTAATGCCAGCCGCACCGGGATCGTGCGGCTCTGCGCCGCTTCGCCACGGATCAGCGCGACCAGGCTTTCCACCAACAACGCGCCGGCCTGCTTGGTGTCCTGTTGCACGGTAGACAGGGCCGGCGCAACCGATGCGGCCAACGCAATATCGTCGAAGCCGCTGATCGCCACGTCCTGCGGCACGCGTAAACCGCGTTCGCGCAACGCGCGCATCGCACCGATCGCAATCAGGTCGCTGGCCGCACACACCGCATCGAACGCCTTGCCGCTCTCCAGCAGCGCCAGGCATGCCGCATGCCCCGACGATTCGGTGGTGATCGCATCGAACTGCAGCGCGGCATCGGCGACCAGATCCTGCTGCGCCAGCGCCGCCACGTGGCCCCGGTAGCGCTCTTCGAATTCGGGGTAGTGATTGGACGCGTGGCCAAGAAACGCAATGCGTCGGCACCCCTGCGCCAACAGGTGCTCGGTGATGTCCAGCCCGCCCTGATAATTGTCGCTGCCGATGGAAATGCCCGGCTGGCCCGGCAATGCCGCGCCCCAGCGCACGAAGTGCGTGCCTTGCTCCACCAGCAACTGCAGCCGCTGGCGCGATTCCTGATAATCGCCATAGCCCAGCAAAATAATGCCGTCGGCCTTGTTGCTGTCTTCGTAATCGGCCTGCCAGTCCTTGGACAGCTGCTGGAACGACACCAGCAGGTCATAACCCTGCAGCGCGCAGGCGCGCGTGATCGAGCCCAGCATCGAGTGGAAGAACGGGTTGATCAGCGAATCGTCGGCGGTGGGGTCTTCGAAGAACAGCAGCGCCAGCGTGCCGGCGTTGCGCAGCCGCAGCGAGGAGGCGTTCTTGTCGACCTTGTAGTTCAGCTCATGCGCGATACGCAGAATCCGCTTGCGCGTTTCCTCGTTGACCATCGGGCTGCCGCGCAACGCGCGCGAGACGGTCGGCTGCGACACACCGGCCAGGTAGGCGATATCCAGCGAGGTGGCTTTACCCTTGATGATCATGGTCGGCAACGGACAGGACAAGTGGCCGGCATCATGCCACGCGCCCGGCGGCGGCGTGCCGCACTGCGCAGTGGCCGCCTGATTGGTTTACCATTCACGTCCAAGACCCCTTGCGAGAAGGTGGCCCGCGCTCCGCGCCGGCCCAGCGTGCGACATGAGCACTATCACCGCCCACCGTTGATCCGGACCGGCCCCAGCGCAGCCAGCGCCCGCGTGCCGTTGTCCCGCGCAGCACGTCTCGTACGCTCTTTCCGAGCCTGTCCAGCAGTGGGCAGATCTCTCATGGCAGCTCACCGCTGCAGCCAGCCCAGACCTCATTCTTGCCCATGATCAACATCACGCTCCCCGACGGCAGCCGCCGCGAATTCGAATCCCCCGTCTCGGTGATGCAGGTCGCCCAGTCGATCGGCGCCGGGCTGGCCAAGGCCACCATCGCCGGTCAGGTGGACGGCCAGCTGGTCGATGCCAGCGACGTCATCGACCATGACGCCAGCCTGCGCATCATCACCGCCAAGGACGCCGAAGGCGTGGAGATCATCCGCCACTCGTGCGCGCATCTGGTCGGGCATGCGGTCAAACAGCTGTATCCGGACGTCAAGATGGTAATCGGCCCGGTCATCGCCGAAGGCTTCTATTACGACATCTACAGCGAGCGCCCATTCACGCCGGACGACATGGCGGCGATCGAGCAGCGCATGCAGGAGCTGATCGCGCAGGATTACGAGGTGATCAAGAAGGTCACCCCGCGCGCGGAAGTGATCGAGGTGTTCGCCCAGCGCGGCGAGGAGTACAAGCTGCGCCTGATCGAGGACATGTCCGACGACATCACCGCGATGGGTCTGTACTACCACCAGGAATACGTGGACATGTGCCGCGGCCCGCATGTGCCCAATACGCGCTTCCTCAAGGCCTTCAAGCTGACCCGCATTTCTGGCGCCTACTGGCGCGGCGATGCCAAGAACGAGCAGTTGCAGCGCATCTACGGCACCGCCTGGGCCGACAAGAAGCAGCTCGATGCCTACATCCTGCGCATGGAAGAGGCCGATAAGCGCGACCATCGCCGCATCGGCAAGGCGCAGGATCTGTTCCATCTGCAGGAAGAAGCCCCGGGTCTGGTGTTCTGGCACCCCAAGGGCTGGTCGCTGTGGCAGGTGGTCGAGCAATACATGCGCAAGGTCTACCGCGATAGCGGCTACGGCGAAGTGCGCTGCCCGCAGATCCTGGACGTATCGCTGTGGCAGAAGTCCGGCCACTGGGACAACTACCAGGACGCGATGTTTTTCACCGAGTCGGAGAAGCGCACCTACGCGGTCAAGCCGATGAACTGCCCCGGCCACGTGCAGGTATTCAACCAGGGCCTGCACAGCTACCGCGATCTGCCGATCCGTTACGGCGAATTCGGCGCCTGCCACCGCAACGAGCCCTCCGGCGCGCTGCACGGCATCCTGCGCGTGCGCGGGTTCACCCAGGACGACGGCCACGTGTTCTGCCTGGAATCGCAGATCGAAGCCGAAGTCACTGCCTTCCATCAGCAGGCATTGGCGGTCTACACCGCGTTCGGCTTCGACGACATCGAGATCAAGATCGCGCTGCGCCCGGAAAAACGTCTGGGCGACGACATCACCTGGGACAAGGCCGAAGCCGCGCTACGCAGCGCGCTGGGCGTGTGCGGTGTGGAGTGGCAGGAGCTGCCGGGTGAGGGCGCCTTCTATGGCCCCAAGATCGAATACCACCTCAAGGACGCCATCGGCCGCACCTGGCAGCTGGGCACGATGCAGGTCGATTTCATGATGCCGGGCCGCCTCGGCGCCGAGTATGTGGACGAGCACAGCCAGAAGAAGCACCCGGTGATGCTGCACCGGGCCATCGTCGGTTCGATGGAGCGTTTTATCGGCATTTTGATCGAACATCACGCCGGCGCGTTCCCGTCCTGGCTGGCTCCGGTCCAGGTCGTTGTCGCCAATATCACCGACGCTCAGGCCGAATATGTGGACTCGGTTCGGAAAACCCTTGCAAATCAAGGCTTCCGTGTCAACGCCGATTTGCGTAATGAGAAGATCGGTTATAAGATTCGCGAGCATACGCTGCAACGCGTGCCGTACCTGCTCGTCGTCGGTGACCGCGAGAAGGAAAATGGCGCAGTCGCCGTGCGGACGCGTTCGGGGGAGGACCTCGGGACCATGACGGTCTCTGCCTTCATCGAACGCCTGCAGGCAGAGCAGGCAGCGTGAGCCAACCCCGGCCGGTCTGGATGATCCGGATGCGCCGGTTCGATTCCCCTGGGAGATTGCAATATCAGTACCCCTGACAACAAACAGAACCGCAAGAACCAAGAAATCCGTGTGCCGCGCGTCCGCGTGATCGGCAGTGACGGTGAGATGGTCGGCGTGTTGTCGCGCGACGAAGCGCTCGCCAAGGCCGAGGAAGAAGGCCTGGATCTGGTCGAAATCCAGCCGCAGGCCGATCCGCCGGTCTGCAAGATCATGGATTTCGGCAAGTTCAAGTTCGAGCAGCAGAAAAAGGCCAACGAGGCCAAGAAGAAGACCAAGCAGGTCGAGATCAAGGAACTCAAGTTCCGTCCGGTCACGGACGAGGGCGACTACCAGATCAAGCTGCGCAACATGCGTCGCTTCCTGGAAGAGGGTGACAAGGTCAAGGTCAACATCCGTTTCCGTGGCCGCGAAATGAGCCACCAGGAACTGGGTCGCGAGATGGCGGCACGCATCGAGGCCGACTTGGGCGAAGACATCGTCATCGAGTCCCGTCCGCGCCTGGAAGGGCGTCAGATGGTCATGATGATCGCGCCTAAGAAGAAGATCTGATTCCGCGCCGCGACGGGCCCCGACGGGGTTCGTCAAGGCGGCGAATCTGTCTATTTGCAAGAATTCCCGGCAACGGGTAGACTGCGCGGCCCGGTTTTGCCGGGAGCCGCGCAAGCGGCACAGGACCTGTCCGGATCGTGTTCGATCAAGGACTTACAAGCAGGCAAGGGCAAGGATGGAAAGCGTGGTCGCAAGACTGCCGCCCGTGTCAGTGACAAAACACCATCAAGGACATTGCAATGCCCAAGATCAAGACCAACCGGGCGGCGGCCAAGCGTTTCCGCAAGACCGCCTCCGGCAAGTACAAGTGCGGCCACGCAAACCGTAGCCACATCCTCACGAAGAAAGCGACCAAGCGGAAGCGCAACTTGCGGCAGACGAACCACGTCCGTCCCGAGGACGCAGGCCGTCTCGATCGTATGCTTCCCTATCTCTGAGGACTGAACCATGGCACGAGTAAAGCGTGGTGTGCAGGCGCGCCGCCGCCACAAGAAAATTCTGAATCTGGCGAAGGGCTACTACAACGCCCGTCGTAAGGTTTTCCGCGTTGCAAAGCAGGCGGTCATCAAGGCACAGCAGTACGCCTACATTGGCCGTAAGCAGAAGAAGCGCGTGTTCCGTGCGCTTTGGATCACCCGCATCAATGCGGCTGCCCGCATCAATGGTCTGAGCTACAGCCGTTTCATGAATGGCATGCTCAAGGCTGGCATCACCCTGGACCGCAAGGTGCTGGCTGATATCGCTGTGCACGACGCCGCCGGCTTTGCCGCGCTGGCCGAGAAGGCAAAGGGCGCGCTGGCGGCATAAGTGCGAGTCCCTCGTAAGAGCTCGCACAGAGTAGGTGCGAGTCCCTCGCAAGAGCCCGCACATCCATGTGCGGACTTTTGAAGGGGTAGTCATCGCGACATCGGCACATGCGTGTGCAGATGTCGGCGAGGGAACGCAGATATGCAGGGGGAAGGGCGCGAGTCCTTCCCCTTTTGCGTTTTGGGCTGCCGGCTTCGATTGATGCAAGGGGCTGGCAGCATAGTGAGTGGTCATGCATTCCGGTGCATCCGGAAACACCGTTCGGCTGAGTAGTTGAGGCGCGAGTGCAATGAGTGAGATTCAATCCCTGACCGAGCGCGCGCTGGCCGATGTCGCCGCCGCGCAGACACCGGACCAACTGGAAGCCTTGCGGGTCGCCTTGCTGGGCAAGAGTGGCAGCATCACCGCCCAGCTCAAGCAGCTCGGCACGCTGCCGGCCGAGCAACGCAAGGCCGCGGGCGAGGCGATCAACCAGACCCGAGATACGCTGAGCGCAGCGTTGTCGGAGCGCAAAACGACCCTGGAAACCGCTGCACTGGACGCACGTCTTGCCGGCGAGCGCATCGATGTCACTTTGCCGGGCCGCCGTGGCGAGCGCGGCGGCCTGCATCCGGTGACGCGCACGCTCGAGCGCATTGTCGAGATTTTTGCGCGGCTGGGTTACGAGTTGTCCGATGGTCCGGAAATCGAGGACGACTGGCACAACTTCGAAGCACTGAATTTTCCGCCGCATCATCCGGCGCGCGCGATGCACGACACGTTTTATTTCGGCGACGGTCGCCTGCTGCGCACGCATACATCCGGTGTGCAGGTGCGCTACATGGATGCGCACAAACCACCGCTGCGCATGATTGCGGCCGGCAAGGTGTATCGCTCCGATTCTGATCAGACCCACTCGCCGATGTTCCATCAGGTCGAAGGCCTGCTGGTGGACGAGCACTCGAATTTCGCCGATCTCAAGGGCACCTTGTCCGAGTTCGTGCGTGCGTTCTTCGAGCGCGATTTTGAAATGCGTTTTCGCCCCAGCTATTTCCCGTTCGTGGAGCCGGGTGCCGAGGTGGACATCGCCTGGCAGCAGCCCGACGGCAGCACGCGTTGGCTGGAAGTACTGGGCTGCGGCATGGTGCACCCGAATGTGTTGCGCAGCGTCGGCATCGACCCGGAGCGCTACACCGGCTTTGCGTTCGGTCTGGGCGTGGAGCGTTTTGCGATGCTGCGCTACGGCGTCAACGACCTGCGCGCGTTCTTCGAAAACGACGTGCGGTTTCTCAGGCAGTTTGCTTGAAGGCGGGGAATCGGGAATCGGGAGTGGAGCATCGGAGCAGCCAAGCGCGCTCCTAGCCCACCTTCCAAATCTCCGAAGACCTCCCGCTGTTGCGATTCCCGATTCCCTATTCTCCATTCCCGGCTCCTCATGAAATTCTCTGAAAATTGGCTGCGTAGCCACGTTCCGATCCAGGCCTCGCGCGAGCAACTTGCCGCCACGCTGACGGCGATCGGTCTGGAAGTCGAAGACGTCACGCCGTTGGGTGAGGCGCTTGGTCAGGTAGTGGTGGCGCGTATCGTCGAGGCCGTGCGGCATCCGGAAGCCGATCGCCTGCAGGTGTGCAGTGTCGATGCGGGGCAGGGCGAATTGCTGCAGATCGTGTGTGGTGCGCCCAATGCGCGTGCCGGCCTGGTGGCGCCGTTGGCGCTGGTCGGCGCGCAGATCGGCGAGCTGACCATCAAGGCCGCCAAGCTGCGCGGCGTGCCATCCAACGGCATGTTGTGCTCGGCCAAGGAGCTGGGCCTGGATAGCGATGCGTCCGGCCTGTTCGAGTTGCCGGACGATGCGCCGGTGGGTCAAGCCCTTGCGGAGTATCTGGGTTTGCCGGATGCCAGCATCGAAATCAAGCTCACCCCCAATCGCGCCGACTGTTTCAGCGTGCGTGGCATTGCGTTCGACGTGGCTGCAGCATGCGCCAGCGAAGTGGTGGCCTTCGACGCCGGTGCGGTGCCGCCGGTGTCCACGCGGACTCTGGCGGTTGAGCTGGAGGCCGGCAAGGAAGCGCCGCGCTACTGCGGGCGGGTGATTGAAGGCATCGACCCGCTGGCGAAGACCCCGGTGTGGCTGGCCGAGCGTCTGCGTCGCAGCGGCGTGCGTCCGGTCTCGCTGCTGGTGGATATCACCCAGTACGTGATGCTGGAGCTCGGTCAGCCGATGCATGCCTTCGATCTGGACACCTTGCAGGGGCCGATCGGGGTGCGTCGCTCGCGCAGTGGCGAGCAGCTGGCGCTGCTGGATGGGCGTGAGGTCACGCTGGACGACAGTTTCCTGACCATCACCGATGCCGGCCGCCCGGTGGCGCTGGCTGGGTTGATGGGCGGGCTGGACACGCGCGTCACCGACAAAACGCACAACGTATTCCTTGAGTCGGCGTATTTCGATCCGGCCGCGATCATGGGCCGTGGCCGCAAGTTCGGCCTGCATACCGATGCGGGCCATCGCTTCGAGCGCGGCGTGGATCCGGCGTTGCCGCCGCAGGCGATCGAGGTAGCCACGCGTCTGGTGCTGGAACTGGCTGGCGGTACGCCGGGCCCGGTGGTACACGCGCAACTGCCGGAGCATCTGCCGCAGCCCGCGCGCATTCTGCTGCGTCGCGCACGCATCGCGCGCGTGCTCGGCATCCACATCGACGACGCGGATGTCGTGCGCATTCTGAGTGCGCTCGGCATGCAGCTCGATGCGGTTTCCGAAGGCTGGCAGGTCGTTGCGCCGAGCCGTCGGTTCGATATCGCCATCGAAGAAGACCTCATCGAAGAGCTGGCGCGCATCCACGGCTACGATCGCGTACCGACCACGCTGCCGGGCGGTGCCAGCCGGATCGCGATGCCCAGCGAAACCCAGCTCGACGAGCTGACGGTGCGCCGCCAGCTGGTGGCGCGCGAGCTGCAGGAGACCATCAATTACGCGTTCGTCGATGCGGCGTTGCTGCAGCGTTGGCAGTTGACCGACGGCCTGGTGCCGCTGGCCAATCCGCTCAGTGCAGAGCTGGCCATCATGCGTCCGCGCTTGCTGCCGGGCCTGGTCGCGACACTGGGCCGCAACGCTGCCCGTCAGGCCGGGCGGGTACGGCTGTTCGAGCTGGGCAAGGTGTTTGCGGCTTCCGCGCAGGCGGGCGCTGCCCCGCAGGAATCCCAGCATGTCGCCGCCGCGGTGTGTGGCGATGCGCTTGCGTTGCAATGGGGCGAGCCCGCGCGCAAGGTGGATTTTCATGATGTGAAGGGCGACCTGATCGCTTTGGCAGCGGCCAGCGGCGCGGTGCTGGAGTTTCATCCCTCCGCCCAGCCGTTCGGGCATCCGGGTCGGTCGGCCGATATCTATCGCGATGGCGTGTGCATCGGCTGGATCGGCCAGGTGCATCCCCGCCTGACCAAGGCGTTGGAAATCGACGTCGATGTGATCGCGTTCGAACTGCAGCTTGCGCCGCTGGTGCAGCGCGCCTTGCCGCGCGCCGGCGAGCTGTCGCGGTTCCCGTCGGTGCGCCGCGATCTGGCCTTCCTGGTGCCGGACGAGGTGAGTTGGGCGGCGTTGTCGGCCAGCGTGCAGACCACGGTCGGCCCGTTGCTGCGCGAGGTGCAGCTGTTCGATCGGTACGTCGGGCAGGGGGTCGAGCCAGGTTTCAAGAGTCTGGCTATGGGCTTGATTTTGCAGGATAACTCGCGCACTCTCACCGACCGGGACGTGGATGCGGTCGTTACCGATGTGGTGGCCGTGATCGAGCGCGAGCACCGCGCCCGGATCCGGAGTTGAGGCGGTAACCAGGGGATTGGCATGGCATTGACGAAAGCGGAGATGGCCGAACGTCTGTTCGACGAGGTTGGTCTGAACAAGCGCGAGGCGAAGGAATTTGTCGACGCGTTTTTCGACGTGCTACGCGATGCGCTGGAGCAGGGTCGTCAGGTGAAGCTGTCGGGGTTCGGCAACTTCGATTTGCGGCGCAAGAATCAACGGCCCGGTCGCAATCCAAAGACCGGTGAGGAAATTCCGATCTCGGCCCGGACGGTGGTGACCTTCCGCCCTGGCCAAAAGCTCAAGGAACGGGTGGAGGCTTATGCTGGATCCGGGCAGTAATCGCGAACTACCGCCGATTCCGGCCAAGCGCTATTTCACCATCGGTGAGGTCAGCGAGCTGTGCGACGTCAAGCCGCATGTGTTGCGGTACTGGGAAACGGAATTTCCGAGCCTGGAGCCGGTCAAGCGACGCGGCAACCGCCGCTACTACCAGCGCCACGATGTGCTGATGGTCCGGCAGATCCGTGGCCTGCTCTACGAGCAGGGCTACACCATCGGCGGCGCGCGTCTGCGGCTGGAAGGCGATGGCGCCAAAAGCGAGTCGGCGCTGAGCAACCAGATCATCAAGCAGGTACGCATGGAACTGGAAGAAGTCCTGCAGCTGCTTCGCCGCTAGGAAAACGGTTCGCAAAGCCGCTATAATCGCAGGCCGTCCTCGCGACGGGATGCAGCATCTTCGGGGTATAGCGCAGCCTGGTAGCGCACTAGTCTGGGGGACTAGTGGTCGTCGGTTCAAATCCGGCTACCCCGACCAAACATCGAGCCCATGTCCTTCCGACATGGGCTTTTTTGTTGCGTCGCAACATTGCATTTTTGTGTCCCTGCAGCGGTCGCTCACTATGTAGATCGGCATATCGCAGTGCAGCATGAACCTTGCACAAGTGCCCGTTTATTTCGGTCCAGTTCGCTATGGACTTGGGTCACGGAACGATGCTAAGTGTCCGGAAACGTTCCAAATCATTAGCTTGAGATTAGAACGTGGATCACGGTTTTTTAACGCGACAACGACGAACTTGAATCAATAGGCCAACGCCGTCAAAAAAATGGCGTGTCATGCCTTGCGATGCGATCGTTCTGTGCCATAGTGCAGTGCAACACGCTGTACCTTTTCGTGATCCCGATGTTTCTGGGATGAATTTCTCTGTCGTACGTTCGTACTGGCGCGTTGGCCGGTTGAATGCTGCGCGAGCTCCTGTCCCACCCAACCGAGGCAGCCAGCCATACGCATGAAGAAACTGATCGGACGATTCTGCCAAGGCCTCAGCCTGGCGTTGATCTGCTCGATGGCCCTGGGTGCTTGCAGCACCGGGAAGAATATGGCGTCGTCATTGCCGCTTCCCGATCCGTTGGCAATGTCCGCGGTGCAGCCCGAGTATCGACTCTCCCCAGGCGACCTGTTGCTGGTCAAGGTGTTCCAGGTCGACGACCTGGAACGGCAGGTCCGCATCGATCAGAACGGCCACATCTCGCTGCCGCTGATCGGCGACGTCAACGCCGCCGGCATGGGTGTCGGCGAGCTGGAAAAGCTGGTCGCCGATCGCTACCGCGGCGGCTATCTGCAGAATCCGCAGGTGTCGGTGTTCGTGCAGGAATCCAATGGCCGTCGCGTGACCGTGACCGGCGCCGTCACCGAGCCCGGCATCTACCCGGTGATCGGTGCCAATCTGACGTTGCAACAGGCCGTGGCACAGGCCAAGGGCGTCAGCACTGTGGCAAGCCGCGGCAATGTCATCGTGTTCCGCATGGTCAACGGGCAGAAAATGATCGCGCGCTTCGACCTGACCGAGATCGAGAAGGGCGCCAATCCGGACCCTGAAATCTACGGTGGCGACATCGTCGTGGTGTATCGCTCGGATGCGCGCGTCTGGTTGCGCACCATGCTGGAACTGACCCCCTTAGTGATGGTGTGGCGCGCTTACCGATGAGTATGAATTCCGACAATCGTTCCTCGCCGTCGCAGCGTCATGGGCATCTCGAACTGGCTGACGTCAGCTTGCTCGACTACTGGCGTGCCCTGGTGTCGCAGCGCTGGCTGATCATCCTGATCACGATCGCCGCTGTGCTGCTGGCGCTGGTGATCACCTTCCTGATGCCGGAAAAGTATCGCGCCACCAGCACGCTGCAGATCGAGCGCGATTCGCTCAACGTGGTGAACGTCGACAACCTGATGCCGGTCGAGTCGCCGCAGGATCGCGACTTCTACCAGACCCAGTACCAGCTGCTGCAGAGCCGTTCGCTCGCACGTGCGGTGATTCGCGAAGCCAAGCTCGATCAGGAGCCGGCGTTCAAGCAGCAAGTCGAAGATGCGCTGGAAAAGGCAGCCGCCAAGAATCCGGAAGCGGGCAAGTCGGTGGACTCGCGTCAGGCGATCATCGAGCGCAGCCTCACCGACACCTTGCTGGCAGGTCTGGTGGTCGAGCCGATCCTCAATTCGCGCCTGGTCTACGTCAATTACGATTCGCCGGACCCGGTGCTTGCGGCGAAGATTGCCAACACCTATCCGAAGGTGTTCATCGTGAGCACGCAGGAGCGCCGCATGAAGGCGTCTTCGTTTGCGACCAAGTTTCTTGCCGAGCGTCTGGAGCAGTTGCGCGACAAGGTGGAAGACTCGGAAAAAACGTTGGTTGCGTACTCGACCGATGAGCAGATCGTCTCCGTAGGCGACGACAAGCCGTCGTTGCCGGCGCAGAACCTGACCGACCTCAATGCGTTGCTGGCGTCGGCGCAGGATGCGCGCATCAAGGCCGAGGCCGCCTGGCGTCAGGCCGCCACCGGCGATGCGATGTCGTTGCCGCAGGTGTTGAGCAGCCCGCTGATCCAGACCTTGCGCGGCGAGCAGGTGCGCTTGACCAGTGAGTATCAGCAGAAGCTGTCGACCTTCAAGCCGGATTACCCGGAAATGCAGCGCCTCAAAGCGCAGATCGAAGAGTCGCGCCGTCAGATCAATGGTGAGGTCATCAACGTTCGCCAGTCGCTCAAGGCGACCTATGACGCGTCCGTGCATCAGGAGCAATTGCTCAACGAACGCATTGCCGGTCTGCGCACCAACGAACTCGACCTGCAGAGCCGCAGCATCCGCTACAACATGCTCAAGCGCGACGTCGATACCAACCGTCAGCTCTACGATGCGCTCCTGCAGCGCTACAAGGAAATCGGTGTGGCGAGCAATGTCGGCGCCAACAACGTGACCATCGTCGACACTGCAGATGTGCCTACGTCGAAGACTTCGCCGAAACTCAAATTGAACCTCGCGTTAGGCTTCATCTTTGGCGTATTCCTTGGGTTGGCTGTGGCGCTTGTGCGTTACTTCCTGCGGGGCACCGGGCCGGAAACACGATTGAACTGACATCGTGATGTTGCAAAACAGTGGTTAATTAAAGTGACAACCGATTCAGCGTAGAAAAAGTCGGATCCCGTATGTTTCGGGCTCCCTCGTTTTGAAAGTTTGTCTCTGTTGAAACAAAGGGCTGTCGAGTGATCTGGGGTCGGTACGTATTACCGCGGTGATCGCTCGACGGAGATGATTGAAAGCTCGCGTGCGATTCGTATGTTCCCCCGCATGCGCCGTATCGAGTTTGGAGGACATCCCCATGCTTTTGGCAGACTTGAGTAGCGCGACGTACACGACATCCTCGCCGCGATTGTTGTCCAAGTACTCGGCGGCAGCCGACTTGGTGCTGCGCGTGTTCGACCTGACCATGGTGGTCGTGTCGGGCCTGATCGCATACCGCATCGTGTTCGGCTCCTGGGTCCCGGCAGCGCCGTATCGGGTCGCAATCGCCACCACGCTGTTGTATTCGGTGATCTGCTTTGCGCTGTTTCCGCTGTATCGCAGCTGGCGCGGTCGCGGATTGTTGAGCGAGCTGATGGTGCTGGGCGGTGCCTTCGGCGGCGTGTTTGCGCTGTTTGCGGTGCATGCGCTGATCGTGCAGGTTGGAGAGCAGGTCTCGCGCGGCTGGATCGGCCTCTGGTTCGTTGGCGGCCTGGCGTCGCTGGTGGCGGCACGTACCTTGTTGCGCGGCTTCCTGAACCACCTGCGTGCGCAGGGCGTGGACGTCCAGCGCGTGGTGGTGGTTGGTCTGCGCCATCCGGTGATGAAGATCAATCATTACCTGAGCCGCAATCCGTGGGTCGGTATGAACCTGGTCGGCTACTTCCGTACCCCGTACGACATCGCCGTGACCGAACAGCGCCAGTCGCTGCCGTGCCTGGGCGAACCGGATGCACTGATCGATTACCTGAAGGAAAATCAGGTCGAGCAGGTGTGGATTTCGCTGCCGCTGGGCGAGCGCGACCACATCAAGCAGCTGCTGCAGCGTCTGGACCGTTATCCGATCAACGTGAAGCTGGTGCCCGATCTGTTCGACTTCGGTCTGTTGAACCAGTCCGGTGAGCAGATCGGCAATACGCCGGTGATCAACCTGCGTCAGGGCGGTGTCGATCGCGACAATTACTTCGTGGTTGCCAAGGCGCTGCAGGACAAGATCCTGGCTGTGATCGCGCTGATGGGCCTGTGGCCGCTGATGGCTGCGATTGCGGTCGGCGTCAAGATGAGCTCGCCGGGTCCGGTGTTCTTCCGCCAGCGTCGTCACGGCCTGGGCGGTCGCGAGTTCTACATGTTCAAGTTCCGCTCGATGCGCGTGCATGACGATCATGGCACCACCATCCAGCAGGCGACCAAGAACGACACCCGTATTACCCGTTTCGGTGCGTTCCTGCGGCGCAGCAGCCTGGATGAGTTGCCGCAGATCTTCAATGTGCTGGGTGGCAGCATGTCGATCGTGGGCCCGCGCCCGCACGCCGCGCAGCACAACACGCACTACGAAAAGCTGATCAACCATTACATGCAGCGCCATTACGTCAAGCCGGGCATCACCGGTTGGGCGCAGGTCAATGGCTTCCGTGGCGAAACCCCGGAGCTGCGGACGATGAAGAAGCGTATCCAGTACGACCTGGACTACATCCGTCGTTGGTCGCTGTGGCTGGATATCCGCATCATCGTGCTGACTGCAGTGCGCGTGTTCGGACAGAAGACCGCGTACTGATGATGGCGGGGAGCGTGCGACCTGGCGCGTCAGGCGTCGCGGGCGGCTGCAGTGCAGCCGCCCCTCTCAGGCAGGCGTGTGCATGCTGATCCGAATGAGCGAGGAAACCCGCGTTCGCTGGCATAACCTGCTGATCGAACTGACGCTGCTGGTCGGCGTGGGCTACAACCTGGTGCTGGCGCTGATCAATGCGAACGTGTTCACCGTGCGCCCGGTGATCACCTACGCCGTCGAGTTCATGATTTACGCGGCCTGCTTCCTGCTGGGCCTGGGCTCGCTGAGCCGTAAACGCATTGCGCTGATCATCAGCGGGCTTGGATTGATCGTCCTGCTGATGTTCGTGCGGTTCCTGGTGAACTGGCAGATCGATCCGAAATTTTTTCGCGATGCCCTGGTGGTATTCGCGTTTGTGGTGCTGGGCTCTGCCTATACCGGCTCGGTGCCCAAGTTGTTCATCCGCATGACCATCATCGTCTCGCTGGTTGCCGCGTTCGAACTGGCAATGCCGAGGGCCTACGGCGACCTGGTCAACCCGAAGAGCTTCTTCGTCAACGCGCGTGGCATGAGCGCCGAAGGGTTCTGGAACGAAGACAGCAACCTGTTCGTCAGCGCCACGCGGCCGGGCGAACGCAACTTCCTGCCAGGTTCCAATCTCCCGCGCGCCTCCTCGATGTTCATCGAGCCGGTGACGATGGGCAATTACATCTGCTTCTTTACCGCCATCGTGCTGGTGTTCTGGCGCTGGATGCGGCCGGCGGCGCTGATCCTGTCGGTGGGGTTGATCGGTTTCATGATCGTCGCCTCGGATGGACGATTGGCGGCGGGCACCTGCGTGCTGATGGTGTTGCTGACGCCGCTATTGAAACGCCTGGATCAGCGATTGGCGTTTCTGGTGTTCTTGCTGGTGATCATGAGTGCGTGGCTGCTGGTGTGGATCACCGGGATCACGGCCTACCAGGACACCACCATGGGCCGGATATTTTTCACCGTTTACTCGATGAACAACCTGTCGTTCGAGTCCTGGCTGGGGCTGGATTTTGCACAGGCCTACCGTTACTTCGACAGCGGCATTTCGTACTTCATCGCGTCGCAGTCGATCGTCGGGGTGCTGGCGTTCCTGTTGTCGTATTCATTCCTGCTGCTGATGCCGAGCAAGGAAGGCCAGCTGTTCAAGAACCTGGCCATCTTCGCGTTTGCGCTGAGTCTGCTGGTGTCCAACGGCTACTTTTCGATCAAGACCTCGGCGCTGTGGTGGTTCGTGTGCGGCTGCCTGTGGCATATGCGTCCGACCTGGTCTGCGTCCGCGGTCTCCGCTGCTTCGATCAAGGACGATCCAACGGTTGATGGCGCGCAGTTGCCATTGCCTGCGGGAGCGGGGCGATGAGCTCGGCGGCGGCAGCGTCGTCGTCGGTCGCGTCTGATTCCGGCGTGCGGATTGCGGCCGGCGGGAAGGCGCGCGATCCGCGGATCGATGCGGCCAAGGCAATCGCGATCTTGTTGGTGGTGTTTTGCCATGCCAAGGGCGTGCCGCATGACATGACCTTGTTTGCCTACAGCTTCCACGTGCCGCTGTTCTTTTTGGTGTCTGGCTGGTTGGCCGCTGGTTATGCGTCGCGTACCACCAGCATGGCGCAGACGATCACCAAGCAGGCGCGCAGTCTGCTGCTGCCGTATGCCACGTTCTATCTGTTGGGCTACACGTACTGGCTGCTGACCCGCAATATCGGCGAGAAGGCCGCGCGCTGGGGAAGTTACCCGTGGTGGGAGCCGATCGTGTCGCTGTTTACCGGGATCGGTCCGGACCTGTATGTGCAGCCGCCGCTGTGGTTTTTGCCGGTGATGCTGGTGACCGTGGTGAGCTATGTGTTGCTGCGCCGCTTGCTGCCGCCGCTGGTGATTGCGGCGGCGGGATTGGTGCTGGCGTGGATCTGGATGAACTGGTTCCCGGCGCAGGGAGTGCGGCTTTTTTTCGGGCTCGATGTGCTACCGGTGTCGTTGTGCTTCTACGCGCTGGGCGCGCTGTTGATTTACGTGTCGCCGCGTCTGCCGACCTCGTTGCCGGTCAGTGCGCTGGTGACCGTTGCATTGGCGCTTGTGGTGGCGTGGCTGGCGCAACGTAACGGGCGTATCGACGTCAACATGCTCGGCTTCGGCCGCGACCATGCCGTGTTCCTGCTCAGTGCGGTGCTGGGGTCGTTGATGGTGATCTGTGCGGCGCGGCTGGTGCAGAGCTGGCGCTGGGTACAGTGGATCGGCCGCAATACCTTGCTGATCCTGTGCACGCATATGCTGGTGTTCTTCGTGCTGTCCGGTGTTGCCGCGGTGGCGGGCGGATTCGGTGCAGGGCGGCCGGGTCTGGGTTGGGCGGTCTTCGTGACGGTGTTCGCGCTGGTCGCGTGCGTGCCAATGCGCTGGGTGTTGATGCGTTTTGCCCCCTGGGCCTTGGGTGCACGCACGGTGGCGGCATGACCGGCGCCGCGGCATGACGACTGCTCCATATCCCCCGCAAGCCGGACACGACAAAACCGTGCCAATGCCCGGTCGCGCGCCGGCGCTGGCCCGCGATTGGCAGATCGATGCAGCAAAGGCGCTGGCCATCGTGCTGGTAGTGCTGGGGCACGCGAGCGGCATGCCGCCCGCCTACAAACTGTTCGCCTACAGCTTCCATGTGCCGTTGTTTTTCGTGCTCTCCGGCTGGGTCGGCGAGCGCTTCGGGCGTCGTGGGTTGAATGTGTGGACGGTGAAAAAGCTGGCGCGGACGTTGTTGATCCCGTACCTGGCGTTCTTCCTGGTGGCATACGGCCTGTGGTTGCTGACGGGCGTGCTTAATCATGCGTTTCAGCAGCCGGGCGCGCGGGCGTGGTGGGACCCTTTCCTTGGCGTGTTCTGGGCCAACGGCACGCGCCTCTACGTGCTGCCGGCGTTGTGGTTTTTGCCGGCGTTGTTTGTCACAACGCTGACCTACATTGCATTGCGTGCACGTTTGAGCACGACAGTGGTAGCGGCGCTCAGCTTGCCGATCGCCCTGGCATGGGCAGGATGGTTTCCCTCGTTGCAGCTGCGCTTGCCACTCGCGTTGGACGTGTTGCCGATCGCCTTGTTCTTCATCGCGGTGGGTGGCTGGCTGTCGCGTTTTGCCGATGCGCTGCGCGCGCTTCCGGCATGGGTGTGGGCGTTGGCGCTGCCGGTCGTCGCAACGGCATGGTGGCTGCTGGCCGGAGCGAACGGGCAGGTGGACGTGAACAATCTGCTGTTCGGGCAATCGGCTGCGCTGTTCCTGCTGGTGAGTCTGTTGGGGACTGCGATGACGCTATGCGTCGCGTATTTCGTCCGGCACTTGCAGTGGGTGCAGTGGATCGGCACCAACACCTTGTTGATTCTGTGCACGCATACGCTGGTGTTCCTGGTGGTCACCAGTGTGGTTGCGCGCACCGGGATCATCGATCGCGGCCTCATTGGTACGCCGACGTGGGCGATGGGGCTCAGCGCATTTGCGATCGCGTGCGCGGTGCCGATGCGCGCGGTGCTGGTGCGTGCTGCGCCATGGATGTTGGGGTTGAAGAGTCAATGACGAATTTCAAGAATCATCAGTTGTCGCGGCACATGCGTGCGCGTCACTGGCACAGGAGATTGGCGTAATGAAAGTGGTGCATGTCGTCCGCCAATTCCACCCCTCGATCGGGGGCATGGAAGAAGTCGTTCTCAATGTTGCCCGCCAGCATCAGGCCAACAGCGCCGACACGGTGGAAGTAGTGACACTGGATCGCGTGTTCACCGACCCGGGTGCGCAGCTTGCGCCACAGGAAACCTATCAAGGTTTGCCGATCCGCCGGATCGGCTATCGCGGTTCGTCGCGCTATCCGTTGGCGCCATCGGTACTTGGTGCGATTGGATCCGCTGATGTGGTGCATCTGCACGGAATCGATTTTTTCTACGACTATCTGGCAGTGACCAAACTGCTGCACGGCAAGCCGATGGTGGTGTCCACACACGGTGGGTTCTTCCATACCGCGTATGCGTCGCGCATGAAGCAGCTGTGGTTCCAGACACTCACGCGCACCTCGGCGTTGGCGTATTCGCGGGTGATCGCAACCAGCGAAAACGATGGCGATCTGTTTGCCAAGGTGGTATCGCCGGCACGCTTGCGGGTGATCGAAAACGGCGTGGACGTGGAGAAATATGCGGGGCAGGGTGCGGCCACTCCGGGCCGGACGATGCTGTATTTCGGGCGCTGGTCGGTCAACAAGGGCCTGATCGAAACGCTGGAGCTGCTGAAGGCGATGCTCGCGCGCGATCAGCACTGGCAACTGATCATCGCCGGCCGCGAATACGATCTGAATGAAGCCGACTTGCGCAAGGCGATTGCCGAGCGCGGCTTGCAGGATAAGGTGCAGTTGAGCATGTCGCCGTCGCAGGAACAGCTGCGCGCATTGATGCAGCAGGCGCAGTTCTTCGTCTGCCTGTCGCGCCACGAAGGGTTTGGCATTGCCGCGGTCGAGGCGATGAGCGCGGGCTTGATTCCCATCCTCAGCGATATTCCGCCGTTTGTGCGGCTGGCCAGCGAGTCGGGGCAGGGCGTGATTGTCAACCGCGACAGGATCGAAGCGGCGGCCGACCAGGTGCAGGCGCTCGCACTGACGGCCGATGGCGACTTCGCAACGCGTCGTGCGGCATCGATGGCCTATGTGAGCCGCTACGACTGGAAGCATGTGGTGGGGCGCTACATCGACGAGTACCACAGTGCGCTGGGCTCGCCGCGCCCGCAGGAGACGCCGCGATGAGCGCGCTTGCATCTGCATCAATGACACGTGCGGCGGCCAAGCCGCAGGTCACGGTGTTGTTCTCCACCGAAAAACCCAACGCCAGCACCAACCCGTATCTGACCCAGCTCTACGACGCGTTGCCCGATGCGGTGCAGCCGCGCTTTTTTTCGATGCGCGATGCCTTGCTGTCGCACTACGACGTGCTGCATCTGCACTGGCCCGAATATCTGCTGCGCCATCCCAGCGCCGTGGGCACGTTGGCCAAGCAGCTTTGCGCGGCATTGTTGCTGCTGAAGTTGCAGGTCACCGGTACGCCGGTGGTGCGCACCTTGCACAACCTGGCCCCGCACGAAGATCGCGGTTGGCGCGAACGTAGCCTGTTGCGCTGGACCGATCGTCTGACGCGCCGCTGGATCCGCATCAATGCCACCACGCCGGTGCGCCCGCCGTTTACCGACACCATCCTGCATGGTCACTACCGCGACTGGTTCGCGACGATGCCGCAAGGCACCACCGTGCCAGGGCGGCTGCTGCACTTCGGTCTGATTCGTCCGTACAAGGGCGTGGAAACGCTGTTGGACGTCATGCGCGAGGTCAGCGACCCACGCGTGAATCTACGCATCGTCGGTAACCCGGCCACGCCGCAGATGCGCACGCTGGTGGAAGAGGCCAGTGCGCAGGATCCGCGCATCAGCGCATTGCTCGCCTATGTCGAAGAGCCGGTGCTGGCACACGAGGTCAGCGAGGCCGAGCTGGTGGTGTTGCCGTACCGACAGATGCATAACTCCGGCACGTTGCTGCTGGCGTTGTCGTTGGCGCGCCCGGTGCTGGCGCCGTGGAGCGAATCCAATGCGGCGATTGCCGAAGAAGTGGGGCCGGGCTGGGTGTTTCTGTACGAAGGCGAATTCGATGCGGCGCTGTTGACCGGCATGTTGGATACGGTGCGCGCTGCACCGCGCGGGCCGGCACCGGACCTATCGCAACGCGATTGGCCGCGCATCGGGCAGCTGCATTACCGCACCTATCTCGAAGCGCTGGGCAAGGATGGAGACGCCGCGCTGTGACCGCAGAAACCCCCACGACGTCTTCTCCCACACCACCGCCGCAACGCAGCCTGGGCTCGCGCGCTGCCGGCGGAGCAGCGGTGACCATGCTGGGCCAGTCGGCCAAGATGGTCGTGCAGTTCGGCGGCATCATCCTGCTGGCGCGGTTGTTGACACCGTACGACTATGGGTTGATGGCGATGGTCACCGCGATTGTCGGTGCAGCCGAGATCCTGCGCGATTTCGGCTTGTCTGCGGCCGCAGTGCAGGCCAAACACGTCAGCCGCGAACAACGCGACAACCTGTTCTGGATCAATAGCGGTATCGGTCTGGTGCTGTCGGTGGTGGTGTTCGCCTCGGCGCATGTGATCGCCAATTTCTACAAAGAGCCGGCGCTGGTCACGATCTCGCAAGCGCTTGCGGTGACGTTCCTGATCAACGGCATGACCACGCAATACCGCGCGCATCTGAGCCGTGGGTTGCGCTTCGGGCAGGTGGCGCTGAGCGATGTGGGCTCGCAAGTGCTGGGGTTGGGCGCCGCCGTTGCCGCTGCGCTGCTGAGCTGGGGCTATTGGGCATTGGTGGTACAGCAGGTGGTGCAGGCGGTGGTCAACCTGGTGATCGCGGGCAGCTGCGCACGTTGGCTGCCCGGTGGCTATCGGCGCGACGCGCCGATGCGCGATTTCATGAATTTCGGCTGGAACCTGATGGCCGCGCAGTTGCTGGGCTACGCCAGCCGCAATGTGGGGCAGGTGATCATCGGCTGGCGCACCGGGCCCGATGCGTTGGGTCTGTACAACCGCGCGTTTCAGCTGCTGATGATGCCGTTGAACCAGATCAATGCACCGGCGACCAGCGTGGCGTTGCCGGTGCTGTCGCAGCTGCAGGACGACCGCGAGCGTTTCAGCGCGTTTCTGCTGCGCGGGCAGACGGTGATGGTGCATCTGATCGTGGCGCTGTTCTCGTTCGCCTGTGCGGTGGCAATGCCGTTGATTGTGCTGGTGCTTGGCGAACAATGGCGCGAGGCAGTGCCGTTGTTCCAGGTGCTCGCACTGGGCGGTATTTTCCAGACCGCGTCCTACGCCACGTATTGGGTGTTTCTGGCGCGCGGTTTGATGCGCGAGCAGTTGCTGTTCTCGCTGGTCAGTCGCGTTGTGCTGATCGCCTGCATCTTCGTCGGTTCGCGTTGGGGCGCAATGGGGGTCGCGGTCGGCTACTCGTTCGGGCTGCTGGTGACCTGGCCGCTGTCGCTGATCTGGGTCGGCAAGATTTCCGATACGCCGGTGGGCGTGCTGTTCACCAACGCGGTACGCGCGATGGTGGCGTATGGCGTTGCCGGCGGCTGCGCGTATTACGCCTCGATCACCGTTGGCGGCCCGCTATGGCAGCAATTGGCCGCAGGCGCAGCGGCGATGGCCGCAGTGTGCCTGCTGATGCTGGGCATCTGGCCGTCGTTCCGTCGCGACGTGATCTCTATCGTCAACATCCGCAAGTTGCTGAGTCAGGCCAAGGCGCGTCGATGAGATCGACATCGTCTTCGCCTGCATTCGGGCATGCTTTCTCCCACTCATTCATAGGACACGGCCCATGAGCGACACACCCGCCGCCGCCGCTTCCGGCATTCGCCGGCCTTGCTATCTGGTCTTGTCCGCACACGATTACCGCACACCGCGCCGCGCCAACATCCACTTCATCACCGATCAGCTCGCGCTGCGCGGGACAACGCGATTTTTTTCGCTGCGTTACAGCCGCCTGTCGCGGATGAAGGGCGATATGCGGCTGCCGCTGGATGACACCGCCAATACCGTGGTGTCGCACAAGGGTGTGGAGTGCTATCTCTGGCGCACCACGGTGCATCCGTTCAATACGCGAAGGGCATGGCTGCAGTCTGTGGAAGATGCGATGTTCCGCTGGTATGCCGCGCATCCGCCGAAGCAGTTGCTGGACTGGATGCGCGAGGCAGATGTCATCGTGTTCGAAAGCGGCATTGCCGTGGCCTTTATCGAGCTCGCCAAGCGCATCAATCCGACCGCCAAGCTGGTGTATCGCGCCTCCGATGGATTGAGCACGATCAACGTGGCGTCCTATATCGAACGCGAGTTCGACCGGGTTGCGCCCACCCTGGACGTCATCGCGCTGGTGTCGCCCGCCATGGCCGAAGAGATCGCAAGCCGCGATAACGTCTATCACGTCGGGCATGGCGTGGATCACAACCTGGATCAGCTGGGTGACCCGTCGCCGTATGGCGAAGGTATCCACGCGGTGGCGGTAGGATCGATGTTGTTCGACCCGGAATTCTTCGTCGTTGCCAGCAAGGCGTTTCCGCAAGTCACGTTTCATGTGATCGGGTCGGGCATGGGCCGCCACCCGGGCTATGGCGATAACGTCGTCGTTTATGGTGAAATGAAGCACGTCGAGACGATCGGTTACATCAAGCACGCGCGGTTTGGCATCGCGCCGTACGCCTCGGAACAGGTGCCGGTGTATCTGGCCGATAGTTCGATGAAGCTGTTGCAGTACGACTTTTTCGGCTTGCCTGCGGTGTGTCCGAATGCAGTTGTCGGGCCGTATCAGCAGTCGCGCTTTGGTTACACGCCCGGCAATGCCGATTCGATCGTCGCTGCAATCGGGCAGGCGCTGGACGCGCCGCATGTGCGTTACCGCCAATGTTTGAACTGGTCCGACACCACCGACCGTGTGCTGGATCCAGCCGCGTATCCGGAAACCCGTTTGTATCCGCAGCACACCGGCGCCGCCGCGCGTGCTTCCTCGGAGGCCGCGCTCTCGCATTGATGCAGCGCACCTCACCCGTTTGAGACAGGAGACCTCTCTTTATGGCCAACGCTTTGCTGCAGAAGTGGATAGAACATGCAGAACGTCGCGCATTGTTCTGGTGGCAGCCGAAAAACGCTGGCGTCAACATGGGGGATCACCTGTCCAAGGTGATCGTGTCCTGCGCGCTCTCCTTGCAGGACAAGACCCTGATCGAGAAGCGCGATCTCAGCAAGAAGCTTATCGCGATCGGGTCGGTGCTGCATTTTGCCAAAGACGGCGACACCGTCTGGGGCAGCGGCATCAACGGCAAGATTCCGGCCGAGCGCAATACCTTCAGCACGCTCGACGTGCGTGCGGTGCGCGGGCCCAAGACCCGCCAATTCTTGCTGGACCGTGGCATCGCGGTGCCGGAAGTCTATGGCGACCCGGGTTTGCTGACGCCGATGTTCTTCCCGGCCGAGGCATTGGGCGCGGTGGAAAAGCGTCCGTTCGCGATCGTTCCGCATTTCAACGAGCCGGTCGAAAAGTACAGCGCGTACGCAGACCACCTGGTGTTCCCCAACGTCAAGCCGGCAACGTTCATGAGCCAGCTGCTGGGTGCCGAACTGGTGGTCAGCAGTTCGCTGCACGGCCTGATTCTTGCTGAAGCCTATGGCATTCCGGCGGTGTATCTGGACTGGGGCAATGGCGAAGACCGCTTCAAGTACGACGATTACTACTACGGCACCGGACGCACGCAGTGGCACTCGGGCAACAACGTCGAAGAGTGTCTGAAACTGGGCGGCAACGGCGCGTTCGATCTGGAAAAACTGCAGGTCGGTTTGCTGGCTGCATTCCCCTACGACCTTTGGTGATTCGATGATGCAGGGCCAGCGTGTGGACAGTGACACAACGACCGTTGCCGCCGTCGCCACGCCGCCAGGCGTGGTGATTCCATTGGGCGGGTTTCCGGTGTTGTCCACCACGCAGGAGGCATTCGCGCTGGATCTGTTCCTTGCATTGGCCGCGCAACAGCCACGCCGTGTGTTCTTCGCCAACACCAATTTTGTGGTGCAGTGCCAGGCGCTACGGATGCGCATGCGTGAGCCCAGCGTGCGGATCGTCAACGACGGCATCGGGATGGATCTGGCGGCGCGGCTGATTCATGGCCGCCGCTTTGCCGGCAACCTCAATGGCACCGATCTGATTCCGTATCTGTGTCGCGAGGCTGCGCAACCGCTCAAGTTTTTCCTGTTGGGTGGACGCCCGGGCGTGGGCAAGACTGCGGCGGCGACCTTGACCGATAGGTTGGGCCAGCAGGTGGTCGGCATGTGCGATGGCTACGGCGAATTTGCTGCGGCGGGCGAGGGTCTGGCCGAACGCATCAACCGTTCCGGCGCCGATGTGCTGCTGGTGGCGTTCGGAAATCCGCTGCAGGAGCGCTGGATTCTCGATCACAGCCAGGCGCTGCATGTGCCGCTGGTGTTCGGCGTCGGTGCGCTGCTCGACTTTTTGTCCGGCACCGCCAAGCGCGCGCCCCATTGGGTGCAGCGTCTGCATCTGGAATGGATGTACCGGTTGCTCCAAGAGCCGCGCCGTCTGCTCAAACGCTATAGCTGGGACCTGCTGGTGTTCTTCCGCACCTGTCTGCGCGCGGGCAAGCACCTGCCCTGATGCATGGCGGCTGCGTCTGGGCTTAGCATGCACGCATGCATCCGACTGCCGCCGCCCTGATCCGCTCGCTCGACCTGTCGCCGCATCCGGAAGGCGGGCACTATCGCCGCGTGTATGCCTCCGAGCGTCAGGTCAGCGACAACGGCCGGTCCCGCCCTGCGCTGACCGCGATCCGTTTTTTGCTCGCTGCCGGCGAATGCAGTGCCTGGCACCGTGTCGATGCCGAGGAAAGCTGGCATTGGCAACAAGGCGATGCGCTGGAATTGCTGATTTACGACGAGGCCAGCGGGCAGCTGCAGCGCTTGATTCTGGACGCCGCCGACCGTGGCGAACCGATGCAGGTGGTTCCCGCAGGGCAGTGGCAGGCGGCACGTTCGCTGGGCGACTTCACCCTGGTGGGTTGCACGGTGTCGCCGGGATTCGTATGGGAGGGATTTGCGCTGCTCGACGCCACCTCGCCATTGGCCACCCACCTGGCCACACTCACCCCACGCTGATCGATCACGGTGCCGCGTGCGGCCGAACGCTTCCCTAACGCGGCGCGTGCGGGCTTGGCGTACTGTCCGCCTCAAACAGGGGCGACATGTGATGCGATACAAGGCAACGTTATGGGGCGCCGGCGTGATGCTGGCATCGATGCTGGCGACGGCCAGCGAGACCGCGGCGCAAACAGCGGCCGCTCCACCGCCGGTGGTCGACCTGGAGGCGATGGTGGTGCGTGGCGAGCAGCCCGGCCCTGGCTTGTGGAAGGTCAGCAAAGGCGATCACGTGTTGTGGATCCTCGGCACCTTGTCGCCATTGCCGAAACGGCTGCAATGGCAGTCGGCCGAGGTGGAAACCATCATCGGCCAGTCCCAGCAGGTACTGATGGCGCCAACCGTGCAGGTCGACGCGGACATGGGCTTCTTCGGCAAGCTGACCTTGCTGCCATCGGCGATGAAGGCGATGAAGAACGAAGACGACCGCGAACTGCGCGATGTGTTGCCTGCCGATCTATATGCGCGGTGGGCTGTGGCCAAGGCGCGCTACATCGGCAGCGATCGTGGGGTGGAGCGCAAACGCCCGATGCTGGCGGCCGGCGAGTTGTATCAGGCGGCGATCAAGCGCTCCGGCCTGGCCCGTTCGCCGGTGATCTGGTCGGTAGTGGAACGTGCGGCCAAGCGCGCAGGCATCAAGCCCACGCCAACCGCGCTGGATTACAAGATCAAGGACCCGCGTCAGGCGCTCAAGGAGTTCCGTGCCGGCGGCATGGACGACACCGCCTGCTTTCGCAGCATTCTGGTGACGGTGGAGCGCGATCTACCGACCATGGTCGAGCGCGCCAACGCCTGGTCGGTGGGCGATATCGAGGCCTTGCGTCAATTGCCGCGCGAAGATCCGCAAGCGGCCTGCATGAGCGCCATGGCCAGTTCCGGCGCCGCCAGAAAACGCGGCATCGACGATCTGGAGCGGCGCATGCGCGAACATTGGCTCGGCATCGCCACCACCGCGCTGCAACGCAATCGCAGCACCTTCGCGGTACTGCCGATCAGCCGCATGACCACGCCGGACGGCTATCTGGCGCGATTGCAGGCGCTGGGGTACGAGGTAGAAGCGCCTTGAGCGACCGCCATCGCGCATGAGCTCGTCGTAGAGCTGCCTGGGTGAGGGGTCAATCAGTGATTGCGACGTGCGGCGCTGGTCGCAGTGCACCGGCTCGTCAGCTGCCGCCGGGCGGCAGTCGAGCGACCGCTGTTTCGGTCATCGTTCGTTCGTGCGCACTGCCACGTTGTCGCTGTCACCTCGGGTTAGGCCAGCCCACGCAGCCACGGTATGCTGCGCGCCTTGTTCACTGAGAGCTCCGCGTTGAACGCACTGCCGCTGCGCATCCTCGGTACCGGGCGCCACCTCCCGGCCAGGGAAGTCACTTCGCACGCGCTGGACGCGCGCTGGCAGTTGCCGGCCGGCACCACCTTTGCGCGCCTGGGAGTTGCCACGCGCCATTACGTCGGCGAGGGCGAGACCGCATCGTCGATGGGGGCCGCCGCCGCGCAGCAGGCATTGGCCAACGCGGGCATCGACAGCAGCCAGATCGATTGCCTGATCTCTGCCTGCAGCGTGATGGAGCAGCCCATCCCCTGCCAGGCGGTGTTGATCCAGCGCGCATTGGGGCTGGGCGATTCCGGCATCCCTGCCTTCGACGTCAATGCAACCTGCCTGAGCTTTGTGGTTGCGCTGGACATGGCCGCCAATGCGCTGGCGCTGGGCCGTTACCAACGCGTGCTGATCGTCTCCAGTGAAGTGGCATCGGCCGGTCTGGACGAGGCAGTACCGGCCACCGCCGGTCTGTTCGGCGATGGCGCTGCGGCCGTGGTGGTCGGGCGTAGCAGCGCTGACGATAGCTCTGCCTTGCTGTCCAGTCGCCTGTCCAGTTACGGCAGCGGCGCAGATGTGTGCCGCATTCGCGGGGGCGGTACCCGCGCACCGCATGACCAAGACAGCGCGCCCGATGCGTCGCGCGCATTCTGGATGGATGGGCGCAGCGCCTACCGCTTTGCGGCGCGCCATCTGCCGGCATTCTGGGAACAGTTGTTGCACGATGCCGGCATCACCGCGGCGCAACTGCGTTACCTGGTGCCGCATCAGGCCTCCGGTGGCGGCCTGGATCACGTGGTGCGCGCGCTGGGGCTACGCAGCGATCAGGTCGTGCGCATCCTGCACGCCACCGGCAACCAGGTGGCCGCTTCGCTCCCGCATGCCTTGCATCACGCCTGCGTCGATGGGCAACTGCAGCGCGGCGACGTGTTTGCGCTACTCGGTACCGGCGCCGGTCTGGCGATCGGCGGCATGGTGTTGCGCTACTGATGCGCATGCGCGTTTCTCTCGAACTCTTGCGCGTCGGCCACTGCCGGCATTGCGAGCGCATGGTGCGTGCAGACGGCCATTGGCATGCGGTGGAATTTCCCGCGTTGAGTGTATTGATACGGCACCCGCAGCGCGGGGCGATGCTCTACGACACCGGCTACGCCACGCATTTTTTCCAGGCCACCGATCCCTGGCCGGAGCGCCTGTATCGCTGGACCACCCCGGTGACCCTGCCCACGCACGAGACCCTGCGCGCGCAGCTGGCACGGCGCGACGTGCAGCTGGACGACATTGCCTGGTGCCTGATTTCGCATTTTCATGCCGACCACGTAGGCGGCCTACGCGACCTGCCGAACGCGCGCTTCCTCTGTCTGCGTGCGGACTACCAGCAACTGCGCAGTTGCTCGCGCCTGGGAGGATTGCGCCGTGCCTTGCTGCCGCAGCTACTGCCGTCGGATTTCGATCAACGCTTGCAGTTTGCCGAGCAGGCGCCGCAGCGCGAGCTGAGCGGCGCCTGGAAGGGCCTGGGCACCGCATACGATCTGTTCGAAGACGGCAGCGTGCTTGCCGTGCCGCTGCCCGGCCACGTACCCGGACAAATGGGCCTGTGGCTACGCGACCAGCATGATCGCGAGGTATTGCTCTGCGCAGACGCGGTGTGGTCGTCGGCCACCTGGGCAACGTTGCAGTGGCCGGCATGGCCCACGCGTTTGCTGATGCACGACTGGAGCGCGTTCCGGCGCACCGTGCAGCACTTGCATGTGTTGTCGCAGGCGCATCCGGAGCTGGCGATCCTGCCCTCGCACTGCCAACCCAGTCTTGACCGTTACCAACCGGAGTGGCGATGAGCCTGCGTATTCTCGTGACCGGCGCATCCGGTTTTGTCGGCGGCTCCTTCATGCGCCGTTTCCAGGGGCAACCCGGTGTGGAGATTCACGGCATCGGGCGTCGTGCCAGCGCATTACCCAACTATCACCGCATCGATCTGAGCCAACCGTTCTCGCTGGACTGGCAGCCGGACGTGGTGATCCACGCCGCGGCACTGGCATCCCCGTGGGGGAGTCGCGCGCAGTTCCAACTGCACAACGTGCAGGCCACCGCCAATGTCATCGATTTCTGCATGCGCAACGGCTGTCCACGCTTGCTGTACGTGTCCTCCAGCTCGGTGTTTTACCGCGAGGCGCATCAATACGATCTGGATGAAGACAGCCCCATCGGCCCGCACTTCGTCAACACCTACGCCCACACCAAATACCTCGGCGAAACCTTGCTGGAGCGCTATCCGGGGCAGGCATCGGTGTTGCGCCCGCGCGCGGTGTTCGGACCGGGCGACACGGTGTTGTTCCCGCGTGTGATCGCGGCTGCGCGCAAAGGTGCGTTGCCGCGCTTTGTCGGCCAGACCCAGCCGGTGATCGGTGATCTGATCTATATCGACACGCTCTGCGACTACCTCTACCGCGCGGCCACGGCACCGCAGCTGCAGCGCGCCTACAACCTCACCAACGCGCAGCCGGTGGATCTGCAGCAAACGGTGCTGGATGTGCTGGCGCGCCTGCAACTGCCGTTGCCGCAACGCGAAGTGCGCATCGGCACCGCGCTGCGCATGGCCAGCGTGGTGGAAGGTCTTTATCGCGTGCTGCGGTTGCGTGGCGAGCCGCCGATCACGCGGTTCGGCGTCGGTGCGTTTGCCTACTCCAAGACCTTCAATCCGCAACGCACGCTTGCCGATCTTGGGGCGCCCAGCGTGGGCGTGGAAGAGGGCATCGAGGCCTTCGTGCGCTGGCAGGCGGCGCAGTGGGTGTAGCCGTGCTCGCATTGGCCGCGGTGTATCTGAGCCTGCTGGTGGTGAAGGCGGGCGCGGCGCTGTGGGTCATGCGTGACGCGCATGCACGGCCAGCACGCGGTCTTGCTGGTACCCAGGCAGAGGTGGCGATCCTGCAGCCGATTCTGGGCGGTGACGCGCATTTGCAGAGTGTGCTGGCGACCAATCTGCAGGCGCTGCCGCATGCGCAGTTCTATTGGTTGCTGGACGCAGACGATACGGCCGGAAACACGGTCGCAGATGCGCTGATCATGCAGTATCCGCAGGTGCGCATCACCCGGATGCTGGTGCCCGCGGCGCCAGCCAGCATCAATCCCAAGGCGTGGAAGCTCGAGTACGTGCTTGCCCAGGTGCAGGCGCCGATCTGCCTGATCCTGGACGACGATGCGCAGCTGAGCGAAGCCGCGCTGTCGCAGCTATTGCAGGATCTAAGCGACGCCGACGTGGTAACTGCGTTGCCGTATTACTGCGACAGCGACACCTTGGCAGGCCGCCTGCTGTCGCAGTTCGTCAACAACAATGCCGTGCTTACCTATCTGGGCTGGCTGCCATTCGCGGCGCCGTTGACCATCAACGGCATGTGCTACGCCGCGCGCACGGCGCAACTGCGTGCCTGGGGCGGTTTTGCCACGTTGCTGGAGCAACTGACCGACGATTTGGCGGTTGCCACGCTGGTCCGCGCACGCGGTGGGCGCCTGTGGCAATCCACTGCACCGGTGGCGATGCGCACCGCGATGCCGGATCTGCACAGCTACGCGCGGCAGATGCATCGCTGGATGTTGTTCGCCTTGATCCTGCTTCGGCAGCAACGTCTGCGCACGCGTAGCGCCATCGGCATCTTGCAGGGCTTGCCGCCGTTGTTGCTGGTTGCCATGTCGATCGGCGCCTGCGTGTGGCCTTCGTGGCCGGTGGGGGCAGGCGTGGTCGTCACGTTATTGCTGCGCGCAGTGCTGCTCTGCGCTGTGCAATGGCGTGCGACCGGTGCGGTGCGCCATCGCCCGCTGTTATCGCTCTGCGCCGAGTGTCTGCAACCGCTGCATCTACTGCATGCCGCGTTGGTGCGCACCATCCGCTGGCGCACCCGCCGATACCGTGTGTTGTCGAACGGGTGCTTTCGTGCGCAGTGACGCCGCGCTGCTGCAGATCGCCTTCCTGACCGGGCAAAGCGACCCGGCACGTTGCGCCTTGAGTGCAGAACAACACGAATTTCTGCACGCGCTGCAGGGCGCGCGCCGACGACTGATCGCGTGCAATTACCCGTACTGGCCGGACAGTGCTCCACACCGGCGCACGCCGCTATGGCGCGCGAGTCTGTCCAATGCGCGCCACTATCTGAAGGCGCGTGCCGGTCGCGTTGCAGAGGCTGATCGCGCGCGGGTCAGTGCACTGCTGCAGCAGACGCCGAGGACCGTCCTGCTGGCCGGCAGTTGCGGGCTGCAGTTGCTGACCGCACTGCAGTTGCCGCACGCGCTACGCGCGCGGCTGGCCGTGTTTGCGTACGGCCCGGTCTGTCGGACGCCTGCTGCATTCGGTCACTTACGCGTAGTGCAAGGGCAGGGCGATCGGATCTCGCGCGCGCTGTTCGATGGTGCGGTTGAGCTGACGCCGGCCTGCGGTCATATGGAGTATTTGCGCGATGCAGCGGTGCTTGCCAGCTGCCAGGCCTTTGTTGCCGAGGTCGAGCAGCATGTGCAGAGCGGCGCAGATGCGGATTGATCTGATCGCGCCGCCGTATAGCGGCCATCTGCATCCGATTCTGGCCATCGCGCGTCAGCTCGCGGCCCGGCATGACGTCCACGTCATCAGCACGCCGGCGGCGCAGGCACGTATCGCTGCCTGCGGGGTCTACGCGGCAAGCGTGCTGGACGCGCAGGCCGATCGCGTCTTGATGCAGATCGCCAACCCGCCACACGCCGTGGGCCATCACCCGTTGCGTCTACGCCGACAGCTGCACGATGCGCTCGGCCTGATGGCAGGTGTGGGCACTGCATTGCAGCAGCGCTGGAGCGAGCGACGGCCGGATCTGGTCATCGTCGATTTCACCCTGCCCAGCGCCGGGCTGACAGCGCAGGCCATGGGGATTGCGTGGTGGACCAGCATGCCGTCGCCCTGCGTGATCGAAACCCATGATGGCCCGCCCGCCTATTTCGGTGGGTTGCTGCCTGCAACCAGCATGCGTCAGCGTGTCTGGCATGGATTGGCGCGGCGGCTTACGCGCGGATTCAAGCGCAGCTTGCATGCCTGCTATCGGCACCAGATGCGTGCCTGCGGCTTGCCGGCGCTCTACCGCAGCGATCGCAGTGAGGCGGTGTATTCGCCGCAGTGCATTCTGGCGTTGGGGCTGCCGTCGTTCGAATTCGCGCAGCGCTGGCCGGCGGCGCTGCGCTTTGTCGGGCCGCAGTTGTGCACGCCGCCATCGACCGTGGTGGCTCCCGAATTTGTCCCTGGTCATCGCCATGTGCTGATCACGTTGGGCACGCATCTGCAATGGGTCAAGCAGCGCATGGATGGCATGTTGCGCGCGCTGGCGCCGCAGTTTCCCGAGGTGATCTTTCACTTCAGCGATGGCGATACGACCGCGCCGTACCAGCATGGGCAGGGCAATTATCGGCGCCTGCCGTATGTGGATTACGCGCAGCATCTGCATCGCTACGATCTGGTCGTGCACCACGGCGGTGCCGGCATTCTGTATGCCTGCTTGGCCGCGGGATTGCCGTCGATCGTGTATCCGCTGGACTACGACCAGTTCGATCACGCTGCGCGTCTGCAGGTGGCAGGTGCCGCAACGTGGCTGCGCGAGCTGAGTGCATTGCCGCAGGTGCTGGGCGCGGCGCTGGCGGCTGCCGGTCCGCTCGCGGGCGTGCTGCGTTTGCAGACGGAGTTGCAGCAGATCGCGGCGCAGGCGCGCATCGTGCGGCTGGTGGAGGCCTTCGCGCAGACGGGAACTGTGCCGAGCGACGACGGCATCGACGGCATTGCAGCCCAGATGTAATGCATCGCGTGCGTTGATCTTGCAGGTGCACTGCGCATTGGTGCAGCTGCTTAGGAAAGCGATGCTTCTTTATAATGCGTTAGCTTCGGCGCTGTCGCTGCGAATGCCGGTGACCGAGTCGCGCAGGGTCTGCAAGCGGCCTTGCGCCTGCATAGCGAACCGGGGGCGATACATCCGTCGCCGCGCAGGCGTCTCATCGAGATCATCCATCGCACGCAAGAAACATCGCCCGCAGAACGCATCGCGCGCCTTGGTGTGGCTAACACACTGATGCGAGCAATCGTCGTTCGACCAAAATCAGCGAGCAGGTCGCGCACAAACGGGTCACCTGAAATCGCAACTATCAACGTATCCACACGACCGGCGAACCCAGTCGTGTGGATGGCGCAGTGCTTAACCCGCCGCGGCGTTTCGCGGTGGTGTGCTGCTGGCCATCAGCTGCGGCCAACGCTTGAGCACCGCGGCGCGGATGCCGGTCTGGTCGATGCAGGCTTCGGCCAGCAGGTCTTCGCGGCTTGCGTGGTGCTGGAAGCTGTCCGGCAGGCCCAGGTGCAGCATGGGCATGGTGATGGCTTCGGCATTGAGCAGCTCTGCCACGCCCGAGCCGGCGCCACCGGCGACGACGTTGTCTTCGATGGTGACGAAGCCGTCGTGGGTCTTGGCCAGCTCCAGCAGCATCGCCTTGTCGAGCGGTTTGACGAAGCGCATGTTGACCACGGTCAGCCCCAGTTCGCGGCCGACTGCTTCTGCTGCTTCCACGGTCACGCCGAAGCCCAGCAGCGCAATGCGTGTGCCGCTGTGTCGCAACTGCGCCTTGCCGATCGGCAGCGTAGCCAGCGATGCGTCCAATGCCACGCCCGGGCCGGTGCCGCGCGGGTAGCGCACCGCCGCCGGGCCTTCGTAACGCACACCGGTACTCAACATCTGGCGGCACTCGGCTTCGTCGGCCGGTGCCATCACCACCATGTACGGCACGCAGCGCAGGAAACTCAGATCCAGGTTTCCGGCATGGGTGGCGCCATCGGGGCCGACCACGCCGCCGCGATCGATCGCGAACAGCACATCCAGCTGCTGGACCGCCACGTCGTGCACCAATTGGTCGTAACCGCGCTGCAGGAAGGTGGAGTAGATCGCCACCACGGGCTTGGCGCCCTGAGTCGCCATGCCGGCGGCCAGCGTCACCGCGTGCTGCTCGGCAATCGCGACATCGAAGTAGCGCTGCGGATATTCCTTGCTGAAACGCACCAGGCCCGAGCCTTCGCGCATCGCTGGGGTGATCACCAGCAGCTTCGGCTCGGCCGCGGCCATGTCGCAGACCCAGTCGCTGAAGACATCGGTGTAGGTGGGCTTCTTGGCGCCGGTCTTGGCCACCAGCCCCTTGCTCGGATCGAACGGGCCGACCGCGTGATAGCCGATCTGGTCGCCTTCGGCCAGCTCGTAGCCCTTGCCCTTGGTGGTGATGACATGCAGCAGCTGCGGGCCCTTGAGCGTCTTCAGGGTCTTCAGTGCGCCGACCAGGCTGGGCAGGTCGTGGCCATCGATCGGGCCGGTGTAGTGGAAGCCCATTTCTTCGAACAGCGTGGATGGCACGAACATGCCTTTCCAGTGTTCTTCCCAGCGCCGCACGAAGCGCGCAGTCGGGTTGTTCTTCTTGTCGCCGAGGATCTTCTTGCCGCCTTCGCGGATGGCGTTGAGCGTGCGGCTACCGCTGGCGCGGCCCAGCATCTTGGTCAACCCGCCCACCGCTTCGGAGATCGACATGCGGTTGTCGTTGAGGATCACCAGCAGGTTCGGTTCCGGGTTCATGCCACCGGCGTGGTTGAGCGCCTCGTAGACCATGCCGGCGGTCATCGCGCCATCGCCGATCACCGCCACGACTTTGCGGTCGTCGCCATTGCGCTGCGCCGCGATCGCCATGCCGAGCGCGGCCGAGATCGAGGTGGACGAATGGCCCACACCGAAGGTGTCGTAGATGCTTTCTTCGCGCTTGGGAAACGGCGCCACGCCGTCCTTCTGCTTGACCGTATGGATCTGGTCGCGACGGCCGGTGAGGATCTTGTGCGGGTAGGTCTGATGCCCCACGTCCCACACCAGCTGATCGACCGGGGTCTGATACAGGTAGTGCAGGGCGACGGTGAGTTCGATCACGCCCAGGCCGGCCGCGAAGTGCCCGCCGCTCTTGCCCACCGACTCGATGAGGTAGGAACGCAGTTCTTCCGCGATCGCCGTGAGCTCGGTCTCGTCGAAGCTACGCAGATCGTCGGGGGTCTGGATGCGCGACAGGCGCGGATAGCGGGTTGAATCGATCATCGTCGTGTCAATGTTCTGAAGCCATATTGTCCTCCCCATGCGAAGGCCCGGCAAGCAAACCGGTTCAGCTGTCAGCGGGCGGTGATGGTCCGGCGCGCCGTCGCGACTGGTGTGTGCGGTCCTTGCTGGCGCCTGCGGCAATCTGCCGCACCCGGGAGGCGGGGCGTCGTGGTGTTTATCGCACCTCGCACCTCGCACCAATCACTAAGCAGGCGCGCATCGCGGCCTTTGTGGGTGCCGCTGTTGGTGTGTCGCGCGCTGTTTGGGTGGGCAGTTGCGGACGCGTGCTGTCGGTCGGAGTTGCGGCTCCAGCCGTGTGCCGTAATCCGCGAAGGCAATGCAGCGTGGACTGAAAAGCAAGCCGGGTCAGGCGAGTCTTTGCTGGATGACCACCGTCGTTACCGGCACGCAAGCCGCTTTCCCGATCACGCTGCCATCAGCTGCAGTGGCTGGCACTGCGGGCGGCGTTCAGCGCGTCGTCGCGGGTGCTCGCACCCAGCAGCCTTACAGCGACAGCTTCGAACGCTTGGGCAGTTGCGCGCGCAGGAAGGCCATCTGATCGGACAGGATGTTGCGGTTGGACAGGATCAGATGCTCGATCCAACTCGGCCGATACGGCACCGCCAGCAGCGGCATGTGCGCCTGCTGTGGCGTGCGGTTGGCCTTGCGCGAGTTGCACTGGAAGCAGGCGGTGACCACGTTCTCCCAGCTGTCGCGCCCGCCCTTGGAGACCGGCATGACGTGATCGCGGGTCAGATGCGGGCGGCTGAAATGCTGGCCGCAGTACATGCACAGCTGCGAATCGCGTGCGAACAGCGCGGTGTTGCTCAAGGTCGGGGTGGGGTCCAGCGCACGCGAGCGGGCGTGGCCGCGCGCAGCGATGATCGGGTGCAGCTCCAGCGTGCTGCGCTCGCCGGTCAGCCGCGAAATACCGCCGTGGATCTGCATGCAGGGCTCGCCCAGTGTCCAGGACACCGCACCGCGGGCGTACAGGCAGGCGGCGTCTTGCCAGTTGATCCAGTCCAGCACGCGGCCGTGCGCATCGAGGGAAAGCAGGCGCAAGGTGGGAAGTTGCTGGATCGCAGCGACAGCGCTGCCCGCGACCGGGGCAAGGATGCCTCCGGGGACGATCACATCACGAACGTGCGTGTCTGTCTCCATCGGGAAAACAGCTTATACCCGATCGTTGACAGTTTGTGTATCGCAGCGAACGGCCTTGGCGCGTGTCTTGCAACGAATGGCTCAGGGTGTGCCGGCGTGTCTGCAACGCTCTCTCGCGGCGGAGCCGACCTGAAATCAATCGGTACTACCTCATCGCGGCCAGGTCCGCTCCTACGACAGCAGCGGAATCCCGCGATGTTTGCCCGTAGG
>NZ_JBEGDW010000001.1:1554158-1771819 GCF_040202875.1 Xanthomonas sp. WHRI 10204
GCCCGTAGGAGCGCACCCGGGCGCGACGTCTTGCCGATCGGTACCACCTCATCGCGGCCAGGTCCGCTCCTACGACAGCGACAGAATCCTGCGATGTTTACCTGTAGGAGCGCACCTGGGCGCGACGTCTTTGTCGATCGGTACCGCCTCATCGCGGCCATGTCCGCTCCTACGACAGCGACGGAATCCCGCGCTGTTTACCAGTAGGAGCGCACCCGGGCGCGACGTCTTGTCGATCGGTACCGCCTCATCGCGGCCAGGTCCGCTCCTACGACAGCAACGGAATCCTGCGCTGTTTACCCGTAGGAGCGCACCCGGGCGCGACGTCTTGCCGATCGGTACCACCTCATCGCGGCCAGGTCCGCTCCTACGACAGCAGCAGAATCCCGCGATGGTTGCCCGTAGGAGCGCACCCGGGCGCGACGTCTTGTCGATCGGTACTACCTCATCGCGGCCAGGTCCGCTCCTACGACAGCGGCAGCCCACGATGTGGCGTGGCTCAGGCTTCGCCGAACAGCTCCGCTTCCAGCGTCATCAGCGGGGGGGCACCGCTGCGAATGGTGGCGGCATGGGTCAATGTGCGCGGCAGGATGCGGGCGAAGTAGAACCGCGCAGTCTCGCGCTTGGCACGCTTGAAAGCGTCGCTGTGTGCGGACGCATCGGCCGCCGCAACGCTGCGCGCCCACCAGTACGCCAGCACCACGTAGCCGGAATAGAACAGATAGTCGTAGCTGGCGGCGCCCAGTTCGTCCGGATCACGTGCGGCGCGGTCCAGCACATCGCGGGTCAGCATGGCCCATTCGCTGCACTTGTCGCGCAAGGGCTTGATGAACTCGGCCAGTGCGGCATTGCCTTCCTGCGCATTGGCGAAGGTTTCCACATCGGCCAGGAACAACTTGAGCCCGGCGGCCTGGCTGGCGGCGGTCTTGCGGCCGATCAGATCCAGCGCCTGGATGCCGGTGGTGCCTTCGTAGATGGTAGTGATGCGGGCATCGCGGGCCAGCTGCTCCATGCCGTATTCGCGGATATAGCCGTGGCCGCCGAAGCACTGCAGCGCGTGATATGTATTTTCGATCGACCATTCGGTCTGGCAGGCCTTGGAGATCGGGGTGAGGAAGCTCACCAGGGTCTCGGCATCGGTGCGTTCCTGTTCGCTGCCGCCGCGGTGCGACACGTCGACCAGGCTGGCCGCATGCAGCGCCAGCAGGCGGCTGCCTTCGGTCAGCGACTTGATGGTCAGCAGCATGCGGCGCACGTCCGGGTGCACGATGATCGGGTCGGCCGGCTTGTCGGGGAATTTGGCGCCACTGAGCGCGCGCGACTGCAGGCGCTCGCGGGTGTAGCGCAGGGCGTTCTGATAGGCGCGCTCGGACAGGCCGATGCCTTGCAGGCCCACGCTCAGGCGCGCAGTGTTCATCATCGTAAACATGGCCTGCAGGCCCTTGTGCGGCTGGCCGACGAGATAGCCTTGCGCGCCTTCGAAGTTCATCACGCAGGTCACCGACCCCTTGATGCCCATCTTGTGTTCGATCGAGCCGCAATGCAGCGCATTACGCTCGCCCACCGTGCCGTCGCGGTCCACCTTGAACTTGGGGGTGACGAACAGCGAGATGCCCTTGGCACCGGCCGGGGCGTCGGGCAGTTTGGCCAGCACCAGATGCACGATGTTGTCGGTGAGGTCGTGCTCGCCGGCGGTGATGAAGATCTTGGTGCCGGTGATGGCGTAGCTGCCGTCGGCATTGGGCTCGGCGCGGGTCTTGAGCAGGCCCAGGTCGGTGCCGCAATGCGGCTCGGTCAGGCACATGGTGCCGGTCCAGCGGCCATCGATCAGCGGCTTGAGGAACACCTCCTGCTGCCAGGCTTCGCCATGCTGGCGCAGCGCCTCGGTAGCGCCGTGCGAGAGCAGCGGGAAGTTGCCCCAGGCCAGGTTGGCTGCGTTGATCATTTCGCTCAGCGGCACGCCCAGGGTGTGCGGCATGCCCTGGCCACCGAACTCCGGCTCGGCAGTCAGGCCGTTCCAGCCGCCTGTCACGAACTGGTCGTAGGCCGCGCGGAAGCCGGGCGGGGTGGTGACCGCATGGGTGCTCTTGTCGAACGCGCAGCCGATTTCATCGCCGATGCTGTTGAGCGGCGCCAGCACCTGGGTGGTAAAGCGGCCGGCTTCTTCGAGCACCGCGTCGATGATGTCGGCGCTGGCGTCGCCATAGCCAAGCCGGGTGAACAAGGCTTCGGCGCCGAGCACGTCGTGCAGGGCGAAGCGGAAATCGGTCAGTGGGGCGTTGTAGCTGCTCATGCGGGATCCTTCGAAGCGGATGCGGGAGGCGTGCGCGTCAGCGCAGCACGCCGTTGAGGCCGGGGGCCGGGCTGAGCGTGTTGCGCGATTCGACCGCGAACTCGCGTTGTTTCTTGTCCTGCGGGGTGGCCCACACCGTGCCCTTGAGCGAGTACGGCAGCGAGCGGCCGCCGGCGAGCACATCGGCCACGGTGATGCGGCCCAATGACGTTGGCTGCAGGGTGACGGTCACCACATCGGCGGTCTCGGGGCCGATCGAGATCCCCACCGCCTGGTCGAGCTTGCCGGCGACCTGGTCGCCAGCGGAAATTTCCAGCGCCACGCGCTCGAACTGCATCGGGATGCTGCTGTAGTTCTGCAGGCGCAGATCCACCGACCAGGAGCCGTCGGCACGCACGGTCAGCTGCTGGATGCTGGCCGCCGGCTCGGACACGCGGCGGACCGCGCCACCGCAGGCGCTCAGCAGCAGGCCGCAGGCCAGCGACACGATCAGAAGGCGATAGGCACGCATGTAAGTGGGTCCTTGGCGGGTGTAAGGCGGCGCCAAGAATACTACGCAGTACGGACGCTGCCTTGCGGCCGGCGTGGACGCTGCGCCGCCGGTCAGCCGGCGCGCCAGCTCATAGCAAGCCAGCTCACAGCAATGGCGCGGCAACGATCAGTGGCGACAGGTCGTAGCCCATCTGCGTGGCCTGCACCTTGAGCTGCTCGAACTGCGCGCGCGGCATCTGTGGCGAGCGCGACAGGATCCACAGGTATTTGCGATCCGGCTCGCCGACCACCGCCCATTGATAGTCCGGGTCGAGCGCGATCACCCAATAGTCCGCCCATACCAGCGGCAACCAGCTCAACCATTCGGGCGCAAAGCGCACCTGCAATTGTCCGGCGTGGCCGTCGACCGGCTTGGCTACGCCATCGGCCTGGGTCAGGCTGCCATCGGCGGTGCGGCAGCCATTGCGCACGCCGATCAGGCCGTCGTCGCGCAAGGTGTAGCTGGCGGTGATGTCGCTGCGGCACTTCTTCTGGAACGACACCGGCAGGTGCGCGATTTCATGCCATTGCCCGGCATAGCGCGAGATATCCAGCTGCGCCACTGCACGCACCGGTTGCTGCGCAACCGCAGTCAGTGGCAGCAGGACGAGCAACGACAGCAGCAGGCGGGGCAGGCGCATGACGATCTCCGGTTGACGCGCGCAGGCTAGGCCATCGCCCCAGCCGCGCGGCGTGAACCGGCGCAAGAAACGTGGCGTCCCACGCAGCGCTGCAACAAAGTTCGTCACAACGCTTGCCCAAACTGCGGCTGCTCGCTATGATGCGCGTCCTCGCAACGCTGGCAGCAGTGTTGGGTTAGTGGCCGAGTAGCTCAGTTGGTAGAGCAGGGGATTGAAAATCCCCGTGTCGGCGGTTCGATTCCGTCCTCGGCCACCATTTCTTCAGTCTCGCAGCGCAAGTGGGTTGTTCCTTCGCGCTGCTGGCGACTCAAACGCCTCCCTTAGATGTGATCCTGTGTATACCGCGCGCCAACGGTCTGCCGTCTTGCTGTGTGGGTCGCCAACTGCTCCGGCGCTTTGCGAGCGAGTATTGGCATGCGTTGCTGACCTCTTTCTGCGCCTAGTACAGCGGTGTTGCGTTGGGCCCTTATCCAGCTGGCAGCGAATTTTTTCCACGTCATCTTCAACTCGGTGTGGCGATACTTCGCGCATGACGCACAAGACACTTCGACGCACCTTGATCCATGGGTATTGCGGTGAGTTCCGCGTGGAGACGATGGAAAGCCAGGCGCCCGGCGAGACGCTGTGGCGGTCGACCGCATTCGTCTATCACCGCGACCGTGCGGCACCGATCGCCACCATCGAAGCGGCGGGCGAGGGCGACTATCGCGGCGATGCGCGCGAGCAGGCGTTGCGGGTGGGGTCCTGTCTGGCGGATTTCCTCGATCCGAAGGAGTACCGCGCTTGCGACATGGAGGTCACCAACGCGCCGTCAACCGGAGCGGGTTGATCCTGCCCAGTACCTGTAGCGCCCCGTCGTGTGACTGCCAGCTAGAGCAGCGCCACGCAACGCAACGCAGAAGCGTTTCCAGCCCTTTGCGCAGAATCAGGTAGCTATCGCGGTCGAATTCGCCGGGCGCCGCCTTACAGGTTCGTGCGGCCTCCAGTGAGGCGGTGCTGCCCGGGTAATACCACTGCCGCAGCACATGGAACTGGGTCAGGTGCGCGGCGTGTTGCTTCAGTGCAACCGTCTCGGGAGTGGCCACGCCGCCTGTTCGAGATACTGAAGTGCCGCGCGCTGACGTTCTCCGTAATGACGACGGCATGCATTCGGCTTCAAGTTATGTGGCCGCTGATTGATGGATGCGTGCGCTTATGCCTGTCTCCCGTGCAGCACGCCCGTTTGCTTGTACGCGATCCCAGTGTCGCCAGGACGTCGTCAAGAACGCAGGCAGCGAAGCATTGGCAGTGGTTGGGCATCGTAGCCGCCGGTGGAGCATCCGCGGTTGCGTTGCTGCAACCACTTCACTGGCTGCCTCCCGCGATCGATTCAACGCCGCATCATCGCCATCAGCGGTTGTGTGCTTACCGGCGTGTATGGAAGAGACGGGAAATCACTTGGTGACTCCGGCGGCCACCAGGCCGCGCCGTAATAGACCATGGCCGCCATCGCTCAAGTCCGCCGCATCGATTACAAGCGGCACATCTGGCACCACGCCGATGGACTGGGTTGCGAAGGGATGTGTTCGGCTTGGGTGAAAACCGTCTGCCGCCACGCGATCGACGAGCGTCGCTTCGTCCATCTCGCCAGCGCGCAGGGTTGCCGTCGGATCGAAGATATAGAAATTTTCGCTGACAAGCGCGCGATATCCGGAATCGCCCAACTCAACACCCTCGCTTTGCGAATCCCGGCCGCCGCCGGCACCGATGGTGCGCTCGCCCATGATCGTGGCGCCGCTGGCCCACAGGTAGGTGGCCAGCAATTCGCCGGCCGATCGGGTGCCTGCATCCACCAGCACAAGGAGCGGTTTGTGCGACGCGACGCTGCCGCAGCTGGCATCGTCCTGCAGCGCTTCCAGGCGCACGATTTCTGGCGTTCCCGACGCGCTCATCTCGTAGGTCTTCACTGGCTTGCGTCCGGTGAGTGCCCAGGCGAATCCGCGCACTTCGCGTGCGAATCCGCCCATGTTGCCGCGCAAGTCGATGAGCATGACATCCGAGCGTGCTGCAATGGCATCGTAGCGACCGATCAACTCCCGGGTCACTGCACAAAACCCCGCCAACATGGGCGCGTCCGGGTCGTTTGTCTCTGCAGTTGCAGCCTCCCTGGCTTCCGCCGCCGCAGTGAACGTAGCGTTGTACTGCGGCGCAAACGCACCCAGACGAATGCTTCCCACCCGGGTGCTTCCGACCTGCACAACCTCGGGCAGATCAGGCGCGTCGACTGCGGATGCCAGCGTGCGCGCCAGCTCCTGGGTCATGGGCTGATAGGGCAGTGCGACCTGGCGCGGCGCCTGCGCGGACCTCTGCACGCGCAGGGTAACTGTCTTGCCGGCACCGGCCACCTGATGCGCCGCCGGCGTGCCGAGTGCGAGCGACAGCGCAGCTTCCGCTTGTCGCGCGCGCGCGTTGCCGCCGAACGTCAGCCCTGCTGCGTTTTTCAGCCATGCCGACGTGGGTGTTCCATCGATTTGCAGCACCTTGTCGCCTTGCGCAAGGCCGGTGATGCGCGCATCCAGGATGCGCCACACGATCATGTGACCATCGCTTGAGGTTCTGAACAGAACGCCCAAGGTCTCTGTCTTGCCGGCCTTCGCCCCGGTGAGCGCGACGTGCTGATCCGCGAGGCCGACAAGCCGTCGCGAAACATCGCTGGCTGTCGTTTCCGGCGCAAGTCTGGCGCTTGCCGCCCATGCGACAGCGCTGCCCTGCACATCTTCGGGATACGTGGCGCGGTAGCGCTCGACGTACTTCAACGACGGGTAGTGGGCACGCAGATACGCATCGAGTTCTTCGGCCGACGCTGCGGCGCAAAGCAAGCAGGTCGAGAGTGCGAGACAGGCGACGAGTCGTTTCATGGAGTTCCTGAAGTGCGGTGCACGGCTGCTGCCGGTGGAGGTGAAACCCGCTTTGCACACCTGTAGCCCGGCTTCGCCTGCGTCGATGATAAGGCGCTGATGCGTGGTGGAGCGGTGCTATCCGGCACCGTGACCTCTGGCGCGCGATGTCGGAGGCATCCACGCAGCAACGTCTTGCAAGCATGCGGCTGAGCGCTGTCGTACGGGAATTGTGGCCGTCGGTGGCGTGGTAGGTACGCGTGACTGTCGGTCCTGCGCGGTATCGAGGTTGGCATCGACATCGAGCGTGTGCTCGCACCGTATGCCATCGCGCGGCTGCAAGGATTGCCGGCTATGCTTGCGCGCTCGATCCAAACCAGATGAGGGAACGGCCATGACAACCCGATGCTGGTGGTGGACGGCGGCAATGGCAATGGCAATAGCAATAGCGCTGCCGTCTGGCGCCGCCACGCTGCCCGCAGGTGCTGCCAAATTGGTGCCTGCCGGGCAGTCGGTCATTGCTGTGGCCAGCGCGGATCTGACTGGCGATGGGCAACAGGACTACGCGGTTGCCTTACGCGCCGCGACCGAAGATGCAACGCGCTCTGGCGATCGCGCAGCGCCGGCGCGCACATTGCTGGTGCTGGTGGCGACCGCTCGCGGCTTTGTGGAGGCGGGGCGTAACACGCGGGTGATCTTCAAGGCCGACGAGGGCGGGCAGTGCGATCCCTTCCTGGATGCGGAAGATGGGTTGGTGGCGACCGGCAGATTTTTTACCGTGCAGAACGGCGTGTCGTGCGGGCAGCATTGGACCGACTACATCACCTTCCGCTACGACCGCACACGCCGTGCATTTCTGTTTCACAAGCGCGTGATCGAAGCCTGGGAATTGAATGCCAACGACGCGCCCGACGCCGATGCGCTGCGCCTGAGCGAGCACAAGGAGATCAACGCCGATCCTCGCAAGCCGGTGCTGTTGTCCGACTACACACCTGCGCCGTGACGGTGCGCTGCCCTCACGCGTCTGCCGGCCACCAGTTGTCCATATTGCGGCGATAGACGAACAGCCGCGGCGCCTTGGCCACCTGCGCCGACGCCTGGCGTTCCCCGGCGATCAGCGAGAACCCGATATCTGCCAGCATGCGCGAGAGCGCGTTGGCATTGCCGCGGCCGGGGTCGCTGATCACGATCTCGCAGGACGGCTTGGCCAGCCCCGGGATCAATTTGGCCAGCATGGTGGCGTGGCGGGTTTCGTAGAGCACGTCGCTGGCGATGATCATATCGAACTGGCCCATGTTCGCTGCGCCCGCGTCCCAATCTAGCCGGCGATAGGGCACCGATTCCAACGCGTTGAGCGCTGCGTTGTACGCCAGAAATACTTCTGCCAGCGGGTGATGATCGCTGGCCACCACATCGGCGCCGCGTTTGCGCAACACCAGGCTCGCCAGGCCCAGGCCGCAGCCGAGTTCCAGAATGCGCTTGCCTTCCACCGGGCGCGTGGCCATCGCTTCGGCCAGCAACTGTCCTGCCGGCCACACCTGGCCGAACAGGCTCCACTGCGCCGAAGAAATGCCGGCGTCAGCGGCAGCGTCGTCAGGGTCGGCAAATTGCTGCTTGTCCGCCAATGCGCGGATGACGTAAGTCTGCTGCCCGAAGGTCAACTCGTGAATCTGGGTCTGATAGCCCGGCATGGTGGCGTCGCATGATCGCCAGGCGTGCGCGCCGGCGTGGGAGGAGGCGCGCACGACGCAACCGACACGGCGGGACGACGGCGCAAGAGCTGCAAACTGCCAGGGCATGCTACGGCAAAACAGCGTGGGCGCGTGCCCGTCTTGGCCGACACCGGCGTGCTGCGTTAAGCGGCTGCGTTGCCCGCGATGCCCGCCTACGCAGGGCCACTGCATTTGGTTGCATCGACGAGCGCAGCCGTATCGGAAAGGCTCATCGATGTGAGGGATTAGCTCACTGCGCCCAACTAAACTGTGCGCCGGGAATGGCCCCGCGGAGACCATCACTTGAACGATACCCGTCACGGAGAGCTACGGGCGCCTCATATCAGCGAATCTCGCAGCCTGCCTGTAGAGAAGCATCGCTCGGATATCTTTTTTGCCGCCGTGGAAACCACGCGGATGCCGATGACGGTCACCGACCCGCATTTGCCTGACAATCCGATCGTGTTCGCCAACCGGGCGTTCCTGGAAATGACCGGGTATTCGGCCGAGGAGATCATTGGCAGCAACTGCCGTTTTCTGCAGGGCCCGGAGACCGATCCGGCCAGCGTGCAGGACGTGCGCGAATCCATCCAGCACCGCCGCGAACTCGCCACCGAGGTGCTGAATTACCGCAAGGATGGTTCGTCGTTCTGGAACGCGTTGTTCGTCTCGCCGGTGTTCGACGACAAGGGCAACCTGGTGTATTTCTTCGGCTCGCAGCTGGACGTGAGCCGTCGCCGCGACGCCGAGGACGCCTTGCGCCAGGCGCAGAAGATGGAAGCGCTGGGGCAGTTGACCGGCGGCATCGCGCACGATTTCAACAACCTGCTGCAGGTGATGTCCGGGCATCTGGAAGTGATCCAGATGATGGCATCCAAAGCGGGCGCCAACGCCGAGCGCATCGCCTTCAGTGCCGAACATGCCGCGACCGCAGCGTCCAAGGCAGCCACGTTGACCCAGCAATTGCTGGCGTTTTCGCGCAAGCAGAAACTGCGTGGCCGGGTGGTCAATCTCAATGGGCTGGTGTCGGGCATGAACAACATGGCCGAACGCGCGCTGGGTGGCGGCATCACCCTGCGGCAGTCGCTCGAAGACGGGCTGTGGAATTGCCAGATCGACACCACGCAGGCCGAAGTGGCTTTGTTGAACGTGTTGATCAATGCGCGCGATGCGATGGCGCAGTCCGAGCGCAAAGAAGTGACCGTGCAGACCCAGAACGTGGAGGTCACCAGCCATGATCTGGCCATGCATCACCAGTTGGCGCCGGGCCGCTATGTGAGCATCGCCGTCAGCGACACCGGTGCGGGCATGCCGCCTGACGTGGCCAGCCGCGTCATGGAACCATTTTTCACCACCAAGGACGAGGGGCAGGGCACGGGGCTGGGGTTGTCGACGGTGTACGGCTTCGTCAAACAGTCCGGCGGCACGGTGCGCATCTACAGCGAAGTCGGCGAAGGCACCACGGTGCGGCTGTATTTCCCGGCATCCAGCGAGTTCGAGAATGACCTGCAGTCAGTCAAGAGCCGTGCCATCGACAAGGGCGGCAACGAGACCATCCTGGTGGTGGAAGACAAGCAGGACGTGGCGGTGGTGGCCAAAATGTTCCTGGAAAATGCCGGCTATCGCATTCTGTCCGCCTCGAGCGGGCGCGAGGCGATCGAGTTGCTGGAACAGCACCCGGATGTGGATGCGCTGTTCACCGACCTGATCATGCCCGGTGGCATGAACGGTGTGGTGCTCGCACGCGAAGCGCGCCGGATGTTGCCCAAGATCAAGGTGCTGCTCACTACCGGCTATGCCGATGCCAGCATTCAGCGCACCGATGTCGGCGGCGCAGAGTTCGACGTGGTCAACAAGCCGTACACGCAAAAGGAATTGCTCAAGCGCATCCGCATGTTGCTGGATGGACCAACCGGCGTGGGCTGAGCGCGTTGTCGTATCGGGTGGCGCTGCCGTTCCGCGGTGGCGTCACCGATGCGCGGTTGGGATTGCCGATTGGCTGCTGCTTGAAGGCCGCGATGCTCTGGCAGCGCCACCGTGAAAACTGCGCGGACGCCAATAAGAGCGGCTAACAAAACGTAGCGAGCAGTCGTCAGGTGGGTGTGGACGGCGCGGAGGAACCGGAGTGTACGGGTGGTACACGAGGATTCCGAGCACCGGCCGCGCCCGCCTGGCGGCTGCACAGTAGTTTTGTTAGCTGCTCTAAGCGTGCCTTGGATCGCGGGCGCTAATGCATGCAAGCGTGGGCAGTGGTTTGCACCGCGGATGGCCGGCGATACAGCCGCAGCGGCTAGCGGTGCGATCAGCGATGCAGATCAGGCTCGGCGTGCCTTCGATAGAGCAGGTGCAGGCGCATGCCGATCAGCATCGCCAGCACGAACACCAGGCTGGACGGCTGTAATGCAGCCGCGCCGAGCAGTGCAGGCGCCGGGCAGAGCCCGACCAGCCCCCAGCCGATGCCAAACAGCGCGCTGCCCCACAGTAGTGGGCCGTCGATCTGCCGCTGGGCGGGCAACTGCAGCGACGCCCCGCGCAGTGTTCGACCACGCCGACGCGCCCACCAGAACGCAGGTGCCGCGACACCGATGGCGCCGAGCATCACCAGCGCAAGCGATGGGTCCCAACGACCGGCGACATCGAGAAAACCCAGCACCTTGTCCGGATTGGCCATGCCTGAGAGCAGCAGGCCGATCCCGAAGATCAGCCCGGCGATCGCGCTGCTGACAACCCGATTCACCAAACGCCCCGCAACGTGGCGAGCAAGGCATGCGTGGCGATCGCCACGCCCATGAACACGGCGGTGGCGACCAGCGAGCGGCGGGCGCCACGCGCGATGCCGCACACCCCGTGGCCGCTGGTACAGCCGCCGCCAAGACGTGCACCGAACCCCACCAGCAGGCCTGCGCCGAGCAACAGCCACCATGCCGCCTGCGGCTGCATCGAAGGCAGCGGCCGCACGATGGCCCACAGCGGCACGGCACTCAGCAACCCGAGCACGAAGGCGCCGCGCCAGCTGCGTTCATCGCGGTTCTGCCGTTGCAGCAGGCCGCCGACGATGCCGCTAACCCCGGCGATGCGTCCTTCGAATAGCATCAGCCACGCAGCAGCCAGGCCGATCAAGCCGCCGCCGGCCAATGCGCTCAACGGGGTGAAGTTGCTCCAATCGACGGCCATGTCAGTTTGGCTCCGCGGCGCCGCAGACGCTGGCATACAGGGCCTGCATCACCGCCAGCACGTCGGTGCTGGCGAGCTGGTAGTAGATGTATTTGCCGGCGCGACGGGTACTGACCAGGCCTTCGTCGCGCAACACGCCCAATTGCTGCGAAAGTGTGGGCTGCGAGATGGCAGTGGCCGCGTGCAGCTCGCCGACATTGCGTTCGCCCTGGGCCAGTTGGCAGAGCAACAGCAGGCGATCTTCGTTGGCCATGGCCTTGAGCAAGGTGCAGGCGCGCCCAGCCGACGCACGTAGGCGCTGCATGCTGTCTGGATCGGCGCGGAAGCGTGGCAGTGCGGGCGTGGCGTGGGTCGGCATGTCTGACAATCTACGTAAAAATAGAATGTCTGGCAATAGAGTGTGAGGGTCTAACGGCGTCGCAGGCCTTGTTCCAGAGTCCCGAAACCCAGTGGTACCGGACCAACAGAGGTCGGCAATGCGCGCAGGCCGCGCTTACACCGCCAGTTGGCACGCGCGCGGCGCAACGGGCGAACGACCTTTGCGGCACCTCGTCTTGGGGACTTAGAGCGGCTCACAAAACGTCGCGGGCAGTCGTCAGGTCGGTGTGGACGATGCGCAGGAGCTGCGGTGGACGCGTGGGACACGCCGCACCGCCCACTGGGTGCACCCGCTTGGCGGTGAGCGCAGGCGTGCTGCTAGTTACTCTTGGATACCTGAAGCAGCGCGCTGCACAACGCATTGCCTAACGCGGACGCCTCAGCGTACGTGCGGCGAATGCGCGGCAAGGCGCACCTCGCTATGTCGCCAGTCGGTGACATCGCCCGCAGCCTCAAGCCGACCGCTGCGAACAAGGTGGGCAATGCGCTGCGCAACGTGGTCGGCCGCGTCCTCGACATCGGCCAACTTCAACTGCGCGTCAGTGAGCGCTCTGGCAATGATCATCGCGACCTTCTGCCACTGCGGGTCGACAGCGTCGGTGACAAAGGCATCGATTGCGTGCAGCTCAACGCCGGATGGGCCAGTGCGTGTCATCGCGAATCACCACTGCAGATTTCCCTTGTCATGGCCACCGCATGCGTCATCTTGCATCCGGCAGACCGACTCAGGACATCACCACCAATCCCGAATGCCGAATCTCCGCGCCAACTACTCCTCGCCAAGCGGCGCCACATACCCTTCGGGCTTGTCGGCATTGCGCTCGAACAGGAACTTCTGCAGCTCGGTTTCGAGAAAGGCGCGATGCTTTGGATCGCGCGGCGATAGCCGGTTTTCGTTGATCAGCATGGTCTGGTGCGCCAGCCATGCCTGCCACGCGGTCTTGCCGATCTGCGCGAAGATGCGCTGACCGAGTTCGCCGGGGTACGGCACAAAATCCAGGCCGTCGGTGTCGCATTGCTGGTACTGGCAGAACACGGTGCGGGACATGCGAATTCCTTTGAGGCGTGCTTAAAGCGTGTCGAGCAACTTTCGGATCGGCGCCGGCAAGCCCAGCGAGCCGAGATCGGCGCGGGCGACCCAACGCAGATCGTCATTGTCGCGCACCGCCGCGCGCAGTGCGACCTTGCGCAAGCGCAACGGCTGCAGATGCAGGCGGTAATGGCTGAACGTGTGCACGATTGGCGCCATCTCGTCGGCGCGTTCGTAGTCGCCGTCCAGATGCGTGGCGAACCAGGCGCGCATACCGCTGTCGGTCTCGGCTTGTGGCAGCGTCCACAGCGAGGCCCAGATGCCGGTGGGCGGGCGGCGCTGCAGCAGGATCTCGCCCTGCGCGTTTTCCAGCAGCAGGGCGGTCGCTTCGCGCTCGGGCAGCAGCTTGCCCGGTTTGGGCGTGGGCAACGCCTCCACCAGACCCTCGCGGCGGGCAACGCAGGCATCCTGCAACGGGCACAACACGCAGGCCGGTTTGGCACGCGTGCACAGCGTGGCGCCGAAATCCATCTGCGCCTGGGTGTAGTCGGCCAGGCGGCCGTCAGGGACCTGCGCAACATGCGTTGTCGCCAGCACCCACAGCTGCTTTTCGATGGCCGGCAGGCCGGGGTAGCCGGCAATGCCATGGAAGCGCGTCATGACGCGTTTGACGTTGCCATCCATGATGGGAAAACGATCATTCCACGCCTGACTCAGGATCGCACCGGCGGTGCTGCGGCCGATGCCGGGCAGCGCGAGCAATGCATCGAAGTCGCGCGGCAGCTCGCCAGTGTGCAAGGCAACGCACTGTTTGGCGGCGGCATGCAGATTGCGCGCCCGTGCGTAGTAACCCAGCCCGGCCCAGTGCGCCATGACCGTGTCGTTGTCGGCTGCGGCCAGATCGGCAAGGGTCGGAAAACGTGCAACGAACTTCTGGAAGTACGGAATGACCACCGCAACCTGGGTCTGCTGCAACATGATTTCCGACAGCCACACGCGATACGGCGCGCGTGGATGTTGCCAGGGCAGATCGTGGCGCCCGTGGCCGTCGAACCAGTGCAGCAACGGGGCGACGAAAGCGTCAGCGGATGAAGCGGCGAGGTCTGCGGGCATGAGGTCTGCTGGCAAAGGGAGGCGATGAACGGCAATGGTGTCAGGACGGACACCCGGACGACCGTACGCTGTGGTGGGGCCCGATCACTGCAGCGGAAACGCAAGTCCGACCAGGCATTGCTCGCAGAAGAAGCCTTCATCGCCAGGCCAGTGCGGTTCCGCCGGTGCATGGTAAGCAACCACCGGTGCATCAACGTTGCCCTGTGCGCGTAACGTCGCAGGCAAGGGCTGGGCGAACTCCAGCACCTGTTTGGCGCGCGACCAGCCGTGCGACACCTGCTGCACCGTGCAACCTGCCTGCAGTGCCTGTGCGCACAGTGCTTGCAGATGCGGGCAGGGGTCTTCCAACTCAGCTGCCCAGCGCTTCCGGCAGTAAGGCGTCGACGAAGGCGACCGGGTCGAACACGCGCAGATCTTCCGGGCGTTCGCCGATGCCGGCAAAACGGATCGGAATATTGAACTCGCGGGCCAGCGCGAACACCACGCCACCCTTGGCGGTGCCATCGAGCTTGGTCACGACCAGGCCGGTGACGCCGACTGCCGCATGGAACTGACGCAGCTGTGAGATGGCGTTCTGGCCGGTGGTGCCGTCGATCACCATCAGCACTTCGTGCGGCGCAGCGGCGTCGATCTTGCCGAGGACGCGGCGGATCTTGCCCAGCTCGTTCATCAGGCCGGTCTGGGTGTGCAGGCGTCCGGCGGTGTCGGCGATCAAGACATCGGTGCCGCGTGCCTTGGCGGCCTGCAGGGCGTCAAACGCCACCGAGGCGGCATCGGCGTTTTGCCCCTGCGCGATCACTGCAACGCCATTGCGATCGCCCCAGGCCTGCAACTGCGCCACGGCAGCGGCGCGGAAGGTGTCGCCGGCGGCGAGCATCAGACTGTTGCCTTCGTCCTTGAAGCGCTTGGCGAGCTTGCCGATGGTGGTGGTCTTGCCAACGCCATTGACGCCGACGGTGAGCACCACGAACGGTTTGACCGAACGGTCGATCACCAGCGGTTTGGACACCGGCTGCAGCAACGCGATGAGGTCGGCGCGCAGGGCCTTGAACATGGCCTGGGCATCGGCGAATTCGCGCGACTTCATGCGCTTGCGCAGGCCTTCGATCAAGGCGGTGGTGGCGCCGATGCCGACATCGGCGGTGATCAGCGCGGTTTCGATCTCGTCGAGCAGATCGTCATCGAGCTTGGGGTTGCGCGAAAACAGGCCGCCGAAGCTGCGTGCGAAGGTGCTGTTGCGCAGCCGCTCGCGCCAACCCGGCTTGCCAGCCGGTGCGGCAGGCAGCGCGTCGTGCTGGCCGACGATGCTGTCGGTGTCCTGCGTCGCTGGCGCCGGGCTGCTGACGATGGCCGGTGCGGTCACCAGCGGTGTGGCGCTTGCAGCAGGAGCTGCGGCAGGCGGCGTGGACGCGGTGGGTGTTGCGGCAGGCGGCACCACCACGGGCGGCGCCGCGACCGGCGGGGCGGCAGCGGGTGCCGCAACAACAGGAGCCGCAACAACCGGTGCTGAGACCGAGGGTGTGGAACTCGGCGACAGCGTTGCAGGTTGCGCCGGGGCAGCGACAGGCGGCGTTGGTGCAGACTGCGGCTGCACAACGACAGGCACCACCACCGGGGTCGGCGCGGCGGGCGCGGTGGTCGGTGCCGGGTCCGGCAACGCCTGCAGGGCGGACGGCACAGGATGCGTGGGCGCGGCGGGCGCGCTCGGCACAGCGGCAATGCTCTGCGCCTGGCCGGTGCGGGCGGCGATATCGCGTGCAAGCGCCTCAGCCGGTGTTGCTGGCGCGGTGGTTTCGGCTATCGGTGCAGGCGCGACCGCCGGCGCGGCGGCAGGCACTGTGCCGGACTGCGCAGGCGGCATGGCCTCGACCGGCGATGCGGGCGTGGCGGCCGATGGCGCGGTGGGGAATGCGGCTGCCAGTTCTTCCAGGCTATAGCGCGAGGTCCGCGAGCTGTCGGGCGTGGTGGGCTTGTTGCGGCGGAAAAAGCTGGCCATTGGCAACGCAGTAGGGGAAACCCGGAATTCTATCATCCGGGTCCCGGCTCACCTTGACGCGCCCTTCAGCGCCGCCCTGTTTCAAGCGGGTCAAAATGCGCTGCGGCGGGGCGCTCAATCCTGCCGAATTCTGCATTTGTGCCAGCTGTATGTCAGCACCCGATTGCAGCGCGCAACCGGCGCTCTTACAGCTGGCCCTTGAGCGCGCGGTAATCGCGCGGGGTCATGCCGACGGTGGCCTTGAACTGGCGGGCGAATGCGCTCTGGTCGGCAAATCCGCAGCGTTGGCCGATGCTGGCGATGCTGTCGTCGCCGTACAGCAGGCGCATGGCCGATTCGATGCGCAGCTTGGTCAGCAGTTGCTGCGGGGTGACCTGGAACACGCGACGGAAGTGCCGCTCCAGCTGCGCCACCGAGAGCCCGGCCAGATCGGCCAGCGCCTGCACGCGCAGGTTGTCGCCGAAGTTGGCCTGCATGTGTTCCATCACCTGGCTCAGGCGCTCGTAGGCCGAATGCCGGCTATCGGGCTGGCCCAGATCGCGCGAAATCCCCACCACGCCAATCACTTCGTTTGCTTCGCACAGCGGGCGTTTGAAGGTCAGGCACCAGCCGGGCAAGCGGTTGGGATACAGATGCACTTCGAGCTGGTTGTCGATGAGTTCGCCCAGCAGCACGCGACGGTCCTGCATCATGTAACTGCCGCCCAGCGGCAACGGAAACACTTCCAGCGGCGAACGGCCGATGATCTCGCTGCGCAGCTTGCGCCCGAGCCGGCGCACCAGGGTGAGGTTGCAATGGGTGTAGCGGCCCTCGCTGTCCTTGATGAAGAACACCACGTCCGGCAGTGCATCGAACAGCGTCTGCATTTCCAGCGCGGGAAGGTTGAGGTCCATCAGGGTCATGATAGCGGTCACGATTTGACGGCTGCACGGTGGTGCAACCCAGGCTTGATCCTAGCGTAAACGCGTGGCTGTGAATCAGGTTGGCGATTGTGCAGATTTCCGCATTTTCACTTCGCATTGAACGCTAGTCGTCGAAGGGCCGGCAATGGGAGCATGAGCCATGCACACCATCGACGTCATCGACTCCCATACCGCCGGCGAACCCACCCGCGTGGTCCTGGCCGGCTTCCCCGATCTGGGCGATGGCGACCTGGCGCAGTGCCGCGAGCGCTTCCGCCAGGATTTCGACCACTGGCGCAGCGCGATCGCCTGCGAGCCGCGCGGTTCGGACACCATGGTGGGCGCGCTGCTGTTGCCGGCGCGCGACCCTGCCGCCTGTACCGGGGTGATCTTCTTCAACAACGTCGGCTATCTGGGCATGTGCGGCCACGGCACCATCGGGGTGGTACGCACGCTGGCCGAGCTGGGGCGTATTGCGCCGGGCCAGCACCGCATCGAAACGCCGGTGGGCACCGTGGGCGTGGAACTGGCCGAAGACGGCACGGTGTCGGTGGACAACGTCGAGAGTTATCGCGCCGCCGCCGGTGTGGAAGTGGACGTGCCGGGCCATGGCCGGGTGCGTGGCGATGTGGCCTGGGGCGGCAACTGGTTTTTCATCACCGAGCAGGCGCCGTGCGCGCTCGATCTGGCGCACCAGCGCGAGCTCACCACCTACACCGAAGCGATCCGGCTGGCGCTGGAAGCGGCCGGGATTACGGGTGAGGCGGGTGGTGACATCGACCATATCGAAGTCAATGGCGCCGCTCCCGACGGCAGCGGCGTGGCGCGCAACTTCGTGCTGTGCCCCGGGCTGGCCTACGACCGCTCGCCCTGCGGTACCGGCACCAGCGCCAAGCTGGCCTGCCTGGCCGCAGACGGCAAGCTGGGCGAAGGCGAGCGCTGGGTGCAGCAAGGCATTTTGGGCAGCGCGTTCGAGGGCAGTTATCGCCTGAGCGGGCGCGGCATTGCGCCGCGCATCAGCGGGCAGGCGTTCATCACCGCGCGGTCGCAGTTGATCATCGATCCGGCCGATCCGTTCGCCTGGGGCATCGTGGCCTGATGCAGGTGCCGCCGCCCGCGCCGAATGCTGCGTTGGCTGCGCCGTCGAGCGGTTCGGCTACGGCGTTGCTGCATGGCGATGCCAATGCGGAGTCCAACTCCGCTGCCGCCTCCACGCGGCGTAGCTACGACCTGATCGTGATCGGCGCCGGCATCGTCGGTGCCGCCTGTGCGGAAGCTGCGGCAGGCGAGGGCTTGCGTGTGGCGATCGTCGAGCCGGGGCCGATTGGCGGTGGTTCGACTGCGGCGGCGATGGGGCACCTGGTGGCGATGGACGACGACCCGGCCGAGCTGGCGTTATCGGCGTATTCGCTGCGCTTGTGGGAGCGCTTCGCGCAATTGAGCGAGGCCGAGTTCAGTCGCTGCGGCACGCTGTGGGTGGCACGCGATGCGCGCGAACTGGCGGCGGTGCCAGCCAAGATTGCGCGGCTGGCGGCTGCCGATCTGCACGCAGAGGCCATCGATGCGCAACAGTTGTATGCCCTGGAACCGCAGCTGGTGCCCGGGCTGGCCGGTGGCATGCGGGTGCCCAATGAAGCGGTGGTGTATCCGCCGCGGGTGGCGCGGCATCTGGTGAGCCTGGCCTGCAAGGCCGGTGCGCAGCTGTTTGCCGGCCGTCAGGTAACCCAATTGCAAACGCAGGGCGTGCGTCTGGACGATGGCCAGCTGCTGTCCGGGCCGGTGCTGGTCGCCAGTGGTGTCGCCCTGCCGCAGTTGCTGCCCGAGCTGGCGCTGCGTCCGCGCAAGGGCCATCTGGTCATCACCGACCGGCATCCTGGCTTGATCCAGCATCAACTGCTGGAGTTGGGTTATGCCGATTCGGCGCATGGCGCCGACGACATCAGCGTGGCCTTCAATGTGCAGCCGCGGCCGACCGGGCAGATTCTGATCGGCTCGTCGCGGCAGTTCGGCGAAAACGACCGCGCGCTGTCGATGCCGGTGCTGCAACGGATGTTGCAGCGGGCATTTGCGTATCTGCCGGTGTTGCGCGAGCTGCAGGCGATCCGGGTATGGACCGGCCTGCGTCCGGCCACCCCGGACGGGCGCCCGTATCTTGGGGCGGTGCCCGGCCGGGCCGATGTGTGGGTGGCAGCGGGGCATGAAGGGCTGGGGGTCACCACGGCGCTGGGGAGCGCACGGGTGATCGTGGACAGCCTGCTCGGGCGCACGCCGGCCATCGACCCGGCGCCGTACGCACCGGCGCGCGCGGTCCAGGGCGCCGCCGCATGAGCGCCACGGTTCGCCTATATGTGGATGCGCAACCGGTGGACGTGCCGGCCGGCGCCAGCGTGGCGGCAGCGGTGGCGCAGGCCACGCTGCAGTTTCGCCAGTCCAGCAGTGGCCAGCCGCGGGCACCGTTATGCGGCATGGGCGTGTGTTTCGAATGCCGCGTGCGCATCGACGGCATTGCGCAGCAACGCGCATGCCTGGTGGATGCGCAAGAAGGCATGCAGGTGCGCACCGATGGCTGAGCGCGTGCTGCATTTCGATGTGCTGGTGATCGGTGCCGGCCCGGCCGGATTGGCTGCCGCGCAGGCGGCCGCTGGCCATGGCGCACGCGTGGGCGTGGTGGACATGCAGCCGCGTGCGGGCGGGCAAGTGTGGCGCAGCGACGTGCACCACGGTGCGCCGGCCGATGCACGCGCGCTGTTGCGGCAGGTGCAGGGCAATGCCGCAATCAGCCTGCTGACGCGCACGCAGATCGTGCTGGCCCAGCCGGGCTGGTTGTTGGCCGATGGTCCGGACGGCACGCTGCAACTGCATTACGCCGCGCTGGTACTGGCCACTGGCGCGCGCGAATTGCTATTGCCGTTTCCGGGCTGGACCTTGCCCGGCGTCACCGGCGCAGGCGCGGCGCAGGCGCTGGCCAAACAAGGCTGGCCGGTGCGCGGCAAGCGCGTACTGGTGGCCGGCAGCGGGCCGTTGCTGCTGGCCAGTGCGGCCACCTTGCAGCGCCATGGCGCGCAGGTGCTCGGCATCCACGAACAGACCAGTGCTGCGGCGTTGCGCACCTTCGCCGCGCAGTTATGGCGCTGGCCGGGCAAGGCCTCGCAGGCGGTGGCGCTGCGGCTGCAATTGCATCGCGTCGCCTATCGCGCCGGCAGCGTGGTGGTGGCCGCGTATGGCGATACGCAGCTGCGCGAAGTGGAACTCGATGGCCCGCGTGGCCGCACCCGCGTGGCTTGCGACCAACTCGCCGTGGGCTACGGCCTGGTACCCAATACCGAGCTTGCGCAGCTGCTGGGTTGCCAACTGGAACCCTGTGGCGCGCATCGACAGATCCAGGTCGATGCCTTGCTGCGCACCAGCGTCGTGCAGATCTTCGCGGCTGGCGAAGCCTGCGGCATCGGCGGGCGCGATTGCGCGTTGGTCGAAGGTGCGATGGCCGGGCATATGGCTGCCGGCGCACCCGATCACGCACTGCAGCTGCAGCCGCGTCGGCGGGCCGCACGCGCGTTTGCGCAGCTGTTGCAACAGCAATTCGCACTACATCCGCGCATCCGCACGCTGGCGCAACCAGACACGTTGGTCTGCCGCTGCGAAGACGTGCCACTGGGCGCGCTGGACGACTTCGACGATGCACGCGACGCCAAGCTGGCCTCGCGCTGCGGCATGGGCGCCTGCCAGGGCCGCATCTGCGGCAGCGCACTGGCCGAACTGGGCCGTTGCCCGCCCGATCTTTCCACCGACGCCGGCCGCCGGCCGCCGTTGTTCCCGGTCCGCCTCGCGGCGCTGGCCGACTCGTTCACTTCCGACTCGCAAGGGAATCATCCATGAGCATTGCTGCGTTCTGGCACGGCGTGTTGCCGGCCATCACCACCCCGTTCACCGCCTCCGGTGAGATCGACCACGACTTCCTCGGCAAGCACGCTAACCAGCTGGTGGATGCCGGCTGCACTGCGATTGTGCCGCTGGGCTCGTTGGGCGAAGCGGCCACCTTGAGCGTGGACGACAAGCTGGCGGTTCTGCGCACCCTGGTCACTGCCTTGAACGGCCGCGTGCCGGTGGTGCCGGGCATCGCCAGCCTGGCGACCGGCGAAGCGGTGGCGCTGGCCAAGGCGGCCAAGGAGATCGGATGTGGTGGTTTGATGGTGCTGCCGCCGTACGTCTATTCCACCGACTGGCGCGAGATGGGCGCGCATGTGCGCGCGGTGATCGGCGCGACCGATCTGCCGGTGATCCTGTACAACAACCCGGTGGCCTACAAGACCGATTTCGGCCCGGCGCAGATCGCCGAACTGGCCGCCGAATTCCCCAACCTGCAGGCAGTGAAGGAATCTTCCGGCGACGTGCGCCGCTTCGCCGCGCTGCAGGAATTGCTGGGCGATCGCCTGGCGCTGCTGGTGGGCATGGACGATGCCATCGTCGAAGGCCTGAGCATGGGCGCCAAGGGCTGGATCGCCGGTTTGGTCAACGCCTATCCGAAGGAATCGGTGCGCCTGTTCGAACTGGCGCGCGATGGCGGTTATCCGGCTGCCAAGGAGTTGTACAACTGGTTCCTGCCGCTGCTGCGCCTGGATACCGTGCCCACCTTCGTGCAGCTGATCAAACTGGTGCAGGCAAAGGTTGGCCTGGGCAGCGAGCATGTGCGTGCGCCACGGCTGGTCGTGGCCGGCGCCGAGCGCGAAGCGGCGCTGAAGGTGATCGATCATGCGATTGCCACCGCACCTAAGCTGTCCTGATGACGCAGGCACCGTGACGCTGCGCAACACGCCGATCTGTCAGCGTGTTGCGCAATCACGTCGCCGTGTGCGCAGCGACGTGTGCTGATCGATGCGGATGTCGCGTTTGATACGGCATCCGCATCGGCCCCTTGGTCGGCCGCTGCCGCACGCTGCGCACAGGTCGATTCCATGCAATTGAAGGTGCCGCAATGAACGAGACGATCCAACCCATCCTGCTGGCCGGCCAATGGCAGCCCAGTCACGCGGCGACGGGCAGTTTCCGCGCCGCCAACCCCGCCACGGGCGAGGCGATCGGGCCGCTGTTTCCGGTCAGCAGTGCCGACGATATCGAAACCGCGCTGAGCGCCGCGCAAGCGGTCGCCGCCGAGCTGGCCGCCGCGCCGGCCGAGCGGATTGCCGCATTTCTTGACGCATACGCAGACGCGCTGGATGCCGACGCCGACACCCTGGTCGCACTCGCGCATGCAGAAACCGCATTGCCGGCGCCCACGCGTTTACGTGGCAATGAGCTGCCGCGCACCAGCGGCCAATTGCGCCAGGCCGCAAACGCGGTGCGCAGCTACAGCTGGACCAACCCCATCATCGATAGCGCCGCCGATCTGCGCTCGCATCTGGCGCCCTTGGGCAAGCCGGTGCTGGTGTTTGGCCCCAACAATTTCCCGTTCGCGTTCAACGCGATTGCCGGCAGCGATTTCGCCTCCGCCATTGCTGCGCGCAACCCGGTGATCGCCAAGGCGCACCCGCTGCATCCGGCCACCAGCCAGCGCATGGCGCAACTCGCGCATCAGGCACTGGTGGGCGCGGGTCTGCCGGCGGCGGCGGTGCAGTTGCTCTATCACTTCGACAACACCGTCGGCGTGCGGTTGGCCGGCGATAGGCGCCTGGGCGCGATCGGGTTTACCGGTAGCCGCGCGGGCGGGCTGGCGTTGAAGGCCGCGGCCGATGCGGCCGGCGTGCCGTTCTATGCCGAGCTGTCCAGCGTCAATCCGGTGTTTCTGTTGCCGGGCGCACTTGCCGAGCGCGGCGATGCGCTGGCGCAAGAGTTTTTTGCCTCGTGCACCTTGGGCAGCGGCCAGTTCTGTACCAATCCCGGCGTGGTGGTGGTGCCGCACGGCGCGGCGGGCGATGCGTTCGTTGCGGCCACCAAGGCGCATTTCGACGCGGCCATGCCGATGGTGCTGTTCTCGGCCGCAGGTGTGGACGGCGTGCAACGTGGGGTGGCGAGCCTGCGCGCCGCCGGCGCCGCGGTGCTGGCGGGCGGCCACACCGGTGAGGACGGCTACCGTTATGCGCCGACCTTGCTGAGCGTGGAGGCATCGGCGTTCCTCGCCAACTCGCATGCGCTGCAGACCGAGGCATTCGGCCCGGTGAGTCTGCTAGTGCGTGCGCAGGACAGTGCGCAGATGGCGCAGCTGGCCGCCGCATTCGAAGGCAACCTGACCGGCACGCTGTATCGCGCTGTCGATGGCAGCGACGATGCGGCATGGCAGGCCATCGCACCGGTGCTGCGTGCGCGGGTTGGCCGGTTGATCAATAGCAAGATGCCGACCGGCGTGGCGGTCAGCGCCGCGCAAAACCACGGTGGCCCGTTCCCGAGTACAGGACATCCGGGCTTCACCGCGGTGGGCATGCCGGGCGCGATTCGCCGCTTTGCCGCCTTGCACAGTTACGACGCCGTCCCGGATGCCTTGCTGCCGCCGGAACTGCGCCAGCACAATCCGGGCGGTGTCGCGCGGCTGGTCGATGGGCAGTGGAGCACCGTCGACTTGGGAGCGGGCACATGAGTACGCAGATCGGCGGTCTGTCGCTGGAACAGGCGCGCGCACAACTGGCGCCCTGGGCGCAGCGCGCCGCGCCGATCGCCGCAGACGAGTACGCGCAGCGCATCGAACGCGCACGCGGGCTGATGCGCGCACATGGTGTGGACGCCTTGTTGATTGGTGCAGGCACGTCCTTGCGCTATTTCACCGGCGTGCCGTGGGGCGCCAGCGAACGGCTGGTCGCCGCGTTGCTGACCCTGGACGGCGACCCGGTGCTGCTCTGTCCGGCGTTCGAGGAGGGCTCGCTGGACGCGGTGCTGCAGGTTCCGGTCGCCAAATATCTGTGGGAAGAACACGAAGACCCGTACGCGCTGGCGGTGCAGGCGATGGACGACCGCCATGCGCACGCGCTGGCGTTGGACCCGGGCATCGCCTTCGCCGTGCACACCGGCTTGCGTGCGCATCTGGGCACGGCCATCCGCGATGCCGGCGCCATCATCGACGGCTGCCGTATGTGCAAGTCGCCCGCCGAGCTGGCGCTGATGCAGCAGGCCTGCGACATGACGCTGCTGGTGCAGCGGCTGGCCGCGGGCATCGCGCACGAAGGCATTGGTACCGATCAGCTGGTGCGCTTCATCGACGAGGCGCATCGCGCGCTGGGCGCGGACAACGGCTCGACCTTCTGCATCGTGCAGTTCGGGCATGCCACGGCGTTTCCGCACGGCATTCCGGGCGTGCAGCACTTGCGCGAAGGCGAACTGGCGCTGATCGATACCGGTTGCACCGTGCAGGGCTACCACTCCGATATCACCCGCACCTGGAGTTACGGCACGCCCAGCGATGCGCAACGGCGCATCTGGGATCTGGAGCAGGCCGCGCAGGCGGCGGCATTTGCGGCGATCCGCCCGGGCGTGGCCTGCGAGGTGGTGGACCAGACCGCGCGCACCGTGTTGGAAGCGGCCGGGCTTGGCCCGGATTACCGGCTGCCGGGGTTGCCGCATCGCACCGGCCATGGCTGCGGTCTGGCCATTCACGAGGCGCCGTATCTGGTGCGCGGCAATGCGCTGCCGCTGCAGCCGGGCATGTGCGCCAGCAACGAACCGATGATTGTGGTGCCTGGCCAATTCGGCGTGCGGCTGGAAGACCATTTCTACGTCACCGATGCCGGCGCGCAGTGGTTTACGTCGCCCTCGATCGCCATCGATCAACCGTTTGCCTGAGCCCGCACAGGCAAACGAACCGTAGGAGCGCACCCGTGCGCGACGGGCATTCCCGAGAGAGCCAGTCGCGCCCGGGTGCGCTCCTACCGCCGTCCCTGCATTCTGGAGTCACTGCATGAAGCACCTGCGTCCTGTCGCCATCGGCCTGCTTGCAGCCGCGTTGTTTACCGCCTGCAAACCGGCGCCGTCCACCCCGGATCGTCCGGCCGCCACTGCGGCAGCCGTACCTGGCGAACAGGCAGCCAAGGCCTTCGATGCGCTGCTGGACACGCAGTGGCAATACCAGCTGCAGCACAGCCCCGAGTTCGCCAGCATCATCGGCGACAAGCGCTATAACGACCGTTGGAGCGACTACTCGCTGGAGGCCGTACAGGCCGACCGCAGCGCCACCGCCGCGCTGCTCACGCAATTCGAAGCGGTGGATGCCAAGGCGCTGGATGAGCAACGTCAGCTCAGCCTGCAGATGATGCTCGGCCAGTTGCGCGACAAGCTCGAAGGCATCGACCTGAAGACCTATGCGATGCCGCTGGAGCCGATCGGCGGCATCCAGCTGGCGCTGGCCGGCTATGGCGATGCGTTTTCGTTCGAAAACGCCAAGGATTACCAGGATTACATCACCCGGCTGCAGGCGATCCCGACGGTGATCGATCAGGTCATCGCGGTATCGCGGCAGGGCGCCAAAGAGGGCCTGGTGCAGCCGAAATACCTGCTGGAGCGCCTGCCCGAGCAGATCGACAAGATTGCGGCACTGACCGGCGAGCAGAGCCCGTTCGCCTCGCCGCTGAAAAAGCTCGATGCCGCCGTGCCGGCAGATCAACGCGCTGCACTACGCACGCAACTGCTTGCGGCGATCGATCAACAGGTGCGTCCGGCCTACGGCAAGCTGGCGGCATTCGTGCGCGACGAATACGCCGCACAGGGCCGCAGCTCCGAAGGCATCTGGTCGCTGCCCGATGGCGAGCGCCGTTATCGCTACGCCATCCATACCCAGACCACCACCGACATGGCGCCGGAGGAGATCCATCAGATCGGCTTGAAGGAAGTGGCGCGCATCGAAGGCGACATGGCGGTGATCGCCAAGGCGCAGGGATTTGCCGATCTGGCCAGCTTCCGCAAGGCGGTGGAGACCGACAAGCGGCACTTCGCCACCTCCGGCGAGCAGATCCTGCAGCAGTACCGCCAGTACATCGCCGCGATGGAGCCCGAGCTGCCCAAGTTGTTCGGACACCTGCCCAAGACCGCGCTGGAGGTGCAGGCGATGCCAGCCTTCCGCCGCGCCGCGCCGGGCGCCGAATATTGGCAAAGCAATCCGGAAGGCACCAAGCCGGCCATCGTGAAGGTCAACACCAGCGACTTCGCCAGCCGCACGTTGATCAACATCGAAACCACCGCCTATCACGAAGGCGTGCCCGGCCATCACCTGCAGATTTCGCTTGCGCAGACGCTGCCATTGCCGCCGTTCCGCCAGCAGGCCGGCTACAACGCCTATATCGAAGGCTGGGCGCTGTATGCCGAGCGCCTGGGCAAGGAGATCGGTTTCTTTAAGGACCCGTACAACGACTACGGACGCCTGTCCGGCGAGTTGCTGCGCGCCAATCGCCTGGTGCTGGATACCGGAGTGCATTACAAGCGTTGGAATCGCCAGCAGATGGTGGATTTTTTCCACGCCCATCCGTCCGACGACGAGCCCAGCATCCAGTCCGAAACCGACCGCTACATCGTGTGGCCGGGGCAGGCGCTGGGCTACAAACTCGGGCAGCTGCAGATCCTGGCGCTGCGTGCCGAAGCGGAGAAAACACTCGGCGACCGCTTCGATGTGCGCGCCTTCCACGATGCGGTGCTCGGTGGTGGCGCAATGCCGTTGGCGATGTTGCAGCAACGCGTGCGGCAGTGGATTGCGCAGGCCAAGGCAGCGCCGGAGGCACGCCGATGACGACCAGCACCGTGTGGCGCGCCAGCGCATTGAGTATCTTGATTGCAGCCAGTGTGGGTGGCACCGCATTGCAGGCGCAGGCCGCAGCACCCGCATCAACCACGCAAGACAGCGCAGCAGCGCGCTTCAAAGCGCTGTACACGCGCGAATGGCGCTGGCGCCAGGCGCAGCTGTCCGGCGCGGTGGATGAAGACAACCAGGCCACGCAAGACAAGCAGTCCGACCATCTGCCCAAGGTCGATGCGGCCACGCAAACCCTGCGCACTGCGTACTGGCAACAGGCAGTGAAGGAACTGGATGCGATTCCGGCGGCGCAGTTGTCGGCTGAAGATCAGGTGAGCTACCAGGTGTATCGGCAGCAGCTGCAGGTGCTGCTGGACCAGCAACGGTTTCGCGCCTGGGAAATGCCGTTCAACAGCGACTCGGCGTTCTGGAGCGACCTGGGCTTCAGCGCGCAGGCCACGCTACGCACGCGCGATGACTATCAGCGTTATCTGAAAATGCTGGCCGATATCCCGCGCTATTTCGCCGAGCACACCGACAATATGCGCGCGGGCCTTGCGCGGGGCTTCAGCCAACCGAAGGTCACCTTGACCGGGCGCGACCAATCCATCGCCGATGTGGTGCAGGCCAGGAGCGAGGCCAATCCGTTCTACGCACCGTTCAAAACGATGCCGGCCACGCTGTCGGCAGACGTGCAGGCGCAACTGCGTGCGCAGGCAGTGGCAACCATCAACGCACAGGTGGTGCCGGCGTATGCAGCGTTGCTGGATTTCATCCGCACCGAGTACCAGCCGCGTGCGCGCACGACGCTGGCCGGGGAAGCCTTGCCGGATGGCCAGGCCTACTACCGCGCGCAGATTCGCGAGTTCACCACGCTGGAGCTAAGCCCGGACCAGATCCATCAGATCGGTTTGCAGGAAGTCGCCAAGCTCCGCAAGCAGATGGATGCCACCATTGCCGAGAGCGGCTTCAAGCCACCGGCCGGGCAGGCGGTGTTCCCGGCGTTTCTGCACTTTCTGCGCACCGACCCGCAGTTTTATGCCAAGACGCCGGAAGAACTGCTCAAGCAGGCGGCATGGATCGCCAAGCGGGTGGATGCCAAGGTGGGCGATTACGTCGGCCGGCTGCCGCGCCGCCGCTTCGCGATAGAACCGGTACCACCGGAGTTGGCGCCTTTCTACACCGGTGGCCGCGGTGGTCCCGGCATTTATCTGGTCAACACCTACAACCTGCCATCGCGGCCGTTGTACAACCTGACCGCACTGACGCTGCACGAGTCCTCGCCCGGCCATGCCTTGCAGATGCCGCTGGCCGCAGAAGCGCAGGGGCTGCCGGCGTTTCGCCGCTATAGCTATATCTCGGCGTATGGCGAAGGCTGGGCACTGTATTCGGAGTATCTGGGCCAGGAAATGGGCATGTACGACACGCCCTATGACCGCTTCGGCTACCTCACCTATCAAATGTGGCGCGCTTGCCGTCTGGTGATCGACACCGGGATCCACCACAAGGGCTGGACGCGGCAACAGGCGCAAGCCTACCTGCGCGACAACACCGCGCTGAGCGAGCACGAAGTCACCACCGAGGTGGATCGCTACATTGCATGGCCCGGGCAGGCGCTGTCGTATTACCTGGGCGAGCTGAAGATCCTGGAGCTGCGCCGCAAGGCCGAAACCGCACTGGGCGAAAAATTCGACCTGCGCCATTTCCACGATGCGGTGCTACAGACCGGCTCGGTGCCGCTGCCGGTACTGGAAGCGCGCGTCGCGCGTTTCATTGCCGACGGTGGCGTGTCGCCGTATCCGGACGACAGCGCAGCCGAGGCCTCGGCAAGCGATGCGTCGGCGGCAGCCGACGATTGATGCATGACCACCACGCGTGCGGCATTGCCGCAGTAACTGCGCTTTCCACTCTTTGGGGCGACGTATGACAACACACGGTGCGACCACGCAAGGCAAGTTCCACAAGCGACTGAGCCTGACCGACCTGACCTTTATCGGCCTGGGTTCCATCTTCGGCTCGGGGTGGTTGTTTTCCGCAAGCCATGTGTCTTCGATCGCCGGGCCGGCCGGCATCCTGTCATGGATACTCGGCGGTATTGCGGTGTTGCTGCTGGGGCTGGTGTATTGCGAACTCGGCGCCGCACTGCCGCGTGCGGGCGGGGTGGTGCGTTACCCGGAGTATTCGCACGGTGCCTTGCTGGGCTCGTTGACCGGCTTCATCACCTTGATCGCCTTTTCCAGCCTGATTGCGATCGAGGTGGAGGCCGCGCGGCAATATGCGGCAGCGTGGTTTCCTTGGCTGAGTCAGCCAGGCAGCAGCCATCCCAGCGTGTGGGGCTGGTTGGTGCAGCTGGCTTTGCTGCTGCTGTTCTTCGTGCTCAACTACTTCAGCGTCAAGACCTTTGCGCTGGCCAACAATATCGTCAGCATCTTCAAGTTTCTGGTGCCGATCCTGGTGATCGTGCTGCTGATGAAGCACTTCAACGCAGACAACCTGAGCGTGCATGGATTCGCCCCGTCGGGCATGGCCGGGGTGGAGGCGGCGATCTCCGCCGGCGGCATCATCTTTGCGTATCTGGGGCTCACCCCCATCGTGTCGGTGGCCAGCGAAGTGCGCGACCCGCAGCGCAATATTCCCATTGCCTTGATCCTGTCGGTGGCGCTGTCCACGGTGATCTATGTGCTGCTGCAACTCGCCTTTCTGGGCAGTATTCCGGCGGCACAACTGGCGCAGGGCTGGAGCGGCATCGACAAGGCATTTTCGTTGCCGTATCACGACATCGCGCTGGCCTTGGGCATGGCATGGCTGGCGGCGCTGGTGATTTGCGATGCGATGGTCTCGCCCAGCGGCACCGGCAATATCTACATGAATGCCACGCCGCGCGTGGTGTATGGCTGGGCACGCAGCGGTGGATTTCTGCCGGTGCTGACGCGAGTAGACCCGGCGTCGGGGATTCCGCGTCCGGCGTTGTGGTTAAGCCTGGGCCTGTCGATCTTCTGGACGCTGCCGTTCCCGTCATGGGAGACACTGATCGGCGTGGTGTCGGCGGCCTTGGTGCTGAGCTATGCGGTGGCGCCGGTGACGGTGGCCGCATTGCGGCGCAGTGCGCCGGACTTGCCGCGGCCGTTCTACGTGCGCGGTTTGACGGTGTTGGGGCCGGTGTCGTTCATGGTGGCGGCGTTGATCGTGTACTGGTCCACCTGGCCCACTTTGTCGTGGCTGCTTGGCCTGCAAGTGCTCGCCTTTGTCCTGTACGTGCTGTACCGGTTGCCATCGCGCGAGGGCAGGGCGCGCTTGCTGCGTCAGGTGCGTGCGTCGCTGTGGTTGATCGTGTTTTTCGTGCTGGTGATGGCGGTGTCGTGGGCCGGCACGTTTGGCGGCCACGGCTGGATCGCGCATCCGTTCGATACGCTGAGCGTGGCGGTGATTGCGTTCTTCATCTATCACTGGGGCGCACGCAGCGGCCTGCGCAGCGACGAACTGGCATTGGAAGAAGACGATGGCGAATGACGCCTGGCGTCATGCATGGAGAACGCAGGCGGCGCGCGTCATCGCCGCCTGCATGCTGTTGCTTGCGGCCACTGCGCAGGCGGCGCCCAGTGTGGCCGATTACCAACGCTCGCTCGGCTTGCGCGCGCGCTGGAGCACGTTGACCGAGAACGTTGCCTGGCCAGCGCAGTGGCAGGACGACGGCACGTTCTATTACCGTAAGACCGTGCCTGGCGGGTTCGCTTTTATCCGCGTGGACGTTGCCACGGTGCACAAGCAGCCGGCCTTCGACCAGGCGCGCGTGGCGCAGGCGCTGCAAGCTGCCACTGGCGTCGCCTATACGGCGTTGGCGCTGCCGTTCGAGCAGTTTGTGTACTCGCAGGAAGGCACGCGTGCAGACGGCGCGATCGTGTTCGCCATTGAGGACGCTGCGTGGCGCTGCACCTTGACCACGTATCAGTGCGCGCCCGACGCCCCCAGCCGGCAGCCGCAGTTGCAGCAGCGGCCACGCGGCTTTGGCGTGGTGCGCGACCCGGACGTAGCGGCCGATACCACGCCGCGCCGCTCGCCCGATGGGCAGTGGGAGGCGCTGGCCGATGGCTGGAATCTGGTCGTGCGTCGGGTGGCCGATGGTCACCTCGTGCAGCGTACCGACGATGGCCGCGCCGAGGATTACTTCGATCCGGAAAGCATTGCCTGGTCGCCCGATTCGCAGCAGCTGGCGGTGTATCGGGTGCGGCCGGGTACTGCGCGCCGGGTCACTCGTGTGGAAGCCGCGCCGGCCGGACGTCTTGAGCCGGTGGTGCACACCCAGCTGTATCCCAAGCCGGGCGATGCGGTGGATGTGGAACGGCCGGTGCTGCTGGCGGTGGATGGCACACGGCGCGTGGTGGACAACGCGTTGTTCCCCACACCGTACTCGTTGTCGCCGCTGCAGTGGCGGGCGGATGGGCGCAGTGTGAGCTTTGAGTACGTGCAACGCGGGTTTCAGCGTATGCGCGTGATTGCGATCGATGCCGCCACAGGGCAGACGCATGTGGCAGTGGGCGAGGATGCGCGCACGTTCGTCTATGCCGACCGCAGCTTTCGCCATGAGGTGGATGCGCATGGCGACCAGATTCTGTGGATCTCCGAGCGCGACGGTTGGCGACATCTGTATCTGTACGACGGCCACAACAGCACCATCATCGAGCAGGTCACCCAGGGACCCTGGGTGGTGCGCGATGTACTGAAGGTCGACGATGCGCAGCGCCGCATCTGGTTCACCGCCAGCGGTATGGATGCCGGCAAGGACCCGTATGACCGTCAGCTCTACAGCGTGGATTTCGATGGGCGCAACCTGACGCGACTGACCACCGCCGATGCCGATCACGAGGTGGCGATTGCAGACGATGGCCGGCATTACGTCGATGTCTACTCGCGCCCGGATCTGCCGCCAGTGATGGAGCTGCATGCCATCGATGGCCGGCTGTTGCAGCAAGTGGAACACGGCAACATCGATCGGTTGCTTGCCTCAGGCTGGCGTGCGCCGGAAACTTTCGTCGCCAAGGGCCGCGACGGTCGTACCGACATCTGGGGCATGGTGGTGCGGCCGCGCGATTACGACCCGCACAAAAAATACCCGGTGATCGAAAACATCTACGCCGGCCCGCATGACTCCTTCGTACCCAAGACGTTCTGGCCGTTCGGCTATCACTCCGGCGGCGACAAGCAGATCGGCATGCAGGCGCAGGCGGATCTTGGCTTCATCGTGGTGATGATCGACGGCATGGGCACCGCCAACCGCTCCAAGGCATTTCATGATGTGGCGTGGAAGAATCTGGGCGATTCCGGGTTCCCCGATCGCATCGCCTGGCATCGTGCACTGGCGGCCAATGATCCTTCTTACGACATCAGTCGCGTCGGTATTTACGGCGCTTCTGCCGGTGGGCAGAGCACCTTGGGTGCGCTCGAACGCCATCCGGATTTCTACAAGGTGGGCGTGGCGTTTGCCGGTTGCTACGACAACCGCATGGACAAGATCAGCTGGAACGAGCAGTGGATGGGGTGGCCGGTGGATGCCAGCTACACCGCTGCCTCGGGCGTGGCCAATGCGGCCAAGTTGCAGGGCGACCTGCTGCTGATCGTAGGCGAGCAGGACAGCAATGTAGATCCTGCCTCCACCGCACAGGTGGTGGATGCCTTGATCAAGGCCGGCAAGGACTTCGACCTGCTCAACGTGCCGGGCGGCGAGCATTCGGTGGGCCGCTCCAGCGGGCCGATCGACTATGTGCAACGTCGCCAGTACGACTTCTTCGTGCGCCACCTGCTCGGGCAGCCCACGCCGCACTGGAATTCATCCACCCCGGAGGCTCGCTGATGCTGTTTGCCCGTCTATCCGCCATGCGCCGGCGTGGCCGCGCGGTTGTCTGCCTGTGTGTGCTGTCGTTGCTGGCAGGTGCGATGACACCGGCAGCGTGCGCTGAAGAAATGCCACGTTTTGTCAGCCAGAACGGCCGTCATGCGGTCTTTGTCGATGGTGCGCCGTATACGATGTTGGCTGCGCAATTGCACAATTCCAGCGCGTGGCCGGCGGTGTTGCCGCAGGCACTGGACGACGTGGTCGCGCTGCATGCCAACACCGTGGAAGCGCCGGTGTATTGGGAACAGTTCGAGCCGGCGCCGGGCCGTTTCGACACCACCAATGTGGATGCATTGATCGCCGGCGCACGCAAGCGCGGCCTGCGCGTGGCACTGCTGTGGTTCGGCAGCTGGAAGAACGGCCAGATGCATTACGTGCCGGAGTGGATCAAGCGCGACGAGACCACGTATCCGCGCATGCGCGATGCCAATGGCGAGCCGGTGGATGTGCTGTCGCCGCATGTGGCTGCCAACGTGCAGGCCGATGCGCGTGCGTTCACTGCGTTGATGCAGCATCTGCGCAAGGTCGATGGCGACCGCCACACGGTGATTCTGGTACAGGTGGAAAACGAACCCGGTGCCATCGGCACGGTGCGCGACCACGGCCCGGCCGGCGAGGCGGCGTTTGCGCAGCCGGTGCCTGCAGCAATCGCACAGGCGTTGGGCAAGCCGCGAGGCAGCTGGCAACAACTGTTTGGTGCCGATGCAGCGGAAGCCTTCAATGCGCATGCCACCGCCGCGTACATCGAACAGGTGGCCGCGGCCGGCAAGCGTGCGTATCCGCTGCCGCTCTACGTCAACACCTGGCTGCGCTACAAGGGCAAGCGCTACCCGGGCATGGATTACCCGTCCGGCGGCGCAACGGTGAATGTGTTCGCACTGTGGCGCGCGGCCACGCCGTCGATCGACTTCATCGGTACCGACATCTACACCAGCGATTACAACGAATACACCAAGGTCATCGGCCAGTACGCGCGGCCGGATAATCCGGCTTGGGTGTCGGAGACGGGCTTTGAAGCGGCGACGGCGCCGTACCTTTTTCATGTGCTGGGGCAGGGCGGGATCGGGTTTTCGGTGTTCGGCATGGACGGCAACCCGGATAGCGACGCCAATCGCGCTGCCGTCGCTGCGCATGCGGCCAATTTCAAGTTGTTGGCGCCGCTGCAGCGCGTGCTGGCGCAGGCCGCCTTCGACGGACGGCTGCAAGGCATTGCCGAGCAGCCCGGCATGCCGCAACGCACCCTGCGCTTTGGCGATTGGCAGGCCAAGGTGTCGTTCGGCGCGCCATTGTGGGGCGACGCGCCGGCGATCCTGCCAGGCAACGACGATCACGGCGGGCGGCTGCTGGTGGCGCAGCTGGGGCCGGAAGAGTTCTTGGTCACCGGCATGGCCGCGCGCATTGAATTTTTCCGCGAAGCGGCCGATAACCGTCATGGACAACTGTTGCGGGTGGAGCAGGGGCGGTATGTCGACGGGCGCTGGCAGGTGGAAAAGCAGCTCAACGGCGACCAGACCGACTACGGGCTTAACTTCGGCCGCGGTGGTCCAACCAGCCAGGAACCGGTCGTGCTGCGGGTGCGCGTCGGGTCTTACTGAGCCTTGCTGATCGTGTCGTTGCTGCCCTTCGCATGCTGTCTGCGACGCGTTGGGCCTTGTTTGCATCCACTCACCGCCACACCGGAGCCACCATGAGCATCAGCAGCATCGCCAGTTCCGGAATGCAGGTCGCCGCGCTGCGTCAGCAGGTAGCCGCCAGCAATGTGGCCCGCCAGCCGGTGGAGGGCAGCCCGCGTCAGTCGGTTGCGGCCAGCACGCAGGCCGGTGGTGGAGTCGCGGCCAGCGTGGTGGATGCGTCGTCCGATCCGTCGGCTCCGGTCACTGATCTGGTCGACGGGCTATCGGCACGCAACGACTTCCAAGCCAATGCCGCTGCGCTACGTCGCTCCGACGAGATGTTGGGTAGCTTATTGGACGTATTGAGCTGAGAGCTCGGAGTGGACGACGGCCGTTGTCGATCTAATGCACGGCTGTCCGTTTGATGCCGTGCTTGGCGACACTTGTCTGCCACTCCGCTGCAGGGCCCTTACCCACCCACCATCGCGGGACACGCTGCAAGTACGTCCTTGTAAGCTCTTACGCGGCATCCATGCCGCGTAAGGTCCCGCGACGGTGGGCGGGCAAGGGCCAATCAAGAGTGTCGGTGTACATGGTGCAAGCAAGGCATGACGTCCGCGTTCGGATAACGGCGCGTTTTGTCATCCTTCCAACGCAAGCAGATCAACGGCCAATTTGCTGCAGGGCCCTTGCCCGCCCACCATCACGGGACACGCCGCAAGTACGTCCCTGTAGGCGCTTACGCGGCATCCATGCCGCGTAAGGTCCCGCGACGGTGAGCGGGCAAGGACCAATCAAGAGGGTCGGTGTACATGGTGCAAGCAAGGCATGACGTCCGCGTTCGGATAACGGTGCGTTTGGTCATCCTTCCAACGCAAGCAGATCAACGGCCACGTTTGTAAGAACGCAACCTGTTAACTCTGCTTGCAAGAAAGCAACCGATTCACTCTCTGGTGCGGTGTTCTCACCGATTGCGGGACCGTGTGGCGGCATGGATGCCGCCACCGAGCTTGCACGGACGTACTTGCGGCGTGTCCCGAGAGCGGTGAGGGCATCGCGCCCTCGACTGACTAGGCTCCTGACCTGGAGCGTCATCCTGAAGTCGTTTTACTCACCGCTCGTCACTTCCCCTCATTGCCCAACACCTGCGCTGCATCGACGATCTCCACGCCCTGTAGCTGTCCCAGGAAATTATCGAACCAGGGCTTGTGCGTGGCGCCCACCACCGCCAGCACACGTGCACCTGGTTGGTCGGCAAAGCTGGCACGCACGTTGGACACCATGCGCAGGTTGCGGATTTCCCAGCCGGACACGTAGCGATAGCCGTAATGTTGCGGCGAGTTCTCGCTCAACGCCGCGCGGAAGTCCACCTCGATCGACAACTGCTGGTTGGCCGGCAGGTTGATCGCGCGGTATAGCTCCAACAGCTTGCCTTGCTGCGCCAGCTGTTTTTTCTGCGCGAGCATGGTGCTGGCGCGCGGGGCGGCTTTTTCCCAGGCCCCCTGGACGGCAGTGCCGTAAGCCGCCGGGTCGTCCACCTGCACGTTGTCGCCGGTGTGATCGTCGACCGGGTACACGCGCTGCAGGCCAAGCCTTACCGCCAGCGGCACGGAGATCAGGCTACTCTCGTCCTGGCGCTGTTCCGCAGCGCGCAGCCGCGCGACGAGCGCTGTATCCAACCCATCGCCAGCGCGTTGCTCTGCCTGCGCAAGTTGCAACCACTGCACCAAGGCAGACGACGGGTCACCCGATGCCAGAAACACTGCAGCCAGCTGCCGGCGCTGCGCCGGCGTCGGCGCGCTGGGCCAGCTCTTGAGCGTTGCACGCACCTTGCCGATGGCGGCCGGCACATCCAGGCCGGTCGCACGTGCTGCGTCGTCGACCTTGGGACAATAGGCCGCACTGTCTTCCGGCAGATACACCGTGGGATTCCGCCGCATCAGATCGCAGGTTTCGCCCGACAGATCTTCCGTCGTGATGATGGTTGGCTTATAGGCCGCCAACCGGTCCAGCAATGGTTGCAGCCGTGCTGCACTGATGTCGCTGCCCTCGGGCAACTGCGACAGGTGCACGCTGCCAAGCACCAGCACCTGGGTGCGTGGCGCGGCCATGTCCGCATCCAGTTGCGACAGGTCCACTTGTGCCTGCGCGATGCCCGGTGCGATGAGCGTCAGCAACACGATGCACAGCCGGCGGGGGCACAGCAGGGCGGTCAAGACGGGTGTTGCGACGGAACGCGACGCTGCTGTGTCGACGCCGTTCGAATTGCAAGGTACGTGGGGCATGACGGTCCTTTTACGTAATCGCATCCGCGCTGCCGCAAGCGCACCCTGCGGCAGTGGACGTGCCGCGAGTGTGGCCGATACCGCAGGCATCCAACCCGGCCGGAAAGTCATGCCGCCAAATGGCAGGGGATCCTGCGGGCATGCACTGCGTCATGCTTGCTCGATGCTGGAGCATCGACCGCAGGTCGCTTCAAACGCCGGCTGCAAAACTCGATGGTCACGTCTGGCAAGTCTTGACGACATGCGCTGAGAGTGGCTACCAAAACGTCGCGAGCAGTCGTCAGGTGGGTGTGGACGGCGCGCTCAGAACTGGAAGGTACGGAGTGGTACATGCCGCACCGAGCACCGGCCGCGCCCGCCTGGCGGTGAGCACAGTCGTTTTGTTAGCTGCCCTAAGCTGCGTGTCGACTGCTAGCGCTTCGTGCACATCGCCTGCGTAAGAACCGCACCGCGACACCGGCAGTTTGCGGTGATCGATGTGGTCTATCCATCGTCGGCATACATGATCGATTGCGATGTAACGCAGCCGGAACGCATCGGCTATGCGGCATGCAAGATGCCAGGGAGCCAAGCAACGCAGCCAGTCCGCCGGCGCCACTGCATGCCTCAGATCTTGCAAGGGCCCAGTGTTGCGCGCATGCCGTAAGGCCGCAGCAGCCACCACCGCGCACATGCCAGCGAATCGGTCTGTATGCAGATTTCCGCACCCGCGTCGGACCACTGCCACAAGACGTGGCGGGTGCATGCGCGCAGGATGCGGTTACGACCACCCAAGGGCACGACGATGGACCGGAGAACCTTTCTGCGGCAAGGCATGGCAGCGACCGCGGCCGTGGGGGCCGGATCGGCGCTGGCAGGTCATGCGGTGTCGGCCCCCACGGCCGTGCCGCCAACCGCCTTACGGCCGCGCCTGGAGGCACTGCCTTCAGCCGCGCACGTGGGCAGCAAGCTGTGCAGTTTTGAGCACCTGCAGCAACAGTGGACCGTCTACGAGCAGCTCGACGGCTCGCAGGGCCAGCTCACGCTGTGGACCGATAGCGGCATGCTGCGCCTGGAAAAACGCACCGAAGCTGCCTACCCGGCGGCAGGGGCGCCGTACTTCGGCATGCCGCTGGCACAGGTCGCCATGGCCGACGCCGACCTGCTTGCCGATCGCTTGCTGCGTGAGGGCGACCCGGACGAGGCGCAGGTGCGCGATGTCGCACCACCGCCGGCGTCGTTGCTGGATCCCAAGGACAACGGTGGGCGCTGGCCGTGGACCACGTTTGTTGGCACGCGCGAAGCATTGGACACCATGCCGATCTTGCCCAACGGCCGCAGCCGCACCTCGCGGCCGGAACATGCCTTCAACGAACTGGGCGAGGAGGCGCTGATCAAACGGCGCGAAGAAGGCATGCTCGGTGGCTGGATGCCGGCGGTGCGTAAGGTGATGCGCCGCGAGGGCGAGGCCGACGCCTGGTACGACGTGCTGGTATTCGCAGATGTGCGCGCGCCCGACCGCTTTGTGGTGCAAACCTGGCACCGCACCATGCAGGTCCGCGGCGGGCAGATCGTGGCGGTGCACTACACGCACAGCTATCCCGCATTCGGCACGCTGCGCACGCCGGCCACCGCGGAGCAGTTCTATGCGGCGCTGATCGATTTCGCGGCGTACTGGCAACAGGCATTGGACGGCACGGTGCAGGCGCAACTGCCCGATGCCAGCTGGAATGACATGGCGCAATTCGCGTTCGCGCGCGAGCTGGTGGTGCGGCCCGGTGGCGATTACCCGAAGTACGGCGCGGTGGAGCGCGACTACTACGGTAACGAGTACGACGGCTTTCAGGACACCTTTACCAGTTCGCTCTACGCCAATCTGGAATGGGGCCGCTTTGCCCAGGCTTCTGCAGTGCTCGACAACTATTTCGATGCGTTCGTGCAGGACGATGGCCTGCCGAACATGCGCGGGCCGGAGGTGGGGCAGTTCGGTCTGACCTTGTCGTTGCTGGCGCGCTATCTGCGCTATACCGGCGATGCGCTGCGCTTGCGCCGATTGCTGCCCAAGATTGCGGCCACCGCGCAGGTGTTGTGCGCGTTGCACGATCAGGCATTGGCATTGCCGCGCAACGCGTCCGGGCACGGCCTGCTGCATGGCTGGAACGAATCGGATGCGTGCCTGTTTCCCGATCCTTCGCTGTGGTGGAAGCCGTATTACGCCAACAGCGCGCTGACCATTCGCGGGTGGGAGGACATCGCGCAGGTCTGGAGCACGCTCGGTGGCGATGCGGCACAGGCAAGCCAATGGCAGCGCCGCGCGAAGCAGTTGCGCACGCGGCTGGAAGCCAGCCTGCGTGCCAATGTGCGCCGCGATTTGTCGCCGCCGTATGTCGGCCCGCTGCCGGGCACCACGTTGACCTTTCGGCAATCGCTGCTGCAGGAAAAACCCAGCGAGCAGCAGTGGCCGCATCGCGTCTACGCCGAGTTGCTGCAGGCCGATGTGTTGCCGGACGACCTTGCTCATCTGGTGATCGACTGCCTGCGCGGCCACGGCGGCACCAGCATCGGCGTGGTGGCCAATATTGCGCCACCGGAGCCGGGTAGCCGCGATCTGCTGGGGTTTATTTCCTACGGGTATGCGCAACAGCTGCTGCGGCTGGATCGCATCGAAGAGTATCTGTTGTTCGTCTACGCGCACCGCTATCAGGTGCACACACGTGGCAGCTGGACGGCGGGCGAAGTCAGTGGCATCACCGGCGGCATGCCGTTGTTCTGCATGCCGGCGCAGATGACCATTCCGTTGTTGTTGCGCTGGATGCTGGTCAGCGACGACAGCGCGGGCGAACAGTTATTTCTGGCGCGTGCAGTGCCGCGTGCATGGCTGACCAGCGGCGAGGCGGTCGGTATTGCTGCAGCGCCGACACGTTGGGGCAAGGTCACGTTGACCTTGCGGACCGACACCGCTGCACGCCGCATCGATGCACAGGTGCAACTGCCCGAGCGTGCTCCCAAGCGCACCTGGCTCACGCTGCGTGCGCCAACCGGCACGCGACTGCAACGCGTACTGGTCGATGGACAACCGGCGCGTCTGCAAGGCCCGCATGCAGATCGGGTGGCGGTGTCGCACGGCGTCGCAGCGGTGCAGGTACAGGCCTGGTACGTGTGACGCACGTCGCTGCAATGCCGTCATCGACACGCGGCGCGATCTGAGCGCGGCGATCGACATCGATCGCCGTCTACTACGCTAGCGGTAACAAGGTTATTTTTGAGGGCGTGTGCAGTGGTCTTGCCATCACGCTGGGCGTGAAGCGAGCAATTCCGCGACCGCGTTGCCATCAGGCGCGTGCATGCGATCCGGCATGTATCAGGTGTACGCGATAACCGCTTGCCGTGTGTCACCGTGCTTTGTGTCGAAATTATGGCAAAAGCATGTGAATTTCCGCACGAGTGCCGGATAAATTCGTCAAGACGCCAGCGCGGCATTGTCGCAAGCTTTTTTTGCGTGGCCTGCAATTCTTGGTCGCGTGCTCTCAGGGGGAGAGCAGCAACGTCGCCGTCCTGTCTGGCCAGTGCCGTTTCGTACGGCAGTTCGCTGGTGTCGTCTTTGTCGTGATCGATCTCTCATCTTGCGCTGTTGCAGTGCGGCTTGGCCGTGCGCGCAGGTTGGCCGTTGTCCCCATGAAAGCACAAGGAATTCCGATGTCGCCCAGCTGCTCCGCCATGCTGTCGCAGTGCCTCGTTTCCAGACCTCACCCGCTGGTCAAGGCGATCGTCCTGGGCTTGTCCATCGTCGCCGTGCCGGCGCTCGCACAGCAGCGCAGCGCCGACGACGATGTCACCCAGACCCTGGATCAGATCAACGTCACCGGCACCCATCTGCGCCGCGTGGATGCCGAGACTGCCAGCCCGGTCATTGTGGTCGACCGGCAACGCATCGAAGATAGCGGCAAGAGCACGCTCGGCCAGTTGCTGCAACAACTCCCGGCCATGTCCGGGTTCATGCCGGGCCCTGCGCTCAACTCCGGTTTCAGTCATGGCCGTGCGCTGGTGTCGCTGCGCAATCTGGGACCCGAGCGCACGCTGGTGCTGGTCAACGGCCACCGCATGGCCGGACCGGCCAGTAGTGTGGCGTCGGCACCGGGCGTGGATGTCAACGCCATTCCGGCCTCGATGGTGGAGCGGGTGGAAGTGCTCACCGACGGTGCCTCGTCGGTGTATGGCTCCGATGCGATCGGCGGGGTGGTCAACATCATCCTCAAGGACAAGTACGACGGCTTTGCCGCCACGGTCGATTACGCCCAGAGCACGCATGGCGATGCCAATAGCCGCACGCTGGGCCTGGAGTGGGGTAAGACCTGGGACCGCGGCGGGGTGATCCTTGGGCTCAGCCGCAATTCGATGAACCCGGTGTTCAACCGCGATCGCAGCTATGCCGCCAGGGCGGTGGAGTTTCTCGACGGCCAGGTCAGTGAGATCCGTGGCGGCAACACGCGCGCATTCCTGAGCGACGGACGCAGGCTGACCCCGGCCGACGGTGTGCCGCCCGGACCGGTCGACGCAACCGCATTCCGTCCTTACCAGCCTGCGACAGACAGCTACAACGTTTACGACGCGCAATACCTGATTACCCCGATAGAACGCACCAACGCATCGCTGCACGGCAGTTTTGAATTCACTCCGAACGTGCAGGGGTATATGGACGTGTTTTGGACGCGCAGCAAGACCACCTCGCGGCTGGATGCGTTCGGCATGGAGATGCAGGATGCGGCCAGCAATTACTACAACCCGTTCGGCGATCAGCTGGACCGTTATCTGCTGCGCTCCACTCAGGCCAATACGCGCGTCTATACCGCGACGATGTTCCAGACCAATATCGTGGCCGGCCTGCGCGGGCGCGTGGAAGGCACCAGTTGGCAATGGGATGCGGCCGCAGGCTACGCACGCTACAAGGACACGTTGGTGCGCACGGGCTTCTCCATCACCTCGGCGTTGAACAACGCCACCGGCGCCTCGTTTCTGGACAGCGATGGGGTGGTCAAGTGCGGCGCGCCCGGTGCGGTGATCGCCGGCTGTACCCCGATCAATATCTTCAACCCCAGCGATCCGGCGACCATCGCGGCGCTACGCGGCACCCAGCGGCCGGTGGATTTGATCGACGAGAGCCAGATGCGTTTTGTCGACATCAGCGCCAACGGCGATCTGTTCAAACTCCCCGCCGGTGCTGTGCAGGCAGCGGTGGGTCTGGTCTATCGCACCAACAAATTCGCCCAGGGCACCACCAGCGAGGTGGCCGCCGCCGATGCCGACGGCAATTGCGATTACAACGATGGCTGCATCCTCCGGCAGGGCCGCGACGAATCGGTGCGCGAGGCCTATGCCGAGTTGCTGGTGCCGTTGCTCAAAGACGTGCCGTTTGCCAGCAGCCTGAATCTCAATCTGGGCTCGCGCTATTCCAAATACGATGCCTGGGGCAACACGACCAACAGCAAGGTCGCTCTCGAATGGCGGCCGATCGCCAATTTGCTGGTGCGTGCCACCGGCTCGCAGGTATTCCGCGCGCCCGCGCTGGGCGATCTGTATGGCTCGCCCTATAACGCGGTAATCGACACCACCGGCGATTTCGAGGACCCATGCAATGGCTATGCCGGCGCCGCGCCCAATCCGGCCTGCGCCAATGTGCCCAACGATGGCAGCTTCACCAATACCGCGCAGTTCAACGTGGTGACCTCCGGCGCTAACAATCTCGGTTTCCAGCTCAAGCCCGAGCGTGGCCGCTCCTACAACATCGGGGTGGTGTACGACCCCGACCAGGTGCGCGGCCTGTCGCTCAACGTGGACAGCTGGCGCGTGGTGCTCGACGACATGCTGTCTGGCGTTGGCGAGCAGCAAGTGGTCAACGATTGCTTCGATGGAAGCGAAGCAGCATTCTGCCCGCTGATCCAGCGCGACGCAGCCGGGCAGCTGACGCGCGTGTCGGTACCGTTCGCCTACAACAGCGGCAAGGTGGATATCCGTGGCTACGATGCGGGCATCCACTACACGCTGGCCGATACCGCGTGGGGTAATTTTTCTGCCGGTCTGGATGCGACCTTCTTTTCCGATTTTCGCTTCGCAGGCGAAACGCACAACTACGTCGGCAAAAATTCCAGCTGGGGCAATATGCCGCGCTGGCGCGCCGTGGCCAATCTGGCCTGGGACAAGGGCCCATGGCATGCGAGCTGGAACACCCGTTACCTGGGCCGCACCGTCAACGGCAGCCAGTACGACAACTTCTGCGCCGACACCAATGCCGATGGCAGCTGCCGCTATTTCCCGATCGGCTCGGTGGTCTATCACAACGTTTCGCTGAGCCGCAAGCTGGCGTCCTTGCACAGCACGCTCGCCTTGGGCGTGGACAATCTGGGCAATCGCACACCACCGCAGTTTTACAGCTACTCCAACGCAGCCAATACCGATGCGACCACCTACGACACCTTGGGTCGCTTCTTCTGGAGCCGGTTGCGTGTGGAATTTTGAGCGCGACACGCGGCGCCGGTATCGCGGTGGAGCATTCCCGCCGCCGATGGCGGGCGCCGTGCAGCACGCCTGCACTAATCACGCGAGGTTCGTATGGCCGCGCCACGCTTCGCATTCTTGCAACGTGCTCTGTCGCGGGCGCCTATGCTGATCGGCTGCCGGCGCGTCGAGAGAGCTGCCGCGCAGTGGAGGCACTGCCGATGCGTGCAACGGTGAACGAGATGTGGCGAGCGGTCTTCAGCGGAGCGTGCACGGTGCGGAGGAACCTGCATGTCCAAGTGCTCCATCTGCACCGAGCATCGTGCGCGCTTACCTGGCGGTGAGCGCAGGCGGTGGGTTGGTCGCTCTTCTTTCAGCGCATGGTGGTCGCAGCAGCGGTGTGGTGCGTGCCGCTGGTCGCAGACAGACCATTCCGATGCCCCGCACCTTGCAGAGAGCCGCTCCATGCGTCGTTCCTTTTTGATGACATTCGTGTGCCGGCATAGACGCTGGTTGCGCGCCGCGCTGCGAACCGGTGCGGCCGCCGCGTTCTGCGCGGGTGCAGTCGTGGGCATGCCCGTGGGCATCGCCAAAGACATGCAGGAGGCACCGGTGGCCCTGGCCAATGCAGCGATTGGCGATCCGCGTTTTCATGGGCTGAAGCATCCGCTGCCCGACAGCGGCGTGGCCTTCGCACCTGGTGGGCAGCTGGCGCGGATCTACGCGGCCGATCGCGCGCGTGGGGCAGGGCAGGCCGCGGGCAACGATTTCTGGATCGATCGCATGCTGGTGCGCGAGGGCACCGGTGGCGGCTTCGATGACGAGAACGACTGGCTGTTCACGCGTGGGCGTGCGGCGTTTCTGGCCACGCATCACCCCGAAATTCCCGGCTTCGTCGGCCAGGTGGCGTACTGGCATACCACCGACTACGACGCGCTGTTGCGCATCCTTTCTACCCAAGGCGAGCGTGCGGTGCAGTGGGCCGAGCGCTCGCAACAGCGTCGCCAGACGCCCAGCTATTTCAGTACAGTGTTCGAGGATGCCAACGCGGGCGTGCGGATGCGCCTGGTCAAGTACATCACCGAGCAGAATGTGGCGGTGGCCAGCATCGTACTGTCCAGCCTGGACGGCGCGGCGCATACCTTGTCGGTGCAGGCGCTGTCGCCGTTGGCGCAGCATGCCGATGGCGATGCGTTGACCGGCGCCTTCGAAGCCTACAACGCGATCACGACAGTGTTTCCACGCTTGTCCGGCGATGGCTTTCGGGTGGATGGCAACCAGCTGGTGCGCGAAGTGGCGGTGCCGGCCAGCGGCGAGGCACCAGCGCTGAAACTGCAACTGGGCCTGCTCACGCACGAACTGCCGCAGGCGCAGGCCGAGTACGCCCGCATCGCCGCGCAGTCGCCGCAACAGGCCTACCAGGAGCACGTTGCCAGCTACAACCGTTGGTGGTTGGACAACGTGCCGTATCTGGATACGCCGGATGAGAACATCACCAAGAGCCTGTTCTATCGCTGGTGGACGCTGCGCTTCAATTTTCTCGACGCCGACGTGCCGGGCAACGACTACCAGTTTCCAGTCGCCATCGAGGGCGTGCTGGGCTACAACAACGCCATCGTGCTGACCACCGGCATGTTTCTGGACGATCTGAAATATCTGCGCGACCCGAGCTACGCCTACGGCAGCTGGCTCAGCGCAGGCGAGACCGCGGGCGGCGGCAAGTACACCGACAATCCCGGCTCGCCGGAAAACTGGTCCAACTCGTATGCGCAATACATCACCGCCGCCGCATGGCGCGCGATGCAGCTGCATGGCGGCCCGCCGGCACTGGCCGCAAAGCTGGCCCACTACGGCAGCGGCGATGTAGACGGCGTGCTGGCTGCCTACGATCTCAACCACAATGGCTTGATCGAATACGACTGGGCGGCGATGACCGGCAACGATGCCGATGCGGTGTCGTTCGACTGGGCGGCCAAGCACGGCGAAATCCGCATGGATCGCACCGAGAGCGCTTATGTCTATGCCAACGCGCAGGCAGCGGCACAGGCGGCGCAACTGGCCGGCGACAGCGCAACCGCGCAACGCATGCAGGCCACCGCGCAACGCATCCGCCAGGCGGTGTTGGACGTGCTATGGCAGGACGATAGCGACAGCGCCGATTCGGTGGGCCTGCACGGCGAGCTGCTCAAACATCGCCAGGCCAAGGGACCGCGCCTGCCGGTGGACTGGAAGGAAACCAACAACTACTACCCCTTTAGCGTGGGGCTGATGCCCAAGCAGGGCGATGCCGATCACGACCCCAAATATGCGCGCGCCTTGCGCTTGTTTGCCGATGCAGCGCAGTACCCGCTGTTTCCGTTCTACACCGCCAATCAGGTCGATCTGCAGGCGCGCGGCAGCGGCGCCAATGCGGGCAGCAATAATTTCTCCACCATCAACGCGACGGTTGCATTCCGTCTGCTCGGCGAGGCGCTGCGCGATTACCCCAGCCCGTTTCTGAGCGCGCAGAGCTACCGCACGCTGCTGTACTGGAATGCATGGGCGTCCTACATCGACGGCGACAACCGCTATCCGGATCAGAACGAATTCTGGGCCAAGGGCAGCGCCAGCAATGGCGGCAAGATCGCGTACCGCTCGTGGATTCACCACACCCAGCTGGGTGCGACCAATTTCACCATGATCGAAGATGCGATGGGCCTGCGTCCGCGCAACGACGACAAGATCGAGCTGTATCCCATCGACATCGGCTGGGACCATTTTGCCGCCGACAATCTGCGCTACCGCGATCGCAATCTGAGCATCGTCTGGGACCGCGATGGGCGCCATTACGCGGGCAGGGCACCGCAGGGCTACAGCGTGTATCTGGATGGCACGCTGGCGTTTCGCGTGGACCGGCTTGCGCATGTGATCTACGACCCGGCCAGCGGGCAGGTGAGTGCGGCGCCCGATGCGGTCAATCGCAACGGCATGGTGCAGGTGCTGGAGGCGCATCCGGCGCAGCTGGCGTCGATGGCGCAGGTGCCGATCGCTGCGGATTCGCGCATCGCCGAACTGCTGAGCAAGGCCGGCGTGGATGTGACGCTGCCGGCCGTTGCCAACCACAACCTTGCACAAGGCGCACAGGTCACTGCCAGTTTTGCTGCGCCAGGCTTTGCCGCCGCTGCGGCGGTGGACGGCAGCACCGCGAGTACGCCGTTCTGGGGCACTGCCGGCTCGCCGTCTGCCAGTGACTGGATCGCCCTGGATCTGGGCCGGCCCCGGCAAATGGATCAGGTGGTGCTGTATTTCTATCGCAGCTCCTCGCCTGGCGGCCAGCAGCATGGCTTTGCGTCCGGCACCTATCCCGGCTATGCCGCGCCGTGGATCTACGTCGTGCAGTACCAGGATGGTGCCGGCAACTGGAAGACCGTTCCGGGGCAGGTGCGCGATGCGGCAATCGCCGTAGGCAACCGCAACCGGGTGCGCTTTCCGGCGCTGCGTACGCAGGCGCTGCGCGTGCTGGTGACCCATGCCGGCGGCGCACGCACCGGCATCAAGGAACTGCAGGTGTTCGACAGCGGCCTTGCCGCGCCTGCGTTTGCCGGCAACGCGCCGCCGCAGGTGCAAGCGTGGCAGCTGGACGATGCCGGTGCGGGTGCCGACGGCGCGGCGATGGTGAACGGCCGGGTCGGCGATGACGGCTTGCCCAACGCAGCGTTGCAGGTGCGCTGGCAGATGCTGCAAGGCCCGGAAGGGGGCGATGCGGTATTCGCCGATCCTGCCGCGCTGCAGACCGCAGTGCGCTTTACGCGCCCGGGTGCTTACACCGTGCGGTTGGCGGCCAACGACGGTGCGTTGGACGGTCATGCCGATGTGCAGCTGCTCGCGGCCGCCGCGCCGGTGCTGCAGCGCGTGCCATTGCACGAACTGGCCACGGTCAGCGCGCAGCTCACCGGCGCGCAGTACCGCGTACAGGCGCTCAACGACGGTGTCATTCCCGCGGTGGGCAGCAGGCCGAAGGGCAGCCGGCGCTGGGGTAGTTACGGCAGCGAGCAGCCAGCCACGCTCTGGCTGCAGTACCAGTGGCCGTGGCCGGTGCGGCTGTCGTCCAGCACGCTCTACTTCTGGAACGACCAGCCCCGTGGCGGGGTGGCCGCGCCTGCCAGCTGGACATTGCAGGCACTGCAGGATGGCCGCTGGCACGACATCGTCGCCGACGGCGGCTACCCGATTGCCACCGCTGCGATTGGCGCGGCCAGCACGGCCCGCTTTGCGCCGGTCATCACCACCGCCGTGCGTGCGGTGCTCAGCACTCAGCCCGGCGCCGACGGGCGCATGCCCATCGGCGTGGACGAATGGCAGGTGCACGCAGAGTTGCCCACGCGCGTGGAGGCAATCGATCTGCGCACCGCACCCGGCCAGCTGCCGGTGTTGCCGCAGCAGGTCGACGCCTTCTTCGCCGATGGCAGCGTGCTGCCGGTGGCGGTGCATTGGCCGGATTTGCCGCTGCAGCGGCTGGGCAGCGAAGGTGCGGTGGAGCTGCAGGGGCTGGTGGAGGGCGTGCTTCCGATCAAGGCCACGGTCTGGGTACGCACCACGCCGCCAGCGCAGATCAACACCGTGCAGGCCTTGCCCGAAGTAAGTGCCGTGGTGGGGCAGGCGCCCACGCTGCCCGGCGTTGTGAGCGTGCAATACAACGACGGCTCGCGCGAGCGCTTGCCGGTGCAATGGCCGGCGCTGGCGCCCGTGCGTTACGCGCAACCTGGGCAGATCGGCCTGACCGGCACCGCGCAGGGGCGTGCGGCCACCGGGGTGGTGTCGGTTCCCCTCAGCGTGCAGATCAAGGCGGCCAGTACGCCGGCCCAGCGCAAGGGATCGACCCCATGACCGGCAGCCTCGCTCGAATCGTGGCATTGGTCGGCGCGTTGTCGCTGGCTGCTGTTGCCGCCTGCGCCGCCGTGCCACCGCAGGGCGTGCAGCTGCATGCACCGGGTAATCCGATCCTCGCCGACGGCAGTACCTATTCGGCCGACCCGGCACCGCTGGTGGCCGACGGCAAGCTGTACATCCTGGCAGGGCGCGACACCGCGCCACCCAACCGCAACGATTTCGTCATGCCTGGGTGGCAGATGTTCGTCAGCAGCGACCCGGCCAGCGGGCAGTGGACGCATTACCGCGACCTGCTACGTCCGCAACAGGTGTTCGCCTGGGCCGACAAGCGCTATGCCTACGCTGCGCAGATCGTGCAGGGGCCCGATGGTCGCTATTACCTGTATGCGCCGGTACAGCAGCGCAACGCGCCCAATGCGGATCCGTTCGCGATCGGCGTGGCGGTTGCCGACAGTCCGCTTGGTCCGTGGGCCGATGCCCATCCACAAGGGCCGGTGGTGTCGCAGTCGGTGCCCAACCGCAACGCCATCCAGAACATCGACCCCACCGTGCTGGTCGACGACGATGGCCGCGTGTATCTGTACTGGGGCACGTTCGGCGCGCTGTTCGGGGTGGAGCTGGAGCGCGACATGGTGACCTTCAAGGGCACGCCGGTCGCGGTGGACACGCTCGACGGTTACTTCGAAGCGCCCTGGCTGTTCAAGCGCAACGGCACCTATTACCTAGCGTATGCGGCCAACAATGCCGGCCGCGATTCGGCATGTACGCCCACGCTGTATCACGCGTGCATCGCCTATGCGAGCGCGCCGACGCCGCTGGGGCCGTGGACCTATCGCGGCATCGTGCTGCCGCCGGTCTCCTCGACCACCTCGCATCCGGGCATCGTCGCCTTCAAGGGGCAGTGGTATCTGGTCTATCACACCGCCGATGCGCAGGGCGGCGGGCATTTCCGTCGCAGCGTGGCGATCGATCGGCTGCAGTGGGACGACAGCACCCAGCCGGCCAGCATCCGCACCGTCGTCCCCACCCGGCGCCCGCAGCCGGCGCTGCCGCCACAGCGCAATCAGGCGCCGTCCGCCGTTGCCACTGCGTCCAATGGGCCGCAGATTCCGTTGCAGTACTGGATGGCCGCGCTCAACGATGGTGTGGTCAAGGCCAATCCGCTGCCGCCGCAACTATGGGGCAGCTGGACGCCAGACAATCCGCCGCAGCAATGGATTCAATACAGCTGGGCGCAGCCGGTCACGCTGGACGCTACGCGCGTGGTGTTCTGGGCCGACCATCCGCCCGGCGCGCAGATCGGTGTGGCGCCGCCGGCGCGCTGGCACCTGGAATACCGCCAGGGCGGGCAATGGCATCTGGTGCAGCCGCGCGATCGTTACGGCACCCACACCGATCGTTTCGAGGCGGTGTCGTTTGCAGCAGTCACCACGCGTTGCGTGCGTCTGGTGATGGAGGCCTCCGGTGGCCCGGACAGTTACGCCGCGCTTGCCGTGCAGGAGTGGGAAGTGCTGGCACCGCAGCCGCAACGTCTGCCGGTCGCCGGCGATGCCGATAGCAGCCGCTGCGATGCGCCGTGAGCGTAATGACCCAACCACAATGAGGCTTGCAGTGCGCATGATCCCTAGGCTGTTTTTCCGTTGCCGCACGCTGCTACGGTCTGTTGCGATGTGGCCGTTGCAGTTGGCGTTGGCGGCCGCGTCCATCATGCCGGCGGCGGCATCCACGCCCGCATCTGCAGCGATGCCTACGGCCTCAGCGACCTCGAAAGCGATGCCGACATCTGCGTCCGCAGCGGCCCCCACTGCAGCGGATTACACGCGTGCGCTCGGTCTGTCGCAGCACTACGCCTCGCTGGTCGAGCACGAGCCCAGCATGCCGACGTGGGTCGATGCCGGGCACTTCCTGTATCGACGTGGCGTTGCCCGCACCGGTCAGCCGCCGGCCATCGAATACCGCATGGTGGATGCTGCCAGCGGCCGCAACACGCTGGCGTTCGACCATGCACGCCTAGCGGCGGCATTGACCAAGGCCGGTGCGGTCGCTGTGGATGCGGCGGCGCTGACGCTGCAGGCGCCCACCTTGCAGCAGGACCGTCTGGCCTTCCAGCTCGCCGGCGTCGGCTGGCAATGCACGCTGTCGCGCTATGCCTGCGTGCATCTGCACGACCGCGATGCGCCTCCGGAATCGATGGACATGCGGCTTCCGCTCGTGCCAGGCGAACGCAACGTCAAGCTGTCGCCGGATGGACGCTGGCGCGCCTGGATCGAACAAGCCAATGTGGTGATCGCGCCCGCGAGTGGCGGTGAGCGCAGCGTGCTCAGTCGCGATGGCAGTGCCGACGATTACTACGCGCTGGACAGCCTGGTGTGGTCGCCGGATTCGCAGCATTTGGCGGCGTATCGGGTCAAGGCGCCGCCACCGCGCATCGTCTATTACATCGAATCGGCGCCCGCCGACCGCGTGCAGCCCAAACTGCACCAGCAGATCTATCCCAAGCCGGGCGATGTGTTGCCGGTGATGCAGCCGGTGCTCTTCGACATCGCCACGCGCGCGGCGCATCCGGTGGCGATGACGCTGCTGCCCAATGCCTTCACCTTGAGCGAGATGGTGTGGTGGAAGGACAGTCGCGGTTTCACCTTCGAGTACAACGCACGCGGGCATCAGCTGTATCGCGTCATCGAGGTGGATGCACGCAGCGCCGCTGCGCGCACGCTGATCGAAGAAACCTCGCCCACCTTCATCGAATACTCCGAGCTTAGCGGCGAGCACGAAGACGGCGGCAAGCACGCGCGCCGCGATCTAGCCGATGGCGCGCAGATCGTGTGGGCCTCCGAGCGCGATGGCTGGGAGCATCTGTATCTCTACGATGGCCGCACCGGCGCAGTGATCCGTCAGCTCACCCACGGCGAGTGGGTGGTGCGCAAGCTCGATCGCATCGACGAGGCAGCGGGGCAGCTGTATTTCAGCGCCGCCGGCATGCAACCCGGCGAAGATCCGTATTACCGCCACGCCTATCGCATCGGCATCGATGGCAGCGGGCTGACCGCGTTGACGCCGCAGCAGGCCGACCATGCCGTGCAGTATTCGCCGGATGGAACATGGTTGCTGGATCTTTACTCGCGCGTGGATCTGGGCCCGGTGCTGGAGCTGCGGCGCAGCACCGACGGCAGCGTGGCACGCACCATCGAGCGCACCGATCTGAGCCGCCTGCAGGCGGCCGGCTGGCAGGCGCCGTTGCCGTTCCATACCACCGGGCGCGATGGCAAGACCGAAATCTGGGGCGTGATCCATCGCCCGCAACAGCTGGATCCGCAGCAGCGCTATCGCGTGGTCGAAGACATCTATGCCGGCCCGCAAGGTTCCTTCGTGCCGAAAAGCTTCACCACCCGGGTGCCGCCGCTGACCGCGCTGGGGTTTGCGGTGGCGCAGATCGATGGGATGGGCACCAATAATCGCGCGCGCGCCTTCCACGACGTGGCCTGGCGCAATCTCAAGGACGCCGGTCTGCCGGATCGCATCGCCTGGCACACCGCCGCGGCCGTGCAGTACCCGTGGTACGACATCCGCGGCGGCGTCGGCGTGTACGGCACCTCGGCCGGTGGTCAGAACGCGTTGGGCGCGTTGTTGTTCCATCCCGAGTTCTATGTGGCGGGCGTGGCCAATTCCGGCTGCCACGACAACCGCATGGACAAGATCTGGTGGAACGAGCAATGGATGGGCTGGCCGGTAGGGCCGTGGTATGCCGAATCGTCCAACGTGGAAAACGCCGCGCGCCTGCAAGGACATCTGCTGCTGGTCACCGGCGACATGGATATGAATGTCGATCCCGCCAGCACCTTCCAGGTGGCCGATCGCCTGATCAAGGCCGGCAAGGATTTCGATCTGCTGGTGGTGCCGGGTGGCGACCATGGCGCTGGTGGCAGTTACGGCCGCCGTCGGCTGCTGGATTTTTTCGTGCGCTGGATGCAGCAGGCACCAACGCCTGAGTGGAATCGCACATCGCCCGACCCAGCCGTCGCGCCGCCACCCGCGTGATTGCACGTGCATGCCGCGGTCTGCGGAATCGTGTGCATGCGTCGAGCACACCTGTTAGCTCAAAGCCCGCCATTCCGGCGTGGCTTGTTGGAGAATGTCATGCAACATCGAACACGCGTCATCGCCAACGCGATCCTGGCAACCGCCTTATCGGCAACGCTACCTGGCATCGCCGTTGCGGCGGAAACAGTGGGGTGTCAATCGCGTTCCAGCGATGCGCCGTGGGGTGCCGCCCAGCCGTTACGCACCTGGACGCCGAGCGGCGGTTCGGCCGCATTGAACGCGGTCGGCGCTGCCGAGGGGCCGCCGTTCCAGGCCAGGTTGGTCACTGCATTTGGCGAGGATTCGGCGGTATCGGTGCGATCGGTGGTACTGGAATATCCCGATGGTTGCCGACGGCGTTATCAGCTGCCGTCTTTCGCAGCGTCGGACCGGCAGTACGTCGCCACCGTTGCCAAGGCGCATCCGGTGCGCGTGGATCGGCGCACCTATGTCACCGCCGCCGAGCCGGACACGATCACCGCCGCGATGCTGGCGAATGGATCTGCGAAAAAATACGAAACCCAACACTTCGCCTTCTGGTACGGGGTGAAGACGGCTGGGGAGAGTTATCGCGATGTGGCCAAGCGCGGCGTCGCGTGGACGACCTTCGTTAACCAGAGCGCCGCCTGGTTCGAAAAGGTCTGGCAAATGAATGCCGATCTGCTGGGCGCACCGATGCCCTATGCCGGAGTAACGACGCCCAAACGCATCAATGTCTACCTGTGCGGCACCGGGCTGCCCTATGCGCAGGGCGGCGATCTCACCGAATGCGGCGCCAGTGCCGGGCAGGCGATCGGGGTCTCGTCATGGGCGCTTGGATACGGTTCGCACTCGGTAGCGCATGAGTTCGTGCACACCTTGCAGTACTACAGCGGCGGTTACCGCGATCTGCAGGCCGCTGGTTGGTTCTGGGAAACCCACGCCAACTGGAGCGCGTTCCAGACCGGGCGGATGGACGATTCTGCAGTGGGGTACTACCAGTCCAATCTTGAGAACGGGCCGCTGTTTCCGGAGAGCCGCTACGGCGCGCATCCGTTGTTGATGTTTCTGGCCGAAGCAGATGCAACCCGTTCGCTGGTCTGGGACATGTGGCTGAAAAATCAGCGTAATGCCGCTGGCGATACCGTGGAACTGCCGATGCAGACCGTAGTCCGCCTTGGTCAGCAACAGGGCGTGTTTCCGCAGGGTTTTCGTTCGTTTGCCGATTTCATGGGGCGCTACGGTGCGCGGCTTGCCGCATTCGACTTCCTCAGCCAGAAGGCCTTGCTCGACATCAGCAAGGACCGCGCCGCCGCCAAACGCTATGTGCCGTTAAGGGCATTGGCCGCGCGCGGCCGGTATGCCTCCTCACCGGAGCGGCCGTTGAACATCTACGGTACCCATGTCATTCCGCTGACACCGCAGACCGGAGCAAAAACAATCAGCGTGAGCTTGCAGGGGAAGACCGCTGCCGACCAGGCGGCGTGGCGTTTTACCCTGGTCAGTGTGGATGCGCAGTCCCGCCCGACCTATGCAGCACTGGCGGCAGTGGAGGCGACGGCAAGCAGCACAGTGAGCTTGGCGCTGCCGGCGGACGCCAAACAGACCTATCTGGTGGTCACGGCCACGCCGTATCGCTACAGCATCGTGCCGACCATCGTCGAACAGTTGGCAGGCAAGAAGCCGGTGCAGTTTCCGTACGAAGTCAGCATCGCCGGCGCCACGCCGCTGTCGGGTTCGGCCAGCACCTGCTCGGCCTATACAGGAACCGATGGGCTGGATCAGAACTGGAACACCAACGGCCATCGTATCGATGAGACGGCATGCAGATGAGGCGCTGATGTTGCAGCGATAAGCGTCCCCGACCGCAGGTCCACGCTCTGGATCTGCGGTCGGCGTATGCCAACACAGCAACTATCGCGAGTGCGCGTCAGCTGGGGGCGGGCGGCGCTGCGAAGCCGCCCTGGACGCACGCTATGCAGCACTGCGCATCGTCGCGCTGGTCTGGCGGACCCAGGTGTTGCGGTGGTCGCTCTCGATGTGCGGCAGGCGACACCAGCACGCCGAGGTGGCACAGCGCTGCCTGCACGCACACCCATGCGCATGGCAACCATGCTGTTTTCCGCATGCACGGTCGACAAATGCGACAAGACGTAGCGCCTGCGCACAGGCACATTGTGACCAGCTGATGAAACTGGAGCGCATGGGCGACTCCATGAACGAACCAACCTCCATCGGATACCACGCGTGGTTGCGCGATCGAACCTGATCGCGCGCGTTGATGGATGTCTGCGTCTGCGGTACGGCCATGGCGAAGGATTTCGTCGCGGTGCCTGTCTTCCATCTGTTCTGACCCTCACTGGCGCATACCGGTACGGGAGTGTGTTGCCCGTCGTTTAGCCACTTTTCAATTCAGGAGACTTGCATGTCGATGCCGTCGCTGCCCATTCCTCGTCGCACCGTGACCAGGCCGCGCCCGCTGCCCAGCATGCTCGCCACCGCGTTGGTGCTGGCGCTTGCCGCAGGCACGGCGGTTCCTGCACATGCGCAACAGGCCGGCAACGGCGACGCGACGCAGACGCTGGACAGCGTGGTCGTCACCGGGTCGCGCCTGCGCCGTGTGGACACCGAAACCGCAAACCCGGTAGTCACGGTGAGCCAGGAACAGATTGCTGCAACCGGCAAGGCCACAGTGGGCGACCTGCTGCAGGAACTGCCATCGATCGCCGGCAACGCCACCAACCCGTACACCAATAACGGCGGCGGCACCGGTGCCTCGGCGATTTCGCTACGCGGCCTGGGCGACAAGCGCACCTTGGTGTTGGTCAACGGTATCCGGCTTGCGTACAACGACGTCAACGCCATTCCGACCAGCATGATCGAGCGCATCGAGGTGCTCAGCGATGGTGCTTCTGCGGTGTACGGGTCCGACGCCATCGGTGGTGTGGTCAACTTCATCCTGCGCACGCACTTCGACGGCGTGCAGTTCAGCAGCGACTTCGGTACCAGCAGCGAGCGCGATGGCAACCGGCGCAACTTCGCACTCACCGCCGGCAAGACCTGGGAGCGTGGCAGCCTGATCGGCGGGCTGTCGTACCACAACATCGACCCGGTCTCGGCCGGTGCGCGCGACTACTCCAAGGACGCGCTGGCACTGACCGATGGCGTGCCGGTGAAGCAGGGGTCTTCTGCCACACCCGCCGGCACGGTCAACTTCAACGATGGCTCGGATCAGTCCAATCAGCTTCGGCAGGCCAATGGCTGCGCGCGGGTCACGCTCAATGGGGGCGTCAGCGGTCGCGCCGGTCCAGGCGATTTTCACTGCTATAACCCCAGCGCCGATTCCTACAACTATCAGCCGTTCAATTTGTTGCAGACCCCGCAAAAGCGCACCAATGCCTTCCTGCTGGGCACATTTCGCTTCAGCGACAGCGTGGAGGGGTACGTCAACACCTGGTTCAGTAAAACCGAATCGGCCTCGATCATCGCGCCGATTCCGATCTTCTCCAACGGCGACAACATCCTGGTGTCGTCGCAGAGTTACTACAACCCGTTCGGCGTCAACTTCGGTACCGACCGCACCACCGGTACCTCGTACAACGACCTCAATACCCGCGCCACGGTGCTGGGCAACCGCAGTTATCAATACAACACCTACAACTTCCAGATCAGCCCCGGCGTGCGCGGTCGCTTCGGCGACAGTTCCTGGCAGTGGGATGCAAACTTCAACTACGGCAAGGTCAAGCAGAAGTCGATCAATAACGGCTTTCTGGACTATGCCGCGTTCAATCAAGCCATCGGGCCGTCGTTTCTGGACAGCGACGGCGCAGTCAAATGCGGCAGCGCAGGCGCAGCGATCGCTGGCTGCACACCGCTGAATTTCTTCAACCTCAACGACAGCTCAAACCTGGCCACCTTGCAGGGCATGGTGGTCAACCCGATCGTGACCAGCGTCTACACGGTCAAACAATTCGAAGCCAATGCCAACGGCACGCTGTTCGACCTACCGGCCGGTGCGGCCAGCCTGGCGGCCGGGCTTTCGTATCGCAAGGAACGCTCCACGACGGCATCCGATGCGCTGTGGACCGGCGACGAAAACGGATTGTGCGGGGTGATCGAATACTGTTCGTCCACATTGAGCGGCGGCTTCGACGTCAAGGAAGCCTATGCCGAAGCGTTGTTCCCGCTACTCAAGGACCTGCCCGGCATCAACGCGCTCAATATCACCCTGGGCACGCGTTTTTCGGATTACAGCTCGGTGGGCAGCAAGACCAATAGCAAGGTGTCGTTGGAGTATCGGCCGATCGAAAATCTGCTGGTACGCGGCACCGTCTCGCAGGTGTTTCGCGCGCCCAACATCAACGAGCTGTATGCCGGCGTGGCAGGCGATGCGGCCACCGTCAACGACCCCTGCAACGGCTACACCGGCGGCAATACCGTGGCTTGCGCCAATGTGCCCACCGACGGCAGCTACCAGCAATCGGACGGGCAGGTGTCGGGCAAGGTGTCCGGCGCGGCAGTGGCGGGCTATCAACTCAAGCCGGAAACCGGCAAGTCGTACGATGTGGGCCTGGTTTACGACCCGCAGTGGATCGATGGCCTGTCGATCAGCGCCGACTGGTGGCGTATCGATCTGGAAGACACCATCACCACTGTCTCCGCGCAAACGGTGCTCAACCAGTGCTACGCCAACTCGGCAAGCGCGTTCTGCGCGTTGATTCATCGCAACGGCAACGGCACCATCAATTACATCGCCGAGCCCACCGTCAACCTCGGCAAGCTGTGGGCCAAGGGCATGGACTTCAACCTGACCTATCGCCTGCCGGCGACTGCCTGGGGCAACTTCAACGTCGGTCTCAACGGCACCTATCTCACCCGCTACGACGTGCTGCCCGATACCACCGACCCCAGCTCGGTCACCATCCATAATGTGGGTCGCTACACGCAGGCATACGGCAATTTCCCACGCTGGCGCGCGCTGGGTACGGTGAGTTGGGCATTGGACGACTGGAGTGCTACCTGGCGCATCCGCTATGTCGGCAACACTGCCATCGGTAATTCGGATCCGGACCAGAGCCTGTCGGCCGATTCCAGCCAGCCGACAGTGGTGCGCAACATCGGCGCCTACGTCTACAACAACCTGCAGCTCGGCTACAACGTGCAGCCCTGGCATACGCGCTTCGAAGTGGGCGTGGACAATATCGCCAACAAACAACCGCCGCTGTATTACTCCAACAATGTCGGCAATGCCAATACCGATGTGGCCACCTACGATCTGCTTGGCCGGTTCTACTGGGCGCGCGCGACGGTGAAATTTTGAGTGCGGCCACATCGACTGCGCTGTCTGATCGCACTGCCGCTGCCCGATCCGATCGGGCATTGGTAGACCATGTTGCCCATATGCTCTACATCGCGATTGCCGCTCTGGGCTGTAACCGCGCGCGCAGTCTGCAAGCATCGGCAGGAGCTAAGCTGACCTCATGACCGAGCCATCCAACACCGAGCGCACCACCGCGCATGCGTTGACCCTGTCGCGGCGGCGTTTTCTGGCCTGGAGCAGCCTGGCAGTGGCGGCGGGCTTCCTGCGCTTCCCTGCCGACGCCAGCGCCGCGCAGCCGGGAAGCATGCGCGCAGTGCCGCTTGCTCAGGTCCGCCTGACGCCCTCGCTGTTTCTGGATGCGCTCAACACCAATCGACGCTATCTGATGCGGCTGCAGCCGGACCGGCTATTGCACAACTTCGTGCTGTACGCAGGCCTCGACCCCAAGGCGCCAGCCTACGGCGGTTGGGAAGCGGACACCATTGCCGGCCATACGCTCGGCCACTATCTCAGCGCGTTGGCGTTGATGCATGCGCAAACCGGCGATGCGCAATGCGCGACACGTGCTGCGTATCTGGTGAGCGAACTGGCGCGTTGCCAGGCGCATGCAGGCGATGGCTATGTGGCTGGCTTCACCCGCAAGAACGCGGCAGGAAAGATCGAAAGCGGGCGCGCGGTCTTCGATGAGCTCAAGCGCGGCAAGATCGACCCCGCACCGTTTTATCTCAACGGCAGCTGGGCGCCGCTGTATACCTGGCACAAGCTGTTCGCCGGCCTGCTCGATGTGCATGCGCACTGCGGCAATGCGCAGGCGCTGCAGGTGGCGGTGGGGCTGGGTGGTTATCTGCAGGGCATCTTCGCAGCGTTGAACGATGCGCAGCTGCAGAAAGTGTTGTCCTGCGAATTCGGTGGCCTCAACGAATCGTTCGTCGAGTTGCATGTGCAAACCGGCGATGCGCAGTGGCTGGCACTGGCGCAGCGGCTGCACCATCACGCCGTACTCGACCCGCTGGTCGCCCAACGCGATGAACTGGTCCACCAGCACTCCAATACCAATATCCCCAAGCTGATCGGCATGGCCCGCGAGTACGAGGTCACTGGCGACGCCGCCTCCGGCGCGGCAGCGCGCTTCTTCTGGCACACGGTCACCGACCGCCACACCTACGTGATCGGTGGCAACGGCGACCGCGAATACTTCCAGCAGCCGGATAGCATCTCCAAGTTCCTCACCGAGCAGACCTGCGAGCACTGCGCCAGCTACAACATGCTCAAGCTCACCCGGCATCTGTATCAATGGGGGCCGCAGGCGGCGTATTTCGACTACTACGAGCGCACGCTGCTCAATCACGTGATGGCGCAGCAACACCCGCGCACCGGCATGTTCACCTACATGACACCGCTGCTGGCTGGCGAAGCGCGTGGCTGGTCCAAGCCATTCGACGATTTCTGGTGTTGCGTCGGCAGCGGCATGGAGGCGCACGCGCAGTTTGGCGACTCGATTTACTGGGAAGACGGGCAGGGCGTCTACGTCAATCTGTATGTGCCCTCCAGCGTGCGCGACGCAGCGGGCTTCGCACTGAGCTTGCGCAGCACGCTTCCCGAGCAAGGCCAGGTAACACTGCGCATCGACGCCGCGCCGGCAGGCACACGCACGCTCGCCTTGCGCGTGCCCGGTTGGGCCGGCGCGCACACGCTGCAGGTCAATGGCCAGCTGCAAACACTGCAGCCAGTGGAGGGCTACCTACGTATCGACCGGCTGTGGAAGGCCGGCGACAGCGTGTCCCTGAATCTGGAGATGCCGCTGCGCCTGGAACCCACACCCGACGATCCGGCGTGGGTGGCCGTCATGCGCGGCCCGCTGGTGTTGGCCGCCGACCTCGGCGATGCCGCAACACCATGGAACAACAAAACGCCGGCGCTGGTCGGTGGCGATGACGTCCTGCAACGTCTGCAGCCGCTGCCGGCCCATGGCCACTACGCCTATGCCGATGGCGCCCAGCAATGGCGTTTTTCCCCGTTCTACGCCCAGTTCGATCGCCGCAGCGCCGTCTACCTGGAACATCGCGATACCGCTGCCTGGCAACAACGCCAGGCCGAACAAGCTGCAGTCGACGCAACGCAACGCGCACTCGACGCGCGCGCACTGGATCGTGTCGCCCTGGGCGACGACGTATCAGAAAAGGCACACGCCCTCACCAGCGACAGCTCCTACGCCCTCAGCTACCGCCGCCGCGCCGGCCGCGACGCCCGCACCGGCGGCTTCATCGCCTTCACCCTGCGCAACACCGCCCAGGCCCGCATCCTGCGCCTACGCTACTGGGGCGACGAAACCCGCCGCCGCTTCCGCATCCTCGCCGACGGCGAACTCATCGCCAACGAGCGCCTGGACGGCAATCGCGGCCTGGACTTCATCGATGTGGACTACGCATTGCCCACCGCAGTGGCCGGCCGCGCCACCCTACAGATCCGCATCGAACCGGAAACCGGATACTCGGCCGGGCCTGCGTTCGGGTGTTGGGTGTTGGAGTCGGCGTGAGCGCGTACATAGCAGCGACCACGACTTCACTCTATGGTCGATGTCGTCGCCTGCAGCTGATGATAGGTGCCTCTGCCTAAGGGCGACGATGCTAAAAAACGAAATGAATCACGTTCTTTAACGGGAGATAACGCTATTGCGCCCAGTCATGGTTGTGTCTGCGATTCGTTATGTAGTCCGCAACATCTGACTCCAAAGTGCTACTGGCACGACTTGATAAATTCGCAATGCTTCCGCGCAAATGATGGGAGCTTCAATGTTCCCAGCTGTTATCCAACTAAAGCCCTTCCTACTGTTTGACTTCGGCTCTTCAAGTGAGGAGACTCTGAACCTATGCATGTAGGAGATGGTGGAGGAGCTAATTGGACAGCGAAACGATTTCTTTAGCGACGAGGATCCGTGCTGCCAGGATTGGGGCTGGAATGTCCCAGACCGAGCTGGCGCAAAAATTGGGCGTCAATAGGGCAACCGTTGGGCACTGGGAACGTAGTGGATTTGCGCCCAGCCTCGATTACCTCTATGCGATGAGCGGTGTTGTGCAAGGCAGTCTAAATTGAGTTTTTCACGCCGTTACTAATCTTCGCCGCGTTGCTCGGAACAACGGAAGCCTTTGACTCCATCGAGCAACTCGCCTTTGGCAGCGGTCATTGGCGCGTACGCAATGCTGCACTAGAAGTCGCTAGCTTGCTCGCACCAGGAGAGAGGGGCGGGCTGTGGCGCAGCGCCGAACACGATGCCGATCCGGCAATCCGTCGTTCGGCGAGGATCTGGCTGGAACGGGAGCAGAGCGAAGTCGAATGATGGGTTTCTTTCGAGATAAGTTAAATACCCGGTTCGTTCGCCGATGGGGTGGGGGTATCCTGTTTGCAACTGCGATCTTGCTCCTGTCCAATCCCGAGTTGCTGTCGGCTGTGCTGTTGGTAAATATGATTGGTGTGGATGTGCTGGTCTTGTTTATCGGAATTCAACTGCGGCAAAATTGGTCGATTATTAGTGCCTTCATTATTGCTCCCTGCTGTATTAGGATAAAAAGGCTGTTTAAGTCGAATTGAATTCTGGTCAAGAATTTTGAGTCATAGTTAGATGCCAGTCGTATGAGGTCTTCATGGTGGTCTAAGATTACTGCTGGATAGTGGTCGCTACGGACTGCGTTGAGGCTGAATCGATGAATATTCTATGTCAGTAGCGTGGTAAATATCCTCTAGGGCTCATTATCTAGATCTAAATGGATGGCCGGTCTCGTCTGCAGCTACTCCTATGTTAAGGCATGTAGCAAAAAAAGTGCGGAGGAGGAAGGTTGGTCAAGCATTTGCCAGTTTAAATACAACGGCCAGAGTATGCTCCAGCCGTTGTATTTTCAGCTGCTACATCGCAGCTGTTAGGCCGACAACTCCAACAACAACTTATTCAACCGCCGCACATACGCCGCCGGATCCTTGAGGCTATCGCCCGCCGCCAACGCAGCCTGGTCGAACAATACGCGGCTCAAATCGCCGAAGCGGTCCATGTCTTGTTCCGCATCCAGCTTTTCGATCAGCGGGTGGGCCGGGTTAAATTCGAACACCGGCTTGCTTTCCGGCACGGCCTGGCCGCTGGCTTCCAGCAACTGACGCATCTGCAGGCCCAGGTCGCCCTGGCCGATGGCGAGGATGGCGGGGGAGTCGGTCAGGCGGTGGGAGACGCGTACTTCGGCCACGTCGTCGCCGAGGGCGGTCTTGATGCGCGAGGCCAGGCCTTCCTTGGACTTGGCGACTTCTTCCTGCGCCTTCTTGTCTTCTTCCGAATCCAGCTTGCCCAGGTCCAGGTCGCCGCGTGCCACGTCGACGAACGACTTGCCGTCGAATTCGGTGAGGTAGCTCATCAGCCATTCGTCGATGCGGTCGGTGAGCAGCAACACTTCGATGCCTTTCTTGCGGAAGACTTCCAGGTGCGGGCTGTCCTTGATCTGCGCGTAACTTTCGCCGGTGAGGTAGTACAGCTTGTCCTGGCCCTCGGCCAGGCGGCTCACATAATCGGCCAGGCCCACACTCTGCGCGCCGGTGGTGTCGTGCGTGGACGAGAAACGCAGCAGGCCGGCGACCTTTTCGCGGTTTGCATAATCTTCAGCAGGGCCTTCTTTCAACGCCTGGCCGAAGTTGCGCCAGAAGGTGGCGTAATCGTCAGGCTTGTCCTTGGCGAGTTTTTCCAGCATGTCCAGCGAGCGCTTGGTCAGCGCGGACTTCATCGAGTCCACCACCGGGCCGGATTGCAGGATTTCGCGCGAGACGTTGAGCGACAGATCCGACGAATCCACCACGCCCTTGATGAAACGCAGGTACAGCGGCAGGAACTGCTCGGCCTGGTCCATGATGAAAACGCGCTGCACGTACAGCTTCAGGCCCTTGGCCGAATCGCGGTGATACAGATCGAACGGGGCGCGGCCGGGAACGAACAGCAGCGAGGTGTATTCCAGCTTGCCTTCGACCTTGTTATGGCTCCACGCCAGCGGGTTGCCCGCATCGTGCGCGACGTGCTTGTAGAACTCCTGATATTCCTCGTCCTTGATCTCGGACTTGGGGCGCGTCCACAACGCGCTGGCGCGGTTGACCGCTTCCCACTCCGGCTCGGCGGGCGCATCGGCCTGTTCGCCGTGATGCTCCTTGCGCATTTCGATCGGCAGGCCGATGTGGTCGGAATACTTCTTGAGGATGTTGCGCAGGGTCCAGCTGTCGGCGAAAGAATCTTCGCCTTCCTTCAGTTGCAGCACGATACGGGTGCCGCGCTCGGGCTTGTCGATGCTGGCGATTTCGAATTCGCCTTCGCCACGCGAGGACCAATGCACGCCTTCGTTGGCGGGCAGGCCGGCGCGGCGCGAGTACACGTCCACCTGGTCGGCGACGATGAAGGCGCTGTAGAAACCGACGCCGAACTGGCCGATCAGGTTGGCGTCCTTCTTCTGGTCGCCGCTCAGATGCTTGAGGAAGTCGGCGGTGCCGGACTTGGCGATGGTGCCCAGATGCGAGACCGCATCCTCGCGGCTCATGCCGATGCCGTTGTCGTCGATGGTGACGGTGCGCGCGTCCTTGTCGTAGTCGACGCGGATGCGCAGCTCGCTGCTGCCTTCCAGCAGCTCGGGCTTGACCAAGGCTTCGAAGCGCAGCTTGTCGGCGGCGTCGGCAGCGTTGGAAACCAGCTCGCGCAGGAAGATTTCCTTGTTCGAGTACAACGAATGGATCATCAGCTGCAGCAGCTGCTTGACCTCGGTCTGGAAGCCCAGCGTCTGCTTGTCGGTGTCAACGGTCATTGGGGTCGTGCTCCATGGTGGTCCGGGCCGCACTGCGGCCGATGGCCTGGGGGATGAGGCCGTCGGCGGTTTTTTTCAAGGCGTGCCTGCGCGAAGGTGTGGCGCGTCGGTGCCCCGGACGGGCGGGGCGGGTATGCCGGCGGCAGCGGTATCATGGGCGGCCATCGCCTGCATTCCGACCCATGCTGCCACTTGCGCCACCTGTGTTACGCCGTCGTCCGCCTGCCACAGGCGCGTTGCGATGAGCCGCCCGGCACGGCCGGCGCCGCGTGGCGCCGAAGGCCAGGTGCGCATCGTGGGCGGGCGCTGGCGCAACACGCGGTTGGCGGTGCCTGACCTGCCGGGCCTGCGCCCCAGCAGCGACCGCGTGCGCGAAACGGTGTTCAACTGGCTGATGCCGCGGCTGCGCGGGGCGCGTGTGCTGGATCTGTTTGCCGGCTCCGGCGCGCTGGGGCTGGAGTCGGTCTCGCGCGGGGCCGCGCATGCCACGCTGATCGAGCGCGACCCCGGCCTGGCGCAGCGGCTGCGCGAGCACGTGACCAAGCTGGAGGCGGCCGATCAGGTGCAGGTACTGCAGGAAGACGCGCTGCGCTGGCTGGAGCGCGCGCCTGCGGCCCTGTTCGACATCGTCTTCGTCGACCCGCCGTTCGCGGCCGGTCTGTGGCCGAGCGTGTTCGAACGCCTGCCCGCACATCTGGCCGCCGAGGCCTGGCTGTATCTGGAAGCGCCGGCCGACCTGGCGCTGCAGCTGCCGGCCGGTTGGCACCTGCACCGCGAGGGCGGTACCCGGCAGGTGCGCTATGCGCTGTATCGCCGGGCCGCTGCTACACTGAACGGCGATCCGACCCCGGTAGTTTCCGTATGAGCGTGGCCAACAGCCGCACCGCCGTCTATCCCGGTACCTTCGACCCGATCACCAATGGCCATATCGACCTGGTGAACCGTGCCGCGCCGTTGTTCGAGCGCGTGGTGGTGGGCGTGGCGTACAGCCCGTCCAAAGGCCCGGCATTGCCGCTGGAAAAACGCGTCGCGCTGGCACAGGAGGCATTGGCGGCGCACAAGAATGTGGAAGTGCGCGGTTTCGATACGCTGCTGGCGCATTTTGTGCGCGACATGCATGCCGGCGTGCTGCTGCGCGGCCTGCGTGCGGTGTCCGACTTCGAATACGAATTTCAGATGGCTAGCATGAATCGTCATCTGATCCCGGAAGTGGAAACGCTGTTCCTCACTCCGGCCGAGCAATACAGCTTCATTTCGTCGTCGCTGGTGCGCGAGATCGCGCGGCTGGGCGGCGACGTTTCCGGCTTCGTGCCGGCCTCGGTGGTCGAAGCCTTGCGGCAAGTGCGCGAGTCCCGCGCGCAGGCCTGATCTCATCTGTCGTTCCATCACCACGCTTTTCAAAGGGAGGAGTTTCATGAAACACACCATGCGCGCTCTGGCGCTCGCTTCGATCGCCGCTCTGGCGGTCACCGCCTGCAAGAAAGAAGAGCCGGCGCCGACCGCCGCTGCCGCTCCGGCAGCGCTGAAGGCCCCGGCCAAGGACGACAACGCCGGCTGGAAGAAGTACCTGCAGGAAGTGGTCGGCCAGAACCTGGGCGCCACCACCAACAGCCCGTTCCTCTACTACTTGCCGCCGGAGTCCGATGCCGAGTTCGCCGGCAGCTACGAGCGTCAGCTGGAAAGCGTCAAGACCGCGCTGGCGCGTGGCGTGCAGCCGGGCAACATGCTGGCCTTCGGTTCGTCCGCCTCCACCAAGATGGCCGACCTGATCGACGCCGCGTTCAAGGACGTGCAGCCGGATTCGATGAAGGGCGTGCGCGTGCTGTTCATTGGCGACGCCGCCGAGAATGCGCGCGTGCAGACCATCGTCCAGCCCAAGGGCGCGGAATACACCTTCGTTGAAGCCAAGTAATGCCGTATCAGGCCGGATGCGCGGGAGGGCGCACCCGGCCGCGGCGTGGAAACGCACCATGCTGCTGAAGTTGCACTCCCTCGTAGCCGGCCTGTCTGGGCCGGCTTTCGGCAACGCCCCCGGCGTTGTCGTCCGGCTCGCCCGCGCGGTTTGCGCCTGCATGCTGCAGCGCGCTGCGCCCCGATCTGCGGAGCTGCCATGTCGCTGAAGATCAATGCGCTGTGCGTCAATTGCGACGTCTGCGAACCGGCATGCCCGAATCAGGCGATCTCGATGGGCGAAACCATCTACGTGATCGATCCGGCACGCTGTACCGAATGCGTGGGCCATTTCGACGAAGCGCAATGCGTGGTGGTGTGCCCGGTCGAGTGCATCGACCCGGATCCGGAGATTCCGGAAACCCATGATCAATTGCTGGCCAAGCTCATGCAGCTGCAGCGCGATCATCCCGAACTGTACGAACAGGAGCCTCCCGTCCCGTGAGCACTTTCTCCCAACGTTTTTCGATACGCGGCCTGCTGTTGCTGGCCTTGGTGCTGGCACCGCCGGCCTGGTCTGCGGATGGCGCCAAGCCTTCCGCCGGCGCGCCCGCTGCAGTCGCCGCGCATCCGCCCGGTGCGGCGGTGGCCAGCGGCCATGCATTGGCCACCGATGCCGGGCTGCAGATCCTGCGCGAGGGCGGCAACGCGTTCGATGCGGCCATTGCGGTGTCGTCCACGCTGGCGGTGGTCGAGCCGATCAGCTCGGGCCTGGGCGGCGGTGGATTCTTTCTGCTGCACGATGTCAAGACCGGCAAGGACGTGATGCTGGACGCGCGCGAATACGCGCCGGAATCGGCCACGCCGGAAAAATTCCTCAATAAGCAGGGCGAACTGGACCGCGACCGCTCGGTCAACGGGCCGTGGTCGGCCGGCATTCCCGGTCTGCCCGCCGCGCTGGTGGAGCTGGCGTCCAAGCACGGCCGGCTGCCGCTCAAGCAATCGCTGGCGCCGGCGATCCGCATCGCCACCGACGGCTTCCCGGTGTATGCGCGCATGGCCAAGGGCTACGCCTCGCGGCGCGAAGTAATGGAGCGCTATCCCGGGACGCGTGAGGTGTATTTGCGCGGCGGAAAACCCATTGCCGAAGGCGACACCTTCAAGCAACCCGAGTTGGCCCATACCTTGAAGCTACTCGGCGACAAGGGCTTTGACGGGTTCTACAAGGGCGAGACCGCCAAGAAGCTGATCGCCGGTGTCAAGCAGGCGGGCGGGCATTGGACTGCGGCGGAGCTGGCCGGTTACACGGTGAAAGAGCGCACGCCGATCCAGTTCGATTATCGCGGCTGGAAGATCACCACCGCGCCGCCGCCGTCCTCGGGTGGTATTGCGCTGGCAGCCATGCTGCAGATTCTGGAAGGCTGGGACTTGAACAAGCTCGATGACGTGCATCGCACGCATCTGGTGGTGGAATCGATGCGCCGTGCCTACCGCGACCGCACCTTCTTCCTCGGCGACCCGGACTTTGTCGACGTGCCGCAGCGCGTGCTGACCAGCAAGGATTATGCGCAAGGCCTGCGTGCCACCATCAATCCGGAAAAAGCCACGCCCAGCGATCTGTTGTCGGGCAACCCCACGCCGTTGGAAGACGACGAGACCACGCACTTTTCCATCATCGATGGCGAAGGCAATCGCGTCGGCGGCACCCAGACCGTCAACCTGTTGTACGGCTCGGGCCTGATCCCCAAGGGCACCGGCGTGCTGCTCAACGACGAAATGGACGACTTTGCGCTGAAGCCGGGCACGCCGAACGCCTTTGGCGTGATGGGCTACGCGGCCAACGCGCCCAAGCCGGGCAAGCGCATGCTCAGCTCGATGACGCCCACCTTCATGGAATCGGCCGACAAGGCGATCGTGCTAGGTACCCCGGGCGGCAGCCGCATCATCACCATGGTGCTGCTCGGCATCCTGGGTTACGACGCGGGGCTGGATGCGCAGGCGGTCAGTGCGTTGCCGCGCTATCACCATCAGTGGTTGCCGGACGTCATCGACGCCGAAACCGACGCGTTCTCGCCGCAGACTGCCAAGGGCCTGCAGGCGATGGGTCACGCGCTCAAACTGCCCGGCGATACGGCAGAAGGCGGGCGCGGGTCCAGCCACGTGTGGGGCAACCTGCAGACGGTGGAATGGGACAAGCGCAGCAATGTGCTCAGCGGCGGCAGCGACCCGCGTAATCCGGTGGGGAAGGCGGAAGTGCAACTGGATGCGGCAGCGCGATAACCCGTCAGGTCCCTTGACCAAGCTGCGGTGAAGTAGGTTGGGCTGATGTGGCGAGTGCGCTTGTTCGTGCCCCTGATCAGGACTGGCGGCATGCTGTCGTTAGTCACACTTCTGCGAGGTGTTCTGGTCTCCACTTGATGCAATCACCGCATGGTGATTGCATCAAGTGCGGCCACGGCACTCTTGAGCCCAGCAGCAACGCGTAGGCAGGCAGCACCTGACAGCATGTGCCAACGGTTCCTAATGTGCCAACGGTTCCTACGCAGCACCTACGCTCAACCGACAACAGCATTTCCTGTGTTGTCGGCTTGCAAGCGCCCACCTGCGGATGAGCAACTCAATTGAGTTTGATGTAGGTCCCTCTGTGCTGCGGGTCGTAGCACAGGGCTCCAGTCAGCGCTTTGCTTGTGGTGTTGCCTGGATCCTGTGGGTAGATGTGACAGGCAGTGTAGGGTGCTTGGGCTCCAGTGAACCTCAAGGTGAAATGCTGGTTGTCATCGGCGGGGCTGGTATGCACCCCGCCATTGGCCAAAATGATGACCTCGCAGACTGCTGCCTGCGCAAGTTCGCATCGACGCAATGTTGCCTGCAACGGCGCTCCGATGGCGGCGTACATGCCAGAGATCCAGTTGTTCTGCACCTGATTGGGGCTGGCATTCCACTGTTTGGATGCCAAGGCGGTCTGGCTTGAGGCTAGTAGCCCGAGCAGCAGCACTATCGGAAGGCATTTCCAGCGCTGCGGATGCTGCGAGCAATGCGGCCCCGGCGCGTTCGGGCTACGAGGAGTCGACGAAATGGTTGGGTGGCTGGTCATCTGTGGTCCTTGGCAAAGAGAGCCCATGCCGTAACACTCGCAATCACAAGCGTCGGGCAGGGCAGTGCGATGGGAGGTGCGGCATTGCCGCAACGCCAATCTAGGCGTGTGGCAATCTGAAAAATTGGGGGAGACGACGAGGCTTGCGGTTGTTTCTATTGAAATTCGCGTGGGACGCCGCGCAGTTGTTTTTCCGCTACGCCAACTGGGTGCGAACGCCGACAGACTGCGATGCAGGCAGCAGAAAATTCGGGTGAATCGCGAGGGTGTCAGCGCGCAGTCGCGATTGCTGTCATCCGGCGATGTTGGCGATCCGTGCTTTGGAGCGACGACACGCCGGCGATGTCGGTGCGTCGCAAGATCTGTTCAGCTGTCCGCATCGCGCGCGCTCGCCCGGGCTTGTGGCAGCACCGACATCCGGCCACCATTGGGCGATGAACAATCTCAATCTGCTGATGATCACAGCCGCCGTCCTGCTTTCCCCCACTGCCTGTTCGGCACAGACCGCTACGGAAAAGACCGGCGGTTCGATCCACGTCAATCAACTCGGCTATCTGCCGGGCTCAGCCAAGTTGGCGGTGGTCGGGTTGCCGCAGGACGCGGCGCCGGGGGCGGACCGTTTCACGGTCGAAGATGCGCAGGGCCGCACGGTGCTGAAAGGCACGTTGCAACCGCCAGCGCTGTGGTCGCCGGCCGGGCAGCAGGCGCGGGTAGCGGATTTCTCCAGCGTGCGTGCGCCGGGCACCTACCGGTTGAAGATCGATGGGTTGCCGACCTCGGATGCATTTCCGATCAACGCGCATGCGTATCAGCCGGTGGTCGATGCCTCGCTGAAGGCGTTCTATTTCAATCGCGCCAGCACCGCGTTGCCGGCGCAGTTCGCCGGGCGCTATGCGCGTGCGGCCGGGCATCCGGACACGCAGGTACGCATCCATCCATCGGCGGCATCGGCCACACGTCCAGCCGACAGCGTGATCAGTGCACCCAAGGGCTGGTACGACGCCGGCGACTACAACAAGTACATCGTGAACTCTGGCATCAGCACTTACACTTTGCTGGCGGCCTACGAGCACTACCCGGCGCTGTTCAAGGCGCAGGCCCTGACCATCCCCAACGACGCGCCCGGCGTACCCGGCATCCTGCAGGAAACCTGGTGGAATCTGGAATGGATGCTGGCCATGCAGGACCCGGCCGATGGTGGCGTGTACCACAAGCTCACCGACAAGCAGTTCGACGGTCTGGTAATGCCCGATCAGGCCAAGCAGCAACGCTACGTGGTGATGAAGGCTACGGCGGCCACGCTGGATTTTGCAGCGGTGATGGCCGCGGCCAGCCGTGTGTATGCGCCGTTCGAAAAGCAGTATCCGGGTGTGTCGGCGCGCATGTTGAAGGCGGCGCGTGATGCCTGGGCGTGGGCGCAGCAGCATCCGGATGTGATCTATCGCCAGCCCGATGACGTGCGGACCGGAGGTTATGACGATGCGCAGGTCGACGACGAATTCGCGTGGGCGGCGGCGGAGTTGTATGTCACCACCCGTGAGGATGGTTTCTACGATGCGATGTTGGCGCGCAATGTGCCGGCCAGCGTGCCGGGCTGGAGCAATGTGGGCGGGCTGGCCTGGATGTCGCTGGCCGCGCATCGCGACACGCTGACCGCGCATGCGGATCGTGCGCGCATCACGGGTGAGATCACCGGTCTGGCGCAGCAGTTGACCGAGCAATGGCAGGCATCGCCGTGGCGCCTGGCCATGACCGACAAGGATTTCGTCTGGGGCAGTAATTCCGCCGTACTCAACCGCGCGATGATGCTGTTACAGGGCTATCGCCTGACCCAACAACGGACGACGCTGGATGCCGCGCAATCGCATCTGGATTACATCCTGGGGCGCAATCCGCTGGGGTTGTCGTTCGTCACCGGGGTAGGCCAGCGCACGCCGATGCATATCCACCATCGCCCCTCGGAGGCCGACGGCATCGACGCGCCGGTGCCGGGCTGGTTGGCCGGCGGCCCGCAGCCGGGCCAGCAGGACGCCAAGGACTGCAAGGTGCCGTATCCGTCCACGTTGCCGGCGCTGTCGTATCTGGATAACACCTGCAGTTACGCGAGCAATGAAGTCGCCATCAACTGGAATGCGCCGCTGGTGTATGTGAGTGCGGCGATCGAGGCCTCGACGCGCTGATGGCTGCCTGAGGTTTCTAGCAAGCTGCACGATCAGGCCGCAGCTCTATCACTGTATTTAGAGCGGCTGATAAAACGTAGCGAGCAGTCGTCAGGTGGGTGCGGGCGGCGCGCTCAGACCCGGAGTGTACGAGATGGGCACATGCCGATTCCAAGCACCGGCCGTGCCCGTCTGGCGGCTGCACAGTCGTTTTGTTAGCTGCTCTTAGTTGCTATCTCATGCGCGTGCGCAGGGGGGGCTGTCCCTTCTCCCCTCGGGAGAAGGTGGCGCGTAGCGCCGGATGAGGTTACGGCGTCGGCAAGAACACTGGCATACCGTACCCTCACCCCAACCCCTCTCCCAATGGGAGAGGGGCTTGCCAAGCTGGTCTTTGACCAATCAGTCACCCGAGCGAGTGACTCGTCGTCCCATTTCAGACTCGGTCGATCCTGAGGCTCCCGCTGCGACTCACTCCACCCGCGTCCCGAAAATCCGGTCGCCCGCATCGCCCAGGCCGGGCAGGATGTAGCCCTTCTCGTTGAGGTAGTCGTCGATGGCGGCGGTGTAGACCTCCACGTCCGGGTGCACGGCTTCCAGCGCTTTCAGACCTTCCGGCGCGGCGACCAGGAAGATGCCCTTGATGCGGCGGGCGCCAGCGCGCTTGAGCATGTCGATGGTGGCGATCAAGGTGCCGCCGGTGGCCAGCATCGGGTCCAGGATCAGCGCGTCGCGTTCTTCCAGGCGGCCGGTCAGGCGTTCGAAGTAGGGCACCGGTTGCAGGGTTTCTTCATCGCGTTGCAGGCCGACCACACTAACGCGCGCAGCGGGGATCAGTGCCAGCACGCCTGGCAGCATGCCAAGGCCTGCGCGCAGGATCGGCACCAGGGTGATCTTGGCGCCGGCGATGCGCTGCACATCGACCGGGCCGGCCCAGCCTTGTTGCACGTGCGATTCGGTGTCCAGATTGGCCGTGGCCTCGTAGGCCAGCAGGGTGCCGAGTTCGGTCACGAGTTCACGAAAGCCCTTGGTGCTCAAGGCGGCATCGCGCAGCAGGCCGATTTTGTGCTGGACGAGAGGGTGGCGGACTTCGACGATTTTCATGGGCAGCGACAGACGGGAGAGGCGCACAGTGTGCCGCAGCCGTGCGTGGCGCTGCCACACATCGGGTGTGATCGCGCTTGCATATGTCATGTCGGTGAAACGTCGCAGACATAGTGTGTGCACCCATTCTTAACCGATTGGGGAAGCACTCGTGTTGAACAAGACTCCGCTCTGCCTGGCGATCACGCTGACGCTGGCAACCGCCGGCTGGGGCCCGCAGGCACGGGCGGCAGAGGCTGCTGCTGCATCCGGCGCAGCCAGCGGTGCGGCGGCCATCGATCTGGAGCGGCTGGAAGTGCGCCCGCAGCTGGAAGCGCAGGAGCGCGCGGTCGATCTCAAGCGCGCGTCCGATGCGATCCAGGATGCAGTGGCCTCCGATGCGATGGGCCGTTACCCCGACAAGAATGTTGCAGAATCCTTGCAGCGCCTGCCCGGCGTCAGCGTCACCCGCGATCAGGGCGAAGGCCGCTTTGTGGTGATCCGCGGGCTGGATTCGTCGCTCAACAGCGTGACCATCGACGGCATGAGCATGGGCACGCCCGAAGACGGCACGCGCTCGGCGCCGCTGGACGTGATTCCGTCCGATTCCACCGAGCGCTTGAAGGTGGTGAAGTCGCCCACGCCGGACATGCCGGGCGATTCGATCGGCGGTGCGATCCAGGTGGAATCCACCTCTGCGTTCGATCGCGACGGGCGCACCCTGCGCGGTTCGATCGAAGGCAGCCATCAGTCGCTGTCGGGTAAGACCAGCCCCAAGGGCGCGTTCAATTACAGCGACATCTACAACGGCACCTTCGGTGTGGCGGTGGGTGTGAACTATCAGGACCGCGAGTTCGAATCGGACAACACCGAAGTGGCGTACGACGCCTTCGCCGGTGGCGCTGCCGACGACCTGTTTGCCGGCGAAGTGCAGCGCCGCAAGTACTTTATCGAGCGCACCCGCATGGGCGCCAACCTCAATCTGGACTGGCGCCCGGATGCCGACAACCGCTACTACCTGCGCTCGCTGTACAGCCGTTTCGACGATGCCGAAACGCGCCAGCGCACCATCTTCGGCCTGGCCGATGGGCAGGTAAGCGCCAACGGCGATGGCACCTACAACGTGGCCGATCTGCCGGCAGACAGCATCGCCAAGCGCGTGCGCTACCGCACCAAGAAGGAAGACAACACGGCGATCAGTTTCGGCGGCGAAAACCGCCTGAGCAGCGCCACGCTCGATTACAAGGTGGGCTACACCAAGACCACCGAGCGGGTGAACGATGAGATGGAGGCGCGCTTCGACTACGACGGCGACGACCTGTCGGCCACCGTGGATCAACGCAGTGGCATCCCGCGGCTGGGTTTCTCCGATAACGGATGGCAGAGCAACCAGGACTTCGTGTTCGACCGCTTCGTGCTGTCACCCAAGACGGTGGACGACAGCGAGCACAGTGCGCAGGTCAATGTGCGCTTCGACGGCGAACATTCCAGCCTGAAGATGGGTGTGCTCGGTCGCTGGCGCGAACGCGATGTGGACGTCAACGAACAGGAACTGCGGCGTGGCCCGGCGATCGATCTGAGCAGCTGGACCACCGCCGCACCGGAGCACCGTGGCGGCACCTTGGGCGAAAGCATCGGTTCGGACGGCATGCGCCGCTACTGGCGTGCGTCGGGTGGTCTGTACAGCGCACGTCCGCAGGAGGTGGGCGGCAATGTGCAGACCTCTCTGCAGGACGACTACACCGCGAGCGAAGACGTGTTCGCCACGTATGCGATGGGTACCTGGGATATCGGCGCGTTGCGCATGATTGCCGGCGTCCGCGTGGAGAACACCCAGTTCAACGCCACCGGTAACCAGGTGGACGTGGCCGAAAACGGCCGCACCGCCACGGTAACGCCGCGCCAAGCCTCCAGCAGCTACACCAATGTGTTGCCGGGCCTGCACCTGCGTTACGACAGCGGCAACGACTGGGTGTTGCGGTTTGCGGCCAACAAGACCTTGTCGCGCCCGTCGTTCGGCGATGTGTCGCCACGCGTGAGCATCAACCGCGGCGATGAAGAAGTAAGCATCGGTAACCCGGACCTCAACCCGTATCGCTCCACCAATCTGGATCTGTCGTTCGAAAAATACATCGGCAGCACCGGGCTGGTGTCGCTGGGCGTGTTCAACAAGTCGATCGACGATTACATCGTGCAGACCCTCAGCACCACCGATGCCGAATTTCCTGGCCTGCAGGTGACACGCTCGATCAATGGCGACACCGCCAAGGTGCGCGGCGCCGAGTTCAATTGGCAGCAGACGCTGGACTTCCTGCCCGAAGGCTGGAACGGCGTGTTGGTCGGTGCCAGCGCCACGGCCCTGGACAGCGACTTCGACCCGGGCCTGAGCAATCGCGCCGGCGACGACTTCATGCTGCCGCGCTCGTCCAAGCGCATCTACAGCGGCCATCTGGGTTACGAAAAATACGGCTTCAGCGCACGTGTGGCGGCGGTGTATCGCAGCGAATATCTGGACACCATCGGCCAGAGCCGCGCGTACGATATTTATGTCGCTCCGCACACCCAGCTGGATGTCAGCATGAGTTATCAGTTCAACAGCCACGTCAGCCTGTATCTGGAAGCGCAGAACCTGCTGGATGAGCCATTGGAGCTGTATCAGGGCGTGCCCTCGCGCACGCTGCAGAACGAAGAGTACGGCCGTACCTATGCGCTGGGCCTGAAGGTGGCGCTGTGATGCGGACCGGCGTGTTGCTGCACTCCACACTGCTTGCGAGCGTGTTGCTGTTGGCAGGCTGTGCGACCAAGCCGGTCGACCGCGAAGCCGACGAAGCGCTGCTCACCGATCCCATGCTCAGCGAGGCGAAGGTGGCGCATGAAGTGGTGCCAGAAGCCTTCATCACTGCATTGACGCCGTCCGACAATCTGGATTCGCCGGCCAGCTGGATCGCGCCCGATGGCCGCCGCTGGGTGATCGCCACGTCCAAGGCCACGCATGCGCTGGTGGTATTCGATGGCGACAGCGGCAAGCGGCTGCGCGTGGTCGGCGGCAAGGGCAAGGCGCTGGGCAAGCTGGATCGGCCCAACGGGATTTCGGTGGTCGATGATCTGGTATTCGTGGTCGAGCGCGACAACCGCCGCGTGCAGGTGTTTTCGCTGCCGGAGTTCAAACCGCTGACCGCCTTCGGCCAGGACGACTTGCGCGAGCCTTACGGGCTATGGGTGCGCAAGCATGACGGCGGCTACGAGGTGGTGGTCAGCGACAACTACATGTCGCCGGCCAACAAGGACCAACCGCCGCCGCTGGCCGAGCTGGGCCAACGCTTCCGTCGTTATCAGTTGAATGCGGCAGGGCAGGGCTGGCAGTCACGGCTGACGCAGAGTTTTGGCGACACCACCGAAGCCGGTGCGGTGCGCATCGCCGAGTCGGTATTCGGCGATGAGGCCAATGCGCGGCTGCTGATTGCCGAAGAAGATGTGGCGGTGGGCACGCAGCTGCGCGAGTACGGCATGGACGGGCGCTATCGCGGGCGCGACGTGGGCGCCGGGCTGTTCAAGGCGCAGGCCGAGGGGTTGACCTTGCTGCAGTGCGCCGATGGCAGCGGCTACTGGATCGCCACCGATCAGTTCAAGGATCGCAGCGTGTTCCAGGTGTTCGATCGCAAGACGCTGGCGCATGTGGGCGCATTCGCCGGCCGCATCACCGCCAATACCGATGGCGTGTGGCTGGATCAACGCGGCGATGCGCGCTTCCCCGGCGGCGTGTTCTACGCGCTGCACGATGACCAGGCGGTGGCCGCGTTCGATTGGCGCGACATCGCACGCACTCTGCGCCTGAAGGACTGCGCACCATGAGCGCTGCGCGTACCGCGTGCTACGCAGCGCTGTCGTTGATGGCGCTTGCCGCTAGCCACGCGCTGGCTGGCGAGCGCACCGCTGAGCCGAATACGCAGGTGCCGGCCGGGTCCACCCATTACGTGGCCGACGGCTTCCCGGACCGCATCGTCGCCACGCCCGCACAGGACGCGGCCACCGGTTTCGCGGTGGCCTGGCGCACCGATGCCAGCGTCGATCAGCCGTGGCTGGAGCTGGTGATCGCCGGCGATTCGCCCGACGTCGGCACACCGCGGCGTCTGCGTGCCAGCACCGCCACGCTGAGCAGTGAAAATGGAAGCTCGCACCATCATCGCGCCGACGTCGACGGCCTCAAGCCCGATACGCTGTACGCCTACCGCGTGCAGGGCCATGACACCTGGGGCGCGTGGAATCACTTCCGTACCGCGGCCACGGCGCAGACACCGCTGACGTTGCTGTATTTCGGCGACACCCAGAACAAGAATCTCAGCCTGGTATCGCGGGTGATCCGCCAGGCCTGGCGTTCGGCGCCGGATGCACGACTGGCGCTGTTTGCCGGCGATCTGGTCAGCGGCAAGGACGGCCAGGACGACAACGAATGGGCCGAATGGTTCGAAGCCGGGCGCTGGTTGCTGGAAGGCACCGCAGTGGCGCCGGCACCGGGCAATCACGAGTACCACGAAGAGGGCGATGAGACCCCGCAGGCCACCCGCATCCTGGGCAGCCATTGGCCGGTAACCTTCGCGTTGCCGCGTAACGGGCCGTCGGCCACTGCGCGCACCAGCTATTGGTTCGACTACCAGGGCGTGCGTATCGCCGTGCTCGATGGCACCTCGGTGCTGGACCTGGGCACCGGGCCGGCGCAGGCGCAATGGCTGGACAAGGTGCTGGCCGACAATCCGCACCCGTGGTCGATCGTGCTGATCCATCAGCCGTTCTTTTCGCCGCGCGCCGATCGCGAGAACGAAAAACTGGTCGAGCAGGTCTTGCCGGTGATCCGCCGGCACAACGTGGATCTGGTGCTGCAAGGGCATGACCACACGTACGGCCGGCGCGGCGACCAAGCCGGGCAGGCCACGCCGGTGTTCGTGGTGTCGGTCGCCGGGCCCAAGCAGTACCGGCTCTCGGACATGGCGCGCAAGACCATGCGCCCGGTGGGCGAAGACACCCAGCTGTATCAGGTACTGCGTATCGACAACCAGCAGCTGGTCTATGAATCGCGCACCGCTACCGGGCGGCTGTACGACGCGTTCGAACTGCAACGCGACGCAAGTGGCGGCAAGCGGCTGGTCGAGCACGAGCAAGGGCGCATCGCACCGCGCGATTGCCCGCGCAACGCCACGCTCAAGGGTCGCGCGGATCGCTGCTGGGAGTGAGTTGAGCAGGCGCCTGAGCGTGAGCGAGCGTGTGACCCATGGCGGTGACGCCATCCCGAAGATGGCGACGTGTGCACTGGCGCGTAAAGCGCCTGCACAGCGCAGCGGCGCCATGCATATTCAACTGAGCGCGACTTCTGCGGGGTCGAGTGGCTAACACCACCACTGCGTTCACCGCCAGGCGGGCGCAGTCGGTACTCGATGTGGCCTATACCACGCGCATACTCTGCATCAGAACGCGCCATCCGTGCGCATCTGATAACTGCGCGTTGCGTTTTAGAGCAGCTAACAAAACTACTGTGCAGCCGCCAGGCGGGCGCGGCCGGTGCTCGGAATCCTCATGTACCACCCGTACACTCCGGTTCCTCCGCGCCGTCCACACCCACCTGACGACTGCTCGCTACGTTTTGTTAGCTGCTCTTATTGGTCGCTCTAAATATGACAAAACGGCGAAGGTTTCATCGGGCATTCGATGGAGTTTATGCGTCGTTTCAAAACTTCGCGGATGCATCGATTCTATCGATGAGAAATGCGATTGATCATCAGGTAATGTGAATTACATCACATCATTAGTGCGACTACGGTTGGCGCAGCTGAGCCGTCAACCGAGTAGCCGATTCGATGCGGTGCTGCGGTGACGGCTCTGGCTCCCCCAGCCCACCGAGTCGCCCCCCATGATTCCCCAATTGATTCACCTGACCGCACCCACCAAGCAATTGCTGTGGGAGGAGCGCCGGGTTTGCGATCGTTTGCAGCGTTTGTTGCCCGGATGGACCTGTCACGTCTGGGACGATGCCGATAACTCTGAACTGATGCGACTTGCGTTTCCCGAGTTTGCCCAGCGCTACGAGCGCATCCGTTTTGGCGTGATGAAAGCGGACATCGCGCGCTGTGCGTACATGCATGCGCACGGCGGTTTCTACTTCGATACCGACTACAAGCTGCTGCGTCCGCTCGGTGCGGAGGTCCTGTCGCAGCAATGCGTGCTTCCCATTGAAGAAGGCACGCCCGACAACGACGACTTCAAGATCGGTAACGCCGTCTTCGGCTCCGAAGCGGGGCATCCGTTCTGGGGCGCGTTCATCGAGCACATTTTCAATGTGCATGCGCCGGAAACGCTGGAAGACCACCGCGAGATTCCAATGATCTCCGGCCCGCGCGGGCTCACCCGCTTCTACAACGCGCATGCCGGGCAGTTCGCCGGCATCGTGTTCCCGCCGCGCAACGCCTTCCACCCGGATCGCACCTGGTTCGGGCTTGGCCATCGTGGTGGCCAGATCGCCGTTGGCTCGCACTTGTGCTGGGCGTCGTGGCGCGGCAAATCGCCACACCGTGCCGTGACCAATTATCTGCGCCGCAAGTTGAGCGCTGTGCCGATCTGATTGGTGCGTTTGTTGTTGCGACACGGCCATCGGCCTGGGCGAAGGCGGCGCAGGTCGAAGGTGTTTAGCCGATTCGCGAAGCACGTTGCTGGCGATTCATGCAAGCGAAAGCTTGCACGCCAGATTGGCTTCGCATTGCACCTTGCAGTTGTTGTGCGAGGGGCGATGGGCGAGGTGAGAGGCGGGCTTCGCAACAGCCTGGCGTCTGCTTGAACGCGGTCGATGCCTTGCGCAACGACCGCCGGTGCCGACCACGCTGCCAAACCAAACAACGCGGCGCAGATGGCAACTCCAACACCCAAGCGGGCAACGCACCGGCTGCAGTTGCGCAGCCGATGCATCGCCCGGCGCGGATCAGGCGGCCTCGGCCTGCACCTGGCGCGGGCCTTCCTTCAATGCGCGTGCGATCAGGCCGACCAGCAGATCCAGTTCGTCTTCGTCCATCGCAAAGTGCGGGGTGAAGCGCAGCGAGTTCTCGCCGCCGTGGATCACGTTGACGCCGCGATGGCGCAACCACTCTTCGGTGGAGCCAGCGCCATAGCACTTGAACTGCGGCGCCAGTTCGCAGGAAAACAGCAGCCCGGTGCCTTGCACCTTGGTGATCAGGCCGCCCAGTTCGGACTGCAGCGCCTGCAGCTTGGCAATCGCCTGTGCGCCGCGGGTGCGGATGTTGTCGCGCACTGCTGGGGTGAACAACGCCAGCGTGGCGCAGGCCACATCGAGCGCGCGCGGGTTGGTGGTCATGGTGTTGCCGTAGGTGCCCTTGCGGTACACCTGCGCGGCGTGCTCGGTCACCGCCAGCACCGACAACGGGTACTGCGCGGCGTTGAGCGCCTTGGAATAGGTTTCCAGATCCGGCGGGTCGAGCTGCTCGAAGCCGGGGTAGTCCACCACCGACAGCACGCCGTGCGCACGCAGGCCGGCCTGGATGGAATCCACCAGCAGCAGGCTGCCGTGCGAGCGGGTGAGCGCGCGTGCGGCGGCGTAGAATTCGGCCGGCAGCGCACGCCCCGGGTCGCCTTCGCCCATCACCGGTTCCAGGAACACCGCTTCGATAAACCAGTGGTTGCGCACGGCTTCTTCGAAGGCGCGCTCCAGGGCGGCCACGTCATAGGGCGCGATCGCAATCACCGAATCTTCGTCGCGGTAGCTGGCCAGATACTTGTTGTAGGTCTTGCGGCTGGAATCCGAATACAGCCCCGGTCGGTCGGTGCGGCCATGGAAGCTGCCCTTGACCACCAGGCGCTTGATGGTGGCCCCGGCATGCCGCGCGCCCGGGTCGGTGTGCAGCTTGGCGTTGGTATCGACGATGCGCGCGGCCAGGCCCACTGCTTCTGAGCCGGAGTTGAGACACATGAAACGTGCGAACGGGCAGCCGCCGCGGGTGTGACCGATCTCGGCGCGCAGGGCGCGGTCCAGCCGGCGCTGCGCCAGGCTGGGGGTCATCACATTGGCCATCACCTGCGGGCGCGCCATCGCCTCCAGCACCGCCGCCGGGGTGTGGCCGAAGCCGAGCATGCCGTAGCCGCCGGCGTCGTAGAGCACCGCGCCCTTGAGCGTGATCACCCACGGCCCACGCGCAGCCAGCGCCACGTAGGGCGTCACCGCATCGTCGGCGTAGAAGTTGATGAAGCCGTCCTGCACGGCGGCGATCTGGTCGCCTTCGTCCAGATCGAGCAGGTCGGCAGCGTCATCGCGCACCTGCGCGTATTCGGCAGCAGCGGCGTCGATGGCGTGGGCCAGATCCGGATGGTTGGCGGCCAGACGCACGATGGCGGCATCGTCCAGGCCATCGGTCAGGCGGCGGCCGGCGTGGGCACGCAGCGGGGCGAGCGGGGCGAGGACGGACATGGCGCATCTCCTGCATTGACGTTGTCCTTCCTATTATCGGCAGACGATCGGCGTTTGGCAGCGTGAATTTAGGCGTGATGTACGGTATTTTCGTCGATTCGCCGAACCGGATGCGCATTGTGAAGATCACCCCGTCCGACGAACGCCTGTTGTCGCTGCTGCGCGAGGACGCGCGTGCGTCCACTGCGCAGATCGCACGCCGGCTCGGCTTGTCGCGCACCACGGTGCAAAGCCGCATCGAAAAGCTCGAACGCGATGGCGTGATCAGCGGCTACACCGTGCGCACCCACGACGACTACGAACAGGGCCGCATCCGCGCGCACATCCTGATCACCGTGCTGCCCAAGAAGATGCCGGCCGTGGTCAAAGCCTTGCGCGACATCGCCGAGGTGCGCCTGCTGCACTCGGTCAGCGGCGCCTACGACCTGATCGCGCTGGGCGTGGTCGGCGGCGTCAACGAGATGGACGTGCTTACCGATGCGATCGGCGCGATCGACGGGGTGGAGCGCACCACCACCTCGATCATCCTGTCGACCAAGTTCGAGCGGTGAGGGGCTGGGAATCGGGAATCGGTAATCGGTAATCGTAAAAGCGGGCTGGCTTGTGTCGTCCGCGTTCCGGCCTGCTGATCCTGCTCTTACGAACCCCCAATCCCGAATCTCCACTCCCGGCCGCGCAAGCCGAGTCTGTCGATGATGTTGGAGCGGTGAAAGGGCGAGGAATCGGGAATCGGGAATCCTGAGAGTCATGATTCGCGAGCTAGCAAGCCCCTCTCCCCCCGGGAGAGGGGTTGGGGTGAGGGCGGGGCGAAGCCCATGTGGCATTTCAACTCCATGAGGCTTCGCTCGTACCCTCATCCGGCGCTGCGCGCCACCTTCTCCCGCCCGGCGGGAGAAGGACAAGCAGTCGAGCTGCCGCTCAAGCCCCTCTCCCCTCGGGAGAGGGGTTGGGGTGAGGGTACGGGGCGAAGCCCATGTGGCATTTCAACTCCATGAGGCTTCGCTCGCACCCTCATCCGACGCTGCGCGCCACCTTCTCCCGCCCGGCGGGAGAAGGACAAGCAGTCGAGCTGCCGCTCAAGCCCCTCTCCCCTCGGGAGAGGGGTTGGGGTGAGGGTACGGGGCGAAGCCCACGTGGCATTTCAACTCCATGAGGCTTCGCTCGCACCCTCATCCGACGCTGCGCGCCACCTTCTCCCGCCCGGCGGGAGAAGGACAAGCAGTCGAGCTGCCGCTCAAGCCCCTCTCCCCTCGGGAGAGGGGTTGGGGTGAGGGTACGGGGCGAAGCCCACGTGGCATTTCAACTCCATGAGGCTTCGCTCGCACCCTCATCCGACGCTGCGCGCCACCTTCTCCCGCCCGGCGGGAGAAGGACAAGCAGTCGAGCTGCCGCTCAAGCCCCTCTCCCCTCGGGAGAGGGGTTGGGGTGAGGGTGCGGGGCGAAGCCCATGTGGCATTTCAACTCCATGAGGCTTCGCTCGCACCCTCATCCGACGCTGCGCGCCACCTTCTCCCGACGGGAGAAGGATCTGCGACCTCCGCGATCTCCGCAGGTCTTGTTTGCTTGGAGGAAAAGGCTGCCAAACCTGCCTCAGCATGTCCCGCTAAACTAGCGCCCCCAAACCGCTGCACCGCCACGCCTTGAAGAAGTCCGATTTCAACTATTCGCTCCCCGACGAGCTGATCGCCCAGGCGCCGCTTGCCGAGCGTGCGGCCAGCCGTCTGCTGGTGGTACCCAAAGCGCCTGCAGACTTCAGCGACCGCCAGGTGCGCGATCTTCCCGAGCTGTTGCAGCCGGGCGATCTGCTGATCTTCAACGACACCCGCGTCATCCCGGCGCGGCTGTTCGGGCAGAAGGCCAGCGGTGGGCGGGTGGAAATCCTGATCGAGCGCCTGCTGGGCGAACGCGAGGCGCGGGTGCAGATCGGCGCGAGCAAGTCGCCCAAGGCCGGCAGCCTGATCGCGCTCGACGCGGGTGGCCAGGCCGAGGTGCTGGGGCGCGATGGCGAGTTCTATCTGCTGCGCTTCGACATCCCGTTGCCGCTGGAGCAGTGGCTGCCCGAGGCCGGCCGCCTGCCGCTGCCGCCCTACATCCGCCGTGAGCCGGGGCTGGAAGATCGCGAGCGCTACCAAACCGTATTCGCGCGCGAGGTCGGTGCGGTCGCCGCGCCCACCGCCGGCCTGCATTTCGACGAGCAGCTACTGGCGCGCTTGCGCGAGCGCGGGGTCGAGTTCGGCCACGTCACGCTGCATGTCGGCGCCGGCACGTTTCAGCCGGTGCGGGTGGATGCGCTCGAGCAGCACGTGATGCATAAAGAGTGGCTCAACGTCGGTGCCGCGCTGGTGGAGCAGGTGCGCCGCACGCGTGCCCGTGGCGGCCGCGTCATTGCCGTGGGCACCACGGTGGTGCGCTCGCTGGAAAGCGCCTGGCGCACCACCGATGCCGCACCCGATGGCGAACTGCTGCCCTTTGCCGGCGAAACCCAGATCTTCATCCTGCCCGGCTACCGCATCCGCAGCGTCGATGCGATGGTCACCAACTTCCATCTGCCCGAAAGCACGCTGCTGATGATGGTCTCCGCCTTCGCCGGCCGCGAGCGCATCTTCGCCGCCTACGCGCACGCCATCGCACAGCGCTATCGCTTTTTTTCGTACGGCGATGCGATGTTGTTGTGGGGCAGGGAATGGGGAATCGGGATTGGGGAATCGTAAGGCGGTATCCGCCGAACGATCAGCCACCTGCCAACCGCTCTTCCCATTCCCGATTCCCGACTCCCCATTCCCGGCCTTTCAATGTCCCGACTCCAGTTCCAGCTCCAGACCACCGACGGCCACGCGCGCCGTGGCCGCCTGACCTTTCCGCGCGGCACGGTGGAAACCCCGGCGTTCATGCCGGTGGGCACCTATGGCTCGGTCAAGGGCATCCTGCCCGAGCAGATCCGCGCGCTGGGGGCGGAGATCATCCTGGGCAACACCTTTCATCTGTATCTGCGCCCGGGGCTGGATGTGATCGGCGACCACGGCGGCTTGCACGGGTTTGCGCGCTGGGATGGGCCGATCCTCACCGATTCCGGCGGGTTTCAGGTGTTCTCGCTGGCCCACCGTCGCAAGATCACCGAGCAGGGTGTGACCTTTTCCTCGCCCACCGATGGCGCGCGGGTGTTCCTGGGTCCGGAAGAGAGCATGCAGATCCAGAAGGTGCTCGATTCGGACATCGTGATGATCTTCGACGAGTGCACGCCGTACCCGGCCACCGAAGAGGTCGCGCGGCGCTCGATGGAACTGAGCCTGCGCTGGGCGCAGCGCTCGCGCGATGCGCATGACGGGTTGGGCAACGACGCGGCGCTGTTCGGCATCGTGCAGGGCGGGGTGCACCCGGACCTGCGCAGCCGCTCGCTGGAGGGCCTGCACGCCATCGGCTTCGATGGCTACGCCATCGGCGGTTTGGCGGTGGGCGAGCCCGAGCACGAGCGCAACGCCATGCTCGAACACCTGCATCCGCAGCTGCCAGCCGATCGCCCGCGCTATCTGATGGGCGTGGGCCGGCCAGAAGACCTGGTAGAAGGCGTGGCGCGCGGCGTGGACATGTTCGACTGCGTCATGCCCACCCGCAACGCGCGCAACGGCCACTATTTCACCTCGTTCGGCACGGTGCGCATCCGCAACGCCAAATACGAACGCGACCTGGACACCATCGAGCCGGGCTGCGGTTGCCATGCCTGCAGCAGCGGCTACACGCGCTCCTACCTGCGTCACCTGGACCGCTGCAACGAGATGCTGGCCCCGATGCTGGGCACCATGCACAACCTCTGGTACTACGAAAAACTGATGGCAGACATGCGTGCGGCGATCGCGGCGGGAACCTTTGTGCAGTTCCGGCGGTCCTTCTATGCGGCACGCGGCGCCACCACGCCGCCGTTGCCGGGGGAAACCAGCTGAGCCCTGCCGTCCTTGCCTTTGGCGCGGACGGGGTGGAACCCGCGTGGCATAATTCCCGGCTGTTCCGCTCTGGCGGTACCTGAATAGCGAGTGGGCCCGTGGGGCGCGCTGGCACCAAACTAGGATGCACTGAATGAATTTGCTCGATTTCCTGATCCCGGTCGCCCAGGCGCAAGCCACCGGTGGCGCGCCGGCCGCCGGCCCGATGGGGAGCCTGTCCACCTTCGCGCTGCCGATCATCCTGATTGCGGTCATGTATTTTTTGATGATTCGTCCGCAGATGAAGCGTCAGAAGGAGCACAAGTCGCTGCTGGACAAGCTGGCACGCGGCGATGAAGTCATCACCTCCGGCGGCGTCGCTGGCGTGATTGCCGACATCGGCGACAACTTCATCACCGTGGAAGTGGCCGACAACGTCCGCATCCGCGTGCAGAAGAGTGCGGTGGGCCATGTGCTGCCGAAGGGCACGCTGAAGTCCGCCAGCTGAGTCGGGTTATCGGCATCGAGCACCGTCTGGCGCTGCCGGCCGGTGCTCGAAAACGCCAGGGGCCGCTCGTACACTCCGCTGTCGTCGCGCTGCCGATGCCTGCGTTGGGCTGCTCAAGACGTCGCTGCAATTGAAGGCCTGCAATACCACCGCTGCGCGCACCGTCAGGCGGGCGCAGTCGGTGCACGGAGTCGGAATGCGCCACTTGGCGTTTTCGCTTCGCGCACTGCCCGTATCCACCGGATGACCGCTCGCGACGTTGTATTGGCCGCTTGAAGTCGTTCTCACTGCTAGGCGCGGCGCCGGGATGGTGCTGTGCGGGACTGTCGCAATGCTCGAATTTCCTCGCTGGAAGTATTTCCTGATCCTGCTGGTGCTGGCGGTCAGCGCGTTGTATGCGCTGCCCAACATCTATCAGAAAGACCCGTCCGTGCAGATCACCGCCAGCCGCGGTGCACAGCTCGACGACGCATTGCGCAGCCGCATCGACGGCGAGCTCAAGGGCGCGGGCATCACGCCCAAAGCCGTCACCAAGGAAGGCGACAGCCTGATGGTGCGCCTGTCCTCGTTGCAGGCGCAGACCCGCGCCAACGATGTGCTGCGTCAGCAGCTGGGCGAGAACTACACGGTGGCGCTGAATCTGGCCTCCACCGTGCCGGAGTGGCTGGCCAAGCTGGGCGGCAAGCCGATGGTGCTGGGCCTGGACCTGGTCGGCGGCGTGCACTTCGCCATGCAGGTCGATCAGAAGGCTGCAGTGGAAAAGCGGATCGAAGGCTTTGCCGAAGACATCCGCACCACCTTGCGTGACGGCCGCATCGCCTATCGGGCGGTCGAGCGTCGCGGCGACAACAGCATCCAGATCAGCCTGGGCGAGGGCGCCAGCGCCGATGCGGCGCGCACCGCGCTGGCCAAGGCGCAGCCGTTGCTGACCTACGACGTCAGCGGCCAGAACATCGCAGTGAAGGTGCCGGAGGCCGAGCTCAAGCAGATCGCCAGCGGCGCGATCGAGCAGAACCTCACCACCTTGCGCAATCGCGTCAACGCGCTGGGCGTGTCCGAGCCGACCATCCAGCGCCAGGGCGAAGACCGCATCGTGGTCGAATTGCCCGGTTTGCAGGACACCGCCGAAGCCAAGCGCCTGATCGGCGCCACCGCTTCGCTGGAATTCCGCGCGGTGGTCGACGGCAATGCCGAAGACGCAGTGCGCAGCGGCAGCATCCCGCCCGAAGCCAAGGTCTACCGCGTGCGCGATACCGGTGCGCCGGTGTTGCTCAACAAGCGCGCGTTGGTGACCGGCGACCAGATGGTCAGTGCCAGCGTTAGCAACGACCAGAACGGCATGCCTGCCGTATCGGTGACGCTCAACAACGTCGCCGGCCAGCGCATGCTCGACTACACCAGCGCCAACGTCGGCAAGCTGATGTCGGTGGTGTACATCGAGCGCATCCCCACCGTGACCATGGTCGACGGCAAGGAAGTGCGCAGCGTTCGGGTCAAGGAAGAAGCCTTGTCGCCGACCCGCATTGCCGGCGTGTTCGGCAAGAACTTCCAGACCACCGGTCTGGAGAAGGTGGAAGCGGAGAACCTGGCCAAGCTGCTGAAGTCCGGCTCGCTGGCTGCGCCGATGGATTTTGTCGAGGAATACGTGATCGGCCCGAGTCTGGGTGCGGAAAACGTGGAGCGCGGCGTCACTGCGGTGGTGTACTCGTTCCTGTTCACGCTGGTGTTCTTCACCATCTACTACCGCGTGTTCGGCGCGATCACCTCGGTGGCGCTGCTGTTCAATCTGCTGATTGTGGTGGCGGTGATGTCGCTGTTCGGCGCCACCATGACGCTGCCGGGTTTTGCTGGCCTTGCGCTGTCGGTCGGTCTGTCGGTGGACGCCAACGTGCTGATCAACGAGCGTATCCGCGAAGAATTGCGGCTGGGCGTGCCGGCCAAGTCGGCGATTGCCGCGGGTTATGAAAAGGCCGGCGGCACCATCCTGGACGCCAACCTCACCGGTTTGATCGTGGCGGTGGCCTTGTATGCGTTTGGTACCGGCCCGTTGAAGGGCTTCGCGCTGACCATGATGATCGGTATTTTCGCCTCGATGTTCACCGCGATCACCGTGTCGCGTGCGCTGGCGGTGCTGATCTACGGCAGCCGCAAGAAGCTGAAGACCGTCGCTATTTGAGATGCGAGTCCGGCCTCGACCCCTGCAGCAGAGCTGTAGCGGGCGAGGGATGAATCCCTTCGCAAGCGTTGTGCATCCCGAGGGTGCGCAACGTCTAAACGGAAGATCTTTTCCATGAAATTGTTCCCGCTCCATCTCATTCCCAACGACACCAAGATCGATTTCATGCGCCCGCGCAAGCCGGTGCTGATCCTGATGCTGATCCTGGCAGTCGCTTCGGTCGGCATCATCGTCGGCAAGGGCTTCAATTACGCGCTGGAATTCACCGGCGGCACGCTGGTGCAAACCAGCTTCCAGAAAACGGTGGATGTGGACCAGGTGCGCGAGCAGCTGTCCAAGGCCGGCTTCGAAAACGCACAGGTGCAAAACGCCCGCGGCGGCAACGAGGTGATGATCCGTCTGCAGGCGCGCGAGCAGCACAACAACCGGGACGACGCTGCACGCACCGTTGCCGAAGAAGTGCGCAAAGCGGTCAGCACCGAGCAGAATCCGGCCACCGTGCAGCCCGGCGAGTTCGTCGGCCCGCAGGTCGGCAAGGACCTGGCCTTGAACGGCGTGTACGCCACGGTGTTCATGCTGGTGGGCTTTTTGATCTACATCGCCTTCCGTTTCGAGTGGAAGTTCGCGGTGGTGGCCAGCGTGACGGCATTGTTCGACTTGCTGGTCACGGTGGCCTTCGTGTCGCTGACCGGTCGCGAGTTCGATCTGACCGTGCTGGCCGGTCTGTTGTCGGTGATGGGCTTTGCGATCAACGACATCATCGTGGTGTTCGACCGTGTGCGCGAAAACTTCCGCGGGTTGCGTGTGGAACCGCTGGAAGTGTTGAACCGGTCGATCAACCAGACGCTGTCGCGCACGATCATCACTGCAGTGATGTTCTTCCTGTCGGCATTGGCGCTGTACATCTACGGCGGCGAATCGATGGAAGGTCTGGCCGAGACGCACATGATCGGTGCGGTGATCGTGGTGATCTCGTCGGTGATCGTGGCGGTGCCGATGCTGAGCATCGGGCCGTTTGCGGTGACCAAGCAGGATCTGCTGCCCAAGGCCAAGGATGTAGAGGCGCTGGCGCGTCGCCCCTGATCGGTTGGCAAAAGGTGTGACGAAAAAACCGCGCATTGCGCGGTTTTTTCGTTTCTGGCGGTGGACGCCTGGTTCACGGTTGTGCACTGTGATGTCACGACTCAAGATTGTGAAAACCAGGGATTTCGTCGGACACGTGATGCCGATCGATACGCAATACGTTGCGGTAGAGAACCGTTGGCCAGGACGAAGCGCCGCATCCAACTGAGATACGTCTGCTCAGTGCAAAGGCTGTAGTGCCTAACGCGCAAGCGGTCGCGCACTCGATCAAGCAACTGCGTCGGCGGACGTGCTGTTACGCCATTGTTTTTGGGGGTGTATTTCATACGCCCGCGTCTTTGCTGGATAAGGCTGGATACCTCGCAATAGTAGAGTCCGCTTACCATCATGTAATCCCGTGATCGCGGCTAGAGATTTCCCCCCATTCACAAAGCGCCAGCGATCGAAGATACTCCGTGCAACACCGCATTTCGGCGGGCCAATAGTAGTTAGGCCGCATGGACAGCATTGCATCGCGTCAGACATTAGTGCTCTCCCTAGTCCGCGCCCTCTGTGGCGAGGTCCACCCGGAATTGCGTCAAGCCTCGATCGAGGCCGATGAAAACGCCTTTATCGTTCGCCTCCGCTTCGAGTACGACGGTTTAGCTGCGGGTCTCGCGCAAGAGAACTGTTCTTGCGCAGCCACAGAGGTCATTGCGGACTTGGCTGCACCCTGGGACCTCGATGAGCAACATGTGTCTGTTCCCGCCCCTAGTGCCCTAAAGCCGCTGAGACATGTGGTCTACCGACGTTGGGAGCCTGAGGGTGCGGCCTAACAATTCATTCAATCCGACGCCGCTTCGCGGCGCGGCTTAATTCAGGCGTTAGGCCGCTCAGGCACATCTATGCAAACGTTCAAGTCTTGGCGTCCGATCGAACACGTCCCTGAATATCTTTCGGGTGTGTTTATCCTCCAGCACTTCGCCGGCTCCATGACTGTTGTGTGTGATGGAGACTTTGGCAATGGTCAGTTGCTTGTCTTGCGCTTCGAGGGTTTCGAGGCCGTGGCAACGCACGAGGAGTTCGCCCATCAGTGGCCTGGCGAATCGGCAGTTCCGAAGCTACCAAAGTCACCCGGCAGCAACTGGACGTTCCCTTTCTTGCAAGTCGAGAACTCGGAGTGGGCGGCGGACTCTGTGCAGGCGGTTACCTTCGGACGGACGCCTTGCCACTACTCCATAGTCTCAGGAAGCGACATCGTCGATATCCTTTCTTTGGAACCACCTGACGTGGCCTGGACTTCTGTTGAAGCAGTAGAATTGGTCATGCAGGCCGCAGCCAACCTAGGTGCGGCCTAACAATTCGTCCAAGCCGACGCCGCTTCACGGCGAGATTTAACTCATTTGTTAGGTGTCGAATATCCGTTCACACCCTTTCACGGCTAGCATCAATCTATCTCGTACAGGACGCCTTCATGTATTTTCAAGTGGTCATCGAAACGAACGAAAAGGTCGGCAAGCAAAGCAAAAACAAGCAGTACTTCGAACTGGATAAGGCTGATCTCTCAGACATTGAGGCAAGAGTCTTAGTCCCGTTCTTTAAAGGTGAAGACTTTCAGTTCGATGGCTACTTCCTCAGCAAAGCAGAGATCAAACGAATCGCCATTAAGCAGACTGAAAAGACGGTGGCCGAGCTTTCGAAATACGAGAACGATCACATGCCATCCAACGTGATTATGTTCGTTTCGCCGAGCGATATTCTTAGGTACGAAAAGTACACCAAGGACATCACTAACGAAGTTTTCGACCGCGTCAAAGGCACGCTATCAAAGGCGGCCCCAGCCACATCTTCGGTAGCCGAGAAGACAAAGTCGGAAGTCCTTGATCAATCGAAGGTCTTCATAGTTCACGGCCGAGACGACTTAGCCAAGATATCGGCCGCAAGATTTGTGGAAAAGCTCGGGCTTAAAGCAATAATTCTTCACGAGCAAGTCAGTGGCGGCAAAACCATCATTGAGAAAATTGAGGAGCACACCAACGTTGGTTTTGCTTTGGTACTGTACACGCCTTGTGACTCAGGTGGCTTGGTGGGTGACCAGCCAAAGTCTCGCGCTCGGCAGAACGTAGTCTTTGAACACGGCTATCTGATTTCAAAGCTAGGTAGGCGCCACGTTTGCGCTCTTGTGAAAGACGGTACGGAAGTTCCCAACGACATTAGTGGCGTGGTCTACGTGCCACTAGACGACCATGGCGCTTGGCACCTTGCCGTTGCCAAGGAACTTAGGAATGCCGGCTACGGCGTAGACATGAACAAGGTTATTTAATGGCCACCGCCGCCGACATGCCCGCGACGCCTAACCCCTCCTTCAATTGGATGCCTAACGGCGCCGCTTAAGTCAAACGCTAGGCCGCAAGAGGAAGCTCATGGGCTACATTCCAAAACACGCTGATTTGCAGTCACTGTCAGATGACGACCTGATCGATCGTTACGACGCCGCCGCACACAACACCGTCGTGGGCACCGGCTTCTACCGTGACGAGATTGTCCGGAGACAAATGGCTAGGGAGAGCGCTCGCATGCTGCAGCTAACTCAAACAATGCGCACCCTTACTTGGGTCATCCTCGCAGTCACAGCGGTTAACGCTGTGCTAGTGGGTTGGCAGATATGGGGCCAAAAGTGACCGGCTTTCGGCCTAACAATTCGTTCAAGCCGAAGCCGCCTCGCGGGTCGGCTTAACTCAGGCGCTAGGCAGTGGTGGGTCATTACAGCTTCGGCATCCGCTGTCGCGTTATCTTGCGTGGCCAGCGGCTGGCTGCGCGCGACCGGGTCGGCTGATAGCGCCTCATTGCGTGCGGTCGCGCGACTACGCGGCTCATCGAACTCTGTCGGCTACCGGCAAATGCCCAACCCAACCGAGTCGACGCAATGCGTTGTACTGCAATCAGATGCAACGCACCCGCCACTCACTTCAATCAGTGGTGCCCGCCAAGCATGCGCGCAACGCGCGCAGCTTCTCGACGGCTCACAAATTCCAATCGATCCGCATGCCAGCGATCAGCGCGTTCTTCAGATCGTTGGTGCGTGTCGGCTCGTTGAACTGGTCTGGGTTGATCACGTAATGCAGGTTCGGCGCGATGCGCAGGCGCTTGGTGACCTGGATGCCGTAGCTGAGCTCCATCATGATCTGGTTGTCGGCGGGGGTGCCGGTGCCGCCGGCCGAGGCGCGGGCCAAACGCAGGTTTTCCAGCGCTTCGTCGCTGTATTTCTGTTGGGTGATCACGAAGGCGATGTTGTCTTGCGGGCGGCTGGCGAAGGTGCCTTTCTGCACCAGGCCCAGTTGTACGAAGTGATCTTCGATGGCTTGGCCGCCGGTACTTTGCAGAATCGCGCCGAAGACGGTGAGGCCGCGGGTGCCGGAGGGGTCGGGGTTGGTGACCTGCTGCTCGAAGCGACCGAACAGGCCCGAGCGGCCCTGCTTGTTTTCATAGCCCAGCCCACTCAGCACGGCAGGGTTGCCGTTGCGGTCGCGCAGCGGGTCGGTGTAGTCGGAGTTGTCCTGCCAGCCGCCGAGTTCGTACATCGCGGCCATGCTGCCGTCGCCGCCCTTGTTCTTGTAGCCGACCGCATAGGGCACCACCACGCCGGTGGTGTCGTCGGTGCTCCACTTCAAGCCGTGCTGGCCGTCCTGCGCCTGCACCGGGTTCACTTCATACGCGCCGACATGCACATAGACCTTGGGCGTGACCCAGGCGGTGGCGTGCGCGGCCCAGCTGGACACCGGCCAGTAGGTGAAGTTGCTGGTGCGGAATACGAAGGTGGGGTTGCCGCAGGCCGAGTTGCCCTGGAAGTACTGGCACAGGTCCGAGCCGAGGAAATGGATGTTGGCGACGCTGCGGCCGGCTTCCAGTTCCAGGCGGTCGTTGAAGAGTTTTTGCAGCAGGGTGAAGTTGGCCAGACGCGTGCCCTGGCCGCCGTAGATTTCCTGCACCGAGGTGCTGTTGCCGATGCTGCTGTTGGACAGATTAGTGCCGTGACGATTGGAGACGTAGAGCTTGATGGTGGCGCCGTTCCAGCCGAACAGGCGGTCCATGTCGACATCGGTGCCGACCATCAGCTGGCCGGCGTAGGCATCGCCGCTCTTGCGGCCGCCGTCGATCATCGAGGCGGCTTCGCCGGTGTAGCCCAGCTTGAGCTTGAAGGCATCGGCGGCGTCCTGCGCCTGGGCGAGTGGGGCGATCGCCAGCGCGAGCGACAGGCACAGCAGGCGGGGATGGGCGCGGCGGGAGGGCAGGGCAGTCATGGCGGGACTCCGAACAAAGAGGGCGTGGCCAAGGTGGCGAACGCGACAGCACGTGGGTGGGCAAGCCGCTGGCGGCGCACATCGGTACGCGGCGCAGCGGTGATCGATCAGGGATGACGCGCATCCGGCGCGTCGGATGCGGCGGCCACCGGCCGCCGCAGGGTGCTGACGTCAGGCGATGACGTCGGCGACCGGCTTCTTGAGCACGCGCAGCGCAATCGCGGTGACCGCCACGCCGGCCAGCAGTGCCAGCACATACATCGCAAGGTGAGTGACGGCATTGGGAATCAGCAGCACGAAGATGCCGCCATGCGGAGCCTTGAGCTCGGCGCCGACCGACATCGAAATCGCGCCGGCCACGGCCGAGCCGATCATCAGCGCCGGAATGGTGCGCAACGGGTCGCGCGCGGCATACGGGATGGCGCCTTCGGTGACGAAGGCCAGCCCGAGCACGCCGGCGGCCGTGGCCGAGCCGCGTTCTTCGACGGTAAAGCGGTTGCGGAACAGCCAGGTGGCCAGCGCGATGCCCAGCGGCGGAGTCATGCCGGCCACCATGGCGGCGGCCATCGGGGTGTAGACCTGGCTGGCGATCAGACCGGTGGAAAACGCGTAGGCGGCCTTGTTGACCGGCCCGCCCATGTCGAAGGCCATCATGCCGCCCAGCAACAGGCCCAGCAGCAGCGCGCTGCTACCTTGCATGCCACGCAACCAGGCAGTGAGCCAGGCCAGCAGGTCGGCGACCGGTTGGCCGAACACGTACATCATCGCCAGACCGACCAACAGGGTGCCCAGCACCGGCAGGATCAATACCGGCTTGAGTCCTTCCAGGTTGCGCGGCAGCTTGATGTAGCGGTTGAGCGCGGCCACGCCGTAGCCGGCGATGAAGCCGGCGATGATGCCGCCGAGGAAACCGGCATTGAGATTGGCCGCGACCAGCCCGCCGATCATGCCGGGCGCGATGCCGGGGCGGTCGGCGATGGAGTAGGCGATGTAACCGGCCAGCGCGGGCACCATCAAGGTGAAGCCGGCCTTGGCGCCGATCTGAAACAGCGACCAGGCCAGCGTGCCCTGATGCGCGTCGTCGCCGGCATAGATGCCGCCCAGCGCGAAGGCCAACGCGATCAACAGGCCGCCGGCGGTGACGAACGGCAGCATGAACGACACACCGGTCATCAGGTGCTTGTAGGCGCCGGTGCGACCGTTGCCTTTGCTATCCGATGTGGCGCTGGCGCCTGCGACCGGGGCTGCGCCGCCCTGCACGCCGGCCTCGGCCAGCGCCTTCTGGATGAGTGCGGGGCCATCGTTGATTGCCGGCTTGGTGCCGCTCTTGAACAGCCGCTTGCCACCGAAACGGGCCAGGTCCACTTCGCGGTCGGCGGCGATGATGACAACGTCGGCCGCGCGGATTTCCTCGTCGGTCAACGCGTCCTGCGCGCCGACCGAGCCCTGCGTTTCCACGCGCATCTGGTAGCCGAGCTTCTTTGCGGCTTGCTGCAGGCCTTCGGCGGCCATGAAGGTGTGCGCGATGCCGGTGGGGCAGGAGGTGATCGCAACGATGCGCTTGCCGCCTGCGCCGGATGCGTCGGTCGCTGCCGATGCAGTGGTCGCGGTGGGCACGGCGAGCTGGCTGACGGCAGCGGCCGGGTCGTCCAGTACGGCGCCCAGGCTCAGCTGCAGCAGTTGTGCGTCGCCGAAGCGTGCGGTGTCGGCATCGGCATCGCCGACGATCAGGACCTGCGTGGCACCGCTGGCCAGTTCGGTCGGTAGCGCACCGAGCACGCCCTGGTCGCTGCGGATTTCGATCGTCACGCTGCGCCCGGCGGCGGTGGCCGCGCGGCGCAGCGCCTCGGCCGCCAGAACGGCTTCGGTACTGCGTTCGCCGGCGGCGATGACCACGATGGAAGAGGACATGGCAAAACTCCTGCTGTATTGCGGTCGCCGGTGTGGCCGGCGGGGGGAATTGGGGGCGTTACGCGTGCGGGTGGCGCGTGCCGGGACGACGGCGGTCCGAATAAGCCGCGGACACCTGCGTGCCGGTCGCTGCCTTGTGGAAGGCAGCGTTCACGACAGCGTCTCGATCACGACTTCGGCCGCAGCACGGCGCACGCCATCGGCGCTGAGCCTGCGCGCATCGCCGCTTTCCAGCCGACACATCGAAAACGCCGTGGCCAGCCGTGCGCACTGCTCCAGATCGGTGCTCGCATCCAGCAGCGCAGCGGCCAGGCCGGCCACCATCGCATCGCCTGCGCCAACGCTGCTGCCGTGCGCCAGGCGTGGCGGACGCGCGATCAGTCGCTGGTCGCGCTGCACGAACAACGCACCGTCGGTGCCCATCGAAATCACCACCAGCTGGATGCCGCGTGCCAGCAGTTCATGCGCAGCGGCGCTGAGTGCGGCGCGATCGGTGAGCGGGCGGCCGGTCCAGGCTTCCAGTTCGTGGCGATTCGGCTTGACCGCATAGGGCAGTGCATCGCGTGCTGCGCTCAGTGCGGCCACCAGCGGTGCGCCGCTGGTATCGAGCAACACGCGGGCACCGGCGGCGCCGGCCTGCGCCTGCAGCTGCGCCCAGCTGTCGTCGGGCAGGCCGGCCGGCAGGCTGCCGGACAACACCACCGGCAGGCCGGGGCGCAGCAGCGGCGCGAGTTGATCGGCCACGCTTTGCAGATGCGCGCTGGTCAGTTGCAGGCCGGGCAGGTTGATGTCGGTGGTGTCGTTGCTGCGCGCTTCCACCAGTTTGAGATTGGTGCGGGTTTCGCCGGCCACGCGCTGGCAGTGGTCGACGATGCCGCGCTCGCGGAACAGCGCTTCGAACACGCCGGCATTGCCGCCGCCGAGCACGCCAAGTGCGGCCACATCGGTGCCCCAATCGGCCAGGCACGCCGCCACGTTGATGCCCTTGCCGCCGGCATCGTTACGCACGCTGCTGGCGCGATGCACTGCGCCGGGCTGCAGGCTGTCGAGCCGGATGGTCTGGTCGATCGCCGGATTCAGCGTGACAGTGAGGGCCTGCAAGCTCATGCCATGCCCTCGCGCTTGGCTTCCAAAGCGCGCACTTGCTCGGCGGTTTCGCAATTGAGCGCCTGCTCGGCCAGCTGCTGCAATTGGCCGAGCGAAGATGCCCGCAGGCGCGCCTTCACCGCGGGGATGTCGTTAGGCGTCATCGACAGTTCCTGCACGCCCAGGCCGGCCAGCAGGCTGGCACCGAACGCATCGCCGGCCAGGCCGCCGCACACGCCAACCCAGCGCTCGTGCTTGCGCGCGCCGTCGATGGTGCTGCGGATCATGCGCAGCACCGCCGGATGCAGGCTGTCGGCTTCGGCGGCCAGCTCCGGGTTCTGGCGGTCGATCGCCAGCACGTACTGGGTGAGGTCGTTGGTGCCGATCGAGAAGAAGTCCGCGTGCCGCGCCAGCACGTCGGCCTGCGCGGCGGCGGCTGGTACTTCGATCATGATGCCGATCGGAACCTCCGGTGCATCCAGCTCGGCGCGGATGCGTGCGCAGATTTCGCGCAAGGCGATCAGCTCCGGCACCGAGGTGATCATCGGGAACATGATCGACAGCCGCGCCCCGTCCTTGGCCGCGCGGTACAGCGCCCGCAGCTGCGGCTCCAGTAGGTCGGGGCGACGCAGCAGCAGGCGCGCGCCACGCACGCCCAGGAACGGGTTTTCTTCGTGCGGCAATTCAAGATGCGCCACCTGCTTGTCGCCGCCGATGTCCAGCGCACGCACGATCAACGGGCGGCCGTCCAAAGCCTGCGCCATGGCGCGATAAGTCGCGTACTGCTCGTCTTCGGTGGGCGTGCTGCCGCTTTCCAGGAACAGGAACTCGGTGCGCATCAGGCCGACGCCTTCTGCACCTTGGGTGAGCGCCATCGCCACCTGGTCGGGCAGGTTGACGTTGGCGCCGATGTCGATGTGGTGGCCGTCGGTGGTTTCGGCCGGCAAGGCGCGCTGCGCGGCTTCGCGCTCGCGGATGGCCTGTTGTTCGGCGATGTGGGTGCGTGCCGCGTCCAGATCTTGCGCGGACGGGTTGATGTACAGGCGCCCGCTGCTGCCGTCGATGATGGCGGTGGCGCCGTCTTCGATCTCCAGCAACTGGCCGCCGGCCGCGACCAGCGCCGGTAGGCCAAGGGTGCGCGACAGGATCGCGGTGTGCGAGGTCGGGCCGCCCTGTGCGGTGGCCAGGCCGAACACACGTGCGGTGTCCAGATTGGCGGTGTCCGACGGCGACAGGTCGCTGGCCAGCAGGATGCAGGGCTGGTCGGGCAAATCAGTCAGGCCGGCGCCCGCTGCAGACGGGTCGAGCTGGGCCAGCACGCGGCGACCGACATCGCGCAGATCGGCCGCGCGGCCGGCCAGCACCGGGTTGCCTAGCGCGGCCAGGCCGGAGGCGATCTGTTCCACCGCCTGGTGCCAGGACCACGCCACACCATGGCCTTCGACCATCAGCTGGCAGGTGCGGGTGATCAGGTCGGTGTCGTTGAGCAACTCGGCCTGGGCCTTGAAGATGGCCGCGTCCGAGGCGCCGAGACGGCGCTGGGTGTCGTCCTGGATCGCCGCCAGCTGCTGGCGGGTGCGGGTCAGCGCATCGTGCAGCTGTGCGCCGCCATCGCCCAGGCCCACCGGCTGGTCGGCCACCTCGGTCTGCGCCGCACGCAGGCGGTGCACGATGCCGATCGCCACGCCCGGGCTGGCGCCGATGCCGACGATGGCCGGCTGCGCCTGCGGCGGGGTCCAGCCGACCACCGGTGCGGCGCGGCGTTGCGCGGCACGTTCGGCATCGGCCTTCTCTTGTGCGGTCAGGCTGTCCATCACCGAGCGCAGGCGCTTGAGCAGCGCCGCCGCATCGTTGCCTTCGGCCGAGACGGTGATGCTATCGCCAACACGCAGGCCCAGCTGCAGCAGGCCGACCAGGCTCTTGGCATCGGCGGCTTGGTCGCCGGCACGCACCTGCGCACGCGCAGAGAAGCCGCGCGCGGTTTCGGCCCAGCGCGTGGCCGGGCGCGCATGCAGGCCGCTGGGGTAGGCGATGGTCCACTCGAAGCGTTCGGCCAGATCGGTGGCCGGCGCGGCGCTGGTGTCGGGCGCGCGGTCGCCGGTGAGCGCCGACACGATCACGCCGGGGTCGTCGGTGGTGAACAGCGCTTCCAGCTGCGCCGGGTCCTGGATCAACCGGGTCAGCCGGCGCAGCAGGGTGATATGGGTGTCGGATTGAGCGGCGATGCCCACCACCAGCCGGGTGATCTGGCCGGGGTTCCATTCCACGCCCTCGGGCAGCTGCAGCACCGCGATTCCATCGCGGTGCACCAGGTGACGGTCTTCGCCCACCCCGTGCGGGATGGCCAGGCCATGGCCCAGGAAGGTATTCGCCAGGCCTTCGCGGCGTCGCATGCTGGCGTCGTAACCGGGTGCCACGCAGCCGGCGGCGACCAGCAATTGCGCAGCCTGGGCGATGGCATCGTCCTTGTCGCGGGCGTGAGCACGCAGGCGGATGAGCTCGGGAGTGACGGGGGCTGGCGACGGAGAAGACAAGGCGGGCTCCGATGGGGGGATCAGGCTGGGAAGTATAGTGGGAACGTTCCCACGATCCAGGTCAATGTGCAGTGCACAAAATCCTTGTAGTGCTTTCGGGTTAGCATCGGAACTGACACCGCGCCTGGGTCAGGTGCGCAAATGGAGCGGGAACGGTCCCAGTGAGTATCAGCATCAATGACGTGGCCCGGGTGGCCGGTGTGTCCAAGTCCACGGTCTCGCGCGCGCTGGGCACCGGCCCGGTGAGCGAGGAGGTGCGTGCCAAGGTTGAGGCGGCCGTCCGTCAGACCGGTTACCGCCCCAATCTGATGGCGCGGCGATTGCGATCCCAGCAGTCCGGCATCCTCGGCGTGATCGTGGCCGATATCCGCAACCCGTACTTCACGTCCCTCATCCGTGCGGTGGAAGAGGTTGCTTACCGTGCCGGTATGCGCGTCACCCTGTGCAATACCGATGAAGATCCCGAGCGTGAGGCGCTGTATCTGGAGCTGATGCAGGAAGAGCGCATCACCGGGCTGATCTTCGCCCCGACCCGGGTGACGGTGGGGCGCATGCACGAACTGGCCCTGGATTACCCCACGGTGCTGGTGGACCGTGCCGGCCCCGGCAGCCGCTACGACAGCGTGGTACTGGATAACGCCGCGGCGATGGGCGAGTTGGTCACGCATCTGCAGGCGCAGGGATACCGACGCATCGGCGGGTTGTTCGGCAGCACCAGCACCACCGCGGCCGAGCGCCGCGACGGCTATCTGGCGGCGATGCGGAGGCAAGGACTGACCCCGGACTACCGCGAAGTGGCGCCGACCGCCGAAGCGGCGATTGTCGAATTGGAACAGTGGCTGGCAAGCGACAGCCGTCCCGAAGCCATCGTCACCAGTAACAGCCTGCTGCTGATGGGCGCATTGAAAGCCGCGCGCACCGCCGGCCTGCGGCTGCCGCAGGACCTGGCCCTGGCCGGCTTCGACAACGAGCGCTGGACCGACCTGGTCGAACCGGGCATCACCGTAGTCGAACAGCCGGTCGAAGACATGGGCCGCGCCGCGATGTCGTTGCTGCTGGAACGCCTGAGTAACCCGCAGCTACCGATCCGCCGCATGGTCATGACCGGGCGTTGCGTGGTGCGCGGTTCGACCGCTGCCCGTGCACCCGATCAGACGTAGCGAGCGATAGACCACCGAGCGATACACCACCGTAGGAGCGCACCCGGGCGCGACCAAGCCTTACCGACAGCCCTGATCGCGATCGATAAGGCCCCATCGCGCCCAGGTGCGCTCCTACAGTGCAATGCCAGTGCGGATCGCAACAATGCCAGGGCGGATCGCAATGCATGTGGGAGTGACGACCTGCGCGTGACGTGCGCTGCCGTTTCCGATCATCGCCATCTCGTAGGAGCGCACCTGGGCGCGACGGGCGTTACCGATAGAGCGTTCGCGCCCAGGTGCGCTCCTACAGTGCAGTGCCAGGGCGGGCCGTAACAATGCCAGGGCGGATCGCACTGCATGTGGGAGTAACGACCTGCGCATGACGTGCGCTGGCGTTTCCGATCATCGCCATCTCGTAGGAGCGCACCTGGGCGCGACGGGCGTTACCGGTAGAGCGTTCGCGCCCGGGTGCGCTCCTGCATTGCAATGCCAGTGCGGATCGCAACAATGCCAGCGCCGGTCGCACTGCACCTGGGAGTAACGACCTGCGCATGACATGCGCTGGCGTTTCCGAGCATCGCCATCTCGTAGGAGCGCACCTGGGCGCGACGGGCGTTACCGGTTAAGCGTTCGCGCCCGGGTGCGCTCCTACAGTGCGATGCCAGTGCGGGTCGCAAAAATCCTAGGGCGAATCGCAACGCATGTGCGAGTAACGACCTGCGCATGACGTGCGCTGGCGTTTCCGATCATCGCCACCTCGTAGGAGCGCACCTGGGCGCGAGGGGCGTTACCGGTAGAACGCTCGCGCCCGGGTGCGCTCCTACAGTGCAATGCCGGTGCGGATCGCAACAATGCCAGCGCCGGCCGCACTGCATGTGGGGGTAACGACCTGCGCGGCAGGTTGCTAGTGCGGGTGCCTGCCGTGTGCTGCCCCATGCCAAGGACAGCACGACAAAAAAGCCCCGGCATTGCCGGGGCTTTTCGTCTTGCAATCAAGCGATCGATCAACGATCCGGACGGTGCGTGCCGGAGTCGTTCTGTGCGACCAGATATTCCTTGGACTGCTCGTCCAGCTTGTCGCCCAGCATGCGGCGCACCACCACAAAGAACAGCGGGATGAAGATCACGCCGAGCACGGTGGCGAACACCATGCCGCCGATCACGCCGGTACCGATGGAGTGACGCGAGTTGGCACCGGCACCGGTGGAGATCGCCAGCGGCAACACACCCAGGATGAAGGCGAACGAGGTCATCAGGATCGGGCGGAAACGCAGATGCGCCGCTTCCAGGGTCGCCTCGCGCAGGGTCTTGCCCGCCGCGCGCTGCTCCACTGCAAATTCCACGATCAGGATCGCGTTCTTTGCCGCCAGACCAATCACCGTGATCATGCCGATCTTGAAGTACAGATCGTTCGGCAGACCGCGCAGCATCGAGAACACGATCGCACCCAGCACGCCGATCGGCACCACCATCAGCACCGCCACCGGAATCGACCAGCTCTCGTAGAGTGCGGCCAGGCACAGGAACACCACCACCACCGACAACGCCAGCAGCAGCGTCGCCGCGTTACCGGCAATGATTTCCTGGTACGACATGCCGCTCCAGTCGAAACCGAAGCCCGGCGGCAGATCGTTGTTGACGATCTCTTCCATCGCCGTCATCGCCTGACCGGAGCTACCGCCCGGGGCAGGGTTACCGACGATGTTCACCGCCGAATAGCCGTTGTAGCGATTCAGCGCCGGCGAGGCGTACGTCCATTCGGCCTTGACCACGTTGCTCAGCGGAATCATGCCGGGCTGGCCATCGGCACCCACCGCCGTCGTGCTCGGGCTGAAGAAGTTGCGCAGCGACTCGGGGCCGGTACGGAACTGATCGTCGGCACGGATGTTGACGCGCTTGATGCGGCCTTCGGAGAAATAGTCGTTGACGTACACCGGTGCCAGCATCAGTTGGATCGAGCTGTAGATGTCGCTGACTTCCAGACCCATCGACTGCGCCTGCACGCGGTCCACATGCAACTGCAACTGCGGCGAATTTTCCAGGCCGTTCGGGCGCACGCCCACCATGGTGTCGGCCTTTTGCGCTGCCTTGCCGAGCACGATGTTGCGCGCCTGGGTCAAGGCTTCCTGGCCTGCGCCGGAGCGATCCTGCAGCCACATGTCGAAGCCGCCGAACTGGCCAAGGCCCTGCACGGTCGGCAGGTTGACCACGAAGATCTGCGCGCCCTTGATGCCGTAGAAGGCACCGTTGAGTTGCTGGATCAACTGCTCGGCAGTGACGTCACGCTCGTCCCACGGCTTGAGCCGGATGAAGCCCATGCCGACGTTTTCGCCCGAGCCCAGGAAGCTGAAACCGGCAATCTGCAGCATGCCTTCCACGGCCGGCTGCTTTTCCAGCACCGCACGCATTTGCGCAAACGCTTCGTTGGTACGGATCTTGGTGGCGCCCGGCGGCAACTGCACGATGGCCACCGCAAAACCCTGGTCTTCTTCCGGCAGGAAGCTACCCGGCATGCGGGTGAACAGGAAACCGCACAGCACCACCAGCACTACGAACACGATCATCCACGGCGGCGAGCGCTTCAGCGTGTGACCCACCACGCCGACATAGCGATGCGCCAGCTTGTCGTAGTACTTGTCGAAGGTGCGGTAGACCCAGTTCTTCTTGTCCGAATGGGTGGGCTTGAGGAAGCTGGCGCACAACGCCGGCGTAAAGGTCAGCGCCAGGAACGCGGAGAAACCCATCGACATGGCGATGGTCAGCGCGAACTGCTTGTAGATCGCACCGGAGGCGCCGGGCTGCAGCGAGGAGGGGATGAACACCGCCGCCAGTACCACGGTGATGGCCACCACCGCGCCGGTGATCTGGGTCATCGCCTTCTGCGTGGCCGCCTTCGGCTCCAGATGCTCCTCGCTCATGATGCGTTCGACGTTCTCGATCACCACGATCGCATCGTCCACCACGATGCCGATCGCCAGCACCATCGCAAACAGGGTGAGCTGGTTGATGGTGAAGCCGATGGCGTACATGCCGAAGAAGGTGCCCAGCAGTGCCACCGGAATCACCAGGGTCGGGATGACCGTGGCGCGGAAGTTCTGCAGGAACAGCAGCATCACCAGGAACACCAGCACGATGGCTTCCACCAGCGTGTGCACCACTTCCTCGATGGAGATGCGCACGAAGGTGGTCGATTCGTACGGCGCAAACCAGGTCACGCCCTGCGGGAAGGTGGGCTGCAGTTCGTCGAGCTTGGCACCGACCGCCTCGGACACGTTCAGTGCGTTGGCGCCCGGCAGCAACTGGATGCCGAAGGCACCGGTGGGCTTGCCGTTGTACTGGGTATCGAAGCCGTAGTTGCTCGGCCCCACGGTGACCCGCGCGACATCCTTCAGGCGCACCGTTGCACCGTTGTTGTCGGTGCGCAGGATGATGTTCTCGAACTCTTCCGGCGAGCTGAAACGCCCTTCCGCCGATACCGTGGCAGTAAAGCTGATGCCTTGCGGCGTGGGGTCGGCACCGACCGAACCGGCCGCGAACTGCACGTTCTGGTTACGTACTGCGGTCAGCACCTGGGTGGCTGACAGGTTATAGCCCTGCAGCTTCTCCGGGTTCAACCAGATGTTCATCGCGTACTCGGCGCCGAACTGGTTGGTGCTGCCGACGCCGGGAACGCGCGAAATCTGCTCGAGCACGCGCGAGCCGACGATGTCGTTAAGCGCATCGCGGTTGATCGACGGGTTGTCCGACCGCAGTGCCGCCACCATCAGGAAGCCGGCGTTGGCCTTGGCCACCACCACACCCTGCTGGGTGACTTCGGACGGCAGGCGCGGCGTGGCCAATGACACCTTGTTCTGCACCTGCACCTGCGCGATATCCGCGTCGGTGCCGGTTTCGAAGGTCAGGGTGATGGTCACGCGGCCGTTGGAGGCCGACGAGGAGTTGAAGTACAGCAGGTGGTCGATACCGGTGAGCTGCTGCTCGATGACCTGCGTCACCGCTTTTTCGGCGGTATCGGCGCTGGCACCGGGGAAGTTGGCGGTGACGGTGACCTGCGGCGGGGCGATCGTGGGGTACGACTCGATACCCAGATTCAGGATCGAGATCACGCCCGCAAGCGAGATCAGGATCGCCACCACCCAGGCAAAGATCGGGTGTTCGATAAAAAACTTAGGCATGTCCGGGTTCCGTCACTGCTGCTTGGACTGGGAGTCGGCCGGTTGCGCGGCCGCATCCTGCTTGGGCTGTTCCTGCGCTGCCGGTGCCGCGGCATCGGCTGCGTTTGCAGCCGGTGCGGCCTTCGCATCGTCAGCCTGGCCTGCGGCCGGAGCCGCGCCAGGTGCACCGGGCTGACCCGGCTGGCCACCGGCGGCCGGCTTGTTCGGATCCCACGGCACGCCCTTGGCTGGCTGACCTTCCTTGGCCTTCTGCACGCCATCGACAATGATCTGGTCGCCCGGGGTCACGCCGCCGGTCACGATCCACTGGCCCTTTTGCTGGCCGTCGACAGTGAGGTTCTTGCGCACCACCTTGCCGTCCTTGCCCAGCACCAATGCATAGGCGCCCATCGCATCGCGCTGCAGCGCCTGCTGCGGCAGCAGGTAGGCATTGTTGCGCTGACCCAGGCTGGCCTTGAAGGTGACGAATGCACCCGGCAGCAGCGCCAGTTCCGGGTTGGGCAGGGTCGCGCGCAGCGATACCGCACCGGTGCTCGGGTCCACCGTCACTGCCGACACGTCCAGCGTGCCGGGGTGCGGGTACAGGGTGCCGTTGCCCAGCTCCACGTTGATGGTGGACTTGCCGTCGCCGCTGAGCTGCACGTTGCCGCTGCTCTGCGCCTGGCGCAGCGCGGCGAGTTCTTCGCTGCTCATTGCAAAGTTCACGTACAGCGGGTCGATCTGGTCGACCGTGGTCAGCAGGGTGGCTTCACCCGAGCCGACCAGCGCGCCTTCGGTGACCCGCTGAATGCCGGCACGGCCGGTGATCGGGGAGGTGACGCTGGCGAAGCTGAGCTGGATGCGGGCGGACTCGACCAGGCCACGCGCCTGCTGCACGTTGGCCCCGGAGGAGCGCTCGGTGGCTTCGGCGTTGTCGATGTCGGCGCGCGAGACGTATTGCTGCGGCGCCAGGCTACGCGCGCGCTTGGCGGCGACCTGGGCGTTGGCGTAGGTCGCCTGCGCGGCGGCCAGCTGGCCCTGTGCCTGCAACAGCGTGGCACGCAGCGGCATCGGGTCGATCTCGAACAGCGGCTGGCCTTCCTTGACGTCGGTGCCTTCGGTGTACAAGCGCTTGAGCAGCACGCCGTCTACGCGGGCGCGCACGTCGGCCGAGCGGAACGCCGACAGGCGACCCACCAGGTCGCGCTCCAGCGGCAGCGTCTGCGGCTTCATTTCCAGCACCGACACTTCCGGCGGCGGCGGCGCCTGCTGTTGTTCGGGCTTGCTGCAGGCAGCGAGCGCCACGGTGATGGCCAAGGCCAGGCCGAAGGTGCGGAGCGGGGCAATCATCAGGAGGAACTCCGTTAGGGTCTTGAAGTGAGAAGAGCAAGCGGGGCCAGCGCAGGCGCGGCGTTGGCCGCGGCAAACGCCCGCAAAAAGGTATCGACGGCGAACTGCGCCCACTGCTGCCTGGCGGCAAGGCCGGCGCGATGGGGAACCTGAAACCGTTGGCGATCGAAATCCAGCCCGACGATCATGCTGAGCAGCAGCTCGGCCATGAAGTGCGGATCGTCATGGCGCAGCTGGCCGGCGGCCATCGCTTGCTCGAAGCGATGCGCCAGGCGTTGCTGCATACCGACGACGCCCTCCTGGAAGATCTGCTGGGATTGATCGGGGAACCGGTGCGACTCGGCTTCCACCAAACGACAGGTCTGTAACACATCCGGGCTGTTCAGACGGTCAAGATGGGCCAGCGCGAAGGCCAGCAGATCTTCGCGCAGATCGCCTGACACCGCGTCCAGCGGTACCGTGGCCAGGTGCACGTGGTCCTGCAGGACATCGCGCAGCAGATTCTCTTTACAACCGTAATAGCTGTAGAGCGTTTGCTTGGAACAGCCGGCGCGCTCGGCCACCGCGTCCATGCTCAGCCGCATGCCGCGCTCGGCAAGCAACGTATGCACGGCAGCATGGATGCGGCGATCGCAGTCCGAACGCCGGGCAGCACGGGGGGAACGAGGAGTCATGGCGGTAGACTATACCGTCCAGTTTAGTTTTTAAACAGCCTTGACGATCGCAGTTTGGTCTGCGCAACGCCTTGTGTGCCAAGCATTCGACCGGACTTTGCCGGATCTGGCGGTCCGGCGACCCTGCGGCCGGCCAGGGGTGGGGAAACTACAGAGCCATACGGCTTTTGCGCCACTGCCGCGCCTGCTACGTGCCGCGCATTTGCGCTATGCAGCAAGGCGTTGTCACGGCGCATCGGTACAATTCAGGTTTTCCACCGAGCATCCCAGCTCTCTCATGACAGCCAAGAAAGCCGCTTCGAAATCGTCCACGACGTCGGTCAAACCGGTCGCCGAACGTGCCGTCCCCGTGCTTGCCACCGAACCGCAGGCGGTCACCCTCGAGCCGGTGTTTGCCGCGTTGCGCAAGCGCTACCCGGCGGCCCGACAGTCCGAGGTCCAGTTGTTCGCGGCCGATTTCTATCGGCGCATGGAAGAGGACGAGTTCCCGAACCATCCACCCGAGCAGTGGGCGGCGTTGGCGGCCGACATGCTGGAATTTGCGCGCGTGCGCAAAGCCGGCACGGTCAATGTGCGGGTGTTCAACCCGGCCCTGAAGAGCCACGGCTACGAGTCGCCGCACACGCTGCTGCAGATCGTCAACGACGACATGCCGTTCCTGGTGGACTCGGTCAGCATGACCTTGTCGGACCTGGGCATCGGCGTGCATGTGCTCGGCCACCCGGTGCTGCGCATCGCGCGCGACAAGGCCGGCAAGCTGACCGCGGTGGGCGAGGGCAAGAGCGAATCGTTGATGGTGCTGGAGATCGACCGCCAGCCGGCCGATGAGATGGCCAAGGTGGAAGCGGCGGTGCGCAAGGTGCTGGGCGAAGTGCGCGCCATCGTGCACGACTGGGCCTCGATGCGCGAAAAGATGGTGATGCTGGCCGACGATCTGGCCACCCGCCGCCTGCCGATCGACGACATCAGCCGCCACGAAGCGCAGGAGTTCCTGCGCTGGGCTGCTGCCGACCATTTCACCTTCTTCGGCTACCGCGAGTACCGCGTGGAGAAGCAGGACGGCCAGGAGGTGTTGGCACCGGTTGAAGAAACCGGCCTGGGCCTGATGCGCGGCCACGACACCTCGCCGGCGCGCCCGGTGACCACGCTGGCGGCGCATGGCTTGAATGCGTCGTCCAAGCGCAAGGACGCGTTGATCCTGACCAAGACCAATGCACGTTCGCGCGTGCATCGCGTTGGCTACATGGATTACATCGGCATCCTGGAATTCGATGGCAAGGGTCGTATTGTCGGCGAGCAGCGCTTCCTGGGCCTGTTTACCTCCAGCGCCTACAACCGCCGTCCGTGGGAAATTCCGCTGGTGCGTCAGCGCCACGAATACGTGATGAGCAAGTCGGGGCTGACCCCGAGCAGCCATAGCGGCAAGGCGTTGCGGCATATCCTTGAGACGCTGCCGCGCGAAGAGTTGTTCCAGTCCAACGAAGAAGAGCTGTACCGCACCGCGATCGGCATCCTGGGCTTGCAGGAGCGCGTGCGTAGCCGCATGTTCCTGCGCCGCGACAAGTACAGCCGCTTCATTTCTGCACTGGTGTACATCCCGCGCGAGCGCTTCAACACCGATGTGCGGTTGCGCATCGAAGGGCTGTTGAAAGACGCGTTGCACGGCGAATACATCGATTCGTCGGTGGTGCTGGGCGAGTCGCCGCTGGCGCAGCTGCATCTGATCGTGCGGCCCAAGAGCGGCGAAGCGCTGGAGTTCAACACCACCGAACTCGAATCGCGGCTGGCGCATCTGTTGCGCAACTGGCGCGATGCCCTGCGCGAAGCGCTGGTGGCGCGTCACGGCGAGGCCAATGGCCTTCGCATGGCGGCCAACTTCGGCCGCGCGCTGCCGGCCGGCTACATCGAAGAGTCGTCGATCGAATCGGCGGTCTCCGATGTCGAACATCTGGCAACCCTGGATGGCCCGGACGATCTGCATCTGAGCCTGCAGGAAATCCGTCGCGACGACGGCGTGCGGCTGGATGCCGGCGAAGGCCTGCGTTTGAAGTTGTACCGTCAGCTCGACGACATCCCGTTGTCGGATGCGATGCCGATGATGGAAAACATGGGCCTGCGCGTGATCTCCGAGCGGCCGTATCGGCTGCAGGTGGGCGAGACGCCGGTCTATATCCAGGATTTCGAAGTCGAATCGACCGCGGGCAAGATCGACGCCGCCCATGCCGATGCCGGCTTCGGCGAAGCCTTCGAACGTATCTGGAATGGCGATGCCGAAAACGACGGCTTCAACCGTCTGATCCTGGCCGCCGGTCTGCACTGGCGCCAGGTCGCGTTGCTGCGTGGTTACTGCAAGTATCTGCTGCAGACCGCGGTGCCGTTCTCGCAGGCTTACGTCGAAGCCACGTTTACCCGCTATCCGCTGCTGGCACGGCTGTTGGTGGAACTGTTCGAAGCGCGCTTCGACCCGTCCACCGGCAGCGAAACCAAGGCGCAGATCTTTGCCGGCCAGGAACGTCTGCGCGAAGAACTCTCCGCGCTGGCAGGTGGCGATGAGGCCACGCTCAAGGCCCTGGAACCGGTGCTCGCGGCACGCGGCGGCGACCGCGCTGCGCAGCAGGAAGCTACCCGCGCCACCTTGCTCAAGCTGATGGACCGCGTGTCCAGCCTGGACGAAGACCGCATCCTGCGCAGCTTCATCGATGTGATCGATGCCACGCTGCGCACCAACTACTACCAGACCGACAAGCACGGCAAGTACGGCCATTGCATCAGCTTCAAGCTGGATTCGGCGATCGTGCCGGACCTGCCCAAGCCGCGTCCGTATCGCGAAATCTTCGTCTACGGCCCGCGCGTGGAAGGCGTGCATCTGCGCTTTGGCGCAGTGGCGCGTGGCGGCTTGCGCTGGTCGGACCGTCGCGAGGATTTCCGCACCGAAGTGCTGGGTCTGGTCAAGGCGCAGATGGTCAAGAACACCGTCATCGTGCCGGTCGGCGCCAAGGGCGGTTTCTACGTCAAGCGCTCGCCGGTCGGTGGCGATCGTGACGCGATCCAGGCCGAAGGCATCGCCTGCTACAAACTGTTCATCCAGGGCCTGCTCGACATCACCGACAACATCGTCGGTGGCAAGATCGTGCCGCCGCCGCAGGTGGTGCGCCACGATCAGGACGACCCGTATCTGGTGGTCGCCGCCGACAAGGGCACGGCGACGTTCTCCGACATCGCCAATGGCCTGGCGCTGGATCACGGCTTCTGGCTGGGCGATGCGTTCGCCTCTGGTGGTTCGGTCGGTTACGACCACAAGGGCATGGGCATCACCGCGCGTGGCGCGTGGGAGTCGGTCAAGCGCCACTTCCGTGCGATGGGCCGCGATTGCCAGAGCCAGGACTTCAGCGTGGCCGGCATCGGCGACATGTCCGGCGACGTGTTCGGCAACGGCATGCTGCTTTCAACGCATATCCGCCTGCTGGCCGCGTTCGATCACCGGCACATCTTCCTCGACCCGTCGCCGGATGCGGCTGCCTCGTTCGCCGAACGCGAGCGCCTGTTCAAGCTGCCGCGTTCCAGCTGGGCCGATTACGACGCCAAGCTGATCAGCGCCGGCGGCGGTATTTATCCGCGCACGTTGAAGTCGATCGACATCAGCGCGCCGGTGCGTGAGGCGCTGGGGCTTGAGGCCAACGTCAAGCAGCTCTCGCCCAACGCCCTGATGAACGCCATCCTCAAGGCGCCGGTGGACCTGTTCTGGAACGGCGGTATCGGCACCTACGTCAAGGCCTCCAGCGAATCGCATGCCGATGTGGGCGATCGCGCCAACAACGGCCTGCGCGTCAACGGCGGCGAGCTGCGCTGCAAGGTGGTGGGCGAGGGCGGCAATCTGGGCCTGACCCAGCTGGGCCGCATCGAAGCGGCGCAGACCGGCGTGTTGCTCAACACCGACTTCATCGACAACTCGGCCGGCGTGGACACCTCCGATCACGAGGTGAACATCAAGATCCTGCTCAACGACATGGTGCAGGCCAAGAAGCTCACCTACGACGCACGCAACAAGCTGCTGGCGTCGATGACCGATGAAGTGGCCGACCTGGTGCTGTGGGACAACTATCGCCAGAACCAGGCGATCAGCCTGATGGAGCGCATGAGCGTCAAGCGCTTGGGCTCCAAGCAGCACTTCATTCGCACGCTGGAATTGCAGGGCCTGCTCGATCGCCAGATCGAATTCCTGCCGTCCGATGCCGAACTGTCGGCACGCAAGGCGCGCGGTCAAGGCTTGTCGCGGCCGGAACTGTCGGTGCTGCTGTCGTACTCCAAGCTGGTGGCGTTCCAGCAGCTGCTGGAATCGGATATTCCGGAAGACCCGTATCTGTCCAAGGAATTGCAGCGCTACTTCCCGCAGCCGCTGCAGAAGAAGTACGCCGATGCGATGGAGCGCCATCGCCTCAAGCGCGAAATCATCGCCACCGCGGTCACCAACACCACCATCAACCGCATGGGCGCCACCTTCCTGATGCGCATGCAGGAAGACACCGGCCGCAGCATCGGTGAGGTCGCCAAGGCCTATACCATCAGCCGCGAAACGCTGGACGCGCGCGCGCTGTGGACGCAGATCGATGCGCTGGACGGCAAGGTGCCCGAGTCGGTGCAGATCGATGCACTGGAAGTGATCTGGCGCCTGCAGCGCTCGTTCGTGCGCTGGCTGCTGCTGCGTCCGGGCCAGATGCCGGGCATCACCGCAGCGGTGGAGCGTTACCACGGCCCGTTCAACGATATCCGTGTGGCCTCGGGCGTGTTGTCCGACACCCAGCGACCGCTGTACGAAGCCAGCGTGCAGGAGTGGCAGGACAAGGGCCTGCCGCCGGCACTGGCACAGCAGCTGTCCGAGTTGCGCTATCTGGAGCCGGCGTTCGACATCATCGAAACCGCGCGCACCCGCAAGCTCAAGCCGGTGGAAGTGTCCAAGGTGCACTTCCGTCTGGGCGATGCGCTGCGGCTGCCGTGGTTGTTCGAGCAGATCGACGCGCTGGAGGTCAACGGCCGCTGGCATGCGGTGGCACGTGGCGTGCTGCGCGACGAACTGGCCGCGCATCAGCGTGCGCTGGTGGGTCAGGTGCTGACCATGCCCGGCAGCAGTGCCGAGGACAAGGTGGCCAACTGGATGGCACGCGACGATTCCAGCCTGCGCTTCACCCTGGCGATGTTGAGCGATGTGGCCGAGCAGAAGACGCTGGACTATCCGACCGTGTCGGTGGCCGTGCAGCGGCTTGGCCAGTTGGCGGCGCACGGGCTGTAACTAGCGTGCGCGGCATGACGGCAGAGCGATTGCTCCGCCGTCATGCCGCCTGTCATCAGTGGATGAGTGTGTGTTGCCAATGAATAACGCAGAAGGCCGCCCCAGGGCGGCCTTCTGCGTTATTGGATGCGTGCTGATGACGTAGTGAAGCTGTGCGCGCGCGTGCAGGCACAACACAACACCGCGGGCCCGCACCGATCGCCATGCGAGCCATGCGAGCCATGCGGGCAGCAATGCAGCTCAGCTCGTCAGGTCGTCGGCTGATAGCGCTCGGCAGCGGTCGCCTGCCGGATGTCCGACAGCAAACCCTGACGCGCGCCATCCAGTGCGTCCCAGCGTTCGGCCACGTGCAGCGGCGGAATGGTGACCAGTTCGCGGCGATCGAAGCCGACCAGCGCGGCGTCGACCAGTTCGTTAACGTCCATCAAGTCGCTCAGCGTGTTGATGTCGATACCGGCGCGTTCCCAGATCTCGGTGCGCGTGCCGGCCGGCAAGACGGCCTGCACATACACGCCCTTGGCGCCAAGCTCCACGTGCAAACCCTGCGACAGGAACAGCACGAAGGCCTTGGTGGCGCCATAGACGCTCATGCCGAATTCGGGCGCAAACCCCACGACCGATCCAATGTTGACGATCGCACCGCTGCCGGACTGCGCAAAGCGCGGCGCAACGGCGGCGGACAGGCGCGTCAACGCGGTGACATTGAGCGCAATCAGGCGGTCGATCGCCTCGGCGTTTTGCTGCACGATGCCGCCCGATTGCGCCATGCCGGCGTTGTTGACCAGGATGCCGATCTGCGCGTCGTCGCGCAGGCGGGTTTCCACAGTGCTCAGGTCGGTTGGCTGGGTCAGGTCGGCCTGCAGCACATCGACGCTGACGCGATGGGTGTCGCACAGGTGCGCGGCCAGGGCGTCCAGGCGTTCCTTGTCGCGTGCGACCAGCACCAGGTTGTGGCCGCGTTGGGCGAAGCGCTCGGCGTAGACAGCACCGATACCGGTGGAGGCGCCAGTGATGAGGACAGCGGGAAGTGCGGTCATGGAAATTCCTTGAGTGAGAAAGGTGGAAAGGCGCACGACGTGGCCGCAAACGGCCCAGGCGCCGGCCCGACGCCTGCACGGTGACGTGTCACCGTGACCATCGCGATGCGATTGGTTGGCGTCAGGTTGCCCAGGGCAGAGGGAGCGGGCAGCGACGCGTGGGCATTGAGGGTGCTCAGAAAGACGGCGGATGCAAAGATTACGAATAAAATCTAACGTGTCAATACTTTGATGACGCGCAACATCAAAGTATGCTGTCGCTGTCCCCATTCCCCCCACGGAGCGTCGCAACGATGAAAGTGACCAAAGCACAGGCACAGGCGAACCGGGCGCATGTCGTCGAAACCGCCTCGGTGCTGTTTCGCGAGCACGGTTATGCAGGGATCGGTATTGCCGATCTGATGGCCGCTGCAGGGTTCACCCACGGTGGTTTCTACAAGCAGTTCGGCTCCAAGGCAGATTTGATGGCCGAATCGGCAGCCTGCGGCTTGGCCAACATCGCGGCACAGTCCGAGCGCGTGGACAAGACCGATTTCGTGAACTTTTATCTGTCGCGCGGACATCGCGACAGCCCTGCCACCGGTTGCACGATGGCTGCGCTGGGCGCCGAAGCCGCGCGTCAGCCGGAGCAAGTGCGCGAAGCGTTTGCAGCCGGGGTCGAAAACCTGTTGGCCGCGCTCGACCGCAGCGGGGCCGCGCCCGGTACTGCCGAGGCAGCAGATGAGCGCGTCAACACGCTGAACATGCTGGCGCACGCCATCGGTGCCATCGTGCTGTCGCGGTCGTGTCCGAACGATTCGCCACTGGCCGACGAAGTCATTGCGGTATGTCGTGACCAGATCCTGTCGTCGTTGCAACCCTCCAACTGACCGAGAGAAGTGCAGCTGCGTCCGGCGTGGTCTAGGGATTGGCTATAGCGCCGTGTGCCAAGAAGGGCTAACAAACCATAGCGAGCAATTGTCAGGTGCGTTTGCAATTGTCAGGTGCGTTTGGATGGCGCGCTCAGAACCGGAATGTACGCGTGGTGCATGCCGTACCGAGCACCGGCCGCGCCCGCTTGGCGGTGAGCACAGGCGTTTTGTTAGCTGCTTTTAGCGAAATGTTTTAGCGAAATGCGCTTTTACTGACACGCCAGCTCACGCGTGGCCACTCCTTGCAGGAGTGCCATGTGCTTGGCGCGACGCCGCTCACCCGGCTGTACGACGAGCCGCTGAAGCGACACGCCCACCGAGCAAACGTTGCAGGCGATCAACGCCGTCCACGTCAGCCCGACTCAAGCGACTTCGTTGCCGCAGCGGGAAGCGTCTTGCGCCGCACGGTGGCACCGCATCACCGGAGATCCCGCACCGCACCGCCATCGCAGTCCCCTAGCGGCGTGATCGTCAACTGGCCGCTGCGCTGTCATTGACTGCGTCATTGACTGCAATCAGGGACGCGCTCACCCGCGGCCTCAATCCATCCCATCAGGAGAAGACAATGACCTTCAATGCATTGCTCGCCACGCAAGCCAGCGAGACGGTGACCACCGAACTCGTGCAGTTCAACGAAGACGACCTCATGCCGGGCGAGGTGACGATTGCCGTCGACTACTCGACCGTCAACTACAAGGATGCGTTGGCGGTCACCGGACGCGGCCCGATCATTCGCCGTTTTCCGCTGATTCCCGGCATCGATCTAGCCGGTGTGGTCGAAGCGTCCAGCGATCCCGGCATTGCGGTGGGAGACCGCGTGCTGGCCAATGGCTGGGGCCTGAGCCAGACCCATCATGGCGGCTATGCGCAGAAGGCGCGGGTGCCTGGCGACTGGTTGATCAAGCTTCCGGCGGCATTTTCCACCCACGATGCGATGGCGATCGGCACGGCCGGCTATACCGCCATGCTGGCGGTGATGGCGCTGGAGCACGGCGGGCTGACCCCCGAACGCGGCGACATCCTGGTCACCGGCGCAAATGGCGGCGCCGGTTCGGTGGCCATCGCCTTGCTGGCAGGGTTGGGGTATCGCGTGGTCGCCTCCACGGGCCGGCTGGAGCAGGCCGCGTATCTGCACAGCCTGGGCGCTGCCGAGGTCATCGACCGCAGCACTCTGTCCGAACCCGGTGCGCCGATCAGCAAGGAGCGCTGGGCAGGCGTGGTGGATGGGGTGGGCAGCCACACGCTGGCAAACGCGCTTGCGCAGACGCAGTATCGCGGCGTGGTGACCTCGTTTGGCATGGCGCAGGGCGTTCAATTGCCGGCCTCGGTGCTGCCCTTCATTTTGCGCAACGTCACATTGGCCGGTATCGATTCGGTCAACGCGCCGCAGGCGGTCCGCATGCAGGCGTGGTCGCGTCTGGCGCGCGATCTGGAGTTGGGCAAGCTGGCATTGACCACGACGACAGTCGGGCTGGCGGAGGTGCCGCAGATTGCCGCCCAGCTGCTGGATGGCAAGGCGCAGGGGCGTACTGTCGTGGATGTAAACGCATGAGCGCGCCCACTGCATCGCGGGCGTTCCGCTACCTGGCCACGCTGTCGGCCCTATTGTTTTTCGCGCTGGGCGCTGTCTGGTTGCTGGCGCCTGCGACCATGCTGGCCAACTGGGGCGTCGCCTTCGACAGCAACGCTTTAGGTGTGGTCGGTCGCCGCGCCGCGCCGATGTATGCGGCCATCGGCGTGATGCTGTTGCTGGTACGCGCGGTACCGCCATCGCCGGGTCGCCGCGCGGTGATTGCCGGCTTTGCCACCGCGTGCCTATCGTTGGCAGTGTTGGGCGTGTCGGAATGGGCTGCCGGGCATGTCAACGCCGGTATTTTCCCGGCGGTCGCCATCGAAATCGGGCTTCCGCTGGCCTTTCTGTTGGTAACGCGTGCCGAGGCGAGGCAGCGACGCGCTAACCGCGCGCGTTGATCGATGCATGACGGCAGCCTGTTGCGTGCCGTCATGCAACTGAAAGGCTTGGACATGCGGCAAGAGGGCCAACACACTTTCTCGGCCCGGTGCTCCACCGGAATGGTGCGCTCAATAGCCACATTGGACAGCGCCGGCAGGACCAAGGCGACGGTGACCCGCACTGTATGGGCGCTGATGGTGAAGTGCAGGGGATCCAGCAGTTCAGCGCCTTTGACAAGCCCCAGACCAGTAACGTGGACCCAACACAGGCGCAGGGCTTGTCGATGCAGCAATACGCGGAAAAGATGAAAGTGACCCTTTCATCCCATCGGGTCAGCCACGCGCTGGGAGCAGAGCGCAGCGCCGAGCAGCAACAGGGGATATGCTTCCGCCTTAATCATGATCCAGCTTGAATTACAGCCCTATGCGTATCACTGCAGCCGCCAGTTCGCTTGTCGTGTTACTGACCATGGCGCCTACCGTCTCAGTCTCTGCGGCGGAAACTGACATATTCGGCATCAAATTAGGGGCGCCATTAACGCTGCCCATTTGCCAACTCTCCTTACCCGCTCCAGCTGCCCGCCGCAGCAGCACAGGATTAGGGAGTAGGGCGTTCAACAAGCTGACGGCCCCGCCGCCGGAGCCGCTGAAGGCCACTCCACCGGCAACAGGGTTGTGCGTCGCGCCCGGCACGACAAACATGGCCGTGGGCAATACCGAGTTCGGGCCAGGCGAATACGCTTACCTGGTCTTCGCCACCGCTGAGTTCCCGGCGTGGGTCGCGCCCATCGGCATGTCGATCGGCGCGGGCGCAGGTGACGCTTTTTCTCTGGAAGGTGCGGGCGGCCTGGTTTTACTGCAGAACGGGCGTGTGATCGCCTTGCGCTTCAACACCACGGGGTTCGAGGCGCAGCCGCGCGTGATGGAGCTGCTCAAGCGCAAGTTCGGTCCGCCCGGTTCGCAGAAAGCCGTGACCTGGAACAACGATCTGGGTGGCAGCCGCGAATCGATTTCCGCGCAATGGCGCACGCCCGATTTCTTTGCGGATTATTCTTCGGTCGTGCAAACGCAGGCCATGCAAGCACAGGGGCTGTCGGGCGGTATCGGGTTCCTCAACATCGGCAATGATCTGGGCCAGCAAGTGCTTCAACCTGCTAGCAAGGAAGCGGAATTCTAGAGAACTGACGACGTTCTCGCGGTGCCTAGAGCGTGTTATGGACGTTGGAGCAGGCTGGTGGCATTCCCCAGCATCAGAATGCTGAAGACCAAGAAGTGGAGCCCTGCCAATGTTTCAGGTAAGCGCTTCTAGTCCCGGGCCAACCGCCTGAAGTGGTTGACCCAGCCGAAGCTGCGCTCGACAACCCAGCGACGTGGCAGAAGCACGAAACCTTTCTTCGCTTCCTGCAACGTCACCACATGCAGTTCGATGCTCTCTTCGAGCGCCGCAGCAGCAGCAGGATCTTTGCCCGAATGCCCTTGGTCGACAAAGGCCAGTTTCACGGGCTCGCCGTTCACATGCTGGATCTCTTGCGCCAGAGCGCCAACCTGGGCGCGCTGCACGCCCGCCGTTTAAGCAACAAGGGTTTCAGCCGCGCGAAGCGCGGTGTCCGCTCATTTCTTGCCCGGCGTTCTTGTCGAAGCGCACATGCCACCAGGTGGCGCTGAGCGAAATCAGGCTGACCACACAGAACGCCAGCGAAAAATCGCGTTGTGCCGGTTGGGTGTGATCGCCGGCCAGCATCGCCAGTTTGAGAATCATCGCGCCGGCGCAGACACCCACCGACAGCATCAGCTGCTGCAAGGTGGTGTACAGGCTACTGGCGCGGCTCATGCGCGCGCTGGGCACGTTTTCGTAGGCGATGGTGTTGTAGGCGGCGAACTGGAACGACATGAAGGCGCCGCAGCACAACAGCAGGCCGAATATCAGCGCCGGCGGCCAGTCGGGCCGGAACAGCGCGCACACCATGTAGCCCAGGCTGGCCAGTACGCCGTTGCCGATCAGGCTGTTGCGGTAGCCAAAGCGGCGCAGCAATTGCGGGGTGATGGTGCGCATCAGCAACGCACCGAGTGCGGTGGCCAGAATCAGCCGCCCGCTGTGCGCGGCGCTGAAACCGAAGCTGATCTGAAACAGCAGCGGCAACAGAAACGGCTGCGCGCCCTGGGTGATGCGCATCAGCGCACCGCCGATCACCGACAGCCGGAACGAGTCGATGCGCAGCAGGGTCAGATCCAGCAGCGGTGCCGGGTGGTGGCGCGCATGCCACAGATATCCCACCGACGCGGCCGCGCCGATGGCCAGCAACCAACTGGCCATGCCGATGCCGTCCTGCTGGCTGACCATTTCCAGGCCGAACAACAAGCAGCCCAGCGCCATGCCGCACAACACGAAGCCGCGCAGGTCGAAGCGTGCCGGTGCGGTGTCGGTGGGAATTTCCGGGATGAAACGGCGCACCAGCAAAAAGCCGGCAATGCCGATCGGCACGTTGATGTAGAAGATCCAGCGCCAATCCAGATACGACACGAAAAAGCCGCCCAGCGGCGGGCCCAGCATCGGGCCGATGAAGGCGGGCACGAGCGTCCAGGCCATCGCCGACACCAGATGGCGGCGCTCCACGGTGCGCAGCAGGATCAGGCGCCCGAGCGGGGCCATCATCGCGCCGCCGGCGCCTTGCAGTACGCGTGCGGCCACCATGGTGGGCAGGCTGTCGGCCAGCGAACACAGGATCGAGCCGCCCACGAATACCCAGATCGAAGCGCCGAACACCCGGCGCAGGCCGAAGCGGTCGGCGATGGCACCGCTGGCCGGGATCAGTACCGCCAGCGCCAGCAGATAGCTGGTCATGGCGATGCTCATGGCGGGCGCGGCAACGCCGAAGTCGCGCGCCAGCGTCGGCAGTGCGGTCGCCAGCACCGTGGCGTCCATCTGCTCCATGAAGATGGCACACGCCAGGATCAACGAAATGATGCGGTAGTCGGGATAACGCGGCGGCGTGACGCCGGCCTCGGACACGCTGGAAGACATCGGACTCTCGGTTGCCGGGCCGTGTCCACGACGCCTGGAGGCGCCGGATCGGCCCGCGTCGCACGGTGTTGTGCGGCGCAGCATGGGCATTGTCCGCCTGCGTGGCGCACGGTTCAAGCGCGTGGCGGCAACGCTGCGTGCGGTCGGGAGTGTGGCCGGCGTTGGCTGTGTTGGGGTGCGAGCTGCTGCGGGGGCAGGGCGCGTGCGGTCGTCTTTAGTGGATGGAGGAGGCGCGCCGGAGCGCTGCTTCCTGTAGCGCAGATTGGCCGCGTTCTCGGTCGGAAAGGACGCACCAATGTTCGAGCCGGTCGTGTGGTGGCGCGCGGGATAGCAACGGCACTGCGTGGAGGCGATGTCTGATGGGTGTGGTGGTGATGCCTGCGTCGTACCCTCATCCGGCGCTTTGCGCCACCTTCTCCCGGTGGGAGAAGGGAGGTGATATGCATGCCGACCGTGCTGCGATGGCGAGCACCGATCACCAATCATCAAGTAACAAGCACTAAGTAACAAGCACCAAGCAACAAGCAACAAGCAACAAGCAACAAGCAACAAGCAACAAGCAACAAGCACTGTGCAGCCGGGAGCGCTTCCTAAAGTGTGGGATCAGCGCTGTGCGGTCGGGCTGTCCCAGGCCTCCTTGACCAGCAGGATCCTCGCCAGGGACTCGCGGAAATGCTGAACCAGACGCGGTTCCAATTGCTTGCCCGACATGCTTTCCAACTTGCGCATCGCGTCTTCCACCGTCCACGGCGCCTTGTAGGCGCGCCGTCCGCACAGCGCGTCGAATACATCGGCTACTGCGACGATGCGTGCCGATTCCGGAATGGCCTCGCCGGCCAGGCCGGTGGGATAGCCGCTGCCATCCCAGCATTCGTGGTGATGCAGTGCGATTTCGGCGGCCATCTGGAACACCGGTCCGCGGCCGTGTCGTAGCAGGTCGTGTCCGGCCTGCGGGTGCTGCCGCACCACCGAGCGCTCGTGCTCGTCCAGCGTGTCGGGCTTGTGCAGGATGCTGCCGGGCACGGCGATCTTGCCGGCGTCGTGCAGTGGTGCGGCATCCTGCAGCATCTGCGCCTGCTGCGGCGACCAGCCGGCGGTTTCGGCCAGCACCCGGGCATACACCGCCATGCGCCAGATATGCGCGCCGGTGTCCGCGTCCTGGGCTTGGCCAGCGGTGCCCAGCAGATGGATCGCATCGCGGTATTGCTGCGCCAGGCGCGCGCTTTCGGCCAGCCTGAGCTGGGTGTTGATGCGCACCTTGAGCAAGGCCGGCGAGTACGGTTTGCTGACGTAATCGGCCGCGCCCGCTTCCAGCCCGGCGCGCTCGTCGTGCTCGCTGTTACGCGAGGTCACGAACAGGATCGGGATGGCATTGCTGGAGGGTTGCTGCTTGAGCGTGCGCGCCACCGCATAGCCATCCATGTCGGGGAGTTCGACATCCAGCAGGATCAACGCAGGCGCGTGGCGCGCCACCGCATCTAGCGCCTCGCCCCCGGTTTTGGCGAACACCAGCGCAAAGTCGTCACGCAACAGCTGGCGCAGGGTCGCCAGGTTGCTGGACTCGTCGTCGACACACAGCAGGGGACGGGACGGCATGGGTGATCCTTGCAGACGGCACGGGAGATCGCCGTCAGCGTGGGTGGGTGGCTTGCCAGTCGTGCAGGGTGGCCTGCGCGCGGCGGAAATCGAAGTCCTCCACGGCGCGTTGCAGTTCTTCCTGCAACGCAGGCGGCAGGTGCGGTGCGCAGATCAACAGCGCGTGGTCGATCTTGTCGGCGTCGTCGGTGGAAAGAGCCACCTCCAGGATCTGCAGGCTGCCGGCGTCCAGCGCGACTGCGTCGTCTTTGGCTGCCGCAGTGGTTTCGTCGTCTTGCAAAAAGACGCCAATCGCCTCGGCGGTGCGCTGCATCACATCCTTGAGCGCAATCAACGAGGCGGTGATGTCTTGACCATCTTCGATACGCGTTTCCAGATCGCTTGCAGCACCGGCCAGTGCCGGCAGCGCCAGCGAGCCCGCCGCACCACGCAACTTGTGCGCCATTGCGCCGATGGCAGGCAGTTCGTTGCGGCGCAGGTGTTCGGCCGCGACTTCGGCCGGGTCCGGATTGTCGCGCAGCAGCTTGCTCAGATAACGCGCGTAAGGCTCGCGGTCGCGCCACAGGCTGCGCGCGCGCGCGGCGTCCAGTAGCTCGGGATCGTCGTGCTGCCACTCGGGGCCGGCCGCCAGTTCGGTTTCGTGCGGCAGCGATGGAATGCGCTTCATCCCGGGATGCATGAAGTGACGAATGGCGGTGACTAGTTCCTCGACATTGAAGGGCTTTGCGATAAAACCGTTCATGCCCGCTTCCAGCGCTTTTTCCTGTTGCGGGCGGAATGCGCCAGCGGTCAGCGCGATCACCGGCAGGCTGGCCAGGGCAGGGATCTGCCGCAGCCGGCGGGTGGCTTCGTAGCCGTCCACCACCGGCATCTGCACATCCATCAACACCAGATGGAACAGATCCGGCGCGCGCTTGAGGGTGTTGACCGCCTGCTCGCCATCGTGGGCGACGGTGACCATGGCGCCTTCGCCCTCAAGAATGCGCTGCGCCACCTCGCAGTTGATCTCGCTGTCGTCGACCAGCAACAGGTGCGTGCCTTCCAGCCGCCGTGCCACGAAGGTGGGCGTGACCGGACGCGCACCCGGGCGCTGGTCGACCAGCTGTTCCACCAGACGATGCAATGCCGCGCTGGTCACCGGCTTGGTCATTACCGCGTCCAGATCCTGTTGCTCGGGATGCTGTTCCAGCAGACGTCGCTCGTAGGCGGTGACCATGACGATCACCGGATGCGGACCAGGGGCGGCACGTGCGCGGATTTCGCGCGCGATCGCCACGCCATCGATGTCGGGCATGCGCCAGTCGAGCAGGAAGATGTCGTAGGGCTCGCTGGCCTGTTCGATCGCCTGCAGCGCGGCCCGGCCGCTGGCCACTGCATCCACGCGCCAGCCCAGGTCGGTGGTGATCCGCACCAGATTGCTGAGCGCGGCATCGTGGTCGTCGGCGATCAGCACGCGCGGCATCGCTTCCGGCGGTAGCGCCGGCAGGTCCTGCTGCGCCTTGGGTGGCGCGGCCTTCTCCAGGGTCACCACGAAATAGAACTCGCTGCCGCGGCCGGGCACGCTTTCCACTTCCAGCTCGCCGCCCATCAGTTCGATCAGCCGTCGGCTGATGGTCAGGCCCAGACCGCTGCCGCCATAGCGTCGGCTGGTCGAGGTGTCGGCCTGCAGAAACGGCGAGAAGATCAGGCTCTGCTTTTCCTTGGAAATGCCGATGCCGGTGTCGCGCACGGAGAACAGCAGCTTGACCTTGTTGGGATCGCCGCTGGGGAAGCGCCGCACCGACAGCACCACTTCGCCCTGCTCGGTGAACTTGATCGCGTTGCCGACCAGATTGACCAGCACCTGGTTGATGCGCAGCGCATCGCCCAGTAGCCAACGGCTGTCGCGCGGCAACGGCTCGACGATCATCTCCACCGGTTTGGCGCTGAGCGAGGAGCGCATCAGGTCGGCGATGTTGTCGAACAATTGATTGAGATCGAACGGTGCGCGTTCCAGATCGATGCGTCCGGCCTCGATCTTGGAAAAGTCCAGAATGTCGTTGATGATTTCCAGCAAGGTGCGTGCGGAGCGGTCGATCTTGGTGACCATGTCCTGCGCCGCGCCAGGGAGCTCGCTGCGCTGAAGCAGATACAACATGCCCAGGATGGCGTTCATCGGGGTGCGGATTTCGTGGCTCATGTTGGCCAGGAAATCGGACTTGGACTGATTGGCGCTCTTGGCGGCATCCATTGCCAGACGCAGCTGTTTTTCGTGCAGTTTTTGCTCGGTGAGATCCACCGCAACGCCGAGGTAACCGATCACCTGATCGTTGTCGTCGCGCAGGGTGCTCAGGGTCAGCAACACCGGCAGGCGGCGACCGTCGTGACCGACATAGGTCCATTCGCTGGTGTCGCTGCGGCCCAGGCTGGTGAGCGCGGCCACCGCTTCCAGCGTGTGCGCCACCGGCACCCCGGTCTGCTCGGACAGCAGGTGCGCGCGCTCCTGCAGTTCTTCCGGTTCGACGAACTGGCTGGCCTTGCGCCGGCCGATCACATCCTCTGCGTTATAGCCGAGCAGCTTTTCTGCGGCGCGATTGAACAGCGTGATAAAGCCGCTGGAATCGGTGGCGATGATGGCGTACCCGGCATGCGCCAGAATCGCGCGCTGCAAGACCGAGAACTTCACCAGCTCGCTGGTGCGCTCGGCTACCTGATGTTCGAGTGAGGCGTTGAGGTCGAGAATGCGTTGATGCGACCGCACCCGCTCGGAGATATCGCGGAAAAAGTGCGAGTGCCCGCTGAGCGTGCCATCCGGTTCGATGATGGGCGCCTTGCTCGCCAGCACATGCACCTGATGACCATCGCGGTGGCGCATGCTCTGTGCGGCCGAGGCATTGGTCGGGTACGCTTCATCGGCGTGCTCGATCTGCGGCATCGCATACGGTTGCGGCGACAGCAGCAGCGTCAGGTCTTGATCGATCGCGTCCTCTGCGGTGTAACCGAACATCGCTTCTGCGGCCGGGTTCCAGTGGGTGATGCGGCCATCCGGAGTTTCGGCCACGATGGCCTCGCTGGAATGGCTTACCAGTGCGGCCAGTTCCATCTGCTTGCGCAACACCTCTTCGCGGCGCAGCCCGTTGCTGAAGTACAGCCACAGCAGTGCGGCAAACAGGGCGGACGTTGCCAAGACCAGGCCACCCACCACCCATGGCGAGGTCTGATTGAGCGAGGCCACAAAGCTGGCCGTGGGGTGGGCGGTGATGATCCAGGTGCGCCCGTAGATGGGCAACAGCTGCACCACCGGCCGCCAGCGCGCGCTGTCGCCGGCTGGGGTGCCGCTGCGGTAGAAATTATGGGTCGGCTCGTTGCGATCGGACAGATCCAGCGCCACATCGTCGCGTTCGCCCAGTGCGCTTTTCACCATCTGCTCGACGCTGAAAGGCGCGTACACCCAGCCGTTGGTGGCGGCCATGCGTTGCTGTGGCGTTTGCAGCGGCATGCCCTCGCGATACACCGGCAGCAAGACCAGAAAGCCACTCTCGGTGGGCACGCGATAGCCCGACAGCGAGACCGGCGAGGTCATGATCGGCTCGCCGCTGCGTGCGGCCTGCAAGGCGGCGGCGCGGCGGCGCGGTTCGGACGCGATATCCAGACCGATGGGGCGATTGCCCGACGACTCCGGTTCGAAGTACAGCACGATGTAACGTTCGCCATCCCACGGCGCCAGCAAGCGGCGGTGGATATCCGGTGCTCCGTCGGCGCGCGCGGTCTGCAAGAACGCGTCCTCGTCGGCAGGCGCGACCCGATGGATGTAGCCGTAGCCCAGCACGCCGGGAAACTCGCGCGCGTAATCGCGCGAGCGGCTGTACAGGGTGAAGCGATCTCGACTGATGACCTCGCTTCCCGAACCGATCACCGCACCGCGCGCGCCGCGCAAGCCGTGCTCGAAGGTGTACATGCGTTCGCTGATATTGCGGGCGAGGGTGCGCACGACATACTGAAAGCGCTGCTCGCGCTCGAGCTCGTTATGCCGCTGCAGCCAGACCCCAGTGACGATGGCGGCGATCAAACCTGCGGTAAGGATCAGCAGTGCGCTGATAAAGGCGCGGCGCCCGTATTTCCTGCGCAGATCCCAGCGGCCATTCGGCATTTTCGTTCCTTCGCCTTGCCTGTTGTGTGCCCAGTGTCCTGGCCGACGGCAACGTCGACCTCGCGGTACCGCCTGACGATTATCCGGCTGCGTGCAGTCTCCCCAGTTGCTGCACGCTAGCCTGTTGGGCGATCAACGTCATCTCAGTGCATCAGAACGATAGCCAAATCGATAATGCATGAAGCGCAAGGCCGATCAATCCACCGACCAACGTCCCGTTGAAGCGAATGTATTGCAGATCGCGTCCGACACCCAATTCCAATTGTTCGACGAGGTGACGTTCGTCCCAACTTTTCACTGTCGATGCAATGTGCTCGGTGACCGATGCGCGCAGGCGCGTGGTGAGTTTGTCGGCTGCCTGCAGCATATGCTGGTTGAGTGCGTCGCGCAGTGACGGATCTTGCGACAACGCCTGGCCGAGCGATTGCATGGAGCGCTCCATGTGCGCAGCCATCGACGACTCTTCACGCGCCAGATCGTTGCGCAGCGCATCGCGGATCTCGCCCCACAGGCCTTGCACGTATTCCTGCAGCGCGGGATGTTGGATGGCACGTTGCTTGAGTTCTTCTACACGCGCAGCCATTTCCGGTTCGTCACGCAGGCGCGCGATGTAGCCTTGCAGCCACGCTTCATAGTCGAGCCTGATTGGATGCTCGGGCGTCTTGAGAATGTCCTGGAGTTCTTCGATGGCCGCACGCGCCATGCGGTCGGCCAGACTGTCGCCGATCTCTTCGATCGGCTTGATCCAGTTCACTGTGCCGACCAGCTTGGGCCATTCGCGGCGCGCATACCGCACGATCAATGCAGACGCGCGCGTCTTGACCTGTTCCTGGTCCAGCCATTCGCCCAACCGCAGCAACACTTCGTCGAGCAATTTCTGATGGCGCCCGTCGGTGGTGAGCAGCGCCATCACATCGCCGACCGTCGCGGCGGCATTCCACTTGCGCAGGCGGTCCACCACGAAGCGCTGGATGGCGCTGCGCACGGCAGCTTCGTCCAGCAGCTCCAGCGCCTGCAACATCCAGCCGCGTGCCATCTGCGCGAGCATGCGTGACTGCTCGGGTTTGGCCAGCCATTCGCCGAGGCGGCTGGCGGGGTCGAACACGCGCAGCTTTTCCATCAACGCAGCGGGCGCAAGGAACTGATCGCGCACGAATACCGCCAGCCCATCGGCCAGCCGCTCCTTGCCGCGCGGCAGGATGGCGGTGTGCGGGATCGGCAGACCCATCGGACGGCGAAACAGCGCCACCACCGCAAACCAGTCGGCCAGTGCGCCCACGGTCGCCGCCTCGCAGAAGGCCGACACCCACGCCCAGATGCCTTGCTCGCCCATCAGGTGACTGACGATAAAGCCGGCAAACATCGCCAGCAGCAAGGCCACCGCCAACAGCTTCATCCGCTGCAGCTGGGCACGACGGGGATCGATGGGGCGGGGAGCGCTGAGACTGGGTTCCATCCGCGAAGTGTACCCAGTCGTTTGACCAGGGCATGTCCACGGCAGGTGGGCGACGTCGCGGGCGGCTGCAGGTGGCCGCGCCTTTGGTGCCTGTGCTCCAGCTGCGCTTGCAACGGTGCGACCAAGCGTCTGCTGCCGTCGTAGTAGCGCACCCGGGCGCGACGGGCTTTATCGGGACTGCCCGTCGCGCCCAGGTGCGCTCCTACGCGAGCTGTTGGCTAGTGGGTGCGCGGACTCAGCCGCGCAGGCGCTGCAGCTGCGCTTGCAACGGGTGCGACCTCGAGCTCTGCCAAAGCATCGATGACTGTCGTAGGAGCGCACCCGGGCGCGACGGGCTTTCCTGGGAACGCCCATCGCGCCCAGGTGCGCTCCTACGCGAGCTCTTGGCTAGTGGATGTACGGACTCAGCCATGCAGGCGCTGCAGCTGCGCTTGCAACGGGTGCCACCTCGAGCTCTGCCAAAGCATCGATGAGTTTCGTAGGAGCGCACCCGGGCGCGACAGGCTTTCCTGGGAACGCCCATCGCGCCCAGGTGCGCTCCTACGTGATGGCGAGTGGATGCGCGGACTCAGCCGCGCAGGCGCTCCAGCTGCGCTTGCAATGCGGTCACCTTGGACTGCAGTGCGACGTTTTCGTTTTCCAGTTCGGTGACGCGGCGCTGCAAGGCCTTGACGTCGCGGCGCTCGGCTTCGCCGCCTTCGGCCTCGTCGGGCTTGGGTTTGCGCTTGGCGTCGCGCACGCGCTTGGCGGCCTGTTTGAGTTCGGCCTTACCGGCCTGCGCGGCGGCGCGTTGTTCGTCTTCCGACAGCGTGGCCACGGCGGCTGCGGCGCTGATCGAGATCTCGCCGGCCTTCACTGCCTGCACCACTTCCGGCGCGGCCTGTTTGTGGATGCGCTCGATCATCACCACCTGGTTGCTGCTCAGGCGTGCCTCGCGTGCCAGCTCGGCGCGGCTCACCGGGGTGGAGGTTTCCTCCCACGGGGGGCTGTCGGTGTCGTCGCTCGCGCGGGCTGCGCTGTCGTCGAGGCCGGTATCGGCCTGTGCGTCATCCACCACCGGCGCCTCGGCGGCGGCATCGGCCTCGCGCTGGGTGCGCTGGCGGGCGGCCAGGATCTCGCGCTTGCGCAGCGCCAGCACGCCACGCTGGAAGTCGGACACGCTGCGCCGGCCAAGGTGCTGCTCGATCATCCACAGGTGCACGTCCTGCATCGACTGGAAGCGCGGGTTCTGTACGGTCTGGAACGGCAGCCCGTGCTTCTGGCAGATGCCGTAGCGGTTGTGGCCGTCCACCAGCACATCGCCCCACAACACCAAGGCATCGCGACAGCCTTCGGCCAGCAGGCTGCGCTCCAGCGCCTCGTGCTCGTCGGGTGTCAGCGGGTCGATGTAGGCCTTGAGTTCTTCTTTGACAACGATGTTCATGGGGCAACTGCGGGGGAGTGCGGGGCCGGCATTGTAGAGAGCCTGCTCCGGCTTTGCGCGCTTGACGTGGTACCCGTGCCCGTGACACGCGAGCGCCGTCGTGGAACGGCCACGCGCGCCGTCACCCGCTGTCTTCAGGCGAGCGGCGCGTACGGCGGTAGCCGGCGCGACGAAGCCCCTGCAGTGCGCGGCCAGGGCCCGCGTGCCTCTGCCTGCAACGCACCCATGCCGCCGGCCGCGCTCAGTCCACCAGGCGCAGGATGCCGGCCAGCGTCTCGACCATCTGCCCGATCTGCTCGGGGGTGACGATCAACGGTGGCGACAGCGCGATGACATCGCCGGTGACGCGCACCAGCAGTCCGCCGTCTTGGAAGCAGCGCTCGAACACTTCGTAGCCGCGTGCACCGGGGGCGCCATCGCGCGGCGCCAGTTCGATGGCGCCGATCAGGCCGACGTTGCGGATGTCGATCACGTGCGGCAGCCCCCGCAGGCTGTGCAACGCGGCTTCCCACTGCGGGCCGAGCGTGATCGCACGCGAAAACAGCCCGTCCTCGGCATAGGTGTCCAGGGTCGCAATCGCAGCCGCACAGGCCAGCGGGTGACCGGAGTAGGTATAGCCATGAAACAGTTCGATGGCGTTTTGCGGCCCGTGCATGAACGCGTCATGGATCGCATCGGCCACCAGCACCGCGCCCATCGGCACGGTGCCGCTGGTCAGCCCCTTGGCGGCGGTGATGATGTCGGGCGTGACGCCGAAGCGCTGCGCGGCGAACGCCTCGCCGACGCGGCCGAAGCCGGTGATCACCTCGTCGAACACCAGGAGGATGCCGTGGCGGTCGCAGATGGCGCGCAGCCGTTGCAGATAGCCTTCCGGCGGCAAAATCACGCCGGCCGAGCCGGACACCGGTTCGACGAACACCGCGGCGATGGTGGAGGCGTCGTGCAGGGTGATCAGCCTTTCCAGGTCGTCGGCCAGCTCCGCGCCGTGCGTCGGCAGCCCGCGTGAATAGGCATTACGCTGCAGATCCAGGGTGTGGCGCAGATGATCGGTGCCGGCCAGCAGCGGGCCGAACCACTTGCGGTTGTTGGGCAGCCCGCCGATCGACATGCCGCCGAAGCCGACTCCGTGATACGCCTTCTCGCGGCCGATAAAGCGGGTGCGATGGCCCTCGCCGCGCAGGCGGTGGTAGGCCAGCACGATCTTCATCGCGCTATCCACCGCCTCCGAGCCGGAGTTGGTGAAGAACACATGGCCCAGGCCGGGCGGCGCGATGGCGGCCAGGCGCTGCGCCAGCACGAACGGCAGCGGTGAGCCCATCTGAAAGGTCGGGGCGAAATCCAGCGTGCCGGCCTGCGCGCGGATCGCCGCCACGATGCGTTCGCGCGCGTGTCCTGCATTGCAGCACCACAAGCCTGCGGTGCCATCCAGGATCTGCCGGCCGTCGACATCGCGGTAGTACATGCCGGCGGCCGAGGCGAGCAGGCGAGGGCGTGCCTTGAATTGCCGGTTGGCGGTGAACGGCATCCAGAACGCATCCAGCTGCGTCGGTGTCTGCAGCGCAGGCGCATCGTCGCGCGGAAGTGGGTCGTGCATGGCCGGCTCCGTCACGGGGGTCGCCCGACTGTACTCAGCCATCGCCTCGGGCGTCACCCCGCCGCTGGCAGGAATGGGCGATATGCCCGCGCAGGCCTGGCGGATGCCCATCGATCTAATGCATAAGAACTAGTCAATTAGTCGCAGCGCCGGCCGCTAATCTCAAGGAACGCTTGCGTGGCGTGTGTGTGGCAATGCGTTGGAACGCTGCGAGGCGTCGCCAAGCATTGCAAAGCTGCAAGGATTGCCGATGATGCGCCAGACAACCGCTGGTTGGGCCTGGTCGTCGCCGCTGCTTATATCGCAACACGCTAAACGATCGCAGCCGTCAATCGTCTTTATCGCAGTTCATCGCACTTTATTTTTGGGGAATGGGAATGACGCAAGGGTCCACCGTGGCGACAGCCAGTGGCGCAGACGCCGGTCTGCTATCCAAGGAGCGCATCATTGCGCGTCCGGGGTTCAATCGTTGGCTGGTCCCGCCGGCTGCGCTGGCGATCCATCTGTGCATCGGCATGGCCTACGGCTTCAGCGTGTTCTGGCTGCCGCTGTCCAAGGCGCTGGGGATCACCGAAGCGATTGCCTGCCCGGCCGACATGGGCCTGTTCGCGCGCATGGTGGCGACCACCTGCGACTGGAAGATCAGCGAGCTGCAGTGGATGTACACCCTGTTCTTCGTGCTGCTGGGCTGCTCGGCGGCGATCTGGGGCGGTTGGCTGGAACGTGCCGGCCCGCGCAAGGCCGGTGTGGTTTCGGCGCTGTGCTGGTGTGGCGGCCTGGTGATTTCGGCGGCCGGTATCCACTTCCATCAGATCTGGATGTTGTGGCTGGGTTCGGGCGTGATCGGTGGTATCGGTCTGGGGCTGGGCTACATCTCGCCGGTGTCGACCCTGATCAAATGGTTCCCGGACCGTCGCGGCATGGCGACCGGCATGGCGATCATGGGCTTTGGCGGCGGCGCAATGATCGGCAGCCCGCTGGCCGATGCGCTGATGCGCCATTTCGCCACACCCACCTCGGTGGGCGTGATGGAAACCTTTTTGGTCATGGCCGCGCTGTACTTCGTCTTCATGATGGCCGGCGCCTTCGGGTATCGCGTGCCGCCGAGCGGTTGGACCCCGGCCGGCTGGACCGCGCCGGTGGCCAGCACCAACGCCATGATCACCGCCAACCACGTGCACGTCAGCAAGGTCTGGGGCATTCCGCAGTTCTGGCTGCTGTGGGGCGTGTTGTGCCTGAACGTCTCGGCCGGTATCGGCGTGATCGGTATGTCCTCGCCGATGCTGCAGGAAGTGTTCGGCGGCCGGTTGATCGGCGTGGACATTGGCTTCGGCAGCCTGGATACGGCTCAGCTGGCCAGCATCGCGGCGATCGCCGCAGGCTTCACCGGTCTGCTCAGCCTGTTCAACATCGGTGGCCGCTTCTTCTGGGCCAGCATGTCCGACAAGCTCGGCCGCAAGAACACCTACACGCTGTTCTTCCTGCTGGGCATCTGCCTGTACGCAGCGGCGCCGTCGGCCGGTGGCGTGGGCGGCATTGCGCTGTTCGTGGGCATCTTCTGCATCATCCTGTCGATGTACGGCGGCGGCTTCGCCACCATTCCGGCCTATCTGGCCGACCTGTTCGGGACCCAGATGGTTGGCGCCATCCACGGCCGTCTGCTGACCGCCTGGGCCACCGCCGGCATCCTCGGCCCGGTGGTGGTGGGTTACATGCGCGAGTACCAGCTGGCGCACGGCAGCCCACCGTCACAGGTCTACAACACCACCATGTACATCCTCGCCGGCATGCTCGTGCTCGGCCTGATCTGCAATTTGTTGGTGCGCCCGGTGGCTGCGCGTCACTTCATGACGCCCGACGAACTGGCACGCGAAAAGCAGCTGGCGCACGAGAAGGTCGACCGCAGCGGGCATGCGGTGCTGCCGCCGGAACAGATGGCGCGGATCGGGCATGGCGGCAACCCCGCAGTGGTCGCGTTCGCTTGGTTGGCGGTTGGCATCCCGATGGCGTTCGGTATCTGGGTGACGCTGCAGAAAGCCTTTGTGCTGTTCCACTGAGGTGAAATGACCAGTCCGTCTTCCCGCACAGTGCGCCCCGGTAGTGTGGTGCGCACGGTTGTCCGCCATCGCGGCGGTCGCGGTGCCACGGTGCAGGACATGGTGGCGGCCGAAATGCCGGTTGCCTTGATCTACAACCAGGTGCCGTTCGCGGTGATGATGGCGACGCCGGAGGACCTGGAGGATTTCGCGCTCGGGTTCTCGCTGAGCGAAGGCATCGTCGATCACGCGCAGGACTTGCGCGTGGTCGCGGTGGAGACCTTTCTGGAAGGCGCTTCGCTGCAGATCGAGATCCCGCCCGAGCGCGCGGCCGCGTTGGACCAGCGGCGGCGCAATCTGGATGGACGCAGCGGTTGCGGCGTGTGCGGCAATGAATCGATCGAGGCGGTGCTGCGTGTGCCGCCGCGCGTGCAGTCGACGCTGCAGATCGACGCCGATGCGTTGGCGCGTGCGCTGGATGCGTTGCATGCGCAGCAGCCGATCGCCGCGCAGACCGGCGCGGTGCACGCCGCCGGTTGGGCCGATGCGAACGGCGTGGTGCAGCTGGTGCGCGAAGACGTCGGGCGCCATAACGCGTTGGACAAATTGATCGGTGCATTGGCGCGCGCGCGCATCGATGCATCGCAAGGGTTTGCGGTGGTCACCAGCCGCGCCAGTTATGAAATGGCCATGAAAGCCGCGCAGGCCCGAATTCCGCTGCTGGCAGCGATTTCGGCACCTACCGCGCTGGCGATCAGCCTGGCCGACAGCGCGGGACTGACCCTGATCGGGTTTGCCCGCAATCACGATTGTGTTGTTTACAGCCATCCACAACGCCTGGATCTGGGCGTTGCCGTGGGAGAGCCCGCATGAGCAAGAAAACCATCAAGCAGTACGACAATCCCGCGGGCGGCTGGGGCGCATTGCGCTCGGTGGCCAAGCACCTGATGGAACAGGACATCGCAGTGCAGGGCGCCAAGACGCTGCTGCATGCCAACCAGCCGGACGGCTTCGATTGTCCGGGCTGCGCCTGGCCGGATCGCGACCATACCTCCACCTTCGAATTCTGCGAAAACGGCGCCAAGGCCGTGGCCGCCGAATCCACCGCGCGCCGCGCCGGGCTGGAATTGTTCGCCTCGCACAGCGTCAGCCTGTTATCGCAGTACAGCGACTACTGGCTGGAAGGGCAGGGCCGGTTGACCCACCCGATGCGCTACGACGCCGCCACCGACCACTATGTGCCGGTGAGCTGGGACGATGCGTTTGCGCAGATCGCTGGCCATCTCAATGGCCTGGCGACTCCGGATGAGGCGATCTTCTATACCTCAGGGCGCACCAGCAACGAAGCGGCGTTTTTGTATCAGTTGTTCGTGCGCGAGTTCGGCACCAATAACTTCCCGGACTGCTCCAACATGTGCCACGAGCCATCGGGCACCGCGCTGCGTTCGCAGATCGGGGTGGGCAAGGGCACGGTGTCGTTGCACGATTTCGAGCTGGCCGATGCGATCTTCATCTTCGGCCAGAACCCGGGCACCAATCACCCGCGCATGCTGGGCGAGTTGCGTCAGGCCTCCAAGCGCGGCGCGGCGATTGCCGCGTTCAATCCGCTGCGCGAGCGCGGGCTGGAAAAATTCGCCGACCCGCAAGACAAGCTGGAGATGCTGCACAACGGTTCCACGCGCATCGCCTCGGATTATTTCCAGCTCAAGATCGGCGGCGACCTGGCGGCGTTGAAGGGCATCATCAAGCATGTGCTGGAGCGCGATGCGCAGGCCCAGCGCGATGGCACGCCGCGCTTGCTGGATCTGGAGTTCATTGCCGAGCACACCGCTAATTTCGACGCATTCGCTGCCGATGTGCATGCGGAAGCCTGGGACACCATCGTCGAAGAATCCGGCCTGGACGAAGCGCAGTTGCGCAAGGCCGGCGAGATCTATCTGAAGGCCGAGCGCGTCATCGCGTGCTGGGGCATGGGCATTACCCAGCACAAGCACTCGGTGGCCACCATCCACATGATCACCAACCTGCTGCTACTGCGCGGCCACCTGGGCCGCCCCGGCGCAGGCGTGTGCCCGGTGCGCGGGCATAGCAACGTGCAGGGCGACCGCACGATGATGATCTACGAAAAACCGCCGGCTGCGTTTCTGGACAAGCTGCAGTCGGTGTTCGGGTTTGCGCCGCCGCGCGAAGACGGCTTCGACACCGTGGGTGCGATCGAGGCGATGCTGGATGGGCGCGGCAAGGTGTTCTTCGCGATGGGCGGCAATTTTGCCGCCGCCACGCCGGATACCGATGCCACGCACCGCGCGCTGCGCAACTGCGAACTCACCGTGCATGTCACCACCAAGCTCAATCGCAGCCACCTGGTGCATGGGCGCGATGCGTTGATCCTGCCGTGCCTGGGGCGTACCGAAATCGATATCCAGGACGCCGGCTCGCAAGGCGTGACGGTGGAGGATTCGATGAGCATGGTGCACCTGTCGGCCGGCATCAATCCGCCGGCCTCGCCGGATCTGCTGTCCGAGCCGGCGATCGTGGCGCGCATGGCCGAAGCCACGTTGGGCGCGCGCAGCGCGATCCGCTGGCGCTGGCTGGTGGGCGATTACGACCGCGTGCGCGAGCTGATCGCGCAGGTGTTCCCGGACTTTGCCGACTTCAATCAGCGCGTGCGCACGCCGGGCGGCTTCCGCCTGTCCAACACCGCGCGCGACCGTAACTGGGTCACGCCCGAGCAGCGTGCGGTGTTCAAAGCGCACGCGGTGCCCACCGACAACCCGATCCATCGCGCGCGTCGTTCGCGGGGCGATCAGATGGTGTTTACGCTCGCCACCACGCGCTCGCACGATCAGTACAACACCACTATTTACGGGCTGGACGATCGCTACCGCGGCGTGTTCGGCGAGCGCCGCGTGCTGTTCATCAACGGCGCCGATATCGCCGCGTTGAACATGAAGGCCGGCGATTGGGTGGATCTGGAAAGCCTGTGCGAAGACGGCGTGCATCGCGAGGCGCGGCGCTTCTTGCTGGTGGACTACAACATTCCGCGCGGCTGTCTGGCCGCGTATTACCCGGAAACCAATGCGCTGGTGCCGCTGTCGAGTTTTGCCGACGAAGCACGTACGCCGACCTCCAAGTCGATTCCGGTGATCGTGCTGCCGCATCGCGCCGAAACCGCCGACGCGGCGCCGCGCGATATCGGAGCGGTGCTTGTCCGCTGATCCGCAGCTCACCGCGCAGCTGCTGCAGGCGCTGGCCGACACGCCCGAGGGCGTGTCGCTGTCGCGGCTGTGCAAGCAGCTGGGCGTGCGCATGAGCGTGTTGTTGCGCACGCTCGCGTGGCTGGGCAGTGCCAACCTGGATGGCCAGCCAGGCCCGGGTTGGATACGGGTCGACGAACGCGGTGAGCGGCAGTTCGCGGCATTGACGCCGGCTGGTGATAGGGAATGCAGACAGCGCCAATCGTTGGCGGACTCCGATTAGGGCACGTTGTTCGATTGCGTTGAGATTGGAATCGTTTCAGCGGTGCAGAGACACTCGTTTCGCACCGTTTACTCCATCAAGTGGGAGAAGAGGCGCGGACTGGACCAGCGGGGCGGCTTGCGGGCAGATTTCTCAGCACGCTAGCAGCCACTTCACATCCATTCGCCTACCCACGTCCGGGAAGCGGGAATCAATCGCAAGACTTGCTGAAAGGGAAGGCTGGGTGGCCGACAAATTCGATGCACAGATCCTGGTTCGCAGTGTGCAGTGCGAATGTATGATTCCTTCCATCCTGAGTGGTAATCGTCAGATCCAAGGATGCATTATCGCCGCCATAATTGAAATTCCAATGAACTTGCTGGCTTCCTTTACGGCCTGCGTTCCATGTGTATAGTGTTTTTCCATCAGGTGCTTTCAGCTGCGCAGTGACCTTCCAGTTTTCATGCGCCGCTTCAATCGAGATGTAGTGGCGTTCAGCCTGTGCGGCGGATGCGCCAAAAAGGCAGAAAAGACCGAGGATGGCCGCCAGTGGTACGGTCGCCGATGGACGCTTTTTCAGTGATTTTTGCATGGCGTGTTTTTCCAGAATTTAAAAAAGTTCAGGGTGAGGCGGCGCCGGCTGGATGGAGCTGAGCCTTTCGCCGTTGAAATATGAAATGGCTGAATCGATTGAATCGACTCATATGCTAGTTCGATACGGTTCTGCCATGAATGCGTTTTTCCGAACATTTGTGTCCATTCGAGAGCGTTTCTGATCCGCGTGACGATCGAACGCATGCGGTGAGGGAAAGTGGACCTCTCACCACCGCAACTGCAGCAAGCCCGCGGCAAGGAAAGGCGCAGTCTGCGAGAATGCGCTATCTCCTTTTGGACAGCGACTCACGATGACTGCCGCCGTGCCACTCGCCACGCCCGTCAATTCGCCTGCGCGCGTGCTGTTTGCCAGCCTGATCGGCACCACCATCGAGTTCTTCGATTTCTACATCTATGCCACCGCTGCGGTGCTGGTGTTCCCGACCTTGTTCTTTCCGGCCGGCGATGGCAGTGCAGCGATGCTGCAGTCGTTGGCGACCTTTGCGGTGGCTTTCATCGCGCGACCGGTGGGCTCGGCGGTCTTCGGCCACTTCGGCGATCGGGTCGGCCGCAAGGCCACGCTGGTGGCGGCGTTGCTGACGATGGGCTTATCCACGGTCGCCATTGGTCTATTGCCCGGCTATGCGCAGATCGGAGTGTGGGCCCCGTTGCTGCTGGCGCTGTGCCGGTTCGGTCAAGGGCTGGGCCTGGGCGGCGAGTGGGGCGGCGCCGTGCTGTTGGCCACCGAGAACGCACCGCCGGGCAAGCGCGTGTGGTACGGCATGTTTCCGCAGCTGGGTGCGCCGCTGGGCTTTTTGCTGTCCACCGGCACCTTCCTTGGCATGGGCGCATTGCTGGACGATGCGGCCTTCATGCAGTGGGGCTGGCGGGTGCCGTTTCTGGCCAGCGCCTTGTTGGTGCTGACCGGGCTGTGGGTACGCCTGAGCATTACCGAAACACCGGATTTTCAAAAGACCCTGGATCGTCAGACGCGGGTACGGCTGCCGCTGGGCACCGTGATCTCGCAGCATTGGCCGGCGTTGATCATCGGTACGCTGGGTGCGTTTGCCACCTTCGTGTTGTTCTATCTGATGACCGTGTTCGCATTGGGCTATGGCACCAAGACGCTGGGCTACGACAAGGAACAATTCCTGCTGCTGCAGATGGCCGGCATCGTGTTCTTTGCGCTGGGCATTCCGTTATCGGCCAAGTTCGGCGATCGGCATGGCGCACCGTTGGCGATGATGCTGGCCAGCATCGCCATCGTTGCGTTCGGACTGGCGTTTGCGCCGTTGTTCCAGGCCGATCACCCGTTGCAGGTGTTGGCCTTTCTTGGGCTGGGCTTCTTTTTCATGGGGCTGACCTATGGTCCTTGCGGCACCTTGCTGGCGGAGTTGTATCCCACCGAGGTGCGCTATACCGGCGCGTCGCTGTCGTTCAATCTGGCCAGCATCCTGGGTGCGGCCCCGGCGCCATATGTGGCCACGCAACTGGCGGCGCGCTACGGGGTGCAAGCGGTGGGTTACTACCTGGGCGGTGCCGCGGTGTTGAGTTTGCTCGCGCTGACGATGGTGCGGCGATCGCGTCGATAGATGCTGTTGGGTACGCGCCTGGCATAGGCGCGGGCTGGTGCGCGCAGAGGTGCTATCTGTAACGCGTCGTCGCGCCCGGGTGCGCTCCTACGGGAGCTAGAGAAAGACGCGCTTTGAGGTGCGCCCTGGCCGGCCGTCGTGTTGGTGCAAGCGTGCGGCGTTCAGCCCGCCAAGCGTACCTGGTTGCGGCCGCCGGCCTTGGCCAGGTACAGATACTTGTCGGCTTCGTTCAACAGGTAATGCAGCGATTGGTCGCCTTCGGTCGCGATGCACACGCCGATGCTTACCGTCATGCTCAGCGTGTCGTCGCCGACGCGGACGCGTAGTGCGCTGATGCGTTCGCGCAGGGTTTCGAAGTAGCTGGTGGCGTTGGCTGCATCCAGCCCCGGCACCAGCAGGCAGAATTCTTCGCCACCGAAACGCGCCACCAGGTCCTGCGGACGTGCATGCCCGGAGACCGATGCGGCCACCGCGCGGAGCGCCTGGTCACCGGCTTCGTGGCCCCAGGTGTCGTTGATGTGTTTGAAGTGATCGATATCCAGCATGGCCGCGGTCACCGTCTGGTCCTGCGACAGCAACTGCGGGATCACGCGCTGGCTTTGTTCCAGGAAGTAACGCCGATTGGGCAGGCCGGTGAGGAAATCGCGTGTGGCCAGATCCTGCAGCGTGCCGATCAATTCCAGCTGGTCCACGTTCTGCGAGACGCGGCAGAAGAATTCTTCGCGCGAGAAGGGCTTGCGCAGGAAGTCGTTGGCGCCGTTCTTCAAGAAGCGCGGGATCAGCGACGAGTCGCTGTTGCCGGAGATGCCGATCACCGCGACCTTGTCGCGCGAGCGCAACGCACGCAGCCGGCGGGTGAATTCCACGCCTTCCATGCCGGGCATTTCCTGATCGACGATGGTCAGGCGGATGTCGGGGTCGCGTTCGATTGCTTCCAGTCCGGCGGCGCCGTCGGCGGCCAGCACCACGCGGTAGCCGTACATCGACAGCAGTGCGGCGGCGTAGGTACGAGCAGACAACGAATCGTCCACCACTAACGCGCCGATGCGACGATTGCGCTCCAGGCGCTGCACCAACCAGGCCAGATATTCGATGCTGCCCGGTGCGTTCTTGAGTACGTAATCGATGATCTGCTGCTGCAGCACGCGCTGGCGCAGATCCTCATCGTATACGCCGCTGACCACTACGGTCGGCAGGTTGCGCGAGAGGAAGAACTCCACGACCTTGTCGCGGTCGCCGTCGACCAGCACCAGGCCGGTCAGGACCAGGAACCAGCCATCTTCTTCGTCGAGCACGCGCGCCGCTTCGGCCAGGGTCGAAACGACCGTGACCGGCAGTTCCACGCGTTGCTCGATGGCTGCGCGCAGCATGCTGGTGAACGTGCGCGAGTTTTCCACCAGCAACACGCGTTGCGGCAGAACTGCGCTTTCACTATTGCGATGTAGGGTACCTGGGGACATCGGCTGGCCGTGTGGATCGAACCGTCAGATCAGCTAACGGCTCTGCTCGCCAAAACTTGAGCGCTGCGTTGCAGCTTGCGCGATGGACCCGGGGGTGCGGTCACCACAGCGCGTCGCGCAGCCGGTACCAGCTCATGGCCGCCACCAGCAGTGGGGTGCGCAGCCGCTGCCCGCCGGGAAACGGGCGGTGCGGGATACGCGCAAACACGTCCAGCCGCTGGCTCTGGCCAGCGATGGCCTCGGCGATCACCTGTCCGGCCAGACCGGTGGCTGCCACACCGTGGCCGGAGAAGCCCTGCGCGAAATACACAGTCGGCGCGAGCCGGCCCCAGTGCGGCGCGCGGTTGCGGGAGATGTCCACGTAGCCGCCCCAGACGGTCTCCAGCGGTACCTCGCGCAACTGCGGAAACACCGTGTGCATACGCTGCGTCATCAAGCGATTCAGGCTTGGCGGCGGGCGCGACGAATAACTGGCGCGCCCGCCGAACAGCAGCCGGTGATCGGCGCTGAGCCGGTAATAATCCAGCGCCCAATTGGTGTCGGCCACCGCCATGTCGTTGCCGATCAGCGCGCGTGCGCGCGCCTGGCCCAGCGGCGGGGTGGCACCCACGTAGGTGCCGACCGGCATGATGCGCTGCTCCAGCGGCGCGGCGATGCCGTGCAGCAAGGCATTGCCGGCAATCACGCCGAAGTCTGCGGTCACGCTGCCATCGGCCGTGTGCATCGTGACCTGCGCGCCAGGGTCCAGGCGGGTCACCGCCGAGTCTTCGAAGATGCGTACGCCAGCCGCCAGTGCCGCTCGCGCCAGGCCGAATGCATAGGCCAGCGGATGCAGATGGCCGCTGGCGGGGTCGAACATCGCACCCAGATACAGTGGGCTGTCGAGCACCTGGCGGGTGCGGGCGCGGTCCCACCACTCCAGCGGGTAGTCGTAGCGCTGCGCCATGCGCACGATGCCGTGCTGCAGCGCCCGCACCTGGCGCGGCTTGAGCGGGACATGGGCATGACCATCGCGCCAGTCGCAGGCAATGGCATGGCGTTCGATCCGCTGGCGTAGCAGGCGCATGCCGTCGCGCGAGAAGTCGAACAACAGGCGCGCATCTTTATCGCCGACCAATGCTTCCAGCGTCTCCTGTTCGCAGCCGTAGCCGACGATGGCCTGGCCGCCGTTGCGACCGGATGCGCCCCAGCCGATCCGCCGGGCCTCCAGCACGACGACCCGGTAGCCGGCTTCGGCCAGCGCGAGCGCCGCAGTCAGTCCGGTGTAACCGGCGCCGAGAATGCAGACATCGGCGCGCTCTGCGCCGCGCAGGCGCGGTTGCGCGGGCAGTGCGGGCGCGCTGCGCGTGTACCAGCTGTCCGGGTAGCCGCCCTCCGCGGTGTCGGCGTGCGGCAGCGCGGTGGCCGGGCTGCCCATCACACGGTCCGCAGGTACCGGGCGTAATCGACGTCCGGCACCTGCGCCTGGTAGTCGAGCAGCTCGCGTTGTTTCTGTTGCCCGAACACATGCTGAAACTGCGTGCCTAGCTGGGCGCCGATTAAGTCGCTGGAACCAAACGCATCGATCGCGCCCTGCCAGGTGCGTGGCTGGAAGATTCCTTGCGCATAGGCATTGCCGGTGATCGGCGGCGTGGGTTCGGCGGGCTGCTGCAGGCCGTCGAGCATAGCCGCCAGCACCGCGGCTGCGGCCAGATACGGGTTGGCATCGGCGCCGGCAATGCGATGTTCGATGCGCGTGTTGCGGGCATCGCTGTGCGGGATGCGCAGCGCCACGGTGCGGTTGTTGAAGCCCCAGCTGGCATCCAACGGCACGAAGGCATTGCTGACGAAGCGTCGGTAACTGTTGGCGTGCGGCGCGAACAACAGCAGCGATGCGTCCGCATGCCGCTGCAGCCCGGCGATGGTGTGGCGCAGGCGGTCGGTGGGCATCTCGGCCTCGCCGGCCAGCACGTTGTGCCCGTCGGCATCGAGCAGGCTCACATGCAGATGCAAGCCACTGCCGGCCTGGCCGGGGAACGGCTTGGCCATGAAGCTGGCCAGCATGCGCTGCTGCTGCGCGATGGCCTTGATGGTGCGTTTGAGCAGGATCGCCTCGTCGCAGGCGGCCAGCGCATCGGCGCGATGTTGCAGGTTGATTTCGAACTGGCCCGGTGCGTACTCGGCCACGGCGGTGTCGGCTGGGATGCCTTGCTGGCGGCACGCAGCGGTGACCGCATCGGTAAAGCCACGGTGATCGTCCAGATCCTGCAACGCGTACACCTGGGTGCTGTCGCTGCGGATGCCGGTGACCGGGTCGCGCGGGGTCTGCGGGCGCCCCTGCGCATCGGGCACTGCATCGAACAGGTAGAACTCCAGCTCCACCGCCACCACCGGGGTCAGCCCGAGTGCGGCAAAGCCGTGCAACACCCGCTGCAGCACCGCGCGTGGCGCGACCTCGAACAGGCTGCCGTCTGGCGTGTGCATCGCCAGCAGCAGCTGCGCCATCGGCTGCGGCGCCCACGGTACCGGGCGCAGCGAGCCCTCGATCGGCCGGCAGATGCGGTCGGCATCGCCGATGGCATAGCCAAGCCCGGTTTCTTCCACGGTGTTGCCGGTGATGTCGGTGGCGATCAGCGACATCGGCAGGCATACGCCATCGCGGTAGACCTTGTGCAGCGCATCGGCAGTGACGCGCTTGCCGCGCAACACACCGTTGGTGTCGGGCAATAACAGGTCGACGGAGTGGCAGCCGGCGATACGCGCCAGGGTGGCGGCATCGGCAGCGGGCAGCGATGCGACGGAGTTCTCGGAAGCCATGGGCACCACCTGCGAAGTCGCCGCCCAGCCTAGCAAAGCACGCGTGATCGTTTGCGATCAGGCAACGGTGCAGCGGTGGCAATGGCGGCGGTGGCGCGGTAAGTTCGAGCGCATCTGCCGTTCAACGCACCGCATCGGGATGTCTGCATGGCTGTCGTACCGTTGGTCGGATTGCCGACCGATCGCATCGCGCAAGGGCCGCATCCGTTTCTGGCGGCCGGCGAAAAATACATCCGTGCGGTCGTCGACGCGGCCGGTGCCACGCCGGTGCTGCTGCCGAGTCTGCAGCCCAGCCTGGAGGCCGGCGTGTGGCTGGATCGGTTGGACGGCGTGTTGCTCACCGGGGCGGTCAGCAATATCGAACCGCATCATTACAGCGACGACTCCAGTTGGGAGGGCAACCCGCACGATGCCGCGCGCGATGCCACCAGCCTGGGGTTGATCCCGCAGGCGCTTGCGCGCGGCCTGCCGGTGCTGGCGATCTGTCGTGGGCTGCAGGAGGTCAATGTCGCGCTCGGTGGACGCCTGCATCAACGCGTGCATGCGGTACCCGGTCTGGCCGATCATCGCGAAGACCGTAACGCGCCGCTGGACGTGCAATACGGCCCCGCGCATCCGCTGCAGTTGCAGCCGGGCGGCTGGCTGGCTGGCATGAGCGACTCGGCCGAGGTGTGGGTCAACTCATTGCACGGGCAGGGCATCGCCACGCTGGCCGACGGCCTGCTGGTCGAAGCGACCGCTCCCGATGGTTTGATCGAAGCCTTTCGCGGCCCGGGACCTGGCTTTTTACTCGCCGTGCAGTGGCATCCGGAATGGCGTGTCACACAGCATCCGTTCTACCGTGCCATCTTTCAGTCCTTCGGCGAGGCCTGTCGCCGTTACGCCGCTCAGCGCGGTCAGTGAGGTTGTATGTCGATCCGCACACGTTCGCGTAAATCCACGCCCAAGCAGCCGGAGAGCGCATTGCGCCGCTGGCTCAAGGACCGCCACATCACCGAGGTCGAATGCCTGGTGCCGGACATCACCGGCAATGCGCGCGGCAAGATCATTCCGGCCGACAAGTTTTCGCACGATTACGGCACGCGGTTGCCCGAAGGCATCTTCGCCACCACGGTCACCGGCGACTTTCCGGACGACTATTACGCACTGACCTCGCCGTCGGACTCGGACATGCATTTGCGCCCGGATGCGTCCACCGTGCGCATGGTGCCGTGGGCCGCCGACCCCACCGCGCAGGTCATCCACGATTGCTACACCAAGGACGGCCAGCCGCACGAACTGGCGCCGCGCAATGTGCTGCGTCGCGTGCTGGAGGCCTACGCCGAGGTCAAATTGCAGCCGGTGGTGGCGCCGGAGCTGGAGTTCTTTCTGGTGCAGAAGAACACCGATCCCGACTTCCCGTTGCTGCCGCCGGCCGGGCGTTCCGGTCGCCCGGAAACCGCGCGGCAGTCGTATTCGATCGATGCGGTCAACGAGTTCGACCCGATCCTGGATCTGATGTACGACTATTGCGATGCGATGGAGCTGGACGTGGATACCTTGATCCACGAATCCGGCGCCGCGCAGCTGGAAGTCAACTTCACCCACGCCGACGCCTTATCGCGCGCCGACCAGGTGTTTCTGTTCAAGCGCACCATGCGCGAAGCGGCGCTGCGGCACGGGGTGTATGCGACATTTCTGGCCAAGCCGATGGAAACCGAGCCCGGCAGTGCGATGCATATCCACCAGAGCCTGTTGCATGCCGGCACCGGCAAGAACGTGTTCAGCGGCAAGCGCGAGGGCGGGTTCAGCGACACCTTTGCGCATTATCTGGGCGGGCTGCAGAAATACATTCCGATGGCGATGGGGCTGCTAGCGCCAAACGTCAATTCGTACCGGCGGCTGATGTTCGGCGAGGTGTCGCCAAGCAATGTGCTGTGGGGCTTCGACAACCGCACCTGCGGGTTGCGGGTGCCGATCGATGCGCCGCAAAACATGCGGGTGGAAAGCCGGTTTGCCGGCTCCGATGCCAATCCATATCTGGCGATGGCGGCGACATTGGCGTGCGGGTTATTGGGCATCCGCGAAAAGCTGGAGCCGACCGCTCCGATCAGCAGTAACGGCAAGGAGCAGGGCTACGATTTGCCGCGCTCGTTGGGTGAGGCGCTGGATGGGTTGGAAAAATGCGAGGCGTTGCAGGAGATGTTGGGGCGTCGGTTTGTGCGGGCCTATATCTCGGTGAAGCGGAAGGAGTATGAGACGTTCTTTCGGGTGATCAGTTCGTGGGAGCGGGAGTTTTTGTTGTTGAATGTGTGAGTGGGTCGGATGAGTGTTGCCGCGCGCTCCCTTCTCCCGCCGGGAGAAGGTGCCCGAAGGGCGGATGAGGGTGCGGTGTCAGGCGGTGTTGAAGCTTGGCTTGTGTGCTTCAGTGCCTCTAAAAGCTTCAAAACAGAGCAGGGCTTTCACGCCCTTCGGGCGCGAGTCACTTTTTCTTTGCTTGTGCAAAGAAAAAGTAACCAAAAAGAAAGCACACCCCGTCCTCGCGCCCTCCGCGCCATAGGCGCTGCGGGTGCGCAAGTCCGGCAGAAATTTTTGTAAGGGACATCCATGTCCCTTACAAAAACGTCGCGCATCCATGCGCGCCGCCCTACGGGTTGTATCTGCCGGCCTTGCCGCTGCGGTATGGGGCCCCGTAAGGGCGCAAGCAAAGCAAGGCAAGGCAAGGCAAGGCAAGGCAAGGCAAGGCGGAGCAAGGCTAAACAAAGCGAAGCGAAGCAAAGCAAAGCAAAGCGCTGCGCAGATCAGCGCTGCACAGGTCAGCGCATCAAGGTGTAGCGATGTCATGCGGAAGCCAGCCGGTGCTTGGCAGGAGGCCGGCGCCGCGAAGGAAATGCGCAGACCGCGCACGCAGCAAGGCGTTCCCTTCTCCCATCGGGAGAAGGTGCCCGAAGGGCGGATGAGGGGGCGGTGTTGTTGGCAGCGCTAGTTCTCGCGGCCAAGCCGTCTGGCGGCGTGCCAGCGATTCGCAGGGCAATCTGCAATGCCGTCCACGGTGCGGCAACAGGGCGTGGGTATGCTCGTGGTTCCTCATGCGTGGAGCAGGTCGTGGATCCTTCTGTGCTCAGGTCGTTGCAGCAGCTCGATGCGGCGCATCATCTGCATCCGTTCAACGACAACGCGGTGTTGGCGGGCAAGGGCACGCGCATCCTGACGCGCGGTGAGGGCGTGTACGTGTGGGACGCCGATGGCAACAAGCTGCTGGATGCGTTCGGTGGGTTGTGGTGCGTCAATGTGGGTTATGGACGCACCGAGCTGGCGCAGGCGGCGGCGCGGCAGATGGAGCAGCTGGCGTACTACAACAGTTTTTTCCAGTGCACCACCGAGCCCACCATCCACCTGGCCGCCAAGCTCGCGGAACTGACGCCCGGCGATTTGAATCATGCGTTCTTCGCCAATTCCGGGTCGGAGGCCAACGACACCATCCTGCGCCTGGTGCGGCATTTCTGGGCGGTGCAGGGGCAGCCGCAAAAACACGTCTTCATCGGTCGCCACAATGGCTATCACGGCACCACCATGGCCGGTGCCAGCCTGGGTGGCATGCAGGGCATGCACAAGCAGGGTGGGTTGCCGATACCGGGCATCGTGCATATCGAGCCGCCCAATCATTTCGGCGATGGCGGGGACATGGCGCCGGACGAATACGGGCTGCTTGCCGCGCGCCGTCTGGAAGCCAGGATTCTCGAACTCGGGCCGGAAAACGTGGCGGCGTTCATCGGCGAACCCATCATGGGGGCGATCGGTGTCTATATCCCGCCGCACAGTTATTGGCCGGAAATCCAGCGCATCTGCCGGCACTACGACGTGCTGCTGGTGGCTGACGAGGTGATTTGCGGATTCGGGCGTACCGGGGAATGGTTCGGGGCGGATTACTTCGGCTTTCAGCCCGATGTGATGACGCTGGCCAAGGGCATCACCTCCGGCTACATCCCGCTGGCGGCGGCGATGTTCAACGATCGCGTGGCCGGGGTGCTCAAGCAGCAGGGCGGCGAGCTGGCGCATGGCGGTACCTATGCCGGGCATCCGGTGTGCGCGGCGGTGGCGCTGGAGAATCTGCGTCTGCTGCAGGACGAAGGCATCGTGGATACAGCACGCACGCAGATCGCGCCGTATCTGGCGCAGCGCTGGGCCGAGTTGGGTGTGCATCGGCTGGTCGGCGAGGCGCGGATCGCGGGCCTGGTCGGCGCGCTGGAGCTGGTGCCGGACAAGCGCCAGCGCGGCCGATATTTCCCCGGGCGCGGACGGGTTGGTGCGATGTGCCGCGACTTCGCGCTAAAGCGCGGGCTGATCCTGCGCGCCACTTACGATGCAATGCTGCTGTCGCCGCCGTTGATCATCACCTGCGAGCAGGTCGACGAGCTGTTCGACAAGGCCTGGGCGGCGTTGGACGACACCGCGCAGGCGTTGGGCAAGTAAGCGCGGCGGCAGGCCTCCCGCCGCAGAGCAGCGCAACCACAGCGCAGCAAGCGCCACCGCCGCGGCCGGCCTTCGCCAATCCCGACGCTTCAGCGCGTCAAACCGCGAACCCCGGTCCACGCACCTCCCGCTGTGCAAACCCGGACGCGGTGGGTAGGCTGGGCGCAGACCGGCCGCGATGCCGGGCCGCTCCCACCGCGCTGCCCTGGAGACCCACATGACGCTGCGACTGCTCGCCCTGACCCTGTCCATCACCCTGTTGTCCGGCTGTGGCGGCGGTGGCGCGCCGGGCAAGGCCGATGCGCAGGCCAAGGTGCTCAACGTCTACAACTACTCCGACTACATCGCCGAAGACACGATCCCCGCGTTCGAAAAGAGCACCGGTATCAAGGTCACCTACGATGTGTTCGACAGCGACGAGATGGTGGAAACCAAGTTGCTGGCCGGTGGCAGCGATTACGACGTGGTGGTGCCCACGCTCAACTTCTTCGGCCGGCAGATCCAGGCTGGTGTGTTCCTGCCGTTGGACAAGAGCAAGATCCCGAATCTGGTCAATCTGGATCCGGACGTCATGCGCCGCATCGCTGCGCAGGACCCGAACAACGCCTATGGCGTGCCGTACATGATCGGCACCACCGGCATCGGCTACAACGTGGACAAGCTCAAAGCGATCTTCGGCAGTACCGATGTCGCCAACAGCTGGGATCTGGTGTTCAAGCCGGAGAATCTGTCCAAGCTCAAGGACTGCGGCGTCACCATTCTGGACACGCCCTCGGACATGATCCCGATCGCGCTGAATTATCTGGGCCTGGATCCGCACAGCAGCGTGCCGGCCGAGATCGAGAAGGCTGCCGCGCTGATCAAGACCATCCGCCCGTACGTGCAGAACTTCCATTCCAGCCAGTACGTCACCTCGCTGGCCAATGGCAATACCTGCCTGGCGGTGGGGTGGTCGGGCGACATCATCCAGGCGCGCGATCGTGCCAAGGAGGCCGGCAACAACGTCAACGTGGCCTACGCCATTCCGAAAGAAGGCGCGCCGCAATGGTTCGACATGCTGGCCATCCCCAAGGACGCCAAGCATGCTGACAACGCCTACGCCTTCATCAATTACCTGTTGAAGCCGGAGGTGGCCGCGGCCAACAGCAACTTCATTCACTACGCCAACCCGGTACGCACCGCCACGCCGCTGGTGGATGCGGCGATCCGCAACGACCCCACCATCTACCCGCCGCCGGAAGTGACCGCCAAGATGTTCACCTACGCGATCAACTCGCCGGACGTCGATCGCCTGTACACGCGGCTGTGGACCGAGATCAAGACCGGCCGCTGAGCCGTGGCGTCAGGCGCTGATGCGGCGCGGGCCGCCGCATCCTTATCAAACGCCAATCATTGGCTGAGACACTGCAAATCTGGTCGCGGCAGCGTGCAGCTGGCGCACCGGCATCGCATCGCGAGCGCACGCTTGGGTGCAGCACGCGGCTGCCCGACACGCGCCGACCGAGCCATACCGCGCGTCCGGCCAGCCTCAGCCCCAGCTGACTGGCCTCATCACGCAACCTGTACTGACGAGTTCAAATAATTGCATGGTTCCGCCGCTTTCGCCGTGCCGCTGATGCGGCATGCCGCTGCGCGCATCGCCCACGACCTACAGGACGCTTCCTTTGAGCAACCAAGCAGACCACCCGTCCAACGATGGCCGCAGCCAGACCGCGGATGCGCAGGGCGCCGACGCGCACGACGACCAGGAGCAGAAGCCTTCGCCGTTGAAGAACCCCAAGGTCAAGTGGACGCTGATCCTGGTGGGCGTGCTGGTGCTGGTCTTGCTGGTGGTCTGGCTGGCCTATTACCTGATCAAGGGCCGCTACATGCAGGACACCAATAACGCCTATCTGCAGGCCGATTCGGTGGCGGTGGCGCCGCGCGTCAGCGGCTATGTGACCAAGGTGATGGTGGGCGACAACCAGATCGTGGACGCCGGCCAGCCGCTGCTGCAGATCGACGACCGCACTTACCAGGCAACCCTGCAGCAGGCCGAGGCCGCGATTGCCGCGCGCCAGGCCGATATCGCTGCGGCCACGGCCAATGTCTCTGCGCAGGAATCGGCGCTGGTGCAGGCACGTACCCAGGTCACTGCTGCCGCTGCCAGCCTCACCTTCGCCCAGGCCGAAGTGAAGCGCTTCGCGCCGCTGGCGGCGTCAGGCGCCGACACCCACGAGCATCAGGAAAGCCTGCAGCACGAGCTGGCGCGCGCCCGCGCCCAGTACGACGCGGCCCAGGCGCAGGCCAAAGGGGCGCAGAGCCAGATCCAGGCCAGCACGGCGCAACTGGAGCAGGCCCAGGCCGGGGTGAAGCAGGCCACCGCCGACGCCGATCAGGCCCGCATCGCGGTGGAAGACACGCGCCTGACCAGCCGGATCCACGGCCGCGTCGGCGACAAGACCGTGCAGGTGGGGCAGTTCCTGGCCGCCGGCACCCGCACCATGACCATCGTGCCGCAGGAATCGCTGTACCTGATCGCCAACTTCAAGGAAACCCAGGTCGGCCTGATGCGTCCCGGCCAGCCGGCCGAGATCGAGGTCGACGCGCTGTCCGGGGTGAAGCTGCACGGCAAGGTCGAAAGCCTGTCGCCCGGGACCGGCTCGCAGTTCGCGCTGTTGCCACCGGAAAACGCCACCGGCAACTTCACCAAGGTGGTGCAGCGCTTGCCCGTGCGTATCCGTGTGTTGGCCGGCGAAGAGGCGCGCAAGGTGCTGGTGCCAGGCATGTCGGTGGAAGTGACGGTGGACACGCGCTCGGCCAAGGACGCCAAGGAGCGTGCTGAAAAAGAATCCGACCGCGTGCAGGAGCAGGAGCGCGCGCAGTGAGTGCAGCGGCAGCCACCGGCCCGAGTGCCGGCGGCAGCGCGACTCGCGAGAAGGCCGAGCCGGGCGCCTGGCTGGCGGTGCTGGCCGGCACCATCGGCTCGTTCATGGCGACGCTGGATATCTCCATCGTCAACGCTGCGCTGCCCACCATCCAGGGCGAGGTCGGCGCCAGCGGCACCGAAGGCACCTGGATTTCCACCGCGTATCTGGTCGCCGAGATCATCATGATCCCGTTGACCGGCTGGTTCGTGCGCACCTTGGGGCTGCGCAACTTCCTGCTGATCTGCGCGGTGATGTTCACCGCGTTTTCGGTGGTGTGCGGGTTGTCGACCTCGTTGACGATGATGATCATCGGCCGGGTCGGGCAGGGGCTGGCCGGCGGTGCGCTGATTCCTACCGCGCTGACCATCGTTGCGACCCGGCTGCCGCCCAGCCAGCAGACCATGGGCACCGCCTTGTTCGGCATGACTGTGATCATGGGCCCGGTGATCGGCCCGCTGCTCGGTGGCTGGCTGACCGAAAACGTCAGCTGGCATTACGCGTTTTTCATCAACGTGCCGATCTGCGTCGGCCTGGTGGCGTTACTGCTGCTGGGGCTTAAGCATGAAAAGGCCGATTGGGCGGGCCTGCTCAATGCCGATTGGCTGGGCATCTACGGCCTGACTGCGGGCTTGGGCGGGCTCACCGTCGTGCTTGAAGAAGGCCAGCGCGAACGCTGGTTCGAGTCCAGCGAAATCAACACGCTGAGCCTGATCGCCTTGAGCGGATTCATTGCCCTGGTGGTCGGCCAGTTCCGCAAGCGCGCGCCGGTGATCCGTCTATCGCTGCTGCTGCATCGCAGTTTCGGCGCGGTGTTCATCATGATCATGGCGGTGGGCATGATCCTGTTCGGCGTGATGTACATGATTCCGCAGTTTCTGGCGGTGATCTCCGGCTACAACACCGAGCAGGCCGGTTACGTGCTGCTGCTGTCCGGCCTGCCCACCGTGCTGCTGATGCCGATGATGCCCAAGCTGCTGGACGTGGTGGACGTGCGCATCCTGGTGATCGCCGGGCTGATCTGTTTTGCCGCGGCGTGTTTCGTCAACCTGTCGCTGACCGCCGACACCGTCGGCACGCATTTCGTTGCCGGGCAGTTGCTGCAAGGCTGCGGGTTGGCACTGGCGATGATGTCGCTCAATCAGGCGGCCATCTCTTCGGTGCCGCCGGAGCTGGCCGGCGATGCATCGGGCCTGTTCAATGCCGGCCGCAACCTGGGCGGCTCGGTCGGGTTGGCGCTGATCTCCACCTTCCAGGAGCGCCGCATGACCTTCCACACCGAAACCATCGGTAGCGCGATCACCGCCAATGCGACGCGCGCGCAGGACTTTCTGGCTGGCCTGAGCGCGCAGATGCAGGGCAGCGCCGGTGGCGAGGCGGCCATCCGCTCGATCGCGCAGTTGGCGCGACTGGTGCAACAGCAGGCGTTGGTGATGACCTACAGCGATCTGTTCTGGATCTTCGGCGTGATCGTGGTCTGCACGATCCCGCTGGCTTTTTTGCTCAAACCGTTACCCAAGGGGGCGCACCTTGCAATGCACTGATTCCCTGCGCCCGATGCGCATGCCACTGGCGGCGGCGCTGAGCGCCGTGTTGCTGGGCGGCTGCATGGTCGGCCCCAACTACACCAAGGCACCGCCGGTGGCCGATGCGGCCATGCAGGCGCCCGCGCTGCATCGCGCCAGCGGCGCGCAGGTGGTTGCCGCCGCGCCGTTGAACCACTGGTGGGAGCAATTGAACGACCCGCAGCTCACCCAGCTGGTGACCCGGGCGTTGGCCGACAGCCCCAATCTGCGCGCGGCGCAAGCGCGTCTGCGCGCCAACCGCGCACTGGCCCGGCAACGCCGCGCCGAGCGTTTGCCCAAGCTCAATGCCAGTGCGATCTACGCCTATGCCGAGCCGCCGCAGACCATCGTGGACACGCTGGGCGGGCTGCAGGAGGGCCAGCCCGGTCAACAGCCAGCTGCAGGCGATCAGGCACTGGATCTGGACAAGACCCAGATCTACAGCGCCGGTTTCGATGCCAGTTGGGAGCTGGATTTTTTCGGCCGCCGTCGTCGCGCCGCCGAGGGCGCGCTGGCGCAAGCGCAGGCCTCCGAAGCCGAGCTGGCCGATGCGCAGGTGCAGCTCGCCGCCGAAGTGGGGCAGGTGTACCTCAACTATCGCGGGCTGCAGGCACGCCTCGCCATTGCCGATGCCAACCTGGACAAGATCGGCCAATCGCTGGCATTGACCCGTCAACGCCGCGAGCGCGGTGCGTCCTCGGACCTGCAGGTGGAGCAGATCGCTACCCAGGTGCAGCAGCAGCAAGCGCAGCGCCTGCCGCTGGAAATGCAGTTGCAGGAAGCGCTGGACCAGCTCGCGCTGATGGTCGGACGCGAGCCCGGCGCGTTGGACGCGCAACTGGCGGCGGTGCAGCCACTGCCGATGTTGCCCACCGACGTGCGCGTGGACGATGCCGGCGCGTTGATCCGTCGTCGCCCCGACGTGCGCAAGGCCGAGCGCGAGCTGGCCGCGTCCAGCGCGCAGATCGGCGAGGCGTTGAATGGCTACTTCCCGCAGGTGACCCTGCTGGGTGGGCTGAGCTGGGTAGCCGGTTCGCCCAGCGACTTCAACTCCGATGCGCTGACCACCCTGGCAGTGCCGATGCTGCGCTGGTCGATCTTCGATTTCGGCAAGACCCGTGCGCAGGTGGAACAGGCGCGTGCCGGCAATGCCGGCCGCGAGGCGGCTTATGAGGGCGCGGTACTGGCGGCATTGCAGGACGCCAACTCCGCGTTGTCGCGCTTCGGTTCGGCGCGCAAGCAGCTGGTGGTCGCGCGCCAGGCCGAAGCCTCGGCCACGCGCTCGGCCGGACTGATGCAGCAACGCCGCGATGCCGGCGCAACCTCGTCGATCGATCTGCTCGACGTGCAACGCCAGCAGTTGTCCGCACAGGACGCCGCCGCGCAGGCGCAGGTGCAGTTACTGGTCAACTACGTCGCGCTGCAAAAGAGTCTGGGTCTGGGCTGGAGCGAGGCGCCGCAGGAGACGCGTTGACCGTTGTCTATGGTCGATGGGCTTCAATCAGGCATGCATGTATGCATGCCTGCGCTGCCATTGCCATTGCCGCGCGTCGGTGAGGGTTGCGCATGCGGTCTGCATCGGGAGGATTGGTGGCACGGACGTCATCGGGTTGATGGAATTTGCAGAAGCCCCGTCAGTGAGTTTGGAGACCAGGACTTTGCTGGACCAAAACACGCACCGACGAGGACGGCTTGCATACCGATTTACGCATCGTCTTACACGTTTGGACGGCGTGCGTTCTGCATCCGGATATCCGGTTGATCAGACCAACTTGGAGCGGCCAACACAACGGAGCCAGCAATCGTCAGGTGGATGCGGACGGCCCGGAGGAACCGGAATGTACGAGTGGTAGATGCCGCAACGAACACTGAGCACTGAGCACCGCCCGCCTGGCGTTGAGCACAGTTGTTTTGTTAGCTGCTCGTCTAGCGTTGGCCCCGCTTGATTGGCTGGTATTGCCCGGCGATGTCTTCTCCAATCGAAACAAGTCACCACTGATGCAGTCACGGACACTTGCCGCAATGCCGCTTGATCGTCACTCTCAGCCGCAGACGCGCAGACGCGCAGACGCGCACGCGCCCGACAGCCGATACATGCTTTTGCCATCATGGCGCGCAGGCTCTACCCCCGGCGCCTGCGTTTGCCGTCATCGAGAGGAACCATGTCACTGACCGACGCCTTGCCGCCCCTGTCCACCCCTGCGGATGCCGGCTACCTGTCCATCAGCGAGGTCCGTAAGGAATTCGATGGCTTTGTCGCGGTCGACGATGTCAGCCTGCAGATCCGCAAGGGCGAAATCTTTGCGCTGCTGGGCGGGTCGGGCAGCGGCAAATCCACCTTGCTGCGTTGTCTGGCCGGCTTCGAGCGACCCACCAAGGGGCGCATCACACTCGATGGCCAGCCGATCGACGCGCTGCCGCCGTATGAGCGCCCGATCAACATGATGTTCCAGTCCTACGCGCTGTTTCCGCATATGAGCGTGGAGCAGAACATCGCCTTCGGGCTGAAGCAGGAAGGCCTGTCGAAGGCCGCCATCGCCACCCGCGTCGGCGAGATGCTGGAGCTGGTGCAGCTGGGCGCGTTGGCCAGGCGCAAGCCGCATCAGCTCTCCGGCGGCCAGCAGCAGCGTGTCGCGCTGGCGCGCTCGCTGGCCAAGCGACCCAAACTACTGCTGCTGGACGAACCGATGGGCGCGCTGGACAAAAAACTGCGCTCGCAGATGCAGCTGGAACTGGTCAACATCATCGAAACCTCCGGGGTCACCTGCGTGATGGTCACCCATGACCAGGAGGAGGCGATGACCATGGCCACGCGCATCGCGCTGATGGATCAGGGCTGGATCCAGCAGGTCGGCACGCCCGATGAAATCTACGAACAACCGGCCAACCGGTTCGCCGCCGAATTCATCGGCTCGGTCAATCTGATCGACGCCGTCATCGCCGAAGACGCGCCCGATTACGTCACGCTGAAGACGCCGGCCTTCGACGCCCCTATCCGTATCGGCCACGGTATCACCGGCTTCGAAGGCCAAGCGGTGGCGTTTGCGCTGCGTCCGGAAAAACTCGCCATCGGCAAGGACGAACCCACGCAGGCCTGCAACAAGGCGCAGGGCGTGATCGAAGACATCGCCTATTTCGGTAGCCATTCGGTCTACCACGTGCGGCTGCCCAGCGGGGTCAAGCTGATGGCCAACTTCGCCAATCGCCAGCGCTGGGCCAGCGAAGCGCTGACCTGGGGCGATGCGGTGTGGGTGGGCTGGGGCGAGGACGACGGCGTGGTGCTTACCGCATGAGGCCGCGCCTTTCCCGTCGCGGCTTGCCGGGTGCGCGTTGGGGCGTGATCGCCGCGCCGTACCTGTGGTTGCTGGTGTTCTTCGCGATCCCGTTCCTGATCGTGCTGAAGATTTCGTTTGCCGAGCGCGCCATCGCGATGCCGCCATATACGCCGCTGTTCGCATCTGCGGCCGATGGCGCCCTCAGCGTCAAGCTGCATCTAGGCAATTATCTGGCGCTGCTGCGCGACAGCCAGTACGTGGCCGCGTACCTGGGCTCGATCAAGATCGCGGCGATCTCCACCGCACTGGCGTTGTTGATCGGCTACCCGATGGCGTATGTGATCGCACGCTTGCCGTCGGCTACCCGCAACGTGGCGATGATGCTGGTGGTGCTGCCATCGTGGACCTCGTTCTTGATTCGTGTCTATGCGTGGATCGGCATTCTCGACGGCAACGGCCTGCTCAATCAGGCGCTGCTGGCGCTGGGCGTGATCAAGCAGCCATTGCAGTTGCTGTACACGCCCGTCGCCGCCTACATCGGCATCGTCTACTGCTATCTGCCCTTCATGGTGTTGCCGCTGTACGCCAATCTGGTCAAGCACGACAACCGCTTGCTGGAAGCGGCCTACGATCTGGGCGCGCGTCCGTGGCAAGCATTTGTGCGCATCACCTTGCCGCTGTCGCGTAACGGCATCGTGGCCGGCTGCATGCTGGTGATGATCCCGGCGGTGGGCGAGTTTGTGATTCCGGAAATGCTGGGCGGCCCCAACACCTTGATGATCGGCCGCGTGTTGTGGGGCGAGTTCTTCAATAATCGCGATTGGCCGGTGGCCGCTGCCGTGGCCACGGTCATGCTGGTGTTGTTGCTGGTGCCGATCGTGATCTTCCACCGTTACCAGCAGCGCGAGCTGGAAGGGCGGCTGACATGATGCGCGCCTCGCGCGGTGGGCGCGTGCTGGGCGGCAGTGTGCTCGCGCTGGGTTTCGGGTTTTTGTATCTGCCGATCCTGTTGCTGATGGTGTACTCGTTCAACGCCTCGCGCCTGGCCACGGTGTGGGGCGGGTTTTCGACGCGCTGGTATGGCGAGTTGCTGCGCGATCGGCAATTGCTGGAGGCGGCCTGGGTCAGTCTGGAAGTTGCGTTCTGGACCGCCTGCGCATCGATGGTGCTGGGCACGATGGCCGCGATGGCGATGGTGCGCATGCGGCGGTTTCCCGGCAAAACGCTGTTCGGTGCGCTGATCACCGCACCGCTGGTGATGCCGGAGGTGATCATCGGCTTGTCGATCCTGCTGTTGCTGGTCTCGATGGGCGGCGTGCTCGGCATCGCACCGCGCGGGGCAGTGGCGATCTGGGTCGCGCATGTCACCTTCACCGTGTCGTTTGTCACCGTGGTGATTTCCTCGCGCCTGCAGGAGCTGGACCGCTCGCTGGAAGAAGCCGCGATGGATCTGGGGGCCACGCCGCTGAAGGTGTTCTTTCTGATCACCTTGCCGATCATCGCCCCGGCACTCGCATCGGGTTGGCTGCTCGCCTTTACGCTGTCGCTGGACGATGTGGTGATTGCCAGCTTCCTGGCCGGGCCGAGTTCGACCACGCTGCCGATCAAGGTGTTCGCATCGGTGCGGCTGGGCATCAGCCCCAAGATCAACGCACTGGCCACAGTGATGGTGCTGGCGGTGTCGGTCGCCGCAGTGATCGGTTGGTGGCTGCTGGCACGCAGCGAAAAACGCCGTCTGCGCGATCAGCAACTGGCGCTGCAAGCGGCTCCCTGAGCAGGTGCCCGCGTTAGTGTGGCCAATGAACTGCAGCAAGCGGCCATCAGACAGGTGCGAACGCTCAAGCCACCGACCTGGACGACGGCTACGACGGCCGCCGGACGCTGGGCACACCAGTAGGAGCCGCGGCGGCTACCTGGCCGGAGGCGTGTATCCGTTGTCCCAGGGCTGCGGCTTGGTCAGGTAGCACTGATACTCGGCCCTGATGTCGTAGCCGTGTTGCTCGACTCTAGGTTGTTCATCGGCGCGGTCCTTGCGGTTGTCCTTGCCGTCGTCCTTGGACTTTCGCTTATCGGGAAAGATCGTGACCATGTTCGGCGACGACTGCGCGGTGATCAGTTGGCGGATGGCAGTGTCCGAGCACGCATGCAGTGCCTCGTCCTCGCAGGGTTGCGCGGGATCGGGCATCAGGCTGTTGCAGCGCACGGTGACAAACCCGGCCGGGCCGCGGGCCACGCAAGAGGTCCTGGAGGACGGCACATCCCGGCAGGCATGCACTGGTGCCAAGTACAACGAGAGCAATGAGATTCCGGCGCATCGTGGTGGTCTTCCATGGATGGATGAAGCTGCCACAGCGCATGCTGGAGCAATGCGCGGTTGGACCGTCTGAACAGGGCAAGGCTGCTTTCGGTACCTCGTCTGGGAGCGTGATCCCAGCGGTCATTGATCAGAGAGCTGTGCGGTGAAGGTGCGGCATTGCGTCGCGGTGCGGGTAAACACAGCGTTGCAGCAATTTGCAGTGGTTGTGACGCGGCTGCAACTTCCCGGCGACTAGCATTGGGCGTCTTGCAACTGGAGACCGTCATGTCCTACGACACCGTCAACCCTGCCAACGGCCAGGTCGAACATACCCAGCAGACGCTGGACGCCGCCGCCATCGAGGCGCGCTTGGCCGCTTCCGCCAAGGCGTTTCCGCAGTGGGCAGCACTGCCCTTGGCCGAGCGCGGCGCCCTGCTGCGCCGGGTCGGCGAAGAGTTGACCAAACGGCGCGACGACCTGCAGCGCATCATGACCGCCGAGATGGGCAAGCTGCGCCGCGAAGCGCTGGCCGAGGTCGACAAGTGCGCGCAGGCCTGCGCGTATTACGCCGACCATGCTGCCGAGTATCTGGCGCCGCGCGAGATTCCAACCGAGGCGCAGTCCAGCTATGTGCGCTATGAACCGCTGGGCTGCGTGTTTGCGGTGATGCCGTGGAATTTCCCGCTGTGGCAGGCGTTTCGCTTTCTTGCGCCGGGCCTGATGGCCGGCAATGTGGCGCTGCTCAAGCACGCCAGCAACGTGCCGCGTTGCGCCGATGCGATGAAAGACGTGCTCGATGCTGCCGGCATTCCGCCGGGCGTTTTCGACGTGCTGCATATCGACAACGACCAGGCCGCCGATGTGCTGCGCGATGACCGCATTGTTGCAGTCACGCTGACCGGCAGCGAACGTGCCGGCCGCTCGCTGGCCGCCAATGCCGGCGACCAGCTGAAGAAATGCGTGATGGAGTTGGGCGGCAGCGACGCCTTCGTGGTGCTGGAAGACGCCGATCTTGAGCACGCCGTGCAATCGGCGGTGCAGTCGCGCTTCGACAATAGCGGGCAGACCTGCATCGCCGCCAAGCGCTTCATCGTGGTCGATGCCATCGCCGACCAATTCATCGAACGCTTTGTCGCCGCCGCCGCCGAGCGCGTGGTCGGCGACCCTCAACAGGAAAGCACCACGCTCGCACCGATGGCACGCGCCGATTTGCGCGACGAATTACACAAGCAGGTGCAGGCCAGCGTGGAGAAGGGAGCGAAGGTATTGCTGGGCGGCGCACCGGTGCCGGGCTCGCATGCCGGCTACCCGGCCACGATCCTCGACCAGGTCGCACCCGGCATGCCGGCGTACGACGAAGAATTCTTCGGCCCGGTGGCCTCGATCATTCGTGTGGCCGACGAAGCCGAAGCGATACGTGTGGCCAACGACACCACCTTCGGCCTGGGCGGCAGTGTGTGGACCGCAGACGCCAAGCGCGGCGAGCGCGTCGCGCAGCAATTGCAGTGCGGTGCCGCCTTCGTCAATTCGGTGGTCAAGAGCGATGTACGGCTGCCATTCGGTGGCATCAAGCGCTCAGGATTTGGCCGCGAGCTCGCCGATCACGGCATCCACGAGTTCATGAATATCAAGACGATCTATGTGGCTTGAGTGCCGGGAGTGGGGATTCGGGAGTAGGGATTCGTCAAGCAACGGCGCTTCCTTCTCCCATCGGGAGAAGGTGCCCCAAGGGCGGATGAGGGTACGCATCAGCTGGTCGTTGGCTAGCGCGCGCCAACAGAAACCACCAGCCTTCAAACAGGATTGATCGAACGATCAAACGCAACAGCGCTCAAACTCAACCATCACTCAAGCTCGATCAGCAACCAGCCAACCCGCTCCAACCAATCCCGAATCGCCACTCCCCAATCCCGGCCGCAAAGCGGCCTACAGCCACCGGGCGCGCTTGAATAGGCGATATAGCACCAGGCACGAGGCCACCACACCGCCCACCAGTAAGGGGTAGGCGTATGGCTTGTCGAGTTCGGGCATGTGGCTGAAGTTCATGCCGTACCAGCTGGTGATCAGGGTCGGTGCGGCGAGCAGGGCGGCCCAGGCGCCCAGGCGCTTGACGGTTTCGCCCTGCGCCAGCGTCACCATCGACAGGTTGACGCTCAAGGCGGTGCCCAGCATCTCGCGCAAGGTGTCGATGGCGTCGTTGATGCGCACGGCGTGATCGAGCACGTCGCGCAGGTAGATGCCGACCTCGTCATGGATCAACGCGCCCGGATTGCGCTTGAGATGCGACAGCACGTCCTGTAAAGGGGCGACCACCAGACGCATCTTGTTGAGTTCGCGCTTGAGCTCATACAGGCGCACCACGGTTTCGCGCTTGTAATTGTCGGCAAAGATGTCTTTTTCCAGGCCTTCCAGCGTGTCGCGAAACTCGTCCATGATCGGCAGATAGTTGTCGACCACAAAGTCCAGCACGCCATACAGACAGAACGACGCGCCCTTGCGCAGCATCGCCGGCTCGCGTTCGACCCGATGGCGGACCGGCGTGTAGGACAGCGACGCGCCATGGCGCACGGTCAGCAGAAAACGTGCGCCGAGGAACGCATGCGTCTCGCCGTAGCGGATGCGTTCGTTGACCAGTTGCGCGGTATTGACCACCACAAACAACGAATTGCCGTAGCTCTCGGCCTTGGGGCGTTGGTGCGCCTTGAGCGCATCCTCGATAGCCAGATCATGCAAGCCGAACTCGTCACGCAACTTGTGCAGCACCGATTCCTGCGGCTCGTACAAGCCGACCCAGACGAAGCCATCCGGGCGCTCCAGCACATCGCTGATCTGCTCCAGGCTGATGTCGTGCCGCTTGCCGTCACCGTCGTAGTACGCGCAGGTGATGACGCAGGACGGGTTGTCCGGATGGCGACCGTGGTTGTTCATGCGCGCATCCTGGATCAGCGCTGACGCAGCGGCAAGTCGCGCGGCTGCAGAGCGATCGCGAGCGCGGCGTGGACCGGCAACAGCAGCATCACCCATTGCAGGTTGTATTGCGCCTGGAACGAGAGCCAGTGAATCACCATGGCCAGCAAGGCCCCTGCGGCCACCAACCAGCGCAGTCCATCGAACCAGCGTCCGGGCCGGCGACCACGCAGCAACTGTATGCCGCCGATCAACAGCAGCACGCACAGCGGATTGACCAGCAGCAGATTGCGGTTGGCCCAGGCGGACTGGTGCGCAGTAAAGCCCCACAGGTACACCAGCAGGCCGCCGCCGATGGCGCACAGCAACCAAAACGGCAGCGCAAGGCCGGCCAGTAAGCGTGGTTTGCGACGCAGTGCCAGCGCGCCGGCTGCAAGCGCCAGGCCAACCAGCAACCACGGCCACCAATGGCGTTGCTGGTCGGCAGGTTCCGGGGCGATGCGGTGCGGCAGCAGTACCTGCGTGGCTTGCACCAAGGGGCGGCCGGCGCTGTTGTGTACCTGGGTCAGGCTGTCGGCCAGCCGCATCGGTACGAACGCTTCTTCCCAACGCGACAGCGAGCGGTCTGCGTACGGCCCCAGCCCCAGGTCGAAGCCCAGCCACATCCACGGGGCAGGGGAGGCCAGGCGCACCGCTTCGCTGCGGAAGGTATTGCCGCGCGAGCGGCCAGCCAGCTGCGATTTCAAACCGCCGCCCATGGCACGGTCCAGCGTGTCGCGCACCATGGTGGCGCAGTTGGCTTCGAAGTAATCGTAGTGATAGCGGGCGTTTTCCGGCCGGCTGCGGACCGCCAGGCCATCGGCAAGCGCGCGCGCCTGCTCCGGCGGCAGATCCAGCCACTGCACGCTGACGCCGCGGCCAACGTCGCGGTACTGCGACAGGTCTTCTTCCAGCGGCAACGCCACCAGGTAATACATCATTTCGCCGCGGGTGAAGCGCGGCACGAAGTCCGGCTCGCTCGGGTCGAAGAAGCCGAAGTTGTACGAGGTTGCCCGCTGGGTGAGCGGGTCGACCACCACGATGGCGTCATGCCCGAAGCGCTCGAAGAACACTTCGCCCGGCTGCATGGTGACCACGCCGACGCGCGGTGGCGGTGTGCTAGCCGGGGCAGCAGCCTGCGTCACCTGGGCCGACACAAGCGGCGCCACCAGCAGCGTCAGCAGGAGCAGCGCCCAGGACGCGACCCATTGCCAGCCACCACGGCCGCATCGCACCGTGGCGTGACGGCGCGCGAGCTTCAAGCGTCGTCCTGCGGGTCGGGCGGCAGGATGGTGACGTGGAAGGCGTGCACACGGCGCGTGTCGGCCTTGGCCACGCGGAACGCAAACCTGCCCAAGGTCAACTCTTCGCCGGTCTCCGGCAGGTGCCCGATCGCATCGGTCACCAGCCCACCCACGGTGTCGTACTCGTCATCCGGGAATTCGGCGCCGAAGCGTTCGTTGAAGTCCTCGATCGGCGTCAGCGCATCGACCACGTAGCGGCCATCCGCCTGGATCGCGATCAGCGAATTCTCTTCTTCGGCATCGTCGTGTTCGTCGTCGATCTGGCCAACGATCTGCTCCAGCACGTCTTCAATGGTGACCACGCCGGCGACGCCGCCGTACTCGTCCACCACAATCGCCATGTGGTTGCGCGACAGGCGGAATTCCTTGAGCAGCACGTTGAGCTTCTTGGACTCGGGGATCAGCACCGCCGGGCGCAACAGCTCGCGCACATTGCCGGGCCCGTTATCGGCAACCACGCCGCGCAACAGGTCCTTGGCCAGCAGGATGCCGAGCACTTCGTCCTTGTTTTCGCCATGCACAGGGAAGCGCGAGTGGCCGGATTCGACCACCTGCTTCATCAGGTCGATGAAGCGCGCTTCCACCGGCAGCGACACCATTTGCGAGCGCGAAATCATCACGTCGCCCACGGTGAGCTCGGACACGGAAATCGCGCCTTCCATCATGCGCAGGGTGTCCGCGGCGATGAGACCGTCTTGTTCGGCGGTCCGCAGCAAGGCGACCAGTTCGTCGCGGGTATGGGGTTCGCCAGAGAAGGCCGCGCTCAGGCGTTCGAGCCAGCTGCGGCGTTTTTCGGGGTTTTCTGAGGTGTGGCTACTGTCGTCTTCGGACATCATGACGGGGAAGGGCACCCGGCAGACCAGGCGATAGGTCGCAGTCTAGCAGGAAGCCGGCAAGCCGCTGTGGATGCGCTGCCGGGCGCTGGGTTTTATGGCAGGTCCAGGCTGTAGCCGCAGCCGACCACGGTCTTGCCCGGATGCGATTTGACGTTGGTCACGCTGAGCACGACCGACTCGATCATCGCCTCACCGGTCTTCGGGTTGGTGGTGTCTTCGCTGACCAGCTCGCGGCCATACATGACCTTTTCGGCGTTATCCACGCCCAGTTCCAGGTCCAGCTGTTTGGCCAGCGGGCGCGGGTCGGGCAGGTCCAGGATCGCCATGACGCTGGCGCCGGAAAACGCGATATGCGTGGTGCTGTGGCCGAACACAGTGATTGGCGTGTTGAGCGTGTATTCGGTCATGAACAGGTTGGACTGGTCCAGCGGCGTCCAGCCCAGCGCGACTGCCTTGAGCGGGTCGGCCAGTACCGGCGTCAGGGCATTGAAGTCGCCAATACGCTGCCGGCATTCGATCAACGCCGGCAGGTCCGGGCGCACCGGGGTGGTCTGTGCCAGCACCGCTGACGGGCTCAGCAGCAAGCAGGTCAGGGCAAACCACGCGCGCATCAGCGCTCCCCCGCATACGGGTCGTCGATGCCCAGGTCTGCCAGGATTTCTCGCTCCAGTTGCTCCATGGCGTCGGCTTCCTTGTCGTCTTCGTGGTCCCAACCCAGCAGATGCAAGGTGCCATGCACGGTGAGATGCGCGTAATGCGACGCCAGCGATTTGCCCTGTTCGGCCGCCTCGCGTGCCACCACCGGCGCGCAGATCACCAGATCGCCGAGCAGCGGCATCTTGATGCCCTTGGGCAGGCCTTCGGGCAGTTCGGCCGGAAAGCTCAGCACGTTGGTGGCGTAGTCCTTGCCGCGATAGTGATGATTGAGCGAGCAGCCTTCCTTCTCGTCGACCACGCGCACCGCCAGGTCGGCCTCGCGGATGCGGCCCTTCAGCGCAGCGGCCACCCATTTGCGAAAACTTACCGCCGACGGCAGGCCGGCGCGCGGGAGCGCGTAACTGACGGCAACGTCGAGGCGGACGGGTCCTTTGGTCATGGGAGCACCAGCAAGTCAGATCAGACAGAGGTGACAGTATCGCGCGAGTGCTGCCTCACTGCGACTTCCAGTCACCGGCGCTGTAGGCGATTTCGATCACCTCGGCGGCGTTTACCAAATCTTCGATGCCAGCCTGCTTGGTCGACGTGTAGCAATTGAAGCCCAGATGCGCCTTGAGCTGGCGCGTCATGTCCACGGCGCCTTGCTCGGGCTTGGCCTTGGCGTCGAGGTGGATGGTCAGGTCCGCGCATCCGCCGATGTTGGTCACCTTCACTGCCGGTACGAGCGCACGTGCGGCCTGGTCGGCGAGCGCGTCAAAGTCGGGTTGCGCGATGGCTCGCTGCGCTGCCGATACCCGCACCTTGACGTAGTAGAGCTGCTTGTAGAACAGATAGCCTGTGGAAAGCAGCGGCATGCCGGACGACGACAAGTCCATGCTGAGTTTCAACTTTTCTCCAACGATTCGCTCGGCATCGGCAATGGCCGCAATCACCTGGGCATCTACCGCGCTGGCCGGGGTGTGAGTCGGGGCATCGTCGCTTGTCAAGATGAACCTGGTCTGGTCCAGCTCGTCAAGCCGTGAATAGGTGCCTTGCGTACGCGCCGCGGCAAGATCCTGGCGGAAGGCGGCCATGCCGTGCTTGATGGCTTCGGCTTGATCACGTTGCCCGGCCGGATACACGAAGACATCGATGTTCAATTCCGAATGGTCGGCCATCGTGTAATGAAACCCGGCGCCCGAAACCTTGGCGGCCGGGTTGTAGGAACTGCGGGCGAGCCTGAATGGGCCAATATTCCTCGGTGCGGCCAGATAACTGGTTTCGATGTAAGCGCGGGAGGATGCACCGGCATTCTCCGCTGCGGCTGGCAACGCAGCCGGCGCAAGACCCAATAGGCAGACAGAGAGCAAGACGCGATAGCCGACCATGCGCACTTCCTGTGCAGAGCGTTGTCCCAAGTGTAACGCTGTAGCGCTGCGGATTGGCGCGGGCAGATCCGCGCTACGGCGGCACGATGACCACGCCGAGAATTTCCGCAGTTTCTGGCTTGTCCTAAATTTGCACCAAGCCCCGCTTAGAAGGGCGCCATCGTTACACCGTCATGCCGCAGGTTCGGCAGGCTTTTCGACTAAGTCGCGCTTTTCATAAGCGTTGACAATACGTGCCACCAACGGATGCCGCACCACGTCGCGTGCTTCGAAGAACGTGAAGCTGGCGCCTTCCACCTCGTGCAGCACCTCGATCGCATCGCGCAGGCCGGATTTGACGTGCTTGGGCAGGTCGATCTGGGTCAAGTCGCCAGTGACCACGGCGGTGGAGCCGAAGCCCAGGCGTGTCAGGAACATTTTCATCTGTTCAATGGTGGTGTTCTGCGCCTCGTCCAGGATCACGTAGGCATCGTTGAGCGTGCGGCCGCGCATATAGGCCAGCGGGGCGATTTCGATGACGTTCTTTTCCAGCAGCTTGACCACCTTTTCCACACCCAGCATTTCGTACAGCGCGTCGTACAGCGGGCGCAGGTACGGGTCCACCTTCTGGCTGAGGTCGCCTGGCAGGAAGCCGAGCTTTTCGCCGGCTTCCACCGCTGGGCGCACCAGGATCAGCCGCTGCACGCGCGATTCGTTCAAGGCTTCCACCGCGCTGGCCACTGCCAGGAAGGTCTTGCCGGTGCCGGCCGGGCCGATGCCGAAATTGATGTCGTGCGTGGCGATCGCATGCAGGTACTTGGCCTGGTTGGCGCCGCGGCCGCGCACGGTGCCGCGCTTGACCTTGATCGCCACGTCCTGCGCCTGGTACGCACGGTCTGCCACATGCTCGACATTGGCATCGGTCAAGCGCAAGTGGATCGCATGGTTATCGAAGGTGGTCGAGGCGGCTTCGTCATACAACGCAGTCAACAACGTCTGCGCGGCGGTGATCGCCGGCTCCGGGCCGGTGATACGGAAGATATTGCCGCGGTTGGCGATCTCGACGCCAAGTTTGAGTTCGATCTGGCGCAGGTGCGCGTCGAACGGGCCGGCCAGATTGGCCAGGCGCTCGGTGTCGTCGGGTTCCAGGGTGAAATCGCGGTAGGCAGGTGAGTTCATGGTGGGGTCGGACAGCGCGCGTGCGGCGTCGGTAGGGCGGCAGATGAGGGTAGCGCGCAGCATGTGATCCCACCAACAAACCCGGTGGCGCCAGCGATGGCCGCTGCGCGCGCAGGCAGTTTTCCACAAGCGCTGTGGAGTCACGCATCACTAACCTGTGGATAGATTGCGTCAGCCTTACTGGCGCAAGGTCTGGGAGCTATGTGGTGAAAAAATCACCAGTGCCTGCGAGGTTGTCCACACGCGGTGTGGATCGAATTCGGCAAAGCCTGTGGGTAAGTGTCACGACGCCTTGTGCTGCAAGGTGTTGCAGCGGTGTGGTGAATTTTTGACCACTGCAGCGGATGCGGTGGAATGCTGCGTGCAGCGATGTCGCCGCGCTGCGACGCATCGCCGGATGCGCGAGTAGGTGGCGACATCGCCTCCGGCAACGCGGCTATGCATCTCGCGCATCGCCCACGAGAACGCTAAGCAGCGAATCCACTGCATGGAGGCGAAACAGAAGTCACGCGCGCCAGCACTTGCGCCGCCTAATCCAGCACACGCGCCAGCACGCAATGCGGCTGGCAGCTTGCATCGATCTTTCAGGTGTGCCGACACTGCATCACGCGTGCTGCGCACGCGCGATGTGTGTGCGCTGCAAAAGACTGTCTCGGCGCAGCGCCGCACAACTGCGGCGCGTATGTCAGCTGGCGCTGTCGTCCAGTTGGATGCGACCACGCAGCGAATTGCTCATCGCCTCGGTGATCAACACATCCACAAACTGCCCGATCAGACGCGGATTGCCTGGGAAATTCACCGGTCGCATGTTCTCGCTCTTGCCGGTCAGCTCGTTCGGATCGCGGCGCGATGGGCCTTCCACCAGCACCCGCTGCACGCTGCCGACCATGGACTGCGAGATGGTCGCCGCATGCGCGCTGATGTGTGCCTGCAAGCGCGCCAAACGCGCCTGCTTGACCGCATCGGGCGTGTCGTCTTCCAGGTCCGCAGCCGGCGTGCCGGGGCGACGCGAATACACGAACGAAAAGCTCTGATCGAAGCCGACGTCTTCGATCAATTTCATGGTCTTTTCAAAATCCGCTTCGGTCTCGCCGGGAAAGCCGACGATGAAGTCCGAGCTGATCGAAATATCCGGGCGCACCGCGCGCAACTTGCGGATCTTGGATTTGAATTCCAGCGCCGTGTAACCGCGCTTCATCGCCGACAGAATGCGGTCGCTGCCTGCCTGCACCGGCAGATGCAGATAGTTGGCCAGCTGCGGCACGTCGCGATACGCATCCACCAGCGAATCGGAAAACTCCAGCGGATGCGAGGTGGTGAAGCGGATGCGGCCAATGCCCTCGATCTGCGCGATGGTGCGGATCAACAGGCCCAGATCGGCGTACTGCGCTGCCTCGCCCGCATCGGCGCCATACGCACCGCGGTAGGCGTTGACGTTCTGGCCGAGCAGGTTGATCTCGCGCACGCCTTGCGCCGCCAGCTGTGCCACTTCCACCAGCACGTCCTCGAACGGGCGGCTGACTTCTTCGCCGCGCGTGTAGGGCACCACGCAGAACGAGCAGTACTTGGAGCAACCTTCCATGATCGACACGAATGCCGACGGACCATCGGCGCGCGGTTCTGGTAGGCGATCGAACTTCTCGATTTCCGGGAAGCTGATGTCCACTTGCGACTTGCCGGATTGGCGCCGAGCACGGATCAGTTCCGGCAGTCGATGCAAGGTCTGCGGCCCGAACACCAGATCCACATACGGCGCGCGCTTGACGATGGCTTCGCCTTCCTGCGAGGCCACGCAACCACCCACGCCGATGATCACCGGCGTGCCGCCGGCCTTGGCGCGGTTTTCCTTGAGCAAGCGCCAGCGGCCCAATTGGCTGAACACCTTTTCCTGCGCCTTCTCGCGAATGGAGCAGGTGTTGACCAGCACCACGTCGGCGTCTTCGGGGTTGTCGGTCAGCTCCAGCCCTTCGGACGCGGCAAGCACGTCGGCCATCTTGGCCGAGTCGTACTCGTTCATCTGGCAACCGTGAGTCTTGATGTACAGCTTGCCCCGCACCACGGCGGGTGCCGCAGGGCGGGCGACCGGCAACGGCAGCAGGGCAGGTGCGTCCACTGCGGTGGCCGCGGACAGATCGGAAACGGATGTCCCGGGCATGGCGCTTATTCCAGGCGGGTGAGATAGCCGGGCAGTTTACCCGCTCATGGCAGCGCTTGCGCTCCTAGCTTGCTGCCTGCGCGTCGACGCCGGTAGCGCGCGCGAATGCCGGGCGCTCGGTCATGCGTGCGATATAGGCGCGGGTCGGGGCCGGCGGGTCGATCATGCCGAATTGCACCATCCATGCCAATGCGCCGCCCCATAGCACGTCGGCTGCGCTGCAGCGCGTGCCCAGCAGGTAGTCGCCCTGCGCCAGCTGTGCGTAGACCACGCTCAGTACGGTGTCGGAGTCGGCATAGGGCGAGAGCGAGCGCGGTGGGGGCGAGCGCTTGAGCGCAAGGTCGACGATTGCCGGTTCGAATGCCGCGCCATAGAACGCCAACCAGCGCAGGTAGGCGCCGCGGTCGGCGTCGCCCGGCGCAGGCGACAGGCCGGCTTCCGGGTAGAGCTCGGCCAGGTACTGATAGATGGCGCCTTGTTCGGTGACCACGCTGTCGCCGTGCACGATCGTCGGGATCTTGCCCATCGGGTTGATCGCGAGGAACTCTGGCGCAAGCTGCTGCTCCTTTTCCAGATCGATGATCTGCAGACTGTAGCTGGCGCCCAGCTCTTCCAGCAGCACCAGGACACCGCGTGAGCGTGAGCGGGGATTGTGGAACAGGATGATGTGGCGGTCGGCGGACATGGTGGGTTCCTTGAGAGCAGCTGGTGGTGAGGGTGGTTTCGAGGTCATTGCTGATATGACGATCCTAAGGAGGCCTTGCGGACAGTTTCTGTCCGCAATACCGTCTCGCCATGGCTTCGACCGCTGCCCGTTTGTTGCGACTGCTTTCCTTACTGCAAGGTGGCCGCAGCTGGCCGGGCGCTGCACTGGCCGAGCGCCTGGAGGTGCACCCGCGCAGCCTGCGACGCGATATCGAGCGACTGCGCGAGCTTGGCTATCCGGTGCACGCGGCGCCGGGATCCGGTGGCGGTTACCGACTGGGGCAGGGTGCGGCGGCCTTGCCGCTGCTGTTCGAAGAAGAAGAGGCCCTGACCGTGGCGATCGCCCTACGCGCGGCAGCCCCGGCCATCGCCGGCATGGATGCGGCGGCGGCCCGGGTGCTGGCGAAGCTGGACCCGCTGCTGCCGCGCCGGAGCAGTCAACGCGCCAGCGCCGCACACGCTGCCATGGCGAGCATGCCGATTGCCGAGGCGGGCCCCCTGGTAGATGCGGCCTTGCTGGCGCAGCTTGCCGGCGCCTGCCGCGACCGCACCACGCTACGGCTGGACTATCGACGTCACTCCGGCGGGGCCATCATCCGCTGCGTCGAGCCAGCGCTGTTGGTCAACTACGGTCGGCGCTGGTACCTGCTGGCCTGGGATTGCGAACGCCAGGATTGGCGCACGCTGCGCGCAGATCGCATCGATCTGGCGGTCCTTACCGGGGCCCGGTTCGGCGCACGTGCGCTGCCGGAGGAGCCGCTGCAGTTGCTGCGCAAAGCCATCGGCGAAGCGCCGTTCCCCTGTCGGGTGAGGGTGCGCCTGCCCGGGACGCTGGAGGTGTTGGCCGCGCAGGTCCCACCCTGGCTGGGCGCGCTGGAGGCAGACGGGGCAGGCCATTGCTGGCTTGGGCTGGGCGCGCCGAGCATGCCGGCGCTTGCCGCCAATCTGCTATTGCTGGAGCTGCCATTCGAGGCGATTGCGCCGGACGCCCTGCGGCAACCGCTGGTCGATGCGCTGGATGCATTGCGGACACGACTGCACCGGCCGTCGGCCTGAGCATTGCCGCCTCTTGGCAAGCCCGGGGCAAGCTGGGACACTCCGCCGCATGAAGGGGATGTCAAGATTGCTGGGGATATTGCTTGTCACGTTGTCGGCTGCGCCGGTCAGCGCCGGCACGCTATACAAGTGCGTCAGCGGCGACGGCATCACCAGCTACCTGAGCAAGCGCCAGAGCGGCGCAACCTGTAGCGTCATCAGCAGCTATACCCCCGACCGCTCGGCCCGTCGTCCGCCATCTTCGCCTTCGCCTGTGTACCCGGCGTCGGCAGGGTCCAGCGGTTTGGCTCGTCCCATCGCCAGTATCGACAGTGGCGCGCCCGCTACGATCATCAGCCCGCCACCACGGCGCGCGGCCGAGGCCGCTGTGGCCGCGCCGGGTGCGCTGCCGGTGGCAGAGCGTGCGACATCGATCATGCCCGCCGCCGCGCCGGCTGCCGCGGTCAACCCGCGCCGCGTGGTCAGCGGGCAGGTCTATTCGTATATGAAGGACGGCGTGCGCCATTACACCAGCGCACGTCCGCGCCAGGTGGCCAGCATCGAAGGGCTGCGCACCATCCACTACAGCTTCATCGAGACCTGTTACGCCTGCGGCGCCAAGCCGGGCGTCAACTTCGGCGCAATCCGGCTCAACACTGCGGCCTACCAGCAGGAGATCGCGTCGGCGGCGCGCGAGTTCGGGGTCGAAGAGGCGATCGTGCGCGCCATCATCCATGCCGAGTCGGCCTATAACCCGCTGGCGCTCAGTCGCGCCGGTGCACAGGGACTGATGCAGTTGATGCCGGGTACCGCACGCCGCTTCGGCGTCAACGACGCCTATGACGCATCGCAAAATATTCGCGGTGGCGTGCAATACCTTTCGTGGTTGCTGAAGCGCTTCAATGGCGACCTCACCCTGGCAGCCGCGGGTTACAACGCCGGCGAGGGTGCCGTGGACCGCTACGGTGGCGTGCCGCCCTACAGCGAGACCCAGCGCTACGTGCAACGCGTCGGCCTGCTGGCCGGCCGCTATCGCGGTCAGAGCGCCACTGCCAACTGAGCAACGCGCTGCGCCCCGGCACTTGCAGATGCAGGCAGCGCTGAGGTGGTGACTCCATGAGGCCTTGCCGTTCGCATGGTCGCCAGTGCTGCACACGCGCAGCGATGCCTCCGCTGCCTCATCGCGCCCTCGCACCGATGCGTCGTCTGCGCGCACTGCGTCACAACCATCGCATGGGTTATCGCGGTTCGCAGGCACGACGACAGGCGACCGCGCACATCGGCCATTGCATCGCACATGCCCGACTGCGTACATTGCATTGTCTGTGCATTAAGCGTTCCGCTACACTGCGGTCGATTCATCGCGGCTGGACCCCCCGCCAGCCGTTGGCAGCCTCACGCTACCTAATTAAGATCGGAGAGCCGGATGGCCAACGATGGGGTTAACGCACCTGCTGATATCGGGCGTCGTCGGTTTTTGACCGCGACGACGGCCGTGGTCGGTGCGGTCGGAGCAGGATTTGTTGCAGTTCCATTCGTGAAGTCGTGGAATCCCAGTGCACGCGCCAAATTGGCAGGTGCACCGGTGACCGCCGACATCAGCGCCTTGCAGGAAGGGCAACGGCTGGTCCTGGAATGGCGCGGTCAGCCGATCTGGATCGTCAAGCGCTCCAAGGCGATGCTCGATGCATTGCCGTCGTTGGACGACCGGCTCAAGGACCCCAAGTCCGAGAACAAGGACCAACAGCCCGAGTACGTGCTGAAGAACCCCGAGTACCGCTCGATCAAGTCCGATATCTCGGTGCTGGTCGGGTTGTGCACGCATCTGGGGTGCTCACCGGAAATGGTGGCCGAAATCAGGCCCGAGCCCTACGACCCGCAGTGGAAGGGTGGCTACTTCTGCCCCTGCCACAAATCGCGTTTCGACATGTCCGGCCGCGTCTTCGACGGCGTGCCCGCACCGATCAATCTGCTGGTGCCCCCGCATCACTATGTGGACGACAACACCCTGGTGATCGGCGTCGATCCGGATGGTGCAGGTCCGGCGACCAAAAGCACGGGGGCTGCCTGATGAGCAATATCCTGGTTCGTACCGCCAACGGTGTGTTCGAGTGGGTCAACGAACGCGCGCCCGGGCTGATGCCCACGTACCGCAAGCACATCAGCGAGTACTACGCGCCGAAAAACTTCAACCTTTGGTACTACTTCGGCTCGCTGGCCATCGTGGTGCTGGTGAATCAGATCGTCACTGGCATCTTCCTGACGATGCACTACAAGACCAGCGCCGCCGAAGCATTCGCGTCGGTCGAATACATCATGCGCGACGTGGAGTGGGGCTGGCTGATCCGCTACATGCACAGCACCGGCGCCTCGCTGTTCTTCATCGTGGTGTATCTGCACATGTTCCGCGGGTTGATGTACGGCAGTTACCAGAAGCCGCGCGAGCTGGTGTGGATTCTGGGCATGCTGATCTACCTGGTGCTGATGGCCGAAGCCTTCATGGGCTATGTGCTGCCGTGGGGGCAGATGTCGTTCTGGGGCGCCAAGGTCATCATCTCGTTGTTCGGCGCCATCCCGGTGATCGGCAACGGGCTGACGGAGTGGATCATGGGCGATTACCTGCCCGGCGATGCCACCCTCAACCGCTTCTTCGCGCTGCACGTGATCGCACTGCCGCTGGTGCTGTTGCTGCTGATCGTGCTGCACATCGGCGCGCTGCACGAAGTGGGCTCCAACAATCCCGACGGCGTGGATATCAAGAAGGGGCCGAAGGGCAATCGCTGGGATGCGCACAAGCCCGCCGATGGCATCCCGTTCCACCCGTATTACACGGTGAAAGATCTGGTTGGCGTCGGCTTTTTGCTGCTAATTGCTGCCTTCATCATCTTCTTCGCGCCAGCGTTCGGCGGCCTGTTTCTGGAGCACGACAACTTTACCGAGGCCAATCGGCTGGTAACGCCGGAGCACATCAAGCCGGTCTGGTACTACACGCCGTACTACGCGATGTTGCGCGTGATACCGAACAAGCTCGGCGGTGTGCTGGTGATGTTCTCGGCGATCGCCATCTTGTTCCTGGTGCCGTGGCTGGATCGCGCCAAGGTGCGCTCTGTGCGCTATCGCGGCTGGATCTCGAAGGTGGCGCTGGGCGTGCTGGTGGTGTGCTTTGTGTGGTTGGGCGTGATCGGCTCCGGCCCGGGCACCGATGCGCACGAAACCTATGTGGGGCGTGTGCTTACCTTCCTGTACTTCGCCTTCTTCATCACCATGCCGGTGTGGACGCGGCTGGACAAGACCAAGCCGGTACCGGAGCGGGTGACGACCCATGACTAAGCGCATCGTGATGTCATGGAAGTCGCGCGTGGCGGCACTGCTGTGTGGCCTGACCCTGGCCGCAGGCGCAATGGCGGCCGAAGGCGGGAAGGTGCAGCAGGCGGGCAACGATCTGGGCGACCGCGCATCGCTGCAACGCGGCGCGCAGTTGTTCATGAACTACTGCTCCGGCTGCCACTCGTTGAAGTACCTGCGCTACTCGCGCATGGCCAGCGACCTGGGATTGAGCGAAGCCGAGGTCATGGCCAATCTCAACTTCACCGGGGCCAAGGTCGGTGAGCATATCGAAGGCACCATGCCGCACGATGCGGCGACCAAGTGGTTCGGCAAGGCACCGCCGGATCTGACCTTGATCGCGCGCGTACGCGGTACCGACTGGGTGTACACCTACCTCAAGTCGTTTTATCTGGATCAGACCCGTCCGCTGGGATGGAACAACCAATTGTTCCCCAACGCGTCCATGCCCAATCCGCTGTGGGAGCTGCAAGGCCTGCAGCAGGCGCAATTCGGCCCGCCCGACAAAGCCACCGGCGACAAACCGGTGGAGGCGCTGAAGCTTGGGCAGCCGGGACGTCAGACGCCGGTGGAGTTCGACCAGACCGTGCGCGATATCGCCAACTTCCTCGAGTACGCCGGCGAACCGGCCGCACTGAAGCGGCAGAGCATGGGTGTGTGGGTGATCCTGTTCCTGGCGCTCCTCACCTTCATCGCGTACTTGTTGAAGACGGAATACTGGAAGGATGTGCATTGAGACTTGAGGGACGTGCGTTGATCGGGGCGTAATCTCCGATTAATGCCTGCCTGCACCAAGCGCATGCCTCAAGCACGTACCAAGCAAAGGCACCAAGCTGCGGACGTCAAGCGCAGACACTGACCTACATGCTCAAGCCCCTCTCCCCACGGGAGAGGGGTTGGGGTGAGGGTCGGCTGGCGAGTGATGCATGCACGACCGATCAATCGTTGCTGGCACGATGATGCTGACCTCGATCACGCGCGCAGATCTGCGCGGATGCAACGCGCACTGCAGGCATTCCGCAATGCGTCAGCCTGCTCACGACAGCGAAAGCACACCCCGGCAATAGCAGCCGCATACACCACGCGATCTGCGCAACCTGCGCGACGCTGCAGCGGCGTCAGCCAGTGGTCACACCAAGCCATACAGCTCAGCGGTTCTGCCAATGCAACGTTGGCCGCTGCGGCGCGATGCCCTGCGGGGCGCAGGCTTCACGAAGTGGCATCCAGGTGGGGGCATCGACTGCAATGCCACGCATCTGCTGTTGTCGGCGCCTGAACCGCATCGCCGCAAAGTGAGATCTCCGCCAAAACGGCGCAAATCGTCTGCCATGCCTGACAACTCGACAACGTCATCGGCTACCCGTGCATTAATAAGGCCTATCACTCTTGGCTTTTGCGTGACGTGATTGCACACTCGAAGGACCGTGGTGACGGTCGGCGTTGGGCCGACCGCGCCGATGCGGCCGGCGGATTCCGGTCGTCGGAGAGCCTTGAATGGCGACGAGTGTGCGTATGCGGAATACCTTGACTTTGTTTTCGTCCAACGACGACGTGTTGTGCCACCGGGTCCGTCTGGTCCTGGCAGCGAAAGGGGTGACCTACGACCTGGTGCCGGTCGACCCGCAAAATCCCCCCGAAGATCTGATCGATCTCAATCCCTATCATTCGGTGCCGACGCTGGTCGAACGCGACCTGGTGCTGTATGCCGCATCGGTGGTCAGCGAATATCTGGACGAGCGCTATCCGCATCCGCCGCTGATGCCGGTCGACCCGCTGTCGCGCGCGCGCCTGCGTCTTGCGATGTTGCGTATCGAACACGACTGGGTGCCGCAGGTGCAGGCGATCCAGCTCGGCAACAAGACCCAGGCCGAAGCCGGCCGCAAGCGGCTGAAAGAACTGCTCACCGCATCGGTGCCGCTGTTCAAGGCCAGCAAGTTCTTCCTTAATCCGGAAATGAGTCTGGCCGATTGCGCGATGGCGCCGATCATCTGGCGACTGGATGCATTGGAGATCGGTCTGCCCAAGGATGGCAAGGCGATCGAGGACTACGGCAACCGGATCTTCCGCAATCCCGGTTTCATTCGCAGCCTCACCGATCAGGAAAAGAAGCTGCGTGATTTGCCGGGCTGATGTGACGGCTGTATGCCAACAGACCGACTTGCGAGCGCGTCGCCGCCGTTGCGGGCCATGTCCGGGTAAAATGACGTCATGAGCGAAGATTTCCCCCGCATGACCAGCCATCGCCCGTACCTGTTGCGGGCCTTGGTCGAATGGATCAACGACAACGGCATGACGCCGCACGTTTTGGTGGATGCAGGACTGCCCGGCGTGCAAGTGCCGGCCAGTGCTGTCAAAGATGGCCGCGTTGTGTTGAACATCGCCGAGCGCGCCGTGGTCGGGTTGCAGGTCGACAACGAGAGCGTGAGCTTTACTGCGCGCTTCGGCGGCGTCAGCTACCCGGTGATGGTGCCGATGGCCGCCGTACTGGCGGTCTACGCGCGCGAAACCGGGCAGGGCATGGCGTTGCCGGACGACATTCCCGGCACCAGCAGCGAGCCGCCGGATCCCGGTGCTCCGCCGCCGAGCGCGCCTGCGCCGGATGAGCCGCCAAGCGGTGGCAAGCGCCCGCATCTGCGCGTGGTCAAGTAGCACGCGCAAGATGACTGACCGCAGCGTTCCCATGCTGGTGGAACGCGCGCGTCATGTCGATTGCAGTGAGCCGGATGCGTCCGGCGCGGTCGATTACCACTACGAGTACGACCTCTATCGCTTCACACAAGGCGCGCGCTGTCTTGTGGCGCGCAGCTATGTCGATACGCCCGATGAGGCGCACTTTCTCAGCATCGAAGTGGGTGGCAAGTCGCGGCTGTTGAAGCGGGCGGACATGCAGCATCCGCTCTGCCTGTTCGCGCAGGCACAGTTGCGCCGCGAGGGTAAGCAGCAGCTACGTTGGTTGAGCGGCAGGGGCGACGGTTACGACCCGGTGCCGGATGGCGCGGCAGCTCCGATGGCCGGATCTGGCTGGAGGTCTGCCATTCGTCGCCTGATGGACTGAGCCAAGGACAACGCACGACGACAGTCGCGACGAATAGCGCCTAACAACGTGCTGCGCTCGTCGCCGAGCGGGCGCGGCCGGCGTTCGGTAGGGAAGGGACCAACCGTCCACTCCGGTTCTGAGCGCGCCGTCCGCACCCACCTGACGACTGCTCGCGAGGTTGCGTTAGCCGCTATACGCTGGCATCAGGCATCAAGCATCAGGTAGCTGCAAGACGAAGGCGCCAGGGCAGGTGCCAACGCAGCCTGCTCATTCCAGCCGTTCTTGCTCCGGGTGCAGCGCACGCACCGTTGCGACCTGCGGCCCCGTGAAGGCAATCAATTGATCACCACGCAGCACCAGTTTGCCGCTGTGCCGATCTGCGCCATCGTAGGAATACTCGAAGCGGAACGTGCGCTCGAAGCCCAGCCATCCATTGGGCATCCTGCAGATGCGCAGATTGGTGGAGTGCACGCTCTGGTCCAGCCACTGCACATCCGCAGCGCGGCAGGCATTGCGGCCGAGGATATCGGCGCGTTCGGCTGCGGCCCGCGACGAGTTCCAGAACGCGAACAGTGCGGCGCCGGCAATCATGAAGAGGATGAGGCTGGGCATGCCGCCAATGTGCCACGGCTTGCGGCCGATCGACAATCGTCCGCTCGGCCCGCAGCGTTGCGTCAGCGACGCCACCATCGCCAAGTAACCGGCGGTGCTCCCAATCCCGCATCCCGCAGTCCGGCCCAAGCCATGCCGCACCAGGAGCTGCTATCAGAACGTAGCGACCTGCTGAGAAGCGGACGCGGACGGGTACACGGGCACCAGAGTGCAAGCGCGGTACATAAAAGCCCGAGCACCGGCCGCGCCCGTCGGGTGCTCGCGCTTTAGCCTTGCTTGCTCGCACCAAGAGCGGCCAGCACAACGTAGCGAGCAACCGCGAAGCGGACGTGGACGGTACTTTGGCACCAGAGTGCAAGCGCGATACACAAGAGTCCGAGCACCGGCCGCGCCCGTCGGGTGCTCGCGCTTTAGCCTTGCTTGCTTGCACCAAGAGCGGCCAGCACAACATAGCGAGCAACCGCGAAGCGGACGTGGACGTTACACGGGCACCAGAGTGCAAGCGTGGTAAACAGGATTCCGGGCACCGAGCGTGCCCGCCTGGCGGCTGCACCGGTTTGATGGACGCGGCCTAGTCTTGTCTAGTCGCTCTAAATCGTTCACTGCCACCGCCGCATCCGGCTTGTGTGGGCTGCTGCCGACCCCCATCCATTGCACTCTCGTCGAGTTGAATCCGATTGCCGGGCGCCCGTTGGCGTCGTGGTGTCGGGCATCGCCCATGCATCCTGTTCTGCAGCACTTCCATCCTGTGGTCGCCGCGTGGTTCGCGAAGACCTTTGCGGCGCCCACGCCGGCGCAGATCGCTGCGTGGCCGGCGATCCAGGCAGGGCGGCATACGCTGGTGGCGGCGCCGACCGGGTCGGGCAAGACGCTCACCGCGTTCTTTGCGGCGATCGATGCGCTGATTCGCGACGGCCTGGACAACGGCGGTGCGCTGCCTGACCAAACGCGGGTGGTGTATGTGTCGCCCCTGAAGGCGCTCTCCAACGACATCCATCTCAATCTGGACGCGCCGTTGCAGGGTATCCGCGCGGCCCTGGCCGCCGAAGGCCTGCCGGACGTGGCAGTGCGCACGGCGGTCCGCACTGGCGACACGCCACAACGCGAGCGGGCTCAGGCACGGCGCGTGCCGCCGCATATTCTGGTGACCACGCCGGAGTCGCTGTACGTGCTGCTGGGCTCGGCATCCGGGCGCAGTGCCTTACGGCATGTGCGCACGGTGATCGTCGATGAAATCCATGCGGTGGCGGCGGACAAACGTGGCAGCCATCTGAGCCTGACCTTGGAGCGGCTGCAGCGACTGGCCGATCAACCGATCACGCGGGTCGGTTTGTCGGCAACGCAGAAACCCATCGACACCGTGGCGCAGTTTCTGGTTGGCGTTGGCGAAGACGGCGTGCCACAGCCCTGCGAGATCGTCGATATCGGCTACACGCGTGAGCGCGATCTGGCGTTGGCGCTGCCGCCGACACCGTTGAGCGTGGTGATGTCCAACGACCAATGGCTGCAGGTCTATGCCGACGTGGCCACGCTTGCGCAGCAACATCGCACCACGCTGGTGTTCGTCAACACGCGGCGCATGGCCGAGCGTGCGGCGCGGCATCTGGGCGATTTGTTGGGCAAGCAACGCGTTGCCGCGCATCACGGCAGTCTGTCGCGCGAGACGCGTCTACTGGCCGAACAACGGCTCAAGGCGGGTGAGCTCACCGTGCTGGTGGCGACCGCCTCGCTGGAGCTGGGCCTGGATATCGGCGATGTGGATCTGGTGTGCCAGCTCGGATCGCCGCGCTCGATCGCCACCTTCCTGCAGCGTGCCGGCCGCTCCGGTCACAAGGTCGGCGGCACGCCGAAGGCGCGGCTGTTTCCGCAGACCCGCGACGAGTTGGTGGAGTGCGCGGCGTTGCTGGACAGCATCCGACGTGGCGAACTGGATGCGCTGCGCATCCCATTGGCGCCGGTGGATGTGCTTGCACAGCAGATCGTGGCCGAAGCGGCCTGCGAGGACTGGGATGAAGATGCGCTGTTTGCGTTGATGCGGCGCGCGTGGCCGTTCGCCCAGCTGAGCCGCGCCACCTTCGATAGCGTGGTGCGCATGCTGTGCGAGGGCTTCAGCACCCGGCTTGGCCCGCGTGCCGGGTATCTGCATCGCGATGCGGTGCATCGGCGGCTGCATGCGCGCCGCGGTGCGCGCATGACCGCGCTGACCTCCGGCGGCACCATTCCCGAAACCGGCGATTACAGCGTGGTGCTGGAGCCGCAGGCCGAAAAGATTGGCACAGTGAACGAAGATTTTGCGATCGAAAGTCTCACCGGCGACGTGTTCCAGCTCGGCAATGCCAGCTACCGCATCCTGCGCGTGGACGCTGGCCGAGTGCGTGTGGAAGATGCAAAGGGCGCGCCGCCGAATATCCCGTTCTGGTTGGGCGAAGCGCCTGGCCGCAGCGACGAGCTGTCAGCAGCGGTGTCGCGCCTGCGCGGCGAGATTGCGGCCCGACTCGACAGCGCACCGCATCAGGCAGCACGCGATTGGCTATGCAGCGCGCTGGGCTATTCTGCAGAAGCGGCGCAGCAACTGCTGGACTATCTGGCGCATGCCTGCGCGGCGCTGGGCGCCATGCCCACGCAGCAGTGTTTGGTGATGGAACGGTTTTTCGATGCCAGCGGCGGCACGCAATTGGTGATCCACTCGCCTTACGGCAGCCGCATCAATCGCGCTTGGGGGCTGGCATTGCGCAAGCGCTTCTGCCGCACCTTCAATTTTGAATTGCAGGCGGCAGCGACAGAAGATGCGATCGTGTTGTCGCTGTCTACCAGTCACAGTTTTGCGCTGGAAGAGGTTGGCCGTTATCTGCATTCGTCGTCGGCCGAGCATGTGCTGATCCAGGCGCTGCTGGATGCGCCGCTGTTCGGCGTGCGTTGGCGCTGGAATGCGACCAACGCAATGGCGCTGCCGCGTTTCACCGGTGGCAACAAGGTGGCGCCGCAGCTGCAGCGGATGAAGTCCGAAGACCTGTTGGCGACCGTGTTCCCGGATCAGGTGGCCTGTGCGGAGAATCTGGTTGGCGAGCGCGAGGTGCCGGATCATCCGCTGGTTACGCAAACGCTGGACGATTGCCTGCATCAGGCGATGGACAGCGAAGGCTGGTTGCAGGTGCTGCGCGGGCTGGAATCGGGCGCCATCACTCTGGTGGCACGCGATCTTGCGGCGCCGTCGCCGCTGGCGGCCGAAGCCTTGAATGCGCGTCCGTACGCATTTCTGGACGATGCGCCACTGGAAGAACGCCGCACCCAGGCGGTGCAAAGCCGCCGTTACACGCCGCAGAACAGCGACGACCTGGGGCGGTTGGATCCACAGGCCATCGCGTCGGTGCGTGAGGAAGCCTGGCCGCAGCCCCGCGATGCCGAAGAGATGCACGAGGCCCTGGTCGGGCTGGGCGTGCTGCCTGTCGATGAAATGGCCGGTGCGCAGTGGCAGCCGTGGTTGACGGCACTCGCCGCCGATGGTCGCGCCAGTTGCCTGGTGATGGACGGCGCTCCGGCACTGTGGATCAGCGCCGAGCGGATCGATTGGTTCATGCCGTTGTATCCGCACGCCTCGGCGCAGCCGCCATTGAAAGCGCCGGCCGACTGCCGTGTGACCGACTGGGAGCGCGACTGGGCGGTGCGCGAGCTGTTGCGCGGGCGCTTGTCGGCAGTGGGCCCGGCACAAGTGTCGGCATTGGCCGCCGCATTGCGCTTGCCCGAAGACGAGATCGCGCTGGCATTGCTGGCATTGCAGCGCGAGGGCTATGTCATGGCCGGCCAATTCAGTGCGCACGCGCCGTCGGAAGAATGGTGCGAACGCCATCTGCTGGCGCGCATCCATCGCTACACGCTGGGGCGGTTGCGGCGCGAGATCGAGCCAGTGTCGCAGCGCGATTACGCGCGCTTTCTGTTCGAGTGGCAGCATGTGGACAGCGAGAGTCGGGTTGCTGGACCGGACGCATTGGCGGGGGTTGTCGGGCAACTGGAAGGCTTCGAAGCGCCGGCCGTGCTGTGGGAAAGCGAAGTGCTGCCGGCGCGTGTGCACGACTATCAACCCGCCTGGCTGGATGATTTATGCACCGCCGGACGCACCGTGTGGGCGCGCTTGCGGCCGGGCGGTGGACGCAGCGGCGGCGCGTTGCGGGCGACTCCAATCGTGCTGCTGCCGCGCCGTGACGCGCAGCGCTGGAGTGGCCTGGCACGTGCGGTCGACGATGCACCGCTGGGGTCGCGCGCGCAGCGTGTGGTGGAGGTCCTGCAGCAGCAGGGTGCGTTGTTCTTCGACGAGATTTCCGATGCCGCGCACCTGATGAGCACCGAGCTGGAAGACGCCCTGAGCGAACTGGTGATGCGTGGCCGTGCCCATTGCGACAGTTATGCCGGGCTGCGCGCGCTGCTGGTGCCGGCCTCCAAGCGGCCGTCGGCGCTCTCGCGGCAGCGGCGTCGTGCCACTGCTCTGGGCATACGCGATGCCGGGCGATGGGCGCCGGTGCGTGCGCTTGCCGAGCTACCGCTGGCCGAAGCCGGCGAGCGGCATCAAGAGATGCTTGAGCACGTCGCGCGCACGCTGCTGCGCCGCTACGGCGTGGTGTGCTGGCGCTTGCTTGAGCGCGAGGCGGCGTGGTTGCCGCCCTGGCGCGAACTACTGCGCATGTATCAACGCCTGGAAGCGCGCGGCGAAATCCGCGGCGGCCGTTTCATCGCCGGTCTGTCTGGCGAGCAATTCGCCTTGCCGGATGCGATCGCGGCCCTGCGCCGCGTCCGCGCCCAGGCTCCGCAGCAGCGCTGGGTGTGCGTGAGCGCAAGCGACCCCAGCAATCTATTGGGCAGCATCCTGCCTGGCGAGCGCGTGGCACGCGTGCCGGGCAATCGCGTCGCATCGCTGGACGGCCTGCCGATGGCGGTGTGGGCGGCCGATCGCTTCCAACCGCTGCAGGACCTCACCGCCGAACACACCGAGCAGGCCTTGCGCCTCCTGCAACGCGGGCCAGGTGCGGCCGAGCAGACGCCGATGCAGCAATGGTTGGCTCAGTCGCCTGGCAGCGCCGCACGCGTGCCGGTCACGCGCGGGAGCGGGCGCGACAAATAGGCGCTGTCGGGCACCACCCATCGCCATGGCTGGTCGACGGCCTTGCGGATGCCGATGCGCGGCGTCGCCAGCGCAACCGCCGGCGGCGGGGTGCCATCGTCTTCGATCCATAGACGTGCGCCAGCATCGGTCAGGTCCAGTCCGTTGTCGGCTGCAGTGACGCCGAATGCCTGCGCCAGACGGCCGGGGCCAGTGATCAGTGCCTTGGCCGGTGCGGCGCCGCGTGCCGCCTGCATGGCCTGCACGCCGGCGAGCGGCTGCAGCGCGCGGATCAGCACGGCGTGCCCGGGGGCGCCGCCGCAGACTGCATTGATCGCCCAGTGCATGCCATAGATGAAATACACATACAGATGCCCGGGTGCGCCGAACATCACCTGCGTGCGCGGGGTGATGCCACGGAACGAATGCGCGGCAGGATCGTCGCTGCCGCAATAGGCCTCGACCTCGGTGATGCGGCCGCGCCGGCCATCGGCACTGACCAGCACCTTGTTGAGCAGGCGCGGCGCAACCTTGCGCGAATCGTGTGCGTAGAAAGCGCGGGGCAGTGGCGTGGGCGACATGGCATCAGCCTAGCCGCCCGGTCGTGATGTCTCTGCGGACTGTCCCGGACATCCCGCAGAGCAGGGGTAGGGTTTTTCCGAACGCGCCAGGTCAGGAGCGCTGGACCTGTCACAAAACTGCATATCCAATCTCATGAATAGGCGCTGTACCGATGGAAGCATATCAAGCGTGTTTTGCCAGCGCCGATAGCTATCAACGATTGGTTAGACGAGTCCGCATCGTGCGATCGGCACGCGCAGCACCGTCGATTGCCCATGCAACGCATGCAGCCCACGCAGCACTCAAAGAGAACTCCCCAATGTTAGGCAACTTCAAAATCGGAACCAGGCTGATCGTGGCGTTTCTGATCGTCTCGGCGATCGGCGCGTGCATCGGGTGGGTCGGCTATTCCAACTCCGGACGCATCAGCGACCTGTCGACCTCGCTGTACGAGCGCGAGTTGCTCGGCCTGTCCAACGTCAAGGAAGCCAACATCAATCTGATCTACGCAGGCCGCGCACGCGCCAACCTGTTGCTGGCCAGCAGCGCGGAAGAACGCCAGTCGCATGTGCAAAACATCGACAAGTACACCGCCAAGGTGGTCGATCACATGACCCGTGCACGCGGCAGCTTTCAGACCGAAGAGGGCAAGACCAAACTGGCGCAGTTCGATCGTGCGTGGCAGACCTATCTGGATGAGCGCGGCCGCTTTATCGAAGCCGCCAATCGCGAAGCATTGCGCGAGGCCAATCCCGAACTTGCTGCATTGTCGCGTGCGGTGCGCGCCAGCTCGGATGAAGTGGATACCTTGATGACCGATCTGAGCGGACTGCGCGAGCGCAGCGCCGCCTCGGCCAACGCAGAAACCGGCGCCATCCATGCGCGCAGTTCCAAATTGCTGATCGCCATCATTTGCGGCGGTGTGTTGCTCGGCGCCGCGCTTGGGGTGGTGATCAGCCGCAGCGTCACCGGCCCGATCCGTCGCGCGGTTGCAGTCGCCAATGGCCTGTCGGAAGGCGATCTGACCATGCGCATCGATGTGCACGGTCGCGACGAAACCGCGCAGTTGCTCGAAGCCATGCGCACCATGGTGCAGAAGTTGTCGCAGGTGGTGGGCGAGGTGAATACCAGTGCCGAGACCCTGGCCAGCGCGTCCGAAGAAGTCAGCGCCACTGCGCAGTCGTTGTCGCAGGCCGCCAGCGAACAGGCGGCCGGCGTGGAAGAAACCAGCGCCTCGCTGGAGCAGATGACGGCATCGATCAGTCAGAACACCGAGAACGCCCGCATCACCGATGGCATGGCCACCCAGGCCGCGAAGGAAACCATCGAAGGCGGCGAAGCGGTGGTGGCCACCACCCAGGCGATGAAGCAAATTGCGCAGAAGATCGGCATCATCGACGACATCGCCTATCAGACCAATCTGCTCGCGCTCAATGCCGCCATCGAAGCGGCGCGTGCCGGCGAGCATGGCAAGGGATTTGCGGTGGTGGCGGCCGAAGTACGCAAACTGGCCGAACGCAGCCAGGTGGCCGCGCAGGAAATCGGCGAGGTGGCCAGTTCCAGCGTCGAACTGGCCGACCGCGCCGGGCGCCTGCTCGACACCATCGTGCCGAGCATCAAGCGCACCTCGGATCTGGTGCAGGAAATCTCCGCCGCTTCCGAAGAACAATCCTCGGGTGTGAGCCAGATCAACTCGGCGGTGGTGCAGCTGAGCCAGACCACCCAGCAGAACGCCAGCGCCTCCGAAGAACTTGCCGCCACCGCCGAAGAAATGAGCGCACAGGCCGAGCAGCTGCAACAGAGCATGGCGTTCTTCCGGCTGGGCGGGCAGGGCGCTGCAAGCACGCCGCCCAAGCGTGGCAAGCAGGTCGCTGCACGCCCGGCACGTGTTGCAGGTGCGCGCGCTTGGCGTGGCACTGCAGCGCCGGCTTATGCGATGTCCGAGGGCCCGGACGAAGGCCAGTTCGCTCGCTTCTGAGAGATCGATCGATGACCGCACAGACTTCCGATGTCATGCCGGGCGATGCCGATGCAGCCGCCCAATACCTCACCTTTCAACTGGACGGCGAAACCTTCGCTACCAGCATTCTTGGGATTCGCGAAATCATCCAGTACCGCACGCCGACGCCAGTGCCGTCGATGCCAGCGTGCGTGCGCGGCGTGATCAATCTGCGCGGCGCGGTGGTGCCGGTGGTGGATCTGCAGGCACGGCTCGGGCGTGCCGACAGCGCCATCAACAAGCGCAGCTGCATCGTGATTCTGTCCACAGAGCAGGCGCAGGGCACGCAGGTGATCGGCGTGCTGGTCGACGCCGTCAACGCGGTGATCGAACTGGCCGATGACGATATCGAAGCGGCGCCGGCATTCGGTACGCATATCCGCCGCGATCTGCTGCGTGGCATGGGCAAGGTGGGCGAGCGCTTCGTGGTGCTGCTGGAGATGGAACAGGTGCTGCAGGTGGACGAGATTGCCGGCAATGCCGACGCGCTGGCTGCCTGAGGCCGCTTGGAATTCGGGCGAGCCGATGCCGGTCGATTGAGAGTGCAGACGACTGCCAGCGCTTAGAGAGACTGCGCGTCGTGAGCCGCGTTGATTCGTAAGCCGGGCGCTTTGGTTGGGTAGTGGGCGCGGCAGTAGGTTGTCTGCCGCTCGTTGCCCAAGGCAAATCACATAGCGCAAAGACGTTCGGCGTCAGAACGTCGCAGGCGCGCATCAACCAATGTTGAACACGTGTTGCGTAGCGCCGTGTACCCGCAGTGCTACGTGCATGGCACTGCAGCGTCTGTCACTCAGGGCACACAGTAAAGACAGCGCAAGCAATTCAGCTCGAGCGAGTGTCAGCCTTGCAGATGCCAGCCGCTGAACCGCTGCACGCGGTTGCGTCCATCGCAGATCGCGCCCTGCAACGCATGTCGCGCGCGTGCCAGCAAGGTGTTGCTGTCGAGCGTCTCGCTGGCAGGCACATCGACCAGCCCGATGCTGGTCGTCAACGTACCGATGGGCCAGTGCGCGGTTTCGACCGTTTGACAGATATCTTCGGCAGCCTGCATTGCAGCAGGCGCTACCGCAGCCGGCAGCGCTACGCACAGCCGATCGCAGTCCAGCCGCGCCACGATCGCGGTCTGCGGCAGCTGCGCCTCGACCAGTCTTGCCGCCTGCACTAGTGTCGCTTCCGCTGCGGCAACGCCCGATTGCAGTTTGTGCCGCTTGAAGCCATCCAGATCGATCAGCAAAAAGCCCAGCGATTGTTCCGGCACTGCGGCGCACGTGTCTTGCAGACGCTGCAGGCCATGCTCCAGCCCGGTGCGGTTCCAGAGCCCGGTGAGCGCGTCGCGTAATCCATCGAGCTCGACCAGCTCGGCCGCACGCCGTAACTCGATGGTGTCCACGACCTGCCGGGCCAGCACCCGCAGCGCATCGCGTTCGGCGCCCGACAGCCGCCGTGGCGTGCGATCGAGCACGCACAAGGTGCCTAACGCGATGCCATCGGAGGTCAGCAGGGGCGCGCCGGCGTAAAAGCGGATCTGCGGCTCGCCGGTGACCAGCGCGTTGTTGACGAAGCGCGCATCCAGATGCGTATCGGCCACTTCCATCAGCTGGTCGGGCGCAAGGATGGCGTGCGCGCAGAACGACAGCGTGCGTGGCGTCTCGCTCGGCTGCATGCCGATCTTGGATTTGAACCACTGCCGCTGCGTGTCGACCAGCGAGACCAGCGCCATGGGCGTGCGGCACAGGGCGGCGGCATCGGCGGCGAGCTCGTCGTACTGCGGCTCTGGGGCGGTATCCAGAAGCTGGTAGGCCTGCAGTGCGGCTAGACGGTCGTCTTCATTGGCCGGCGGGCGCGCACCCAACAAGGCGCCAATGTCGCCCGGCAACAAGGTGGCGTGGATCAGGTGCAACGCGGGCGCGTCGGGAAGCTGCATGCAAGGCCTTTGCAACAAGCGCCATCAAGGCGATCAAGTGTCTGCAGCGATGGTCGCTGCCGTTAGGTGCGCCGAAATGTCGGCCGCCCCAGCGGCTGACATTCCAGGATCTTGCCACATCGGCGGGCCGCAGACGCGGTGTCGAACCCACGCCGATGCTGCAGTACTCGGTCTGTCGAACGCTGCAGCTATTCGCCCTGGCCGGCAGTCCCCTTGGGGCGGCGGCTGTGCTCGTCATGCACTTTCAGATCTTCCTGGCCCGGGCGCTGCTTGGCGGTTTCGTCCTGCTTGCGCGAGTCCTGGCTGTCGGAGACGCCGCTGGCGTCGTCGTCGGCACTGTCGGGTTGGCGCTGTTGGTTGCTCATGGCGAAGGGTCCGCTGTGATGGAGAGGCGGACGTTAGCGCGCGCGATGTGATATCGGCGGCATGGCCTGTCCCTCCGCGTGCTTGGCGCCGGTGGGACAGCTGAAACGAAAGAGCCCTGGACGCGAACGTTCAGGGCTCTTCGTTTGATGCGGTGGTGGAGCGGAAGGGGATCGAACCCTCGACCTTCGCGATGCGAACGCGACGCTCTCCCAGCTGAGCTACCGCCCCACGTGACTCGATTCTAACCACATGCCGCCCCCTTCGCCAAGGCAACCGGCAGCGGACCGCGGCAAACCGGTCAATCCCGCACGGATTACTCGCGAATCAACGGGAACTTGAGGTCCGGGTTCTTGGCCTTCCATTCCTTGTACGACACCGAGCCTTCCCAGGCAGCGAAGGCCTTCGGGGTACGGCCGCGGCCAGACCAGGTTTCGCCGGTGTGCGGCAGCTCGTACTTCGGCTTCACTTCGCTACGGCCGCTCTTGACCACTTCCTTGCGCGCCGAAGTGGTGCCCAGATAGGCCGCGATATCGTTGCGCTGCTTGGTATTGAAGTGACCGGCAAACTGCTCGAGCAGCGAGACGATGGTGGCATGCGCAGAGGATGCCTCGCTCGCGCGCTCGGTTTTCTCCTGTTCTTCCAGCTTCTGCAGCTCGTCCAGCAGCTTGGCTTTGGCTTGCGCGATGGAATCCAGTTTCGAAGAGGTATTGCTCACAGAGGTATGGCCTCGGAATAAAGAGTGGAGACGCCGCCCTAGGGGCGAGCGCCATTATGGCATGCGGCCCGGGGGCGACCGCTGCGTGTGCGGGGGCTTGCACACGACGTGAACAGCCTTTTCACAAGGTCTGCCTGGCCGCTTTCGCATTGTCGTTGCGGGCGCTGCCCAGCTTACACGCAGGCCAGCAAATTCGACCATGACGAGAGCAGGAGCAGGAGCAGGAGCAGGAGCAGGAGCAGGAGCAGGAGCAGGAGCAGGCGATGAGCGATGACCAGCGCAGCACCGGCTTACGCAACCATGACCGCATCATTCTGCCGCTGAAGACGATGAGCCTCAGTACCGGACCACGACGCTTGGAGTGAGCGGCGTCGCACTGCGCGCAAGAGTGCTGTCTGGGGCTGCTACCAGCGCAAGGACACGTGGGCAGGGGATGGACTGTTTCCAACACACTCTGGCGCGTTGCGCAGCGCCGGAGTGACCCGGACGCATCGCTTCGAGCAGACCGCATCTGGCAAAAAGAAAGCCCGCATCGCTGCGGGCTGTCGTCTGCGTAACGCCGGGTTCACTGCGCCGTGTTGTCGGCCAGTAATGGCATCAGCTGCGCTTCCAGTATTTCGCGTCGCCATTGGCCCAGCGCGGCAGGCCAGCTGTGCTGCTCGATCAGGGTTTCCAGATGCCGACGCGAGGCGAGCAGGCCGTCCGCTAAGCCAAGTTCGCGGCTGCGCTGCGCTACGGCATCCTGTAAACGCTTGAGCACGGCCTTGTTGCCATCGGTGGCGGCCTGCGCCAGCGGTGCGGTGTCTTCGTCGGGTAGCGGCGTGTTGAGCGCGTCCCACACTGCGTTGGCGAGCTTGCGCGGGGCTTTGGGGAATTTGTCGAACTGGCGCAGCAAGGCGTCCAGATCCGCGGGCGGAAAGCGCGCCAGCTGGCTGGCCAGTTCGTTGTCCAGAATCCAGCTGCGCGGACGATCGCTCTGACGCGCCTGCAGATCGCGCCAGCGCAGCAGCCGCAGCAACCGACGTTGCGCGGCCGGCTCCAGAAATTGTGCGGTGCGCAGGCTCACATGCGGCCAGCGCTCGCCGTCATCGTGCTCGACCGTGGCAAGTAGGCGCTCAGCGTCTTCGGCCAGCCAGCCCAGGCGATCCTGCTCGGTGAGGCGACGGGTCAGCTCGTCGTGAATCGCGAACAGGTAACGCACGTCGTCGGCGGCGTATTCCAGTTGCGATGCCGACAGCGGGCGACGCATCCAGTCCGAGCGCGTCTCGCCCTTGGTCAGCAAGGTGCCGGTGACTTCCTGCACCAGCTTCTGGTAGCCCATGCCGCCACCCACACCGGCCAGCGCGGCAGCGATCTGGGTGTCGAACAGCGGGCGCGGCAACACGCCGCATGCGCACTTGAAGGTGACCAGGTCTTCGCTGGCGCTATGCATCACCTTGACGATGTCGGTGGCGGTCAACCACTCCTTGAGCGCCTCGTTCATGCCCGGAATCAGCGGGTCGATCAACAGGATCTCCTCGCCGATGGCCATCTGCACCAATGCCAGTTGCGGCCAGTAGGTGCGTTCGCGAATGAATTCGGTATCCAGGCCGATGCGCGAAGGGCGCGCCGCCTGCAGGCGTTCGGTCAGCTCGGAGGGGTGGGTGATCCAATGGGGCACGTGATTTCCGTCGACAGCAAGGGTTTGCGCAGAACGCGCAGAATAGCCTAACGTCGCGATCGCCTGTCGTGCGGCAGAGCACTGGAAGGAGCAGGTGGTGGGTAAGTGCGGTAACCGGATGGCAGCGTGGGCACTGGTCGCGCTCAGCATGTGCGCCTGTTCGCGTGCCCCCGCGCCGACACCGGCGCCCGCGGCTGCGCGACAGCCGGCAGCGTCAGCGCAGCCGAACAAACCGAATGTGTCCATCGGTGGCGAAGAATCCGCCGAGACGGTCGCGCAGTGGCAGCCACCGGCGGTGGAGCTGGGCGACGAGCCCTTGGCGCAGGTACGTAAGCGTGCCGACCAAGCCCTGCAGGACGACCGCCTGTATCGCGATGCGGACGATGCGATCCCGCTGTATCTGGCGATCGAACAACGTGCCGGTGGCAAGGATGCGGCCAGCCGGCGTGGCCTGGAACAGGCACGCGCACGCTTGATCGAACGCGGGCAGGCGCTGGTCGCGCAGACCGATCGGCAGGACGATGCGCTAGACCAGGCGCGCGAGCTTGCCATCGTGGCCTTGGCGCTCGCACCCAAGGACCCGAAGGTGCGCGCCTTGCAAAGCGAGGTTGAAACCGCGCAACGCGTGCTCGGTTTCAACCGCGCCGGCGAAGAAGATCTGCGCGGTGGCCGTCTGGGCGAAGACGGCAATGGCGCGCTGGCGAATTTTCGCGATGCCGCGCAGCTGGACCCCGACAACCCACGCACGCGCCAGGGCCTGGCGGCAGTGGAAAGCGGCTTGCTGGAGCGCGCCGAACAGGCCGCCGACGCTGCCGATTTCATCGGCGCGCGTTACTGGTTGCAAATGGCCGGGCAGGTGCGTGACCGCGCGCCGACCATTGCCGATGCGCGCGCGCGCATCGAGCGCACCCGGCGCGCGCAGATCGCGGCTTTACACGACGCCGGTCTGCACGATCTGACCTCGCCGCGCGGGCTCAAGGCGGCCGGCGAGAAACTGGCGGAAGTACTGCGCATTGCCGACCCGGGCGACCCGATGGCCGGCGACCTGCGGCGACGCCTGGAATTGGCCACCCACTACGGCAGCTTCCGCCCCGGGCAGGTGTTCACCGATGGGCTCAAGGTCGGTGGCCGTGGGCCGCAGATGATCGTGGTGCCGCATGGCGCTTTCCAGATGGGCGCAGGCGACGCCGAACCGGGCGCATCCGACAACGAGCGCCCGGCGCATTACGTGCGCTTCGCGCGCGGCTTCGCACTCTCGATCACCGAAGTGACGGTCGGCGAATTCCGCCAGTTTGTCGAAGCCACCGGCGCGCGTCCACGTGCCACCCGGCGCGGACACTCGGTGGTGTACGACGAGCGCAGCGGCAACTTCATCCGCCGCAGCGGGGTGGACTGGCAGTCCGACTACAACGGCGCGCAGGCCGCGCCCAACAGTCCGGTAATGCACGTCAGCGTCCGTGATGCCGAAGCCTATGCGTCATGGCTGTCGGAACAGACTGGCCGGCATTACCACGTGCCCAGCGAGGCCGAGTTCGAGTACGCGGTGCGCGCCGGCACCACCGGACGCTATCCGTGGGGCAAGGCCGGCTCGCCACCGCGCGATGCAGGCAATTTCACCGGCGGCAACGACGTCTCGCGCAGCGGCCGGCACTGGAATAACGGCTTCGTCGGTTACGGCGATGGATTCTGGGGGCCGGCACCGGCGGGCAGCTTCCGCGCCAATGCCTGGGGCCTGCACGACATGGGCGGCAACCTGAGCGAATGGGTGGCCGATTGCTGGCACGCCAGTTATCGGCGTGCACCGGCCGATGGCGCGGCGTGGTTCAACCCGGGCTGCCGGCAGCGCATGATCCGCGGCGGCAGCTGGGCCAATTCGCCGCAGCAGACGCGTGCGGCCTGGCGGCAGTCGCAGGACTCTGACAGCACCAGTGCGCGCATCGGGTTCCGGCTGGCACGCGGGATCTAGTCGCGCGGCTGCGGCCAAGTAGGCGCCGAGCGTGCGATCGGGTTGCCCGCGTTTGGCGCGGCAGAGTCGCTTCTCGCCCAGTGGAGCTGCCTTGGCTGCCATCCAGCGGTGCCGCGGTGGCACCTTGAAGCGGGGACGATACGCTTCGCCGGCCGAGCAACACCGTCCAAAACAGACACAGCGGCAATCGCACACGCACGCTGGCACGGAGGACGTCGGGATGAAGCTAGATCGATCCGACAATGCTGCCGCTGCAAGGGAACATGGCCGGTAATGCCTGCGTCCTTTACCGTCTTCAGGACCAGGAGCTAACCAGCCGCCATTTGCAGCGTTCCCGAGTCCCATGGCTTAACCGCAGCGAACACCCGCCCGCACCAGTCCGGAACCGTTGGCGCAGACCGAGGTCGAAGCGCCAGCGCTTCTGAAGGACTGCTGCGATGGGCATGGGGATCAAACTGTTTCGCTGGGTCGTGGCAATCCTGCTGATCGGCGGCAGTGGCTATGCCGTGGCGCGGCATATGCAGGACGGCAACACCGCAGGACATTACCGCTCGGTGGAAGTGGTCCGCCCGGAAGGCACGCCCAAGGCGATGGTGGTGCTATTGCCCGACAGCGCGCACGCACAGGACGGACAACGGCTGGCCGACATGCTGAGCAACGACGGTGCGTTGGTTGCGGTGATCGATACCGCCAGCTACCGCGAACGTGTGCGCTCGCACCACGCCGCGTGCAGCTCGCTGGCCGACGACGCCGAGCGGCTCGGCAAGAAGTTGCTGCGCGCCGAACACGTGGACGCGTTCCTGCCGCCGGTGCTGGTGGGGCAGGGCGATGGCGCGGTGCTGGCGCGTCAGGCTTTGGCGTCTGCCGCACCCGACGTGCTCGGCGGCGCGGTGGTCGCCGACGCCGGCACCAAGGAGGCGGGCCTGGCCTGCTCGCGCGACGTGCCCGATGCCAATCAGGGCTTCCTCGATGATCTGGTCGACGATGCCAGCCCCATGCAGATTGCCGCAGCCACGCGCGGCCACTTCCAGGCAGCGCAGGCGCAGGGTCTGGGCGATCTGCCGTTGGTCGAAATGCACGCACCCGGTAGCGACAAGCTGGTGGTGATGCTGTCTGGCGATGGCGGCTGGCGCGAGCTGGACAAGGGCATTGCCGCGCAGTTGCAGCAGCAGGGCGTGTCGGTGGTGGGCTGGAACAGCCTGCGCTACTTCTGGGCCAGCCGTACCCCGCAGCAGGTGGGTGCCGATCTTGACCGGGTGATCGCCGCGTATCGGCAACGGTGGCATATCCATCACGTGGCGCTGGTCGGTTACTCGTTCGGCGCCGACGTGCTGCCGTTCGCCTACCCGGACCTGTCGCCGCAGCAGCGCGCCTCGGTGCAGTTCGTCAGCCTGCTCGGGCTTGGTCATCAGGCCGACTTCAAGGTGCGCGTCGGCGGCTGGCTGGGCTGGCATAACGATGCCGAGCGCGATGTCGAACCTGCGATCCAGTCGCTGGATGCGCATCGTCTGCAATGCATTTACGGCAGCGAAGAAAAAGACACGCTATGCCCGGAGCTGCGCACGCGCGGCGTGGAGGTCGTGATGCGGCCCGGTGGGCATCACTTCGATCACGACCCGGTGGCGCTGGCTGGCGTGCTGATGCAGGGCTGGCAGCATGCGGCAACGCAGATGCCAGCCCACAGCTAGCGCATGTTCATGCCCTTGCTATGTGTGCAAAGCCTCATGGCGGTTTGAGATATCGGCAGGCGATTGCGGCTGCGCGGGCAAAGTACGCAACGCAGTGGCGGCGCGCACGAGAGCATTGCTGCAAGCCTCCGCTGCTCATCGTTGTCGCGACCACGAAGGATGCGGTCGCCAACGCGCTGTCGGTCATGCGGCACAAGTACCCGCATCCGCGCCACTACGCGCAGTCGCTGCACACCATCGTCGCGACGATGCCGCCTGCAGTCTGACAGTGCGCCGTGGGTTATCCGGCACAAGCACCCGCACCTGCGTTGTCGCCGTCAGTCGTCGCTCGGCTCGACCCGCACCGCGATGCTGCCATCGGCCAGTTGCGCACGCAGGCGCTCGCCTGGCGCCACGTCGGCGGCACTGCGCACCACGCTGCCATCGGCAGTACGGGTGACGATGGCATAACCGCGTGCCACGGTGGCGAGCGGGCTGACCGCTTCCAGCGAGCGCACCAGGCCGCGCAAACGTAATTGATCGTGCTGTAGCCGCCGTTGCATCGCCGCCTGCGGGTGTAATGCGCGCAACCGTTGCTGCAAGGTGGCTAGATTGCGTTGCGGGTTCTGTGCCTGCAGGCGCGTCTGCCCGCGTTGCACGCGTGCCTGCAGACGTTCCAGCAGTTGGGTCATGCGCGCGCGCAACTGCCGGCCGGCTTCTTCCTGGCGGCGCTGCAGCAGCTGCAATCGCGCCTGCGGGCTATGCGCACGCAAGCGCAATGCAAGCCGGTCGGCGCGTTGCATCGCATTGCCCAATGCGTGCTGTTGCAGCTGGGCGATGCGCGCGTGCGCGCGCCGCACCCGTGCGACCAGTTCGCGTTGATCGGGCACCAGCAATTCGGCTGCGACCGACGGCGTGGGGGCACGCACGTCGGCGACAAAATCGCTGAGGCTGAAGTCGGTCTCGTGGCCCACCGCCGACACCACCGGTGTCTGCGCGGCGGCAATCGCGCGTGCCAGGCGCTCGTCATTGAACGCCCACAGATCTTCCAGCGAACCGCCGCCCCGGGTAATCAGGATGACGTCATAGCGCCCGGACGCATCGGCGCGCTGCAGCAGCGAGGTGACTTGCGCCGCAGCGCTGTCGCCTTGCACCAGCGACGGCAACAGGTCCACTTCCAGCAGCGGGAAGCGCCGTGCCAGCACGCTGAGCACGTCGCGCACCGCCGCACCGCTGGGCGAGGTGATCACCGCCAGTCGCCGCACGTGCGCAGGCAATGGCTGCTTGCGTTCGGCATCGAACAGGCCTTCTGCCGCAAGCCGCGCACGCAGCTCGTCGAAAGCCCGCCGCAGCGCGCCTTCGCCGGCTTCTTCCATGTGGTCGAGCACCAGCTGGTAGTCGCCGCGCGCTTCGTACAGGGTCAAACGCCCGCGTGCGAGCACGCGTAGGCCTTCGCGTGGCTGAAACTTCAGCCAGGTGCTCTTGGGCTTGAACATCGCGCAGCGGATCTGCGCGCGCGCATCCTTGAGCGTGAAATACAGATGGCCGGAAGACGGTCGGGTGACGCTGCTCAGTTCGGCTTCCACCCAGACCAACGGGAAGCTGCCTTCCAGTAGGTCGCGCGCCAATGTGTTGAGCTGGCTGGGAGTGAGGATCTGTTGGTTGCGGTCTGCCATCGCCGCATTATCCCGCAGTGGCGATGCGCATGCGTGAGCGCAGCGGCTGGAAACTCAGATGCCGTGTTGCGCCAGTGCCCAGCCCACGTGTTCGCGGACCAGCTCCGATGCGTCGTGGCGGCGGGCTTCCAACGCCGCCAACACCTCTGGCGTGCCGGGCGCGTTGCCCAGGCCGACGGCGATATTGCGCAACCAACGCTGATGGCCGCTGCGGCGGATCGGGCTGCCTTCGGTACGTTGCAGGAACTCGGCCTCGTCCCAGGCGAACAGCTGCGGCAGCGTCGCCACATCCAATGCGTTGCGCGCGCGGAAGTCGGCCTCATCGGTGCGTTGGGCGAACTTGTTCCAGGGGCAGACCAGCTGGCAGTCGTCGCAGCCGAAGATGCGGTTGCCGATCGGCTTGCGCATTTCTTCGGGAATCGGGCCATCGTGCTCGATGGTGAGATAGGCGATGCAGCGGCGTGCATCCAGCCGATACGGCGCAATGATGGCCTGGGTCGGGCAGATGTCGATGCAGCGCGTGCAGGTGCCGCAATGCGCAGTGGCGGGCGTGTCGACCGGCAGCGGCAGATCCAGGTAGATCTCGCCCAGAAAGAACCACGAGCCGCCGTTGCGATCGATCAGGCAGGTGTGTTTGCCGATCCAGCCTAGCCCGGCGTTGCGGGCCAGCGCGCGCTCCAGCACCGGTGCGGAATCGACGAATACGCGGTAGCCGAAAGCGCCGATCTCGCCCTGGATGCGCTCGGCCAGCTTCTGCAGCCGGTTGCGCATCAGCTTGTGGTAATCGCGGCCCAATGCATAACGCGCCACGTATGCGCGGGTGCCATCGTGCAAGGTCGTCCAGGCCTCGGTGTCGTCCTTGCGGCCGTAATCCATGCCCACCGACAACACCCGCAAGGTGCCCGGCACCAGCTCCTGCGGACGCGAGCGCTTGTCGCCGTGTTGGGCCATCCAGTGCATCGTTCCGTACAAGCCTTCTTCCAACCAGCTGCGCAGATGCGCCTCGTCTTCGCCCAGCTCGATGCCGGTGATACCGCAGCGTTGAAAGCCCGCTTCGCGCGCAAGCGCACGGATGCGCGCGGCAGCATGGGTGGGGTCGGGGCGGGCGAGGGCGGCAGACATGGCGACAAGTATAGAATTCCCGGCATGTACGCACCGCTCGCTCTTTACGACACCGCTGCCGCGCGCACGCTCGATGCGCAGGCCACCACGCTGCTGGGTGGCGATGGCTACACCTTGATGCAACGTGCCGGGCAGGCCGCCTGGCAATGGTTGCTGGAACGCTGGCCGCAGGCGCGACGCATCGTGGTGGTGTGCGGCACCGGCAACAACGGCGGCGATGGCTACGTGCTGGCGCGACTGGCGCAACGCGCCGGACGCCAGGTGTGCGTGGTGCATCTGCCCGAGCACGGCCCGGCCTCGGCGCTGGCCCAGCGCGCCTGCACCGAGTATCTGGCGGTTGGCGGTGCGATCGAGCTGTTTCCAACTCCGCTGGCGCAGGCCGATGTCATCGTCGATGCGCTGTTCGGTATCGGCCTGAACCGCGCGCCGGATGCGCAGACCGCCGCCTTGATCGAGGCCATCAACGCGGCCGGTACCCCGGTGCTGGCGCTGGATGTGCCCAGCGGGATCGATGCCGACCACGGTGTCGCTTTCGAGACCGCGGTGCGCGCGGAGACGACCTTGCAGTTCATCGTCCCGCATCTTGGCTTGTATACCGGCGACGCACTGGAATACACGGGCGAACGCGGCATCGCCGCGCTGGACGTGCCGGTCTCCGCATTCGAGGGGCTGCATCCGGCCGCACACAGCTGGGACTTTGACGCCCTGTCCGCGCACTTGCGGCCGCGTCGGCGCAATACGCACAAGGGCGAATCGGGACGTGTGCTGTGCGTGGGCGGCAATCTCGGCAGCGGCGGCGCAATCCTGCTGACCGCCGAAGCCGCATTGCGCAGCGGCGCAGGGTTGGTGCAGGTTGCCACCTGCGCCGAGCATGTCACCGCGCTGCTGGCGCGCTGCCCCGAAGCGATGGTGCGCGCCGTGCAGGCAGGTGACGACATCGCCGCACTGGCCGATGCCGCCGATGTCGTTGCGCTTGGGCCGGGACTGGGCCAGGACGACTGGGCGCGCGCGTTGTGGCAGGGCGTGCTGGGGTCGGACAGCGCGGTCGTCATCGATGCCGATGGCCTGAATCTGCTGGCGGCCACCGCCGCGCCACCGCGTGGCCCGCGCGTACTGACTCCGCATCCCGGCGAAGCAGGGCGGCTGCTGGGAATCCCCACCGCGCAGGTGCAGCGCGATCGCCTGGCCGCCGCTGCCGCGTTGGCCCAGCGGTTTGATGCAGTAGTCGTGCTCAAGGGGGCCGGCACCGTGGTGGCTGCCCCGCATGCGGTGCCGCGGATCATTGACGCCGGCAATCCCGGCATGGCCGTCGGCGGCATGGGCGACCTGCTGACCGGGGTGATCGCCGCGTTGCTGGGGCAGGGCTGGTCGGCCTTCGATGCCGCCAGCCTTGGCGCCTTGCTGCATGGCTGCGCCGGCGATGCGGCCGCACGCGGTGGCGAGCGCGGCCTGTTGCCCACCGACCTGCTGCCGCAGCTGCGTCGTCTCGTCAATGCTGGAGCCAGCGCATGAGTCAGCTCGACGCACATCTGATCGACGCCGAAGCCACAGAAGCACTCGGCCGCGCCCTGGCCGCGGTGCGGCCTGTCACGGCGATGGTGCAACTGCATGGCGACCTGGGCGCTGGCAAATCCACGCTGGCGCGTGCGCTGCTGCGGGCGCTCGGCGTCACCGGCCCGATCCGCAGCCCCACCTACACCCTGGTCGAGCGTTATCCGCTGAGCAGCGGCGACGAAGCCTGGCATCTGGACCTGTACCGCATCGGCAATGCCGGCGAGCTGGATTTCCTCGGCCTGGACGAAGGCAGCGCCAGTTTGTGGCTGGTCGAATGGCCGGAGCGCGGTGCAGGCATCTTGCCGCCGGTGGATCTGGACGTGGAACTGGCCGTGGAGGGCGACGGGCGCAGCGTAAGGTTGCTGGGCCGCAGCCCAGCCGGGCGCGACTGGCTGCATGCGGTGGCCCAACAGGCCGAGTTGCAGCCTCTTTTTGTCAGTGGACAAGAAGAATGAACGCCAGGTTACGGATTATTAAGGGAAATCACCTTGCAATTCACCCGGTTGGATGATTGAATCCAGCGCCATGACACCGGGGATCCGACAGATTTGCGCTTCCGCCCTGACCGCCAGCCTCAGCCTGGCGGTTTTTGCTGCGTGGGCCGGCGAAGTCAAGAGCGTCGGTGTCAGCACCGGCGCCACTGGCACGCGTGCAGAGATTCAGCTGGCCGGTAGCGGCGGTTTCAAGACGCTGTCGTTGGCCAACCCCAACCGTTTGGTGGTGGATTTCCCGGATTCGGCAGCCGCACGTGGCTTGAAGTTGCCGCCAGCGAGCGGCCTGGTCACCTCGGTGCGCACCGGGCAACCAGTGCCGGGCACGTTCCGGGTGGTGTTCGAACTGGCAAGCCCGGTCACCGCGCTCAAGCCGCAGATGCAGACGCTGGGTAGTGCCTCCACACTTGTGATCGAGTGGCCGGGCGATCCGGCGCCCGCAGCTGCGACACCGATTGCGGCCAGCACGCCTGCCGCACTGCCGCCGCCGCGTCCCGTCAACGCACAGGCCGAAGCCGCGCGTGCAACTGCAGCCCTGGCTGCGTCCGCGCAGCGTGCGTCGTCGCTGCCGCCAGCACCGCCAGCACCGGTCGTCGTGCCTGCCTCGGCGATGCCGACGGTCACCCCTGCAGCGGTGCCGACCACCGTCGCCACCGGCGTGCCGACGCCGCGCCCGGCAACGGCTGCAGTGGCTGCACAGACGACTCCCGCTGGCAGCATCCCTAATCGCGGTGCTGCGGGTTCCGCAACTGGTGCGGCTGCGACCGGCGGTGCGTCCGCCGCAGCAATCTTGAACGGCGGCAGCACACCGATGGCGGCTGCCGGCACCGGTGCGGTTGCGTCCGGCCCTGTGTCCAGCGCCAGCGCCGACGACGATCTGCCACCGCGCCCGGTGCTGCCCAGCGAAGCCTCGCGGGTCAAGATGGCGCCCGGCATGCGGCCGCTGATCGTTGCCATCGACCCCGGTCACGGCGGCCAGGATCCGGGTGCGATGGGTCCGACCGGCAAGCGCGAAAAAGACGTGACCCTGGCGGTCGGCCGCGAACTGGCGCGCCAGATCAATGCCACGCCCGGTATGAAGGCGTACCTGACCCGCGATACCGACGTGTTCATTCCCTTGCCGATGCGTGCGCAAAAAGCCCGTGCCGCCAAGGCCGACATTTTCATTTCCATCCATGCCGACGCTGCAGAAAATCGCAGTGCGACCGGCTCATCGGTGTATGTGCTGTCGACCAAGGGCGCCTCGTCGCAACGCGCACGTTGGCTGGCTGATAAGGAAAACGCCGCCGACCTGGTTGGTGGCGTGCGTCTGCAACAGACCGAAAGCACGCTGGCCAATGTGCTGCTCGACCTGGCACAAAGCGGCCATATGAAGGCCTCCGAAGATGCCGCCGGCCATGTGCTGGGTGGCCTCAAGCGCATCGGCAACAATCACAAGCCGCAACTGGAACGCGCCAACTTCGCGGTGCTGCGGACGTCCGACATGCCGGCGATGCTGGTGGAAACCGCCTTCATCTCCAATCCGGACGAAGAACGCCGCCTGATCGACCCGGCCTACCAGCGCAAGATCGCCTCCGCCGTGCTGGATGGCATCGATACCTTCTTCACCCGTCAGCCGCCTCCGGGCACCTTGTTTGCCGCGCGCGCGCAGGCCGAAGCCGATGCCGTCGGCACCGTGGCCGGCGGCAGTCGCTGACCCGCTCGGCTATCATTCCGCACTGATTCCTTGAGTGACGGCGCCTGCGCGCCGCCGGATTGCCGTGCCGACGTTCGTCTTGCCTGCTACACCCGCGATGCACCCTGTTTTGCGCTGCCAGCGCCGAAGCGCGCGCTGATGGCGATCCGTCAGTTACCCGAGATCCTGATCAACCAGATCGCTGCCGGCGAAGTCGTCGAGCGGCCCGCATCGGTGGTCAAGGAGCTGGTCGAAAACGCCCTCGATGCCGGCGCTACCCGCGTGGATATCGATCTGGAAGAGGGCGGCGTGCGCCTGATACGCATCCGCGATAACGGCGGCGGCATTCCGCCCGATGAACTGCCGTTGGCGGTGTCGCGGCATGCCACCAGCAAGATCGCCTCGCTGGACGATCTGGAAACCGTCGCCACGCTCGGCTTTCGCGGCGAAGCCTTGCCTTCGATCGCCTCGGTCAGCCGCTTTACGCTGATTTCGCGGCGTCACGATGCCGAACACGGCTCGGCGCTGCAGATCGAAGGCGGGCGGATTGGCGAAGTAACGCCGCACGCGCATGCGCCCGGTACCACGGTGGAAGTGCGCGAGTTGTTCTTCAACGTGCCGGCGCGGCGCAAGTTTCTGCGTGCCGAACGCACCGAACTTGGGCACATCGAAGAGTGGCTGCGCTCGTTGGCATTGGCGCGCCCGGATGTGGAATTGCGCGTCTCGCACAACGGCAAACCGTCGCGCCGCTACAAGCCGGGCGATCTGTACTCGGATGCGCGACTGGGCGAAACCTTGGGCGAGGATTTTGCAAGGCAGGCTTTGCGGGTCGATCACAGCGGTGCCGGTCTGCGCCTGCATGGCTGGGTTGCGCAACCGCATTACTCGCGGGCCAGTACCGATCAGCAATATCTCTACGTCAATGGCCGCTCGGTACGCGATCGCAGCGTGGCGCACGCGGTCAAGATGGCCTACGGCGATGTGTTGTTCCATGGCCGCCAGCCGGCGTATGTGCTGTTTCTGGAGCTGGACCCGGCACGCGTGGACGTCAACGTGCACCCGGCCAAGCACGAGGTGCGTTTCCGCGAAGCGCGGCTGATTCACGATTTTGTCTATCGCACCTTGCAGGATGCGCTGGCGCAGACCCGCGCCGGCGCCACGCCCAATAGCATCGGCAGCGACGGTGCGGGTTATGCGGCGACTGGTGGGATGGGCAACCTCGCTGGCGACGGTGCCACACCGTATGCCGGCGCATCCGGGAATGGTGGCGGCTCAGGCAGCTACGCCAACTGGACGCCCTCGCAGACGCCGTTGGGTCTGCGCGTGGACGAAGCGCGTGCAGCCTATAGCGCGTTGTATGCGCCGCCTTCCGGCAGCGCGCAGCAGTCCGCCAGCCTGCCGCAGTTCTCCGGAACCGGTCTGCCAGTCACGGCGGAAGAAAGCGGCGTGCCGCCGTTGGGCTACGCCGTGGCGCAATTGCACGGCATCTACATCCTGGCCGAAAACGCCGAAGGCCTGATCGTGGTGGACATGCACGCCGCGCACGAACGCATCGGCTACGAGCGGCTCAAGAACGCGCACGACAGCATCGGTCTGCATGCGCAGCCGCTGCTGGTGCCGATGACGCTGGCAGTGGGCGAGCGCGAGGCCGATACCGCCGAGCGCGAGGCCGAGACGCTGGCTACCCTGGGCTTCGAGATCACCCGCGCCGGCCCGCAATCGCTGCACGTCCGCAGCATTCCTGCCTTGCTGGCCAATGCCGAGCCGGAGGCGTTGCTGCGCGATGTGCTGGGCGACCTGCGCGAGCACGGTCAGAGCCGCCGCATCGCCAGTGCACGCGACGAGCTGCTGTCGACCATGGCCTGCCACGGCGCGGTGCGCGCCAACCGACGTCTCACCGTGCCTGAAATGAACGCGCTGCTGCGCGATATGGAAGCCACCGAGCGCTCGGGTCAATGCAACCATGGCCGACCCACCTGGGCTCGGTTTACGCTGAGCGATATCGATCGTTGGTTTCTCAGGGGGCGTTGATGGCAGTGCACACGGGGAAGGGCTGGCTGCTCGGCATGCTGGTGGCAGCGACGCTGGTCGGATGTGGGCGCGATGCGCCGCCGCCTGCCGCGCCGGTGGCGTTGGACAAGACATTCCTGGCCGACAACGCCGCCTGGCGCGAAAGCCGGATCAACGAACTGCGTGCGCCCGATGGCTGGACCAGCCTGGTCGGGCTGCATTGGCTGTCGCTGAAAGCGCATTACATCGGCAGTAGCGCCGACAGCGGCATCCGGCTCGCGGTCGGGCCGCCGAAGATGGGCATGGTGTCCAGCGAGGGCGGGGCAGTGTGGTTCGTGCCCGAACGTGGCGCTGCGCTCAGCGTGGATGGCAAGCCGCTGACCGGCAAGATCCGCTTCCAGTCCGATCGCGATCCGCAGCCGACGTTCATCCATTTCGACGATGGCAAGGGCGTGCTCAGCCTGATCCATCGCGGCGACCGCTACGCATTGCGGGTCAAGCACGCCGATGCGCCATCGCGCAGCAAATTCGCCGGGCTGGAGTACTGGCCGGCAGATCCTTCCTGGCGCATCACCGCACGCTACGTGCCCAACGATGTCGGCAAGACCATCCCGATCGTGGACATCGTCGGCATCAGTAGCGAGCAGCCCAACGCCGGCGCCATCGTCTTCGAGCGCGATGGCAAGACCTATCGCCTGGAAACGATCGGCGAGCCTGGGCGGCCGGCGTTCGTGGTGTTCGCCGACCGCACCAGTGGGCACGGCAGCTATCCGGCCGGGCGCTTCCTGGACGTGGACGTGCCGGATGCGTCCGGTCATGTGGTGGTGGACTTCAATCGCGCCTACAACCCGCCATGCGCGTTCACTCCCTTCGCAACCTGCCCGTTGCCGCCGCCGGAAAACCGGATCGATCTGGCGGTCTCAGCCGGCGAGAAAACCTACAAGGTGCCGCACTGACGTGATGAGGTGGATATGGTGAACGTTGATGCGATGACGGTGCGCCTGCGCGCGCGCGTTGCCGCCTGGTGCAGTGGCGCGCTGATCGGCCTGGCGCTGTGGAGCGGGGCGGCCGCACCGGCCTGGGCGCGCGGTGCCAACGACGCACCTGCCAGCCCGCCGGTGCCGCTGTTGTGGAAAGTCGACGGCAAGGGCGGCACGCTCTATCTGCTGGGCTCGTTCCACGTGCTCAAGCCCAGCGACTATCCGCTGTCGCCGGATGTGATGCAGGCATTCGCCAAGGCCGACCGTCTGCTGTTCGAGCTGCCGCCGTCGGATGCGCAATCGCCGCAGCTGGCCAGCCGCATGCTGCAGGTGGCACGACGCACCGATGGCCGCACCCTGCAGGACGTGCTGGACGCAAAGACCTGGCAGGCGCTCAGTGCCTACGCGCGCAAGTACCGCATGTCGATCGATGCCCTGCAGTCGCTCAAACCCTGGTTTGTCGCACTGTCGATCAGCCTGGCCGAGATGAGCCGGCAAGGCATGGACCCGAACGCGGGTCTGGACCATTACCTGATGGCTCAGGCGCAGGCCAAGGGCAAGCCTGCCGATGGCCTGGAGCGCGCCGAAGAACAGATCGCCCTGCTGGATGGCATGTCGCCCACCGAGCAGCATCAGCTGCTGGAAGAAGCGCTGGACGAAGCCGATACCACCGATCAGCTGCGTCGGCTGCATGCGGCGTGGCGCAATGGCGACGTGCACACGCTTTCCACGCAGATGGCCGAAGACATGCGCCGCCAGTACCCGGCGCTGTATCAGGACATCAACGTCGAACGCAATGCGCGCTGGGTGCCGCGGCTGGAAAAACAGCTGGGCAAGGGCAGTGGAACCACCCTGGTCGTGGTGGGCGCCCTGCATCTGTTGGGGACTGACGGTGTGGTGGAGCGCCTGCGTGCGCGCGGCTACCACGTAGAGCGGATCTGCTCGGCCTGCGCGGAGCAGGCCGGCCGCTGACTGCTCGCGCCTCCAGCCCATCAGGCTGGCAGGCGCGAGCAGTGCTGTCATCCGCGGTTGCGGGCCTTGCCGGTGGTACCGGTATGGCTATTCGACGCACCGTGCGTGCCGGTGCCCATCGGGCCGCTACCCATGCTGCCGGCGCCAGGCGGGGTCGGCGGTGTGCCAGGGCCACCCGGACGACCAAAACCGGCGCCGAAGTTGCGCTGAAATTCCTGCCACAACTCCAGGTTGCGCTCGGTCAGCTGGTTCATCATCGCCCAGGGGGTTTGCCCGAGCAGGTTGCCCATCTGCTGGCGGAACTGCTGCTGCTGGTCCAGGAACACCTGCATGCTGCGCTCCAGGTAGTTACCCATGAAGCCCTGCAGCGAATCTCCGTAGAAACGGATGATCTGACTCAGCAACTGGGTGGAGAGCATCGGCTCGCCGTCCTGTTCTCGGTCGGCAATGATCTGCAACAAGACGGCACGACTTAAATCTTCGCCACTCTTGGCATCGCGGACTTCGAACTCTTCGCCGTCGATGATCAACTGGCGCACATCTTCGATGGTGATATAGCTGGAAATCTCGGTGTCGTAGAGACGGCGATTGGGATACTTCTTGATGATGCGAAGTCCGGCCATGGAACGTTCACTCACACTGATAGTGCGCGCAGGATGGCGCAGCGCAGCAGCGGTTGCAACAGTCAGAAGGCCTTATTTGCTTAAGCGGACACATTAAAAATGTTGCGCAGCATGGTTTTTGATCCAAATCCATGCTGCACCGCAAAGTTGCAGCAAACGTTACCAGCCCATGTGGTGCCCGCCGTTGATGTCCAGATTGGACCCGGTAATCCAAGCGGCCTCTTCCGCCACCAGAAACGCCACGGCATAGGCGATCTCTTCCGGACGTCCCAGCCGGCCGGTTGGGATGTCGGCCACGATCTTGGCGCGCACCTCTTCCGGTACCGCCATCACCATGTCGGTGGCCACGTAACCGGGCGAGACCGTGTTGACCGTGACCCCGAACGCGGCATTTTCGCGCGCCAGTGAAATGGTGAAGCCGTGCATGCCGGCCTTGGCGGCTGCGTAGTTGGCCTGGCCGTACTGGCCCTTGAGCCCGTTGATGGAACTGATCTGAATCACCCGGCCCCAGCCGCGCTTGCGCATGCCTTCGATCACCGGGCGGGTGACGTTGAACACCGAGTTGAGGTTGGTGTTGATGACGTCGTGCCATTGCTCGGCAGTCATGCGGTGGAAGGTGGTATCGCGGGTGATGCCGGCGTTGTTGACCAGGACCTCGATCGGCCCCAGCGACGCTTCCACCTCCTCGACCAGTGCACGCGCATGCTCGGACGACGCCACATCGCCGCGGAACAGGGCAAATGCGTAGCCCTGTGCCTGCATGCGCTGCTGCCAGTCGCGCGCCTTTTCCTCGTTGCGGAAGTTGCTGGCCACCTTGTGGCCCTGGTCGGCCAGACGCTTGCAGATGGCGGTACCGATACCGCCGGTGCCGCCGGTGACCAATGCGACGCGAGATGTCATGACGACTCCATTAAGCAGGTAAGTCCGGGGGCGATCAGGGTGCCGGCGCAGGCGCCGCACCCGGATGCCGATGCTGGGTCGCAATTCTAGTCACGCCGGGGCTGCGATGCGCGCCCATCGCTGCCCAGGGCGCAGGTGCGCGGTAGCAGGTCGGGCGAAAAATGCTGCACGGCGTGCTGCAGCAGCGTGTCGATATCCGCACGCGGCGGCAGGGCGGACGCCGCCTGGCCCAGGGCCTGCCAGGCGGCACGCAGCGCAGGTAGCGGGTCGGCGTCGTCCAGTGCGGGCGCACCATGCGATTTGGACAGCTTGCGGCCATCGGCATCCAGGATCAGCGGCAGATGCAGATAGCGCGGCTGCGCCAGGTCCAGGGCGCGCTGCAGCAGGAGTTGGCGCGGGGTGGAGTCGAGCAGGTCGGCGCCGCGCACAACATCGGTGATGCCTTGCAGTGCATCGTCCACCACCACCGCCAACTGGTACGCCCAATAGCCATCGGCACGGCGCAGCACCACATCGCCGACGTCGGCGTACACGTCCTGCCGCACATGGCCTTGTAAGGCATCGTCGAAGCCGACCGGTGCCTGGGGCGGCACCCGCAGTCGTACCGCGCGCCGGTCGCCCAGCGGCGCCACGCAGGCGTGGTGGATGCCGCCCATCTCGGCCAGATCGGCACGGCTGCAGCTGCATTCGAACGCCAGCCCGGCCTCCAGCAGTGCGGCGATTGCGCCGGTGTAATGCGCATCTCGGTCGGATTGCCGGATCACTGGCAGGTCCGAGATCAGCCCGAACGCGGCCAGGCTGCGCAGCTGGCGTTCGGACGCGCCTGCCTCAGCGCGTGGCGGGTCGATGTCCTCGATACGCACGCACCACTGCCCACCGGCATGGCGAGCGAGCAACCAGCTGCCGAACGCCGCCAACAGGGAGCCGAAGTGCAGGGGGCCGGTCGGGGAGGGCGCGAAGCGGCCGCGGTAGAGAGGCAATGGCATAGACAGCTGAATCGTCGGTCAGGTGCTTGCTTGATTTCAAGTCGCGACGGCCGCAAATCCGCAACAGTTCACCCTGCATCAGTGGAGCAAGCGCGTCATGTTCAACCGCATTTTCCTGTTCCTGCTGACCAACCTGGCGGTGTTGTTCCTCGCCAGCATTGTGATGTCGGTCTTGGGCGTCAATTCCGCGCAGATGAGCGGCTTGCTGGTGATGGGCGCCATCTTCGGTTTCGGCGGCGCGTTCATTTCTTTGCTGCTGTCCAAATTCATGGCCAAGCGCAGCACCGGTGCGCAGGTCATCACCGAGCCGCGCACCCCGACAGAGCGGTGGTTGCTGGAGACGGTACGGCGTCAGGCGCAGGCCGCCGGCATCGGCATGCCGGAAGTGGCGGTCTACGAGGGCCCGGAAATCAATGCCTTCGCAACCGGCGCCAATCGCAACAATGCCCTGGTCGCGGTCTCCACCGGCCTGCTGCAGAGCATGAGCCAGGACGAGGCCGAAGCGGTGCTGGGCCACGAAATCGCCCACGTTGCCAACGGCGACATGGTGACCATGGCGCTGTTGCAAGGCGTGTTGAATACCTTCGTGATCGTGTTGGCGCGAGTGGTCGGCGGCATCATCGACAGCACCTTGTCGGGCAGCCGCGAGGGCGGCCGTGGCTTTGCCTACTACATCATCGTGTTCGCGCTGGAGATGGTGTTGGGCATGTTCGCGACCATGATTGCAATGTGGTTCTCGCGCCGGCGCGAGTTTCGCGCCGATGCCGGTGGCGCGCAGCTGGCCGGGCGCAACAAGATGATCGCCGCGCTGGAGCGGCTGTCGCTCAACCACGGCCAGAGCACCTTGCCCTCGCAGGTCCAGGCGTTCGGTATCTCCGGTGGGGTGGGCAATGGCTTGCGTCGCCTGTTCCTCAGCCACCCGCCGCTGACCGAGCGCCTTGCCGCGTTGCGTGCGGCCAATGGCGCTGCACTGTAAGCGGCACTCGAGATCGCGGCGGCTCCGTGTGATGCGGAAGGTGCTGCCGTCATCATCATCGATCATTGGTGCAACGGCCACATGAGCGCACCGCCCATGCTCAACGAAGCGGTGCCTGCTGCATCGCCTGGTCGGAAGCCGGTCGACTGCGTATCGGCTTGAAAGACAACAAAAAACCCGCGCATTGCGGGTTTTTTGTTGTCCTGCGTGACCGGCTTTCGGTTGGATTAGCCGAATTCGTAGTTCATCAGCGGGCCGGTCGGTGCGACAAAATCGCCTTGCACATAATCCACTCCGGCACTGAAGAAGCTGCTCATCGACTGCGCATCGGCGACGAATTCGGCCACGGTCAAAATGCCGGCCGGCTGCGCGCGCGAGGTGATTTCGCGGATCTTCTCCTGGCTTTCGCGGGCGGAGGCCACTTCGCCGGTGATGCCGCGGTCCAGCTTGAGGAAGGCCGGCTGGAAATGCGCGAGCAGCTGGAACGAGTCCAGGCCCGAACCGAACTGCTCCAGCCCGACCTTGCAGCCCATCGCAGACACTGCCGCCAGAAACTGCTGGGCATTGCGCAAATGCGTAAACACCTTCGATTCCGGCGTCTGCAACCACAAGCGCTCGCCCGGCACGCCGTACACCGCCAACTGCTCGCGGATGGTGTCGATCATCTGCGGGTCGGAGAACGAGTTCGGCCCGACACGCACCAGCAGGTGCGTTTTGTGCCCCGCACGTTGCCGTTCACCGAGCTGACGGATGGCGCGGGCCACCACCCAGCGGTCGATTTCGGTGACCAGGTCGTGCTCTTCGGCAATGGCCATGAAGGCATTCGGCGACATCATCTCGCCATTGCGATCCAGGCGCAGGAACGCCTGATACAGCTCCAGCGGCTCGCCCTGCAGATTGAGCACCGGCTGGTAATGCAGCAGGAAACCATCGCCAACCAACGCCTCGCGCAGCTGCTCCACCCAGCGTTCGATGCGTTCTTCCTCGGCGCGGTCGGAGGCGGCCGGGTCGTAGATGCTCACCGCGTTGCCGCCAAGTTCGGCGGTGGTGCGCACCGCCTCGGTCCCGCGATTGAGCACCTGGCCGATGCTGGCGATCTTTTCGCCGATCTGCACGCCGCCGATGCTCACCGTGACCGTGGCCGAGCGCGAACCGACGCTGAAAACATGCTGCGCGAACGCATCGCGTACCGTTTCCGCCAGCGCGTGGGAGCGTGCGTAGTTGCCGTCCAGCAACAGGGCAAAGCTGTGCTCGCCGAAGCGCGCCGCCACCACGCTTTCATCGACGATACCGGCCACATGCGCGGCCATCGCGGCGATCAGGGCGTCGGCCGAGTCCAGGCCGATCTCGGGAAGGATGCGCGCATAGTGATCCGGCTCGATCAGCAGAAAGCCGGATTGGCCTTCGCTGCGGCCGGCGCGCGCCACCGCTTGTTCCAGCGCTACCATGAAGGTGGGACGATTGAGCAGGCCGGTGACCTGATCGCGCTGGCGCAGGTCTTCGACCTCGCGCGCCAGTTCCGGGTCGAATTCCTCGCGGCGGCGGAACACCACCTGGATGCACGGCTCGCCTTCGTAGGTGGCGGTGGCAAATTCCATCGTCGCCGGGAAGGTGTCGCCTTCCAGTCGGCGCGCGTCGACCTTGTACTGCGCCGGCGGCGGCTCGCCCTTGGCCATCGCCTTGAGCAATTGCTTGAAGTCGTCGACGTACTGCGCGGCAATCATGTCCAGCAGCGACACGCCTTCGACATCATCGAACGACTCGAAACCGAACATTTCCAGATACGCCTCATTGGCGCGGATATGCATGCCTTCGTGCACGTAGGCAATGGGGTCGCGCGAGGAGGCGATCAGTGCATCGCAGCGGCGCTCGGTTTCGCGCATCTGCGCTTCGATGCGACGCAGGCCGCGACGCGCCTGCAGGTCGGCCCATTCCGAACGCACCAGGGAGAGTAGGTGTTCGGGACGGTGGCGCAGCACGATGGCGCGGATGCCGTGCGCAGCGGCCTCGACCAATGCATTTTCTTCGATGCGCTCGGCCAGCAGGATGATCGGAATGTCCTTGCCGCTGCCGGCGATCTGCTGCTGCAGAGCGCTCATCGGAATCTGCAGCGCTTGCCCATGCAGGGCCAGATCGATCTGGCCGGCAAGCATGCTGGCGAGCTCTTCCGGAGATTGCGGGCGCGAAGGCCGCACCGCGATGCCGCCGTTGCGCAGCGCCGTCACGATCGCCTCCGCACGCTCGACACTGTCGTCGACGATCATCAGGCGGAGGGTGAGATCTTTACCTCTTTGCATGCGCAACTCCCTGGCGACGGGCTTTAATACACGAAGGTCATCGGCTGCGTCCATGTCTGTGGACAAAGCCGCATCCGGTGTGAGACTTGGGCCACGCTTCCGCGCGATGAAGAGGGATCAGGCCACGCTGCCGGCGGCATGTCCCGATGCCCAGGCCCACTGAAAGTTGTACCCACCCAGCCAGCCGGTGACATCCAGCACTTCGCCGACGAAGTACAGGCCAGTCGCCAGCCGCGACTCCATGGTCGCACTTGAGACCTGATCGGTATCGACTCCGCCCAGCGTTACTTCAGCGGTGCGGTAACCCTCGGTTCCGCTGGCAATCAGCGGGAAGGCGGAAAGCAGGTCGGCCGCGCTCTGCAGCTGCGGTGGATCCAGCTGACGCACCGGTTTGTCCGGCAACCACGCTTCGCACAGGCGCTGCGCAAAGCGTCGCGGCATCACATCGCCCAGCACATTGCGCAGCTCGGTGGCTCCGCGTTGCTGCTTCTGCTCGCGCAGCCATGCGACTGCGTCTTGCCCCGGCAGCAGGTCGAGCCGCAAGTCGTCGCCAGGTTGCCAATAGGACGAGATCTGCAGGATCGCCGGCCCGCTCACGCCGCGGTGGGTGAGCAGCATGAAGTTGCGGAAACTGACCCCGTTGCAGTGCGCCTCCACCGGCAGCGCGAGGCCGGACAAGTCCTGCAGACGTTCCTGATGCTTGCCGCTCAGGGTGAGTGGCACCAGCCCGGCGCGCGTCGGCAGCAGCGCATGGCCGAATTGCTTGGCCAGGGTGTAGCCGAAGCCGCTGGCGCCCATGCTGGGAATCGACAGCCCGCCGGTGGCGACGATCAGCGATTGCGCCTGCACGCGCCCCAAGGTGGTGTCGAGCGTGAAGCCGTCGCTGTCGCGGCGGACCGAACGCACCTCGCATTGGGTGTGAATCTGCACCCCGGCTGCCTCGCACTCGTCCAGCAACAGCCGCACGATCTGCTTGGATGAGGTATCGCAGAACAGCTGGCCCAGCTCTTTCTCGTGATAGGCGATGCCGTGACGCTCGACCAGCTCCACGAAATCGCCCGGGCTGTAGCGCGCCAGCGCAGACTTGCAGAAATGGCGGTTGGCGGAAATGAAATTGCCCGGCGTGGTGCCGGTATTGGTGAAATTGCAGCGCCCGCCGCCGGACATCAGGATTTTCTTGCCGACCTTGTTGGCGTGGTCCAGCACCAGCACCTGACGGCCGCGCCGGCCGGCGGTGAAGGCGCTCATCAGGCCGGCAGCCCCGGCGCCGATGACCAGCACGTCGCAACGCATGCTCATTCGACCGGCGCTTGCCGCACCATCGGGGTCAGGGTGACGCTGCCGTGGTCGGCCAGCATCTGCACTTCGCCGTCCTGGATGATCACGTCAAAACGCATGCCGCGCTGGATCAGCGCCCCCAGGGCCTCGGTGGCCTGCGACTCCAGTTCGATCACGCGCAGGTTGCTGTGCCGGCCCATGGCGTTGGCGTGTTTCTTCCACCAGGTTTCGGTGGCCTGACCGCCGTAGCCAATCACCACCGCTTCACGCGAACGGTTGCAGGCCTTGCGTACGCGGCTCTCGTCGGGCTGGCCGAGGTCGATCCATAGATCCGGATCGCCGGTGTAGTCGCGCCGCCACAGGTCGGGCTCGTCGTCGTTGCTGAGGCCGCGGCCAAATTCCAGGCGGTCGTCGGCGAACAAGGCGAACGCGAGCAGCCGCACCATCAGGCGCTCGTCGGTTTCGGAAGGATGTTGGGCCAGGGTCAGCGGATGGTTGGCGTAGTAGCCGCGGTCCATGTCGCTGATCTGAAGTTCCGCCCTACGGACGGTGGCGGTGAGAGCCATCAGGATGCCGATTGCAAAGGGCGCTCATGATACGCGCCCGTTCCAGCTGCGGCGCGTCAGGTCGGCGTGCGCGGTTGCGCGGCCAGCCAGCGGTCCAGCTGGGCAGCGAAGGCCTGGCGATCGCGTGCGTGCAGTGCCGGCGGCCCGCCGGTCGCGATGCCTGCACCGCGCAACTCCTCCATGAAGCCACGGACCGACAGGCGCTCCTTGATGGTGTTGCTGGTGAACGCTTCGCCGCGCAGGCCGACCGCCGTAGCACCGGCTTCCAGCGCGCGTGCGGCCAGCGGAATGTCCTGGGTCACCACCAGGTCGCCTGCGGCCACCCGTTCGGCGATCGCGTCGTCGGCCGCGTCCGGGCCGCCAGGCACCTGCAAGGCGCGGACATGGGACAGGGACGGCGTGCTGAGATAGTGATTGGCGACCAGCGTCACGGCGGTGCCGGTGCGCGCAGCGGCGCGGAACAGGATGTCGCGGATCACCGCGGGGCAGGCGTCGGCATCGACCCAGATCTGCGCGCGTGTCGGTGTTTGAGGCGTATTCATCGCACTATTGTGGATGGGGAGGGACCTGACAGACAGTCGGATTTGGCCTGACTGCAAAAGATTTGACGCGAGGTGTCGCTTTTTGCCGAAAACACGAGTACTGTGCACGCACTGTGTTTGCAAGGGTCACCGTGAATCGTGGCCTGATGCAGCCGGATCGTTACAGATCTCGCTTCATCGTTCCGCTTTACCAACGCCTGCAACTCAGTCTCAGCTCCGGCTTTTCGGACGCTGCGATTTATCAATCTATAGTTCAGGAGTTAGTAAAATGTCAGATGCATCACGTCAGAGCGGTACCGTGAAGTGGTTCAACGATGCCAAGGGCTTCGGCTTCATCACCCCGGAAAGCGGCCCGGACCTGTTCGTGCACTTCCGTGCCATCCAGGGCACCGGCTTCAAGTCGCTGCAGGAAGGCCAGAAGGTCACCTTCGTCGCCGTGCAGGGCCAGAAGGGCATGCAGGCTGACCAGGTGCAGGCGGTCTAATCCGTCTGCAACCTTAGGGTTGCCAAAAACGCTGGTCGCGAAAGCGACCGGCGTTTTTTATTGTCGGCGTTTTTATTATCCCTTAGTGACCCTGCGCCGGTGTGGTCGTGTGTGTCTCCACGCCACGGCTGGTCTGCATCCAGTTCGTGCCTGTCCGGTGTTCGATCTGCCGAGTTTCCCGGTCTTCCTGCCGCTTCCAGTCATCTAACCACGTTAGTGGCCAGCCTGCCTCTGCGGCGGTTGCTCACCGCAGGCGTTGTGTGGGGCGATACGCGAGAACGATCAAGCGACAGACCGACGATTGCTCGGCGGGCGGCAGTGCTTGCGCGCGGTAATGACGTCCAGGTGGGTAGGATGGCGTTTTCCGTGTGCGGCCGCTTGCCATGATCACTGTTCACCACCTCAATAACTCCCGTTCGCAGCGCGTGCTGTGGCTGCTCGAAGAGTTGGCGCTGCCCTATCAGATCGTGCGCCATGAGCGCGATGCCAAGACCATGTTGGCCCCAGCAGAGTTGCGCGCGATCCACCCGCTGGGCAAGTCGCCGGTCATTGTCGATGGCGGCCTGACCATCGCCGAGTCGGGCGCCATTCTCGAGTATCTGACCGAGCGCTACGACACCGAATGCGCACTGTCGCCGCCTGCGCGGCCGATCGACTCCCCGGAGCGTCAGCAGTTCCGTTACTGGATGCACTACGCCGAAGGCTCGGCCATGCCGCCGCTGTTGATGACGTTGATCTTCGGTCGCATCCGTAGCGCGCCGATGCCGTTCTTCGCCAAACCCATTGCGCGTGCCATCGTGGACAAGGCGATGTCGGGTTTTGTCGGACCGCAGGTGAAGTTGCATCTGGACTGGATGGAGCAGTCGCTGCAGACCAACGCCTGGTTTGCCGGCGAGCGCTTTACCGCTGCTGATATCCAGATGAGTTTCCCGGCCCAGGCTGCGGCGGCACGGGGTGGCGGGCTGGAGAACTATCCGCGCTTGCGCGCGTTTCTGGAACGGATCGAGGCGCGCCCCGCGTATCAGGCTGCATTGAAGAAAGGTGGTCCATACGCGCTGATGGGACGCAACAACAACGACTGAGGTTGGAGATGACAACGGCGTGGCTTCGGCAGCCATGCCGCTGTTAGATCACCGGCCAATGACGGAGCTGCCAGCCGCACACTCGCTCATCATGCTCGCCAGCCCAGCCTTAGCGCGCTTTGCACTGGCGAAGAAACTGCACGGTGTCGCGAAGTTCCGGCGAATCGGCCGGCGGCTTGCGGAAGGCGAGCACCAGGCCCATGTGGCCGACGCCTGGATAAAACTTGACCTGCACGTTTTCTCCCTTGCTGCGCATGGCTTCGGCCAGCGCAACGCTGTTTTGTGGCTCGACGATGCGGTCGGCGTCGCCGTGCAACAGCAGCATCGGCGGTTCGTTGCCGTCGACGTAGAGCACCGGTTGCGACTTGGCCTGATCGGCTGACGAGGTGCCGAAGATCTCGACAATTTCGGGATCGGTCATCGGAGCAAAATCATAGGGCCCGGCCAGGCCGACAAAGCCGCACAACTGCTGCGGTTGCAAGCCTTGCGCTTGCAGCCAGCTGCGATCGGTCGCCAGCAGCCCGGCGATGTGGGCGCCGGCCGAGTGCCCCATCACCGCTAGCCGCGTGGGGTCGCCGCCGTACGCATGCGCGTGACGATAGCTCCAGGCGGTTGCGCTGGCAGCGTCGGCCATGAACCCTTGCAGCCCCACCTGCGGGAACTTGCGGTAGTCGGCCACCATCGCGACGACACCTTGACGGGCCAGTGCGCGGCCCATCCAGCGATAATTGGCGCGCTTGCCGTGTTTCCAGGTGCCGCCATAGAAAAACACCACCACCGGCGCGTCCACCACGCCGCGTGGCTGGTAGACGTCCAGTGCCAGACCATGTTCGGGATCGAAGACCTGGTTGGGATGTTCGACGACGCCATCGCGGCTGGAGGCGGCATTGATGCCACCGAAGAACACGCTGCTGCAGGCCGTCAGGCTGAGCGAGCCGAGCAGCAGGAGGGCGGGACGGATCCAGCGGAATGCGCGAAGAGGCATGGGCGATGTCGGTCAGAAAGGGGCGTGAGTCGGTCGGGTACGAAGGAGTGGTGCGCGCTGGATCGCGTGTACGTCCATCGGCAGCGATGTCCGCCAATTGCGCATTGCATCGGCGGCCGTGTGGCGATTGCGACGCGTATTAGCGGTGATCTGTTGTCGCCAGCATGTGCAGGAGGAGCTCGCTTGGTGTCGGTATGCGAAGTGAAGATACGCTGCGCACGCGCGCCCGGATGCGGGGTGGCCCATGTCAAGTTCACCGTCGGTGGCCTAGTCTTGCGGCATGACAACGCTGCACTTTGATAATCGCCTGCGCCAACAGTTGCCCGGCGACCCAGAAAACGGTTCGCGCCGTCGCGAGGTCAGCGCCGCCTGGTCGTCGGTGCTGCCGACCCCGGTTGCTGCGCCGCGCGTGGTCGCCTATTCGGCAGAGATGGCGCAGGCCCTCGGGTTGGACGCGGCCGAGATTGCGAGTGCGCGCTTTGCCGAGGTCTTTGGTGGCAATAGCCTGTATCCGGGCATGCAGCCATGGGCTGTCAATTACGGCGGTCACCAGTTCGGCCATTGGGCTGGCCAATTGGGCGACGGCAGGGCGATTTCCCTGGGCGAAGCGATCGGTGTGGATGGCGGGCGTTACGAGTTGCAGCTCAAGGGCGCCGGCCCGACGCCGTATTCGCGCGGTGCCGATGGCCGGGCAGTGCTGCGGTCGTCGATTCGCGAATTCCTGTGCAGCGAAGCGATGCACCATCTCGGCGTGCCGACCACGCGTGCGTTGAGCCTGCTGACCACCGGCGATGCAGTGGTGCGCGACATGTTCTACGACGGCCGGCCGCAGCGGGAGCCTGGGGCGATTGTGTGCCGGGTGGCGCCGTCGTTCATTCGCTTCGGCAATTTCGAATTGCCGAGTGCGCGCGGCGACCTCGCCCTGTTACGGCAATGGGTGGAGTTCACCATCACGCGCGATTTCCCGGAACTGGACGGCAGTGGCGAGGCGCTCTATGCGGCGTGGTTCGCGCAGGTCTGCGAACGCACTGCGGTGATGGTGGCGCACTGGATGCGGGTGGGCTTCGTGCACGGGGTGATGAATACCGACAACATGTCGATTCTGGGCCTGACCATCGATTATGGCCCGTATGGGTGGATAGACGATTACGACCCGGACTGGACCCCGAACACCACCGATGCGCAGGGTCGCCGCTATCGCTTCGGCACCCAGCCGCAGGTGGCGTACTGGAATCTGGGCCGCCTGGCGCAGGCGCTGGCGCCGCTGTTCGCCGACGCCGCACCCCTGCAGCAGGGGCTGGACCGGTTTCGCGACACCTATCTGGCGTGCGACCGCAACGACGCCGCTGCCAAGTTAGGGCTGGCCGAGTGCCGCGACGAGGACCTGCAACTGCTCGATGCGCTGCGCGATCTGATGCGCGAGGCGGAAATGGACATGACGCTGACCTTCCGCGCGTTGATCGACCTCACGCCTGAGCAGCCCGACCCGCAGCTGCTGCACGAGGCGTTCTACGACGAACACAAGCGCCTGGCCACTGCGCCGCAGCTGCACGACTGGTTACAGCGTTACGCCGCTCGGCTGCAGCAGGACAGCTTGTCGCCGGAGCAGCGGCGCGAGCGGATGCGCCTGGCCAACCCGCGCTACGTGCTGCGCAATTACCTGGCGCAGCAGGCGATCGACAAAGCCGAGCAGGGCGACCCATCGGGCGTGCAGGAAGTACTGGAGATCATGCGCCGGCCGTATGACGACCAACCAGGTAACGCTGCGTTTGCTGCCCGCCGGCCGGAGTGGGCGCGCGATCGCGCCGGGTGTTCGATGCTGTCCTGCAGTTCCTGACGCGCTCAGACGCACGGATGCCATAAATGCCGCGTCAAGCGCTGCGCAGCCTAGAATAGGGCGGTCCCCACTGGCAACGACGCCATCCCACCATGACAGACTGCACCCGCTGCGCCGGCACCAACTCCTCCGGCCCCAATCACTGGTCGGAACGGATTCGCGACATCGGCGATTTCCCCAAGCCGGGCATCGTCTTCAAGGACATCACGCCGCTGCTGTCCGATGGCCCGGATTTCGCTTCTGCGCTGGATGAGATGGCGCAGCCCTGGCGCACCACGCCGCTGGACGCGGTGCTGGGCATCGAAGCGCGCGGCTTCATCCTGGGCGCGGCCTTGGCGCGCGAACTGCGTACCGGGTTCGTGCCGGTCCGCAAGCCGGGCAAGCTGCCGGGGCGCACCCTGATCCAGGAATATGCCCTGGAATACGGCACCGATCGCATCGAAATGCACGAAGACGCATTGCCACGCGGCGCGCGTGTGCTGATTGTCGACGACGTGCTGGCCACCGGCGGCACGTTGCGTGCTGCGCTGAGCCTGGCCGCACAGCTGGAGCTGGAAATCGTCGGCGCGGCGGTGCTCGTCGAGCTGAAAGCATTGCAGGGCCGCGCGAAGTGGGTCAACGATGTGCCGCTGCTGGCGACCTTGGCTTACTGAGGTCGACCGCCTGACCTAGCGCGCTTGCCAGTAGATAGGCGCGGTGGGTGTTCGGAGTGCGCTTGCCAGCAGGCAGGCGCAATGGCCCTCGGGGTGCACCGCGAATGCGTCTGCATCGCAGCTCTCGGCCATGCTCTGGTGCCTGCCCAGAACTGCGCGCTACCGGTTGTTGGCCGCGCCAAATCGTGTATCGCGGCAGTCAATGCTACGAGCAAGTGCACGCATCGGCGTAGCGCCAGCAAGGCCTCGCATGCGGCCGGCATTGCACCGGCCGCCTTATCTGTTGCGTGAGACTCGCTGAACTCGGCCAACGCCGCATCCAGGTTCATGCGCTCGCGCAGGCTGTGACCGTTGCTTAGAGCTTGCTGACCCGGAACCGGCGTCCCTTGATCTTGCCCGCGTGCAGATGCGCCAACGCCTTGGCGACGTGCGCGCGCGCGATGGCGACGTAGGAGCGGGTGGGGTAGATGGCGATCTTGCCGATGGCCGCGCCCGACAGGCCGGCTTCACCGGTGAGCGCGCCCAGGATGTCGCCGGCACGCAGCTTGTCGGTCTTGCCGCCGTCGATCCGCAATGTGGTCATCGCCGCCTGCGGCAGCTGCGCCGGGCGCGCGGTCGCCAACGGTGCACGCGACCACTTCAGCGGCTGGCCCTGTTCGGCTTCCAGCGCCTGCGCGCGCGCTGTTTCGCGTGAGGCCACCAGGCTGAGCGCAAGTCCACGCTTGCCGGCGCGGGCGGTGCGGCCGATGCGGTGTCGGTAGGTTTCGGTATCGGTGGGTAGCTCGTAATTGACCACGGCCGCCAGGTCTTCCACGTCCAGCCCGCGTGCGGCCACGTCGCTGGCCACCAGTACGTTGCAGCTGCGGTTGACGAAGCGCACCAGCACTTCATCGCGGTCGCGCTGTTCCATGTCGCCATGCAGCGCGAGTGCGGAGAAACCGAACTCCTGCAGCGAGCCGGCCACTTCATCCACTTCCTTGCGGGTATTGCAGAACACCACGCTAGATTCGGGATTGAAGCGCAGCAGCAGGCCGGCGACGGCCTTCTGCCGATAGGTCGGGTCGACCTCGAAGAACTGCTGATCGATTTCGGGCGCGTTGTCGGCGCCTTCGACGGTGATTTCGATCGGGTCCTTCAGGATCTCGCGCGCCAGTGTGCGGATGATGTCCGGGAAGGTGGCCGAAAACAGCAGGCTCTGGCGATGTTTGTCGCAGCGGCTGGCGATTTCGCGGATGGGTTCTTCGAACCCCATGTCGAGCATGCGGTCGGCTTCGTCCAGCACCAGCGTGCGCACGCCGCCCAGATGCAGCGCGCGCTTGCGGGCCAGTTCCTGGATGCGCCCGGGCGTGCCGACCACCACTTGCGGGTCGTGCGCTTCCAGCGAGGCCAGCTGCGGGCCCAGCGGCATGCCGCCGGTGAGCACCACCAGCTTCATGTTGGGGATGCCGGTGGCCAGCTTGCGCAGCTGCTTGCCGACCTGGTCGGCCAGTTCGCGGGTGGGGCAGAGCACCAGCGCCTGCGCACGGGTCAAGGCAGGATCGAGCTTCTGCAGCAGGCCCAGCCCGAACGCGGCGGTCTTGCCGCTACCGGTCGGCGCCTGGGCGATGACGTCCAGCCCCTGCAGGATCGGCGGCAGGCTCTGCGCCTGGATGGGAGTAAGGACGGTGTAGCCAAGGGCGTCGATGCCGGGGGCCAGGGCCGGCGACAGCGGCAGCGCGGAGAATTCGTTCATGGCGCATTTTAGCCGGGAATCGGGAGTGGGAATCGGGAATCGCAAAGGTAGTGGCTGCGGCTTTTTCCATTCCCGATTCACCATTCCCGATTCCCGTACAATTGGCGCATGCCTTTAATCACTCTGCAAAGCGTCGACTACAGCGTCGGCGGCCCCTTGTTGCTGGAAAAAACCGACCTCACGATCGAGCCGGGCGAGCGTATCGCCCTGATCGGCCGCAACGGCGCCGGCAAATCGACCTTGATGAAACTGATCGCCGGCGAGCTCAAGCCCGACGACGGCGAAGTGCGCGTGCAGCAGGGCGTGCGCATCGCACGGCTGGAGCAGGAGGTGCCGCAGGGTACCGGCGGCAGCGTGTTCGACGTGGTGGCCGATGGCCTGGGCGAACTGGGTCACTGGCTGGCCGAGTTCCATCAGCTCAGCCATGCCGAAGTGTTCGATGCCGATGCATTTGGCAAGGTGCAGGCCAAGATCGACGCGGCCGATGGTTGGGCGCTGGATCAGCGCGTCACCGAGACCCTGACCAAGCTGGAACTGGACGGCGATGCGGAGTTTGCGCGCCTGTCCGGCGGCATGAAGCGCCGCGTGCTGCTGGCGCGCTCGCTGGTGTCCTCGCCGGATGTCCTGCTGCTGGACGAGCCAACCAACCATCTGGATATCGAAGCGATCGATTGGCTGGAGTCGTTCCTGAAGAACTGGAGCGGCAGCGTGCTGTTCGTGACCCATGACCGGCGCTTTCTGCGTGCGTTGGCGACCCGCATCGTCGAAATCGATCGTGGCCAGGTCACCAGCTGGCCGGGCGACTGGGCCAACTACGAGCGGCGTCGCGAAGAACGGCTCAATGCGCAGGCGCAGGAAAATGCGCGCTTCGACAAGATGCTGGCACAGGAAGAAGTCTGGATCCGCCAGGGCATCAAGGCGCGGCGTACCCGCGACGAAGGCCGTGTGCGACGTCTGGAATCGATGCGCAACGAGCGCGTGCAGCGTCGCGACCTGACCGGCAATGTGCGCATGGAAGTCTCGCAGGGCGAGTCGTCCGGCAAGAAGGTGATCGAGGCCAAGGAAGTCGGCTTTGCGTTCGGTGCGCGTACGATGGTCAAGGACTTTTCGACCATCATCCAGCGTGGCGATCGCATCGGTCTGATCGGCCCCAACGGCAGCGGCAAGACCACCTTGCTCAAGTTGTTGCTGGGCGATCTGCAGGCGCAGGAAGGCGAAATCCGCATCGGTACCAATCTGCAGATTGCGTATTTCGACCAGTACCGTTCGACCCTGCGCGAAGACTGGAGCGCCATCGAAAACGTGGCCGAAGGCCGCGATTTCCTGGAGATCAACGGCAAGCGCAAGCATGTGCATGCGTATCTGCAGGATTTCCTGTTCACCCCAGAGCGCGCACGCGCGCCGATCACGCGGCTATCCGGTGGCGAGCGCAATCGCCTGCTGCTGGCGCGGTTGTTTGCGCAGCCGTCCAACCTGCTGGTGATGGACGAACCGACCAACGATCTGGACGTGGAAACGCTCGAGCTGCTGGAAGAGTTGCTTGGCGAATACACCGGCACCTTGCTGCTGGTCAGCCATGACCGCGACTTCCTCGACAACGTGGTGACCTCGACGCTGGTGATGGAAGGCGATGGCCTGATCGGCGATTACGTCGGCGGTTATAGCGATTCGTTGCGTCAGCGGCGTACGCCGGCGACCAATGCGATGGCCGTCGCCAAGGCCTCGGCGACGGCTGTGGCGCCCACGCCCGTGGCGGTTGCGGTGCCAGCGGTAGATGCCGCGCCCAAACGCAAGCTCAGCTACAAGGATGCGCGCGAACTGGAGCAGTTGCCGGCCTTGATCGACAGCCTGGAGCAGCAGGTCGCAGCGCTCACCAATGCGATGAACGACCCGGCCTTCTATCAACGCGACAGCGCAGCGATGGCCGCGCATACCGCCGCGCTGGGAGATGCACAGGCGCAGCTGGATGCGGCGTTCGCGCGCTGGAGCGAGCTGGATAGTTGATTGCCGGACCGGCGCGCGACTGCGTGCCGGTCTTGTGGGTTGGTAGGCGCGGTAAATACGCATCGCTAGATGGGCGCGGCTTGCTTCGTGGTCCCATCAGTCTTCGACCGCTCTAACCCAACATTGCGTCATTTGCGGCGAAGACGTTGCCGCTATCGCAACAGCGTTCGGGAGGGTGTGTTAGCCGCTCTCAGTCGCAAGCACTCGCAGGCGCCACAAATGCTGCAAATGTGAGCCCGCGAGCGGCCCAGGCAGTGGCGGCTTCATCGAGAATATCCAGCAAGGTATCGCGCTCATTCGGCGCTGCCTGCGCCAATGCCTCGGCGCCGTCGATCAACAACGCATAGCCGCGCGGGGAGGGCAGCCAGGCCAGATCGCGCAGCGCATCGCTCAATGCATCCCAGTTGCGGCCGAAGCTGGCGGGGAAATCCAGTTGGGTGGCCAGGCGCATCAACAGCATGCGTTTGTCGCTGCAGGTGGCCAGATCCACGCGCAGGATGCGCAAGCCGGCATCGCGCGCCAGCGCTGCCATGGTGTCCAGATCGTCGGTGTCTGCCTGATAGACGCCAGATTGCTGCGGGTCGGACAGGTCCAGCGCAAAGTCGCCCGCGCTCATGGCGCCTGCTCCGGGGTCGGGCCCTTGAACGATTTGAAGGTTTGGTAATGATCGTCGCTGTAGTACCAGGTTTGCGGCGGGGTGCCGCCGGTGACGATGCGGCGTGCGCCGCGATCGGCGCTGCCGGGTGTGTCGACGGTGTATTCGCGGTAATAGCCGCGCGGATGCTCCGGTAGCCGGTGTTCGCGATTGCCGAACACGCCGCCATCCTGCGGATACGGAAACGGCCCGCCGCGCTGGATCAGGACGATGGTGGCCATCGCTTCGGTCGGCAGAAAGGCCGGCAAGTGCGGCACCTGACGCGCTGGCGGTGCTGCGGCGATCGGTGCGTTGAGCTGCGGCGCAAACTGCGGCTTGGGCGTCTGCAGCGTCCGCATGCCCCATAAGCCGGCAACGAGCAGCACGATGGCGACGATCAGCAAAGCGGGCTTGCGCATGAAGACGATCCGGAAGCGAAGAGTGTGCGGCAGAGCAAGTATGCCGCTGCGCGACTGTGTCGACTTTGAACGCGGCAGGGCGCCTTCGCGATTCACATCCAAGTAACCGGGGGCTGGTGCAAGGTGTGCAGCCAACAGGGCGCGGCACCCGATGCAATGGGATGAAGTTTCCCTGCCGCTGCCCTTGGTAAGCGCCGTCGGCGTCCTTACCATCTACCCCGCAACGCCCGGTCTTCGCCGGGCGGCAAGTCCAGGAGACACGCATGGCCTACACCCTTCCGCAGTTGCCCTACGCCTACGACGCGCTGGAACCGAACATCGATGCGCAGACGATGGAAATCCATCACAGCAAGCATCACCAGACCTACATCAACAACGTCAACGCGGCGCTGGAAGGGACCGAGTACGCCGACCTGCCGATCGACGAGTTGGTGTCCAAGCTGAAGAGCCTGCCGGAAAACCTGCAGGGCCCGGTGCGCAACAACGGTGGTGGCCACGCCAACCATTCGCTGTTCTGGACCGTGTTGTCGCCCAACGGCGGCGGCGAGCCCAAGGGCGAGGTCGCCAAGGCGATCGACAAGGACATCGGTGGTTTCGAGAAGTTCAAGGAAGCCTTCACCAAGGCTGCCGTCAGCCGCTTCGGCTCGGGCTGGGCATGGCTGAGCGTGACCCCGGACAAGAAGCTGGTGGTGGAAAGCACTGCCAACCAGGATAGCCCGCTGTTCGAAGGCAACACGCCGATTCTGGGCCTGGACGTGTGGGAACACGCCTACTACCTGAAGTATCAGAATCGCCGCCCGGAATACATCGGCGCGTTCTATAACGCGGTCAACTGGGACGAAGTCGAGCGCCGCTACCACGCTGCGATCGCCTGAGTCTTAAGCTGACGCTGTAACGCAAGAAGGCCGGGAGCGATCCCGGCCTTCTGCGTTTACTGCGGTCTGTCATGTAGGAGCGCACCTGGGCGCGAGGGGCCTTTTGCTGGGCGCTCGGTCGCGCCCGGGTGCGCTCCTACGATTGCGGGAGCGGCAATCAGAACCTGGCGTCGAACTTTCCTGGGTAGTCG
>NZ_JBEGDW010000001.1:1771916-2302767 GCF_040202875.1 Xanthomonas sp. WHRI 10204
CGGGAGCGGCAATCAGAACCTGGCGTCGAACTTTCCTGGGTAGTCGGTGTTGCCGCTGTAACGCAAGAAGGCCGGGAGTGATCCCGGCCTTCTTTGTTTGCTGCGGTCTGTCATGTAGGAGCGCACCTGGGCGCGAGGGGCTTTCTGGTGGGAAGCTTCGGTCGCGCCCGGGTGCGCTCCTACGATTGCGGGAGCGGCAATCAGAACCTGGCGTCGAACTTTCCTGGGTAGTCGGTGTTGCCGCTGTAACGCAAGAAGGCCGGGAGTGATCCCGGCCTTCTGTGTTTGCTGCGGTCTGTCATGTAGGAGCGCACCTGGGCGCGAGGGGCTTTCTGGTGGAAAGCTTCGGTCGCTCCCGGGTGCGCTCCTACGATTGCCGGCGCACCGATCAGAACTTGGCGTCGAACTCGCGCGCGTAGCCGGTGTTGACGATGACCTTCTGCAGCGCGTCGCTGATCTTGATGTTGCCGGCCACGATCTGCTGGGTTTCCGGGCCCATGTTGTCCATGCGCGGCGGGGTGGCGCCCTTGTAGTCGCAGACGCGGCCGCCGGCTTCGCGCACCAGCAGCACGCCTGCCGCGATGTCCCAGGCTTTGACGCCGGCTTCGAAGTAGGCATCGGCGCGCCCGCAGGCCACGTAGGCCAGATCCAGCGCGGCCGAGCCTGTGCGGCGCACGTCCTCGGCCTGCACCAGCACCGCATCGACGCACTTCAACTGCGCACTGATCCGTGCGCGCTCGCGCGGCGGGAAGCCGGTGTGGATCATCGCGCCTTCCAGATCCTTGCGCTCGGCAATGCGGATACGGCGGTCGTTGAGCACCGCGCCGGCGCCGCGGCTGGCCGTGAACAGCTCGTTGCGCAGCGGGTCGAAGATCACCGCGTCGGTCGGTTCGCCGTTTTCCACCAGTGCGATCGACACGCAGTAATGCGGAAACCCGCGCAGGTAGTTGCTGGTGCCGTCCAGCGGGTCGATGACCCAGGTGTAGCGGCCACTCTTGCCGCCCTGCACGCCGCCTTCTTCACCGAACACCGCGTACTCGGGGTAACCGCGCTTGAGTTCCTTGATGATGACTTTTTCGGCATCGGCATCGACTTCGCTGGCGTAGTCCATGCGGCCCTTCTGCACCACGTTGAGTGCATCCAGCTTGTTGATACCACGCAACAGCACATTGCCGGCGAGGCGGGCGGCTTTGACCATGACGGTGACGGCGGGTTTCTGCATGGTTAAAGCTCCCGTGAAGGCAGAATCGAAAATGGCGAAGGTAAAAGAGCGGTCCGGCACCAAAGCCGGCCGCGCAGTTTACCATCTACGACCGAATAGCTCCCCAATCTCCGTTCATGTCCGTCAGCCAGCGCATCCGTTTTGTTCTTGTCGGTACCCAGCATCCAGGCAACATCGGCGCCGCCGCGCGTGCCATGAAGACCATGGGTGTCTCGCGGTTGGTACTGGTGGCGCCCGAGCGCGCGCTCGATGAAGACGCGTATCGGCGCTCGGCCGGCGCCGAGGAAGTGTTGGGCGATGCGCCGCTGTTCGCCACGCTGGGCGAGGCGGTAGCCGACTGCACGCTGGTGATCGGCTGCACAGCGCGCGCGCGTCGGGTGGCCTTGGAAGAGTTGCTGCCGGACGAAGGCGCGCAGCGGGCCTTGGCCAAGGCGAGCGAACCGGCCGAAGTGGCGTTCGTGTTCGGCCGCGAGCGCACTGGCCTGACCAACGACGAATTGCAGCTCTGCCACGCGGCGGTGCATATCCCGTCCGACCCGCAGTTCAGTTCACTCAATCTGGCGGCGGCGGTGCAGGTGCTCGCCTACGAAGTACGGCTGGCACAGCTGGCAGCCGGCGAGGCCGAGCCAGCACCGGCCACCGCCGCCGGCCTGCGCGACGGGCCGGCCAGCCATGCGCAGCTGGAAGGCATGTTCGGCCAGTTTGGCGAAACCCTGGACGAGATCGACTTCCACAAGGGGCGCGCGCCGGAGTCGGCGATGCGCAAGTTGCGGCGGCTGTTGTTGCGCGCGGAAATGACCGAGCAGGAGGTGCGGCTGATCCGCGGCATCCTGTCCGATGCGCAGCGCATGGCGATGCTGGCCAAGCGTGCCGGAAACTGACGTCTGTCACATCTTCACAGATTCGGCTAGGCTGTCCGCGGCTCTAGGGGAGTGTCCGTTTTGCGCGGTCTACAATGGTGTCTGATTGCCTGCTGGCTGGTGGCCGGGGCAGGCTTGGCCGCGACGGCTGCGGCAGCGCCCTCCTCGGTATTGGTGCTCGGGCGGATCAGCGATGACCCCGCCACGCATTACGATCAACTCAAGCCACTGCTGGACTATGTGGTGCCGCGCATGCGCGAGGTGGGTATTCGTCGTGGGGAGATCCTGATGGCGCCGGATGCGCGCCAGATGTCCAGCTATCTGCGGCGTGGCCGGGTCGACTGGGTCAGCGAGACCACTGGTGCGGCGATGTTGCTGGAGCGGCGCGGCGGCGCGCACCCGTTGCTGATGACCGAACGTGGCGGGGTGCGCGAGTTCCACACGGTTTTCTTCGTGCGCCGCGACAGCCCGATCCAGTCGCTCACACAACTGCGCGGGCATAGCCTGGCATTGCAGACTGCGTCCTCCACCAGCGGTTATCTGGTGCCGATGCTGGAGCTGATGCGCAACGGCATCGCCTGCGATGTGCTGCTGTCGCCCGACGACCCTCAGGTGCCGGGCTCGGTGGGCTATCTGATGGTCGGCTCGAAATTGAATGTCGCTGCGTTCGTGCACAAGCGCCTGATCGATGCCGGGGCCTTCAGTAATCTCGATTGGGACGACGAGCGGCATTTGCCGCCGGTGTTCAAACGCGATTTCCGCATCGTGTACCGCAGCGCGCCGGTGCCGCGTGCGGTGGAAATGGTGCGCTCCGGCATGGACCCGGCAGTGGAGCGTCGCCTGCGCGTGGTGTTGCTGCAGGCAGCATCCGACCCGCAGGCCGGACCAGCGCTCAAGCGCTTTTTCGGCACCACCGCGTTTCACCCGCTGGATGGCAGCAGTCGCAGGCGTCTGGATGCGTTGAGCGCCGGCTTGCGTCACGTCAGGGATGAAATCGAATGAGCCAGGTGCGCTTCGGGTTGCAGGCACGCTTCTTGTTGGTCATGGCGCTGACCTTGCTGTTGGTCGGCGCGATCCTGGCGTCGCTGCTGCAACGCCAGAGTGCGATGCAGCGCGAGGTGCGCGGGCTCAGCGCACAGATCCTGCACGAGCTGTTCGATCGCAGCCTGCGCACCCGTGGCGAGACGCTGGCGACCGAGCTTGCCTCCGGCTTGGCCAATCCGCTGTATTACTCCGACCTGGGGGCGGTAGGCGCGCTGGTGCGCAATGCCTCGCGCCAGCAGGTGGTGACGTATGTGCTGGTGTTCGATCGGCGTGGCCTGCTGGTGCACGACGGCACGCCCAATCTGCAGCGCTACGGTCAGCGCATGGACGACCCGCTCGCGGCCAAGGCGGTGACCGCGCAGGCGATGCTGCTGCAATCCTCGCCCGAGGTGCTGGACGTGACGGTGCCGATCAAGATCGGCGATCAGCGCATCGGCGGGGTGCGCGTGGGCATGTCGCGCGAGCGGGTGCGCAAGATCGAGTCGGGCGCCAATCTGACCCTGGTTCAGAACCTCAATGCGATCGGCAAGCGCGATCTGGGCTGGTTGCTGGTGCTGCTGGCCGCGTTGGTGGCGCTGGGCGTGCTGCTGGCGATCTATGTGCAACGCACGCTGGTGGCGCCGGTGCGGCTGTTGGCGGCGGCGGCGCGGCAGATCGAGCGCGGCGACTACGCCGTGCAATTGCCGCCGCATCCGCGTAACGACGAGATTGGCGAGCTGATTTCCGCATTCGGCCGCATGAGCGAAAGCATTGCCCGGCACGACCGTGAAGTGCGTCATATGGCCTACACCGATGCGCTGACCGGGCTGACCAACCGCCTGGGTTTTCGCGAAGGTCTGGACTACCTGCTCAATACCGCGCGCAGCAGCAACAGCAAGCTGGCACTACTGTTTGCCGATATCGACGACTTCAAGCGCGTCAACGATACGCTTGGTCATGAAGCGGGCGACGAGGCCTTGTTGCAGTTCGCCAGCCGGATCAGTCGCGCGGTTTCTGCGCTGGGTGGCGACGATGCGATCCTGGCGCGCTTCGGTGGCGACGAGTTCGTGATCCTGCTGCAAAGCGGCGATGTCACCCTGCTCGCTGCACAGCTGGCGGACCGCCTGGTGCATGAATTGAGCCGCCCGTTGAATGTGCAGGGCCGCGAAGTCTTCCTGGGCACCTCGATCGGCATCACGCTGTTCCCCGACGATGCCAACGATGCCACCGCGCTGCTGAAGAACGGCGACATCGCGATGTACCAGGCCAAGGTCGCCGGCAAAAACTGCCACCGCTTCTACAGCCGCGCGGCCGACCATGCGGTGGAGCGACGCGTGCATATGGAGCACGAGCTGCGCGGTGCCTGGGAGCGCGACGAGTTGCGGCTGGTCTATCAGCCGATCTACCGCACCAGCGACCGCCTGCTGGTAGGCGTGGAGGTGCTGCTGCGCTGGCAGCATCCGGCGCTGGGCACGATTGCGCCCTCCACGTTTATCGATATTGCCGAGCAGAGCGGGTTGATCGAGATGATCGGCCCCAAGGTGCTGCGCGCGGCCTGCCTGGAAGCGGCGCAGTGGCCGGAAGTGGGCGAGGGTCTGTTTATTTCGGTCAATGTGTCGCCGCGGCAGTTGCGCAGCGGCGATCTGATCGACACCGTGGCCGAGTGCCTGGCCGAGTCTGGCTTGCCGGCCGCGCGCCTGCATCTGGAACTGACCGAGACGGCGGTGATCGGCGACGAGATGATGGCCGCCAGCCTGCTCGATCAGCTGCACCGCACCGGTGTGAAGGTGTGGCTGGACGACTTCGGCACCGGTTTCTCCGGGTTGAGCCATCTACGCCAGGTGCCGGTGGATGGGGTCAAGATCGACAAGAGCTTCATCGCCGACCTGCAGCGCGACCCGGACGATCTGGCGCTGACCACGGCCATCATCAACATGGCCCACTCGCTGGGAATTACGGTAGTGGCCGAAGGCATCGAGCAAGAGGCGCAGTTCAACCTGTTGCGCGAGCGCGGCTGCGATCTGGGGCAGGGCTACTGGTTCAGCAGGCCCTTGAGCCCGGCCGATATGGTCAAGCTGATCGCGACGGGCTAAGTACCGTAGGAGGGCACCTGGGGGCGATTGGCGTTACCGGTGAGGCTTCGTCGCGCCCGGGTGCGCTCCTACGGCGAGGAGTGCTTGGGTCTGGGCGATTACAACGGCCATCGCCTGAGACTTCGCTCATTTGCCACGTTACCCGATAGCGCCGTAGGAGCGCACCTGGGCGCGATGGGGCGTTACCGGTAAGGCTTCGTCGCGCCCGGGTGCGCTCCTACGACGAGCTGCGTTTGGGTGGTGTAGGTACAGCGGCGGCTTGCCGGTATCGCCCGGAATTTCGCGCACTTGATGTGGCACCGGATACCACCGTAGGAGCGCACCTGGGCGCGATGGGGTGTTACCGGTGAGGCCTCGTCGCGCCCGGGTGCGCTCCTACGATGCACTGCTTGAGTTGGTTGGTTACAGCGGCCGTTTGCCGGTATCGCCTGGGATTTCGCGTACCAGGCGCGGGACTAGATAGCCAGACAGGCGCGTGGCCAGTTCCGCATGCAGGGCGCGTGCGCGGGCATCGTCCACTTCGAAATGCGCCACGCCCGCTACGCGATCGAGCTGATGCAAGTAGTAAGGCAGCACGCCGGCGGCAAAGCTGCGTTCGCTCAACGCGGCCAGCGCGTCCACGCTGTCGTTGACGCCACGCAGCAGCACCGCCTGATTGAGCAGTTGCACACCGGCATCGCGCAAGGCGTGCATGGCGCTGTCCACGTCGGCATCGAATTCGTTTGCATGGTTGGCGTGGATCACAAACGCCACCGGCCACGGCAGGCTGCGCAGCCAGGCCAGCAGGGGCGTGTCCACGCGTGCGGGCAACACCACCGGCAGGCGGCTGTGGATGCGCAGCCGCTTGAGGTGTGGGATGGCGGCCAGGGCGTCGGTGAGTTCAACCAGTTTGGGCGTGGCCAGCGACAGCGGGTCGCCGCCGGATAGCAGTACTTCGTCGATGTCCGGGTCGGCAGCGATCGCCTCCACCGCCTCACGCCAGCCATCGCGCGCGGCGGTTTCTTCTGCGTATGGGAAGTGGCGACGGAAGCAATAACGGCAGTGCACCGCGCAACTGCCGGTGGCGATCAGCAGGGCGCGGCCGCGGTATTTCTGGATCACCCCGGCGGCCGTCTTGGCGGCGGCATCGCCCACCGCATCCAGACCGAAGCCCGGCACCGGCTGCATTTCTGCATCCAGCGGCAGCACCTGCTGTAGCAGCGGGTCGTCGAGGTCGCCGTGCCGCATCCGCGTCACGAAGGCCTGCGGGACGCGCAGCGGAAACTGCGCGGCCGCGTCTGCACTGATGCCGGCCGCTTGCGCGTCCAGGCCCAGCAGTTCCAGCAATGCGCGCGGGTCGCGCACGGCATCGCGCCACTGCTGCTGCCAGCGCGGCGGCTGCAGGGTGGAGGGCGGGGATGGCTGTAAGGCGACGGGGGCTGCGGTTATCATGTGCGGTCACAAAACCAATGCCCGCCGGTTGCGGCGGGCGCCCCATTCTAATCCGACCGGCCACCGTGTGGCGGGTCGTGGTCTTATCGAGGAGCTGCACCATGGCCACTGTTGGCATGAACGACGTCAAGAACGGCATGAAGATCCTGGTCAACAACGAGCCGGCGGTCATCACCGAGACCGAATATGTCAAGCCGGGCAAGGGCCAGGCCTTCACCCGCATGAAGTACCGATTCATCAGGTCCGGCCGCGTGGTCGAAATGACCATGAAGGCGACCGATGACCTGGAAGTGGCCGACGTGGTCGATACCGACATGCGTTACCTGTACAGCGATGGCGAGTACTGGCACTTCATGGACCCGGAAACCTTCGAGCAGGTGCAGACCGACAAGGCCGGCATGGGCGGCGCCGAAAAGTGGCTCAAGGGCGAAGAAGACTGCATCGTGACGTTGTGGAATTCCGCGCCGATTTGGGTGCAGCCGCCGAACTTCGTTGAGCTGAAGATCACCGAGACCGATCCGGGCGTGCGCGGCGATACCTCGGGCGGCGGCGGCAAGCCGGCCACGCTGGAAACCGGTGCGGTGGTGCGCGTGCCGTTGTTCGTCAATCAGGACGAAATCATCAAGGTCGATACGCGTTCGGGCGAATACTCGGCGCGCGTCAAGTAAGCCGGATGCGCCCGCGACGCCTGCCTGTTCGAGCGGTACGCAGTGCCGGTGTCCTGGTGGTGCTGTGGGCTGCGCTAGTAGCGTGCCCGGCCTTTGCGCAATCGGCCGCCGCAACCTGCGACGCCGGTGACGTGGCCGCCGTTGCGGCCATTGCAACCTCCGGTGTCGTGGGCGGCGCTGCCGCCACGGTGCCGGTCGAGCGTGCGGTGGCCCAGACCTGCAAGCCGTGGCCGAACGATCCGGCCATCCGGCTGGCAGCAATCGCGTTTGCTGGCGACGCTCAGACCGTGGCTGGCGAGCGCGACCTTGAGTTGCGCGTGGCCATGCTTGATGCCGCCAGCGGCAAGGTGCTGGCGTTTTATGCGCAGGAAATGGGCGAGGACGCGGCCTTCGAACTCGCTGCCGACAGCCTGCGCCTGGATACGGCGCGCTATGACCTGGCCAAGGGCGTGCGCGCGATCGGCGTGGTGGTGCATAGCGCTGCGCGTGGGCCCAGCTGCCCGGATTTTTACAGCAATCAGGCATTGACCTTGCTGGTACGCGACGGGCGCAATTTGCGCCCGGTGCTGCAACGCGATCTGTATGCGTGGCAGCGTGTGAAAGGCGAGCCGTGCAGTTGGGGGAAGGGCGGTGTCATCACCGAAACCGCCAAGGTCGCTGTGAGCATGGCAGCGCAGGCACATGCCGGCTATGCGGACATCGTCCTGACCGCCGACGTGGTCACCATGGAGACCGCGCCGGGCAGCGACACCGATACCGAACGCACCCGTCGTGCACGCCAGGTGCTGCGCTACGACGGCAAACGCTACGTGCCTGCTGCTGGTGGCGATCGCAGCTGGCCGTTCGACAACTAACCCTTTATGGATACGCTCATGACCAATGCCCCTCCCGAAGCGTGCGACCTGTTGATCGAAGCCGGTTACGTGGTGCCGATCGAACCGCATGCGGTGGTGCTCGAAGACCACGCGGTGGCGGTCAGCAATGGCGTCATCGTGGCGATCCTGCCGACTGCCGAAGCACGCACGCGCTTTGCGCCGAAGCAGACCGTCTCGCGCCCGGAGGCGGCGTTGATGCCGGGTCTGGTCAATGCGCATACGCATAACCCGATGACGCTGCTGCGCGGTATTGCCGACGATCTGCCGCTGATGGTGTGGCTGCAGCAGCACATCTGGCCGGTGGAAGCGGCGGTGATCGGGCCTGAGTTCGTGGCCGACGGCACCACGCTCGCCATCGCCGAGATGCTGCGCGGCGGTACCACCTGCGTCAACGAAAACTACTTCTTTGCCGATGTGCAGGCGGCGGTCTACAAGCAACACGGTTTCCGTGCATTGGTGGGCGCGGTGATCATCGATTTCCCCACCGCTTGGGCATCGTCGGACGACGAATACTTCGCGCGGGCCGGCGAGCTCCACGACCAATGGCGCGACGATCCGTTGATCGGCACTGCGTTCGCACCGCATGCGCCCTATACGGTGAATGACGCCAACTTCGAGCGCGTACGCATGCTCGCAGATCAGCTGGACATGCCGGTGCATCTGCACACGCATGAAACCGCGCAGGAAGTGGCCGATTCGGTCAAACAATACGGCCAGCGCCCGCTGGCACGGCTGGATCGGCTTGGTCTGGTCAACGACCGCTTGATCGCCGTGCACATGACCCAGCTCACCGAGGCGGAAATCCATCTGTGCGCCGAGCGCGGCGTCAGCGTGGTGCATTGCCCCGAGTCCAACCTCAAGCTGGCGTCGGGCTTCTGCCCGGCCTGCGCATTGCAACGCGCTGGGGTGAACCTGGCCATCGGCACCGACGGCTGCGCCAGCAACAACGATCTGGACATGTTCAGCGAAAACCGCACTGCCGCGATCCTGGCCAAGGCCGTGGCCAACGATGCCACCGCGCTGGATGCGGCCACCACGCTGCGCGCGGCCACGTTGGGCGGTGCGCGTGCGTTGGGCTTCGGCGACAAGATTGGCTCGATCGAAATCGGCAAACAGGCCGATCTGGTCTGCGTGGATCTGTCTGCGCTGGAGACCCAGCCGCTGCATCATGTGCTGTCGCAATTGATCTACGCCGCCGGCCGTCATCAGGTCACCGATGTGTGGATCGCCGGCAAGCCCAAGCTGGTGCAGCGCGAGCTGATCGACATGGATACCGCCGCCCTGGTCGCCAATGCGCGGCAATGGCGCGAACGCATCCGCACCGTCCGCGCCTGATCGCGCGTCATCGCATCCCGGAGTTCCGCATGAATCCCACGACCCAATCCACCTCCAGCAATTTCCGTCAGGCCGAGCTGGACAAATTCGCCGCACTGGCCAACCGCTGGTGGGACGCCGACGGCCCGCAGAAGCCGCTGCATGCGCTCAACCCGGTGCGTCTTGCGTACGTGTCCGCACGCCAGGAACTGGCCGGCGCACGGGTGCTGGATGTCGGCTGCGGTGGCGGCTTGCTCAGCGAGTCGATGGCGCGCCTGGGCGCGCAGGTCACCGCAATCGATCTGGCACCGGAGCTGGTGAAAGTCGCCCGGCTGCACAGCCTGGAATCGGGCGTGCAGGTGGATTACCGCGTGCAGTCGGTGGAAGACCTGGCAGCCGAGCAGCCGGGCAGTTTCGATGCGGTGACCTGCATGGAAATGCTCGAACACGTGCCGGACCCGACCGCGATCATCCGCGCCTGCGCCAGCCTGCTCAAGCCGGGCGGCAAGCTGTTCCTGTCCACGCTCAACCGCACGCCGGCCGCATTCGCGCTGGCGGTGGTCGGTGCCGAATACATCGCACGGCTGCTGCCAAAGGGCACGCACCACTACAAGGACTTCATCAAGCCATCGGAACTTGCGGCGTGGTTGCGCAGCGCCGAACTACAGCTGCAAGACGTCAGCGGCATGCTGTACGAGCCGTGGCGCAATCGTGCGCGGCTGTCCTCGCGCACCGAGGTCAATTATCTGGCGTATGCGGTGAGGCCGTGACGGGCGGGAATTGGGGAGTCGGGATTCGGGATTGGGAAGGGCAGCTAACTGCAATCTTGATGTCTTTCGATTCCTGCCGGGCTGCTTGTCGTTGGTCACTCGTGGTGGGCGCGTGAGTTTTCCGCGTGCGGCGTTGTTCGATCTGGATGGCACCTTGCTGGACAGTGCGCCGGATATGCTGGCCACGGTCAACGCAATGCTGGCTGAGCGCGAGCGTGCGCCGATTGCGTTGGAACAGCTGCGGCCGGTGGTGTCGAAAGGCGCGCGTGCGATGGTCGGCGTGGCCTTTGCCGAACTCGATGACGCTGCGCGCACCGCTTTGGTGCCAGAGTTCCTGCGTCGCTACGAAGGCTTGATCGGGACCCACTCGCAGCTGTTCGATGGTGTCGAAGCGCTGCTGTCGCGGCTGGAAGCGGCCGGCTGCATCTGGGGCGTGGTCACCAACAAGCCCGAATCTCTTGCACGCTTGATCCTGCCGCAACTGGGTTGGCAACAGCGCTGTGCCGTGTTGATCGGCGGCGATACCTTGCCCGAGCGCAAGCCGCATCCGCTGCCGTTGCTGACCGCCGCCGAACGCATCGGCGTTGCGCCTGCGCAGTGCGTCTACGTCGGCGACGACGAGCGCGACATTCTCGCGGCGCGCGCGGCCAACATGCCGTCGGTGGCGGTGTTGTGGGGCTATCGCCTGCATGACGATGTGCCGGCGCGCTGGCAGGCCGATGTGCTGGTGGACCAGCCGCAGCTGCTGTGGAATCCGGCCACGTGGCCGCAGACCTGATTCTTTTGAACTTATTTCTGGACCCGCCATGAGCCAATCCAGCGCTCTCGACAGTTTTCTCGACAAGTGGCGAACCCGCTGGCCGGAGTGGTCGGTTGCCGAGCCGTTCGTTCCCGCAGCGCAGCGCCACCTGACCGCGGCCTGGTTCGCCTTGCTGCAGGAATGGGAGGACATCATGAATATCCCCGGCGACCCGTTGCCGGCCGACGCCAAGCTGGCGTGGTGGCAGCAAGAGTTGCGCGATTGGTCCAGTCAACGCTCGCGGCATCCGTTGGGACGCGTGCTGGAGCCGGTGCGCGCGCCGTGGGCGCAGTTGGCCGAGACCTTGCCGACCATGCAGGTCGCACGCGCACAGCCGGCATCGCTGCAGCAGGCGCTGGACCAGTTACGGGCCTTTGCCGAGGCAGTGGTCGCAGTGGAAGCGGTGCTGTTTACGCGCACGGCGCCAAGCGATGCCACTGCGGTGTCGGTGCAATGGCTGGATGCACGTCAACGCGTGGCCGGCGATAGCGCCGCGCCTGGCGGTGTCACCACGGTGGCCTGGCGCACGCAGCTGTTGCATGCATGGCCACGCAAGCCGGCCTTGGCACGGCCGCATCGGGTGTGGTCGCGTCTTGCGCGGTTGCGCTTGCAGCGCGAGCTGGGCGGCAAGGCGGCCTATCCACCGCCGGTGCAGCAGTTGTGGCATAGCTGGCGCGCGGCCAGCGGCGCTGACTGAGCGTAACTGCGTCGGCCGGATGGCGGCCGTACCGTGCAAGCGCACTGGTGCGCGCCGCCGGCTGGCCGGATGCGTGCTCGTTGCATTGTTGGCTTTGAGCCCATGACTTGCTGCGATCGGTTGATCGCAGCAAGCGATGCATCAGCGTGTGACTGCTGTGCTGCAGGTCAGAACATCCGACTCAGATCGGCGAATCCGGCAGCACCGAGTGATAGGCAATGAAGGCGTCATTGCATTGCAGTGGCGCGCCCGGGCCGGGTTTGCCTTGCAGCTGCACATCGTTGGGCACCGATTCCGTCAGCTGATCGTAAAAGTTCACCGGGCCGCCCTTGAAGGTGAAGTGCGTCGCCCCCGGATTACTCGCAGGCCCACCGAAATGCGGCTGCGCGAAGCTGACCTTGCCGCCTTCCAGCACGACATTGTCCAGCGAGATGGTGATCGGCTGGGTGGTGCTGGCATCGCGATACCCATAGAAACTCAGTTCGCCGCCACCCAACGTGGTCGAACCCAGCGAATGCACGTTACTGAGCGAAATGCCGTTGAACTGCGGGATCTTGTCGCGCGTCGCCGCATTGGCGTAATTGGCATCGAACACCAACGGGCGCGCAACCCCGCGCATGCAGATGTTCTCAAAACTGATGTCGTAGACCTGCCCGCCGCGTGAAGCATCGGACTTGATGCGCAGGCCATTGGCCGAGTAGGGATCGCGCTGTACATCGTTGGCGTTGAAGCCGTCGATGCTCAACCCGCGCACGGCGATATGGCGCATGCCCGAATCGGTTTCGCTGCCGAGCGAGAATCCGTGGGTGTAGTAGAACTGGTTGTAGGCGAACAGCATGTTTTCCGAGGCGATGCTGCGCTTGCTGTTGGCATGCGCCTTGATCGCCACGCCGTCGTCGCCGGTGCCGATGTAGGAGTACGCCAGCAGCACATTCTTCGACTGACCGGGGTCGAACCCGTCGGTGTTCTTGGCGGTTTCCGGCGTGAAGCAGGTAGCGTGCGGATTGACGTCCGGGGTGCTGCCGGCCGGGCATTGGTAGCCAGGGCGCGAATAAACCAGGCTGGGTGCCAGGATCTTGATGCCCCACGCGGTCAAGCCCACCACGTTATCGCTGATGACATGGAAATTGGGCGAGTTTTCCAGGGTGATGTCGTACAAGGTGACGTCGGTGCTGTTGTCGATCTGCAATAGACGCGGCACGTGCTGACTCAAGCCTTTGGTGACGTTGAGATACGCAAGATCCCACCAGCTGGCCTTGCCGGCATTGGGCCCGGCCGTGAGCGTGCTGCCGCCGCGGCCGTCGATCTTGCCCGCACCGACGATGGCGCTCTTGGCCGCATCGGAGATGTGGATCAGCGGACTGCACGACTTGGCCTTGTCGCTGGTGGCGGTGCCGCAGGTGCCCAGGCCGTTGTCGTAGTCCTGCGGATTGCGCGAGCCAAACAAGGTGACGCCGCGGTCGATCCACAACGTGACTCCACTCTTGATGGTCAGCGGCCCACTGAGCAGGCCGGACTCGCCGGCATCGCCGGGGACCAGATGCACCGCGCTGCCGGCAGGGCAATCGTCGATGGCCGCCTGCAGGCGTGCGGTATCGCGCTTGGAGTGGGCGGGATCGGGATCTAGCGTGTCCAGCGAACCGGCCACCGGCACCAGCGCGGCCTTGAGCGTGGCGCAACTCTGCGTCGGCAAGCTCGGCTGCTGGACCACGCCCCACCGGGTGGAGATGCTGTGCGCGGTGTCTGGCACGTCCTGCCCATGCGGTCGCGCCGCGTCGGCCTGGAAGGCCGTCATGCCGAACAAGGCGAGTGTGAGCGGCGCGATGGCTGGAAAGGGAAACGTAGGTTGCATGGGGGAGTGCTCCGATGGGGCGCGGTGGCGGTGCAATCTGCGCGCGGCATCGATACGTTGCATGACAACTGGATGACCGTGCGGGGGGAGGCACAGTGCATGCAGTAAGGGTATCGATGTCGCTACGTCGATCGCCTAGGGGAGCCGTAAGCGTGGCGCCTCGTGTCGGCTGCCGACGTCGGAGGGGCGAACTCGGCACCGCATCCCCGAAGCCAACCAACGCATTGCCTCATCCAACACTGCGCCGCCATCAGTGGAGCGGAGACATGTCAAACAACATCGCCTGCTGGCAGGCCGCATCACGCGGGTTGCCAACAGGCGACGAGTGCAGTGCTAAACGCAGGTTTTGCTGCGAGGCTGCCGGAGAGCGGCGCAGCTGTCCTGGCTAACGCTCAGTCGGCGGCGCCCGCACCGCTATTGCCGTGCTCGTAAAAGCGGTTTGCCGAATTGGTGCAGCTGCTGCTGCAATAAGGGCGGCTTGCGGTGGAGGCATTCCAGGGCGTGGTCTTGCGGATATGGCTGCCCAGCGTGGAGTTGCGCACCGTCACCTGACCATTGGGTGAGGTGCCGTTGACGTAAGCGCCCAGATTGCTGATGCCTTCGTCCCAGGCGCGACCCAGATAGGTCTGGTTGTCGGGCGAACCGGACAGGCTGACAAAGGTGCTGTTGATGGCAAGAAAGCCGTATGCGCTGCCGGGGCGCGTGCTGGGTGCAAAGATATAGCCGCCTCGGCTGGTTCCCAAGCGCGCGCCGGTGGAGCGGATGTTGGCAGTGTCGAACACGCCGACGCCGGAGCCGAAGATGAAATCCACATCGCCATCGATGGTGCTGTTCTTGAAATACGCACGAATGACATTGGCTGCATTTGTCGCACTGATCAGCAAGGTGTCCTGGTTGCCGGTCACCAGCACATCTTCGAAGCTCGCCTTGTCGCCGCGCACTGCCAGCGCGACAGCCGCCTGGTTGTTGTCCGCGTAGGTGCCTTCGACGTAATTGTTGTCCACACGCAGATGGCGTGCCTGGAAGTCGGCCGCGCGCACCGTCAGCGTGGCGCTGTTGGACGTTCCCACCGTGGCGGCCGAGGCATTGCTGGCACACGCATGGCTCGCCGTCCCGGTGGGCTTGGGCGTGGGGTTGGCATTGTTGAAGCGGATGATGGTGTCGGCCTTGGCCGCACCCAGCCCGAACAGGGTCAACGGCGGTGCATTGGTCGGCACGCACACCAGTTCGGTATAGGTACCCGCCTTGATGCTGATGTAGCGACGCGTGGTGCCGCCTGCGGTCACTGCCGCATCGATCGCCGACTGCACGGTGCGGTAGCGCGTGGAGCCATCCGCGGCCACCGCATAGTCCGCGCTGAGCAAGGCAACGCCGGCAGTGGGATTCCAGTTGTCGGTGACCAATGCAGTGATCGGCCCGGCCTTGGCCAGCGCTTTGGCGATCGTATAAGTGCTTGCTTCGCTGCTGGTGAGCTGCGGACGTGAAGCGGTGCCGGTGAGTGCTGCCGCATCAACGCTGACAAGACTCAATAGTGCAGCGGCGATGCAGGTCGTGCGGATGTGCGAGACGGACATGGTGTGGCGCTCTTTTGGGAAGGGACGCATACAGACACGTGGGGACGCCGCAGATGTTGTGCGCTGCGTGAGTCGTCGAGCGCGGTTGCCTGCGATGGAGCAGGCGTCGTGGTCGGGTTGGAGTTCACGTCGGCGCCGCCTGCGGTGCAGAGCGATGGTACTGCCGGGGTCGCTTGTTGGCGCCGGCGACGCCAAGCAATGTGCAGGATGTGCGCTGTGGTCACGCTTTACACCAGCTGCAGGTCGCAACGCGCACCACTAGAGCGGCTCTCACAACGTAGCGAGCAGCCGTCAGGTGGATGCGGGCGGCGCGAATGAAATGGCGTGCACGCGTGGTCCCTGCCGTACCTGGCTCCGGTAGCGCCCGTCTGGTGGCTGCGCAGTCATGTTGTTAGCTGCTCATAGTCGTGTTGTCAGTCGCGCTTGGCCGCTGTCTCGATGCGGCTGCCTTATACCGATGCGTTGCCTGTGCGTCCTCACATGCCGTGGGCGTGCGGCCTTCCAGACTCAACGGCCCGCGTAAAAGCGCGTATGTCAGGAATCGAAATGGCAGATCCCAAAGAACTGCAGGAAAAATTCTGGAAGGCGTTGAAGTCCGACCGCACCGTGATGCTGGGCCTGGATGGCGTCGAAGACGGCCATGCGCGTCCGATGACAGCGCAGATCGAGGGCGACAGCGGTGGTCCGATCTGGTTTTTCACGTCCAAAGACAATGCATTGATCGCAATGCTTGGGCAGGGCCGCCGCGTCATCGGCGCCTTCAGCAGCAAGGGCCATGATCTATTCGCCAGCATCAGCGGATCGCTGCGCGAAGACACCGACCCGGCCGTGATCGAGCGGTTGTGGAACCCGTACGTCGCAGCATGGTACGAAGGTGGCAAGGACGATCCGAAGTTGGCGCTGTTGCGTCTGGACCCCGATCACGCGCAGATCTGGCTCAACGGCTCCAGTCTGCTCGCCGGCATCAAGGTGCTGTTCGGCGTCGACCCGAAGAAGGATTACCAGGACAAGGTAGCGGACGTTCCGCTGCGTTGAAGGTTGCACGCACACGCGGCCTTCAATGCCGCGTGTGTGTGCCGATTGCATCACCACGATTGCGCATCTGTACGCGACGACAGCGTTGGGGATTTCGCTCGCACGGTGTTATCGGGGGAACGCTTGGGTAAGGGCCGCCCGCGCGCGCGCCAGCCGTGCGTGCTGCATGCGCCGCACTGAGCTGCGCTTCACCACGGCAGAACACCGAGCAGCGCGATGATCAACCACCACGGCACAGCGCGCTTGCGCCGGTGCTTCATGAGGAGAGTGACATGCAGCAGATCGAGATCGGCCAGATGGTATTCCTGCGCGACGGCGAAGTTGGTGTTGGCGCGGTGCGCGATATCCGCAACGATGGCGCCGAGCTGGTGATCAATATCGAGAACGGCGGCGATTTCGTCCTGCCGGCGTCGGTGGTGCGCGATGTGCATTCTGGCAAGGTGTTATTGGATGTGGATCGGTTGCCAGAGGATGTGCGCAATGCGCTGCGGCATGTGCATGACAACGAGCTGTAGACCAGCACGTATGCTGCAAGTAATCCGCAGGATGGTGCGCTGAGGTAGACCTCCTGTCGGTCCATGATTGCGTCAACGCCGCGCTTGCGGCCTGGCGTTTGCCATGCGACGCGCTCGAGAAGGCTTACGTAACGCAGGCCGCCTCGCACACTGTTGACCGCCTCGGGCACCGTTCGGCCAAGCGAGCGACCGGTCGGCATGGTGACTTCCTGGGGGCGGCGAGAGCTCGACTAACGTTTACCGTCGGACTTCACCGTTTCGGGATCCGACATGAAACTCGCAGGTCTGGCCATTGTCTTGTCGCTCGTTGTTGCATTCGATGCGGTCGCATTCGATGCACCAGCTGCATCTGGCGCGGACGACGAACGCGAGGTTCGAAACACCGACACGCTGTTCTGGGACGCGTACAACGCCTGCGACATGCGTCGCATCGGCGAGCTGGTCACCGCAGACATCGAGTTCTATCACGACAAGACCGGACTCACGACCTCGCGGGCTGCCGTGGTCGATTCTTTGCGCAACGGACCTTGCGCCGATCCGACATCGCGACTGCGACGCGCGCTGATCGATGAAAGCCTGGCGTTAACGGCGTCGTCAGTGAGCGGGCGCTGCGCGAAAAATAGTTTATTGCAGGCGCCAGCCGCGCGCTCGCATCGACCGGCCTGCAATGATCGCGTGTTACATCTGGCAGGCGGCGGCAGGCGGGCAAGCACTCGTCGCTGGTGAGTCGCCTTGTTGACGACCCATCTCCGATCCATCGGCCAGAGCGTTATGCATCCGGTAACAGGAACGTACGCGGCACCGCATCGGCAGGCCCGGCCGACGGCAACGCCGGTTGCTCCGCTTCGTCCTTGAGTTGCACACCGGACAACTGACGGCGGAACGCTTCGCGCAACAGATACGCCAGCTTGTGCGTGGCGTCGGCGTAAGTCAGTCCTTCGGCACGGATGTTGGAGATGCAATTGCGTGCGGCATCGGTCAACCCGACGCGTGGCGTGTAGGTGAGATACAGGCCGAGACTGTCGGGCGAACTCAGCCCCGGCCTTTCGCCGATCAAGACGATCACCACGCGTGCCTTGAGCAGTTCGCCGACCTCGTCGCCTATTGCGACGCGCCCTTGTGCAACCAACACCACCGGCGCCAGCGACCAGGCTTCATGTGCAGCCAGGGCATCGATCTGTTCGAGCATGTGCGCCGCGTGCCGATGCACGGCCAGCGCCGAGAGCCCGTCGGCAACCACCACGGCGACATCATGCCCGCCGCCATGGACAGCGGTGAGCCCGCGCAGATGCGTGGCAGCGTCGTCGGCCAGGCGGCGGCCCAAATCCGGGCGTTGCAGATAGGCATGCCGGTCCACCGCAGCGCTGTGCAACAGAATGCTGCTGCGCCCACGTTGTTCCAGTGCGGCCTGCAATGGTGCCGGGTCGAATGCCAGATGCACCGCATCGCGTGCCTGCGCATGCGCGAGCTGGAAATCCAGGTGCGCGGCAGTGGGCAAACTGGTGCCGACCCGCCCGAGTGCGATGCGCGCAGGGGTGAGCCGACGCAGTTGCGCCCAGGCATCGTGCGGGGGTGTCGTCGGGCTGCTCATTGCGGCGACTCGGTGGGGAAGTGCGACAGCGCACGGCGAAACGCTGCAGGTACCTCGCTGCCTAGTTCAAACCGGCCATCGCCATGCAGCCGCAGAATGCCTTGCTGGTCCAGCCATCGCTCGAATTCGGGCGCTGCACGCAGGCCAAGTGCCTGACGCGCATACAGCGCATCGTGAAATGAGGTTGTCTGGTAATTCAGCATCACATCGTCCGAGCCGGGAATCCCCATGATGAAGTTGATGCCGGCGGTGCCGAGCAGAGTCAGCAACATATCCATATCGTCCTGGTCGGCTTCGGCATGGTTGGTGTAGCAGATATCGCAGCCCATCGGCACGCCAAGCAATTTGCCGCAGAAATGATCCTCCAGCCCCGCACGAATGATCTGCTTGCCGTCGTAGAGATACTCCGGGCCGATGAAGCCAACCACGGTGTTCACCAGCAACGGCTTGAACTGTCGTGCCACCGCGTAAGCGCGTACTTCGCAGGTCTGTTGATCCACGCCATGATGTGCGTTGGCCGACAGCGCGCTGCCCTGGCCAGTTTCGAAATACATCACGTTGTCGCCGACGCTGCCGCGCCGCAAGGACAGCCCCGCCTCGTAGCCCTCCTGCAGTACCGCCAGGTTGATGCCGAAGCTGGCATTCGCGGCCTCCGTGCCTGCGATGGACTGGAACACCAGATCCACTGGCACGCCGCGATTGATGGCCTCGATAGTGGTGGTGATATGCGCCAGCACGCACGACTGCGTGGGGATCTGGTAGCCGGTGATCACCGCATCGAGCATGCGCAACAACGTGGTGGTGGCTGCCAGGCTGTCGCTGGCCGGATTGATGCCGATCACCGCATCGCCATTGCCGTACAACAATCCGTCGAGCACGCTGGCGGCAATGCCGGTGGCATCGTCGGTGGGATGATTGGGTTGCAGGCGCGTGGATAGCCGCCCGCGCAATCCCAGCGTATTGCGAAAGCGCGTGACCACACGGATCTTTTGCGCGACCAGGATCAGATCCTGCACGCGCATCAATTTGGACACTGCGGCCACCATTTCCGGGGTCAGGCCGGGGGCCAGCGCGGCCAGTGCGGCTTCATCGGCCTGCGCGCTCAGCAACCAATCGCGAAACCCGCCGACGGTGAGGTGCGCCACTGCGGCGAATGCATGCGCGTCGTGCTGGTCGACGATCAGCCGGGTGACTTCATCGGTGTCATACGGCACCACGGCTTCATCAAGGAAATGCCGCAACGGCATGTCTGCCAGCGCCATCTGCGCCGCGACGCGCTGCAGCTCGGAATCGGCCGCAAGCCCGGCCAGTTGATCGCCCGAACGTGCCGGCGTCGCCTTGGCCAGCAACGTTTTGAGATCGGCAAACTGGAACCGCTCGCCGCCGGCCGTAAACGCAAAGCCGCTCATCTGCCGCTGGCCACGATGGACGTCTGGCTGCGCAGGCTCAGCACGCAACACAGCGCGCCAAACAGCAGCAGGCCGACAAAGATCAACGCCACGATCGGGTTGAACCACACCATCGCCACCAGACAGACCAACGCGAGCAACAGCGCAATCGCCGGCACCACCGGATACCCAGGTGCGCGGAAGCTGCGCTCCAGCCCAGGTTCAGAGCGTCGCAGCTTGAACAAACTGAGCATGCTCATGACATACATCACGATGGCGCCGAACACCGACATGGTGATCATTGCCGCCGTCAGCGACATGCCCTGAATCTTCACCACGCTATCGCTGCAGATTGCGGCAATGCCGATCACGCCGCCGGCCAGAATCGCGCGGTGCGGCGTACGAAAGCGCGACAACTTGGCCAGCCCGTGCGTCAAAAAGCCGGCACGCGCCAGTGCGAAAAATTGCCGCGAGTAACCCAGGATGATGCCGTGGAAGCTGGCAACCAGCCCGAACAAGCCGATCCACACCAGCATGTGCAGCCAGGTCGAACTATTGCCGACCACGGCCTTCATCGCCTGCGGTAGCGGGTCGTTGATGTTGGATAGCTGGCGCCAGTCGCCCACGCCGCCGGCAAACACCATCACGCCCAGCGCCAACACCACCAAAGTGAGAATGCCGGCGATGTAGGCGCGCGGGATCGTGCGCTTGGGGTCCTTGGCTTCCTCGGCCGCCATCGCTGCGCCTTCGATCGCCAGAAAAAACCGGATCGCAAACGGAATTGCGGCAAAGATGCCGGAGATGGCCGCAGGGCCGAACACATCGCTGCCGGCCCAGCCATTGGCGGCGAAGCGCGCCACGCTGAAGCCCGGCGCTACCACGCCCATGAAGACCAACAGTTCGATCACTGCCAGCAAGGTGACGATCAGCTCGAAGGCAGCCGCAATCGCCACGCCGACAATGTTCAAGCTCATGAAGATCACATACGCGCCGATGGCGGCGATGCGCGGGTCCAGCGTGGGGAACTGCACATTCAGATACGCACCGATCGCCATCGCGATGGCCGGTGGCGCGAACACGAATTCGATCAACGTGGCCAGGCCCGCAAGCATCCCGCCATAGGTGCCGAACGCGCGCAGGCTGTAGGCGAATGGCCCGCCCGCATTTGGAATGGCCGTAGTCAGCTCGGTAAAGCTGAAGATGAAGCAGGTGTACATCACCGCGACCAGCACGGTGGTGACCAGAAATCCCAGCGTGCCGGCGGTGCCCCAGCCGTAACTCCAACCGAAGTATTCGCCGGAGATCACCAGACCCACCGCAATGCCCCACAGCTGCCAGGTGCCGAGGGTGGGCTTGAGTTGCTCGTTGCGCATGTCGCACATCTCCTGCAGTCGGGGGAGGGGAGACGAAGCACGTCGATTGCAAGGGCGTGATCGCCAGCGCGGACTGACCGTCGCTGGCCGATCCGCCGCTGTCATCGGCGATGATCGACATTCGTCCGGTTATACCCCAAAGCCCGGCGACGGACACAAGCGCAGCGGGTAGGTGTGGCGGAACGTGGTGGCGTTCCAATCCGATCAATCGACAAGTGGGTGGAATCGCCGACAGGCCGCTGTGCGGCTGCAATCGCTGAAAGCCCCTCTCCCCTCGGGAGAGGGGTTGGGGTGAGGGTACGATTACTCAGTTAACCAGCCGCCGCCGCACCCTCATCCGGCGCTGCGCGCCACCTTCTCCCGGAGTGAGAAGGGAGATGTCCGCGAGTAGTTGTGAGCGCGCACGGGTTGAGCGCCTGATGCGCAAATGCTGGCCTCGCCACAACCCACGCATTCGGTCAATCAACACTTGTGTGGACTTGTCGAGGGCCCGCTTCGCTGCCGGCAAGTGAAAGCCCCTCTCCCCTCGGGAGAGGGGTTGGGGTGAGGGTACGGTTACTCAGTTAACCAGCCGCTGCCGCACCCTCATCCGGCGCTGCGCGCCACCTTCTCCCGATGGGAGAAGGGAAAAGCCGCCCATCCGGAATTACTTCCCGCGCTCAAGCACCAGCAATGGGTCGATACGCACATCGAACCAATTCATCCCCCAATGCAGATGCGGTCCGGTCGCACGCCCGGTAGCCCCCACCGCTGCAATTACCTGGCCCTGTTCCACCCGATCGCCCACTTTGACGTCGATCCGCGACAGATGCAGAAAGTTTGAGCTGATGCCGAAGCCGTGATCGAGCAGGACCGTGCCACCGGTCAGATACAGATCCGGCGCAGCAAAGGTGACCACGCCCGCAGCCGGGGCCTTCACCGGCGTACCGGTCGGCACGGCGATGTCCATGCCAGAGTGACCGGCGCCGGGCTGGCCGTTGTACACGCGCGCATTGCCAAAGCGCCCACTGATACGGCCCTGCACCGGCCAGATAAAGGGCTGCGCAAAATCCGCGCGTGCATCGTCGCGATCACGCGCGGCGGTGACCTGCGCCTGCTCGCGCTTGATGCGCTCGGCAATGGCCGCAGGCGGGTTTACCGTTTTGGGCGGCACGCCGTTGACGCGCTCGGTTGGCCAATCGCGCGGCGTCACTGCGATGCTGCTGGTGCGCTGGGTGCCATCGGGCAAGGTGATTTGCACCTGCAGCGGGCCGGTCGCGTCGCGGCCGATGCCGAACACCACGCTGCCGTAGCCACTGACGCGCAAGGTGCGCCCCGCATATTGCACGGTGCTGCCGGCAGGTACCTTGCCGATCACCATGGCTCCTTGCGAGGCGTTGGCCGGGAACACTACGCCAGCCTCGCTTGCGGCCTGCGCCTGCACTGCGCCCGCACTCAGCATGGCCGGCGCCAACGCCAGCCATGCACCAAACAATGCTGCGCGCATCAGCGGTCGAAGGTCAGGCGCTGGCCAGCGGCACTGCCGACCAACTGCTCGCCGTCCCACACCTGCTGCCCGTTGACCCAGGTTGCGGCAATGCGCGAGCGGAACGTGGTGCCCTCGAACGGCGACCAGCCGCATTTGGACAGCACCTGCTCGCGCTTCACGGTGAACGGGGTGTTGTCGATCATCACCAGATCGGCGAAGTAGCCTTCGCGCAGAAAGCCGCGCTCTTCCACATCGAACAACTGCGCCGGTGCATGCGCGAACTTCTGCACGATACGGGTGATCGGCAGCTTGCCTTCATGCACCAGCTCCAGCGCGGCGACCAGCGCGTACTGCACCAGCGGCAGCCCGGACGGCGCCTGCGCGTAGGGCTTCTGCTTCTCTTCCCAGGTATGCGGGGCGTGGTCGGTGGCGAGCACGTCGATGACGTCTTCGGCCAGCGCTTCGATTAGTGCCAGGCGGTCGTCGGCGTCCTTGATCGCGGGGTTGCACTTGATCAGGTTGCCCAGCCGCGCGTAATCGCTGCGGTCGAAGCGCAAGAAGTGGATGCAGGTCTCGGCAGTGATGCGCTTGCGCAGTTTGCCGTCGGCGTCCACCAGCGGGCCGGCTTCGAACAGCCCCAGCTCGTCGGCGGTGGAGATATGCAGTACGTGCAGGCGGGTGTTGTGCTTGCGCGCCAGCGACACGGCCAGCTGCGAGGACTTCAGGCAGGCCTGCCGCGAGCGGATGTCCGGGTGCATGTCCGGGGTCAGCGCATCGCCGTACTTTTCCTTGTACTGCGCCATCGTCGCGTCGATGGTCGGGGTGTCTTCGCAATGGGTGATGATCGGCGTCGGCGCGTCGCGGAAGATCGCGTCCAGCGTCTCGGGGTTATCGACCAGCATGTTGCCGGTGGAGGCGCCCATGAACACCTTGATGCCCGGCGCGGTCTTGGGGTCCAGCGACTGGATCGCGGCCAGGTTGTCGTTGCTGGCGCCCATGTAGAAGCCGTAGTTGGCCCAGGCGCGCCCGGCCGCAGCGTCGTACTTGGACTGCAGCGCGGCCGCGTCCAGCGTGGGCGGGTTGGTGTTGGGCATGTCCATGAAGCTGGTCAGCCCGCCGGCCACGGCGGCGCCGGATTCGGTGGCGATGTCGCCCTTGTGGGTCAGGCCAGGCTCGCGAAAATGCACCTGGTCATCGATCATGCCCGGCAGCACCCAGCGCCCGGCCGCGTCCACCACGGTGTCGCCGGCGGCAGGCGTGATCTTGCTGTCGATCTTGGCGATGCGACCGCCCTCGATCAGGAGATCGGCGTCGAACTCCTTGCCTTCGTTGACCAGGCGGGCGTTGATGATGACGGTTCGGCTCATGGATGAGGTCCTTTGCAACTGCAGGAAGAAGAGGGGGAAGGGGCGGCGGATGCGGACGCATCGGGCACCGGATCAAAGCCGCCCGGATGGAAGGGATGACAGCGGCCGAGCCGGCGCGCAGCCAGCCAGCTCCCGCGTAGCGGGCCGAAGCGGCCGATGGCGGTCATCGCATACTCCGAGCAACTGGGCGCAAAACGGCAGCGCGGCCCGAGCAGCGGGCTGATGAACAGCTTGTAGAAGCGCAACAGCGCGATGAGCAGGCGTCCGATCACTTGCCAATCATATGCCACTTGCATTAATAGGTGGTTGCCGGGGGTCAGCGGGGTACGTTATAAAGGCCCGCTTTCCCGGGCCCCGGGGGAACCAAGGAAGAGCGTTTCGTGGCTGCTAAAAAACCTGCAAAAAAGGCCGTAGAGGCCGCCAAGAAGTCCGCCAAACCCGCTGCGAAGAAGGCAGCGGCGCCTGCCGCTGCAAAACCGGCCGCCAAGAAGGCGACTCCGGCTGCTGCGCAATCGGTTGCCAAGAAGGCACCTGCGACCAAGGCCGCTGCCAAGCCGGCGCCGGCTTCCAAGGCCGCAGCGTCCAAGCCCGTGAAACCTGTCGCCAAGACCGCTGCCAAGCCGGCGGCGAGCAAGGCAGCTCCGGCTGCCGCCAAACCGGCTGCCAAGCCGGTGGCGTCCAAGTCCGTACCGAAGCCGGCCCCCAAGCCGGTTCCGGCCAAGTCAGTCCCGGTCAAGGCTGAGAAGCCCGCGCCCGCACCGGCCCCCAAGGCCGTCCCTGCGAAGCCGGCAAAGCCCGCGACCCCGTCACTTAAGAATCCCGTGCCCGTTTCGAAATCTTCCGCAAAAACGCCAACCAAAACCGAAGCCCCCGCCAAGCCCGCCGCGACCCGTCCGGTCGGTAAGGTGGCAGTGGCCGTGACCGCCAAGTCATCCAGCCCGACGCCCAAGACCAAGTACAAAGTGGTCGACTACAAGAACGACGAGACCACCGGTCGCCCGATCCTCCCGCAGGGATACAAGCCTTCGGCGGACGAGGAGTACATGAGCAAACTGCAGCAGGAATACTTCCGTCAGCGTCTGCAGAGCTGGCGCAACGAGATGGTGGAGGAATCCAAGCAGACCATCGAAAACCTGCGCGAAGAAGTGCGCGACATCGGCGACGAAGCCGAGCGTGCTACGCGCGAGACCGAGAATTCGCTGGAACTGCGCGCGCGCGACCGTGCACGCAAGCTGATCTCCAAGATCGACAGCACGCTCAAGCGTCTGGAAGACGGCGACTACGGCTACTGCGTGGACACCGGCGAAGAAATCGGACTGGACCGCCTGGACGCGCGTCTGACTGCCGAGCGCACCATCGACGCTCAGGAGCGTTGGGAGCATCTGCAGAAGCAGCAAGGCGACTGATCGTCTTTCTCCGTCCGCATAAAAAACCCCGCCGTGTGCGGGGTTTTTTTGTGGACGGTGGGTTGCTGCGGGCCGTTGTCGTGGCGCGTCGTTGCAGTGCGCCAAGCGACGCGGTGCCTGGTGGACCCGGTGGGTCCCGTCGCATCGACCGTCGCGGCGCGAAGTACGCGCAAGCGGTGCAGGGCACTGGCGGCATCTGCAACCAGCGCCTCGCCAGGCTTGGCCTGGAGCGTCTGGACAACCCGTCGCGGGCACACCGTCAGCATTTGCAGCCGATGCCTCGCCGGGCTTGGCCTGGAGCGTCTGGACAACACGTAGCGAACACACCGGCAGCATTTACAGCCGATGCCTCGCCAGACTTGGCTTGAAGCGGCTGACAACACGCAGCGAGAAGTCATCAGGCGGACTCGGCCGCCGCGCTCAGAACCCACGTGCACGCGTTGTAGCTACCGCGCCGAGCACCGACTGCGCCCGTGTTGCAGTGAGCGCAGTCGTCTTGTCGGCTGCGCTTATTGCAGATCGCGTAAGTCCAGCTTGCGCAACCGCGGTGCCTTCCAGGCCGTGGTTGCCACCACGCCCAGCGTGACGCAGCCGCCGATGACGACCGCCGGCACCAGCCCGACCAGCCGTGCCATGACGCCGTCGTAGAACGCACCCAGCTCGTTGGACGAGCCGATGAAGATGCCGTTGATCGACGACACCCGGCCACGCATCGCGTCCGGCGTAGCGAGCTGCAGAATGGTCTGCCGCACCACCACCGACACGCCGTCGCACATGCCGTAGACCAGCAGGATCGCCGCCGACAGCCAGAAGTGCCGCGACAGGCCGAAGGCGATGGTGCACAGCCCGAAGCCGGCCACCGACAGCATCAGGATGCGGCCGGCATTGCGCTGCAGCGGGTGCCGCGCCAGCCACACGCCGACCACGATCGAGCCCAGCGCCGGCGCACCGCGCAGGATGCCCAATCCCTCAGGGCCGTAATGCAGGATTTCCTGGATGAAGGCGGGCAACATCGACACCGCGCCGCCCAGCAGGACCGAAAACATGTCCAGCGCCATCGCGCCCAGCATGATCTGGTTGGAGAGCACGAACTGCGCCCCTTCGGCGATGCTGCGAAAGATCGGCGCACGTGGGCCGGCGTTGACCGGCTCGCTGACGCGCAACAACGCCAGGGCCAGGATCGCCACCAATGCCACGCCTGCGGCCACGCCATAGGCCAGGCCCTTGCCGCCCCAGCCGACCAGCACGCCGCCCAGTGCCGGGCCGATCACCATGCCGGCCTGGAAGGTGACGCTGCCGATGCTGGCGCCGCGTGCGAACGCTTCGCGCGGCAACGCACGCGCGAACAAGGCGTTGTAGACCGGCGACAGGAACGAGCGCGCCGCGCCGGTCAATGCGATGGCGGCATAGATCGGCCACACGCCCTGGATGGGCAGCCAGCCCTGTGCGATCGCCATCAACAGCAACGCGGTGGCGACCAACCCCAGGACTGCGACCATGCCCAGGCGCCTGCGTGGCAGATGATCGACCAGATAGCCGGCAAACGGCGCAATGCAGAAGAACGGCAGGATTTCCGCAAGGCCGATCAGCCCGAGCGACAGCGGATTGCGCGTGATCTCATAGATGTGCCATCCGACCGTGACCGCCACGATCTGGTACGACAGCATCGCCGCGACGCGGTAGAGCAACACCAGGCCGAAGCCCGGATGGGCGAACAGCGTGCGCAGCGAGTCGGTGGGCGAGGGCGTCGGCGTGCTCACTGTTGTGCGCGTGCAGTGTCGCGAATGAAGGCCAGCATGGCGGCCACGCCGTTGCTGCGCGTCGGCGACAGGTGCTTGGCCAGGCCAATGCCGGCGATGTAGTCCGGCTCGGTGGCCAGAATTTCTTGCGCGCTACGCCCGGAATACACGCGCAGCGCCAGATAGATCAGCCCGGACACGATGGCCGAATCGCTGACGGCATGGAAGTCCAGCCGTTCGGCATTGCCTTCCGGCACGATCCACACCATCGACTGGCACCCATGCAGGCGGTGTTCTTCGGTCTTCCACTGCTCGGGGAAGGTGGGCAATTTGCGGCCCAGATCGATCAGGTACTGGTAGCGCTCGGACCAGTCGCTGAAGAAGGAAAACTCGTCGGCAATGGCGGCCTGCGCTTCGACGGCAGTGGGTTCAAGCGGAAAGGGGGTGGTGGTCATCAAAATTCCAGAATCGTTCGCAAAATCTAGGGGCATTCGGTCAAAGCCCCTCTCCCTCCGGGAGAGGGGGTGGGGTGAGGGTACTGGCGAAGCCTCGCTGGAATTCGATGCGGACTTCGTCCAGCCCTCAAAAAAGCGGTACACGCGGCATCGCCTGCACCCTCATCCGCCCCTTCGGGGCACCTTCTCCCGCGCGCGGGAGAAGAAATCTGACGGACGCAGGCAAGAGGTCAGCTGCGCTTCCAGCGCACGCCTTGCGGGGTGTCTTCCAGCACGATGCCTTCGTCGGCGAGTTGCTTGCGAATGGCGTCGGCACGGGCAAAATCCTTGGCTTTCTTCGCCGTGCTGCGTTCTTCGACCAGGGCGGTGATGCGTGCATCGTCGCTGGCATCGGTGCCGCGCGAGAACCAGGCGGCCGGGTCTTGCTGCAACAAGCCCAGCGCCATTCCGGCACCCAGCAGCTCTGCCTTGGCGCGTTGCACTCCTGCAGGATTCTCTGGGCTAAGCCCGTCGATTGGGCCGCCGGCCGGAGCAAATTCCAGCAGCGCCCGGTTCGCATCCTTGGCAAGCTTTGCCAGCACCGCCAGCGCCAGCGGCGTATTGAGATCGTCGTTGAGCGCGTCTTCCATCTGCTCGGGAATGACAGGCTCCGCTTCGATCGCGCTGAGGCTGCGCAAGGTCCCGTACAAGCCATCGAGCCGCTTGACCTGATCGTCGATCAACGCATCCGACCAATCCAGCGGTTGCCGGTAATGCGCGCTCAGTAGCGCAAGGCGCAGCGCTTCCGGCGGATGTCGGGCGATCAGATCGTGCACCGTTTCGACGTTTCCCAGCGACTTGCTCATCTTGGCGCCGCTGAAATTGAGCATGCCGTTGTGTAGCCAGAAGCGGGCGAAGGTGGCGCCGCCATGCGCGCACTCGCTTTGCGCGATTTCGTTTTCATGATGCGGAAACTGCAGGTCCACGCCACCGGCATGGATGTCGATGGTCGGGCCCAGGTGCGCGGCGGCCATGGCCGAGCATTCGATATGCCAGCCGGGGCGGCCGCGGCCCCACGGCGAGTCCCAGCCGGGCAGGTCGCCGGTGGATGGCTTCCACAGCACGAAGTCGCCGGGGTCGCGCTTGTACGGCGCCACGTCCACGCGCGCGCCGGCCAGCATTTCATCAGGGTCGCGACGCGACAGCTTGCCGTAGCCGTCGAAACTGGCCACGGCGAACAACACGTGGCCTTCGGCGGCATACGCATGGCCGTTGGCGATCAGCTGCTCGATCATCGTCACGATCTGCGGGATATGCGCGGTGGCTTCCGGTTCGATGTCCGGCGGCACGACACCCAGCGCGGCCATGTCCTGCCGATAGATCGCGGCGAAGCGGTCGGTGATGGTGGAGATCGGGACGCCCTGCGCCTGTGCGGCGGCGTTGATCTTGTCGTCCACGTCGGTGATGTTGCGCGCGTAGCGCAGCGCCCCAAAGCGGCGCCGTAGCAGCGCGGCGAGCACGTCGAACACCACCGGGCCGCGGGCGTTGCCGATATGCGCGTAGTTGTAGACGGTAGGGCCGCACACATACAGAGTGGGGCTGGACGGATCGAGCGGCGCGAACGGTTCGACCCGCCGCGTCAGGTTGTTGTGCAGGCGCAGGCTCATCGGCATCTGAAAAAGGGTAACCGCACGATTCTAGCCCCTCGCGGCAGGATGGCGAACCGGCATGCCGACACCGGCGACCGGATGGGCTGCGTTCAGCCCCGGAGATCACAAGCTCCATACACTAACGTATTGCCCGGCTATGCCTTCCTGGTACTGATGCGACCTTCTCTGTTCTTCATGCTGCTGTGTGTGTTCGCCTGGCCGGCGGTCTCGGTGCACGCGGCAGAGCCGGACCCCAAGAACCGGGTCGTGGTGATCGAGAACGTCAAGCTGGACTATGCGCAAGTGCTCAATGTCGAGCCGGTCTATCAGACGCTGCGCGCCACCCGTATCGAAGAGCAGTGCGAGGCCGAACAGGCAGCACCGGTGGCGGTTGCGTCGGTCGAAGACGAGGGCCGCATCAACCGCATGGTGGATTCGGTCAAGGAGATGTTCACACGCAGGCCCGAGCCCGCCCCGGCCGCAGTGCCGCCGACCAGTACCCGCCGCAATTGCCGGGTAGTGGAAGTGCCGCGCGAGTTCCGGCGGCCAATCGCCTTCGACGTGGATTACGTCTACAAGGGCACCAAGTACCGCTCGCGGCTGCCGGAAGATCCGGGCAACCGGCTGCGCATCCGGGTCTCGGTGACCCCCTATATTCCCGACGCCATCGTCGCGCCGCCGCGCTGAGGGGCATTGCGGTTGCGCCGTACCCGCATGCATGCGAGGATTCGCGCCCTATGCAAGCAATCCCCTTTCAGCACGACACCAGCGCGGCCCGGATGGCCTCCGGCATGACCTCGCGTGCCCGCCGACCGGAATCCCACATTTTCGCTGGGTAACCGGGGCGTTTTGCTGTCCGTTCTGAAAACCCAGCCCACCGGCTGGGTTTTTTCGTTCTGGCGTCACAAAAGTTTCAACCGCAAGAAACGCGCATGTCGCGCACCCCGTCGCTCCTGGCGGACCACGCAGCAGAAGCACGCAGCAAAGGATCGATCGATGTCACTGAAGCACTTCTTGAACACCCAGGACTGGAGCCGCGCCGAACTGGACGCGTTGTTGACCCAGGCCGCATTGTTCAAACGCAACAAGCTGGGAAGCGAGCTGAAGGGCAAGTCGATTGCGCTGGTGTTTTTCAACCCGTCCATGCGCACGCGGACCAGCTTCGAGCTGGGTGCGTTTCAGTTGGGCGGGCATGCGGTGGTGTTGCAGCCGGGCAAGGATGCCTGGCCGATCGAGTTCAACCTGGGCACGGTAATGGACGGCGACACCGAGGAGCACATTGCCGAAGTGGCGCGCGTGCTTGGCCGCTATGTCGATCTGATCGGCGTGCGCGCGTTTCCCAAGTTCGTCGACTGGTCTAAGGACCGCGAAGATCAGGTGCTGAAGAGCTTCGCCAAGTATTCGCCGGTGCCGGTGATCAACATGGAGACCATCACTCACCCGTGCCAGGAGCTGGCGCACGCGATGGCATTGCAGGAACACTTCGGCACGCAGGATCTGCGCGGCAAAAAGTACTTGCTGACCTGGACCTATCACCCCAAGCCGCTCAACACCGCGGTGGCCAATTCCGCGTTGACGATTGCTACGCGCATGGGCATGGACGTGACCCTGCTGTGCCCGACGCCGGATTACATCCTGGATCAGCGTTACATGGACTGGGCGGCGCAGAACGTGGCCGAAAGCGGCGGCTCGCTGCAGGTGAGCCACGACATCGCAAGCGCCTACAGCGGCGCCGATGTCGTCTACGCCAAGAGCTGGGGCGCGCTGCCGTTCTTCGGCAACTGGGAGCCGGAAAAGCCGATCCGCGACCAGTACCAGCACTTCATCGTCGACGAAGCCAAGATGGCGCTGACCAACAACGGCGTGTTCTCGCACTGCCTGCCGCTGCGTCGCAACGTCAAGGCCACCGACGCGGTGATGGATTCGCCCAACTGCATCGCCATCGACGAGGCGGAAAACCGCCTGCATGTGCAGAAGGCGATCATGGCGGCGCTTGCTTCGCAAGCGGGAATCGGGAATCGGGAATAGAGAATCGCAACAGCAACACCCTTAGCCCCCACATTTACGTACTAAGGAACAATGATGAGCACTGCTTCCATCAATCCCGAATCCCCAATCACGACTCCCGGCACCAAAGATATCGTTCTCGCTTTTTCCGGTGGCCTCGATACCAGCTTCTGCATTCCGTATCTGCAGGAGCGCGGCTATGCGGTTCACACGGTGTTTGCCGATACCGGCGGTGTGGATGCCGACGAGCGCGACTTCATCGAGAAGCGCGCCGCCGAGCTGGGTGCGGCCAGCCATGTCACCGTCGATGGTGGCCCGGCAATCTGGGAAGGCTTCGTCAAGCCGTTCGTATGGGCGGGTGAGGGTTACCAGGGCCAGTACCCGTTGCTGGTGTCCGACCGCTATCTGATTGTCGATGCCGCGCTCAAGCGCGCCGAAGAGCTGGGCACGCGCATCATCGCGCACGGCTGCACCGGCATGGGTAACGACCAGGTGCGTTTCGACCTGGCGGTGAAGGCGTTGGGTGATTATCAGATCGTCGCGCCGATCCGCGAAATCCAGAAAGAACACACCCAGACACGCGCCTATGAGCAGAAGTATCTGGAAGCGCGCGGCTTCGGTGTCCGTGCCAAGCAGCAGGCTTACACCATCAACGAAAACCTGCTGGGCCTGACCATGTCCGGCGGCGAGATCGACCGTTGGGAAGCGCCGGGCGAGGGTGCACGTGGCTGGTGCGCGCCGCGCAGTGCGTGGCCGACCGAAGCATTGACGGTGACCTTGAAGTTCGTCGAAGGCGAAGCGGTGGAACTGGATGGCAAGCCGCTGCCGGGCGCCAAGATCCTGGCCAAGCTCAACACCTTGTTCGCGCAGTACGGCGTGGGCCGTGGCGTCTACACCGGCGACACCGTGATCGGCTTGAAGGGCCGCATCGTGTTCGAAGCGCCGGGCCTGATTTCGCTGCTCACCGCGCACCGTGCGCTGGAAGATGCGGTGCTGACCAAACAGCAGAACCGCTTCAAGCCGGACGTGGCGCGGAAGTGGGTTGAGCTGGTGTACGAAGGCTTCTATCACGACCCGCTCAAGACCGATATCGAAGCGTTTTTGAAGTCCTCGCAGTCCAAGGTCAACGGCGAAGTGACGCTGGAAACCCGCGGCGGCCGCGTCGATGCGGTGGCGGTGCGTTCGCCGCACCTGCTCAACACCAAGGGCGCGACCTACGCGCAGTCGGCCGATTGGGGCGTGGAAGAGGCGGAAGGCTTCATCAAGCTGTTCGGCATGAGCTCCACGCTGTACGCGCAAGTCAACCGCTGAGGCGACCGCCGAGTAGGCACCCGCATCTTCCTTCTCCCGCGTGCGGGAGAAGGTGGCGCAGAGCGCCGGATGAGGGCGGCTTGACGCATGCCCCCATCCGCCCTGTCGGGCACCTTCCCCCGCAGGCAGGGGAAGGGCTAGATGGGCTTAGAAAGACCAACCATACGCTGCCCGACGCAATCAAGACGCGATCAATGACCACACTGCTCGACAACACACTGACGCATCTACAGGCACTGGTGTCCTTCGACACCCGCAATCCGCCGCGGGCGATCGCTGCCGAGGGCGGCATCTTCGATTACCTGCGCGCGCAGCTGCCCGGTTTCCAGGTCGAGGTGATCGATCACGGCGCCGGTGCGGTGAGCCTGTACGCGGTGCGCGGCACGCCAACGTATCTGTTCAACGTGCATCTGGACACGGTGCCGGATTCGCCGCATTGGAGCGCCGACCCGCACGTGATGCGGCGCACCGAGGACCGGGTGATCGGTTTGGGCGTGTGCGATATCAAGGGCGCGGCGGCGGCGTTGGTGGCTGCGGCCAATGCCGGTGATGGCGATGCGGCGTTCCTGTTCTCCAGCGACGAAGAAGCCAACGACCCGCGTTGCATCGCTGCATTTCTGGCGCGTGGGTTGCCATACGAGGCGGTGCTGGTGGCCGAGCCGACCATGAGCGAGGCGGTGCTGGCGCATCGCGGCATCAGTTCGGTGTTGATGCGCTTTGCCGGCCGTGCCGGGCATGCGTCGGGCAAGCAGGATCCATCTGCAAGTGCCTTGCATCAAGCGATGCGGTGGGGCGGCAAGGCACTGGACCATGTCGAGTCGTTGGCGCATGCACGCTTCGGCGGTTTGACCGGCTTGCGCTTCAACATCGGCCGCGTCGACGGTGGCATCAAGGCCAATATGATCGCGCCGGCGGCGGAGCTGCGTTTTGGCTTTCGTCCGTTGCCGTCGATGGACGTGGACGGCTTGCTGGCCACTTTTGCCGGCTTTGCCGATCCTGCGGCAGCGCACTTCGAAGAAACCTTTCGTGGGCCGAGCTTGCCGTCGGGCGACATTGCGCGCGCCGAAGAACGCCGCCTGGCTGCGCGCGATGTGGCCGATGCGCTGGATCTGCCGATCGGCAACGCGGTGGACTTCTGGACCGAAGCCTCGCTGTTTTCGGCCGGCGGCTATACCGCGCTGGTCTATGGCCCGGGCGACATCGCCCAGGCGCACACCGCCGACGAATTCGTGACGCTGGAGCAATTGCAGCGTTACGCCGAATCGGTCAACCGCATCATCAACGGCGCGCACTGACGCCGATTCCTGCGCCTGGCGCATCCTTCTCCTCTTTCGATCACGGCAATGTCCCTCTCCGCACAGCCCCACAAACAGACCCGCCAGACCATCGTGCGCCTGCTTTCGAGCATGGCCAGCGCCAAGGAAATCAGCCAGTACCTCAAGCGTTTTTCGCAGCTGGACGCCAAACGCTTTGCGGTGGTCAAGGTGGGCGGCGCAGTGCTGCGCGACGACCTGGACGCGCTGACGTCGTCGTTGTCGTTTCTGCAGGAAGTGGGCTTGACCCCGATCGTGCTGCATGGCGCCGGCCCGCAGCTGGATGCGGAGCTGTCTGCAGCGGGCATCGAAAAGCAGACCGTCAACGGCTTGCGGGTGACCTCGCCGCAAGCGCTGGCGATCGTGCGCAAGGTGTTCCAGGCGTCCAACCTCAAGCTGGTGGAAGCGCTGCAGCAGAACGGTGCGCGTGCGACATCGATCACCGGCGGCGTATTCGAAGCGGAGTATCTGGACCGCGACACCTACGGCCTGGTCGGTGAGGTCAAGGCGGTGAATCTGGCGCCGATCGAGGCCAGCCTGCAGGCCGGTTCGATCCCGGTGATCACCAGCCTGGGCGAAACCCCGAGCGGGCAGATCCTCAACATCAATGCGGATTTTGCTGCCAACGAACTGGTGCAGGAACTGCAGCCGTACAAGATCATCTTCCTCACTGGCACCGGCGGGCTGCTGGATGCCGATGGCAAGCTGATCGATTCGATCAACCTGTCCACCGAATACGATCACCTGATGCAGCAGCCGTGGATCAATGGCGGCATGCGCGTCAAGATCGAACAGATCAAGGATCTGCTCGATCGCCTGCCGCTGGAATCGTCGGTGTCGATCACCCGGCCGGCGGACCTGGCTAAGGAATTGTTCACCCATAAGGGCTCGGGCACGCTGGTGCGGCGGGGCGAGCGCGTGCTGCGCGCGACTTCGTGGGATGAGCTGGATCTGCCGCGGTTGACGTCGCTGATCGAATCCAGCTTCGGCCGCACATTGGTGCCGGATTATTTCGCCAACACCACGCTGCTGCGCGCTTACGTCAGCGAGAACTATCGCGCTGCGGTGATTCTCACCGACGAAGGCCAGTTCGGTGCAGGCAGGCTGACCTATCTGGACAAGTTCGCCGTGCTCGACGATGCGCAAGGCGAAGGCCTGGGCCGTGCGGTATGGAATGTGATGCGCGAAGAGACCCCGCAGCTGTTCTGGCGCTCGCGTCACAACAACCAGGTCAACATCTTCTACTACGCCGAATCCGACGGCTGCATCAAGCAGGAAAAGTGGAAGGTGTTCTGGTACGGGCTGGAGAACTTCGAACAAATCCAGCACTGCGTGGCGCACTGCGCGACGCGTCAGCCGACCTTGCTGGGCTGAGCGCAATGACACCTGTCGCCTTGCCATCGGCCTGGAGCGAGATGCCAATCTTGCGCGGGCAGCACGCCACCCTGGAGCCGCTGCAGCCAGCGCACGCCGATGGCCTGCGTGCGGCGCTGGGCGACGGCGCGTTGTCGCGCTTGTGGTACACCGGCGTGCCGGCACCGGCCCAGGTCGATGTCTACATCGCGGCGGCAATGTCAGCCCGCGCCGATGGCACGGCGTTGCCGGTGGTGGTGCGCGATGCGGCAGGTGACATCGTCGGCTGCACGCGCTATTACGCGCTGGATGCCGCCGTGCCCCGGCTGTCGATCGGCTACACCTGGTACGCACCGCGTGTGCAACGCAGCGGCGTCAATACCGAAGCCAAGTTGATGCTGCTGCAGCACGCCTTCGAAACGCTGGGCTGCCTGAGCGTGGTGTTCGAAACCAGCTGGTTCAATCACACCTCGCGCGCGGCGATCGCGCGGCTGGGTGCAAAGCAGGACGGCGTACTGCGCAATCACACCCGCCACGCCGACGGTACGCCGCGCGATACCGTGGTGTTCTCCATCATCGATACGGAATGGGCCGGGGTGAAACGCCACCTGCAGTTCCGCCTGGAAGCAAACGCATGAGTGTTCAAACAACAACCATCGGCATCGTTGGCGCCCGCGGGCATACCGGTTCGGAATTGATCAAGCTGGTCGTGGCGCATCCGCATCTGCAGCTGGTGTTCGTGTCCTCGCGCGAACTGGCGGGGCAGGCCGTGGCCGACCACAACGACGGTTATCGCGGCGATCTGCGATTCGAGAGCCTGGATGCCGACGCGGTGGCCGCCAAGGGCGCCGATGTGGTGATCCTGGCGCTGCCCAATGGCAAGGCTGAGCCGTTTGTTGCCGCAATCGATGCGCGCCGGCCGCAGACGCTGCTGATCGATCTGTCGGCAGACTATCGCTTCGACCCGGCGTGGTATTACGGCTTGCCGGAGCTCACCCGTGGCAAGTATGCGGGGCAGCGCCGCATCAGCAACCCCGGCTGCTATGCCACTGCAATGCAGCTGGCGATCACCCCATTGCTGGATCAGCTGGCCGGCCCGCCGCAATGCTTTGGTGTGTCCGGTTATTCCGGCGCGGGGACGACGCCATCGGACAAAAACAACCCCGAGCTGCTCGCCGGCAATCTGATGCCGTATGCGCTGACCAACCACATGCACGAGCGCGAAGTGTCGGCGCAGCTTGGCGTGCCGGTGGAGTTCATGCCGCACGTGGCGCCGCATTTCCGCGGCATCACCATGACCGTCAACCTGTGGCTGCAGCAGCCGCTGACGCGCGAGCAGATCCAGGCGCGCTATGCACAGCGTTACGCGGGCGAGCCGCTGATCGAGCTTGTCGACGAGGCGCCGTGGGTGAGCCGCATCGCAGGCAAACACGGCGTGCAGATTGGCGGCATCACCCTGGCGCCGGGCAACAAGCGCGTGGTGGTGGTGGCGACGCTGGACAACCTGCTCAAGGGCGCAGCGACCCAGGCCATGCAGAATCTCAACCTGGCGTTTGGCTGGGACGAGTTGACCGCAATTTCGATGTGATTCTCGGGACCAGGGACCAGGGACCGGGGACCCGGGAAGAGCAAGGGCAAACGCTCCTGCTTTTCCGGGTCCCCAGTCCTCGGTCCCCAGTCCCGCAAAAAGGACCCAAATGACTAATCTGTTGTGGCAAAAGCCCGGTGTTGCGGTGGACGCCAAAATCCAGACGTTTCTGGCCGGCGACGACGTGATCCTGGATCGCGAATTCTTCCTGCACGACATCGCAGCCAGCAAGGCGCATGCGCAGGGGCTGCAGCACATCGGCATCCTGTCCTTGCAAGAGCTGGGCGGCTTGAGCGAACAACTCGATCTGCTGGCGGACGATTTTCGCAGCGGCGCGTTCGTGCTCGATGCGCAGTACGAAGATTGCCATTCGGCGATCGAAGCGCGCTTGACCGAACGTCTGGGCGATGCCGGGCGCAAGATCCACACCGGTCGCAGTCGTAACGATCAGATTCTGGTCGCCACGCGGCTATGGCTGAAGGACAAGCTGCAGCGCGTGGCCGAGCTCAGCCGCGAGATCGCCAAAGTGGCGCTGGATCGCGCGCAGGCCGAAGCCGCGTTGCCGGTGCCGGGCTATACGCATATCCAGCGTGCGGTGGTGTCGTCGGCAGGCATGTGGTGGGCGGGCTGGGCAGAGGCATTTATCGATAACGCCGTGCGCGCGACCGATACCCTGCACCTGGTGGACAGCAACCCGCTCGGCACCGCCGCCGGGTACGGCGTCAATCTTCCGCTGGACCGTGCGCACACCACTGCCGAACTCGGTTTTGCACGTCTGCAGGTGTCGCCGATCTACGCGCAGCTGTCGCGTGGCAAATACGAGCTGGCCGCACTCGAAGCACTGGGCAGCGCCACGCTGGATTTGCGCCGTATCGCCTGGGATCTGTCGCTGTTCACCAGCGGCGAATTCGCTTTCGTCGCGTTGCCGGCGCAGTACACCACCGGCAGCTCGATCATGCCGAACAAGCGCAACCCGGACGTGATCGAACTGATGCGCGCTACCCATGCCAGCGTGGCGGCCGCACGCACCGAGATCGAACAACTGCTGTCGCTGCCTTCCGGCTACCACCGCGATCTGCAGAGCAGCAAGGGCGCCATCGTGCACGGTTTCGGCCGTGGCCTGGCTGCGCTGGAATTGTTGCCTGCGTTGCTTGCCAATCTGGAATGGCGCCCGGACAAGTTGCATGCAGCGATCGACTCGGGCATGTACGCCACGGATGTGGCGGTGGAAGCGGCCGTGGCTGGTGTGCCGTTTCGCGATGCCTACAAGGCTGCCGCGGAAGCATCCGAGAGCGCAGGGCAGGGACGCACGCCGGAAGGCAGCCTGGCCGCGCGCGTCTCGCCCGGTGCCGCAGCCGATCTGCAACTGGATGTGTTGCGCGCGCGTTGGCAGGCGCTGCGCTGATGGCCATGATCAGCACCGACACGGCCGAGCATTACCCCTGGGGTGAGGCCTGCGAAGGCTGGCATCTTTTGCGTGATCCCAACTTAAGCGTGCTCGAAGAACGCATGCCGCCAGGCGCCGCAGAGTTGCGCCATCGGCATAGTCGCGCACGGCATTTTTTCTACGTCGTGGCCGGTGAAGTGATGCTGCAGCTGGACGGCGCGCAACATGTGCTGCGTGTCGGGCAGGGCTTGCACGTGCCGCCGGGGTCTACCCATCAGATGCACAATCTGTCGGACGTGGAAGCGCGCTTTCTGGTGATTTCCGCACCGCATGGTCGCGAACGCACGTCAGCGGCCGCACGCATCAAGGACGCAGGCTGATGAAGACGCGCTATCTGGTGTTGGCGATCCGCAATGCGACTTTTCCCGCCGATGTGGTGGAGCCGCATCTGGCGTTTCTGGAGGAACTGCGAGCCGCCGCGCAGCTGGAGTTGACCGGTGGTTTCAGCGATCGCTCCGGTGGGGCGTATGTGCTGGTCAACGTCGACAGTCTGGAGGAGGCCAAGCGGATCGTCGCGCGCGACCCCCTGGTGCTGCGCGATGCGTCCACACTGACCGTCTACGAATGGAACACGTTCTGAGTACCTTGCCCCCATGAGTACGCCCGCAGGCACGGCATCGCCCTTTACCGAGCAACCGCTGCCGCCATGGCGGCGCGCGGTGCTCAAGGTCGGCAGCAGCCTGCTTGCCGCCGATGGCGGTGGCCTGTCGCCGCGTTTTGCGCTGGGGTTGGCGCAGTTCGTCTCGGCCAATCTGGCGGCCGGGCGTGAACTGGTGATCGTGTCGTCGGGCGCGGTGGCCGCAGGCCGCGCAATCCTGCCGAAGGCTGCCGAGATCGGCGCGCCGATCGCAGCGCGACAGGCGCTGGCTGCGCTGGGTCAGGCGCAGTTGATCGCGCTGTGGCAACGCTTTTTCGAACGGCCGGTCGCGCAGGTGTTGCTCACGCACGACGACCTGCGCAACCGTCGTCGTTATCTCAATGCCCGCGCCACCTTGGGCGAGTTGTTGCGGTTGGGCGCGCTGCCGGTGATCAACGAGAACGACACCGTGTCGGTGGACGAGCTCAAGCTGGGCGACAACGACAATCTGGCTGCAATCGTCGCCGCGCTGGTCGATGCCGATGCGCTGTTCATCGCCACCGACATCGACGGCCTGTACAGCGCCGACCCACGCAGCAACCCATTGGCGCGGCCGCTCGACGATGTTCCCGAGCTCACGCCGCAGGTGATGGCGATGGCTGGCGGCAGTGGCAGCAGCGTGGGCACCGGCGGCATGCGCACCAAGCTCGAAGCCGCCGCAAAGGCGGGCGCGGCCGGCATCGAAACCTATCTGTTCAATGGCCGCAGCGGCGAGGTGGTACGTGGGCTGGCGCAGGATCGCCTGAGCGGTACGCGCATCCACGCCGCACGCACGCGCATCGCGGCACGCAAATACTGGCTGCGTCATTCACCGGTGGAGGCGGGCGCCATCCTGATCGATGCGGGCGCTGCAGCCGCGCTCAGCGACAAGGGCGCATCGCTGTTGCCGGGCGGCGTGGCCGGTGCCGAAGGCGACTTCCGTCGCGGTGACATGGTGGAGATCCGTTTGCGCGATGCCGACGGCGAGCGCTGTCTGGCACGTGGCGTCAGCCAGTATTCGGCGCTGGATATCCGCCGGATTGCGCGCCGCCACTCGCGCGAGATCGACAGCGTGCTCGGTTACAGCTATGGCGAGAACGTGGTGCATCGCGACGATTTGGTGCTTTTGTAGCGGGGAATGGAGAATCGGGAATGGGGAATCGCAAACGCGTGTCACCGAACTTCTCCCGGCGCCGATTCCGTCGCAGTAAAGTGATATCGCGTGCTTTTACCATTCCCGAATCCCCACTCCCGGCCCCCAAATGACCATCAAAACGCTCGCTCTGCAATGTCGCGATGCCGCGCAGGTACTGTCGCAACTCTCTGCTGAGGCAAAGCAATCCTTGCTCGAAGCGATGGCTGCGGCACTGGAAGCTGATGCCGTATTGATCCTGGCTGCCAACGCGCGCGATCTTGAGGCGGCGCGTGCGAAGGGAACGGCTAGCGCCATGCTCGATCGGCTGGCGCTGGACGACGCGCGCCTGGCCGGCATCGCGGCGGCATTGCGCGAGGTGGCGCAGTTGCCGGACCCGGTCGGTCAGATCACGCGCGACGACACGCGCCCCAATGGCATCCGCGTGCAAAAGGTGCGCGTGCCGCTGGGCGTGATCGCGATGATCTACGAGGCACGCCCCAACGTCACCGCCGATGCGGCCGCGCTATGCATCAAGGCCGGCAATGGCGTGATCCTGCGTGGCGGCTCGGAAGCGATCCAGTCCAACACCGCCATTGCGCGTGCGTTGCAGCGCGCCTTGCGCGAGGCCGGCGTTCCGGAAGCGGCATTGACGTTGGTCGAGGATCTGCGCCGCGAGACCATGCTGGAGTTGCTGCAGCTCAGCGACATCATCGACCTGGCGATTCCGCGCGGTGGCGAAGGGCTCATTCGTTTTGTCGCCGAACACGCGCGCGTGCCGGTGATCAAACATTACAAGGGCGTGTGCCATCTGTTTGTGGATGCATCGGCCGATATGGAGCGTGCCGTGCGTCTACTGGTCGATGGCAAGGCGAGCCGGCCATCGGCGTGCAATTCGCTGGAAACGCTGTTGGTGCATGCGGACATCGCCGAGCGCTTTCTGCCGCTGGCCGCCGCTGCGCTGCGCGCCCGCAACGTGGAGTTGCGGGGCGATGCGGCAACGCGCGCGTTAGTGCACGACATCGCGCCCGCCAGCGACGACGACTATGCCGCCGAGTATCTGGATCTGATTCTGGCGATCCGCGTGGTTGCGGACCTGGACACCGCACTGTCCCATATCCGTCAGTACGGCTCGGACCATACCGAAGTCATCGTCACCGAAGACGCCGCAAACGCCGAGCGCTTCGTGCATGCGCTGCGCTCGGCGGTGGTGATGGTCAACGCCTCTTCGCGCTTCTCTGATGGAGGCGAACTTGGCCTGGGCGCCGAGATTGGCATCTCGACCACGCGTCTGCATGCCTATGGCCCGATGGGCCTGGAAGCGCTCACCGTGGAGCGCTTTGTGGTGCGTGGGCAAGGCCAGGTGCGGCACTGATCGGCACGCGGCGGATCAGGCGTGTGGTTGCCCGCCAGCGAGCCTCGAGCTGTTGAGGCATCGATGCCACGCCCTTGGTTGAAGGGGGGTGGCATCGTGAGCTTACGCAACACTGCATGCGCCACGGTCCGCAACCACCGTGCGTGCAAAGCCGTGCACCGCATCCAGGCCCATCCGCAGCCACTACCGCACGCCTAGCCCGCCAACCACGACCTTTGACACTCCCCCGGCAGCCCGCCACCTGCCTACAGTCGACGATTACCCCGCACGTTCCGGAGTCGTCGATGCGCCGCTTTGCCGCCTGCCTGCTTGCCACCGCCATTGCCGCCGCCACCGGCAGCGCAGTCGCACAGACCTCGCCGATGACGCCGGACATCACCGGCAAGCCGTTCGTGGCAAGTGACGCTGCCAACGACTACATCAAGCGCGAGGTGATGATCCCGATGCGCGACGGCGTGAAGCTGCACACCGTGATCGTGATGCCCAAGGGCGCGCGCCATGCGCCGATGGTGCTGACGCGCACGCCCTACGATGCCAGCGGTCGTAGCGAGCGGCTGGCATCGCCGCACATGAAGGATCTGCTGCCGCTCGGCGACGACGTGTTTGTGGAAGGCGGCTACATCCGCGTGTTCCAGGACGTGCGCGGCAAGTACGGCTCCGAAGGCGACTACGTGATGACCCGCCCGTTGCGTGGCGCACTCAATCCCAGCGCTGTGGATCACGCCACCGATGCGTGGGACACCATCGACTGGCTGGTCAAGAACGTCGCCGAATCCAACGGCAAGGTCGGCATGATCGGCTCGTCCTACGAGGGCTTCACCGTGGTGATGGCGCTGACCAATCCGCATCCCGCATTGAAGGTGGCCGCGCCGGAAAGCCCGATGATCGATGGCTGGATGGGCGACGATTGGTTCAATTACGGCGCGTTCCGCCAGGTCAACTTCGACTACTTCACCGGACAGCTCAGCAAGCGCGGCAAGGGCGCCGGCATCCCGCGCCAGGGGCAGGACGATTACAGCAATTTCCTGCAGGCCGGGTCGGCCGGGGATTTCGCCAAGGCAGCAGGGCTGGAGCAATTGCCGTGGTGGCACAAGCTCACCGAACACCCGGCCTACGATGCGTTCTGGCAGGAGCAGGCGCTGGACAAGGTGATGGCGCGCACGCCGCTCAAGGTGCCCACGATGTGGCTGCAGGGCCTGTGGGACCAGGAAGACATGTGGGGCGCGATCCACAGCTACGCGGCAATGGAACCGCGCGATACGCGCAACACGCTCAACTATCTGGTGATGGGGCCGTGGCGGCACAGTCAGGTCAATGCCGATGGCGGGACGTTGGGCGCACTCACGTTCGATGGCGATACCGCGCGTCAGTTCCGCCGCGATGTGTTGCGCCCGTTTTTCGACCAATACCTGGTCGATGGCGCGCCCAAGGTGAGCACGCCGCCGGTCTTCATCTACGACACCGGCGAGAACCGCTGGGATAGTCTGCAGTCCTGGCCGCGCAGTTGCGACAAGGGCTGCGCGTCGGCGAGCAAACCGCTGTATCTGCAGGCCGGCGGCAAGCTGTCCTTCGACAAACCCGCTGCCGGGCAGAGCGCGTTTGAAGAATACGTTTCCGACCCGGCCAAGCCGGTGCCGTTCGTGCCGCGCCCGGTGGATTTTGGCGACCGCAGCATGTGGACCACCTGGCTGGTGCACGACCAGCGCTTTGTGGACGGCCGGCCCGACGTGCTGACCTTCGTCACCGAACCGCTGACCGAACCGTTGCAGATCGCCGGTGCGCCCGACGTGCATCTGCAGGCCTCCACCAGTGGCAGCGACAGCGACTGGGTGGTCAAGCTGATCGATGTGTATCCGGATGAGATGGCATCCAGCCCGAAGATGGGCGGCTATGAACTGCCGGTGTCGCTGGCGATCTTCCGCGGCCGCTATCGCGAGAGTTTCAGCACGCCCAAGCCGCTGGCGGCCAATCAACCGCTGGCGTTCGAGTTTGGCCTGCCCACCGCCAATCACACCTTCCAGAAAGGCCACCGGGTGATGGTGCAGGTGCAATCCAGCCTGTTCCCGCTGTACGACCGCAACCCGCAGACTTACGTGCCGAATCTCTTCTTCGCCAAGCCGGGCGATTATCAAAAGGCCACCCAGCGCGTCTACGTGACGCCGGAGCAGCCCAGCTACATCAGTCTGCCGGTGCGCTGACTGCACGGGCGCCGCGTGCCGGCGGCGCCCATAGGTCTTCCAGCAGCTGTGGGCGGCAGGCCACCCAGGCGGCGGCCAGCTGCACCACGATGCAGATCACCAGAAACCCGAACGGCGCTGTCCAGCCGCCGCGATGCGCATGCAGCCAGCCGAACAGAAACGGCCCCAGGCAGCTCACCGCATAGCCCACGCCTTGCGAAAAACCCGAGAGCGCGGCCGAGCCCGCAGCAGTGCGGCTGCGTTGGTTGACCAGCACCAGCGCCAGCGGAAAGGTGCTGGGCCCCAGGCCGAGCAAGGTCACCCACAGGATCGGCGCCGCCAGCGGTGCCCAGCACAGCCCGGCAAACGCGATCAGATGGCAGGCCGCGCACAGCAGCACGATCGGGAACGGGTTGCGCATGCGCACTGCCAATGCCGGCATGGTCAACGCACCGATCATGCCCAGCGCGGCGAACAGCGCGACCATGGTGCCGCCGAATGCAGGCGAGGCGCCGGCCTCGCGCAGCAGCGTGGGGAGCCAGGTGAACATCGAATAGGTCACCAACGAGGTCATGCCGAAGGTGATCGCCATGCTCCAGCCCAAGGCGGTGCGTGCGACCCGTCCTTCGGCCTCGGGGGTCGGCGTGACCGGCGCCGGGCCGGTCGCACGCAGACGGCCCTGGTTGGTGTGCACCAGCGCCCAGGCCGCCAATGCGAGCAGCGCCGGCAGTACCCACACCACCATCGAGCTGCGCCAGCCGAGCGCGTCGGCCACCGGCACCGCCATCAACGCCGGCAACAGGGTGCCGACCTGCAGCACGGTGATGTACAGCGTGCTGACGCGGCCCACGCGGTCGCCAAAGTAACGCTTCACCAACGGCGGCAACACCACGTTGCCCATGCCCATGCCGGCCAGCGCCACCAGCGAGCCCACCAGCAGCCCGCCAGTGCCCGGCAGCAGCGGGCGCAATACCAGCCCGAGCGTGGCCAGCGCCATCGACAACAGCGCCGTGCGCAGCAGGCCGAAGCGACGCAAGACGGCTGGCGTTGCAACGCCGGTCAAGGCAAATGCGGCAGTGGGCAACATGCCGAGCGCGCCCATGGTCGGCGCACCGAACGCGTATTCGTCGGCGATGCGTTCCAGCAGCGGAGTGAGTGAGGTCACCGCCGTGCGCAGGTTGAATGCGGACAACAAAATAGCGGCCAGCACCAGGCCGCGCCCACGCAATTGGGCAGACGGGGACAAGGCGGCAGTGACAACAGACATGACAGACCATCCGCACCGTGCACAGCCGTGCGACGGCGCCTGAAAACACAAAACCGGCACGAGGCCGGTTTTGTGTTTTGAAACTGGTCGGGGAGACAGGATTCGAACCTGCGACCTCTACGTCCCGAACGTAGCGCTCTACCAGACTGAGCTACACCCCGAAGGAGCCGCGTATGTTACATAGGGAATGCGCAATCGGCAAGCATCTGTCGCAATTATTTTTCTTGCGGCCGATGCGCACGCTCGGGCTCGCGTGCTTCGAACCACATGCCGTTGAGGATAGCGGCCAATGCCGCCAGGCCGGTGCCGAGAATCCAGGCGAAGTACCACATCGTTGTGCTCCTGAAAAACGGTGAGAGAGAGTTTGTGTGTGGGAAGGCGAGCGCGGCTGCGACGACCTGCTGGCGTCGCAGCCATTGCGTCAGCTAATACGCATTGGGATTGGCTGAGAGTTCCTCGGCAGTGACCTTGCCCCTGAGTACGCGATACACCCACGCCGTGTAGGCCAGGATGATCGGCATGAAGACGGTGGTGGCCAGCAACATGATCCACAGCGTGAGGCGGCTGCTGGAGGCATCCCACAGCGTCAGGCTGGCACTCGGTGCAGTGGACGACGGCAGCAGGAACGGGAACAGCGCAAAGCCCACGGTAAAGACGATGCCGACGATGGCGCTGCCCGACGCAATGAACGCCAGGCCGCCGCGTCGCGCGCGCAACAGCACTGCGCTCATTGCGAGCCCGAGCAGGCCGAGCAGCGGCGCCATCAAGGTGGCCGGCATGCTGCTGTAGTTGTGCAGCCAGCCACCAGCGGCCGTGAGTGCTGCGGTCTTGGCCAACGGATTGGTCTGCGCATCGGTCGCCAGCACCGATGTCACCGCATAGCCCGGCAAGCCAAGCGCCACCCAGACACCGGCTGCAGCAAACAACGCCAGCGCAGCCATCGCGGCGGTGCTGCCGACACGCGCGGCACGGTCGGCCACCGGTCCATCGGTCTTGAGCACCAGCATCGCCGCGCCGTGGGCGATCAGCATCGCCACGCTGAGCAGGCCAGCGAGCAAGGCAAACGGCTTCAGTAGCCCGAACAGATTGCCGGTGTAGAACGTGCGCATGCTGTCGTCGAAATGGAACGGCACACCCAGCACGACATTGCCAACCGCCACACCCATGATCAGCGCCGGAATCAAACCGCCGACGAACAATGCCCAGTCCCATGTACTGCGCCAGCGTTGATTCACCAGTTTGCCGCGGAACTTGAAGCCGACCGGCCGCAGGATGAGCGCAAACAACATCACGAACATCGCCAGATAGAAACCGGAAAAACTCACCGCATACAGCGGCGGGAACGCGGCGAAGATCGCGCCGCCGCCCAGGATCAGCCATACCTGATTGCCTTCCCAGACCGGGCCGACGGTGTTGATCGCCAGCCGGCGTTCGGCATCGTTTTTGGCAACGAACGGCAGCAGCGCGCCGACACCCAGATCGAAGCCGCCCATCACTGCGTAACCGGACAGCAGCACGCCGAGTAGCAGCCACCAGATCACACGTAAAGTTGTGTAGTCGAGCAATACGAAATCCATCACGGTCTCTCCTGGGTTACGGTGCGCTGCCGGCCACGGCGCCGGAGCTCAACGGTGGGTGACTCAACGGGTCATGACTCATCGGGGCATGACCTTGCGGCAGGGAAGGCGACGCGCTGGGTTGCGTCGGCGGGAACAGTACGTCCGGGCCACTGTGGATGGTCTTGAGCGACAACTTGATCGCGATCACCAGCAGCGTGGTGTACAGCGCTGTAAAGCCCACCAGCGTCAGCACGATCTCGTACAGATCCAGACCCGATGCGGCGTAGAACGTGGGCAACACGCCTTCCACCGCCCACGGTTGGCGGCCGTACTCGGCCACGAATCAACCGCATTCGATCGCGATCCACGGCAGCGGCAGCGTCCACACCGCCAAGGTCAGGAACCAGCGCTTTTCCTGGAAGGTGTGTTTGCAGGCGAACCAGAACGCAATGGCGAAGAAGGCGATGAGATAGATGCCGATGCCGGCCATGATGCGAAAGGTCCAGAACAGCGGCAGCACGCGTGGCACCGTATCCATCGCCGCCTGCGCGATCTGCTCGGGCGTGGCATTGCCGATATCGTCGCGGTAACGCTTCAGCAGCAAGCCGTGTCCCAGGTCCTGCCAATGGGCGTCGAAGACCTTGCGCGCTTCGGCATCATTGGTGTCGGCGCGGATACGCTGCAGCGCGCCGTAGGCGATCTGCCCACCGCGGATGCGATGCTCGGCACGCCCAACGAGTTCCAGGATGCCGGGGATGGGCGTATCCAACGAACGTGTGGCGATCAGCCCCATCAGATACGGAATCTTGATCGCGTAGTCGTTGCGATGGGTCTGCTGATTGGGAATGCCGAAGGCAGTGAAATCCGCCGGCGCGGCTTCGGTTTCCCACATCGCTTCGATCGCGGCCAGCTTCATTTTCTGGTGCTCGTTGGCGGCGTAGCCGCTCTCGTCGCCCAACACCACCACCGACAGCGACGACAGCAGACCGAAGGCCGCGGCCACTGCGAACGAGCGGCGCGCCATCTCGGCGTGCTTGCCGCGCAGCAGGTAAAACGCGCTGATCGACATCACGAACACTGCGCCGAGCACGTAACCAGCACTGACGGTATGCACGAACTTGGCCTGCGCCACCGGGTTGAACAGCACCGCCATGAAATCCACCACTTCCATGCGCATGGTGTCCGGGTTGAATACCGCGCCGGTCGGGTTCTGCATCCAGCCGTTGGCGATCAGGATCCATAGCGCGGAGAAGTTGCTGCCCAAGGCCACCAGCCAGGTGGTGATCAGGTGCTGCACCTTGCTTAGGCGATTCCAGCCGAGGAAAAACAGGCCCAGGAAGGTCGCCTCGAGAAAGAAGGCCATCAGCCCTTCGATCGCCAGCGGTGCACCGAAGATATCGCCCACGTAATGGCTGTAGTACGACCAGTTCATGCCGAACTCGAACTCCATCACGATGCCGGTGCCCACACCCATGGCGAAGTTGATGCCGAACAGCACGCCCCAGAACATGGTCATGCGCCGCCAGATCGGCTTGCCGGTCATGACGTAGACGCTTTCCATGATGCCGAGCAGGAACGACAGGCCCATGGTCAGCGGTGGAAAGATGAAGTGGTACATCGCGGTGACTGCAAACTGCAGCCGCGAGAGTTCGACAACGGTCGAGTCGATCATGGCGGGGTGGCCTGGTTGAGTATCGGTGAGCAACGTGGCCGATCATCTGCCGCCGCTGCGTTACGCGCGTTGATTCAAATCAATGCGGCCCCGATCGCGTGCGGCACACTGTCCATCCCGCAGTGGACAGTGGCGACTTGGAGCAGCTAACAAAACTACTGTGCAGCCGCCAGGCGGGCGCGGCCGGTGCTCGGAATCGGCATGTACCACCTGTACACTCCGGTTCCTCCGCGCCGTCCGCACCCACCTGACGACTGCTCGCGACGTTTTGTTAGCCGCTCTTACAATCGCCTGCGATGCACCGCCTGAAGAGAGCCATGTGAGCCAGCCCAGCGTGCAAGCCAGCGAAACGCCCGCCCAGCGCCGTCAACGCGGCCAATGGCTGGATGCGCTTGCCGCACCCGCTGCACGGGCCCGGCGGCTGTCCGGTGTGGCGGTGGCGCTGTCTGGCGTGTTGTTGCTTGCGCAATCGGCGGCCATTGCGTGGTTGGTGCAGGCGGTGCTGGTGCAGCACCTGGCGCTGGCGCAGCTGCGTCATGTGGGCATCGGGTTGCTGCTCGCAATGCTTGGGCGCGCCGTGCTCACGGGGTGGGCGCAATCGCTGACCGGCGAAGTGGCCGATGTGGCCAAGCGCGAACTGCGGGTGCGCATTGCGCGTCGGCTGATGCAGCATGGGCCGCTGTGGTTGCGCCGGCAACGCAGCGGTGAACTGGGCGAGTTGAGCCTGGCGCATACCGATGCGCTGGAAGGTTACTTCGTCGGTTATCAGCTGGCGCGCACCGAGATGCTGCTGGTGCCGCCAGCGATCCTGATCGCGGTGTTTTCGGTCGACTGGGTGGTGGGCCTGGTGTTGTTGCTGACCGCGCCGTTGATTCCATTCTTCATGATGCTGGTGGGGTGGGGCGCAGAAGCCGCAGGCCGCGAGCAGCTCGGCGAGCTGGCGCGGATGGGCGGGCACTTTGCCGATCGTCTGAAGGGGCTGGGCTTGCTGCGTGTGTACGGGCGCGGGGAGGCCGAATTGGGCGGTATTGCCGCAGCGGCCGAAGGCGTGCGCGAGCGCTCGCTCAAGGTGCTGCGCATCGCGTTCCTGTCGTCCACGGTGCTGGAATTCTTCGCCTCGGTGAGCGTGGCCATCGTGGCCTTGTACTTCGGTCTGAGCTATCTGGGCATGCTCGATCTGCACGGGTTGCCGTCGCTGGGCGCGGGCATGTTCTGCTTGCTGTTGGCGCCGGAATTCTTTGCGCCGTTGCGGCGTCTTGCAGCGCATTACCACGACCGTGCCAATGCGCTGGCCGCCGTGACCGAGGCCGAGCGGTTGCTGGAAGGTTTTGTGACCGAAGCCGATGCCATTGCCCCAGTTGCAGCGCCGCCGCCGCGCGCCTTGGAGCCTGCGCAGGCGCACGGGCCGTTGCTGCAGGCACGTGGTCTGGCGCTGCGTCCGCTTGGCGCGCCGCACACGGTGATCACGCAGTTTTCGCTGGACCTGCAGCCTAGTCAGCGCGTGGCGGTGATCGGTGCCAGCGGTAGCGGCAAGAGCACCTTGCTGGAAGGGCTGGCCGGCTGGCTGTCACCGGAAGCGGGCAGTGTGGTGCTGCGCCCGGGCACGCGTGTGGGCTATGCCACGCAGCGGCCGTATCTGTTTCACGGCAGCATTGCCGACAACCTGCGGCTGGCCGATCCGCAGGCCAGCGATGCGCAGCTGCAGGCAGTGGCCGATGCGGCGCAAGTCATGCGCTTTGCCGCGCAGCTGCCGGCGGGCCTGGACACGGTGATCGGCGAACGCGGCTTTGGCCTGTCCGGTGGCGAAGCACGACGTGTGGCATTGGCGCGGCTGCTATTGCGCGCGCCGGATCTGCTGCTGCTGGACGAACCCACCGCGTTTCTCGACCCGGACACAGAAGCCGAATTGCTCCGCGCACTCGGGGTACTCGCACGCGGCCGTGCAGTGGTAGTGGCGACGCACAGCCCTGCAGTGATGCGCTGGGCCGATACGGTGATCGATCTGCGTGGCACCACCGTGACGGCAAGCGCGCCATGAGCGGCGCACGCCACGATCGTCTGAGCGAGGTGTTTCGCCGGCATGTCTGGCGCTTGCTGCTGTCCGCGCTGCTGGTGCTGGTCACAATGCTGGCCGGAGTGGGTCTGTTGAGTCTGTCCGGCAGCTTTCTCACGGCGGCGGCATTGGCTGGCGTTGCAGGCATGGGGGCAGGCTTCAATTTCTTCTCGCCTTCGGCAGGCATCCGCGCATTGACGTTTGCGCGCATCGTGTCGCGCTATGGCGAAAAATTGATCGGCCACGATGCCACCTTGCGTATCGCCCGCGATCTGCGGGTGTGGTTCTTCCGTCGTGCGTTGCCGCTTGCGCCAGGGCGGTTGTCGGCCACGCGCACCGGCGATCTGTTGGCGCGGTTGATGTCCGACATCGGCGAAGTCGATGGCCTGAGCGTGCGCGCGCTTGCGCCGCTGACGGCGCTGCTCGGCATCTGGTTGGCCGGTACGGGTGCCGCTGCGTTGATCTATCCGCCGGCCGCATGGTTGTTGCTGGCGCTTGGTGTGCTGATTGGCGGGCTGGTGCCCTGGCAGGTGGCACGTGGTGGCGCGCAGCGCGAGCAGCTGCGCGCGCAGCAACGCACGGTGTTGCGCACGCAGGCGTTCGAAGGTCTGGAAGGTGCGGCCGATCTGGCGGCGATCGATGCGCAAGGCGCCTGGCTGCATCAGCTCGACGCCGCTGCGGCGGCCGTGATGGATGGCGACCGCGTGCAGCGCCGTCGATTGATCGCCGGCAACCTGCTGCATGCGGTGTGCGGGGCCATCGGTCTGGCCGGCATGTTGTGGCTTGCCTTGAGCGCCGCCGAGCGTGGGCTGATTGCAGCAGACATGGCCGCAGGCCTGGTGTTTCTGACCATGGCGCTGCTGGAGGTATGGGCGGGTGCCGGGCTGGCCTTGCAGGCACTGCAAAGCGCGCGCGTCGCGGCGCGGCGCCTGCAGTCCATCGTCGATCAAGCGCCGTCGGTCAGCGAGCCGGTGCAGGCAGTCGACGTGCCACGCACGGGCACGCTGCACCTGCAGCAGGTGTCGTTTACATGGCCCGGTAGCGTGCGGCCGGTGCTGCACGCGCTCGATCTGACACTGGCAGCTGGCGAACGCATCGCCATCAGCGGCGACAGCGGCAGCGGCAAGAGCACTTTGTCGGCGCTGCTGCTGCGGCTATGGGACCCGCAGGCCGGGCAGGTGAGTTACGCCGGCATCGATTTGCGTCACTGTGCACAGGCGCAATGGCATCGACGCATCGCCTGGTTGCCGCAGAACGCGCCGGTGTTTGCCGGCAGCGTGCGCGAAAATCTGGCCATCGGCGATGCAGATGCCGACGATGCCGCCATGTGGCAGGTATTGCAGCAGGTGCGCCTGCACGACTGGGCCAGAGCGCACCATGGTCTGGGCACCTGGGTGGGCGAAAACGGCGCCACGCTCTCCGCAGGCCAGGCTCGCCGTCTTGCGCTTGCGCGTGCGCTGTTACGCGATGCTCCCATCCTGCTGCTCGACGAACCCACCGACGGCCTGGACGTGGACACGGCGCACGCCCTGTTGATCGATCTGTCGGCCGCGCTTGGTCAGCGCAGCCTGGTGATGATCACCCACGACAGCGTGCCTGCCGGCGTAGTGCAACGGCGCTACCGCATGCGTGCCGGGGTGCTGGAGCCGCTGCCGTGACACGTGTTTGATCGGCGAGGGTTATCGCCGCGCAACCGCTGACTGCGGTTTATAGAGCCCGCATTACGCGGATCGATACACCGCCCATGCAAGCACCGCGCTGTTCGCGATTGCCGTGGCCCAGAAGGTGATCTGGAATGAGGTCTTGCTGGATTTGTGCCGGAACAGCGACTGCGCCAACAGCGCGCCCGGCCAGCCACCGAGTACTGCAATGCCGTGCAAAGTGGTCTCCGGCGTTCGTCGCTGGCCGCGGGTTGCCGCGTTCTTGTCGCGCCGGTAAGCGATCAGCGCCACGAGGCTGGCAACCGCGTACCAGACTGCCACCCAGACCGGCAGCAGGCCTGCTGCGACGATGCTGGCCATGCTCACCGCAAACAGTGCGGTCAACGTCTTGCGCGGCACCAAGCTGCGCGCGCGTGGCCTGGATCTGGAAATCAGCAGGCGTCCAGAAAGTCGCGCACCGCCGGGCCGAAGCGGGCGAAGTCCACCAGAAACGCATCATGGCCTTGCGGCGAATCCAGGCCGATAAAGCGCGCATCCGCGCCGCCCGCACGCAGGCCTTCGGCAATCTGTTCCTGCTGCTGAACCGGGAACAGGATGTCGGTGTTGGCGCCGATCGCCAGCGCGCGTTCGATACGGATATTTGCCAGGCCGGCCAGCACCTCGGCCTCGGTGGAGACGTCTGCAGCCGGCGTGCTGCCGATCTGCGTGCCTGCAGCCTGCGCGGCAGCGATCGAAGACCCATCCACATAATCGGCCAGATCGAACCAGTCCATCGAGCGGCTCAGATATAGATAGCAATTGGGATCGAAGAAACGCACGAAGCGACGCGCATGGCCTTCGAGATAGCTTTCGACCTGAAATTCCAGGCCGAACGGATCGTCGGCGGCCTGTTCGGAATCCAGCCGCACCCGGCCAAAGCGGCCGTCCCATTCCAGCGCCGAGCGGTAGGTGATCACGCCGAGTTTGCGTGCCATGCGCATGCCCGATTCCGGATAGCGCGTGTCGTCGTAGTGGCCGCCGTTCCAGTGCGGATCCAGCCGGATCGCTTCGCGCTGCAGCGAGCGGATGGCAATGGAAAACGGCAATGCCTGTGCGCTGCCGGAGATATTGATGTGACTGCGCGCAATGCCGGGATGCCGCAGCAACAACGCCAACGCGGTCATGCCGCCCATCGAGTTGCCGATCAGGCAGGCGAGCTGTTCGATGCCCAGCGCACGCACGACATCGGCTGCTGCATCGGCAACATCTTCGATCGACAGATCCGGAAAGGTCAGGCGATACAACTGCCCGGTGGCCGGATCGATGGACGCAGGCCCGGTGGAGCCTTTGCAGCTGCCCAGCGAATTGACGCACACCACAAACCAGCGCTCGGTATCGATCGGCTTGCCCGGCCCCAGCATCGCGTCCCACCAACCCGGCTCGGGGTTGGCCTGATTTGCGGCTGCATGCGCGTTAGGCGACAAGCCGGTGACGATCAGCACCGCGTTGCTGCGATCGGCCGCCAGCGTGCCCCAGGTTTCGTAGGCCACATGGGCCTGATGCAGCTCACCGCCGCGCTTCATCGGAAACGGCGACGGCAGTGCGTGGAATAACGTGCCTGTAGGGATGAATTCGGTCATGTCGCAATTCTATCCGGCGTGGCGGCGGGCGGCGGGGTGAATCGGGATGGGGACTCGGTTTGAGCCCTTGCGTGGTGTGATGCCAGCTTTAAAGCTGTTGATCTGCGGCTTGGTTGCAGGGCGCTTGCCCGCTCACCATCGCAGGACACGCTGCAAGTACGTCCATGTAAGCTCCGTGGCGGCATCCATGCCGCCAAGGGTCCTGCAACGGTGAGCGGACAAGGACCAGTTCAGATGGTCGGTGTGCTTGGTCAAGAGCCATGCGTGATGAGGCTTGTTGACTCATGATGCGCCGGCCCAACCTTCGACGCATGCCGAGCGACAAGCAGCTTTTCACGCGACTGCCAACCAACTATCTGGTGCGGTGTCCTTGCCGATTGCGGGACCGTTGGCGGCATGGATGCCGCCATCGAGCCCCCAGGGATGGGTTTATGGCGTGTCCCGCGAGCGGCGAGGGCACCGCGCCCTCGACTTCTTCGCATTTTGCTGCAGGGCCCTTGCCCGCTCACCATCGCAGGACACGCTGCAAGTACGTCCATGTAAGCTCCTTGGCGGCATCCATGCCGCCAAGGGTCCCGCGACGGTGAGCGGGCAAGGACCAGTCGAGACGGTCGATGCGCAGACTATCAACAGAGCAGTTGGTAACTGTCCGGCCCGGTTTGCTCGCTCTTCAACAAACCACCAGCGAACTATTTGGTGCGGTGTCCTCGCCGATCGCGGGACCGTTGGCGGCATGGATGCCGCCATCGAGCCCCCAAGGATGGGTTTACGGCGTGTCCCGCGAGCGGTGAGGGCCCGCGCCCTCGACTTCTTCGCATTTTGCTGCAGGGCCCTTGCCCGGCCACCATCGCAAGACACGCTGCAAGCACGTCTCTGCGAGCTTTACGCGGCATCCAAGCCGAGTAAGGTCTCGCGACGGTGAGCGGGCAAGGACCAGTCGAGACGGTCGGTGTGCAGGTGCTGGCATGGAATGCTGTACGTGGCGAGCAATCAGCGCCCGATCACCAACTCCACATCCGCCTTGGCCGGCAACTCCACCGTCACCGGCGCACTTTCCACATCGTCGGCCTGGCGCATGGCGTTGCCGCTACGCGACAAGCGCGCCAGCACTTGCACGGTGTCCAGCGACGACAGGGTGCGGGTCGGCATCGGGCTGTCGCCATCGTCCAGGGTGATGGTCAACGGCAGCTCGCTGAGCGTGTGCTTTTCCACCGCAACCGGCATCGGCGTGCCGGCTGCGCGTGCGATCACGAATACGCTGGTGTCGCCAGGCAGGCCGGCACGTTGCGCGAACGCCGCATCCAGCGACACGCGCACGCTGATGCGTTTGCCGGCAGATGTGTCGGCGGTGGGCGAGGGTGTCAGCGGCGCAAGTTTGGCTTCCTGCCGCGCAGCGTTGATCTGTTCGAGCAGGCCGGGCCGGGTGGCGGCGTCGACCACGCTCAGTAGCGGCTCCCAGGTTGCGCTGGCCTTGGCCGGTTGACCGGCCTGACGCTGCACCACGCCGAGAAACCAGCGTGCGCGCTGATGGTCCGGTTGCACCACCAGCGCGTGTTCGAGCAGACGCATCGCCTCCGGGTCCGGGCGGCCGCTGTCGTCGGCGAGCATGCGCGACTGCGCGGCCGCCACCAGCACGTCCGGCTCGTCCGGGCGCAGCGCCACCGCGCGCGCAAACGCGTCGCTGGCCTCGGCGAATTTCTGCTGGCTGGACAACGAGCGCCCCAACAACACCCAGCCTTCGGCCTGATCGGGGTTGCGCGCCAGGGCGGTGCGCAGCTGCACAATGGCTTCGTCCAGGGTGCGTGGCGTGGCCGGGCGGTCGGCCACCTGTTCGATCGCCGACGGTGTGCCGACCAGCCAGTACAGCGCCGCGCTTGCGGCCAGCAACAGCACCGCAACGCTGGCGGTCAGGGCGCGGGTTTCGCGCCACAGCGGGCGCAGCGCCACGCCGAAGGCGAGCAGCGCGACCACCGCAACCGCAAGGACAAAGCCGACCATCACCACTCCTGCTCATCGGCGGGCAACGCGGGCGCCGCAGCGCTGCGTCGACGCACCACAACCATCACCACCACCCCACCCAGCAGCAATACCAGCAACGGGCCGAACCACAGCAGCCAGGTGCGCGATTCCACCTGCGGGCGATACAGCACGAACTCGCCATAGCGGGCGACCAGAAACTGCCGAATCTGCGCATCGCTGCGGCCTTCGTGCATCAAGGCCAGTACCTCGCGGCGCAGATCCTGCGCAATCTGCGCGTTGGAATCGGCCAGCGACTGGTTCTGGCACTGCACGCAACGCAGCTCGGCAGTCAGCGCATGAAAGCGCGCTTCTTCGGCCGCCGAGCGGTATTGCAGCGGTGACGGATCGCCGACCGGCTGGGCCAGGGCCAGCCAGGGCAACAGCAGTAGCGTGAGCAGCCAGGCGCGCATCATTGGGGGGCGTGCAGGTCCGGTGCGGCGGTGGGCGAGCGCTCGATCTTGCTCAGCATCGGAATCAACTGAGTGTCGATGATGGATTGGGTGAGCATGCCGCTGTATTTCCAACGCACCACGCCGCGCCCGTCGACCAGAAAGGTTTCCGGCGCGGCAGCGATGCCGAAGTCGATGGCGGTGCGCCCGTCCTTGTCTGCAACCACCAGCAGATACGGGTTGCCCAGCTGCTCAAGCCAGCGCAAGGCATCGGCGCGCTCGTCCTTCCAGTTGTAGCCGATCACGCGCACGCGCTTGGTCAACGCAAAGCGGCTCAATACCGGGTGTTCTTCTCGGCAGGCCGGGCACCAGCTGCCCCACACGTTGATGATGTACGGCGCGCCGCGTAGCTCGCGCGCATGCACCACGATGCTGGGGTCGTGCAGCAGCGGCAGCGCGAACTCCGGCGCCGGTTTGCCAATCAGGGCCGAGGGCAGGGCATCGCGATCGCCCTGACCGGAGCGCACCACCGCGTAGACCAGCAGCGCTGCAAGTGCGAGCAGCAGCACGATGGCGCCCACGAGTACGGCAGTGGGCAAGCGGGGCGAACGTGACTCAACCATCTTGGATCTCCGGAGAACGACGAAAACGCCGGTCGGCCGCGGTGACCAGGCCACCGAGCGCCATCAGCAACGCCCCCAGCCAGATCCAGCGGACGAACGGTTTGAGGTGGACGCGCACCGCCCAGGCCTGATTGCCCAGCGGTTCGCCAAGCGCGACATACAGGTCGCCGAACGGGCCGGGGCGGATCGCCGCCTCGGTCAAGGTCTGCCCGCCGCTGGCATAGCGCCGTTTTTCTGCATGCAGCACGCCCACCGGCGCATCGTCCTTGAACACCTGCAGGTTGGCGCGGTCGGAGACGTAATTGGGCCCGCGCAGTTCTTCCACGGTGTCGAAGTGCAGCGCGTAGCGGCCGATTTGCACCTGCTGGCCCGGCGCCAGCGCGACTTCGCGTTGCAGGCTTAGCGACTCCACCAGCAAGGCACCGGCAAGAAACACCGCAACGCCAAGATGCGCCAGCACCATGCCCAGCATTTCGGCAGTGAACTTGCGCCCCTTGGCCGCGCGGCGGGTCCACAGAAAGCGCGCCGTGCCAAGCATCACCCACGCCGCGCCGGCCACGCCGATGGCGGCTTTGAGCTGGCCTTGCGGCGCCATAAACCAGGCCAGCACGCCTGCGGCAAGCGCCAGGCCTGCCCACGGTGCCAGCATCGCCAGCGGCCGCGATGCCTGCTCGCGCTGCCAGCGGGTGAGCGGGCCGAACGGCAGCAACGCCACCAGGGGGGCCATCAACACCACAAACAAGGTGCCGAAGTAGGGCGGGCCCACCGACAGCTTGCCCAGGCCCAGCGCATCGGCCAGCAACGGATACAGCGTGCCCAGCAGCACCATCGCGCAGGCGCAGGTGAGCAGCAGGTTGTTCAACAGCAGCAAGGTTTCGCGCGAGCTGCCGGCAAACGCGCGGCTCGGGTCGTTGCTGGCGGACATGCCCGGCGCGCGCAGAACGTACAGCAGCAATGCGCCACCGACCACGATCAGCAGAAACACCAGGATGAACAGCCCGCGCGACGGGTCGGCAGCGAACGAATGCACGCTGGTCAGCACGCCCGAGCGCACCAGAAAGGTCCCCAGCAGCGACAACGCAAACGCCGCAATCGCCAGCAGCAAGGTCCAGCTGGCAAAGCTGCCGCGTTTTTCGGTGACCGCTTGCGAATGCAGCAACGCGGTGCCGACCAGCCACGGCATGAAACTGGCGTTCTCCACCGGGTCCCAGAACCACCAACCGCCCCAGCCGAGTTCGTAATACGCCCACCAGCTGCCCAGTGCGATGCCCACGGTGAGCATCGACCACGCCACATTCGTCCACGGCCGCGTCCAGCGCAGCCAACGCGCATCCATGCGGCCTTCCAGCAGCGCGGCGATGGCGAAGGCGAACGGCACCGCAAAGCCGACGTAGCCGCAGTACAGCATCGGCGGATGGATGATCAGCCCCGGGTCCTGCAGCAAGGGATTGAGGTCGGCGCCTTCCAGCGGCACCGGCAGCAGCCGCGCGAACGGATTGGAGGTGAACAACAAAAACGCCAGGAAGCCGATGCTGATCAGTGCCATCACCCCCAGCACGCGTGCGATCACCTGCGCCGGCAACTGCCGCGACCACAGCGCCACCGCGCCGGTCCACAGCGCCAGCACCAGCGTCCACAGCAGCAGCGAGCCTTCGTGCGCGCCCCACACCGCCGAGTAGCGGTAGATCACCGGCAACAGGCTGTTGGAATTTTCGGCGACATAGCGCACCGAAAAGTCCTGCACCAAGAACGCATGCGTCAGCAGCGCGAAGGCCGCGGCGATCAGGCCCAGCTGCACCAATGCTGCCGGGCGCGCCACCGCCATCCAGCTGCTGCGCCCGCGTTGCGCGCCAGCCAGCGGCAATGCGGCCTGCACCAGCGCGACCAGCAGGGCCAGGACCAGCAGAAAGGTGCCGAGCTCAGGAAGCATGGGGAACTCGGGATTGGGAGCAGAGACGCATAGACCGCTGCCGCGAACCGGCAATCAAGAAGCGGAGCAGGCCTGACACAGGGGCGTTACCGGAACAGGTGTTTCCTGTCGTGGTGTCATGTTCGTTGTTGGAACACGCAGCTCCTGTCGCGGTGCCAGGTTGCTTGGTCTGCGCGGCCGCGCGGCGGCGTGCTGCCTGGCGGAACTTAAGCGACAGCATCAAAGACGGGTAAGCCGTCAACGCGGCACGATCCGCGCCGATGTCAGGGCTCTCACTTATCTGCGCTTGCCGGTGACCCGGTCTGCCGCCACTGCTTCCTACCGTCACTGCGTCACCTTGCCTGGGGCCACCTGGTGCTTGCGATGCGCGCTGCCCATCTTGTCGGCCACTTCCTTCGGCATATAGGTTTCATCGTGCTTGGCCAGCACGTCTTCGGCCACGAACACGCCTTGCTGCATACGACCGGTGGCGACCACGGCCTGACCCTCGCGGAACAGGTCCGGCAAGATGCGGTCATAACGCACCGCCAGCTGCGCATCGCCGTCGGTGACGCGGAACTGCGCTTCCAGCGAACCGGAGGCACGTTTGAACGAGCCTTTTTCGACCATGCCGCCGAGCCGGAACCTGGCGTGGTCGCCGGCATCGCCGCGCAATACCTCCGACGGCGTGTACAGATACGCCACGTTGCGCTGCAAGGCCATCGCCACCAGCGTGGTCGCCAGCCCGGCGGCCAGCACCAGCGCCAGCACCAGCCACAGCCGGCGGCGACGTTGCGGGTTCATCGGGTCAGCTCCGCATCGCTGGGCACCGTGCGTTTGCGCTCACGCAGGCGGCGCGCCTGCGCGATCTTTAAGGCACGACGCACCTGCCAGCGGCCGGCGATCAGGTCCCACAGCAGCACAAGTACAAACACCGCGTAGGCGGCGATCATGTAAGGCAGATAGCTCATGCCGCGCCCTCGGCATCGCGCACGATCCAGGCCTTGCCGGCCTCGCGGCGCAGGTTGTCGGCGCGCGCGCGGGTCAGCAGCGACCCGGCGAACCAGAACTTGGTGCCGATCACCATCAACCACAGCGGCAGCAGCATGCTGGCATCGATCGTCGAAGGGCCAAGCAGACGAATGCTCTGACCCTGATGCAGCGAGTTCCACCACACCACCGAATAGCGGATCACCGGCAGCAGCGCCACACCGACGATCGCCAGCAACGCGGCCGCACGTGCCGCCTGGCGACGGTCGTCGATGGCGTGATACAGGCCGATCACACCCAGATACAAGAACAGCAGAATCAGTTCGGTGGTCAGGCGCGGGTCCCAGTCCCACCAGGCGCCCCACATCGGCTTGCCCCAGATGCTGCCGGTGAGCAACGTGATCACGGTGAATGCCGCGCCGATCGGGGCGCATGCCATCGCCAGGATCTCGCACACCTTGATGCGCCAGATCAGCGCGATCGCCGCATACACCGCCATCAGCCCGAACACGAACAAGCTCATCCACGCGCTCGGCACATGGATGTAGAGAATGCGGAAGCTGTCGCCTTGCTGGTAGTCGGCCGGCACCGCAAACAGCGCCTGCCACATGCCTGCGCCCAGCAGCAATGCCGCCAGCGCGTAGCACCACGGCGCCCAGCGCGCGGTAAATCGGTCGAAGATCGGAGGTGAGGCGACTTGGTGGAACCAGCGGACGACGACGTTCATGCGATGGCGATGGCTCTTGGCGTGGCGATGGCTTTTTGCATGGAGACAGCTTTCGGTACGACACCGCCGAACGACTTACGGTGTCCCATCAATGGCGCATCTGCAACATCGATCAGCTGAGCGAAATCCGGATCGCCGCCGCTGCCGCCAACGGTGCCAGCACAATGCCGATCACCAATCCGGCGCCCAACAACAACAACGCACCCACCGCATCCTGTCCTTGCCCGCTGGCCGCAACGCTGCCGGCGCCGAACACCAGCACCGGCACATACAGCGGCAACGCCAGCAACGCCACGAGAATACCAGAGCGTTTCATCGTCACCGTCAGTGCCGCAACCACTGCGCCGAGCAGACTCAATAACGGTGTGCCCAATGCCAACGATGCCAGCAGCACCGGCAATTGGTCATGCGGCAGGTGCAGCAATTCGCCCAGCAACGGCGTTACTGCGATCAACGGCAAGGCGCTGGTCGCCCAATGCAGCAGCACGCGCACGGCGATCAACCACGCTAACGGCACCGGTGCCAGCAACCATTGCTCCATCGAACCGTCTTCTACGTCGCTGCGGAACAGCGCGTCCAGCGACAGCAGGCCGGCCAGCAGCACCGACAGCCACAGCACCGCCGGCGCCGCCTGCGCCAGCAGGTCCGGGCGGCCACCCAGGCCCAGCGCAAACAACACCACGATCAGCAGCGCGAACAAGGCCGGCTGCAGCGCGTCGCTGCGACGGCGCCACAGCAATTGCAGATCGCGACGCAGCAGCGCGCGCGCGGCCTGCAGCAAGGATGGTTGTGGCGACGGCGGCGTGCTCATGCTGCGGCCTCCAGGGTGAGCATTCGGGTGCGCACCGGCGGGGCCGCATAGGCGCCATGCGTGGTGACCAGCGCCGCGCCGCCACCGCGCAGATGCGCGGAGATCATCCGGTTGACCAAGGTGATGCCGTCCAGATCGAGGTTGGCGTAGGGCTCGTCCAGCAGCCACAACGGCGCAGGCGACAACCATAGCCGCGCCAGTGCCAGCCGTTTGCGTTGCCCGGCCGACAACTGCCGCACCAGGGCATCTTCGTAGCCGGCCAGTCCCACGATGGCCAACGCGCTGCCGGGCATCTGCTTGGCCCGCCGGCCATGCAGGCCACACAGAAAGTGCAGGTTTTCCAGGGTGCTCAGATCGGCTTTCAGGCCGGGCAGGTGTCCCAGGTAGGCCATGAAGCGACTGCGGTCGCTGCGCCGGGCGGTCTTGCCGTCGATCTGGATTTCGCCGTGCTCCACATGCAGCAGGCCGGCCAGCACCCGCAGCAAGGTGGTCTTGCCGGCGCCGTTGTCGCCCTGCACCAGCAGGGCTTCGCCGGCATCGACATGGAAATCCAGCGGGCCGAAGACCGGCTCCTCATTGCGGCTGAAGGCCAGCGCGCGCGCCGCCAGTAGCGGGGGCGCAGTGTGCAGCGGTTCGATCATCGGCGCAGCGGGCTCCCGTCGCAGGACGGCATGGGGAAGGGCGGGACAGGGCGCGCATTGTAGCGACGATGGCCGCGGCACGGGCGCACCGCAGCGGCGCGATGTGTCCGGGAACGCTGTTTTGCGGTGAGCCTGGCGCAACCGCGCGGCCGCTTTGCGTACACTCGCGGTCCCCCGTTTCTTGTTCCGGACAGGCACGATGCCCCTCACGACCAAGCTGCCCAAGGTGGGCACCACCATCTTCACCGTCATGTCGCAGCTGGCGGCCGAACACGGCGCGGTCAACCTGGGACAGGGCTTTCCCGATTTCCCGGTGCCGCAGCGCCTGGTCGATGAGCTGGCAGCGGCCATGCGCGCCGGCCACAACCAGTACCCGCCGATGACCGGTGTTGCGTCACTGCGGCAAGCCATCGCCGGCAAGGCGCAGCGCTGCTACGGCGCACAGGTCGACGCTGACACCGAAATCACCGTCACCAGCGGCGCCACCGAGGCGATCTTCAATGCCATTCACGCCGTGGTGCGGGCCGGTGAAGAAGTCATCGTGCTGGACCCGGCCTACGACTGCTATGAGCCGGCGATCGATCTGGCTGGAGCGCGCGCGGTGCATGTGGCGCTGCACCCGCAGACCTTTGCGGTCGATTGGCAGGCGCTGCTCGCGGCGATCACGCCGAAGACGCGACTGCTGATGATCAACTCGCCGCACAACCCGTCCGGCGCGATGCTCTCGGCCGAGGACACGCAGACGCTGACCGAACTGCTGCGCGGCACCGAAATCTTCTTGCTGTCCGACGAAGTCTACGAGCACATCGTGTTCGATGGCCGCCGCCACGAATCGGTGTTGCGCTGGCCGGAACTGCGCGAGCGCGCGTTCGTGATTTCCAGTTTCGGCAAGACCTACCACTGCACCGGCTGGAAGATCGGCTATGCCATCGCACCGCCGGCGCTCACCGCCGAATTCCGCAAGGTGCATCAGTACAACACCTTCACCAGCTTCGGCCCGGCGCAGCACGCGTTCGCCGCGATGATCCGCGATGAGCCCGAGCACGACGAGCAGCTTGGCGCGTTCTATCAAGCCAAGCGCGACCGCTTCCGCGAACAGCTGTTGACCACGCGCCTGATACCGCTGCCGGTGCCCGGCGGCTATTTCCAGCTGGTGGACTACTCGGCCATCAGCGATCTGCCCGATACCGAATTTGTGAAGTGGCTGACGATCGAAAAGGGCGTGGCCGCGATTCCGCTCTCGCCGTTCTACGAACAGGTACCGGCCGGTCAGCGACTGGCACGACTGTGCTTTGCCAAGAACGACGCGACATTGGATGCGGCGATCGAACGTTTGCAGAAGCTCTGAGGGCCGGGAATGGGGAATCGTAAGAGCGTTACTGGACGCCTTCTCGATTCCTGCCGGCCCGGGAGAGGGAATCGTGAGCGCGTCGCGGGTGTCCTTCTCGCCCCTCCGACGTTGTCACCCACATAGCGCACAGACACCACCACACCCGCTCTACCCATTCTCGATTCCCGACTCCCCATTCCCGAGCCACCTATGCACGACCTGCGCATCTCCCTGATCCAAGGCGATACCCGTTGGCATGATCCGGCCGGCAATCGCGATTATTACGCTGCATTGCTGCAGCCATTGGCAGGGCAGACCGATCTGGTGATCCTGCCGGAGACCTTCACCAGCGGGTTCTCCAACGAGGCCATCGACAAGGCCGAAGGCATGGATGGGCCGACCGTGGAGTGGGTGCGTGCTCAGTCGGCGCGGCTGGGTGCTGCGGTCACCGGGAGCGTGCAATTACGCACGCCCGAAGGCGTGTTCAACCGGCTGCTGTGGGCCACACCGGATGGGGCGCTGCAGTATTACGACAAGCGTCATCTGTTCCGCTTCGGCAACGAGCATCTGCGCTACGCGGCCGGGCGCGATCGCCTGTGCGTGGACTGGAAGGGTTGGCGGATCAATCCGCAGGTGTGCTACGACCTGCGCTTTCCGGTGTTCTGCCGCAACCGCTTCGATGTCGAGCGGCCGGGCCAGCTGGATTTCGATCTGCAATTGTTCGTCGCCAACTGGCCGTCTGCGCGCGCGTATGCATGGAAGACGCTGCTGCGCGCACGCGCGATCGAAAACCTGTGCTTTGTGGCAGCGGTCAACCGCGTCGGTGTGGATGGCAATCAGCTGCATTACGCCGGCGACAGCGCAGTGATCGATTTCCTCGGCCAGCCGCAGGTGGAAATCCGCGAGCAGCCGCAGGTGGTCACCACCACCCTCAGTGCCGCCGCACTCGCCGAGCACCGCGCCCGCTTCCCGGCAATGCTGGATGCGGATACGTTTGTGATCAGGGATTAGAGATTAGGGATTGATGCAAGCAGCCAAGGCACAGCCGTCCGCTCGCCTGCCGTTGCCAATCCCCAATCCCGACTCCCCAATCCCGGCTACTCAGCCAGCCGGATTTCGTAAAGCTGCGGCCAACGCTTGCCGGTGACGAATAGCCGATCGTGTTCGGCGTCGTAGGCGATGCCGTTGAGCACATCGTTGCTGGGGTCGGTCAAGGTGTCGGCATCCGGAACCAGCGCCTTCAAGTCGATCCAGCCGATCACCTTGCCGCTGGCCGGGTCGATCCGTGCGATGCGGGTGGTGAGCCAGACATTGGCCCACAACTCGCCCTTGACCCATTCCAGTTCGTTGAGATTGTCCAACGGCTTGCCACCGGCGGTGACCTTGATGGTGCCGGTCTGCTGCAGCGTTTGCGGGTCCAGCCGGCGGATGCGGGCAGTGCCATCGCTCATGTACAGGTTGCGGTTGTCGCTGGTCAGCGCCCAGCCTTCGCCGGCGTACGCGAAGTGCGAGCGCGGTGTCAGCGTGGCCAGGTCGTAGACGAAGCCCCGTTGGTTACGCCAGGTCAACTGAATCAGCCGGTCGCCCCAGGCCACGATGCCTTCGCCGTAGTAGGGCGTTGGCGTATCGGCCTGCTGCAGCACGCGGCCGGTTTCCAGCTCGACCTTGCGCACGCTGGAGTGGCCCAGCTCGCCGGTGCTCTCGTACAGATGCCCGTTGAGATAGAACAGGCCTTCGGTAAAGGCGGCGGTGTCGTGCGGATAACGATTGACGACGGTATAGCCCCGGGTCGGAATCGTCTCGCCGCAATGCGCGAGCGACGGCAGCAACAGGGCGGCGAAGAGCAGTCTGTGGGCGATGCGTGACATGCGCGGATGATCCCACGGCGCGGCCGCTTCTGCAGCGCCGTTCCTTGCGAGGCCCCGAGATAATCATTCGCTGAACGCGCGTTGGAGAGGTGCCGCCACCTTGTCGCGGCTGCCACATCGGCGCTGCTAGTCTCCGGCCACGTCCACCACCGGCAACGCACACATGATCAAGTCACTGTCTCTTTTTGCACTGCTTGGCGCGGCAACGCTGGCGCCGCAGGCACAAGCCGCCGGCAACATCGATTGCCAGCTGAAGTTCAACCTGTCCGGCTGGTCGGTGTTCTACAAGACCGCCAGCGGCACCGGCACCATTACCTGCGATAACGGGGCTGTCATTCCTGTCAAGATTTCCAGCAAGGGCGGCGGTCTGACGGTGGGCAAGTCCAAGATCACCGGTGGCCGCGGCTCATTCTCCGGTGCCTACAGTCTGAATGACCTGTTCGGCACCTATGCCTCTGCCGAAGCGCATGCGGGCGTGGTCAAGTCCAGCACCGCGCAGGTGGTCACCAAGGGCGATATCTCGCTCGCGCTCGCCGGTACTGGCGAAGGCGTCGACCTGGGCGTTGCGGTCGGCAACTTCGTGATCGAACGCCGCAAGTAATACGTGGGAGTTCTGGCAGCAGGTAGCGACGCCGCATGCGGTTTGCATGGTTGCGTTGCCGCCGATGTCAGCTGCGGGCAGCGGTTGGCCAATGAGATCGACCAGGTTGCACCGACCCATCTATCGAAGCGGCAACCACGTCGACCCCAATAAAAAACGGCCCCTCGCGGGGCCGTTTTTTTTAGTGCATGCAGCGAGGATCAGCGGCCGCGATTGCCGCCGCCAGGTGGACGACGGTTGCCACCACCGGGCGGACGACCGCCCGGGCCACGCGGTGCGCCACCGGGACCACCCGGTCCGCGAGCGCCGCCACCCGGACCGCCGGGGCCGCGATTGCCGGCCGCAGGTCCGCGGTTACCGCCCGGGCCCGCCGGACGGCCGCCGCTCGGGCGGCTGGCAGGACGCGCGGCGCCATACGGGCTGGAACCCGGATTGGCATGATCGGACGGGAAGCTCGGCGCATTGCCCGGGTGACCATAGGGATGCTTGCGCTGCCCCTGGCCTTGACCCTGCGATTGACCTTGTCCACCGCCGCCAGCAGCGCCACGGCCCTGACCCTGACCGCCGGCACCAGGACGCGCGCCGCCCGGACCCTTCTTGGCGTAGGGGCGGGCCTGGCCGGTGCCAGGACCGCTGGGGCCGGCGTTGCGGTGGCCGCTCGGGCCGGTGCTCACGCCATCGGGCACATACCAGCTACGGAACGCGGCCGGGTTGCCATCCGGCAGTGCGCGGTCGCCCTTGCCGGGTGCGCGCGGCTTGAACGGGCGCTGCTGCGACTGCCGCGCGGCTGCTTCACCGCTGACGGTGAGACCACCCTTGAAACCGCCGGGCTTGCCGCGACCGCGGCCGCCGCGATCGTCACGCGGGTTGTCGAAACGGCGCAGCTCGCGGCCTTCATCGGCGCCGGAGGTCTGCCCATTGACGTAGGCATTGCTGCGGCCATCGCGCGAGACGTGCACGGTCGATTTGGCAGCGCGACGCTGGCCGATCACCGGCTGCAGGGTCAGTGCCGACGGCGCGCCTTCTTCCAGCTTGAGCTCGGCGCGCAGGGCGTCGACCTTTTCCTGCACCACTTCCACCGACTGCCCACGCAGCAGTTCGCGCGGCAGCGAGATCTTGCCGTAGCGGCTGCGCTTGAGGCGACTGACCTGGCAGCCCTGCGATTCCCACAGACGGCGCACTTCACGGTTGCGGCCTTCCTTGACCACCACGCGGAACCAGTCGTGCGAATCGGTGCCGCCGATACGGTCGATCTCGTCAAACTTGGCGCCGCCGTCTTCCAGCAGCACACCGCGCGACAGGCGCTCGATGATGGCGTCGGAGACGTTTTCTTCGCCTTCCGGGGCACGCACGCGGACCACGTATTCGCGTTCGACCTCGTAGGAGGGGTGCATCATCGCGTTGGCCAACTCACCGTCGGTGGTCAGCAGCAGCAGGCCGGTGGTGTTGATGTCCAGGCGGCCGATGGCGATCCAGCGCGAGCCCTTCAATGCCGGCAGCGACTCGAACACGGTCGGGCGGCCTTCGGGATCTTCGCGCGTGGTCACTTCGCCTTCGGGCTTGTTATAGATCAGCACGCGCGAGGGCTCGGTCAGCGCGCTGGCCACGAAACTGCGGCCGTCCAGCTCGATCTTGTCGCCGCTGCGCACCGACATGCCGGTCTGCGCGACGGCGCCATTGACCTTGATCAGGCCATCGGCAATGCGCTGCTCGAGCGCGCGGCGCGAGCCCAGGCCGGCCTGGGCCAGCACCTTGTGCAGGCGCTCTTCCAGCTTCGGCGCTTCGGGCGCGCTGTCGCGCTTGAGGGAAAGCTTGTTCAACGACAGCTTGCGGGGGGTGTCACTCATGTGTCTGGCTCCGGCCGACGCGTTGTGGGTCGGCCTCTGGGTCGGAATCGGCTTCGTCAACAGCCACGGTCGTCGTCGCGACGGCGTTGTCTTCGTCTTCGTTCACTGCATCCGCGCGCGTGCCCGGCGCGGTGTCGGGGTCGCCCTCGCGGGCGCTGTCTGGGTCTGGCGTGTGTTGCGTGTGCTGCGCCGAGGAGGCCTCGGGGTGGTGCGGTGTGTCGTCGCTCGGCGCGTCGGCGGTGTCGTCTGCCGTGCCGGCGTCGGCTGCTTCTGTATCGGCGTCGTCGTCGGCGCTGGATGTCTGGTCGTCGTCGGTGCTGTCGCTGCCGACATCGCCATCAACATCGGTGCCGGCATCGATGTCGTTATCTGTTTCGATCGAACGATGCGAATCCACTGCAACGTCCGAGTCGCTTTCGCTGTCGGTCGGCGCACTAGCGCTTGCGTCAACGGCGGTTTCGGCTTCCGCATCGGACGCAGTGGCAAGCGCCGTCTCCGTCTCCGACGCATCCGATGCATGCTCAGCGGCAGCGGCATCGGTGTTGCCACCATCCGCGTCGGACGCCCCTGCATCGGCCTGGCCTTGCGCCGCATCCATCGCTGCTGAGGCCGGCACCACGCCATCCAGCTGACCATCGCGGTCCAGCGGCAGCTGCGGTTCCAGCTCGGCAATGTCCTTCAACTCAGACAATGGCGGCAGCTCGTCCAATCGCTTGAGCCCGAAGTAATCCAGAAAGCCCTTGGTGGTGCCGAACAGGGCCGGCTTGCCGGGCACGTCGCGGTGGCCGACCACGCGGATCCACTCGCGTTCTTCCAGGGCCTGGATGATGTTGCTGCTGACCGCCACCCCGCGCACCTGTTCGATCTCGCCACGCGTGATCGGCTGGCGGTAGGCGATCAGCGCTAAGGTTTCCAGGGTGGCGCGGGTGTACTTGGTGCGGCGCTCGGTCCATAGACGGGCGACCCAGCCGTGCACATCGGCCTTGACCTGGAAACGGAAACCCGAGGCCACCTCGACCAGCTCCACGCCGCGCTCGGCGCAGCCCTCGCGCAGCAGTTCCAGCGCGCGCTCGACGCTGCCGGGCGGTGCCGGCTCTTCTTCCGGAAACAGGCCCTGCAGCTGCGCCAGCGTCAGCGGCTGGCTGCTTGCCAACAGGGCGGCTTCGATAATGCGGGTGATCAGCGCTTGATCCATTCGGTGATCGGCTTCAGATAGGTTCGTTGGCAGCGTCGCTGTCATCGAATTCGCTGGAGAATTGCAACGGCGCATTGGTGTTGCCCAACGCCAGCGACTTCACGTAGATCGGCGCCAGCGGCGCCTCCTGCACGATGTCCAGCAACTGCTCCTTGGCCAATTCGAGCAGCGCCAGGAAGGTGACCAGCACGCCGAGCTTGCCTTCTTCGGCAGTGAACAGCGATTCGAAGCGGTAGAACTTGCCGTCGTCCAGGCGGCTCAGCACATCGCCCATGCGCTGGCGCACACTCAGCGCCTCGCGCTTGATCGCATGGCCGGTAAACAGCTCGGCGCGCTTGAGCACGTCGTACAGCGCCATCAGCATTTCTTTCAGCTCCACCGGCGGCGGCAGCTTGACCGGTGCACGCTCGGGCAGATGCGCCTGCACCGGCGCGCTGTCGCGGCCCATGCGGGGCAGGGTGTCCAGGTCTTCGGCGGCCTGCTTGAAGCGCTCGTATTCCTGCAGACGGCGCACCAGCTCTGCGCGCGGGTCGTCCTCTTCGCCTTCCTGGCTGGGTGGGCGCGGCAACAGCATGCGCGACTTGATCTCGGCCAGGATCGCGGCCATCACCAGATATTCGGCCGCCAGTTCGAAACGCAGTTCCTGCATCACATTGATGTAGTCCACGTATTGCCGGGTGATCTCGGCGACCGGGATATCCAGGATGTCCAGGTTCTGACGGCGGATCAGGTAGAGCAGCAAATCCAGCGGACCTTCGAACGCATCCAGAATCACTTCCAGCGCATCCGGCGGGATATACAGATCCTGCGGGATCTGCAGTACCGGTTGCCCATGCACGACCGCCAGCGGCATTTCCTGCTGCTGTGGGTGAGCGCTTGCGGCTGGCGGAGTCGCGGCGTGCGCGAGTTCGGAATTCATCAGGTCGACATCGGGTCTTACGGTCGCCGGCCGCGGTCTGAGCCGCGCCTGCAGGGCTTTGCCTTGAGTTATTGCGATCAATGTCGTGCCTGTTTCGGCACGATCCCACAAATTCACATACGCCGATCCACATACCATCAGGCGCCGCGTGGCATGCGGCGACGGAACAGCGAGGAGGTCGTCTACGCGAGCCGGCGGTGGGCAGCGAATCGGTCGTCGAATGAGGCGTGGGGCCTGGGCCGACGGGCCGCTGCGTCCGGTTGCGTGTGCAGTAAGCGTCAAGGGTAATGCGTGCGCGGGGGCGGTGTCCAGCGCTGACGCGGCTAGAATCCCTGCGACGATCTTCAAGTTCTGGATGAGGTGGCATGTGTGGTACGTAATCGAAGGGTATGACGGGGTCGACGCGCTGGCCGCGCGTCAGCAGGCGCGACCGGCGCATCTGGCGCGTCTGCAGGCGCTGGCCGCGGCGGGGCGGTTGCTGGTAGCGGGCCCGTGCCCGGCCATCGATGCGGAAGATCCGGGTCCGGCCGGTTTCAGCGGCAGCGTGGTGATCGCCGAGTTCGATGCGTTGGAAGACGCGCGCGCCTGGGCCAATGCCGATCCCTATGTGGCTGCGGGCGTCTACGTGCGCACGGAGGTCCGGCCGTTCCGCCGGGTACTGCCATGAGTACTCCCATGAGCCGGGTCGAGCGGATTCGCCAGGCATTGCAATCGGCGTTGGCACCTACCGAGCTGGAGGTGGTGGACGACAGCCACCGTCATGCCGGCCACGCTGGCGCGCGCGATGGGCGCGGACATTTCAATGTGCGTGTGGTCAGCGCGGTGTTCGCCGGCAAGCCGCCACTGGCCCGTCACCGTGCGGTCTACGCGGCGGTTGGAGAGATGATGCAGACCGACATCCATGCCTTGTCGATCGAGGCGATCGCGCCGGGCGAGGCGGGGTAAAGCGAACCCGCTGGACCAAACCACCGTCGCAGGAGCGCACCCGGGTGCGACGGGCATTGTCGATAACGCCCGCCGCGCCCGGGTGCGCTCCTACGTCGGTAGGGCCTGCGTGCCCACCGATGCAGCAACCCAACCAGCCCAAACGTGATCGACGTTCTGCTTCGTTTGTGGACACGTGGGTGCCGATTTGTTGCGTCGCAGCACATTTATTCACACCTCCATCACTTGCAGGCGCTTGATCTGTAAGCGTTTTCACAGGTGTGAAGATAGGGGTTTACGCCCGCTTATGAAAACGCTTACAGTCCGCGCCAGTTTTGGGAAGTCGGTCGCGGAGGGCGACACGAATGGCCAAGGGTGCGGTCACCATCAAAGATGTCGCTCGGGAAGCACAGGTCTCTGTCGCTACCGTGTCGCGTGCGCTCAACGGGCACGACAACGTTGCCGGGCCGGTGCGCCGGCAGGTCATGGAAGTGGCCGAGCGGCTGCGTTACAGCCCGCATGCGGCAGCCCGCAGCCTGAGCAGCCGGCGGTCCCATACCCTGGGCGTGGTGCTGCCCGATCTGTATGGCGAATTCTTTTCCGAGTTGATCCGCGGCATCGACGGCGCGGCGCGCGCTGCCGGCCAGCACTTGCTGGTGTCCAGCTATCACGGCGACCCGGAAGCCCAGGGCAGGGCGCTGCGGTCGATGCGTGGACGCGTCGATGGCTTGCTGGTGCTCTCTCCCTACGCCGAGCAGCCGGGCTTTCTCACCGATAACCTGCCGCCGTCGCTGCCGACGGTGCTGATCAATGCGCATCTGCCCGGCGCCGGTTATCCGGTGCTGAGCATCGATGACCATGCCGGCGCCATGGCCATGACCGAGCATCTACTGCGCGCCGGCCACCGGCGCATCGCTTTCATCGGCGGGCCCGCGCTCAATTTCGATGCGCGCGAACGCCTGCGCGGTTTCCGCGACGCGATTGCCGGGTTCGGCGACCAGGCGCAGGGCATGGAATATGCCGGCGACTTCGATGAAGCCTCCGGCCATCGCGCCGGACTGGCGATGCTGGCCGCCGGCACCTTGCCCGATGCGGTATTTGCCGCCAACGACATGACCGCGCTCGGTTGCCTGTACGCGTTTGCGCAGGCCGATGTGTCGGTACCCGGCGATGTGGCATTGGCCGGATTCGACGACATCCCGCTGGCACGCTTCGTCCATCCGGCGCTGACCACGATGCGGGTCAGCATTGCGCGCCTGGGCGAGCAGGCGATGACCCGATTGATGCGGCTGGTGGAACTGCCCGGCCATGACGACGGTATCCGCCAACTGCTCACGCCCGAGCTGGTGATACGCGCTTCCTGCGGTGCCCGCGAGCCCGGCCCCTGACTTTCGCGGACGTTCTGTCCGCTCCCGCTGCTCCCCCGCAGCGGTCGTTCCTGCTGGTTTGCAACACCACAACAACAATTTGTACCGATCCCTGGAGGGACCAATGCGCCACCACCACCCCCATTCCGCACGCCCGGCGCGCAAGCTGCTCAGCTGTGCCCTGGCCAGCTGCCTGCTCCTGGGCGCCGCGCCTGCATTTGCGCAGAGCACTGCCGCGACCATCCGCGGCCAGGTCACCGTCGACTCGGCGCCTGCGGCGCAGGCCCAGGTGACCGCGACCAATCTCGCAACCGGCCTGACCCGTAGCGTGCAGGTCAACAATGGCGGTTACTCGGTCGGCGGTTTGCCGCCGGGCTCGTACCGCATCGACGTCACCGCCAATGGTCAGACCAGCTCGCAGAACGTGACCGTGCAGGTCGGCCAGACGGCAACCTTGAACCTGGGCGTTGGCGGCGAGCAGGCCACGGCCGAAGGTGGTAACGCCACCACGCTGGACGCGGTGCAGGTCAAGGCACCGCCGGTACTGGTGGAGACGCGCACCTCCGAAAACGCCACCTACATTTCCAACGTCCAGATCCAGAACCTGCCGCGTGCCACGCGCAACTTCCTGGAACTGGCCGATACCGTGCCGAACGTGCAGTTCACCCGCGACGCCAATGGCACCACCAAGGTGCGCTCGGGCGCCACCTCGGCCGAAGGCACCAACGTTTACATCGACGGCGTGAGCCAGAAGAACTACGTGCTGACCGGTGGCGTCAGCGGCCAGGATTCCAGCCGCGGCAACCCGTTTCCGCAGTCGGCGATCGGCGAGTACAAGGTCATCACCTCCAACTACAAGGCCGAGTTCGATCAGGTCAGCGGCGCGGCCATCGTGGCTTCGTCCAAGTCCGGCACCAACGATTTCCACGGCAGCTTCTTCTGGGACACCAGCAATGACGGCTGGCGCGAAGAAAGCCCGCTGGAGAAGAAGGCCGGCGTGCGCGACGACTTTGAAGAAACCCAGTACGGCGCCACCTTCAGCGGCCCGATCCTCAAGGACAAGGCGCATTTCTTCATCGCCTATGAAGCCAAGGAATACACCACCCCCAACGTGGTGATCCCCGGCTCGATCTATTCCGACCGCATCGACCAGTTGCCGGCGCAGCTGCAGCCGCTGGTGGCCACCTACAGCACCCCGTTCAAGGAAGACCTGTACTTCGGCAAGATCGACTGGACCATCGGCGACAACAACCTGTTCGAGCTGACCGGCAAGTACCGCAAGGAAGACGAGCTCAACGACGTCGGCCGCACCTCGACCTACGAGCACGGCAGCATCAATGGCCAGGAAGAAAAGCGCGCCAACCTGCGCTGGCAGTACAGCGGCGCCAACTTCCTCAACGAAGCCAATCTGAGCTACGAGAGCGCGTTCTGGAACCAGGCGCCGCTCAACAATGGCAGCGGCTACGTGCTGAGTTATGCGCCGGTTCGCGGCATCGAAGACGAAGTGCTGTCAGCCGGTGCCGGCGGTAGCTTCCAGCGCAAAGGCCAGAAGGGCTGGACCTTCCAGGACGATCTGACCTTGAACAGCCTGGAATGGCACGGCGCGCACACCGTCAAGATGGGCGTGAAGTTCAAGAGCATCGATCTGGATTCGACCCAGTTCAACCCGGCCAATCCGCAGTACTACTACAACATCCTCACCGATGTCGAAACGCCGTACCGCGTGCGCTTCGGCGCGCCGTTGACCGAAGGTGGCGGCTCGGTGGTGTCCAAGAACAAGCAGTACGGCATCTACCTGCAGGACGACTGGGAGGTCAACGAGCACTGGACCCTCAACCTGGGCGTGCGCTACGACTACGAAGAAACCCCGGCGTTCCTGGACTTCGTCACGCCGTCCGATGTGGTCGGTGCGTTGCAGAACTGGCCGAACCTGCAGAACGCCAACTACAACATCAACAACTTCATCAGCACCGGCAACAACCGCAAGGCGTTCAAGAATGCCTGGCAGCCGCGTCTGGGTGCCTCCTACGACCTGTTCGGCGACCAGGCCCACGTGATCTACGGCGGTGCCGGCCGTGCCTACGACCGCAACATCTTCGATTACCTGGCACTGGAGCAGCTCAACAACTCCTTCAAGTCGTACAGCTATTACTTCACCAGCGCCAACAACCCGGCCTGCCTGGGCGACCCGTGCACGGCATGGAATCCGTCCTTTGCGACTCAGGAAGGGCTCGATGCACTGGCGGCGACCAGCGCTGGCGGCGGTGGGCGTGAAATCTATCTGATCGACAACAACATCAAGACCCCGTACTCCGATCAATTCAGCATCGGCATGCGCAACATGGTGCCGTTATGGGGCCAGGACTGGTTCACCGATGTGACCCTGAGCCGCATCGAGAGCCACGACGGCTTTGCGTTCGTGCGCGGCAACCGTCTGCCTGATGGGTCGTTCTTCCAGCCGGGCACCACCTCGGGCGCGCCCACCGACGGACCGGATGGCTATAGCGCTATCGTGCTCGGCACCAATGGTGTGGAAACCCGCAACAACCAGCTCGCGTTGCAGATCGAAAAGCCCTTCGACGAAGAATCCGGTTGGGGCCTGACCGTGGCCTACACCTATTCCGACGCCAAGGAAAACCGTCAGTTCGGCGAGCACTACGCGCTGGACCGCGAGCGCGTCGAAGACTATGGCTGGCGTGAAGCCGGCGGTATTGCGAAGAACCGCCTGGTGGTCACCGGCATCTACGAGTTGCCCTATGAGGTCAAGCTGTCCGGCAAGCTGTCGCTGGCCAGCCAGACCGCGCGCTACGGCCAGAATTGCCTTGCCGGCAACGACCAGTGCGACATCATCCAGTTCAAGCCGGATGGCACGTTGGGCTACAAGGAGTTCAGCATTGCCGCCAACAAAGAATGGGATACCGGTGCAGGTGTCAAATTCAACGTGCGTGCGGATATCCTCAACGTGTTCAATTGGGTGAACTACGCCAACTTTAACGGCGATACCGGGACACTGTCGGACTTGAATACGGCTTACGGCACACCGACCGGTGTGCTGGCGTCGCCGATGCGTACCTTCCGTCTGGCCTTCGGCCTGAACTGGTGAGGTGCTCGACCGCCCTGGCATGAGGCCAGGGCGGTCGAACTCGGCGCTTGGATAGGGTAGGTTGGCGTGCGAGATGTAATCGATTACACAAGTGGGGGGCGGATGGACAGGGGCAACACGTCGCGTTGGTTGACGATTCCACTCTTGCTGGGCGCGCTGGTGCTGGCGTCCTGCAAACAGGCCGAGGAGCCGAAGGTGGTCGAACAGAAGGCACCGGTGAAAGTGATATTGATCGAGGCGCAGTTGCCTCCCAAGCCGGTCAAGCCACCGCTGCCGCCGCTGTTTTCGGACATCGAACGCCGCACCTTCCAGTTTTTCTGGGATACCACCAATGAACTCAACGGATTGTCTCCGGACCGGTTTCCGTCGCGTCCGTTTGCCAGCATCGCCTCGGTCGGGTTTGCGCTGACCGCGTATCCGATCGGCATCGAGAACGGCTGGGTCAGTCGCAATCAGGCGATCGATCGCACCCTGACCACACTGAAATTCTTCCGCGATGCGCCGATGGGGCCGCAGCGGACCGGTAGGGCCGGCTACAAGGGCTTCTACTATCATTTTCTGGATATGCAGCAGGGCAACCGTTACGACAGCTGGGTCGAGCTGTCGAGCGTGGACACCGCGTTGCTGATGATGGGCGTGTTGTTTACCCAGTCGTATTACGACGGCGACGACCCGCGCGAGAAAGAAATCCGCCAGATCGCCGACACGCTGTACAAGCGCGTGGACTGGCGCTGGCTGCAGCAGCGTGCGCCGCTGATCTCGATGGGCTGGTTCCCGGAGAGCGGCTTCATCGATCACGACTGGATGGGCTACAACGAGGCGATGATGCTGTACATCCTCGCGCTCGGCTCGCCCACCCACGGCGTCGATCCGGAGGCGTGGACCAGCTGGACACGCACCTACAACAACGACTGGGGCGTCTACCAGGGCCAGGAATACCTGTCCTTCGGCCCGCTGTTCGGCCACCAATACAGCCATGTCTGGATCGACTTCCGCGATATCCAGGACCAGTACATGCGCGAACGCGGCATCGACTACTTCCTCAATAGTCGCCGCGCCACCCTGGCGCAGCGCGACTACGCCATCGACAACCCGATGAAGTGGAAGGACTACGGCGAAAACGTCTGGGGCCTGACCGCCGGCGACGGCCCGCAGAACACCAGCCAGGAATACCGCGGCGAGCAGCGCCAGTTCCGCCACTACTCCTCGCGCGGCGCCGGCCTGCGCGAGAACTTCGACGACGGCACCATCGCACCAACTGCGGCTATCTCCTCGATCGTGTTCGCCCCGGAAGTGGTGATCCCGGCTACCGAAGAGATGCACAAGCGCTACGGCGACTTCCTTTATTCCAGCTATGGTTTTCTGGATTCGTTCAACCCCAGCTTCAACTACGACATCCCGCTCAAGACCGGGCGCATGGTGCCGGACCGCGGCTGGGTGGCTAGCGATTACATCGCCATCGATCAGGGCCCGATCCTGGCGATGATCTCCAACTACCAGAACGAATTCGTCTGGACGGTGATGAAAAAGAACGCCTACATCCGCGCCGGTCTGGAACGCGCCGGATTCACCGGTGGCTGGCTCACGCCCGAGGGTGAGCCGCAGCCGCTGCCGCAGAAGGACGAGCAAAAGGCCGCTGCACGCTCGCTGGGCATGGCCGAGTCGCGTGCCGCTGCCGCCCAGGCCCAGCAAGATCCCTCGCAACGCCAAAAACCCGAGTAATCCGTGCGCCTTTTGAAACTGTTGATGTTGGCCGCCGCCCTGTGTGCAGGTGCGGCGGGATGCAACCGCTCCGATCCCGCCAAGACCACCGTGCGCTTCTGGGCCATGGGCAAGGAGGCCGAAGTGGTGGCCGAGCTGGTGGCCGACTTCGAGAAGCAGAACCCGGACATCCAGGTCGATGTGCAGAACATCCCGATGACCGCGGCGCACGAAAAACTGCTCACCGCCTTCGCGGCCGACGGCTTGCCGGACGTGTGCCAGCTCGGCAACACCTGGCTGCCGGAATTTGCGTTGCTGGACACGCTTGAACCGATGCAACCCTACGTGGCGCGCTCGAAGATCGTCGACCCGGTGGACTACTTCCCCGGCGTGTGGGACACCAACGTGGTCGATAACACCTTGTACGGGGTGCCGTGGTATGTGGACACGCGGCTGCTGTTCTACCGCAAGGATCTGCTGCGCGAGGCCGGTTACAGCGAAATGCCAAAGACCTGGGCCGAGATGGAACAGGTGATGGCCGCGATCAAGCGCAAGGTCGGCCCCGACCGTTACGCCATCCTGATGCCGCTCAACGAGTTCGAGCAGCAGCTCTCGTTCGCGCTGCAGCAGGACGACCGTCTGCTGCGCGACCACGACAATTACGGCAACTTTCGCGGCGAAGGGTTCCGCAAGGCGCTGGCGTTCTACGACGGCATGTACCAGAAAGGCTGGGCGCCGAAGGTGTCGGAAACCCAGGTTTCCAACGTCTGGTACGAATTCTTCAACGGCTACTACGCGTTCTATCTGTCCGGGCCCTGGAACGTGCGCGAGTTCAAGCTGCGCCAGCCGCCGGGCATGGAAGGCAAGTGGGGGACCGCCGCATTACCCGGGCCTAATGGTTTGGGCGCGGGCATCGCTGGCGGTTCCAGCCTGGTGATCTTCAAATCGTCCCAGCACAAGGACGCGGCCTGGAAGCTGATCGAATACCTGTCCCAGCCCACGGTGCAGGCGCGCTTCCACGCCATCATCGGCGACCTGCCGCCCCGGCGCAGTACCTGGAAACTGCCGTCGCTGGCCAACGACGAACTGGCGCATGCCTTCGGCGACCAGCTGGAACGGGTCAAGGCCACGCCCAAGGTGCTGGAGTGGGAGCGCATCGTGCAGGAAATGCGCCTGGTGACCGAGCGCGTGGTGCGTGGCGGTCAATCGCACGAGGCGGCCGTGCAGGAACTGGATAAACGCGTGGACGACATCCTGGCCAAGCGCCGCTGGATCTTTGAACAGGAAGGCGGGCATGTTGGGCCGGCCGGCACGTCGGGTGCGCCCGCTACCCGGCCCACGCCGGGCGCAGCAGCGGCTGCAGCCAGCGGCAAGGGAGCGGCACGATGATGAAGCGCAATTCCGTCGCCGGCTGGGTGTTCGCCGCGCCGTCGATCATGGTGCTGGGCATGTTCTTCGGCGTGCCGGTGTTCGCCGCGCTGGTGCTCAGCGTCACCGACTTCGACCTGTACGCGCTAGCCGACAGCAGCCACCTGCGCTTCGTCGGCCTGGGCAATTACATCGAGCTGCTGCAGACGCCGCTGTTCTGGAAGTCGTTGTGGAACACCACCTACTTCGTGCTGCTGGGCGTGCCGATGTCGATCGGCGTGTCGCTCGGCGCAGCGTTGCTGCTCAATGCCAAGGCCTCGCGCTTCAAGGCGGTGTTCCGCACCGCACTGTTCGCCCCGGTAGTGACCACGCTGGTGGCGGTGGCGGTGATCTGGCGCTACCTGTTCCATATCAAATATGGCCTGGTGAACTTCGGGTTGAGCCATCTGGGCATCGCCCCGATCGACTGGCTGGGCGATCCGCGCTGGGCGATGCCCACCATCATGCTGTTCGCGGTGTGGAAGAACTTCGGCTACAACATGGTGATCTTCCTGGCTGGCTTGCAGGCGATTCCGCAGGACCTGTATGAGGCCGCGCGCATCGATGGCGCCTCGCGCTGGAAGCAGTTCCTGCATATCACCTTGCCGATGCTCGGCCCGGTGCTGATGGTGGTCGGGGTGATCACCATCTCCGGCTACTTCCAGCTGTTTGCCGAACCGTACGTGATGACCCGCGGCGACCCACTGCAGAGCACCGTCAGCGTGCTGTATTTCATGTTCGAAGAAGGCTTCAAATGGTGGAACCTCGGCCGCGCGTCGGCAGTGGCGTTCCTGTTGTTCCTGATCATCCTGGCGGTGACCACCGTGATGCTGCGCTTCGGCCGCAAGAGGGACCTGATATGAGTCGTGATGTCGGCGAGTCGCGCTGGAACGCCGTCCTGATCAATGGCGGCTTGCTGGTGCTGGCCTTGATCAGCCTGGCGCCGTTGCTGTGGATGCTGTCGGTGTCGTTCATGCCCACCGGCGAGGCCAGCCGGTTCCCGCCGCCGATGCTGCCGTCGGCGTTCACCCTGGCCAACTACCACGAGCTGTTCGCGCGCACCGGCATGGCGCGTAACTTCGCCAACAGCCTGCTGGTATCCGGGCTGATCACGCTGGGCTCGTTGCTGATCAACACCATGGCCGGCTATGCCTTCGCCAAGCTGCAGTTCGTCGGCCGCGAGCGCATCTTCAAGATCCTGATGGCCGCGCTGGTGATTCCCGCGCAGGTGGCGATGCTGCCGCTATTTCTGTTGATGAAGCAGCTGCATCTGGTCAACAACATCGGCGGAGTGGTGGTGCCGGCGCTGGCCACGGTGTTCGGTATTTTTCTGGTGCGCCAGTACGCACGCAGCATTCCCGATGAGTTGATCGAAGCCGCACGCATCGATGGCGCCAGCGAGATGCGGATCTTCTTCCAGATCGTGCTGCCGATGCTCAAGCCGGTGCTGGTCACCTTGACCATCTTCACCTTCATGGGCTCATGGAACGACTTCATGTGGCCGCTGATCGTGCTCACCGATCAGGAGCAATACACCTTGCCGGTGGCGCTGGCGGCGCTGTCGCGCGAGCACATCATGGACGTGGAACTGATGATGGCCGGCGCAGTGGTGACGGTGATTCCGGTGCTGCTATTGTTCCTGGCGCTGCAGCGTTACTACATTCAAGGTCTTCTGCTGGGGAGTGTGAAGGGGTGAAGCCGATGATCCGGGCAGTGCTTGCCATGGCCGCTGTTGCCAGTGGTGCGGGTGTGGCGCAGGCGCAGGAGCGCGTGCTCGACGGCTTCAACGACATCGGCGCCTGGCGCCTGGTGGTGTCCAACCAGGTCAGCGGTTCGCTGCGCCCGGTGGCGACGCCCTCCGGTGGGCATGCGCTGTGCCTGGATTACAACTTCAACGGCGTCTCCGGCTACGTGGGCATCCGCCGCGCGCTGCCGCTCGAATACCCCGAGAACTACCGCATCGGGTTTTCGCTACGCGGCGAATCGCCGTCCAACGATCTGCAGCTCAAGCTGATCGATGCCAGCGGCGACAACGTGTGGTGGGTCAACCGGCCGGGCTTCAATTTCCCGAAGAACTGGACCACCTTCAACTACCGCAAGCGCAACATCGAAAAGGCCTGGGGTCCGGGTACGGACAAGCAGCTGCGCAGCAGCGCGGATGTCGAGTTCACCATCTACAACAAGGTCGGTGGCAAGGGCTCGGTGTGCTTCGACCGCCTGACGCTCACCCCATTGCCGCCGGAAGACACCTCGCCGCTCAAGGCCGAGGCCATCACCGACACTGCGCCGGCGTTGGAGCAACGTCTGGCCGATGGCAAGCCCGACACCTTCTGGCTCAGCGGCGCGGTCAAGCAACAGACCGTCACGCTGGATCTGGGCAAGGTGCGCGAATTCGGTGGCGCGGTGGTGCAGTGGGTTCCCGGCCTGCAGGCTTCGCAATACGCGGTGCGTGCATCGGCCGATGGCCGCAGCTGGCGTGATCTGCGCACGGTCACCGCCGGTGCCGGCGGCACCGACTGGCTGGCGTTGCCCGATACCGAAGCACGCTATCTGCGTTTCGATCTGAAGGACGGCCCAAACTGGCGCTACGGCATCAAAGAGGTGCAGTTGCAGCCGCTGGCGTTTGCGGCAACGCCCAACGACTTCATCAAATCGCTGGCCGGCCAGTTGCCGCGTGGCAGCTATCCGCGCGGGTTTTCCGGCGAGCAGCCGTATTGGACCATCCTCGGTCTGGACGGCGGCACCGAGCAGGGCCTGATCGGCGAAGACGGTGCGGTGGAAGTGGGCAAGGGCGGTTTCAGCATCGAGCCGTTCGTGGTCACCGGTGGCAAGGTGCTGCACTGGTCCGACGTCAGCAGCGAGCAGAGCCTGCAGGACGATTACCTGCCGATTCCCAGCGTCGACTGGCACCACGACCTGATGAATCTGCGTGTCACCGCGTTTGTGCAGGGCACACCGGATCAGGCGCAACTGGTCGCGCGTTATCAGCTGCACAACACCGGCAAGGAGTCACGTGAGTTCACCCTGGCCCTGGCGGTGCGTCCGTTCCAGGTCAACCCGCCGTCGCAGTTCCTCAACACCCTGGGCGGCGTCAGCCGGATCGAGCAACTGGCGGTGGATGGCGCGCAGGTGAGCGTCAATGGCAAGCCGCGCGTCTTCGCCGCGCAACGGCCCGATGCCAGCTTCGCCAGCGCCTTCGACAGCGGTATGGATGTCACCCATCTCACCGCCGCCACGCCGCCTACGATCACCCAGGTCAAGGACGAAACCGGCCTGGCGTCGGGCGTGCTGCTGTATCGCTGGAAGCTGGAACCCGGCCAGAAGCGCGAAGTGGCGCTGGTGATCCCGCAGACCGGCGCGGCGCAACTGCCCGCCGGCTTCGATGCCGACGCCGCGCAGCAGCAGGTGGCCCAGCAGTGGCGCGGCAAGCTCGATCGTGTGCGCATCAGCGTGCCGGCCGAAGGCAAGCCGGTGGTCGATACGTTGCGCACGGCGCTGGCGCACATGCTGATTTCGCGCATCGGCCCACGCCTGCAGCCGGGAACGCGCTCCTATTCGCGCAGCTGGATCCGCGATGGCGCAATGATTTCCGAAGGCCTGCTGCGGCTCGGCCGCGAAGACGTGGTGCGCGACTACGTGGATTGGTTTGCGCCGTATCAATTTGCCGACGGCATGGTGCCGTGCTGCGTGGACGACCGCGGCAGCGACCCGGTGCCTGAAAACGACAGTCACGGCGAACTGATCTACAACGTCGCCGAGTACTACCGCTACACCGGCGACAGGCCGTTCCTGGAAAAGATGTGGCCGCACGTGACCGGCGCCTTCGACTACATGGAAAAACTGCGCGCCAGCGAGCGCACCGAAGACAACTTCATGCGTAACCCGGCGTTCTACGGAATGATGCCGGTGTCGATCAGCCACGAAGGCTATTCGGCCAAACCGGTGCATTCGTACTGGGACAACTTCTGGGCGCTGCGCGGCTACAAGGACGCCACGATGCTGGCCGGCGTGCTGGACAAGCCGGAGGAGGTCACCCGTTTCAGCGCTGCACGTGACGAATTCAGCGGCGACCTGATCGCCTCGCTGGGTGCGGCGGTGCGCGAGCACAAGCTCGATTTCCTGCCCGGTTCGGCCGAACTCGGCGATTTCGACGCGACCTCCACCACCATCGCGCTGACACCGGGCGGCGAGCAGCAGCGCCTGCCGCAGGAGCTGCTGACCAATACCTTCGAACGCTATTGGAAAGAGTTCTCCGATCGCCGCGACGGCAAGCGCGAGTGGAAGGACTACACCCCGTACGAATGGCGCAACGTCGCCGCGTTCGTGCGGCTGGGCTGGCGCGAGCGTGCTTGGGATGCCACCGCATTCTTCTTCAAGGATCGCGCGCCGCAGCCCTGGAATCAGTGGGCCGAGGTGGTCTCGCGCACGCCGCGTACACCGTTCTTCGTCGGCGATCTGCCGCACGCCTGGGTCGCATCGGACTTTGTGCGTTCGGTGCTGGACATGTTCGCCTACACCCGCGAGTCCGACCAAAGCATCGTGATCGCCGCTGGCACGCCGACCCGCTGGTTCGAAGGCAAGGGCATCGGCATTGCCGAATTGCGCACGCCGTATGGCCGCCTCAACTACACGCTGCAGCGCACCGAAAAACAGCTATCGCTGCAACTGCAACCCGGCCTGTTGCTGCCGCCGGGCGGCGTGGTGTTTGTCTGGCCGTATCAGGGCGAACCCGGCAAGGCGAGCGTCAACGGCGAAACGGTGGAGTGGCAGAACGGTGAGCTGCGTATCCAGCAGATGCCGGCCACCGTGCAGATCGATGTGCCCAGCGCGGTGCGGCGGGCCGAGCGCGCCACGCAATGACGGCGATGCCTTGGCCGGTACGGGCAGGGCAACACTGGCGCCGCGCTGGCCGGTGTGCAGCCGTTGTCGCACTGGCGCTGTGCTGCGCGCACGTGCAGGCAGGCCAGCCTGGTCAGGCTGGGCCGTTACGTGCTGCAGCGCAGTCCAGGCAGGACGGCGCTGCAGCGGTCAATGACCCGGCAGGGCAGGCAACCCCAGCTCCGTCTGCCCGCGGCCTGACCCTGGTTACGCTCAACCTGCATCATGACCGAGAAGACTGGCCGGCCCGCCGCGCCTATATCGCCAAGGAGCTCAAGCAACTGGCACCGGATGTCATTGCGTTGCAGGAGGTCATCGAGCGCCGCGGTAGCGTGGAAAACCAATCCGCTTGGTTGGCGCGCAAGCTGGGCTACGAGGTGATCTTCGCCTCGGTGGATCCTCCCGGTGCCGCCAAGCGCTATGGCAATGCGTTACTGAGCCGGCGCAAGGTGCTGGCGCGCCATGAGCGCCTGCTGCAACCGCTGGACGACTACCGCGTTGCGGCGCATCTGCAGGTGGATATCGATGGCCAGCCGGTCAATGTCTACGTGACCCACCTCAACGAACGCGCCGATGCGCGCGGCACCACAACGCGCACGCGCCAGGTCGGCGACCTGCTGGAGTTCATTGCCTCCACCAGCGCGCAGGCACCGGTGGTGATCGCCGGCGATTTCAACATCGCCGCCGACGCGCTGGATCTGGAGGCGCTACGCAAAGGTTATGGCGACAGCTATGGCAGCGTGCACCGCAACAGCGATGCCACGGTCAGTACCTTGAATTTGCATGTCTTCGACACGCCGGCGCGCATCGACCACGTGTTCTTCCAGCAGAACCGCCTGCTCGCCCGCGAAGCCCGGATTCTGTTCGACACCCCATATGCCGAAGGGCGCTGGGCATCGGATCACTATGGCGTGTGGGTGCGTTTGCAACTCGCACCGGATCAGTCAGCCGCTCCGTAACGCCAACCACGTAGGAGCGCATCCGGGCGCGACGTGTTTTACCGATAACGCCTATCGCGCCCAGGTGCGCTCCTACGAAGCGACTGTAACCGTATCTCGGCGACTGCCTCTCAATCACCCATGCAGGCGATTGAAGATCTGCACGCCTGCCAGCCACACTCCGGCCATGCTGCCGAAGTTGGTCAACAGAAACGTCAGCACCACGCGCGACACGCGATTGCGATACCAACCGCGCAGGGTCTGCGCATCGTCGCGCAGCGACAGGAAATCGCCATAGGCCGGCTTGCGCATATGCACTTCGACCAGCGCGGCGAAGGCACCGGTCGGTACGCTCAGGCGGAACGGTTTGAACGGGGCGACCACTGCAGCGGTCAGGATGCTCAACGGGTGGCTGCCGGCCAGCAGGCAGCCCAGTGCGGCCAGCCCGCCGGTGTACATCGCCCACTGCAGCAACAGGTCGGCGCCCATGCTCAGGCCGCCGCGCCAGAACCCGATGCCGATCCCGGTAATGATCACTGCCAGGATGCCCAGCGTGATCCAGGGAACGCGCTTGCGCTGCTGCACATATTCCAGCGACTCGCGCAGCGGGCCGGGCGCATCGGTGTCCTGTTCGAGGTGCCACGCAAGCCCGGCCAGATGTCCGGCGCCGACGACCGCCAGAACTTCCTGCTGCCCGGCACCGGCTTCTTCGCGCAAGCGCGTGGCCATGTAGCGATCGCGCTCGGCTATCACCGTGTCGTAGAGCTCGGGGCTCTCGCTGGCGAAATCGCCGAAGCTCGCCTCCAGCATGTCGCCTTGCTTGAGCTTTTCGATCTCCTCTTCGCCCACCTCGTCGGCGGCGAACAGGCCGCTGAGCAGACCGCCGGCAAGTTTCATCTTGCCGAAGAATCCCAGCCGCCCGGAAGCACGCTTGAAGGTCAGCCCGACTTCGCGGTCGATCAGATAGACCGGCAGTCCCTGCGCACGCGCCAGATTCACCGCTTCTTTCAACTCCGCGCCCGGCTCGATGCCCAACTGCTTGGCCAGGCGGCGCTGGTAGGCTGCCAGTGCCAGATTGGCGGCGAACAAGGCCACGCGCCCCTTGCGGATCACCTGCACCAGATCCAGACGGGCGAGGGCATCGGGGTCGCTGAGCGCCTGCAGCCGCTGCGCGTCCAGTTCTACCGCCACCGCGTCGTAGCGGCCGCTGCCGATCGCCCGCTGCACCGCGGCGACGCTGGCCAGCGAGACATGGGCAGTTCCCAGCAAGGTGTAGCGCACGCCATCGCGTTCGACGATGCGGTGCGGCTGGCCGGACAGCGCATCGTCCAGAACGTGGGTGGTCTGCTCAGTCATGGGGTCATTCATCAGAGGGAGGGGCGGTGTTACCGGAGCCGAGTTGGCGCTGCATCTGCACGCCGTCCAACCAGCGACCCTGCTTGCGGCCGATACCGGTGAAGACTCCGACCGTGCGAAATCCAAAACGTTCATGCAGCCGCAGCGATGCCTGGTTGCTGGCATCGCCGATCACCGCAATCATTTGCCGATCACCGCGCTGCTCGCAGCGCGCGATCAGCTCGCCCAACAGGGCCTTGCCGATCCCGCGGCCCTGCATGTCGGCGGCAAGATAGATCGAATTCTCCACCGTCCAGCGGTAGCCCGCACGTGCGCGATAGGCACTGGCATAGGCATAGCCGGCGACAGCGCCGGCATGTTCTGCCACCAGATACGGGTAGCCGGCATCCACGATCGCGCGCATGCGGGCGTGCATGTCCGCGCTCGACGGCGCGCTGTATTCGTAGGTATTGAACCCGGCGATCTGCTCCGCATAAATCGCGGTGATCGCCGGGATGTCCGTATCGCGGACTGCACGCAGCTCGACGGCCATGCGATCAGTCGATGTAACGCTTGAGCAGGTCGCCGTACGCATCGATGCGACGGTCGCGCAGGAACGGCCAGATGCGCCGCACATGTTCGCTGCGCTGCAGGTCGACATCGCAGATCAGCACGGTCGGCTCCTGGCCGGCTTCGGCGATGAACTCGCCCTGCGGCCCCAGTACATGGCTGTTGCCCCAGAACTGGATGCCGGACGCGCCCAGCGGCGAGGGTTCATGCCCGACGCGGTTGCACGACAGCACCGGCACGCCATTGGCGACCGCATGCCCACGATGGCTCAGGATCCACGCATCGCGCTGACGCTCCTGCTCGGGTTGCTGATCGTCCGGGTCCCAGCCGATCGCGGTGGGGTAGAGCAGCAGTTCCGCACCGGCCAAGGCCATCAAGCGTGCCGCTTCCGGGTACCACTGATCCCAGCACACCAGCACGCCCAGGCGGCCCACCGAGGTATCGATCGGCGTAAAGCCCAGATCGCCCGGCGTGAAATAGAACTTCTCGTAGAAGCCCGGGTCGTCGGGGATGTGCATCTTGCGGTACTTGCCGAGCAGGCGGCCGTCCTTTTCGAACACCACCGCAGTGTTGTGATACAGGCCGGCGGCGCGGCGCTCGAACAACGAGGCGACCAGCACCACACCATGTTGCTTGGCCAGCGCACTCAGGCGCTCGGTGCTCGGGCCGGGGATCGGCTCGGCCAGATCGAATTCGTCCACCGACTCGTGCTGACAGAAATACGCGCCGTTATGCAGCTCCTGCAGCAGCACCAACTTGGCGCCCTGTGCGGCGGCTTCGGCCACGCGCGATTCGATGATGGCCAGATTGGCCTCGGCGTCGCCGTGGTTGCGCTCTTGAATCAGCGCGACGGAAAGAAGGTGACGGGACATGGCATCTCATCCTGCAAAGGTGCGCACTAAGGTAGCGCGCCATGGCATAACACCGGCCTGCCGGCCGGAACAAGAAACGACGCGCCACGTACGTAGTCGCGTCGAACGCACTGGTCAGGCGGCGAGCAGGCCGGCCGGCAACTGCATGGTCAGGCAATGCAGGCTGCCGTTCTGCCAGATCAACGCACGGCAGGGCACCGGCACGATTTCGTGCTGCGGAAACGCTTCGGCCAGCACCGCCTGCGCGGTCGCATCGGCCGGATCGCCATACGCCGGCATCAGCACCGCGCCATTGACGATCAGGAAGTTGGCATACGACGCAGCCAGGCGACGGCCCTGATCCAGGATCGGCTCGGCCCACGGCAGCACGAACAAACGGTACGGCTGCCCGTCGGCGGTGCGCAGCGCGGCCAGCTCGTTGCCCATCGCCTGCAGTTCGGCGTAATGCGAATCGCCGGGCACATCGCAGCCCTGGTAGACGATCGCGTGCGGGCCGGCAAAGCGCGCCAGCGTGTCGATATGCGCGTCGGTGTCGTCGCCTTCGAGGTAGCCATGGTCCAGCCACAGCACGCGATCCTGCGACAGCCACGCAGCAAGATCGCTGCTCAGCGACTCGCGCGTGCGCTGCGGATGCCGTTCGTGCAGGCAGGTCCAGGTCGTCAGCAGCGTGCCGGCACCATCGGTTTCGATCGCACCGCCTTCCAGCGCAAAATCCACCGTCTGCACCGGGGCGGGCAAGAAGATCTGCGCCGCATCCAGCGAACTCACCAATTGGTCGTCCAGGCTGGCCTCGAACTTGCCGCCCCACCCGGTGAAGCGGAAATCCATCAGGCGGAAACCGTCATCCTGGCGCAGCGTGATCGGACCGGAATCGCGCAACCAGGTGTCGTTGTAGGCGGCGATCACAAAGCGCACGCGCGTCATGTCCACGCGCGCCGAACGCAGCCGCGCTTCGGCATAGATCTGCAGATCGTCATCGGCGACGCAGACGACCACCGGCTCGAAGCGGGAGATCGCGGTAATCAGCGCGATGTAGGTCTCTTCCACATCGGCCAGGCGCTCGGCCCAATCGGTGCCGGCATGCGGCCACGCAAGCAACACGGCGGATTGAGGTTCCCATTCGGCGGGAAAACGAAGACGGTCGGTCATGCGAGGCAATACTCATCTTGGTGTCCGGGCAGTGGCCCGGACGTTTATCGATACCCCGCACCCGAGTGCAGGCTCTTGCGATCCTGGCGCACGTTGCCGCGCCAGGCTTGATGCAGATTCGCAGCAACGCATGCCCGAGTGCTAATGGACCAGATACATGGTGCTGCGATGCGTTGGGCCAGACGTGCAGCGAACGATGTCTGCACGCGCTGGCCGGGGTGATGTCGCGTCTTACTGGATCGGCGGTTTCGGCCCGATCTCGTTGGCATCGGCCTGATTGGCCACCACGTCGATCACCTTGCTCTTTTCGAAGTACACGGTGAATGCCGGATACACCCAGCGGTGGATGGTCGGCCACTGGCGCTTCTGGCCACCGCGCGGGTCGAGCTTCTCCTGCGGCGCACCGTAGCGGCCTTCGACCTGACTCATGCTGTCGCCACGCAAGGGCAGGGCGGCGGCGGGTTTTTGCTGCGCACGATCGACCAACAGCGTTTCGGCCGATGCGGCGGCACTGATCCCCATCAGCGCGATTGTCAGCACGATCGGCGGCATCACAAACAAACGGTTGCGCATGTCATCTACTCCCCAGTGGACAAGATTCGGATGGTGATTACAGCAAAAAACCAGGACAAACGTTGGCGCGATGCTTGCCACTCGGGCGGTGACGTCGACGCGTGGCAGTAGATGCCTTGCTCAGCACGCCAAGGATGGAGCCGCATCAAGCGTCGGCCAAGAAAAAACCGCCCGAAGGCGGCTTTCTCGGGTCTTGCACGCGCCGCGAAGGCTCAGCGCTGACGCGCCTTGAAACGCGGGTTCGACTTGCAGATCACGAAGACCTTGCCGCGGCGGCGGACCACCTTGCAGTCGCGGTGACGGGTCTTCGCAGACTTCAGGGAGGACAGGACTTTCATGGCACACCTCGGCGTAAACGGTTGGATTCGATGGAAGAGTGCGCGCGATCGAGGCTGCACCCGCAATTAAGCCGGCAATTCTAACCGGCTTTTCGTCGTGCTTTCAAGTGGTTGCATCCGAATCGCTGCGAGCGGCGCTACACTAGTGCCTGATGACCTACCGGAAACCTGAATGACCGACCTTTCGCCCGTCCTCACCATCGATGGCCCCTCCGGCGCCGGCAAGGGCACAGTGAGCCGCATCGTGGCTGCCCGGCTGGGCTGGCACTACCTCGATTCGGGCGCACTGTATCGCGCGGTGGGTGTGGCGGCGAGCTGGGCCGATCTGGACGTGTCCGACCCGGCTGCGCTGGTGCGTTGCACCTTCGATACCAAGGTCGAGTTCGACGACGCGGGCGAAGCGGGCTTGCGGGTCCTGGTCAACGGCGTGGATGCGACCGGCGAATTGCGTCTGGAGACCACTGGCGCCCTGGCCTCGGCGATTGCGGCGATTCCCGAGGTACGCGGTGCCCTCAAGGAACGCCAACGCGCATTCAGGCGCGCACCCGGCCTGGTCGCCGATGGGCGCGACATGGGCACGGTGATCTTCCCGGATGCCGCATTTAAGGTTTTCCTGACCGCCAGTGCCGAAGAACGTGCGGGCCGTCGTCATAAACAGTTGATGGAAAAGGGTGTTTCGGTTATCTTTGACGACCTGCTGCGCGAGATCATGGCCCGAGATGCCAGGGATGCCCAGCGGGTGGTGGCGCCATTACGGCCGGCCGAAGACGCCGTGCTCATCGATACCAGCGGAATAGGGATCGAGGATGTCGTCCAGCGTGTGGTCGGGATGTTAGCTGTCCACACGTCGTCGTAAGCGTTCCGCAAGCGGGCATGTCCCGCCGACCGTAAGGCGTTCCACAGCTCCGTCGCGCATCCTGTGTGGCGGTTCTACTACTTCTAAACCGACTCGTTGTTGGGGTCGACCAACAGGCTGGGCGGTCCGTATCTGTCGCAACCCGACGATCAACGCCCGTGTGTTCAACTGAGTAAAATCCAAATGACAGAATCTTTTGCTGAACTGTTCGAAGCCAGTCAAGCCAATCTGGCCAAGCTGAAGCCGGGCTCGATCGTCACCGGTACCGTCGTGGAAGTGCGCGGCGATGTGGTGGTGATCAACGCAGGCCTGAAGTCCGAAGGCATCGTGCCGATCGAGCAGTTCCGTAACGACGCTGGCGAGATCGATGTGGGCGTGGGCGACCAGGTCAAGGTTGCGCTGGACTCCATCGAAAACGGCTTCGGCGAGACCGTGTTGTCGCGCGAGAAAGCCAAGCGCGCGATGGTGTGGGACGAGCTGGAAGAAGCGTTGGAAAAGAACGAAACCATCACCGGCCGCATCAGCGGTAAGGTCAAGGGTGGTTTCACCGTGGACATCAAGGATGTTCGCGCGTTCCTGCCTGGTTCGCTGGTGGATGTGCGCCCTGTGCGCGACCCGGCCTACCTGGAAGGCAAGGAGCTTGAGTTCAAGCTGATCAAGCTGGATCGCAAGCGCAACAACGTCGTGGTGTCGCGTCGTGCAGTGGTCGAGAGCGAGCACTCGGAAGAGCGCGAGCAGCTGATGGACAAGCTGCAGGAAGGCGCGATCCTGAAGGGTGTCGTCAAGAACCTGACCGATTACGGCGCATTCGTGGACCTGGGCGGTATCGACGGCCTGCTGCACATCACCGACATGGCCTGGAAGCGCGTGCGCCATCCGTCCGAAGTCGTGAACGTCGGCGACGAGCTGGACGTGCGCGTGCTGAAGTTCGATCGCGAGCGTAACCGCGTCAGCCTCGGCCTGAAGCAGCTGGGCGAAGATCCGTGGGACAACATCGCGCGTCGTTACCCGGCCAACAGCCGCGTGTTCGGCAAGGTCTCCAACGTCACCGATTACGGCGCATTTGTCGAAATCGAGCCGGGCGTCGAAGGTCTGGTGCACGTCTCCGAGATGGATTGGACCAACAAGAACGTCAACCCGTCCAAGGTTGTGCAGGTTGGTGACGAAGTCGAAGTGATGGTGCTGGATGTGGACGAGGAGCGTCGCCGCATCTCGTTGGGCATGAAGCAGGTTGCCGCCAATCCGTGGGAAACCTTCGCTGCGACTCACAAGAAGAACGACAAGGTGTCCGGTCAGATCAAGTCGATCACCGACTTCGGCATCTTCATCGGTCTGGACGGCGGCATCGACGGTCTGGTGCACCTGTCCGACATCAGCTGGAACACCACCGGCGAAGATGTCGTGCGCAACTACAAGAAGGGCGACACGCTGGAAGCCGTCGTGCTGGCAGTGGACCCGGAGCGCGAGCGCATCAGCCTGGGCGTCAAGCAGCTGGAGCAGGACCCGTTCGGTCAGTACATGGCGTCCAACCCGAAGGGTACGAAGGTCGAAGGCGTTGTGCGTGAAGTGGATGCCAAGGGCGCCACGATCGACCTCGCCGACGGTATCGAAGGCTACGTTGCTGCACGCGACATCGCCAACGAACGCGTCGACGACGCGACTCAGCACCTGAAGGTCGGCGACAAGATCGAAGCTAAGTTTGTGGGCATGGACCGTAAGGGCCGCACCCTGCAGCTGTCGATCAAGGCCAAAGACGATGCCGAAATGCGCGAGACGCTGGAGGAATATCAGTCCTCCGCTGCGTCGGGCGGCATGACTCAGCTGGGCGCGCTGCTGCGTGCACAGTTGAACAGCAACAAGTCCGAGTAAGCGCGTAGCGCTCTCGCGAGCGTGATGGATCGGCCCGGGCTTGCCCGGGCCGATTCCGATGTGTCAGTCGAAAAAAGCAAGTTCCCATGACCAAGTCCGAATTGATTGAAATCCTGGCGCGACGCCAAGCGCATCTGAAGTCGGACGACGTGGATCTGGCGGTGAAGTCACTGCTGGAAATGATGGGGCAGGCGCTCTCCGATGGTGATCGGATCGAAATCCGCGGGTTTGGCAGTTTTTCGCTGCATTACCGTCCGCCACGTCTGGGGCGCAATCCCAAGACCGGCGAATCGGTTGCGCTGCCGGGCAAGCATGTTCCGCATTTCAAGCCGGGCAAGGAATTGCGTGAGCGTGTCAGCTCCGTGGTCCCGGTCGATCTGGCCGATTCCGCAGACTGAGGCGGCTCTACCGCTGCGTTTATGTCGGCTCGGTTAAGCTAGGCGCCTTCCCGACGGAGTCGCGCGATGAAGGTGTTTCGCTTGCTGGTGATGCTGGCTTTCTTGTTGGTCGGCCTGGTTATCGGTGCGGTCAATTCCCAGAACATCACTCTCGATTTCCTGTTTTCTAGTGTGCACACGAGTTCCGGGGTGGCGATCATCGTCGCGCTGCTGGTCGGTGTGTTGATCGGTGCCGGCATGGTGCTGGTCAGTGTGGTCATTCCTCTCTATTCCAAGCTGCGCCAGGCCAACAAGGCTGTTGCGGTCAGCCGCGCCGACGCCAGGCCCATCCCGCCTGCCGCAGTCGAGCCGCGCCCTCTCGATGGACTCTAAGCACGTATGGACTTCCTGACCGAGTGGTTCTGGTTTTTCCTGTTTTTACCGCTGGCGGCGCTCAGTGGCTGGATCGTCGGCCGCCGTGGGGGGCAGCGTCATGGCGACACTCAGGTCAGCCGACTGTCCAGCACCTATTTTCGTGGTCTGAACTATCTGCTCAACGAGCAGCCGGACAAGGCGATCGAGCTGTTTTTGCATATTGCCGAGCTGGATAAGGAAACCTTCGAGACGCAGGTCGCACTGGGTCACCTGTTTCGCCGCCGCGGGGAGGTCGATCGCGCCATCCGCCTGCATCAGGGCCTGGTGCAGCGCGCCGACCTGACCGATCAACAGCGGGTCCAGGCCTTGCTGGCGCTGGGCGAGGACTACATGAAGTCCGGTCTGCTGGATCGCGCCGAAACGGTCTTTACCGAGCTTGCGCAGCTGGATCAACGCGCGCCGCAGGCGCTGCGTCACCTGATCGGCATCTATCAGGCCGAGCGCGATTGGGAAAAGGCGATCGACAACGCCACCCGCTACGAAGAAGTCACCGGCGAGCCGATGGGCAAGCTGATCTCGCAGTTCGAATGCGAGCTGGCCGATCGATATCGCGGACTGGGCAAGGTCGACGAAGCCTTGCAGGCGATCGCGCGTGCGTATCAGGCCGACGGCACGTCGGTCCGCGCCGGCATTCTGGAGGGGCGCATCGAAGCCGAGCGCGGCCATAACGAGGCCGCCGTGCGTGCCTTCGAGCGCGCCGCACGGCACGACCCGGAGTATCTGCCGGAAATCATTCCTGCCCTGATGGCCGCCTATCGGAGCGTCGGCGACATTGCCGGCGCACGTAATTTCCTGTCGGAGATGACCGAGCACTACCGCGGTATCGCACCGGTGCTGGCGCTGACCCAGTTGATGGAGGCGCAGGATGGGGTTGCGCCCGCGCTGGCTTATCTCGGTCGTCAGCTCAAGGACCGGCCATCGGTGCGCGGCGAGTCGGCGTTGATCGACCTGACGCTTGCCGAAGGCAGCGACCCGGTTGGCACCTTGAACGATCTCAAGCACATCACCGACCAGCTATTGGTGCGTAACCCCAGCTACCGTTGCACTCGTTGTGGGTTCGGCGCAAAAACCCACCATTGGCAATGCCCGAGCTGCAAGGAGTGGGGCACCGTCAAACCGCTGTTGAACTACGCGGTGGTGTAAGGCGTGTTTCTGTCTGTTCGGCACACGGCGTTTAGAGCGACTGCCAAAACGACTAAGCAGTCGCCAGGCGAGCGCGGCCGGTGCCCGGAATCAGCATGTACCACTCGTGCACTCGGGTTCCTGCGCGCCGTCCACATTCGTCTGTCAGCCGCCTGCGAGGTCTTGTTAGCCGCTGTTGGTTTGATCGACTCGCGCATCGCGCGCCGTCGTAGCTTGCGTCGGCGCCAATCATGTGCCGTGGCAATCCGCTGGCTGGCAGCTGCGCAGATGTCACCTGCACCACTGCGCCGTGTGCTGCCCGATGCCTCCGATCTGGGTCGGGTCCGCTTGCAGCTTTGGCCATTTCTTCTGCGCGGTTCTCTTATGCGTGATTCGAAAAAGCGCACGTCATATGCCCGTGGTCCTGAGAGCGGTGATACGCGCTGATGCCTCAGATCTGGCTCTGGTGCGCCTTGCACGTAATCGTTGCGGCGCTTGGAACGTGGCTGCTGCGACGGTATGCGTTGCATCGTCGCCTGCTCGATGAACCCGGCGAGCGGCGTAGCCACGTGGTTGCCACTCCGCGTGGTGGCGGCATGGCGATCGTTGCCGCGATCCTGCTGGGTTGCGCTGCGGCCAGCCTGCTGTGGCCAGCGGCACGCATGGTGGTCGGCTGGTTCGCGGTCGGGTTGTTCCTGGTGGCCGGCGTCGGTTGGTGGGACGACCATCGGCCGTTGTCGGCCAGGCTGCGGTTTGCGATCCATCTGGCCGCATCCGTATCGCTTGGATTGCTGGTCACGTACTGCACGGGCAATGCATGGGATGGCGTGCTCAGCGCCGTCGCGTCGGTGGTGCTGATCAATGTGTGGAACTTCATGGACGGCATCAACGGACTAGCCGCCAGCCAGGCCGCGCTGGCCGCACTGGCATTTGCGGCGGTGGCTCCGGCAGCCTGGTCGCTGGCTGGTCTGGCGGTAGCGGCAGCATGTCTGGGGTTTCTTCCGTTCAACTTCCCGCGTGCGCGCATCTTCCTCGGCGACGGTGGCAGCGGTGCGCTGGGGTATGTTCTGGCCGCGTTGCTTGCGCTGAACGTCGCAGGCGGGCAGGTCAGCTGGTGGATCGGTTGGTTGCCGCTGACTGCCTTCCTTGTGGACGCCGGCTTCACGCTACTGTCTCGCATGCTCGCCGGGCAGCGCTGGTGGGAGCCGCACGCGCAACACGTGTATCAACGCCTGGCGCGCCGGCTTGGAACGCATGTTCCGGTAACCGCTGTTTATTTCGCTTTCAGCGTCGCTGCCGTCTGCTTGTATGTGTTACTTCGTCATGATGTGTTTGGTCAGCAAGTCTGGGCAGCCGTGGTGTGGGGCCTGGGCGCTAGTGCCAGTTGGTATTTTCTGCGCGATGGATTGCGCAATTCCTGAGTAATGGATTCTTATGATTTCCTGGCGTGACCGTTTGACCAAGGCGCTGCCGCAAGTTGCAGTGGTAGTACACGACCTTCTGATGGTCTGGGTGTGCTGGCAACTGTTGCATGCGGGTCGCTACTCGATGCTGCGCGAAGCACCGGACCTTCCTCTTTGGGATTGGCGCACCGCCGTGGTCCTGGTGGCACAGGGGCTGGTGTTCTGGAAGATGGGTTTGTACCGCGGGCTTTGGCGCTTTGCATCGGTGCCTGACCTCTGGAACATCTTCAAGTCGAGCTTCCTCGGCTTGGTGGCGATCGTGCTGGCGTTGTCGTACGACCGCCTGGACGGCGTGCCGCTCTCGGTACTGGTGGTCTATCCGTTCGCGCTGTCGGCGCTGCTCGGGACGCCGCGTCTGCTGTATCGCGCCTGGAAGGATTATCAAATCGCACATTCCGGGGATGCGGCGCAACGCGTGCTGATCCTGGGCGCCGGACGCGCTGCTGAAGGTCTGGTGCGCGATCTTCGCCGCACCGGTACCTTCGTGCCGGTCGGCTTTCTGGACGATGCCAACAACCTGCACGGCGCCAAGATCCAGGGCCTTAACGTGCTGGGCAATCTGGATCAGGCCGCTTCGATTGCCAAGGAAACCGCCGCCAAGCTGCTGGTGATCGCGATTCCCTCGCTCGATGCCTCCGGCATGCAGCGGGTGGTGGCGATCTGCGAGAGCACCGGCCTGCCGTTCCGGATGGTGCCCAAGCTGATCAATGTGCTGGAAGGCCGTTCGCTGCCGGGCGAATTGAAGGAGGTTGCCATCGAGGACCTGCTCAATCGCAAGCCAGTGACGCCGGACTGGCGATTGATCCGCGACTGGCTGACCAACAAGACCGTGATGGTGACCGGTGCCGGCGGTTCGATCGGTTCGGAAGTCTGCCGCCAGTGTGCGCGTCACGGTGCGCGTCGCATCGTGCTGCTGGAAATCGATGAGTTGGCGTTGCTGACCATCGATTCGGATCTGCGTCGCTTGTTCCCGGATATCGAAGTGGTGCGGGTGCTTGGCGATTGCGGCGACCCGGCCGTGGTGGCGCATGCATTGAGCACCGCCGCCCCGGATGCGGTGTTCCATGCCGCCGCGTACAAGCAGGTGCCGTTGCTGGAAGAACAGCTGCGCGAGGCCGTACGCAACAATGTGCTGGCGACCGAGAACGTGGCGCGCGCCTGTCAGCGCGCACGCATCGAAACCTTCGTGTTTATTTCTACCGACAAGGCGGTCGAGCCGGTCAACGTTCTAGGCGCAAGCAAGCGCTACGCGGAGATGATCTGCCAGAGTCTTGATGCGCGCGATGCGCCAACGCGCTTCATCACCGTGCGCTTCGGCAACGTGCTGGATTCGGCTGGCAGCGTGGTGCCGTTGTTTCGCGAGCAAATCCGCCAGGGTGGCCCGGTTACGGTGACGCACCCGGACGTGACGCGCTACTTCATGACCATTCCCGAGGCGTGCCAATTGGTGATCCAGGCAGCTGCCTCGGCGTCGCATGGCGCGATCTATACGCTGGACATGGGCGAACCGGTGCCGATCCGTCTGCTTGCCGAGCAGATGATCCGTCTTGCCGGCAAGCAGCCGGGCAAGGATGTGGCGATTCTCTACACCGGATTACGTCCTGGCGAAAAACTGCATGAAACGCTGTTCTATTCCGACGAAGACTATCGCCCCACCGCGCATCCCAAGATTCTGGAAGCCGGCGTGCGCGAGTTCTCGCACGAGCAGGTGTTGCAGCTGGTGACGCGTTTGCGCGAGGCGGTTAATCGCTATGACATCAAGGCAATGGAGACTGTGCTGGGCAGCCTGATGCCGGATTTTGCGGCTGCTCGACGGAAAGTCGACGCGCGATCTGATACGGTCGTTCCATTCCCCGCACGTGAGGTCAGAAGACTGTAATGAGCCAGCGTATTCGCAAGGCCGTATTCCCCGTCGCAGGTCTTGGGACCCGCTTTCTTCCGGCCACCAAGACGGTGCCGAAGGAAATGCTGCCAATCATCGACAAACCATTGATCCAGTACGCTGTCGACGAGGCCATCCAGGCCGGTTGCGATACGCTGATCTTTGTCACCAATCGGTACAAGCATTCGATCGCCGACTACTTCGACAAGGCCTACGAGCTGGAGCAGAAGCTCGAGCGTGCAGGCAAGCTGGAGCAGCTGGAACTGGTACGTCATGCGTTGCCGGAGGGCGTTCGCGCCATTTTTGTGACGCAGGCCGAGGCGCTGGGTCTGGGCCATGCGGTGTTGTGTGCGAAGGCAGTGGTCGGCGATGAGCCGTTCGCCGTGTTGCTGGCGGACGATCTGATGTGGAACCGCGGCGATGCCGCGCTGACCCAGATGGCCGATGTGGCCGAAGCATCCGGCGGCAGCGTCATCGCCGTGGAAGATGTGCCGCACGACAAGACTGCCAGCTACGGCATTGTCTCCACCGATACATTCGACGGCCGCAAGGGCCGCATCAATGCGATCGTCGAAAAGCCCAAGCCGGAAGTGGCGCCGAGCAACCTGGCCGTGGTCGGCCGCTATGTGCTCAGCCCGAAGATTTTTGAGTTGCTGGAAGCGACCGGTGCAGGCGCCGGCGGCGAGATCCAGCTGACCGATGCGATTGCCGAGCTGTTGAAGAAAGAGCAGGTCGATGCATTCCGTTTCGAGGGCCGTCGTTTCGATTGCGGCGCGCACATCGGCTTGATCGAAGCGACCGTGCACTTTGCGCTCCAGCACGAGAAGCACGGTGAACCGGCGAAGGAAATTCTGCGTAACGCATTGGCCCAGGCCGACGCGCGCGACTGATCGCTTAGCCACTGTTTCATCGCGAACGACGCCATCCGGCGTCGTTTGTCGTTTATGAGTCCCGATCAAAGTGCGAGGGTTCTGTGGAAACGATGGCGCCTAAGCTGCTCAGCGCAACAAGCAAGCAGATGCAAGGCGTCGCTGCGCGCGTGTCGTTAGAATCCGGGTATGAGCCAGCCTGCGCATTCCAGTGAACTGATCAACGTGGTGGCTCTGCTGGGCGCTGCGGTGGTTGCTATCCCATTGTTTCGACGGCTGGGCCTGGGCTCGGTGCTCGGCTACCTGGCAGCGGGGCTGGCGATCGGGCCATTCGGACTGGGCCTGTTCGACGACCCGCAGGCAATCCTGCATATCGCCGAATTGGGCGTGGTGATGTTCCTGTTCGTGATCGGCCTGGAGATGCGGCCTTCGCATCTGTGGAGCCTGCGCAAGGAAATCTTTGGCCTGGGCACCGTGCAGATCTGCGTGTGCGCACTGGTGCTGACCGGGATCGGCATGTTGCTGGGCTTTGCGCCACCGGTGGCCTTCGTGGCTGCGTCCGGTTTTGTGCTGACCTCGACCGCGGTGGTGATGCAGTTGCTGGCCGAACGCGGCGATGTGGCTTTGCCCTCGGGGCAGAAGATCGTCGCGATCCTGTTGTTCGAAGATCTGCTGATCGTCCCGTTGCTGGCGATCGTGGCCTGGATGGGTTCCAGTGGCGATCCGCAGGCCGCGTCGCAGCGCTGGCATGACGTCGGGATCGGCCTGGCCTGCATCGTCGGCCTGCTGGTGGCCGGGCGCTGGTTGCTCAATCCTCTTTTCCGGATTCTTGCCGCGTCCAAGGCGCGCGAAGTGATGACGGCGGCAGCGCTGTTGGTCGTGTTGGGCGCAGCACTGCTGATGCAGGTGGGCGGGCTATCGATGGCGATGGGGGCGTTCCTGGCCGGGGTGCTGCTGTCCGAATCCACCTTCCGGCATCAGATCGAAGCCGATATCGAGCCGTTCCGCGGCATCTTGCTGGGCTTGTTCTTCCTGGGCGTGGGCATGAGCCTGGACCTGCGCGTGGTTGCGGCCGACTGGCGGCTCATCCTTGTCGGCGTGTTGGCGCTGATGGTGGGCAAAGCGGTCTGTATCTATGCGGTGGCGCGGGTGATGCGCAGCGATCATCGTCAGGCACTGGACCGTGGTGTGCTGATGGCGCAGGGCGGCGAGTTCGCCTTCGTGCTGTTTGCGGCGGCCGCGGCATCGGGCGTGATCGAGGCGCAGGTCAATGCCACCCTCACCGCCATCGTGGTGCTGTCGATGGCGCTGACGCCGTTGTTTGTGCTGTTGCAGCGACGATTGACCCCGCCGGTGGCGATATCGCTGGACGGTGTTGAAGCCGCCAACGGTCAGACCGGCAGCGTGCTGGTGATCGGCTTCGGACGCTTCGGCCAAGTGGCCAGCCAATCGCTGCTGGCGCGCGACGTGGACGTGACCATCATCGATAACGACATCGAGATGATCCAGAGCGCTGAAGAGTTCGGTTTCAAGATCTATTACGGCGACGGGACCCGGCTGGACGTGTTGCATGCTTCCGGTGCGCATACTGCGCAGGCGATCGCGGTGTGCATCGACAATCGCGAGGCAGCCAACCGCATCGTCGAGCTGGCGACGCGCGAGTTCCCGCATGCGCGCCTGCTGGTGCGCTCGTTCGATCGTGAGCATTCGCTGCAGCTGATCGCCGCCGGTGTGGATTACCAGATTCGCGAAACCTTCGAGTCGGCGGTGACCTTCGGCCAGATGGCGCTGGTCGAGTTGGGCGTGGACGAGGATGAGGCCGGCATGATTGGCCGCGAGATCCGCCGCCGCGATGCGGAGCGGCTGGAGCTGGAAATCGCTGCGGGGAATGTGCGTGCCGGGGCAGGGTTGATGTTCGGCAACATCACGCCGACGGTGCCCAAGCCCACGCCGTTTACGCCGCCGCGCCGGGAGAGCCGGTCGCTTAACCGCGATGCGTTGGCGCAAGCCGGTGAAGAGGCTGCGGCAGAGACCAAGAACGGCTGACAACACGTCGTGATCGTCAGGTGGGCGAGGGGGCTGCGCAGGAACCCAATGTGCGGGTGCGTGCAGCTGGCTTGCGGCAGTGCAGTCTTTTAGCTCCTGTTGCCGTCAGCTGGGTGCTCAGGTCGCGTCGTCGAGCGCGCGATGCCCTCACCGCTTGCGGGACACGCTGTGAATCCATCCATGGACGCTCCGTGGCGGCATCCATGCCGCCACAGGGTCCCGCAAGCGGCGAGGGCACTGCGCCAGGACGCTGGTCGGTGACCAGGTAAACAGCTGGCCGTACTGCACTGCACTTGGCGATGAGAGGTCTGTAAGTAAACGGCGGAGCTCGTGCCTTGCTTGCAACCGTGTACACCGACCCTCTCCACTGGCCGTTGTCCGCCTGCCGACGCGGGACCTTATGCGGCCTGGATGCCGCATAGCCAGGACGTTGGTCGGTGACCAAGTGAACAGCTGGCCGTACTGCACTTCACTTTCGTTGCGAAGTCGCTCGGTATTGCGACGCTGCGGTTTGCGTGGCGGACGCGGTGGCCTTCGCGCGCGTAGCGGATCGCCAGCGCCAGGTTCTGCGCCATCGGCTTGCGCCCGAAGCGCTCATGCAGCGCGAACCAGCCATCCACTGCGCCCGGTACCGACACCGGCAGCGGCCCGGTCGGCGGAATGTCTTTCAGCCCGCGCCGCTGATAAAAGGTCAGCAACTAAACGGCGGGACTGGTGCCTTGCTTGCAACCATGCACACCGACCCTCTCGACTGGCCGTTGTCCGCCTACCGCCGCGGGACCTTATGCGGCATGGATGCCGCATAAGAGCCCCCATGGACGGATTCACGGCGTGTCCCGCGGCGGTAGGCGGGCAAGGGCCCTGCAGTCGGCTCGCAGATCATGTGCTCTGCAATGGGTTTACCCATTGCGCCCAACTCTCTCAAGCAGCCAAAGTTTCTGGGTCTTGAGGCCATCAACAAGACATCGCTAGCAAGAAGCAGTCCGGTGGAACGGTGCACTCAATACCAGCGTGGACTCCTGCCACAGCCGTGAACCGCATCGAGGAGCAGCGATTGCCCGCCGAATGGCCACGCAGATGTCAGCTAGGCAAAGTGGACGCACAGCAATCGCAACAGCCGCGCGTCCTGACCAACAATCAGCCGTGTTTGCGCTGGGCCGCAGCGAATGCTTCGAGTTGTTCGGGAGTCGCGTCTTTCTGATGTTGCTGCTTCCACTGCGCGAACGGCATGCCGTAGACCGCTTCGCGTGCCTGGTCCTTGCTCATCGGCTGGCCTTGCGCCTCGGCCGCTTCGCGGTACCAGTCGCCCAGGCAGTTGCGGCAGAAGCCGGCCAGGATCATCAGGTCGATGTTCTGCACATCGGTGCGCTCCTGATTGAGATGCTGCAGCAGGCGGCGGAATGCGGCTGCTTCGATGGCGGTGGTGGTCGAATCGGTGGGCGGGGTGGTGTCGGTCATGACGGAATCGGGGACAATAGACGGCCTTCGACTCTACACCTCACGCCCCATGACCGCTTCCGCGCCAGCTGCCTCCGCTCCGGCCCGCCTTCTCGATGGTCGCCGCATTGCCGAGGATCTGCTCGACGGGCTGAAGTTGCGCGTTGATGCGCGCGTGGCCGCGGGCAAGGCGCGGCCCGGGTTGGCGGTGGTGCTGGTCGGCGGCGACCCGGCATCCTCGGTGTATGTGCGCAACAAGCGACGCGCGGCGGAAAAAGTGGGCATCGAAGCGTTCGATTACGACTTGCCGCACGGCACCAGTGAGGCCGAGTTGGCGGCGTTGATCGATGAGCTCAACACCGATCCCAAGATCCACGGCATCTTGATCCAGCTGCCGTTGCCGGGGATTCCCGATGCCAACCGGCTGATCCAGCGCATCGATCCGCGCAAGGATGTGGATGGCTTCCATCCGCAGAATGTGGGGCATCTGGCACTGCGCGAATTCGGCCTGCGCCCGTGCACGCCGCGCGGCATCGTGACCTTGCTCGGGCATACCGATCAACCGGTGCGCGGGCGCAACGCCACGATTGTGGGTGTGAGCAATCACGTCGGCCGGCCGATGGGGTTGGAACTGTTGATCGCCGGTTGCACAGTCACCAGTTGCCACAAGTTCACCCCGGCCGATGTGCTGGAGGCCAGCGTGCGCAATGCCGACATCCTGGTGGTGGCGGTGGGCCGCCCCGGGCTGATTCCCGGCGAATGGGTCAAGCCAGGCGCAGTGGTGATCGATGTGGGCATCAACCGGCTGGAAGACGGGCGCCTGGTGGGCGATGTCGGCTTCGATGCCGCCGTACAGCGCGCAGCCTGGATCACGCCGGTGCCGGGCGGGGTGGGGCCGATGACCGTGGCCACGCTGATGCAGAACACCCTGGAAGCGGCCGACGCCGCTGGTTGAGCGATCGGTGTAACGCAGCATTGCGGCTGCGTGGTGTCTTCGTGAAGGCTTTCAGGGTAAAATGCCGCGCTTCCCCAAACTCGGGTCCGCCGATGCTCCGCATCCAGGCTGAAGCTCTCACCTACGACGACGTCTCGCTCGTCCCCGCTCATTCGATCGTCCTGCCCAAGGATGTCAGCCTGGAAACCCGGCTGACCCGCGATCTGCGTCTGAAGTTGCCGATTCTGTCGGCCGCGATGGACACGGTGACCGAGCACCGCCTGGCGGTGGCCATGGCGCAGCTGGGCGGCATCGGCATCATCCACAAGAACCTGACCCCTGCCCAGCAGGCGGCCGAAGTGGCCAAGGTCAAGAAGTTCGAGTCCGGCGTGATCACCGAGCCGTTTACGGTGAGCCCGGACACCACGATCGGCGAAGTGATTGCGCTGACGCGTGCACGCAACATCTCCGGCGTGCCGGTGGTGGACGGCAGCGAACTGGTCGGCATCGTCACCAGTCGTGACATGCGTTTCGAAAAGAAGCTCGACGATCCGGTCCGCCACATCATGACCAAGAAGGATCGCCTGATCACCGTGCGCGAAGGCGCCAGCGATGAGGAAGTGCTCGAGCTGCTGCATCGCAACCGCATCGAAAAGATCCTGGTGGTTAACGACAGCTTCGAGCTGCGCGGCCTGATCACGGTCAAGGACATCCAGAAGAAGACCGACAACCCCAACGCCGCCAAGGATTCGTCCACGCGGCTGTTGGTCGGTGCGGCAGTCGGTGTGGGCGGCGATACCGAACAGCGTATCGAGTTGCTGGCGGCTGCCGGCGTTGACGTGGTCATCGTCGATACTGCGCACGGCCATTCGCAAGGCGTGATCGACCGTGTGGCCTGGGTCAAGAAGACTTATCCGCACCTGCAGGTGATCGGCGGCAACATCGTCACCGGCGATGCAGCGCTGGCGCTGATGGATGCCGGCGCCGATGCGGTCAAGGTTGGCGTAGGTCCGGGTTCGATCTGCACCACGCGCGTGGTTGCAGGTGTGGGCGTGCCGCAGATCACCGCGGTGGACATGGTCGCCGAAGCCTTGCAGGACCGCATTCCTTTGATCGCCGACGGCGGCATCCGCTATTCCGGCGACATTGGCAAGGCGCTGGTGGCGGGTGCGTCCACGGTGATGGTCGGCGGTCTGCTGGCCGGCACCGAAGAAGCGCCTGGCGAAGTCGAGTTGTTCCAGGGCCGCAGCTACAAGAGCTACCGCGGCATGGGCAGCCTGGGCGCGATGGAGAAGGGGTCCAAGGACCGCTATTTCCAGGATTCCAGCGACGCCGACAAGCTGGTGCCGGAAGGTATCGAAGGCCGTGTGCCGTATCGCGGCTCGGTCGGCGGCATCATTCATCAGCTCATCGGTGGCCTGCGCGCGACCATGGGCTATGTGGGCTGCGCCACGATCGAAGAGATGCGCACCAAGCCGAAGTTCGTCAAGATCACCGGCGCCGGCCAGCGTGAGAGCCACGTCCACGACGTGCAGATCACCAAGGAACCGCCGAACTATCGGGCGGGGTAATTCGAATGTGGAAGGCATCGCTCGCCTATCTTGCGGTCATCTCGGCAATGACCGTGGTGGCGCTGGGATTGCTGGCGGTGTCTTCAGTGTTGTATCGCTGGACGTTCTTCGCGTTGATGTATCTGTTGGTGGCATCGGCCCCGGTGCTGTTGGCATTTGGCGCCACCGTACACCTGCAGCGCGTGGTGGTGCGCGTCGCGTCGGCAACACTGCTGGCCAGTGCGCTCTACGGCTTGCTCTACCTGCTGATGGGAACGCTTTTGTTGTGGCCGGGAGTGCTCTGCGCTCCGCTGCTTATTCTTTTCCTGGAGTGGCGCCGAGCGCGCCGCCTTCGCCCTGCGAGTAACGATGTCCAGCCTGCATAACGACAAGATCCTCATCCTCGATTTCGGCGCGCAGTACACGCAGTTGATCGCGCGGCGCATCCGCGAAATCGGCGTGTACTGCGAGATCTGGGCCTGGGATCATGATCCGTCCGAGATTGCCGGGTTTGGGGCCAAGGGCATCATTCTGTCTGGTGGCCCGGAATCGACCACCTTGCCGGGTGCGCCGGTGGCGCCGCAGGAAGTGTTCGACAGCGGCTTGCCGGTGTTCGGTATCTGCTACGGCATGCAGACGTTGGCTGCGCAGCTGGGCGGCGCCACCGAAGCTGCCGACCAACGCGAATTCGGCCATGCCGAGGTGGATGTCGTCGCGGCCGATGCACTGTTTTCCGGCTTGACCGACCATGCCGGTGCCTCGCGCTTGAACGTGTGGATGAGCCACGGCGATCACGTGTCGCAGGTGCCGCCGGGCTTCACCATTACTGCCGTGACCGACCGCATTCCGGTGGCCGCCATGTCCAACGAGGACAAGCGCTGGTACGGCGTGCAGTTCCATCCGGAAGTGACGCACACGCTGCAGGGCCAGACCTTGCTGCGCCGCTTTGTGGTCGATGTCTGCGGCTGCCAGACCCTGTGGACGGCGGCCAACATCATCGACGACCAGATTGCGCGCGTGCGCGAACAGGTGGGCGATGACGAAGTGATTCTCGGCTTGTCCGGCGGTGTGGATTCGTCGGTGGTCGCGGCGCTGTTGCATAAGGCGATCGGCGACAAGCTGACCTGCGTGTTCGTCGATACCGGCCTGCTGCGTTGGCAGGAAGGCGACCAGGTGATGGCGATGTTTGCTGAACACATGGGCGTCAAGGTGATTCGCGTCAATGCGGCGGACCGCTATTTCGCCAAGCTCGAAGGCGTGAGCGACCCGGAAGCCAAGCGCAAGATCATCGGCAACCTGTTCGTGGATATCTTCGACGAAGAGTCCAACAAACTGGCCAATGCCAAGTGGTTGGCGCAGGGCACGATCTATCCGGACGTGATCGAGTCGGCCGGTAGCAAGACCGGCAAGGCGCACGTGATCAAGAGCCACCACAATGTGGGCGGCCTGCCGGAACACATGAAGCTTGGCCTGGTCGAACCGCTGCGCGAACTGTTCAAGGACGAAGTGCGTCGCCTCGGCGTCGAACTCGGCCTGCCGCGCAGCATGGTCTATCGCCATCCGTTCCCGGGCCCGGGCCTGGGCGTGCGCATCCTGGGCGAAGTGAAGCGCGAATACGCCGAACTGTTGGCCAAGGCCGATGCGATCTTCATCGACGAGCTGCGCAAGGCCGATCTGTACGACAAGACCAGCCAGGCATTTGCGGTGTTTTTGCCGGTGAAATCTGTCGGCGTGGTAGGCGATGCGCGTGCGTACGAATGGGTGATCGCACTGCGCGCGGTGGAGACCATCGACTTCATGACCGCGCATTGGGCGCACCTGCCGTACGACTTCCTTGGCACGGTGAGCAACCGCATCATCAACGAACTGCGCGGCGTCTCGCGCGTGGTCTACGACATCTCCGGCAAGCCGCCGGCGACGATCGAGTGGGAGTGAGTGGACCTCCGGTACTGCCGGGCACCCACTAGCAATAAATGTCTTGAAGCCCGCTTAACTGCGGGCTTTTTGCTTTTTGAGTCTGGCAATTTTGGGCAGCCTTGTGCATTGCCAAGCAAGGGTTTTGTGGCATGGGACGAGGCATTGAAGGCGAAAGCCCGTGACAAGGCCCGTAGTAAGGGAGCTGACACTTCCGCACCAACAAAAAAGCCGCGCAGTGCGCGGCTTGATGCTGTAGCACGCTGAAGATGACCTTCAACGCACCTTTGCTAATGCCGTACGTGCGTCGGCCATGAACTTCTGCGCTTCCTGCGGTGTGGCCAGGTTGGCGCCGAGCTGGCTGAGCACCTGCTCGATATCGCTGGACGCGTCCCAGGCTTCGTCGCAGAGCATGCCGGCGATGGGGCCGAGGTAGTTCAGCGCGACTTTTTCCAAGGCATCGCGTACGCGATCGTCCGGCGCGCCGGCACTGGCGTTGCCTGACGGCGCGGGTGCTGGCGCGGCGGCTGCGACCGGTGAAGCCGCCACCGGCGCGGGTGCCACGGCGGCGCGCGCCGGGGCAGGTGCGCCGCCCAGATCCTGTTCGAAGCCGCCCATCAACCACTGGCGCGAGTCTTCGCTCAGCAACGACGGCTTGCCCATGCCGGCACCGGGGTCCACCTGGAAGCGGGCCTTCGCGGCACCGACCATGGTGAGGCGTTGCACCGCCTCATCATTGCGCAGCATGCGAAAGACCACTTCTTCGATCTGTCCGGCGTTGAGGCGGACGATGCAGGAATGGTTTTCTTCGGTGACGACAAACAGAAAGCCGGACGCCTTCTTCAATGCCAACGCCCTGAGCTCGCGCAGGACATCGATCAGCGGACGGAATTCATTGGACATGGCGTCTTCCTTGCATCATCTGGTACGAAATCGGGTGAAGCGGCTCAGCGTTTGCTGAGGCGCTCCATGGCCAACCGGACACTGTTGGACAGGCGGGAGATGGCGCGCGCCAGGGTACCAATTTCATCCTTGAGGTTGACCTCTTCGATGGTGTGGTTCCACTTGCCCAGGCTCAGTTCTTCGGCCACGGTGGTCAGATGCTGGATGGGGCGCAACACGCGGCTCCAGATCAGCGCCCACTGCAGGCCAAGCAACAGTGCGCAAACCAACAGGCCGATGCCGGCGATCCACAGCGACTGACGCACGATCACGCCATTGACGTCGCTCTTGGGATACGCCGAGACCAGGGTGAAGCCCCAATCCGGCACTTCCTGCTTGGTCACGACCCAGTCGTCCGGGCTTTCCTTGACGATGCGCTCGATGGTGGCGGTGTCGGTGGTGGCACCGGTGGTGGACTGAAAGCGCAGTTTGTTCTTGCTGTCGAACACGGCGATGAAGCCGGAATCGAGCACGCGACGGCTGCTGACCACGTTTTCCAGGGCCTGGGTGTCGGCCTTGTAGCCGACGTACCAGGCGCCGATGACGCGCTTGTCGTTGCCGGCAAAGATCGGCTCGTAGCCGGTGACGTACGGGTTGCCGAGGATGTCGACCACGCCGTAGAAGCTTTCGCCGTTACGCAGCTTGGCCGCGGCCTGGCCATTGGGATCGAGCACGGTGCCGATGGCGCGGCTGCCGTCTTCCTTCTTGACGTTGGTGGAGATACGCACGAACTCATCGCCGGTGCGCGAGAACAGCGTCGCGGTGCCTTCGTGGATCGCGGTGACGTCGTCCAGCATGGTGAAGGAGTTCGCCTGCGGGCGCTGGCCCAGCAGCAGGTCGCTGGCGCTGCGGTCGGCGACGCGAATGTCGCTGCCCATGCTCGGAGCGCCCTGCGCATTGGCTTCCTTGCGCAGCTGGCGCATCGAGGAATTGACGCGGTCGAGCATCATCGAGCGGGTGACCGCGAACAAGGTCTGCAAGGACACCGACTGGCGCTCGATCGCGTCGCCGGCTTCGAACTTGACCCGGTTCGCTTCGGTAATGGCCAGAATGACCGTGAGTGCCACCACCACAACCAGCACCAAGGCCAGCACCGGCAACAGCAGGCGCACCCGCAAAGAGTGACGAAGCATCGCAATTCCCCTGAACGCGTTTAAATGATTGAATCGAGTGCCGCCGCAGCGCAGTGCAGCGGTCGGACCTAGCCGTTATCGGCTGCCAGACAAGATGCTGAAGCGGCCCCCATGCCGCTTGGCGGTGCATAAGATAGCTCAAGCCGATCGATTTGAGAGTGCGCGTCGATCGCGTCGTGCGCCTTGCGTTCAAGAATGGTGGACTGGGTTGCAATGTGGCTGCTGGTGGGTGCGGTGGGCGGTTTGGGGTGGCTGTCCTTGGGGCAATCGACCACAGACGCGTCTTTGCAGGACCCGGTTGCCGCTGTTACCGAGCCGCGGCAGCCGGAGGACGCGCAGTTTGCAGAGCAACCACCCGGATGTGCCATCCGCTTGGCCATGGGCATGGCCAGCGGCCAGCCACTCAGGTTTCCAGCGACAGGATCCCGCGGCGCAAGGCAACGGTGACCGCATGAGTGCGATCGCGCACGCCGAGCTTGGCCAGGATGTTCTTCATGTGTGCCTTGACCGTCTCTTCGGAAATGCTCAAGGCGTTGCCGATCTGTTTGTTGGAACATCCGGTCGCGACCAGACTCAGCACTTCGGTCTCGCGGGCGGAGAGGGCATCGTCGAGCACGTGGGCGGCGATGTTTTCGGCCACCGACGCCGGAACATGCCGGCGCTGGCCTCGCCGCACGTCGCGGATGGTGTCGACCAGCTCGCGGCGCAGTGCGCTCTTGAGCAGGTAGCCGCAGGCGCCGGCCTGCAATGCGCGCACCGCACGCACATCGCCGGTATAGGTGGTCAGCACGATGACCTTGGCGGCGGGGTCGACGCGGCGGATACGCTGGATGGCTTCGACGCCATCCACGCGCGGCATCTGCAGATCCATCAGCACCACGTCCGGACGCAGGCTGGCGTAGCAGGCCACTGCCTGCTCGCCGTCTTCGGCTTCGCCGACCACGCGCATGTCGTGTTCGGCGGTCAGCATGGCGCTGAGACCGTCGCGCAGCAGCGGATGATCGTCTACCACCAGTACGTCGGTCGGTTTGATCATCTCAGCCATTGGAGCTCTCCGTGGATTGTGCAGGTCGAAATGGCCACCACCAGCGCGGTGGCGTTGCATAGGCGGTACGGGCGGGAAGCATGATCTGGATTTCGGTGCCGCTGCCCGGACGCGACCACAACTGCATCTTGGCGCCGATGCGTTGCGCGCGTTCCTGCATGCCGGTCAGCCCCCAGTGCCCGGTGCGCGTTTGGCCATGCAGCACGTCCGGGTCCAGGCCGCAGCCATCGTCGCGGATGCGCAGCACGAAGTCACGTGAACCGTAACGCAGTTCCAGCGTGATCTGCGCGGCGTCGGCGTGGCGATCGGCATTGGCCAATGCTTCGCGGCCAAGCTGGAACAGTTCGTCGGCCACCATCGGGCGCAGCGCCACCGGGCGACCCTCCACCGAGACCTGCAGCTCGGCCGCAGGCGGGGGCATGGTGGCATCGCGCGAGCGCTGCAATGCGGCGGCCAGATCCTGGCGCAGCGAATAACTGTCGCGCAGCCCGTTGACGCGGTCGCGGCCTTCGATAAGTGCGTTCTCGGCCAGATCGACTGCCTGCTCCAGTTCCAGCCGGCGCGGGTCGTTGCCGGGCAACGAGCGACTGGCGGCATGCAGCCGCAGGATCAGCCCCTGGGTGCCTTGTAACAAGGTGTCGTGCAACTCGCGGGCGATGCGTTCGCGTTCGCGGTAACGCTCTTCCAGCCGCGCGCGCAGGCGTCCGGCAACGTGCCGGGTGCGCATGCGCCAGCTGATCGCAAGCGTCAGCAGCAAGGCCAGCGCGACGCACACCTTGAACTGCCAGGTCTGCACGAAGGCCGCCTCGATCACGAAGTCCAGCGTGTCTCCGCGCTCGTTCCACACGCCATCGTTGTTGGCGGCGGCAATGCGGAAGCGGTAACGGCCGGGCGTGAGGTTTGTATAGAACGCCTCGTTACGATTGCCGGCGTCCTGCCACTGCGCGTCCACGCCTTCCAGCCGGTAGCGAAAGCGCACGCGCTCGGGGCGGGTGAGGCTGACTGCGTCGTAGCCGATGCGCAGGCGGTGGGTCCATTGGGGCAGCCGCAGTCCATCCGTGCGCGGATAGGGGCGGTCGTTGGCAACCACTTCGGTGATGAAGACCTCCGGCGCGGTGGGGTTGCGGTAGGTCTGTTCGGGGTCCAGCCAGGCCAGGCCCTGATTGGTGGTGAACCACAGCAGGCCGTCGTCGGCAGCGATGGCCGTGGGGACCGGCGTGGCCTGCTGGGCGACACCGGGTAGCCCGTCCATGATGTCGTACAGGCGCAGGACCGGGCTGACCACGCCCGATTGCACGCTGCTCAGCAGCGCGCGTTGACTGATCTGCACAACGCCGCGGTTGCCGTTCAACCACAAGGTGCCGTGGCGGTCCTGCACGATGCCGGTGATGCCTTGCAGGAGCGGATTGGTCTGATCGGGCACCTGCCGGAAACGGCCATCGGCGCCCAGCGCTGCCAGCCCGGTTTCGCCGGCGACCAGGGTGAGCGAGGGGCGTTGCCAGATGGCGGTGATCGGCCCCACCGACAGGCCATCTTCGGCGCTGTAGTGCGTCAACTGCCTGCTCCGCAGCAAGCGCACATCGCCCTTGATGGTGCCCACCCAGATGCCGCCATCCTGCGTGTTGGCGAGCACCGTGCACGGGGTGTCCTGCAGATTGGCCAGTGGCTGCCAGGCGCTGCCATCGAATGCGTAGGGGCCGCTCGCATCGGGGCAGACCCAGGGATGGTTGCGGCTGTCGACGACGAAGGCGCGGATGGCGCCGGTCGTCAGGCCGAGCGGCAGCGTTACGGGCTGCGCGCGGCCGGCCTGCAGACGCAGCAGGGCGTGCTCGCCAAGCACCCAGCCGTTGGTGGTCGCTGGCACATCCAGGATGTGGGTGGACGCACCATGCTGCAGGCCTGCGACGCGATCGCGGCTCAACGCCAGCAGCCGGCCATCGCGCAGGCTGGCCAGGAGCGGGCGTGCAGACGTGTCGGGTGAGGGATTGAAGGTCGCCACGGCCATTGCCTGGCCCGGCAGCAACGGCGCCAGCGGCAGCAACGCGCGATGCCGGAAGCGGTTGAGGCCAAGATTGGTGCCGGCCCACAAATTGCCTTCGCGGTCTTCGAGCAACGGGCCGGCGGTGGCCGAGGTCAGCCCCTGCACCGGTCCGAAGCGCTCCAGCACCGGCGTGGGCGAAGTGGGCAAGGCAATCCGGAACAGACCATGCGCCGCGTAGTCGCTGCCCCACAGCGCGCCATCGCGCATGAAGCGGATGCGCCGCGCGAATAACCCGGGAAATTGCGGCCGGGCACGCGCCGCTGCGGGCAACACATTGCCCTGCGCATCGGTCAACGCAAACACACCGCGGTACGGGTCTGCGACCCAGATCGCACCGTCCGGGCTCTCGGCCATGGTGACGTAGACACCCACCTGCTGACCGCTGGGTTCGAACCGCTTGCCGCCAGACCGCAACGACAGAATCTGCGTACCGTCGCTGACCCATAGCGTGCCGCGCACATCGCGCAGCAACCAATGCGCGCGTTCGGCGGTGTACCCCCAGTCGGCACCGGCACGCTGCCAACGCTGGCCATCGAACCAGCACAAACCGCCATCGATGGCCGCCCACCAGCGTCCACTGCCATCGTGCTCGATGCGGAACACCATGCCGTCGGGCACGTCCTTGCCCGGGCGGAAGTGCGTGAGGTGACCGTCCGCGAGACGATCGATGCCGGCGTTGAAGTAGCCGATCCAGGCAGTGTCGTCCGGCGCCAGCGCCAGCGCGGTCATGTTGTGCGACGCGTAGGCCTCGCCATCCGGCGGTGCCTGCCGCGCGAAGTGGTCGCCATCGAACTGAAACAGACCGAAGCCGGTCGCCAACCACAACGGCCCGGCGTCGGCTTGCTGGATATCCCAGATGTCGGCCGGTGCGCCGCGTTCGGTGCTCCAGGCGGTGTGGTGGAATTGCAGCAGCCCCGCACGGGTGGCGGCGATGCCTTCGGCGCGCACGGGCGGGCATGCCCACCAGCAACTGCACATCACAACGATCACCGCCGCGCACAGGCGAAACAGCAGGGGGGATCGGATGACGGGCTCATGCGGCATCGCAGCATTGTCGGGCGAGATCGGGGGAAGCACCACCACCTCTTTCGGGGGGGGGGACGTGGGAAAGCAAATCGGGTAAGGCTGGAGTACGCAAGGACTGGCGCATCGCGTCGGGCGCGTGCCGTCGCGACGCAGTGTGCGCTGCGTGGCGTCCCTAATGTTGGTGGCAGCATTCGATCGGCGCAGGAACGTTGCTTGTGTAGGGCGTGGTGTTGCGCGGTGGGGTTCGCTTGGCCCGCTGCGGTGTCGATGCCGACCTGGACACTGCAACGCACACAGCAGAAGGGATGCGCGCTATCGCTTGCTGTGTTGGCGTGCACGCGTGGTGCATGTCGCATCGATGCAGGCGTGAGGTCCGGTGCCAGGTTGTCGCAGCGGCATGTGACTCACCCTAAAGAGTGAGCGATCCGCCTCACCATCAGGGGTGGGGCGATACGGATGTTCGCCGCACCATGGCGACATTCCCCGCCGGAGACGCCACATGGCAAGTCTGATTGCCGCTGGTCGCCCCGATCTGCAGGCAGGCAATGTGCGAGTACTGCATGCCCCACGCGCACGTGCTGTTGCAAGAGCGCTGCAGTACATCGACACACATCTGTATGAGCCCATCGGCGTGACGCAACTGGCCGGCGCCGCCTGCATGAGCCGTTTCCATTTCGCACGCGTGTTTCGCGACGCGATTGGCGCCAGCCCGATGGAGTATCTGCGGCGGCGTCGGCTCGAACGCGCACAGGCGATGCTGCGCGAAGGCCGCCACACCATCAGCCAGATCGCCACTGATCTGTGCTTCTTCGATCAAAGCCATTTCGTGCGCAGCTTCCGCAACGCCACAGGGTGCACGCCGGCACGCTTTGCCGCCCAAGTGGCGAACGTTACCTGCACCGCGACACCCGCACCGCGTGCACATCGGCACAACGCTCATTCCTCTTCAACACCCATGGAGCATCACGCATGACCACTGCCACTGCCGTCCCCGGTAAATCCCTGTTGTCGCCCGCCGATCACGCGCTGATCCTGATCGACCATCAATCGCAGATGGCGTTCGCCACGCACACCATCGACATCTCGGCGCTGCGCAACAACGTGTCGTTGATTGCCAAGGGTGCCAAAGGCTTCAAGGTGCCGGTGATTCTGACCACCGTTGCAGAAAAGTCGTTCTCCGGTCCGCTGTTTCCCGAGTTGCCGGAGATCTTTGCCGGCGAGCCGGTGTTCGACCGCACCAGCATGAATGCCTGGGAAGACCAGGGCGTGATCGATCGCATCAACGCCATCGGCAAGCAGCGTCTGGTGATTGCCGGGCTGTGGACCAGCGTGTGCATCGTCGGCCCGACGCTGTCGGCGATCGAGCAGGGGTTTGAGGTGTACGTCATCACCGACGCCTGCGGCGATGTCAGCGACGAAGCGCACGAGCGTGCAGTGACACGCATGGTGCAGGCCGGCGCCGCGCCCATCACCAGCGTGCAGTACCTGCTGGAATTGCAGCGCGATTGGGCGCGTAGCGACACCTACGACCTCACCACCGGCATCGCACGTGCGCATGCAGGCGGCTACGGCATCGGCATTCAATACGCCAAGACCATGTTCGGCGCGCAGGAAGGCGGGCATTGAACGCATCGGCACCACGCGGCAATGCCGGCCTTGCGTCGGCGTTGTTGATGCTGCGCATTGTCGGCGGCGGCTTCCTGTTGCCGCATGGCCTGGGCAAGTTGCTGGGATGGTTCGGTGGTCCGGGGCTGCCCGGTTTTGCCGCTGAATTGCAGCAATTCGGCTTTCCGTCTGCAGCGCCGTTGCCGTTGCTGCTGGCCTTGGTGCAGACGCTTTCCGGATTGGCGGTGTTGCTGGGTCTATGGACGCGTGCCAGTGCCGCGCTGGCAGCGGTGTTCATCGCTACCACCGTGGTGGTGGCCGTGCCCAAGGGCTGGTTCTGGATGCACGGTGGCATGGAGTACCCGCTGATGTGGTTGCTGGTGTTACTGGCCCTGGTCGCTGCCGGCGGTGGCGCGTGGTCGCTGGATGGGCTGCGCAAGCGTGGTGCCGCATGAGCAGCGCACCCAATGATCACGATGCCGGGCGGCGCCTGTGGATGCAGGGCGCTGCGGCCGGTCTTGCGTTGGGCGCCTTGCCCGGCGCTTCGTCTGCTTCAAGGAAATCTCCGATGGTCGATCTTGTCGTTCGCAATGCGCGCATTACCACGCTGGATCCTCGTCAGCCCAGCGCCACTGCCATTGCAATGGCCGATGGGCGCATCGTGGCGGTGGGCGACGACGCGCAGATCATGGCGCTGGCAAACGGCGCCCGCAGCATCGACGCACAAGGCCGACGCCTGCTGCCCGGACTCAATGACAGCCACACCCATCTGATCCGCGGCGGACTCAACTACAACCTGGAACTGCGCTGGGATGGCGTCCGTTCGCTTGCCGATGCCATGGCGATGTTGAAGGCGCAGGTCGACCGCACGCCAGCGCCGCAATGGGTGCGGGTGGTCGGTGGCTTCACCGCGCATCAGTTCGTCGAAAAGCGCCTGCCGACCCTGGACGAAATCAACGCCATCGCACCGGATACGCCGGTGTTTTTGCTGCATCTCTACGACCGTGCCTTGCTCAACCGCGCGGCCTTGCGCGCCTGCGGCTACGACAAGGCTACTCCCGATCCGCCAGGCGGGCGCATCGAGCGCGACAAGTTGGGCAATCCCACCGGCTTGCTGCTGGCCAAACCCAATGCCCTGATTCTCTACGCCAGCCTGGCCAAGGGCCCGCGCCTGCCGCTGGAGTACCAGGCCAATTCCACGCGTCATTTCATGCGCGAACTCAACCGGCTGGGCATCACTTCGGTGATCGATGCCGGCGGTGGTTTCCAGAATTATCCGGAGGACTACCAGGTCATCGAGCAGCTACATGCGGCCGACCAATTGAGCGTGCGCATTGCCTATAACCTGTTCACCCAGAACAAGGGCAAGGAAGTCGACGACTTCCGCGGCTGGACCGAGATGCTGCCGGTACGCAAGGGCGACGATCTGCTGCGGCACAACGGCGCCGGCGAAATGCTGGTGTTTTCCGCAGCGGATTTCGAGCAGTTCAGCGAGCCGCGCCCGGAGCTGCCGCCGGAGCTGGAGCCCGAGCTGGAGCAGGTGGTGCGGCTGCTGGTCGAAAAACGCTGGCCGTTCCGTATCCATGCCACCTATGACGAAAGCATCGAACGCATTCTCGATGTCTACGAAAAGGTCAACGCCGACATTCCATTCGATGGCCTGCATTGGTTCATCGATCACGCCGAGACCATCACGCCGCGCAATATCGATCGCATTCGTGCATTGAACGGCGGCATCGCCGTGCAACATCGCATGGCGTATCAGGGCGAAGCGTTTGTCGAACGCTACGGCGTGCAGGCTGCGCGGCACACACCGCCGGTACGTCGCATGCTGGCCGCCGGCGTGCCGGTGGGCGCCGGCACCGATGCGACGCGTGTGGCCAGTTACAACCCGTGGGTGGCGTTGTCGTGGTTGGTCACCGGACGCACGGTGGGCGGCCTGGCCCTGTACGGCGAAGAGAACCTGCTCGACCGTGAGCAGGCGTTGCGGCTGTGGACGCAGGGCAGCGCATGGTTCTCTGGCGACGAGAGCAACAAGGGCACGCTGGCGGCGGGGCAGCTGGCCGATTTCATCGTGCTGTCGGATGACTACTTCCGTGTGGATGATGCCGCCATTGCCGACATCACCAGCGTGCTGACTGTGTTGGGTGGGCGCGTGGTGCATGGCGATGGCGACTTTGCCGCGCTGGCGCCGACCTTGCCGCCGGCCATGCCGGACTGGTCGCCGGTCAATCGGTTCGGTGGCTATCACGTGGGCGGTGCGGTCAGCGGCCTTGCCAGTGCCGCGCATGTGCACACGCACGGCCACGGGTGTCGCGCGCACGGGCCGCATGGACATGCAGCGCAGCATGCTGCGCCCAGCGATGATCTGCGCGGCTTCTGGGGCGCATTGGGTTGCGCGTGTTTCGCGTTCTGAAATCGGCACTGTCTCGATGCGCCTGCCGGCGCCTCTCATACCGTCACCTTGTTTGTTTCACCCCGTCAACTGGAGCCTTGCCGCGATGACTTCTTCTGCCGCACCCGCCGATGGCGGTGCCTGGGCGCCGCTGCGCGAGCCGATCTTTCGTGCGTTATGGCTGGCCATTTTAGGCAGCAACATCGGCACCTGGATCAACGATGTCGCCGCGTCCTGGGTGATGGCCGAACAGACCGGCTCGCCGTTGATGGTGGCGGCCGTGCAATCGGCCACCACCTTGCCGGTGGTGTTGTTCGCGCTGGTGGCCGGCACGCTGGCCGACATCGTCGACCGCCGTCGCTACCTGATGCTCACCCAGGGCTGGATGTTGCTGGTGGCCGGCGTCTTGGCTTTGCTGTCGCATCTGCAGTTGCTTACCCCGTGGGTGTTGGTGGCATTGACCTTTGCGATGGGCATGGGCGCAGCGATGGCAATGCCCGCGCAGGCGGCGATCGTGTCGGAGCTGGTGCCGCGGCCGATGCTGGCCTCTGCGGTGGCGCTCAATTCGATCGGCATGAACATCGCCCGCTCGATTGGCCCGGCGGTGGGCGGCCTGATCGTGGCGCAATTCGGTCCGCCTTGGGCATTTCTGCTCAATGGCGTGACCTTCGGATTGATGCTGGTGGTGTTGTGGCGTTGGCGCCGCGACGCGCATGCCTCTGCATTGCCACCGGAGAGCTTCGGCGCGGGCTTGCGTGCCGGTCTGCGCTATGCCGCGCGCGCCGGGCGCCTGCAGGCGGTACTGATCAAGGCCGCTGGGTTCTTCCTGTTCGCCAGTGCGTTGACCGCATTGCTGCCTTTGGTGGTGCGTCGCGACATGCAGTTGGGTGCCGGCAGTTATGGCGTGTTGTTGGGCTGTATCGGCATCGGTGCGATCAGTGGCGCCTTGCTGCTGCCACGCCTGCGTGCGCGTTACGACCGTGACCTGCTGGTGTTTGTGGCCACCCTGGTGTGTGCAGCATCGTTGCTGGGGCTGGCGTTGTCGCGTCAGATCGGTGTGCTGTGCGTGGTGATGGTGGTCAACGGCCTGGCGTGGATCACGGTGCTGTCGTCCTTGCAGATCGCCGCGCAAACGGCGGTGCCTGCCTGGGTGCGCGCACGTGCATTGTCGCTGTACATCGTGGTGTTTTCTGCGGGTATGGCGTCGGGTTCGCTGGTCTGGGGCGCGCTGGCACAGCGCACCTCGATCGCGACCGCCCTGCAGATCGCTGCCGCTGGTGCGGTGATCGCGGCGTTGCTGGTCAAGCGTGCGCGCATTGCCGGCACCGAGCAGCTGGACCTTGCCCCCGGCGGGCATTGGCCTGCACCGGCGCAATCGGATGCGGTCGAACACGATCGCGGCCCGGTGCTGGTGACGGTCGAGTACCGCATCGCCGCCGACGCACGCGTCACCTTTTTGCAGTTGATGACGCAGCTGGGCAACGCACGGCGTCGTGATGGCGCGGTGGTCTGGGGCATTGCCGAAGACGCCGCCACGCCCGGCGTGCAACTGGAATATTTCATCGTCGCTTCGTGGCTGGAACATCTGCGCCAGCACGAGCGCGTCACCGGCGACGACCGCCAGTTGCAGGAGCAGATCCGCGCACTGCATCAAGGCGAACGCGCACCCGTGGTCCGTCACTTCGTCGGCGGCGGCGGTGTTGCGTTACCGCCGCATGCGCATTCGGATATCTGAGCACTTCCACGCGACACGCATAATCGGCCTGGCACTGACACGGCCAGTGATTTGGGCTGCGAGCGGCGGGAATTCCGTCGCCCGCAGCCATCGCGTTTGTGGGCACCTTGCTGGTGCTGGCAATGAACTGGGATTACGCATTGCTGGAGCATTTTCTGGCCAAGCGGACTACGTGCAATCTCATTCCGTGCAGCGGCCCCATTTGCAGCAAGGTCGGGTAGGGCAGAGCGATGCAAAAGTCTTGCACTGGTCGGCGTATCGCTTGCGCTGCTGATCAGCATTGGATGCCGATTGCTTGACCTATAGTTGCCGGCACTGCCACGCCGGACCGGCGCGTTGCTGGTGGTTGCGATGATTGGCGGTTTCATTCTGTCCAGCTGGGTGTTGCGCCAAATCGTGACTTGCGCGTCCACGCATAAGCGTGGTCGGTTGACCTTTGTTGCGCTCACGGTGGGAAGGTGACGCGTTGCCACCTCGCTTGCTGGCTCGGCATCTTTTCGAGCGCAGCACAGGTCCTCGGCTCGCCTGTGATCCATCCACCATGCGCGGTGTTGCCATGCACTCCCTAAAGAATAGCAACAGGCCTATCGACACAAACGCGGCTGCCCTCATCACCACGCATCCATGCGTACCAAAACAAAAGGCCGACTCTCCCGAGCCGGCCTTTGTCTTAAGCATTGAAGCAAGAATCAGCTCTTGGCGAAGGCCAGCAGATCCTTGTTGAACTGATCGGCGTGGGTGATGGTCAACCCGTGCGGTGCGCCGGCGTAGATCTTCAGTTCGGCGTTCTTGATGATCTTGGCCGACAACTTGCCTGACGCATCGATCGGCACGATCTGGTCGTCGTCGCCATGCACCACCAGCGCCGGCACATCGATCTTCTTCAGGTCGGCGGTGTAATCGACCTCGGAAAATTCCTTGATGCAGTCGTACTGACCCTTGTGTCCGCCCAGCATGCCCTGCAGCCAGAACGAATCGCGCATGCCTTGGGTGACCTTGTTGCCATCACGGTTGGCACCGAAGAACGGCGTGGTCAGGTCCTGATAGAACTGCGAGCGGTCCTTGGCAACGCCGTCGCGGATACCGTCGAACACGCTCATCGGAAGGCCACCGGGATTGGTCGGACTCTTGACCATCTGCGGCGGCACCGCGCCGACCAACACCACCTTGGCCACGCGCTTGCTGCCATGGCGGCCAACGTAGTGCGCCACTTCGCCACCGCCGGTGGAATGGCCGACCAGGATCGCGTCCTTCAGGTCCAGCGCGTCGATCACGGCGGCCAGATCGTCGGCGTAGGTGTCCATATCGTTACCGTCCCAGGTCTGCGACGAGCGGCCATGGCTGCGGCGGTCGTGCGCGATCACGCGATACCCGTGCTGACCCATGAACAGCATCTGCGGGTCCCAGGCATCGGCGCTGAGCGGCCAGCCATGTGCAAAGACGACCGGCTGGCCCTTGCCCCAATCCTTGTAGAAAATGTTGGCGCCGTCGGGGCGTTTGACGAAATTGGACATCGAGTTGACTCCGTGAGTGGACGAGTGGGGCGGGGTGGCAGCGGGGGCGCGTGCGGGAGCTGCGGCGGTGGCGAACGCGGGCAACGACAACGCTGCCACGGCGACTGTGCCGGTGATGAGAAAGCTGCGGCGTCCGGCGTCGGCCGGATGCGCCTCGAACGGATCCATGGAACCTCCTGTGGGCGAGGGGCATGCAGCCCGGCGGTCGCTCGATGCGGTGCGCATCATGCTGGCGCGTGGCCGCGCCGCGCAGCGCGAGGCAGGCCACGGGCGTGCCGGTGCATGCGAGCAGTAGACCGCCTGCGTCGCAGTGCAGATTGCATCTGCGTGCGCTCTATAAAAGTTATCGGCAACGCTGCGGATCAGATTGTTTGTTGTAGCCGATCCAACGTTGTGGATCGGCCCGCACTACAAGCGCAATCTTGGCGAATCGCGGCGCTGCGCGACGCGTCCGCGTGCATCGATATCGGGCTCTGCAACGCACGATGACACCCCAGCGCATCGACGCCCGGCTCTGCAACGTGCGACAGGCCTGCATCCCATCCAGCGGGCGTGTTGCGCCCGAAGCTCAATGCAGCGCGGTGTCCCACAGCAGCTTGCCGTTCAATACAACGATCACCGCCGCAATCACCCAGGCTGTACGCACCAACCAGGCCGGCGCCACCAGCGCGCCCATCAATGTTCGGTCCGAGACAAAGCGCACCAACGGGATCACCGCAAACGGCAATTGCATCGACAGCACCACCTGGCTCAGCACCAACAGCCGCGCGGTGCCGGCCTCGCCATATAACCAGGTCACCACGACGACGGGCACGATGGCGATGCCGCGGGTGAGCAAGCGGCGCAGCCACGGCGGCAAGCGCAATTGCAGGAAGCCTTCCATCACGATCTGCCCGGCCAACGTCGCGGTGACCGTCGAGTTGACGCCCGAAGCAAGCAGGGCGGCCGCAAACAAGGTCGAGGCCAACCCCACGCCGAGCATCGGCGCGAGCAAGGCATGCGCCTGTTCGATTTCCTGTACATCGGTGCGGCCCTGCGCATGAAACACCGCAGCAGCCAGGATCAGGATCGAGGCGTTGATAAACAACGCGAACATCAGCGCCACCGTGCTGTCGGTGACGGCCCAGCGCAGTGCCGAGCGGCGTCCCGCGTCATCGCGCGGGTAGGCGCGCGTCTGCACGATCGACGAATGCAGATACAGGTTATGCGGCATCACCGTGGCGCCGATGATGCCGATGGCCAGATACAGCGCCTGCGGGTCGGTGACCACTTGCGCACGCGGAATGAAGCCGCCCAGCACTGCGGCGATCGGCGGTGCCGCCAAGGCGATCTGGATACCGAAGCAGACGAAGATGATTAGCAGCAACGCCATCACAAATGCTTCCAGCGCCCGGAAGCCGCGATTCATCAGCAACAGCACCAGCACCACATCGATCGCGGTGATGATCGCGCCCACGGTGAGCGGAATGCCGAACAACAACTTCAATGCGATCGCGGTGCCGATCACTTCGGCAAGATCGCAGGCGATGATCGCCAGCTCGCACAGTCCCCACAGCGCCAGGTTCACGCCACGTGGGTAGCGCGCACGGCAGGCCTGCGCCAGATCCAGCCCGGTGGCGATACCCAGCCGCGCCGACAGACTCTGCAACACGATCGCCATGACGTTGGACAGCAGGATCACCGACAGCAGCAGATAGCCGAACTGCGAGCCGCCGGCCAGATCGGTGGCCCAGTTGCCCGGATCCATGTAGCCCACCGACACCATGTAGCCCGGGCCCAAAAAGGCCAGCAGCCGGAACCACCAATGGCCGTTCTTGGGCACAGCAACGCTGGCGTGATGATCGCCAAGCCCACCGTTGGTAGAGGCGGGCGAACGTGCGGAGGCAACGGTGTCGACGGACATGCAGGGCGGCGGGTTGGGGGCGTCGGATGGATGATATAGCAAGTGCTATGCTATTGAGCATTGGCAAACTCAATCGTATTGATCGGCTGCGTGCTTCACACTACGCACCCCGGCACCTATGCCGGATGCGACGACGAGGATGCGGGTGGGCAAGAGCGAAAAGCTGGAGGCGGCCACGCCGTCCCTGATCGATGCGCAGGTGCATATGGAGAGCTTCCGCCAGGTGCGCGAAGCGCGCCGCGCCGAGCTGGTTGAGGACTATGTGGAGCTGATCTCCGATCTACTGGTCGATGGCGGCGAGGCGCGGCAGGTCGATATCGCAGCGCGCCTGGGCGTGGCTCAGCCCACCGTGGCCAAGATGCTCAAGCGCCTGGTCCGCGACGGCTGGGTCGTGCAGCGCCCGTACCGCGGTGTGTTCCTGACCCCGGCCGGGGAGGCGTTGGCGGCTTCCAGCCGGCAGCGGCATCAGATCGTCGAGCGCTTCCTGCTCGCACTCGGCATCGACGAAGCCACCGCGCGTCGCGATGCGGAAGGCATCGAACACCATGTCAGCGAGGCGACCGTTGCCGCATTCGCCGCGTTTCTCGACCGCCAGGGCGGCAAGGCGAAGTGAGTGTGCCGGCCGCGATGTCGATCGATTCACCGCAGGCGGTCATCGATACGCAGTGGATGCAGCATGCGTTGCGTCTGGCCGAGCGTGCCGAGCGCGACTATGACGAAATCCCGGTTGGTGCGGTGTTGATCGATGCCGATGGCAACGTATTGGGCGAGGGCTGGAACTACAACATCGCCAGTCACGATCCCAGCGCACATGCCGAGATCATGGCCATGCGCGAAGGCGGATGCCGTCTGGCCAATCACCGCCTGATCGGTTGCACCCTGTACGTCACCCTGGAGCCGTGCGCGATGTGTGCCATGGCCATGATCCACGCGCGCATCGCGCGCGTGGTGTTCGCCGCCAGCGACCCCAAGACCGGCGCCTGCGGCAGTGTCTTCGACCTGTTGGCCGACCCGCGTCATAACCATCGCGTGCAGGTGTCAGGCGGCGTGTTGGCGGCAGAGTCAAGCCTGCGGCTGACCAATTATTTTCGCGCCAAGCGTGGCAAGCCGCCGCTCGTACCCTGAGCGGCATGGCCGCGGTATGATGCGCGCCCTTTCAGTACCCCGGCCGGCAACGGCCTCCACAGGACGGTGATATGGCAGACAACGTTGCGGGCAACGACCGACTGATCTGGATCGATCTGGAAATGACCGGCCTGGATACCGATCGCGATTCGATCATCGAGATCGCCACCATCGTGACCGATGCGCAGTTGAACGTGCTGGCCGAAGGACCGGAACTGGCCATCGCCCATCCGCTGGCAACGCTGGAAGCGATGGATGAGTGGAACCGCAACCAGCACCGTCGTTCGGGCCTGTGGCAGCGTGTGCTCGACAGCCAGGTCACCCACGCACAGGCCGAAGCGCAGACGGTAGCCTTTTTGGGCGAATGGATCCGCGCCGGCGCCTCGCCGATGTGCGGCAACTCGATCTGCCAGGATCGCCGCTTCCTGCACCGCCAGATGTCGCGCCTGGAACGTTATTTCCACTACCGCAACCTCGACGTGTCCACCATCAAGGAACTGGCGCGCCGCTGGGCACCGACGGTGGCCAACGGATTTGCCAAGAACTCGGCACACACCGCGCTTAGCGATGTGCGCGATTCCATCGACGAACTGCGCCACTATCGGCAGTTCATGGGTGCGCTCGGCGGTGATACCGAGGCTGGCACGCAGGGCTGATCTGGCCGATGGGCGGCATGCGTTTTGGCAGGCTGCGCGTCGAGCGCGCCAACGCCAGGGCAACCGGTCGCAATCGCAGTAAAATCGCAGCAGCCAGTGACAAACATAAAAGGCCGCATCTTTCGATGCGGCCTTTTGCTTTTTACAGATGACGCAGACGTTCAGCGCGCCAACGGCGGGCCCTTGGTCAGGTCGCCATCGTCGGCGATGCCCTTGTGCAACAGATCCGAGATCGGCTTGCCATCGGCATCGTGGTGATACACATGCAGGTCGCGCTGCGGGTACGGAATGTTGAGCCCGTTTTCCAGCAGCTGGTTGCGGATCTGCTCCAGCGTGCTGCTCTTGGCCGCACCAAAATTGCCATTGGTGGCGTAAGCAAACAGCATCAGATCGACCGTGCTCTCGCCCAGGTTGGTCACCTGCACGAACGGTGCGGGTGAATCCAGGACGTTCGGATTGTCCTTGGCGATCTGCAGCAACAACTGCTGCGCTTTTTTCAGATCATCTTGATAACCCACGCCCACTGTCACTTCCAGGCGGCGGTTGGGCAGGGTGCTGTAGTTGATGATGGGCGCCGTGGTGATGGTGCTGTTGGGCAGGGTGATCATGCGCTCGTCGAAGGTCCGCAGACGGGTCTGGAAGATCCGGATCTCATCGACAATGCCTTCCTGGCCCGCGATCGCCACATGGTCGCCATCGCGCATCGGCCGCAGCACGATCAGCATGACGCCGGCGGCGATGTTGGACAGCGAGTCCTTCAACGCCAGACCGACTGCCAGGCCCGCCGCACCGAGCACCGCAATCAACGAGGTCGGCGGTACGCCGATCTGGCTCAACGCGCTGACGAACACCAACACCAGCAGCAATGCATACATCACATTGCGCAGGAAGTTGGTCAACGTGATTTCGATACGTGCACGGGTCAATGCACGATGCAGCCACTGGCTGAGCTGCTTGGCCAACCACATGCCGACCACCACGATCAGCAGCGCCACCCCCCAGTTCAACGCGTATTGCGCCCACGGGATCTTTGCCCAGTTGAACGCCGGCTCTGCAGTTGCCGTCGCCGCCGGTTTGGCAGCAGCTGCTCCCGCAGCTGCCGCCATCACTGCACCCAACAGTCCCATCAGCTCTCGCTCTTGAGCTTGGCCAGACGCAGCCAGGTATCGACCACGGTGTCAGGATTCAACGACACCGACTCGATGCCTTCCTGCATCAACCACTCGGACAGTTCCGGGTGATCCGACGGCCCCTGGCCGCAGATGCCCACGTACTTGCCCTTGGCGCGCGCCGACTTGATCGCCATCGACAGCAGCTTCTTGACCGCCGGGTTCCGCTCATCGAACAGATGCGCCACGATCGACGAATCGCGGTCCAGGCCCAAGGTCAGCTGGGTCAGGTCGTTGGAGCCGATCGAGAAGCCGTCGAAGATCTCCAGGAATTCATCGGCCAGCAGCGCGTTGGACGGCAGCTCGCACATCATGATGATCTTCAGCCCGTTCTCGCCCTGCTTGAGTCCGTTCTGCTCCAGCACTTCGATCACCTTGCGGCCTTCTTCCAGCGTCCGCACGAACGGGATCATCACCCAGAGATTGTCCAGGCCCATCTCGTTGCGCACCTTCAACACCGCCTTGCACTCCAGCGAGAACGCCTTGGTAAAGGACGGGTCGACATACCGGCTGGCGCCGCGGAAGCCGATCATCGGGTTCTCTTCGTGCGGCTCGTAACGCGAGCCGCCGATCAGGTTGGCGTACTCGTTGGACTTGAAGTCCGACAACCGCACGATCACCGTGTGCGGCGCCACCGAGGCGGTCAGCGTGGCAATGCCTTCGGCCAGACGGTTGATGTAGAAGCTCACCGGATCGCCGTAGCCAGCAATCTTGGCGTCGATCTTCTTGCGGACGTCGGCGTCCTGCTTGTCGTATTCCAGCAGCGCGTTCGGATGGATGCCGATGTGCGCGGCGATGATCATCTCCAGGCGCGCCAGGCCGATGCCGGCATTGGGCAGCTGGCCGAAGTCGAAGGCGCGCTCCGGGTTTGCCACGTTCATCATGATCTTGAGCGGGGCCGGCGGCATGTTGCCCAGGTCGGTGGTGGTGCGCTCGAACGGCAGCAGGCCGTCGTAGATGAAGCCGGTATCGCCTTCGGCGCAGCTGACCGTCACTTCCTGACCGTCGCTGATCATATCGGTGGCGTTGCCCGAGCCGACCACGGCCGGCACCCCGAGTTCGCGCGCGATGATCGCCGCATGGCAGGTACGTCCGCCACGGTTGGTGACGATCGCCGATGCACGCTTCATCACCGGCTCCCAATCGGGGTCGGTCATGTCAGCGATCAACACGTCGCCCGCCTGCACGCGGTTCATGTCTTCCAGCGAGCGCACCACGCGCGCGACGCCGCTACCGATCTTGGCGCCGACCGCGCGACCTTCGACCAGAATCTTGGCGCCCTTGGCGTCCAGCGAGAACCGCTCGATCTGGGTGGCGTGGCTGCGCGACTTCACCGTTTCCGGGCGCGCCTGCACGATGAACAGCTTGCCGCTCACGCCGTCCTTGGCCCACTCGATGTCCATCGGGCGGCCGTAATGCTTTTCGATCACCAGCGCCTGCTTGGAAAGCTCCTGCACATCTTCGTCGCTGATCGAGAAGGTGTTGCGCAGTTCCACCGGGGTGTCTTCGGTACGCACGCGCTCGCCGGGCACATCCGAATACACCATGCGGATCGCCTTGCTGCCGAGCGAGCGACGCAGGATCGCCGGCTTGCCTGCCGTGAGCGTGGGCTTGTAGACGTAGAACTCGTCGGGATTGACCGCGCCCTGCACGACCATTTCGCCCAGGCCGAAGCTGGACGTGACGAACACCACATCGCGGAAGCCGGACTCGGTGTCCAGCGTGAACAACACGCCGGCCGCGCCGACGCCCGAGCGCACCATCAGCTGCACGCCGGCCGACAGGAACACGTCTTCGTGCTTGAAGCCATGGTGCACGCGGTACGCAATCGCGCGGTCGTTGTAGAGGCTGGCGAACACTTCCTTGACCTTGTGCACGACATCGTCGGCGCCGGTCACGTTGAGGAAGGTTTCCTGCTGGCCTGCGAAGGAGGCGTCCGGGAGATCTTCCGCCGTTGCAGAAGAGCGCACTGCTACGGCGACTTCGCCGCCGCCGTTTTCTGCGCACAGCTGTTCGTAGGCGGTGCGGATGTCGCGGTCCAGTTCCGGCTGCAGCGGCGCATCGATCACCCAGCCGCGAATTTCCTTGCCGGCCACAGTGAGCGCGGTAACGTCTTCGACGTCCAGCGTTGCAAGCTTGTCGAAAATCCGCTTGGACAAATCGTTATGCGCGATGAAGTCCTTGAACGCTTCTGAAGTGGTCGCATATCCACCCGGAACCGAAACGCCCAACCCGGCCAAGTTGCCGATCATCTCGCCGAGCGAGGAATTTTTACCGCCTACGCGGGCCAGATCGGCCAGGCGTAGCTCATGCAACCACAGGATGTTCTCGTTCAAGCGCGATGCTCCGTAAGGCCATCGCCCGAGCGGGCTGAATGGCCGCGACCGTAGGAAGAAGCCGCTATGATGCAGTGCACAGCGGAACCTGCACAAGCATGAACCCGTAAGTTTTGGACACTAGTTCAAAGAGGTGGTCTTGATGTCAACAATCCGGCCGGTGTTTTACGTCTCCGATGGAACCGGTATCACCGCTGAAACGATTGGGCATAGCCTGCTCACCCAGTTCAGCGGGTTCAACTTCGTCACCGACCGCATGTCGTTCATTGATGATGCAGAAAAAGCGCGCGATGCCGCGATGCGGGTGCGCGCTGCCGGCGAGCGTTACCAGGTGCGCCCGGTGGTGGTCAATTCATGCGTCGATCCACAGCTGAGCATGATCCTGGCCGAAAGCGGTGCCTTGATGCTGGATGTGTTCGCGCCCTTCATCGAACCGCTGGAGCGCGAGCTCAACGCGCCGCGCCACTCGCGCGTGGGCCGCGCGCACGGCATGGTCGATTTCGACACCTATCACCGCCGCATCAATGCGATGAACTTCGCGCTGAGTCACGACGACGGCATTGCGCTCAACTATGACGAGGCCGACGTGATCCTGGTGGCGGTGTCGCGCGCGGGCAAGACGCCCACCTGCATCTACCTGGCCTTGCATTACGGCATCCGCGCCGCCAACTATCCGTTGACCGAAGAAGATCTGGAAAGCGAACGACTGCCGCCGCGGTTGCGTAATTACCGCAACAAGTTGTTCGGCCTGACCATCGACCCGGAACGGTTGCAGCAGATTCGTCAGGAGCGTCGCGCCAACTCGCGCTACAGCGCGGCAGAAACCTGCCGACGCGAAGTCGCAACCGCCGAGCGCATGTTCCAGTTGGAGCGCATTCCCACGCTGAGCACCACCAACACCTCGATCGAAGAAATCTCCAGCAAGGTGTTGTCGACCCTGGGACTGCAGCGCGAGATGTTTTGAGGCCGGGATTGGTAGGGCGGGATGCGGGATCGGGCAATCAAGCGGTGCGTCCACAGTCCGGGGGCTGCCGCGACGCGGCTGACGGCGTGCTGGCAGCCCAAGAAAAATCAAGCGGGCGGGGCAGGGCTCCGCCAAGGTAGGCCTGCCATTGGGCCCTCGTCAATGCTGCCCGTGCGGCAGCGCAGCGTGTAGGATCGGTGCATGGCCCAAGCATTGAGCAAACTCGAGATCATCCCCCGTCTGAGCCGGTTCGGTTGGCTGATGGGGTTGTACGCAGAAAACTTCCAGCATCTCACCCGGCTGTTCGCGCCGGCCGATCTGGCGCCTGGCTCGTATGTGTCGTCGATCGGCGATGGGCTGAACCTGCGGCTGGACGTGATCGAATGCCATCGCTACACCGTCGAACTGCGCCTGACCTACGACCTGTGCGACCCGGTGACCGGTGAGCCGGATCCGTCTGCGTATGTGCGTCTGTACCGCGATGCGCGTCAGGCCGAGACCACGCATTGTTATGTGGGCCGTCGCTGGCAGGACGTGATGGGGATGTTCCCGCCGCCGGCCGAGCTGATCAGTCACCGCATGCGCATGAACACCTTCCTGGGCAAGTGGCTGGAGTACCTGGCCGAACGCGGCCATGGGGTTGCCACCTTGCGGCTGGACACCGACTACGTTGCGCCGCCGCGGCCCAGCTCGCAGGTGGTTGTCGGTTAAGTGCAGTAGGCAGATGGCGCGTGCGCATCGTTAGCGAGCGCTACTGTTAGCCGGAAATGGCCAGTGACTGGCATGCGGGTGGACTTTGCCGATGCTTTGGCGCACGTTCACCGGAGTCGTTCAAGGCACGACCGCATAGCGCCCAATCACCGCTCGCCGCCACGCTAGACGCATGTCATCGGTCATACTGATGCGCTTCGTTGCAGATCGCGCGCCATGCCCTATACCCCGATTGTCGCCACGCTTGGCTATCTGTTGTCGCCCGACGGCACGCAGGTGCTGATGATCCACCGCAATGCCCGTCCCGGCGATCAACACCTGGGCAAGTACAACGGGCTCGGTGGCAAGGTGGAGCCGGACGAAGACGTGCTGGCCTGCATGCGCCGCGAGATTCGCGAAGAAGCCGGCGTCGCATGCGGCGACATGCAATTGCGCGGCACCATCAGCTGGCCCGGGTTCGGCAAGCAGGGTGAGGACTGGCTGGGCTTCGTGTTCCTGATCCGCAGCTTCGATGGCACACCGCACACCTCCAACCCCGAGGGCACGCTGGAATGGGTGCCTCTCGCGCAGATGGATCAGGTACCGATGTGGGAGGGCGACCGCAACTTCCTGCCGCTGGTGTTCGATGGCGACCCGCGCCCCTTCCATGGGGTGATGCCGTATCGCGACGGGCGCATGCAATCGTGGAGCTATTCACGGGTCTGAGCGGCTGGCGTGCGGGTCGCGCCGGCGCCGCGCTCCGTGCCGCTGGCATGCCACGTCGTACCTGCAGAGCTCACCCGTGCCGTCGGCCATCTTCGCACTCAGTCAAGCCGGGATCACCTGCACACTTTTCCACATCCCCTGTGGATGGACGCTGCGCAACTCTGTGGACAAGTGTGCAGGCCCCTTGCGGCGCAATGCGCTTGCGCCGGTTGGTCAAAATTTCGCCAGTGCGATTATTGGGCGGTCCAGCCACCATCGATGGCGATGGATTGCCCGGTGATGTTGCGTGCCGCATGCGACATCAGGAACGCCACCGTGCCGGCCAGCTCGTCGTACTCGATGAAGGCGCCCTTGGGCATCGGCTTGAGCATCACATCGCGGACCACCGCCTCTTCGGCAATGCCGCGCGTGCGCGCCTGGTCGGCGATCTGGCGCTCCACCAATGGCGTGCGCACATAGCTGGGGCACAGCGTGTTGACGGTGATGTCGCAGTCGGCAGTTTCCAGTGCGATCACCTTGGCCAGGCCGACCAGGCCATGTTTGGCGGCCACATACGCGCTCTTGTAGGGGCTGGCGACCAGCGAGTGGATGCTGCCGATATTGACGATGCGCCCGTAGCCTGCCGCGCGCATGCCCGGCAGCACTGCACGGCTGAGTCGCGCTGCGCCGGTCAGCATGACTTCGACCAGCAGCGCCCAGCGCTGCATCGGGAAATCTTCCAGCGCGGCGACCTGCTGCAGGCCGGCATTGTTCACCAGCACCTGCGGCGGCTGCGAGGCGCCGGCCAGCGCGTGCGCGATGCTGTCGTCGTCGGTGACATCCAGCACCAGTGCTTCGGCCGAGCCGCCAGCGTCGCGCACGCGCTGGGCCGTGTGCTCGGCGGCGGCCGCGTCCATGTCGCTGACCAGGAGATGGTGGCCGTCGCTTGCCAGATGGGTGGCGATGCCGGCGCCAATGCCGCTGCCCGCGCCGGTGATCAGGATGCTGCGCATCGGGTGTCCTTCACTGTAGTGCGCAGCCGGGAGCGGCCACGCTGATCGCCAGCCTAGCGGAGGACGGGCAAACGGTCGCCTGCATGGCGCGCGCGCGTTACCCTTTGCGCCTCGCTCTGATCAGGTTCCGCATGAAACGCCATTTTTCGATGCTGCGCGATTTCCAACTTGCGGACTGGTTCACGCTGGCCAATGCTTTCTGCGGCACCGGGGCAGTATTCGCAGCGATGCGGTTCCTGCAGGAAGGACACAGTGGGGACCTGTTGCTGGGTATGGCGCTGATCCCGTTGGCGTTCGTGTTCGATGCGCTGGACGGTCACGTCGCCCGTTGGCGCAAGGCGTCTTCCACCCTGGGCCGCGAGCTGGATTCGCTGGCCGACGTAATCTCGTTCGGCGTGGCGCCGGCGGCGTTGGGTTATGCCTGCGGCATGCGTGGCGGCTGGGACTGGCTGGTCCTGAGCTATTTCGTTTGCTGCGGCGTGAGCCGGCTGGCGCGGTACAACGTGACGGCCGAAGAGATCGCCGGCGAGGCCGACAAGGTGCCGTACTTCGAAGGCACCCCGATTCCGACCAGCCTGGTGCTGGTGATCCTGCTCGCGGTCGCCGCCAGCAGCGGGCATATCGGCGACACCCTGTGGTGGGGTCAGTTGCAGCTGGGGCCGTGGCAGTTCCACCCGCTGGTGCTGCTGTTTGCCGTCTCCGGCTCGCTGATGATCAGCAAGACGTTGCGGATCCCCAAGCCCTGAGCGGCACGCCTGGTCACACGCGGTAGGATGGCTCGGTGGATCGTCACAGGAGGGAATGATGGCAAGCAGCGGTTCGGACAACGGCAACGTCGAGGACAAGGCACGCCAGTATTGGGCGGCCTGGGGAGACGCCATGCGCCACGGCCAGTCTGGCTCCGCTGCGCAGCCACCGCCGGCGTCCGGCGGCGATGCCCCGCAGGACTGGAGAAAGGCAGTGGACTGGTGGTCGCAGCTGCTGCCGACCCAGGCCGCGCCGCAGGCGCAGGAAGCCATCGACCGCTTCCGCACCCAGGCTGGCGGCTGGTTCGGCACCATGCAGCAGGTGGCCGGTCAGTTCGCCGGACGCGACACTTCCGCCAACGAAGTCTCCGATGCCTGGCGCCGCGCCGTGCAGGGGCAGGGCGAGCAACTGATGCAGTGGACGCTGGGCTCGCTGCGCGGCGGCAGCCCCGGCGGCTTCGACCCGTGGCTGCAGCAGGCGGCGCAGGCGCTGGGCAAATGGCGCGAAGAAAACGCGCCGTGGTTGGACATGCCGGCCTTCGGCTTGAACCGCAATCATCAGGCGCGCCTGCAGAAACTGGCGCGCGCGCAACAGGATTATCAGGCGCAATCGCAGGCCTACGGCGAGCAACTCAAGGCAGCGATCGAGCAGGCCTTCACCCGTTTCACCACCAAACTGAGCGAGCACGAAAGCAGCGGTAGCCAGCTGACCAGCGCGCGCGCCTTGTTCGATCTGTGGATCGAGGCGGCCGAAGAGTCCTATGCCGATGTGGCGTTGTCGGATCGGTTTCGCGAGGTGTATGGCGGGTTCGCCAACGCGCACATGCGCTTGCGCGCGGCGTTGCAGGAGGAGGTCGAACAGCTCAGCGAACGTTTCGGGATGCCGACGCGTTCGGAGATGGATGCCGCGCATCGCCGTATCGCAGAACTGGAGCGCGCGGTGCGCCGGATGCTGCGCACCGCCGCCGGTACCAGCACCAAGGCGGCTGGCAAGCCGGCCGAAGACACCACCGCTGATCCGCAGACCTCGTCTCCGCCCAAACGTGCAGCGCCGCCCAACGCCGCCGCTGCGCGCAAGCCGGCCGCGGCAACCGGTGCGGTAAAAAAGACCGCGGCCAAAAAATCTGCGCCCAAGAAGACCGCACCTGCAACACCTGCGGTTAAAAAGACCGCCACAGCGAAAGCCGCATCGAAACCGTCGTCCGGCAAGACGTCCGGCAGCAAGCCGGTCGCACGCACCCCTCGTGGAGCCAAGGCATGAAAGGGCCGTTGGGATTCAGTGCCGAAGACCTGATGCAGGAAACCCTGTCGCTGCAACGCAAGCTGCGCGAAGGCCTGAAACTGTTGCCCGGTGTGGAAGACGTCGACTACGGCGTCACCGAACGCGAAGAAATCTGGCGCGACGGCAAGGTGGTGCTGTATCGCTTTGTCGGCGAGCAGGCGCCGGTGGCCAAGACGCCGCTGTTGATCGTGTATGCGTTGGTCAATCGTCCGTACATGGTGGACCTGCAGGCCGATCGATCGCTGGTCAAGGGCCTGCTGAGTCACGGCCAGGATGTCTACGTGCTGGACTGGGGCTACCCGGACCGCTCCGAGCGCTATCTCACGCTCGAAGACTATCTGCTGCGCTACATCGATGGCGCGGTGGATCACCTGCGTGCGCAATCGGGGCTGGACGCGGTGGACGTGCTCGGCATCTGCCAGGGCGGCACCTTTTCGTTGTGCTACGCCGCGCTGCAACGGCACAAGGTGCGCAACTTGATCACCATGGTCACGCCGGTGGATTTCCACACCCCCGACAACATGCTGTCCAACTGGGCGCGCATGGTCGATGTGGATCTGTTCGTGGACACCATGGGCAACGTGCCGGCGGATCTGATGAACGCCAGTTACCTGATGCTCAAGCCGTTCCGGCTTAATTTGCAGAAATACGTTGGCCTGCTCGACATTCTCGACGACAAGCAGGCGCTGGAAGACTTCTTGCGCATGGAAAAGTGGATCTTCGATTCGCCGGATCTGGCGGGCGAGGCGTTCCGCGAATTCGTGACCTTGTTCTACCAACGCAATGGGCTGGTCACCGGCCAGGTGAGCATCGGCGGGCAGGCGGTGGATCTGCAGGACGTCGATATGCCGGTGCTCAATATCTATGCCGAACACGATCATCTGGTGCCACCGGATGCCTCGCGCGCCTTACGTGGGCTGGTGGGCAGCAAGGATTACAGCGAGCTGAGTTTTCGCGGCGGACATATCGGGATCTACGTGTCCGGACGTGCCCAGCGCGAGGTGCCGGTGGCGATCCATCGCTGGCTGCAGGAGCGCGACCGCGTCGCCTGATGTGTCGCGTGCAAGTACGCAGACTGCGTGCGACCGCCTACCGCCGCCCATCACGGCCTGCTGTCGCCCGGCTTTTTAGAATGCTTGCTACGTTTGAAGGAGCGTTTTCATGGTCACCACTGCACTGTCCCGTTCTCTCAATGACCGCATGATCGCCGGTGTTGTCGGCGGGATTGCGCGCCGCTTCGGATGGAGCTCCACCTTGCTGCGCGTTCTGTTCGTGATCGTCTCGATCGCCTCGGCCGCGTTTCCCGGCATCCTGGTCTATCTGATCCTGTGGCTGCTGATCCCCGCGCAGGCCGATTGAGGCCGTTGCGGCGCGCGCCATCGGCTGTGTTGGCGCTTGGCGCGTTGTGGACGCTGCCCAACACCGCGCTTGGCCTGTTGATCGGCGCCATTGGCAGTTGTTTTGGCGCCCGCCCGCGCTGGTCCCGTCATGAGCTCGCGTTTGTCTTTCATGCCTGGCCCTGGGGGCCGGGCGGGGCGATGACCTTGGGTAATGTGATCCTGCTCAAGGGCGCATCGCTGGATCTGCAATGCAGCACCTATGCACACGCGGCCGGCCGTTGCGAGCATCCGCCGGTGCGTCTGGGCGATCACGAGCGCGCACATGTGTATCAATACATGTTGCTCGGGCCGCTGTTCCTGCCGGTGTATCTGATGTGCGGCGGCATCCATGTGCGCAACCCGCTGGAGCGGGCGGCCGATGCGTATGCGATGCATGGGCATGGCTGGTGGCCGTGGTGGCCATCGACCTGGAGCGGCTAACCACGTTCCTGCGCTCACTGCGGGGCTGACGCATCCGGTGCTCGGTGTACGCGTACACCCCGTTTGTGATGGCGCAGTCCACGCCGGCCTGAAGACTGTTCGCTATGCTTTGTCAGCCGCGCCTAGTGGCAGCAGCGCCTGCTCGGCGACTGCATCGCAAGAAGGCAATCGCCCTCAATCCAGTCGCGAGAACCCGAACAGGTCCGACAGCGGGTGCGGCTTACCTTCCAATTGCGCACGCAGCAGCCCGGCACCGATCGCGCTATAGGTGATGCCGTTGCCGCCGTAGGCCATTGCAAACAAGACGCGCGGGCCTTGCTCGGCATGCGCGCCGAAGAACGGCAGGCCGTCGGCGGTTTCGGCAAACGTGCCGCCCCACGAAAACACCGGGCGCAGATGTACGTCCGGCATGGTCTTGCCGATCTTCTTCAGCAGCGTCTTCAATTTGCTTTCCACGCGCGCATCGCGGCGCGCCGGGATATCCACGTTGTCGTCCTCACCACCGGCCACCACACGGCCATCGGGTGTGCTGCGTAGATACAAATACGGGCGTGCGGTCTCCCACATCATGGTGTGCTTGAGCGCACCGATCTCGCTGTCGTGCAGCGGGTCGGTCACGAACGCATAGCTGCTGCGGTTACGTGCCACACGCTGCGACAGCCACTGCTGGTTGCCATAGCCTGCGGCCATGATCACGTGCTTGGCGCGCACGACGACGCCTTCGCGAGTACGTAATTCCACGAGCTGATCGTGCGGGACAATGGTCGCGATCGTGGTGCGATCGAAGATGCGTCCGCCGTACTGCTCGCATTCGGCGAATAGGCGATAGCACAGCCGATACGGGTCGACGCTGGCGGCCAGGCGGCTGAGGATGGCGCCGTCGGAGCGCACGCCGTAGTCGTGCCAGAGCGGCTCGCGGTCGATCCATTCCACCGGTAGCTGATGGATCTGGCGTGCGTCGAGCTCGCGCCGCAGGTCTTTCAGATCGCGCGCACGGCTGGCGTAGTAGAGGCTGTCCTGGCGGGTGAAGTCGCAGCCACCCAGGCTGTCGCACAGGTCCTGCAGGTCGACGATGGCCTGCGCACAGGCGCCGTAAGCGAGCGCGGCTGCCGGCATGCCGTGTTGTTTGGCCAGGTCGATCATTGGCGTATCGATTTCGTATTGCAGCAGTGCAGTGCTGGCGGAGGTACTGCCCCAGCCGATCTCGCGTTGTTCGACCACCACCACCTCATGGCCATTGCGCAGCAATTCGTGCGCGATCAGCGCGGCAGTCACGCCGCCGCCCACGATGACGACCTCGGCCTGGGTGTCTTGCTCCAGGCGTGGATAGGCGCGCATCAATCCATTACGGATCGACCAGAACGGGTAGCCACTTTTGAGGTCCATGCGATGTCGTGAGAAAGCGGGTGGACCGAGATTGGACGACCAAGCAGGGTGAAGCACTCGTGAGGTGCGTCAGGTCTTGAGGCCGTCACCAAACCGCAAACAGCCGGCGTTAACGTGCGTGGAAAGCTCCTCACGACGCGCTCGTTATGCTCGCGCCTCCAACGCAACAACAGCAGCAAAAGGGTGTGGTATGTCGATTGTCCTGTACGTCGGTGGCAGCAAAGATGGCGACAAGGGCGTTGTGCCTTACGGGTTCAGCAAGTCGCGGGCAATGACCGACGCCGGCCCGGAGATCTATGTGGAACGCATGGTGCCGCTGAAGAACGTCGGCAAGATCCGTGTCATGGCCCTGGAATCCATGCACGAAAGCATTCTGGTCGAGCGCGCCGCCACCCATTACGCGCACCGCGCCAGCTGAGCGCGGCGGCATAGGTTTACGGCGGCGCTGTCAACGGGTTTCCGTCGCGCGCCCACACTGCGAAAATGCTTTTTTTTCAGTGAAGCGGTTTATTCCGCGCCGCCATGCACGATAGCCAGCTTGCCCAGCAGATCGCTCGCACCATCGCCGACGAGATCGGCGCCCAACCAGCCCAGGCGCGCGCCGCCATCGCGCTTCTCGACGAAGGCGCCAGCGTGCCGTTCATCGCCCGCTACCGAAAAGAGGTGACTGGCGGCCTGGACGATACCCAGCTGCGTAACCTGGAAACGCGCCTGACCTATCTTCGCGAGTTGGAAGACCGCCGCGCGGCGATCCTGTCCAGCATTGGCGAGCAGGGCAAACTCAGCGACGAACTGCGCAACGAGATCGCCGCTGCCGACACCAAGTCGCGGCTGGAAGATCTGTATCTGCCTTACAAGCCCAAGCGCCGCACGCGTGCGCAGATCGCGCGCGAAGCTGGGCTGGAGCCATTGGCCGATAGCTTGCTGGCCGACCCGACGCAGGCGCCGGAGGTGGCTGCCGCCGCCTTCATCGACGCCGAGAAGGGTGTTGCCGACATCAAGGCCGCGCTGGAAGGCGCCCGCGCCATCCTGATGGAGCGCTGGGGCGAAGATGCCGCGCTGGTGGGCGAATTGCGTAGCTGGCTCAACGATAACGGCGTGATCCGCGCACGCGTCGCCGAGGGCAAGGAAGAGGCCGGTGCCAAGTACCGCGATTACTTCGACCATGCCGAAGCGCTGGTGAAAATTCCGTCGCACCGGTTGCTGGCGCTGTTCCGCGCGCGCCGCGAAGAATTTCTGTATCTCGATCTCGACCCAGGCAGCGATGCCGAAGCCGGGCATCAGTACGCCGAAGGCCGCGTGGCGCGCAGTGCCGGTATTTCCAACCAGGGCCGCCCGGCCGACCGCTGGTTGCTGGACGCGTGCCGGCTGACCTGGCGCGCCAAGTTGCACATGCACCTGCTGCTGGACCTGTTCAACCAGGCCCGCGAGAAGGCCGAGGCCGAAGCGATTGCGGTGTTCGGCGACAATCTCAAAGACCTGATGCTGGCCGCGCCAGCCGGCCCGCGCGTGGTGCTGGGGCTGGACCCGGGCATCCGCACCGGTTGCAAGATCGCCGTGGTCGATGCCACCGGTAAGTTGGTGGCCACCGAGACGATCTACCCGCACGAACCCAAGCGGCAATGGGACCAGTCGCTGCAGACGATCAAAAAATTGTGCATGCAGCACAACGTGGAGTTGATCGCGATCGGCAACGGCACCGCCAGCCGCGAAACCGACAAGCTGGCCGGTGAGGCGATCGCGCTGTGCGGGGCGACCAAGTTGCAGAAGGTCGTGGTCAGCGAAGCGGGGGCGTCGGTGTACTCGGCGTCCGAGTTTGCCGCCAAGGAATTTCCGGAGCTGGATGTCTCGCTACGCGGCGCGGTGTCGATCGCACGGCGGTTGCAGGACCCGCTGGCCGAGTTGGTCAAGATCGAGCCCAAGGCAATCGGCGTGGGCCAGTACCAGCACGACGTGGATCAGTACCGCCTGGCCAAAGCACTGGAGGCGCGCGTGGAGGACTGCGTCAACGCAGTCGGCGTCTACGTCAACACCGCCTCGGCCGCGCTGCTGTCGCGCGTGTCGGGCCTGTCCGGCACGGTCGCGGAAAACATCGTGCGCCATCGCGACGACAATGGTCCGTTCAAGCGCCGCAAGGATCTGCTCAAGGTGCCGCGCCTGGGCGACAAGACCTTCGAACAATGCGCCGGTTTTTTGCGCATTGCCGATGGCGACGAGCCGCTGGATGTGTCGGCCGTGCACCCGGAAGCCTATCCGGTGGTCGAGCGCATCGTGGCCAACACCGGCAAGCCGATCAAGGCGTTGCTGGGCGATGGCAGTTTCCTGCGCGGCTTGAAGCCGGAGCTGTTCACCGATGCGCAGTTCGGTGTGCCCACCGTGCGCGACATCCTGAAAGAGATGGAAAAACCCGGCCGCGACCCGCGCCCGGAGTTCAAGGCTGCGCAATTTGCCGACGGCATCGAGGACATCAAGCACCTCAAGCCGGGCATGGTGCTGGAAGGCGTGGTCAGCAACGTGGCCGCGTTCGGCGCCTTCGTCGATATCGGCGTGCATCAGGATGGGTTGGTGCACATCTCCGCGTTGTCGGACACCTTCGTCAAGGATCCGCGCGATGTGGTCAAGGCCGGCGATATCGTCAAGGTCAAGGTGCTGGAAGTGGACGTGCCGCGTAAGCGCATCGCACTGACCTGCCGCCTGTCCGACACGCCGCCGGCGGCAGATGGCACTGCGCAGTCGCGCGATGCACGCGGCAATGGCGGGCCGGGGCAGGGCCGTCGCGACGGCGGCGGACGTGGGCCGGCACCCGGCAACAGCAAGCCGCGGACCGCTGCACCACCGGCCGATAACGCACTGGCCGCGGCGTTCGCGCGCGCCAAGCGCAGCTGAGTCATGCTGCCTGGCGCGGCGATTGTGTCTGATTGATTGGTAGCAACGTTGCAGATCAGTTGTAGAGCGACTGCTTTGCAACGTTACAGAGCACGGCTGTTGCCCGCCCACCATCGCGGGACACGCCGCAAGCACGTCCTTGTCGGCTCTTATGCGGCATCCATGCCGCATAAGGTCCCGCGATGGTCGGTGGGCAATGACCAGTCGAAATGGTCGGTGTGCATGTTTTCAACAACGCAGCCGACTCACAGGTTGGTGCGGTGTCCTCGTCGCTTGCAGGACCCTGTGGCGGCATGGATGCCGCCACAGGGTCCTGCATGGATGGATTCACCGCGTGTCCCGCAATCGGCGAGGGCACCGCGCCCTCGACGACCTGAGCTTTTGACTGCATCTCACAAGCGACGCGACGACTCCAATCCCGTTGTGCGGATGCAGTCTGGAATGCAGTCGGGCGGCAATTGAAGCGTGCCGGGGTGTCAGACGGTGCGCGCCTGCAAGAAATTCTGCATTCGCGATCGGGGCGTTGGGATTCTTCCTGCTCCTTGCCTGCATTGCTTTTATCAGCCGCTGTCGGGCGATCTCACGCCGCTCCCGGCACCGCGCGCATCGGCACCACCAAGCGTTCGATCAGATCGACCAGCCCGGGCGGCTCCACCGGCTTGCCCATATGCGCATCGAAGCCGGCCGCCACGGCACGATCGCGGTCCTCTTCGTGCACGTAGGCAGTGAGCGCGATTGCCGGGATATGCCGTGGCAGATCGACGCGACCGGTGCGCACGGTGCGGATCAGATCGTAGCCATCGCGCAGCGGCATCGCGATATCGCTGACCAGCACATCGAACGCCGCAGTAGCCAGATAGTGCTCGGCTGCATCCACCGAGCCGGCCGCCTGCACCTGCGCGCCGGCAAGCATCAGGAACTGCATCACCGCTTCGCGCGAATCCTGATCGTCGTCGACCAATAGCACACGCACGCCGTCCAGCCGCCCATTGCAATCGGCCGGAAGTCGCCCAGGTTGGCTCGAATCCTCCGATGACGGGCGCAGACCACTGACCCCGTGCTGGAACGGCAGCACGATGGTAAACACCGCACCCTGGCCTTCGCCGGCGCTGGAGGCCCCAAGGCTGCCGCCATGCAGATCCACCAGCTGACGCGAGATCGACAAGCCCAGCCCCAGCCCGCCAACACGCCGCGTGGTGCCGGCATCTGCCTGCCGAAACCGATCGAAGACGTGGGGCAGGAACTCCGGCGCGATGCCGATCCCGCTGTCCTGCACGCACAGCCGCAGACGTCCTTCCTCAACGTCCAATCCCACCCGTACGCTGCCGCCCGGCGCGCTGAACTTGAGCGCATTGCTGAGCAGGTTGGTGAGCACCTGCTGCAAGCGCCCGGCATCGCCGAAAAACCACAATTCGCTGCCGGCCGGCGCGTCCAGTTCCAGGGCGATCTCGCGCGCCAGCGCGGCCGGCTGCATCAGCTCCAGCGTGCTGCGCGCCAGCCCGGCAATGTCGAAATGTTCGGCCTGCAGACGAATCTTGCCGGACAGGATCGCGCTCATATCCAGCAGGTCGTCGATGATCTGCGTCTGCGCACGCGCACTGCGCTCGATGATGACCAGGCCTTTACCCAGATTCTCCGGCGCGAAGGTCTGCGCTTGCATCAGTCGCGACCAGCCCAGGATCGCATTGAGCGGCGTGCGCAATTCGTGGCTGAGCGTGGCCAAAAATTCGTCCTTGACCCGGCTGGCGTGTTCGGCCTGACCGCGCGCAGTGGTTTCCGCCTGCAGCGACAACGTGAGCTTGGCATCCACGCGCGTCCGCTCGATCACGATACCGGCCAGGTGGGATGCAGAGCGCGCCATCGCTTGTTCGCGCAGCGAGGGCAGATACGGGCGGTCGTAGTAGATGTTGAGCGTGCCCAGCACCTGGCCGTCGCTGGACAAGATCGGCGTCACGCAACACGCCGCGATTCCGAGCAGCGCCGAAACGGCATGATGAGGGCCGAAGCTTGGATCGGCCTGGAGATCGGCACAGATGACCTGCCGGCCAAGATGTGCGGCGCGCGAACAAGGCGGCCCATCCGGACCGATCGGCGCCGGCTCGAAGTTGCCGTGATACGCAAGCGGGAAGTGCGGCGCCGAGCCGAAGCTCAAGGTATGCCGCACCTCGTCCAGCACCATCACCGAGCAATACAGCCCAATCTCACCGCGCGCCTCCACGCTCAATGCGATCGCATCCAGCACCACCGGCAACGGCGCACCGGTGGTGATCAGGCTCAGGATTGCGCGGTCGGACGCGGTGGCATCTTCGATGTGCTTGCGTTCAGAGATATCGGTGAGCGAGCCGATATGCCCGAGAAAACGTCCATCGCTGGCGAAATGCGGCGAGGCGTTATCGATACACCAACGGTACTGGCCGTCGTGGCGACGCACCCGGTACTCGGCTAAAAATTCGCCGCGCCGTTCCAGCGCCTGTTCGAAGGCCAACCGCACGCGGCCGGCATCGTCCGGATGCATCACATCCCACCAGCCCTGATCCAGCGCCTGATCTTCGGCTTGTCCGGTGAAGTCGTACCAGCGTGGGTTCCAGTACACGCAATCGCCTTGCGCGTCGGACATCCAGATCATTGCAGGGACCGTCTCGCACAGCGCACGGAAACGGATTTCGCTCTCACGCAAGCGGTGCTCGAAGGTGCGGCGATCATGGATGTCGGTATATGTGCCGATCCACTCGCTGATGCAGCCGTCGTCGCCGCGGACGGGCAGGGCGCGTGCCAGATGCCAACGCGGCTGGCCGTCGTGGCGCAGCAATTCGCATTCTATCTCGTAAGCGCGCTCGTCCAGCAATGCATCCTGCCATGCCTGCACGGACAGCTGCAGACCATCGGCGGTATGGGCCCGATGCCACGCAGCGCCTTCGTTGTTGCCCGGATCCAGCCCGGTGTATTCGTACCAGCGTTGATTGAAGTAGTGCAGCTGGCCATCGGGACCGGCGATGAAGATGATCTGCGGCAAGGTGTCGGCAAGCCGGCGCAGACGTGCTTCGCTGGCGGCCAGTTGTTGCTGCGCCTTGGCCCGCTGCATCGACTCCCAGCAGCGCGCTGCCACCAGCCGCACCAGCTCGATCTCGGTCGATAACCAGCGCCGTGGTGCGCGTTGGTGCACGCCGATTGCCGCGACCAGCCGGCCATGTTTATGCAGCGGTATCGCCAACGACGCGCGCAGGCCGGAGTGGCGGTACTGCTCGGCCACATAGTCCGGCGCACCCGGTGCCATCGCATCGGTGGTGAACCAGGGCCGGTTGGCCAGCAGTGCATCGCGCAGGCCTTGGGCCACTTCCATCGGGAAGTCGCCTTGCAGGCTCGGCATGTCCTGCACATGGTCGCTGATCACATGCATGATGCTGCCATCTTCGGCCGCCAGTCCGAACGCACAGCGATTGGCCTGCAGGTGTTCGCCGAGCAAGCGCACGCTGGTGTCGATGACGTGTCTCGGGTCGGAGACATGCTGCAAGGCGTCTTCGAGCATCAGCAGAAAACTGTCGCGAGTCTCGATGCGTCGCTGCGCAGTCACATCGAACCCGTGCACCAGAATCGCATCGACGCGACCATCGCTGTCGCGCATCGGCTGGTACAGAAAGTCGACGAAGGTTTCGTCCAGCGTGCTGCCGGGTGTGCGCTGCAGATAGGCGGTCATCGATTCGCCGATGAACGGCTGGCCGCTACGACGGACTTCGTCGAGCAGGCCGAGATAGCCTTGATCGGCGATCTCCGGCATCGCCTCCAGCAAGGGACGGCCCAGCAGGGGACGCTCGCCGACAAGATCGTGGAAGCGTTGGTTGACGCTCTCGATGATGTAGTCGGGCCCACGCAGCACGGCCATGAAGGCCGGCGACTGGTCGAGCGCGGGCGGCGCCGCAAGCGACATGGCGTCGCTACGCTGTTCGCGCGCACCACGTGCGTGCACAGTAGCTACATACAACGCGCCCACCTGCCTGCCGGCGTCCAGGATCGGACTGCACGACCAGGTCGACAGATCCATTGCAGTAAGCGCATCGCCCGGCAGACCGCCAGCCAGGTCGGCGCGCGTCAGCTCGGCAACCGGCTGGCCGAACGCAGCAGGGTGTCTTTCGCCCAATGACGCGATGCAGGCGTCGTTGTAGATGCAGCATGCGTGCTCGCCCCAGACCAATAGCATCGGGTGTTGTGCGTGCAGGCACACCGACAGCGCGGTACGCAGCGCCTGACTGGCGCAGAGCAGCGGGTCGGCGACGCATGTGGACGCCAGTACCAATGCTGCAGTTTCGCTCGTCTCCGGCAACAGGCCGGCAAACGGCGACACGGCACTTTCCATCCAGCAACCACCTGCAGATCTTGGATGCTTGATTCTAGTGACAAGCGCTCAGGTGGCAACCAAACCGCCGACAACCGGTCAGGTGGCGAGCCATGGCATCAGCTGCTGGCACCGCTCATCTGCCGGGCACGCGACAAGGCGCCGACCAATTCTTCGGAGAGATAAGGCTTGGTCAGAATGACGCCGCGTTCGAAGCCGGTGGGAATGCTGCCGCTGGCAACGCCGGTGGCCAGCACAAAGGGAATGCCGCGCTGCGAGAGCAGACGGGCAACCGGCTCGCTGGTCTGACCATTGCCCAGGCGATAGTCCAGCACGGCGATATCCGGCGCATCGGCCTGGATCAACTGCAGGGCATCCTGCACCTCGCCGACAGGGCCGACCACAGCCGCACCCGCGTGGACGAGCTGCAACTCGAGCAGCATGGCATTCATGTCATCGTTTTCGACCACGAGTACCCGAACTCCACGCAGCACCGACATTGCTTACTCCTTCACTTAAGTCGGCCAGTATATCGAGGCTGGTCGACCACGGTGTTGCCGACGCCGCTTGCAGCTGAATTCGTCAGGAGCATCCTGACACTGTTCGTTTCATTCGCAAGCCGCTATACTGCGCGGCCACGCCGAAGTGGCGGAATCGGTAGACGCAGCGGACTCAAAATCCGCCGCCCTTAAAAGCGTGTGGGTTCGAGTCCCACCTTCGGCACCAAGATGTTGCGGTAACAGCGAAAGCCCTTCCGGCGCAATCCGGAGGGCTTTTTGCTATGTGTTGTTGTGCTGCGGCAGTGCTACGGATTGGCGCCAGCGCGACGTCCGATGCGCGTGATCGCGGGGCGTTTGCGCGCAGCAGGCGTCGTGCGCTTGTTCGCAGGTCATCGCGCTGCATGTCGTCGGTTTCGCGCATCGTGCGATCGCCTTGGCCATGCTTGGCTAAAGATGCGTTTGTTCCCTACGCAACTGCGGTCTCGGTTGGCGTTGCAGGCACGCAACCATCACGCCCGGTCGGTACCGTGGAGATCTCCTTCAAACAGGTAGCCACCATGGATTTTGATGCTTCGCAGCAGTTGCGCATTCTTCGCGACATCCGCGACACCAAGCCGGTGTCCGACGAGGAAGCAAATTGGGCGGTGCGTGCAGGGTATGCCGCGCAAGCCGAAGACGGCGACATCGATCTGACCCACGAGGGTCGCAAGGCGCTGGACGAAGGACAGGTCTGATCTTGTGATGCAGGTGTTGTGTGGCGATGCGTGTGTGTCTGTGACAGCTCGATCGACATCGCACCCTCATGGCCGGGCGCGCCACACGCGGGTTGCATTTGCGTGGTAATCCAACGCTTGCAGAGAGCGAATACTTCGCTTCAACCGGGCGGTATTCGGCATCACTGCTGAGTACTGCAAACATGCATAAAGAAAAGCCCCGGCAGAGCCGGGGCTTTTGGATGATTGGCGTCCCCACGGGGATTCGAACCCCGGTGTCCACCGTGAAAGGGTGGTGTCCTAGGCCTCTAGACGATGGGGACGCGTATCAAAACCTCGTTGTCCATTCCAGACGGCCTAATGTCTGAAGTGGTGGAGCCAGGCGGGATCGAACCGCCGACCTCCTGCATGCCATGCAGGCGCTCTCCCAGCTGAGCTATGGCCCCGCGTTGCTGCGAGCCGGCAATCATAGCGACTGAAGACGGCTTTGGGAAGCGGTCTGTGCAAAAAAGATCTCCGGTGCTTCGGCGCGTCGATCTGGATTGCGTGATCAGCACGAAGGTGTGCATGCAGCCAATCAATACGTCTCGTCTTGCGAGTGACCTTGCGATCAATCCGATGGACTGGATGGTTCGTCGTCGTTGCGGAATAGGCAATTGTTGCGGACGTCGTCTCGCATTAGCGCATGGACCGCAGCATCGACGCGCTGCCTTCAATCATCAGCATCGTGATGAGAGACAGCATCCAGCGCCAGCATTCGCATCCGACGGCGCAGTCGACGCTAGCGACCAATGCTCCACGTCCATGGTGTGCGCGGCGTTCGTTGCGCGACCGCACGTGACACTCGATGCCGCACTTGGGTCGCCGCTGACCATGCGGACGCGTGATCGACGCGACTGCTTGTGCATGACGTCTGCGCCACGCTCGCGCAGGCCGGTTCCAGTGAGCCCTCGCTCGGCACGTCGCCGTACATTCGAGGCGTGCGCAACGCAACGACGCTCGAATTTTTTGACACATCCAGGGTGGCAGCGAGGCTGCTACCGATACACGGCGCAAGCGCTCATCACTGCAAAAAACAGGCAAAAAAAAGCCCCGGCAGAGCCAGGGCTTTTGGATGATTGGCGTCCCCACGGGGATTCGAACCCCGGTGTCCACCGTGAAAGGGTGGTGTCCTAGGCCTCTAGACGATGGGGACGCAGATCAAAACCTGAGTTGTCATTTCAGACGGCCTAATGTCTGAGATGGTGGAGCCAGGCGGGATCGAACCGCCGACCTCCTGCATGCCATGCAGGCGCTCTCCCAGCTGAGCTATGGCCCCACGAAACTGAGAACGAAATGATAGCGACCCGTTAATGTTCGCGCAAGCGCTTTTTCATTCCGATTGAGACAGCGCGTGCGCTCGGCAGCGCTGCCTGAAACTCACTTGACGCCGTGCAGATCGCGCAGCTGCGTCGGCCGGGCGCCGAAATATGCGGCGAGGTCGGCGATGTCCTGATCGCTCAATGCAGTGGCTTGCGCGGTCATCAGCGGGTGCTGGCGGTCGCCACTGCGATAGGCCTGCAGCGCGTGCGCAAGATAGTCGCCGTACTGGCCGCCGAGCTTGGGATAGCTGGGGTCGATCGGCGCATTGCCATCGGCACCGTGGCAATCCACGCAGCTCTGGCCGGTGGCCTTGCCTTTGGTATGCGCAAGTTTGTCGCCAGCCTCGGCGCGACCGGTGGGCAAGCCGGCAGAGGAGCCAGAGCCGTGCTCGCCGCTGGCATGGCCGGCATCGCCGGCGGAGTGATCGGTGGATTCGACCTGGGATTGAGAGCAGGCCGCCATCATCAGGGCAGCGACCAGGACGATGGCTAGACGCGGAGCGTGCAGGGCGTTCGGCATGTGGGCGCTTATTTGAGGGTGGACAGGAAGGCGGAGATGTCGGCGATGTCCTGCTCGGAGAAACTCTGCGCCTGCGCCTGCATGGTCGGGTGTTTGCGCTTGCCCTGGCGGTATTCGGTCAGCGCCTGGGTCAGATACTGACTGGACTGGCCGCCGATCTTGGGCACGCGGTAACTGGGATAGGCGTTCTTGTAGCCGGTCAAGCCGTGGCAGCCCTGGCAGGTATACGCCAGCAGGCGGCCATTGGAGGGATTGCCGGTCGGCGCTGCGGGCGCTGCGGGCGCGGCGGCAGCAGGTGCGGCGGCGGCAGGCGCCGGCGTGGCCGGTACTGCTGGCGTGACTGACGGTGTCGCTGATGCGCCCCCAAACGGCAGGAAGACGACCAGAGCGAGACAAGCGGCGAGCGGCTGCGGGCGCATGGTTTCGTATCCGGAAGACTGATTGAGCGTCCGCACGGTGGGGGCGTGACGGAACCGGACCGAGTATGCCTGCGAATTGGCGTGGAGCAAACGGGGTGAATACGCGAAGTTGAACAGACCATGACCTTTGGCGCATTGGCGACATGCATGTTCGGGTGGTTTACTTGCCTACAACACCTGTTAACGCATCCACTAGGACACGACGATGTCGCCACTCTCCTTCTTGCCCGGCCGCAGCGGAATCTGCGCCGCCGCAGTATTGATCTCCACCAGTCTGTTGTTGGGCGGCTGCAAGACCGGCGATGGGGAAGCCAAGGCCACTGAAGAAAAAAAGGCCGTCGATACCGTGCCGGTGGAAATCGCCAAGGCGGCGCGTCGCGCGGTGGCTGCCAGCTATACCGGTACCGCAGCACTGGAGCCGCGTGCGGAAGCGCAGGTGGTCGCCAAGACCTCCGGCGTGGCATTGGCGGTGATGGTGGAAGAGGGCCAGAAAGTGTCGGCCGGCCAGGCGCTGGTGCGACTGGATCCGGATCGCGCGCATCTGGCCGTTGCGCAAAGCGAAGCGCAGCTACGCAAGCTGGAAAACAGCTACCGCCGCGCCACGCAATTGGTCGGTCAGCAGCTGGTGAGCGCAGCCGATGTGGATCAGCTCAAGTTCGATGTGGAAAACAGCCGCGCGCAGCACCGGCTGGCATCGCTGGAGCTGTCCTACACCACGGTGCAGGCGCCGATTTCCGGGGTGATCGCCTCGCGTTCGATCAAGACCGGCAACTTCGTGCAGATCAACACGCCGATCTTCCGCATCGTCGACGACTCGCAGCTGGAAGCCACGCTCAACGTGCCCGAGCGCGAACTGGCGACGTTGAAATCGGGCCAGCCGGTGACCTTGCTGGCCGATGCGCTGCCGGGCCAGCAGTTCGTGGGCAAGGTGGATCGCATTGCGCCGGTGGTGGATTCGGGCAGCGGCACGTTCCGTGTGGTGTGCGCCTTCGGCAAGGGCGCCGAGTCGCTGCAGCCGGGCATGTTCGGGCGCATCCGTATCGATTACGACCAGCGCAAGGATGCATTGGTGATTCCGCGTCTGGCGCTGCTCGATGATGGTGAACCTGCGGTGTTTGTGGTGCGCAATGGCAAGGCCAGCCGGGTCCCTGTGAAACTTGGTTACGCCGAAGGCCCGTGGCTGGAAGTGCGTCAGGGTTTGAAGGAAGGCGATCAGGTGGTGACCGCTGGCAAGGTGGCACTGCGCGATGGCACGGCCGTGCAGGTGATTGGTCAGCCAGAACGCAAACCGGTTGCTGCTGCGATACCGGCGGCCGGCGACAAGACCGGCAGCGATGAGACGCGCTCATGAGCGATCACGGCAACGCGCACGGACCCGTGCACGACCCGCACGCGCCTCTGCATGGAGGCGGCGGTGGATTGGTGGCCTTCGCCACGCGGCGACGGGTGACCATCGCCATGATCACCGTAACCATGCTGTTGTTCGGCCTGATCGCGCTGCGTAGCCTCAAGGTCAATCTGCTCCCCGATCTGAGCTACCCCACGCTCACCGTGCGCACCGAATACACCGGCGCGGCGCCGGCGGAAATCGAGACGCTGGTGACCGAACCGGTGGAAGAAGCCGTCGGCGTGGTCAAGAACCTGCGCAAGCTCAAGTCGATCTCGCGCACCGGGCAGAGCGATGTGGTGCTGGAATTCGCCTGGGGCACCAACATGGACCAGGCCGGCCTGGAAGTGCGCGACAAGATGGAAGCGCTGTCGCTGCCGCTGGAAACCAAGCCGCCGGTGCTGCTGCGCTTCAATCCATCCACCGAACCGATCATGCGGCTGGCGTTGTCGCCCAAACAGGCCCCGGCGTCGGACACCGATGCGATCCGTCAGCTCACCGGTCTTCGCCGCTATGCCGACGAAGACCTGAAAAAGAAGCTCGAACCGGTGGCCGGTGTGGCCGCGGTCAAGGTCGGCGGCGGGCTGGAAGACGAGATCCAGGTCGATATCGATCAGCAGAAACTGGCGCAGCTCAATCTGCCCATCGACAACGTGATCACCCGTCTCAAGGAGGAGAACGTCAACATCTCCGGCGGCCGGCTGGAAGAAGGCTCGCAGCGGTATCTGGTGCGCACGGTGAACCAGTTTGTGGATCTGGACGAGATCCGCAACATGCTGGTCACCACGCAGAGCAGCAGTAGCAGCGCCGCCGATGCAGCGATGCAGCAGATGTATGCGATTGCCGCGTCCACCGGCTCGCAGGCGGCGCTGGCGGCAGCGGCGGAAGTGCAGAGCACGTCGTCGGCGTCCAGCAGCAGCATCGCCGGCGGCATGCCGGTGCGGCTGAAAGATGTGGCCGACGTGCGCCAAGGCTACAAGGAGCGCGAGGCGATCATCCGTCTGGGCGGCAAGGAAGCGGTGGAGCTGGCGATCTACAAGGAAGGCGATGCCAACACCGTGTCCACGGCAGCCGCGCTGCGCGCGCGACTGGAGCAACTCAAGGCAACCGTGCCGGGCGATGTGCAGATCACCACCATCGAAGACCAGTCGCACTTCATCGAACACGCGATCAGCGATGTCAAAAAAGATGCGGTGATCGGCGGTGTGCTGGCGATCCTGATCATCTTCCTGTTCCTGCGCGACGGCTGGAGCACGTTCGTGATCAGCCTGTCGTTGCCGGTGTCGATCATCACCACGTTCTTCTTCATGGGCCAGCTTGGCTTGAGCCTCAACGTGATGTCGCTGGGCGGGCTGGCACTGGCCACCGGCCTGGTGGTGGACGATTCGATCGTGGTGCTGGAGAGCATCGCCAAGGCGCGCGAGCGTGGCTTGAGCGTGCTGGATGCGGCTATTGCCGGTACCCGCGAAGTGAGCATGGCGGTGATGGCCTCCACGTTGACCACCATTGCGGTGTTCCTGCCGCTGGTGTTCGTGGAAGGCATTGCCGGGCAGTTGTTCCGCGATCAGGCGCTGACGGTGGCGATCGCCATTGCGATCTCGTTGGTGGTGTCGATGACGCTGATTCCGATGCTGAGCTCACTGAAGGGTGCGCCACCGATGGCATTTCCGGATGAGCCGGACCACCCGGATTGGACGCCCGAACAGCGCTGGCTCAAGCCAGTGGCTGCCGGCCGTCGCGGGGCGGGGGCCAGCGTGCGCTATGCGTTCTTCGGCGGGGCGTGGGCGGTGGTCAAATTGTGGCGCGGTATCGCACGGGTGGTGTCGCCGGTGATGCGTAAGGCCAGCGACATTGCCATGGCGCCGTACGGCCGTGCCGAGCGTGGCTATCTGGCGATGTTGCCGGCAGCGTTGCGTCGGCCCGGTCTGGTACTGGGATTGGCAGCGGCCGCGTTTGTCGGCACCGTGTTGTTGGTGCCAATGCTGGGGGCGGACCTGATACCGCAGCTGGCGCAGGATCGTTTCGAGATGACCGTGAAGCTGCCGTCCGGCACGCCGCTTGCGCAGACCGATGCACTGGTTCGCGAGCTGCAACTCGCGCACGACAAAGACCCCGGTATCGCGTCGTTGTATGGCGTGAGCGGCAGCGGCACGCGGCTGGATGCCAACCCCACCGAAAGCGGGGAGAACATCGGCAAGCTCACCGTGGTGATGGCCGGCGGCGGCAGCCCCGAAGTGGAAGCGGCGGCGACCGAGCGTCTGCGCAGCAGCATGGTCGGGCACCCCGGTGCGCAGGTGGATTTCGCACGGCCGGCGCTGTTTAGTTTCTCGACTCCGCTGGAAGTGGAATTGCGCGGTCAGGATCTGGGCGAGCTGGAGCGGGCCGGGCAAAAACTGGCCGCGATGCTGCGCGCCAACGGCCACTATGCCGACGTCAAATCGACGGTGGAAGAGGGCTTTCCGGAGATCCAGATCCGCTTCGATCAAGAGCGTGCCGGTGCACTGGGCTTGACCACGCGGCAGATCGCCGATGTCATCGTCAAGAAGGTGCGTGGCGATGTGGCCACGCGTTACAGCTTTCGCGACCGCAAGATCGATGTGCTGGTGCGTGCGCAGCACAGCGACCGCGCCAGCGTGGATGCGATCCGCCAGCTGATCGTCAATCCGGGCAGCAGTCGTCCCGTGCGTCTGGCCGCCGTGGCCGAGGTGCTGGCGACGACCGGCCCGAGCGAGATCCATCGCGCCGACCAGACCCGCGTGGCGATCGTGTCGGCCAGCCTGAAGGACATCGATCTGGGCGGTGCGGTGCGCGAAGTGGAAACGCTGGTGCGCAAGGATCCGTTGGCCGCCGGCGTCGGCATGCATATCGGCGGGCAGGGCGAGGAGCTGGCGCAGTCGGTCAAGTCGTTGTTGTTTGCGTTCGGGCTGGCGATCTTTCTGGTCTATCTGGTGATGGCGTCGCAGTTCGAATCGCTGCTGCACCCGTTCGTCATCCTGTTCACCATCCCGCTGGCGATGGTGGGCGCGGTGCTGGCGCTGCTGATGACCGGCAAGCCGGTCTCGGTGGTGGTGTTCATCGGCTTGATCCTGCTGGTGGGCCTGGTGACCAAGAACGCGATCATCCTGATCGACAAGGTCAATCAGTTGCGCGAAGAAGGCGTGCCCAAGCGTGAGGCCTTGATCGAAGGCGCACGCTCGCGCTTGCGGCCGATCGTCATGACCACGCTATGCACCTTGTTCGGCTTCCTGCCGCTGGCGGTGGCGATGGGCGAGGGCGCGGAAGTGCGCGCACCGATGGCGATCACCGTGATTGGCGGCCTGCTGGTGTCCACGCTGCTGACCCTGCTGGTGATTCCGGTGGTGTACGACTTGCTGGATCGCCGTGCGGACGCGTACTACCTGGAGCGCGGCCGGCGCATGGCGCGTCAGCAGGCGCAGACGCGTGAAAACACCGACGGACTGGAGGCGTTATGAGCGTTGCGGCCTTCAGCATTCGTCGCCCCGTCACCACCATCATGTGCTTTGTGTCGTTGGTGGTGGTGGGCTTGATCGCCGCCTTCCGATTGCCGTTGGAGGCATTGCCGGACATCTCGGCACCGTTTTTGTTCGTGCAATTGCCGTACACCGGCTCCACGCCGGACGAGGTGGAGCGCAATCTGGTGCGGCCAGCCGAAGAAGCCTTGGCCACGATGACCGGCATCAAGCGCATGCGCTCCACCGCCACTGCCGATGGCGCCAACATCTTTATCGAGTTCTCCGATTGGGACCGCGATATCGCCATCGCGGCATCGGATGCGCGCGAGCGGCTGGATGCGATTCGCGACGAATTTCCCGATGATCTGCAGCGTTTCCATATCTTCAAATGGTCCAGCAGCGACGAGCCGGTGCTCAAGGTGCGCCTGGCCAGCCAGACCGATCTGACCGGCGCGTACGACATGCTCGACCGCGAGTTCAAGCGGCGCATCGAACGCATTCCCGGCGTGGCGAAGGTCGAAATTTCCGGCGCCCCACCCAACGAGGTGGAGATCGCCATCGCACCGGATCGCCTCACCGCGCACGACCTTAGCCTCAACGACCTGAGCGAGCGGCTGGGCAAGCTCAATTTCTCGGTGTCCGCCGGGCAGATCGACGACAACGGACAGCGCATCCGGGTACAGCCGATCGGCGAGTTGCGCGACCTGCAGGAACTGCGTGATCTGGTCCTCAACGCCAAGGGTTTGCGTCTGGGCGATATCGCCGAGGTACGCCTCAAGCCCACGCGCATGAACTACGGGCGGCGGCTGGATGGGCGCCCGGCGATCGGTCTGGATGTCTTCAAGGAGCGCAGCGCCAATCTGGTGGAAGTGTCCAAGGCCGCGCTGAAAGAGGTGGAAGATATTCGCGCCGAGCCCGCGATGCGCGACGTACAGATCAAGGTCATCGACAACCAGGGCAAGGCCGTGACCTCGTCGCTGGCCGAACTCGCCGAAGCCGGGGCGGTGGGCCTGTTGTTGTCGATCACCGTGCTGTTCTTTTTTCTGCGGCATTGGCCATCGACCTTGATGGTGACGCTGGCGATCCCGATCTGCTTTGCGATCACGTTGGGCTTCATGTATTTCGTCGGCGTCACGCTCAACATCCTGACGATGATGGGTTTGCTGCTCGCGGTGGGCATGCTGGTGGACAACGCCGTGGTGGTGGTGGAAAGCATCTACCAGGAGCGCGAGCGCATGCCCGGGCAGCCGCAGCTGGCGGCATTGCTGGGCACCCGAAGCGTGGCGATTGCGCTGAGCGCAGGTACGTTGTGCCATTGCATCGTGTTCGTGCCAAATCTGTTCGGCGAAACCAACAACATCTCTATCTTCATGGCGCAGATCGCGATCACCATTTCGGTGTCGTTGTTGGCGTCGTGGCTGGTGGCGATCAGCCTGATCCCGATGCTGTCGGCGCGCATGAAGACGCCGCCGATGGTGACCTCCGATCATGGCGTGATCGCCAGGCTGCAACAGCGCTATGCGCGGGTGCTTGCATGGACGCTGGCCCATCGCGGCTGGAGCGTGGCCGGGATCATCCTGGTGAGCGCCATCAGCCTTGTGCCGATGAAACTGACCAAGGTCGACATGTTCGGCGGCGATGGCGGCAACGAGGCCTTCATCCAATATCAGTGGAAGGGCTCGTACACGCATGAGCAGCTGGGCGAAGAGGTCGGGCGAGTCGAGAATTACCTGGAAGCCAATCGCGAGAAGTACCACATCACCCAGGTCTATTCGTGGTTCAGCGAGGTGGAAGGCAGCAGCACGACGGTGACCTTCGATGCGAGCAAGGTTAAAGACCTGCCGCCATTGCTGGAGCAGATCCGTAAGGCGTTGCCGCGGTCTGCGCGTGCCGACTACAGCATCGGCAATCAGGGCGATGGTGATAGCGGCAACCAGGGCGTGCAGGTGCAATTGGTTGGCGACTCCACCGAGGCGCTCAAGTCGCTGGCCGATGAGGTGGTGCCGCTGCTGGCGCAACGCAAGGAGTTGCGCGACGTGCATGTGGATACCGGCGATCGCACCAGCGAGCTGGCGATCCGCGTCGATCGCGAGCGTGCTGCCGCATTCGGTTTCAGTGCGGAGCAGGTGGCCAGTTTCGTGGGGCTGGCACTGCGCGGTACGCCGCTGCGCGAGTTCCGTCGTGGCGACAATGAAGTGCCGGTGTGGGTGCGTTTTGCCGGCGCCGAGCAAAGCAAGCCGGAAGATCTGGCCGGCTTCAGTGTACGCACCAAGGATGGCCGCAGCGTGCCGCTGCTGAGTCTGGTCGATGTGCAGATCCGCCCGGCGGCCACCCAGATCGGGCGCACCAATCGCCAGACCACGTTGACCATCAAGGCCAATCTGGCCGAAAAAATCACCGTGCCCGAAGCACGCGCGGCGATGGAAAAGCCGCTCAAGGCAATGAATTTTCCTGCCGGTTACAGCTACACCTTCGATGGCGGCAACTATCAGAACGACGGCGAAGCGATGGGCCAGATGCTGTTCAACCTGGTGATCGCGTTGGTGATGATTTATGTGGTGATGGCGGCGGTGTTCGAATCGCTGCTGTTCCCGGCCGCGATCATGAGCGGCGTGCTGTTTTCGATCTTCGGTGTGTTCTGGCTGTTCTGGATCACCGGCACCTCGTTCGGCATCATGTCCTTCATCGGCATCCTGGTGCTGATGGGCGTGGTGGTGAACAACGGCATCGTGATGATCGAGCACATCAACAATTTGCGCCGACGCGGCATGGGCCGGACGCAGGCGCTGGTCGAGGGCTCACGCGAGCGGTTGCGGCCGATCATGATGACGATGGGCACCGCGATCCTGGCGATGGTGCCGATCTCGCTGACCAGCACCACGATGTTCAGCGACGGCCCGCCGTACTTCCCGATGGCCCGCGCCATCGCCGGCGGCCTGGCGTTTTCCACCGTGGTGAGCCTGCTGTTCCTGCCGACGATCTACGCCATTCTCGACGACATGAGCAACGGCGCAGCAGCGCTGGTACGACGTGCGCGGGGTGTGCCGAAGACGACGCAGGCGAGAGCCTCGCTGGAGTCTTGAACGACCAATGATCCGTCTCAAAGCCCCTCTCCCGCCGGGAGAGGGGGTGGGGTGAGGGTACGGTTTTCCGGGTACTGCCAAGTGCGCGGCTGTTGGTTACTGGCTTCGGTGAGGGGCGACAGCGCGGCCGGGGATCGGCTACTCGGCTCGGTCAGACATCCTGTCTGACTCGCCGCCGCGACACATCCTTGTGCCGCTCTCCGCCAATCCCCGGCCACGCTGCCGCCTCGGCGAGTCACCGCAACGCCTTAGTCAAGGCAAGCGAATTCTCCTTCCTGTTTTCCATGACCTGCGCGATTTTTGATGGCAGCAGCAGATCAGGGATCTGCTGGGGTGTCGTGGTGCGCGGAAAACGCCACCGTTACGTAGTGCTAGAGCCTTGAACGTCATGAGCCGCCTGAAGCACCTCTCCCGCCGGGAGAGGGGTTGGGGTGAGGGTACGGTTTCTCAGACTACAACCAGGCCCTCGCCTGCGAGTCGATGGCTTCGGTAAGCGGCGTCAGCGCTGCCGGGGACTGGCTCTTCGGCTCGGTCAGACATCCTGTCTGACTCGCCGCCGCGGCACATCCTTGCGCCGCTCTCCGCCAATCCCCGACCACGCTGCCGCCTCGGCGAGTCGCCATCATGATCTTGATCAGGTAAAGCAATTTTTCAAAGCTTGGCGGGGGAGCGTGCCCGACAGTAATCGCTGCTCCACGTTCCGCCAACACAGGAACATTCGAAGAGTGGTCTGCGGGCGCCGGGGCAGGACCTTACACGAAAAGAATGTCGTGTAAGAGCCCCCATGGATGGGTTCACTGCGTGTCCTGCCCCGGTGCCCGCGGGCCGCTCCACGCACAAGAGAAATGCGCCAGCAAATCAGGCTTTCCTCAGCCAACCAGCTTTTGTCACCCAATCAGCTTTCCACCGCAGCCCGGCTTTGCAACTCTCTGGATGCGGCGCTCAGACATCAGCCCGCACGCACCTGCCGAACGATCGCCGCGGCCTTGGCCGAGCTTTCCTTGACCTTGTCCCATTGGCCCTGGGCCAACCAGTCCTTGGGGACCATCCATGAGCCGCCGATGCACAGCACGTTCGGCTGCGACAGAAACTCTGCTGCGTTAGCTTCGCTGATGCCGCCGGTGGGACAGAGCTTGAGCTCGGACAGCGGGCCGGCGAGGCCCTTGAGCATTTGCAGGCCGCCGACGGCAGTGGCCGGGAACAGTTTGCACACGCGAAAGCCCAGGCCCATCAGGGTCAGCAATTCGGTAGGGGTGGCTGCGCCGGGAACGGCCGGGATCGGCGCATCGGCCAGCAGGCGCGCGAGCGGAGCAGGCGTGCCCGGCGTCACCAGGAAATCCGCGCCGGCATCCACCGACTGACGCAACTGCAGTTCGCTCAGCACGGTGCCGGCGCCGATCACGATATTGGGCAATTCGCGCTTGAGCATGGCCAGCGCTTCGATCGCGATCGGTGTGCGCAGAGTCAGCTCGATCGCGGGCAACCCGCCTTCGAGCAGCGCATCGGCCACGCGGCGCGCCTGGTCCAGCGTATCGACAGTGACAACAGGCAGGATGCCGGCGTCGCGCAGCAGTTGTTCGGCGGTGTTCTGGGTCTGGGCAATCGTCATTGCAACTCCATTAGACGGCGACCGCCGGGGCGATCGCTGAGAGGGAAGGGGATCAGGCGTCCTTGGACTCGTGCGGCGCGGCGGCTGCGGCAGCATCTGCGCCGAGTTCGTACTCGGCGTCGTAGCTCCACAGTGCACCGTCCGGATGGGTCGGGCCGCAGGAAATCGAGATCGCGCCCTGGTCGGCCGGGCCGACGACCTGGCGGTTGATCGCAAACAGGTTGCGGCCCAGGTCGTTGCCGGCCACGGCGGTATTGGGCGCCACTTCGCGCGATGCCCATTCTTCGGCCGAGACCAGCACTTCCAGCGTGCCGGCTTCGCCGTCCAGACGCACCATGTCGCCTTCGCGGACGCGCCCGATCGGGCCGCCACGCGCGGCTTCCGGCGTCATATGGATCGCGGCGGGGAACTTGCCCGAGGCACCCGACAAACGGCCGTCAGTGACCAACGCCACGCGGCGGCCCTGGTTCTGCAGCAGGCCGAGCAGCGGTGCCATCGAATGCAGCTCCGGCATGCCGTTGGCACGCGGGCCCTGGTAACGCAGCACCACCACGAAGTCGTGCGGCAGCACGCCGGCGGCATGCAGCTTGTTGAGCACCTGCGGCGTGTCGATCACCACCGCAGGCGCTTCGATCTTGCGGTGCTGCGGCTTGACCGCCGACAGCTTGATCAGCGAGCGGCCCAGGTTGCCGCGCAGCAGGCGCAGGCCGCCTTGCGCTTCGAACGCATCGCTGACCGGGCGCGCCACGCTGTCATCGGCGGTGGTCGCGGTGCCTGGTACGTACACGACCTTGCCGTCCTGCAACCGCGGCTCGTTGGCGTAGGCACGCATGCCGCCTTCGACCACGGTGGGCAGATCGTCATGCATGTAGCCGGCGTCCATCAGCTCGCGGAAGACGAACGCGGTGCCGCCTGCGGCCTGGAAGCGATTCACGTCGGCTTCGCCGTTTGGATAGATGCGGGTCAGCAACGGCACGGTCTGCGAGATCAGGTCCATGTCGTCCCAGGTCAACACGATGCCGGCCGCACGCGCCACGGCGATCCAGTGGATGGTGTGGTTGGTCGAGCCGCCCGTGGCCATCAGCGTAACCACCGCATTGACGATGGCGCGTTCGTCGATCAAGCGGCCGAACGGACGGAAGTCATCACCCAGTGCAGAGATCGCCAAGGCGCGTGCGGTGCCCTCACGGGTCAGTGCATCGCGCAGCGGCAATTCCGGGTTGACGAACGAGGCGCCGGGCAATTGCACGCCCATCGCTTCGAGCAACACCTGGTTGGAATTGGCGGTGCCGTAAAAGGTGCAGGTGCCAGGAGAGTGATACGACGACGCCTCGGCTTCCAGCAGCTCGGCGCGGGTGGCTTCGCCGGCGGCATAGCGCTCGCGCACTTCGGCTTTTTGCTTGTTCGGGATGCCCGGCGTCATCGGGCCGGCCGGCATGAATAGCGCAGGCAGATGGCCGAAGGCCAGCGCGCCGATCAACAGACCCGGCACGATCTTGTCGCACACACCGAGGTACACCACGCTGTCGAACATGTCGTGGCTGAGGCCGATCGCCGCAGCTTGCGCGATGTTGTCGCGCGAAAACAGCGACAGTTCCATGCCGGCGCGGCCCTGGGTCACGCCGTCGCACATCGCCGGCACGCCACCGGCCACCTGCGCGGTGGCGCCGAGCGCACGCGCGGCATCGCGAATCAGCTGCGGGTAATGCTCGAACGGCTGGTGTGCCGACAGCATGTCGTTGTAGGCGGTGATGATGCCCAGGTTAGGCGTGGCCGCACCGCGCAGACGCGATTTGTCGGTCGGTTCGGACGCCGCAAAGCCGTGCGCAAGGTTGCCGCAGCTCAGACGGCTACGGAACGGACCCTCACGCAGGGCGGCATCGAGGCCGGCCAGATACGCCGCGCGCGACGGCGCGCTGCGCTTGCGGATACGGTCGGTGACAGCTTGGATGTTCGGATGCAGGCTCATTGGCTACCGGCTATGAGAAACGGGGGGGAAGAAGGCACGCTGTTGTGTAGTTTAAATACCCGCACCTGGATGTGCGGGCTGGTGCGAGGCACTCGCATTGAAGCGGCGGTTGCGAGCGACGCACGTTGCATTGGCTGTTGCGAAGCACTCACAGCGCATCCGCTTTCGCGAAGGGCTCGCAGCATCCGCCAGCACTCAACCGCACCAATGCACCCGCAAACGCGGACCGGGCTGTTGGAGCGCGACACGAATCGGGTACTCGCTGATGTCCTCGCCAGCCAGTGCGGCTTGCAGCACATCGAGCTTTTGCTTGCCGCGCAGCAGCAGCAGGCGGGTGGGAATCGCGGCAAGGCCGGTCGGCGTCAGCGTGATCCGCAGCGGCCACTGGTTCGCACCCGGGCAACCGGTCGCATCCAGTGATGCATACGGCTGCGGGCTGGCCAGCGCCTTGGACAGATCGGTCGAACCGGGGAACAACGATGCGGTATGTCCGTCGCCGCCCATTCCCAGCACCGCCAGACAGGCCGGCTCGGCATGGGTGGCCTGCAGGTTGGCGGTGTGCACGCACTCGGGCAATTGCTTGCCGGGACGCACCAACGGGATGAAGGTCGCAGCCGGCGCATGGGTCAGGAAGCTATGATTGACCAGCCACGCGTTGCTGTCCTGATCCTGCGGCGAGAGCCAGCGCTCATCGACCAGGCCCACCTCCACCCGCGACCAGTCCAGCGGACGGTGCGCCAGCGATTCGTAGATCGGCGCCGGCGTGGTGCCGCCGGAGAGCAGCATGCGTGCCTGCCCGCGGCGCGAAATTTCCTGTTCCAGCAGATCGGCCATTTCGCCGGCGACCGCTTCGGTCCATTCGGCGGGATCTTCGTAGCGCACCAGGGTGATGCGCGGGTTGTCCTGCAGGTTCATCGCTGCTCCCCCGGATGCTGACGCTGTGCATCCACCGCATACGCTGCGGCGCCCAACAGGCCGGCATGCGGATGCATGACTGCCAGCGAAGGCACGCGCGACATGATCGCGGAGAACCGGCCCTTGTGTTCGAAGCGCTGGCGGAAACCGGAGTGCTGCAGCGACTCCAGCACCTTGGGCACCAACCCGCCGGTGAGGAACACGCCATCCCATGCACCCTGCATCAGCACCATGTCGCCAGCGATCGCACCGAAGATGGCGCAGAACAGGTCGATGGTGCGCGCCGAGCGCGGGTCGCCGGCCGCCGCACGCGCGGTGATGTCCTTGGGTTCCAGCGGGCCCGGGTCGATGCCGGCAATCTCGCTCAATGCGCGATGGATGTTGACCAGGCCGGGGCCGCAGATCAGCCGTTCGTTGGAGACCCGGCCGAACTGCTCGGAGAGGATTTCCAGCACACGGATTTCTTCCGGCGTTCCCGGCGGAAAGCTGACGTGGCCGCCTTCGGTTTCCAGTGGAAAACAGCGCCCGTTACGGATGATCAGCCCACCCACGCCGAGGCCGGTGCCGGGACCGATCACGCCGTAGTTACGCGGTTGATCGATCGGCGCCGGCTGCCAGCTGGCACCGCCCACCTGCACCACATCCTGCGGACGCAGCAGGCTGATTGCCATGGCTTGCGCGGCGAAGTCGTTGATCAGGTGCAGGGTGCTGAAGCCCAGCATGGCAGCGGTGCGCGACCGCGAGATCACCCACGGATGATTGGTGATGCGCGCTTCGTCGCCATCGACGCGGCCGGCCACGGCGAACACGCCCTGGGTGGCCTGCACGCCGATCTGGTCGAGGTAGTACCGCGCGGCTTCGCCGAGCGAAGCGAACTCCACCACCGCGAACTCGCGCGAGGTGTCATCCAGCAACGGGACCGATGCATCGACATCGGCCAGCGCGAACCGCGCGTTGGTTCCGCCGATATCGGCAACCAGCACCGGTTTGGAAGGAGCGGTCATGCGGTGTTTCCCTGTGCGTCGGTGGCAGGAGGCAGGAACGGTGCGGCAGTGTCCGGGCCCCAGCTACCGGCGGGGTAGGGCTGCAGCGGCAAGGCTGCGTCTTTCCAGGCATCGCTGACGCTGTCGATCCAGGACCAGGCAGCCTTGACCTCGTCGTCGCGAACGAACAGTGCCGGGTTGCCGTTGAAGGCATCCACAAACAGCCGCTCGTAAGCGATGCGACGGTGCAGGCCGGTCGGCACCGACAATTCCAGTTCCAGCGGTTGCAGCTCGATCGCGCCCCATTCCGGGCCGGCCAGGCTGCTCATCAGGCCGAGCTCGATGTTTTCCTGCGGCTGCAGCTGGAAGGTCAGACGGTTGGGCACCGCGTTCTGGCGATCCGGGCGCTCGAACAACCAATGCGTCACCGGCTTGAGCGTGACCACGATGCGGGTGGAACGCTCGGCCAGCCGCTTGCCGGTGCACAGATGGAACGGCACGCCGGCCCAGCGCCAGTTGTCGATATGCGCGGTGACCGCGACGAAGGTTTCCACGTCGCTGCCTTCCGGCGGGTGGTAGGCCTGCGCCGGCTGGCCGTTGATGGTGCCCGCGGTGTAGCGGCCGCGCACGCTGTCGTGTGCGGCGTGTTCGGCGGTCATCGGGCGCAGCGCACGCAGCACCTTGACCTTCTCGTCGCGGATGCGGTCGGCTTCCAGCGAGGCCGGCGGCTCCATCGCCACCAGACACAGCAGCTGCAGGATATGGCTCTGCACCATGTCGCGCAGTGCGCCGGAGCGGGCGTAATACGCATCGCGTCCGTCCACGCCCTCGCTTTCGGCGACCAGGATCTGCACCGATTCGATGTAGGTCCGGTTCCAGACTGCTTCGAGCAGCGTATTGCCGAAGCGCAGCGCGATCAGGTTCTGCACCGCCGCCTTGCCCAGGTAATGGTCCAGGCGGAACACGCGGTCTTCGTCGATCAGCGCGCCGATCGACTGCAGGATCTCGCGAGCGCTATCGGAGTCGTGGCCGATCGGCTTTTCCAGCATCAACCGGTGCGGTGCAGCCAGCGCACCGCCCAGGGCCAGGCCCTGGCAGGTGCTGATGTACAGCCCCGGCGGGATCGCCAGGTAGCTCACGATCTGGCGGCTGGCCAGCTCGCGGACTGCATCGGCCACCGATTCGGCATTGCGCAGGTCCACTGAGCGGTAATCCACCCGCTGCAGCAGCGTCTGGATCTGCTCCGGGGTGGCAATCGGCAGCGCTTCGGTCAGGCGTGGCCGTAACACTTCACGGAAAGCCTCGGTATCGTGCGGCGACAATGCCAGCGCACGGATACGGAAGTCCTCCGGCAGCAGGCCGTCGACGAACAGGCGCAGCAGGGACGGAAAGAGATAGCGCTGGGCGAGATCGCCGGTAGCGCCGAACAGGATCAGGGTGTTGTGCATGGACCGAGTTTCAGATTCTGGAGACATCGTTATCAGCAGTTTCGCGAAAAGGCGCCGGACAGCCGGCGGTCGGTACGTCTGTTCCTGAGCGACACTTGCGTGCGCGCAGCGGGGGATGGACGGCGACGCCCAATCCCCGATTGTTGCAGCAACTGGTGGTCAGCGGTTAGCGCCTGGGCGGCATACCTGCACCTGCGTGGCGGAATGCCCGCTCGCGCAATGCAGGTAACGTCGCCGGAAACGGCGGCGTGGGTCGGTAGCGGCATGGTCCCTCCCGAGATCGATGTTGCCATGTGAAAACGATTACATGTCAGAATAAACCAATGCATTCGTTTGCAGGAGATTTCCTCGCAAACGGGTCTGTCGTCATTGCCATCGGGAGGGCCGAGGGCAGGGCGCATACAAACGTTGAGGCCGAACGATGGCGAAAGTGCAGTTGGAAGGTGTCCGCAAGGTCTATGAGAACGGCCAGGTGGCGGTGCAGGGCGCAAGCTTCGAGGTGGCCGATGGCGAGCTGATGGTGCTGGTCGGGCCGTCCGGCTGCGGCAAGTCGACGCTGTTGCGCATGATCGCCGGGCTTGAGGACATCAGCGCGGGCACGCTCAAGATCGGCGAACGCGTCGTCAACGACGTGGCGCCGAAGGACCGCGACATCGCCATGGTGTTCCAGAGCTATGCGCTCTACCCGCACATGACCGTGGCGGAAAATCTGGCCTTCGGGCTCAAGCTGCGTGGTCACCCGAAGCAGGTCATCGCCGAGCGCGTCAATAACGCCGCTGAACTGCTGGGCCTGACCCCGATGCTCGACAAGTTGCCCAAGGCGATGTCCGGCGGCCAGCGTCAGCGTGTGGCGCTCGGGCGGGCGATGGTGCGCGAATCGTCGGTGTTCCTGCTCGACGAACCGCTGTCCAATCTGGATGCCAAGTTGCGCCACAGCGTGCGCACCGAGATCGCGCAGCTGCATCGCAAGCTCGGCACCACCATGATCTACGTCACCCACGATCAGGTCGAAGCAATGACCCTCGGTCAGCGCATCGTGGTGCTCAAGGACGGCGTGATTCAGCAGATCGACAGCCCGATGGCGCTGTACGACCGTCCGGCCAACCTGTTTGTTGCCGGTTTCCTGGGCAGCCCGGCGATGAACATGCTGCAGGGACGGCTGGATGAGCAGGATGGCCTGCATCTCGTCATGGCCGACGGCTGGCGGGTGCCGCTGGGCGCCGCGCAGGTCGATCGCCGCTGGTTCGGTCAGGACGTGATCGTCGGCGTGCGCCCCGAGCATCTGCAGCCGTCCAGCGATGCGCAGTTGGGCTTCGATGCGCAGGTAGAGGTCATCGAGCCGGTCGGCAACGAGATCTTCCTCAACCTCGATCGCGGCGGGCAGCCGCTGGTGATCCGCGTCGCGCCGCAGGCGCTGCCAGTGGTCGGGCAGCCTCTCCGCCTGGCATTGCGCAGCGATGCCCTGCATTTCTTCGACCCGGCAACCGGGCAGCGGCTGGAGCCGGCTTAACGCTCCAGCCCGGACAAGATGGCAAGCGGGCGCGCGGGGTGCGCGCCGGCTTGCAGGGTGGTGCTGGCGTCCACGGTCAATTCCAGTGGCAACACCGCAAGCGCCAGATCGCCGGCAACGCTGACCACCGTGCCAATGGCTGCACCGTCCAGTTCGACGCTATCGCCCTCCTGGGCGGCGCCTTCAGTCTCCAACAGCTGCAACGCACGCTTGGCCTTGCCCAGAAAATGCGTGCGCGCAACGATCTCCTGACCCGGGTAGCAGCCCTTCTTGACGCTGAAAGCCTGCAGGCGGTCCAGTGCCAGTTGCTGCGGCGTCCATTGTTCGCGCTGCGCATCCGGCAGCCGAACCAGACCTAGTTGCAGATCCGCGCGGTGCCATTGCGCGTCGATGCTGGGCAATTCGATAGGCGCGGCCAATGCGTCGTCGCTGAAAAGCAAGAGCGTGCGTGGCAGGGCGGCGACGCCCATATCCAGCGCGATACGCAGCGTTCCGATCTCGGCATGTGCGCCTTGCGCATGCTCTGGCGCCGCGAAACCGCCATACGCAAGCAGCGCGGCCGCGTTGATTTTCAGCTTGCGCCGGAACACGAAACGGCCGAGTTGCGCGGCGATTTCGGCCGCGTTGCCGTCCGGCAACACCATCAGCAACTGCGCGTCGTCCTCACGCAGGAGTGCGAAGATGGCGATCACGCGCCCCTTCGCCGTCAACCACGCATTCCATTGCCACTGCCCGATCGCCAGCGCCTGGACGTCATTGGCGAATTGGGCATGCGCGAACGACACTGCATCCGTCCCGACCAGTCGGACGTATTGCATATCGTGCAGGGAGCCAAAACCCTGTGGAATAAGATTCAGGTTGTCAGCCATGGAGGGGGAGGACTAAAATCGCAACGTTGTGAGACCACTATGATAGGCCATCCAACCCCCACCCCAGCGCTGGATTCCGAGACGCAGCCTTCCCCTCAGGAGCAGATTCCCGAGAAGAAGCCACTGCCGAAGGAGATTGGTGGACGCGACGGCCCCGAGCCAACGCGCTACGGCGACTGGGAAAAAAATGGACGCTGCATCGATTTTTGAGCAGCTTTTAGCCACAGCGGCCTAGTGCCGCCCAGCCGAGAAAACGAGCCCAGCGAATGGCGATCCGCGAACGTCCCACTTCTCCACATCTGCAGGTCTACCGCTGGCAGATCCAGATGGCAACCTCGATCCTGCATCGAGCTACCGGCGTCATCCTTTCCGGGGGCGCGCTGGTCATCGCCGTCTCGCTGCTCTTGCTGATGCTAGGTGAGGAACACTGGAACTGCCTGACCCAGCATCTGGGCGCCTGGTACGGCCAGGTGTTCCTGTTCGCTTGGTCATGGGCTTTTACCTATCACCTGGCCAACGGCATCCGTCACATCGTCCAGGACTTCGGTCGCGGCTTCAGCATTCCCGCCTTTATCCGCAGCAGCTGGACATCGGTGATCGCCAGCCTGGTGCTGACCGCTGCGATCTGGGCGTATGTCCTGACTGGAGCTTCCGCATGAGCCGCTATCGCACCCCGTTGAAAAATGTGCGTGGTCTGGGCGCGGCCAAGACTGGTACCGAACATTTCGTGATGCAGCGCCTGACCGCGACAGCGCTGGTCGTGCTGGCGATCTGGTTCGTGGCATTCGTGCTGAGCCTGCTCGGTTCCGACTACACGACTGCGGTCGCTGCGGTGTCCAAGCCGTGGAACGCGGTGTTGCTGGTCGGGTTCCTGGTGGCGATGTTCTGGCATGCGCAGCTTGGCCTGCAGGTCGTGCTCGAGGACTACATCCACAACTCGTTGCTGGCGCTGGCGTTGCAGACGACGGTGAAGTTCATCGCCGTGCTTGGCGCGATCGTCAGCATTTTCGCAGTGGCGCGCATCGCGCTGGGCGGTGCCTGAGTCATCGGGCACACAGAACAGGAATCCAGATTAGATGTCCGCTTACAAGATCACTGAACACAAGTACGACATGGTCGTGGTGGGTGCCGGCGGCGCCGGCCTGCGTGCCACGTTCGGCTTGGCCCAGAAAGGCCTGCAGACGGTCTGCCTGACCAAGGTCTTCCCGACCCGGTCGCACACCGTGGCGGCGCAGGGCGGTATTTCCGCCGCGCTTGGCAACATGGGCGAAGACGATTGGCGCTACCACTTCTACGACACCATCAAGGGCTCCGATTGGCTGGGCGACCAGGACGCAATCGAGTACATGTGTCGCGAAGCGATTCCGGCCATCATCGAGCTGGAACACTACGGCGTGCCGTTCTCGCGTACCGAAGAGGGCAAGATCTATCAGCGCCCGTTCGGCGGCATGACCACCAAGTACGGCGAAGGCCCGTCGGCGCAGCGCACCTGCGCGGCAGCCGACCGTACCGGCCACGCCATGCTGCATACCCTGTATCAGCAGTCGCTCGCCCACAACGCGCGTTTCATGATCGAGTACTTCGCACTCGACCTGATCTTCGACGAAGAGGGTGTCTGCCGCGGCGTGCTGGCGCTTGACATGGCCGAAGGTTCGTTGCATCTGTTCCGCGCCCACGGCGTGGTGCTGGCCACCGGCGGCTATGGCCGTGCCTACTTCAGTGCCACCTCCGCTCACACCTGCACCGGTGACGGCGGCGGCCTGGTGATGCGTGCCGGCCTGCCAGTGCAGGACATGGAGTTTGTGCAGTTCCATCCCACCGGCATTTACGGTGCGGGCTGCCTGATCACCGAAGGCGTGCGCGGCGAAGGCGGAATTTTGCGCAACAGCAACGGCGAGCGCTTCATGGAGCGCTATGCACCGCATTACAAGGATCTGGCTTCGCGCGACGTGGTGTCGCGCTCGATGACCGTGGAAATCCGCGAAGGCCGCGGCGTCGGCGAGCACAAGGATCACATCCTGCTCGACCTGACCCACCTCGGCCCGGAAGTTATCAACGAAAAGCTGCCCGGCATCGCCGAAAGCGCCCACATTTTTGCCGGTGTGGACGTGACCAAGCAGCCGATCCCGGTACTGCCGACCGTGCACTACAACATGGGCGGCATTCCGACCAATTTCTACGGCGAAGTCGTGCGCAAGCAGGGCGATGACCCGGATGCGGTGGTGCCCGGCCTGTACGCGATCGGCGAAGCCGCCTGCGTGTCGGTGCACGGTGCCAACCGTCTGGGTTCAAACTCGTTGCTGGATCTGGTGGTGTTCGGCCGTGCGGTGGCAAACCGCTGCGCCGAGACGGTCAAGCCCAACCAGCCGCATAAGACGTTGCCGTCCGATGCTTGCGACAAGGCGCTGGGCCTGCTGGACAAGTTGCGCTATGCCAACGGCTCCACGCCGACCTCGGTGATCCGCGACAACATGCAGCGCACCATGCAATCCGACGCTGCGGTGTTCCGCACCAGCAAGACGTTGAAAGAAGGCGTGGACAAGATGGCCGAGATTTTCGCCACCTTCGAAGACGTCAAGGTGTCCGACCGCTCGCTGGTGTGGAACTCGGATCTGATCGAGACCTATGAATTGAACAACCTGCTGCTCAATGCAGTGGCGACGATCAATTCGGCCGAGCAGCGCAAGGAAAGCCGCGGCGCGCATTCGCATGAAGACTTCCCGGACCGCGACGACGTCAACTGGCAGAAGCACACGCTGGTCACCGTCGACGACAAGGGCAAGTGCGAGTTCGAATATCGCCCGGTGCACATGTACACGCTGAGTCAGGACGTGGATGTCGTCCCGCCGAAGCCGCGCGTTTACTGATCGATGCGCATGCAACGCGCCTTTGCTGCATTGAAGCCAGCCGCCGGGTTGTCCTGGCGTGGCGGTAATTATTTGCAGCGGTCGGGGCGTTTCATCACGCAGGGGCAGCGCCGACAATACGCCGGTCGTTGCACCGCCGCTTCGGTGGCGGCATCCATCGTTTTTACCTTCATGCGCACGGTGCGGCTGTCGTTCGCACCGCGCATCGCCTGAGCCAACGAGAGCAGCTATGGCAGAGTTCACCCTCCCCAAGAATTCAAAGATCGGCAAGGGTAAGCATTACCCTGCGCAGGGCGCAAAGAACACGCGCACCTTCAAGGTCTACCGCTGGGATCCGGATGGCGACGCCAACCCGCGCACCGACAGCTACGAGATCGATCTCGACAAGTGCGGCCCGATGGTGTTGGACGCACTGATCAAGATCAAGAACGAGATCGACCCGACCCTCACCTTCCGTCGTTCGTGCCGCGAGGGCATCTGCGGCTCGTGTGCGATGAACATCGACGGCACCAATACGTTGGCCTGCACCAAGGCGATCGATGCCTGCGGCAAGGCCGAAGTGCCGATCTACCCGCTGCCGCATATGGATGTGATCAAGGATCTGGTCCCGGACCTGACCCACTTCTACGCGCAGTACGCGTCGATCAAGCCGTGGATCCGCACTCAGACGCCAGCGCCGCCGGATCGCGAACGCCTGCAATCGCCGGAAGACCGCAAGAAGCTCGACGGCTTGTACGAGTGCATCCTGTGCGCATGCTGCTCGACCAGCTGCCCGAGCTACTGGTGGAATGGCGAGCGTTACCTGGGCCCGGCGATCTTGCTGCAGGCGTACCGCTGGATCGTCGACTCGCGCGATGAAGACACCGGCGCACGTCTGGACGATCTGGAAGACCCGTTCAAGTTGTATCGCTGCCATACCATCATGAACTGCGCACGGACCTGCCCGAAGGGCTTGAATCCTGCGCTGGCGATCGCCGAGATCAAGAAGTTGATGATGGCGCGTCGCGCCTGATCGCAAGGCACAGAGGTCTCGCGTAGCGGGATGTGGTTCGCAGCGGCACCGGCCCGATGGTCAGGTGCCGCTGTCGTTTTCGCTCCCGCCGCAGGGCAGGGAGGAGAGAGAGATGGACGAAGAAACCTTGTTGAAAAAGCTGCGCTGGCGTTGCCGGCGTGGCATGCGCGAGCTGGATCAGCTGTTCGGGCGCTATCTGGATCAGCGCTGGGCGCAGGCTTCCGAGTCAGAGCGCGCGGTTTTCCTACAGTTGCTGGATTGCGAAGACGATAAGTTGTGGCGCTGGTTCATGGGTTACGAGGCTTGCCCGGATGTCGCCAACGCCGCACTCATCGCCGATATTCGCGCCTTGCCGGCTTGAATGGCGGCCCTCGCGCGGGCTTGTTTGCGCACTGAGCCTGCTCGCCGTGCTGGCACTGTGCGCCGTCTGGCGTAGCGGTGTGCCGGCTTGGTCGGCTGTCATGTTGTCCATCGGCGTACCGGCATCGGTTGCTAGGTCGCTGTGGCTGCTGTTGCGTTCGCCACTGCGGCAACTGGTTGTGCCTTGGAGCGAGAGCCCCGCCAGCATTGACGGCACCCAGGTGCAGAACCTGCAGGTTGCCTGGCGCGGGCCGATTGCGGTGGTGTCATGGACCCGGCTGGATGCGCGCCGCGAGCGCCTGCATTTCTGGCCGGATACCTTGCCGGCGCCGCAACGACGTGAACTGCGTCTGGCCGCCCAGGCACACGCGATTTCGTCCGGGCGTCCGCAAGTGTCACCATAGCGTCCCTTTTCTGGTTGAACCGCATGTTCAAACCTATCCCGGTTGCCATCGGCTTGCGCTACCTGCGTGCCAAGCGGCGCAATGGCTTCATCTCGTTTATCTCGATGGCATCGATCCTGGGCATCGCCCTGGGCGTCACCGTGCTGATCACCACGTTGGCGGTGATGAGCGGTTTTCAGAAGGAAATCCGCGACCGCCTGTTGCAGATGGCCGCGCACGCCACCGTCAGCGCCGAAGGTGCGCCGATGCGCGACTGGCAGCATGCGGTCGAGGTCGCCATGGCCGACCCGCGCGTTGCCGGCGCCGCACCGTATATCGAAACCGAATCGTTGCTGCAGGGCCCGCGCAAGCAGCCGGCCATCGTGCGTGGCATCGTTCCGGCCGAAGAGAACAAGGTGTCGGTGCTGGCCAAGAAGATGCAGCAGGGCTCGGTCGATAGCCTGACCCCGGGTTCCTACAACATCGTCATCGGCAAGGAGCTGGCGCTGTGGTTGGGCGTGGATGTGGGCGACAGCATCGTTGTCTTGCTCAGCGACACGCAGGCCACGCCGCTCGGCGCGATGCCGCGGCTCAAACGCTTCACCGTCAGCGGGATTTTCGAAGCCGGCTACAACGAGATCGATCGCGGCCTTGCCGTGGTCAACATGCAGGATCTGGGGCGGGTCTTGCGCATGGATGGCGTCACCGGCGTGCGGCTGCGCCTGCACGACATGGATCAGGCCTGGAACGTCGCGCGCGATCTGGCGCTGAAGTTGCACGGCCCGTACAGGGTGAGTGACTGGACCCAGGAAAACGCCAATCTCTATCACTCGTTGAAGATGGAAAAGACCGTGATGGGCATCCTGCTGTCGCTGATCGTGGCGATGGGTGCGTTCAATCTGGTGTCGTCGCAAGTGATGCTGGTCACCGACAAGCAGGCCGACATCGCGATCCTGCGGACGCTGGGCTTGTCGCCTGGCGGAGTGATGCAGGTGTTCATGGTGCAGGGCTCGTTGATCGGCTTTATGGGCACGATCATGGGGGTGATCGGCGGCATCGTGCTGACGCTCAATCTGGAGCGCATCCTCGGCCTGATCGAGGCAATCTTCAGCGTCAAACTGCTGCCCGAAGATGTGTACTACATCACCGGCCTGCCCACCGACATGCAAACCCAGGATGTGGTGGTGATCACCTTGGTGGCCTTGGTGATGAGTTTCCTGGCGACCTTGTACCCGGCATGGCGCGCCTCGCGTACCCAGCCGGCGGAGGCGTTGCGTTATGAATGAGATCCTGGAATCGCGCGTGCAGAAGTCAACTCCAGCAGATGTGGTGATCCGTGCCGAGGCGCTGGCCAAGACCTACGCCGAAGGCAAGATGCGCACGCCGGTATTCGATGGTCTGGACCTGTCGGTGGCGACCGGTGAGACGGTGGCGATCGTCGGCGCGTCCGGCGCGGGCAAGAGTACGTTGCTGCATCTGCTCGGCGGGCTGGATATTCCGACGTCGGGCGAGGTGTATGTCGCTGGCAGGCGCATGTCGGCGCTGTCTGATGGCGAGCGCGGCAGGCTGCGTAACCAGGCGCTGGGCTTCGTGTACCAGTTCCATCATCTGCTGCCGGAATTCACCGCGCTGGAAAACGTGATGATGCCGGTGCTGCTCTCAGGCAAGGAGGTGGCGGTGGCGCGCGGGCAGGCTCTGCAGTTGCTGGAATCGGTCGGGCTCGGCCATCGCATCGAGCACAAGCCCAGCGAGCTGTCCGGCGGCGAGCGGCAGCGCTGTGCGGTGGCGCGTGCGCTGGTGAACAAGCCGGGATGCGTGCTGGGCGACGAGCCCACCGGCAATCTCGACGACAAGACCGCCGGCACCGTGTTCGAGCTGATGTTGGAACTCAACCGCGCGCAGCGCACCAGCCTGGTGTTGGTCACCCACGACCGCAGCCTGGCGCGTCGTCTGGATCGTGTACTGGAGCTGCATCAAGGCAAGCTGCGCGAGCTGGCACCCTCGGCAGTGTGAGTGCTTGCGATGCGACCGGGTTGCCGGTCGTGTAGCGCAACAAAGTGGACGTAGCTCTTGCGATATGTCACTGCGTGCAGGATGCGCAGTGCGTTCGTTTGGTGCGTCGCTCACTTGGTGTGATGTCTAGAGCGCAGCTCCAAGAGCGGCTAACAAAACCTAGCGAGCAGTCGTTAGTTGGTTATGGACGGCTCGCAGGTACCGGAATGTAAGAGTGCACATGCTGCACGGAGCAGCGGCCACGCCAGCCTGGCCGCTGCACAGTCCTTTTGTCAGTTGCTCTAAACCCCTGGACTCCACGTTTATCCACATCGCTGCAGATCATTGCGACCTGCAGCGATGCGGTGGCATTACTCAAGGAATGATGCGCAGTGCCCGCAATCGGGTGAATAGCTCGAAGAACGAGGCGCGGCTGTCGTAGAAGTCAACAAAGCCCAGTTCGCGGCTCTTGGTCATGTCGTTGACGCATTCGATCTCGCGGCCCAGGTCGGCATCGGTATGCCACCAAGAGGCCAGACGGTTGACGTCCGACTCGACCAGATTGTGCTGCGCGGCCAACTCGGCCCACAGCGCCGGCGCGGTTTCGGTCAAGCGCGCTTCCAACGGCTGCGGCGTGTCGGGGCAGGGCGCGGCATCGAGGTCGAAGAACGCGGCGATCTCGCCCCACATCCAGCGCCAGCGGAATACATCGCCATTGACGGTATTGAATGCCTGGTTGCGCGCCGCCGGGCTGAGACCTGCCCAGGCCAGCTGACGGCCGAGCAGTCCGGCGTCGGTCAGATCGGTGAGGCTGTTCCACTGCGCCTGCGAACCTGGGAACACGAACGGCTGGCCGGTGTGCTTGCACAGCGATGCGTAGACCGCCAACGTCACGCCCATGTTCATCGCATTGCTGCCATTGGCGATGCCGATCATGGTGTGCGAGCGATGCACGCTCCATCCGAAGCCATGCCGCTCCGCGTGCGCGAACAGCAGGTCTTCGAGCGTGTAGTAGAAGTTTTCGCCTGGCTGGCGCGGCTCGCTTTCGCGAAACGGCGTTTCAGCCTTGCCGCTGCCGTAGTTTTCGAACGCGCCCAGATAGTGCTTGGTACCGGTGACCAGCGCCATGTGCTGCAGTGGCGCGTCGCTCAACGCATCGCACAGGTGCCGCATCATCGCGCCATTGGCCTCGACGTTCTCGCGTTCGGTGTCGCGACGTGTCCAGGTACAAAAAAAGACGTGGGTGATCGGCAGCCCGCGTAGCGCGTTGTTGGTGCTGTCGGCGTCCAGTAGATCGGCGGCGACAGGAATGACGCCGTCATGCGGCAGCGGGCGACGCGCCAGGCCGTAAACGGTCCAACCGTCGGCTACCAGTACGTTGGCGAGGTTATAGCCGGAGATGCCGGTCACGCCGACGATCAATGCAATGCCTTTACGCATGTGGGGAACTCCTCAAAGACAGCGTCGAACATAGCGCCTCGGTCATGAAATCGGGGCGAATGCAGCGCTAGGTGACCGGCTGGTCTCATCGGACGTTGGCTGCGTCAGCTGCACCTGATCGATCTGCCCGGTTCGACGGGTTCGCCTCGACCAACGGATGCCCGGGCCTCGGGGCTTACTCGATCGATTCGATCCATATCCTGCAGCAGTGCCCGGCATTAGCGATACGCGAACGTTACCGGTGGGCATTCGTGCCGAAAAACGGCATGCCGGCAATGCGCTACAGCAGATCCGGTGTCTTCCTACGGTCTTAAGCGCACATCACCGCTGCCGTCAGTCGATGGGGTGGCCTAGCGTTGTTTCCTGGATCAGGACGATCAGGAGCATGGGCGCCACTATGGATGTGGATGTGTCGGCACATGCGGCGCCGCTGCCGCGTCTTGCATCGGCAGTGCCGGTCGCAATCGCGTTGCTGCTGGGTGTGGTCTTTTGTGCATGGTCGCCAGCGCTGCTGCCGCAGGCGCTGTATGCCGCCTGCCTGTTCGCGGGCGTGCTGGGCATCGCGCTGACCCTGTGGCTGCACCCGCAGCGACCTGTGTGGATGCTGGTGCTTGCAACGGCTGCGGTGGGCTTCGGGCTGACCGGCTGGCAAGCCGCCCAGGTAGTGCAGTCGCAACTGCTACCGCGTGACGAAGCGCGCGAGATTACCGTGCGTGGCCGCATTGTCGGGCTGCCGGTGGCCGAACAGCGGCGTACGCGCTTCCAGTTGCGTGTCGAACACCATCGAACGCAGCCGGCGGCCCTGCGCGGCAAACTCTTGCAACTGGCGTGGTACGACCCCTTCGGCGCCGATCAGATCGGGCCGCGTGCTGCCTTGCGTGCCGGGGCGGACTGGCAACTGCAGCTCAAGCTTCGCGCACCGCGCGGTCTGCGTAATCCGGGTGGGTTCGATGCGGAGCGTCAGGCGTTGGCGCAGCGCCTTGCAGCCACCGGGTATGTGCGCGACCTCGGCGCTGCGCGCGAGGTTGCCGCCCCGCGTGGCGTGGATGCCTGGCGCGACCGGATGTCGCTGCGAATTGCCGAACAGGTCTCCGGGCCTTCCGCGCCTTACCTGCGTGCACTTGCGTTGGGCGACACGCGCGGTCTGGACGACGCGGCATGGGCGACTCTGCGCGCGACCGGGCTCAGCCATCTGATCGCCATCTCGGGATTTCATGTCGGCCTGGTTGCCGCGTTCTTTGCATTGGCGGTGGCCGGCGTGTGGCGATGGCGGCCCGGTTTGAGCCTGCTGATGCCGCGCGTCCACGCCGCAGCCATCGCGGCACTGCTCGGCGCGGCTGCGTACGCAGTGTTGGCAGGGCTGGCGCTACCCACGGTCCGCACCGTGCTGATGATCGCCGTCGTCGCACTGGCGCGGGTCGCGCGGCGACGCGCCACAACCGCGCAGATTCTCGCGCTGGCCTTGCTTGCAGTGCTGGTATGGGACCCGCTGAGCGTGCTGGTGGCTGGCTTCTGGCTCAGTTTTGCCGGTGTCGCCTGGCTGGTGTGGTGCCTGCCCGCAGATGACCGGAGCATTCTGCGCGGCTTCCTGTCCGCGCAGACCGTCGCCACCGTCGGCTTGCTGCCGCTGACGGTCAATTTGTTTGGACAAGCATCGCTGGTGGGGCCGTTGGCCAATCTTGTCGCCATTCCCTGGTGGACCTTTGTGGTGGTGCCGCTGTGTCTGCTGGGAACGGCGCTCGAGGCACTGCATGCCGGTGCGGGCGTTTGGGCGTGGCACTTGGCGGGCTGGTGCTTTGAACTCACCTGGCCGGGGTTTGTCTGGCTTGGGCAGACCACGCTGGCGTTGTGGTGGGTGCCCGAATCCGATGCCATTGCGCTGATTGCAGCGTTGCTGGGCGCGTTCTGGCTATTGCTGCCGCGAGGCACGCCGGGCAAGGTCATGGCGGTGCTGCTGTGGCTACCGCTGTTATGGCCGGATCGTGCCTTGCCCGGCGCTGGCGAAGCCGATCTGCAGGTGCTGGACGTGGGGCAGGGTCTTGCAGTGTTGGTGCGCACGCAACGGCACGCGCTGCTGTTCGATACCGGCCCCGCAGTGCGCGATGGTTTCGACGCCGGTGAGCGCGTGGTGCTGCCCGCCCTGCGTGCGCTTGGGGTACGCCAACTGGACGCACTCGTGCTCAGTCATGCCGATGCCGATCATGCCGGTGGCTACGCAGCAGTGCGTGCAGGGCTGCCGGTCGCGATGACGTCTGCGCCCCCGGGGGCACCGCTGGACGTCAGTGCGCGCTGCCAAGCCGGCCAGCAGTGGGAGTGGGATGGCGTGCGCTTTCGCTTTCTGCATCCAGGTGCGGATTTTCCGTACCTGCGCAATCAGTCCAGCTGCGTGCTGCGGGTCGAGACGCAGCATGCCAGTGCGCTGTTGCCGGGCGATATCGACGAACTCATCGAGCATCGCTTGATGCGCGAGCAGGTTGCGGGGCTGCGTGCCGACGTGGTCGTGGTGCCGCACCATGGCAGCGCAGATGGCTCGCATGCCGGCTTCATTGCCGCCACGGGCGCGCGGCTGGCGCTGGTGTCCTCCGGGCATGGCAACCGTTTTGGCCATCCCCGCACGCAGGTGGTTCAGCGCTGGCAGGGCAGTGGCGCGGAATTGCTCGACACTGCCCAGTCCGGTGCGATCAGGGTATGGCTGGGCGCGGACGGCCTGCAGGTGCGCGAGCGACGGCGTTGGCAACCACGTCTGTGGGATGCTGCGGAACGGCGGCGGTCGACTGCTATCCTATTGGCCAGCGAACAGGCGGCCGCGTTGCCGGAGGAATCGAATCGTGTTGGAGCTGGTCAAGGCGGGCGGTTGGCCGATGGTGCCGTTGCTGTTGCTGGGCGTGATCGCCCTGGCGATCGTGCTGGAGCGTCTGTGGACATTGCGCCGCAACGAGGTGACGCCGCCCGGGCTGGGCGAAGAGGTCCGTAACTGGGCTGCGCGCGGCCAGCTGGATCCCACCCATATCGAGTCGCTACGGCGCAATTCGCCACTGGGTGCGCTACTGGCTGCTGCACTGGATGTCCGCGGCCGTTCGCGCGATCTGGTCCGTGAACGCATCGAAGACACCGGTCGCCACGTGGTGCATCGCATGGAGCGCTATCTGAACGCGCTTGGCACCATCGCATCGGCCGGCCCGTTACTGGGTTTGCTCGGCACGGTGGTCGGCATGATCCAGATGTTTCTGGGCATCCTCGATCACGGCGTAGGCGATGTGAACCAGCTGGCCGGTGGTATTGGCAAAGCGCTGGTGTGTACCGCCACCGGCATGATCATCGCGGTGCCTGCGCTGATGGCGCATCGTTTCTTCAAGGGGCGCATTGCCGGCTACATCATCGAGATGGAGCAAGAAGCCACGCTGTTGCTGGACACCATGGAAGGCCGGGGGGTTCCGGCGTCCGCAGCACCGGCAGCGGCGGGCAGCAAGCCTGTCATGGCAAAGGGCTGACGGATGCGCATCGGCAGCGACCGAAGCCAGGACGAGCCGCAGATCGACCTGGTGCCATTGATTGACGTCATTCTCGTCCTCATCATCTTCTTCGTGGTGACCACGACCTTCGACGCACGCTCGACGCTGCAGCTGCGGCTACCGACCGCCAGTGACCAGAACACCAGCGCGCCGCCGCGTTCGCTCAGCGTACTGGTCAATGCCGACGGGCATTACTTCATCAACGACCAGGAAGTGTTGCGCTCGGACGTGGACTCGCTGAAGCAGACCATCGCTCAGATCGCCGGCGACGACCGCGAGCAGACGGTGCTGATGCGCGCCGATGCGCGTACCCCGTATCAGGCCGTGGTCACTGCGCAGGATGCGTTGGGACAACTCGGCTTCCGGCGTATCGCCATTGCGACCGCGCCTCAGACCGGCACTGCCGGCAAAACACGCAATAACGGAACCCGCCAGTGACCACCTCCAACGACCGCCCGGCGCCAGTTTCGTCCTGGCGCACGTACCGTCGCCTGTTGGCCTTCGCCAAGCCGTACCGGCTGTTGCTGATCGCTGCGCTGATTGCCGCGTTGGTCGAAGCCGCTGGCACCACCGGCTTTCTGGCGTTGATGAAGCCGATCACCGACGAAACTTTCATTTACAAGAACGCCGACGTCAGCCGCTGGCTGCCGGTGCAGATCATTCTGCTGTTTGTGGTACGTGGCATTGCCGGCTACATCACCGACATGGCGATGGGTAAATCCGCACGCAGCATTGCGCGCGATCTGCGCATCAAGGTAATGGCCAAGTATCTGCGCCTGCCAGGCTCGCGTTTCGATTCCGAACCGGTCCCGTCGATGCTGATCCGCCTGGGCTCGGACTCGGATCAGGTTGCACAGGCTGCGGTGGATGCGGTCAAGGTGATGATCCAGCAGTCGCTGCAGGTGATCGGCGCATTGGCGCTGATGCTGTGGCACAGCTGGCAGGTCACGCTGACTATCCTGGTGCTCGCACCGGTACTGGCGTGGGTGATGGACAAGGTGGCGCGGCGGTATCGGCGCATCAGCCACAGCATCCAGGAGAGTGGCGCGCATCTGTTGCAGGCCGCCGACCAGACCTTGTCCAGCCACCAGGAGGTCAAGATTTACGGCGCCCAGCAAACCGAGATGGAGCGGTATGGCGCGCTGGCCGATCGCAATTTGCGTCTGGCGATGAAGGTCGAATCCACCCGCGGCATTTCCACTGCCACCGTGCAGATGATCGGCGCGATCGGGTTGTCGGCGCTGTTGTTCGTGGCCGGTGCCCAGGCTTTGGCCGGGCGTCTGACCGCTGGCGACTTCGTGGTGCTGATGACCTCGATGCTGACGATCATCCCGGGCCTCAAGCAGCTCACCAATGTGCAGAACATGGTGCAGCGTGGCCTGGCCTCGGCCGAGCGGCTGTTCTCGGTGCTCGACAGCCCGGACGAGCCCGATCAGGGCGCGGTGCCGCTGACGCGTGCGAAGGGCTTGATCGAGTTTCGCGATGTGACCGCGCGCTATCCGGGGCAGGTGAATCCGGCACTGGCCGAGGTCAGCTTCGTCGCGCAGCCCGGCACGGTGACGGCGATCGTCGGCCGCTCCGGGAGCGGCAAATCCAGCCTGATCAAACTGATCCCGCGTTTTTACGAGGCCGAGGCCGGGCAGATCCTGCTCGACGGGCATCCGGTGCAGGCGTACTCGTTGGCCGATCTGCGTCGCCAGATCGCGCTGGTCGGTCAGCAGGTCATGCTGTTCGACGGCAGCATCGCCGACAACGTGGCCTATGGCGAAATGCGCACGGCAGATGCCGGCCAACTGGAGCGCGCGATCCTTGGCGCCAATGCGATGGAGTTCGTGGCGCAACTGCCCGAGGGCCTGCAGTCGCATGTCGGCACCAAGGGCGGGCGGCTGTCCGGAGGGCAGCGCCAGCGCCTGGCGATCGCACGCGCGATGCTCAAGGATGCGCCGATCCTGATCCTGGACGAAGCCACTGCGGCGCTGGACAACGAGTCCGAGCGACTGGTGCAGGATGCCTTGCACAAACTGATGCCGGACCGTACCACGCTGGTGATCGCGCACCGGCTGTCCACCATCGAGCATGCCGATCAGGTGCTGGTGATGGACCAGGGCCGCATCGTCGAGCGCGGCACGCACAACGAATTGCTGGCGCAGGGCGGGCTGTATTCGCATCTGCACGGCATGCAGTTTCGCGAACGTCAGGCATGAGCAAGCGCGGCACCCGCACGCCGGGGTATTGGTACGACAATGCGCCGATACCGCTACCGGCGCGTCTATTGGCACCCATCTACGGCGCCGCCATCGCGCTGCGGCGCGGCCTGTACCGCCGCGGTTGGCGCAAGCGGCATGGCGTGCCGGTGCCGGTGATCGTGGTCGGCAATGTCACTGCCGGTGGCACCGGCAAGACCCCGCTGACCATCGCGCTGGTGTCCAAGCTGCAAGAAGCCGGCTGGACCCCCGGCGTCGCCAGCCGCGGCTATGGCCGCGATGACTCCGGCACTGCCCGGTGGGTCGATGCGGACACGGCAGTCGCACTTGGCGGCGACGAGCCTGTGTTGATCGCCTGGAAGACAGGCGCACGCGTGCGCGTGGATAGCGACCGTGTCGCCGCCGCGCGCGCACTGGTCGAGGCGGGGTGCGACATCATCGTCTGTGATGACGGGTTACAGCATTACCGGCTGGCACGCGACGTGGAAATCGAAGTGGTCGACGGACAGCGCCGTTATGGCAATGGCCGCCTGCTACCGGCCGGGCCGCTACGCGAACCGGCCGCGCGCGCACACGATTGCGACTTCCGCGTGGTCAATTTGGGCCAGGCCAGCGCCACCACAGCGCCACAGACAATGGACGACACCGGTTTCGGCGAATGGCAGATGCGCCTGAGTATCGACAGCGTGCAGCCAATGGACGGCAAACGGGCGCAACCGCTGAGCATGCTGGCCGGCCAGCGCGTGCACGCCGTGGCCGGTATCGCGCACCCGGAGCGCTTTTTTGCCATGTTGCGCGCCCGCGGTATTGGCGTCGTCCCACATGCCTTTCCCGATCATCATGTGTATCGCGCCGCAGATTTCAGTTTCGGTAGCCGCCTGCCAGTGTTGATGACCGAAAAGGATGCGGTGAAGTGCCGGCCGTTCGCCGACGAGTGGCTGTATAGCGTGCCGCTCAAGGCGGAGTTGCCGGCTGCGTTCTGGGTGAGTCTGCTGGATCGGCTGGACAAGTTGGCCAGCCGGCAGGGCGTTTGATGTTGGCGGTGTGTCGTGCGGCGCTCGCTGCGGATGCAGGAGCGGTTGCGCGTCGCCCTCGGGGTTCGCCCGATCGCCAATGCCGCTTCAGACCGGGCAGCGATTGGCTTGCTGAGACACTACGCAGGCATGCGCCGCGCGTGAAGCGGCTAACAACACGATGCGAGCAGTCGTCAGGTGGGGGCGGGCAGCGCGCTCAGAACCGCAATCTACGCGTGAGACAAACCACAACGGGCACCGGCACGCGCCGGCCTGGCGCTGAGCGCGGGAGTGGTGTTCGCCGCTCCTGTTCCAGCACGAGGGCTGCATCCTTGCGCGGCCGCACCAGCGACAGTGGCTACACGACTGCTGGCGCCATGCTGTACTGCTGCAACCGTAGCTTCCCGTCGCAGCGCGGCAGTTTTCGCCGGCGCTGCTGATGCAAGAGTGCGATACATGCTAGACCGTCCCGCCGTTCCAACACTCCTTGCTGCCGAGAGCGCAACCACATGACCAACACCCTGTCTGCCGATTTCGTCGTCGCCATTCCGGCGCGCTACGCGTCCACACGCCTGCCGGGCAAGCCGCTGCAGTTGATCGGCGATCGTCCAATGATTCAGCACGTGGCCGAGCGGGCATTGTTGGCAGGCGCACGCGAGGTTTGGGTCGCGACCGATGACGTGCGAATTTCAGACGCGATCGAGGGCGTGCCCGGTGTACACGTGGCGATGACCGGCAGCGACCATGTCTCCGGCACCGATCGCCTGGCCGAATGCGCGCGCATCGCCGGCTGGAACACCGACACCTGCGTGGTGAATCTGCAAGGCGACGAACCGTTTGCGCCGGCTGCCGGCATTCGCGCGGTCGCCGAGCTGCTGCTGCGCTCCGGCGCGGAGATGGCTACGCTGGCCGCGCAGGTGGAGAGCGCGCACGATCTGTTCGATCCGAATGTGGTCAAGCTGGTGCGCAGCGCGGGCGGGGATGCACTGTATTTCAGCCGTGCGCCGATTCCCTGGCACCGCGACAGCTTCGCCAGTCAGCGCGACCGCTTGCCCGAGGAGGGGCAATGGCTGCGTCATATCGGCATTTACGCCTATCGCGCCGGGTTTCTGCAGCAGTTCGCAGCGATGCCGCCCGGCCTGCTGGAACGCATCGAATCGCTGGAACAGCTGCGCGCGATGGAAGCCGGTCATCGCATCGCCGTTGCGCTGACGCCCGAGCAATTTCCGCCGGGCATCGATACGCCGGACGATCTGGCACGTGCGCAAGCGCGGGTGGCATCGGCATGAAGGTCTTGATCGTTTGCCTGGGCAATATCTGTCGTTCGCCGATGGGCGAGGGCGCCTTGCGCGCGCGGCTGGACGAGGCACGCGTGTCGCGCCGCATCGAGGTCGACTCGGCCGGCACCGGCGATTGGCATGCCGGCGATCCGCCCGACCCGCGCGCCATCCGTTGCGCACGCGGACACGGCGTGGACATCTCCGGTCTGCGCGCACGTCAGGTGCGCGACGAGGATTTCGACCACTTCGATTGGCTGCTGTGCGCAGACGGCAACAATCTGCGCGATCTGCAGCGTCTGGCGCCCTCAGCGCAACGCGACAAGGTCGCGCTGTGGTTGCCGTGGGCCGGCGTGGACGCGCGCGACGAGATCCCGGACCCGTACACCGGCGGCAGTAAGGATTTCGAGGACGTCTGGCAACTGGTCGATACCGCGGCGCGACAGACGGTCGCCAGACTCACCCGCGGCTAATCGCGCTTGGGCATAATTACCGCATGACTGCCCAGCTCACCCAGGAACTGCCGGAATTTCCCACCTGGCTCAATGCCAGGCCATCCACCTTGCAGGAGCATCGCGGCCGCGCGCTCGTGCTGGCGTTCGTCAACGCCAGCTCGGTGTGGTGCGCCGAGCGTCTTGCCGAGCTTGCGCAATGGCAGGCGCGTAGCCCCGGGCGGCTGCAGGTGATCGTGGTGCAGGTGCCGCGTTTCGATAGCGAACGCCTGCCGCAACGCTCGCTCAAGCAACTGCGCGGGCATGGCGTCAGCGCGCCGATCCTGCTCGACAAGGACTGGGAAACCTGGCACCGCTTCGGTATCGAATCCTGGCCCACGTTGGTGTTGCTGGATGCCTACGGCCGCGAACGCCAGCGCCTGGTGGGTGTCACCGCTGATCTGGACAAGGCGTTGGCCGCATTGTGCGAAGGCCAGCAACCGCCCTCCGACGCCGACCTGCAAGGCATTGCAGAACGCGACCCCGAACAGCGGCTGGCGCTGCGCTTTCCGACCGGCCTGGCTGCCACCGAAGACCGTCTGTATATCGCCGATACCGGGCACCACCGCGTGCTGGAATGCACGCATGGCGGCCGGGTGCTGCGGCAATTCGGCCACGGCAATGCCGATCTCATCGATGGCGGTACCGGCGAAGCGGCCTTTCGTCGGCCGCAGGGTCTGGCGCTGGAGCGCGATCAGCTGTACGTCGCCGACACCGGCAATCACGCATTGCGTCGCATCAACCTGCGCAGCGGGCAGGTGGACACCTTGTGCGGCACCGGTCGCTCAGGCGAGCCGGTGGAAGGGCCGTTGGCCTTTGCCGGTGCGTCTGCATTGAACTATCCGCAAGGGCTGGCCATTGCCGACAACCAGGTGTTGATCGCCATGGCCGGCGACAACCGCATCTGGAGTTACGACCTGGGACGCGCTGCACTGAGCGCGCGTGCCGGCACCGGGTCCCTTGAAATTCGCGACGGCAGCGGTCATCTGGCGGCCTTCGCGCAACCGGCAGGGTTGGCGGCGGTGCAACAGGTTGCCTACGTGTGCGATGGGTTGGGCTCCTCGATCCGCACCATGCAGCTGCGCGGCGATCTGGTGCAGACCTTGGTGGGCGGGCAGGGCATCTGGCAGTTCGGCGATGAAGACGGCCCCCGCGGCACCGCGCGCCTGCAATTTCCGCAAGCCATCGCACTGGGCGCCGATTCGCCGATGCTGTGGATTGCCGACACCGGTAACGGACGGCTGCGCTGCCTGCGTCTGGGCGGCGGCGAACTCACGACGGTCGAGCTGCCGCGACGTCTGCACGGCCCGGCCGGGCTGGCTGTCGCCGCCGGCGCAGTCTGGATTGCCGAAACCGATGCCCATGCCGTTTTACGTTACGACCTTGTAAGCGGCGCACTGAGTGATGTTGCGATAGAAGAATGAGCGCAAGGCCCCAAGCCGACTTCGATGGAAAAGCGTTTGCTGCGCAACTGAGCACCGCGCCCGGCGTTTACCGCATGTATGCGAGCGACGACACCTTGCTGTACGTCGGCAAGGCCGGCGCGTTGCGTAAGCGTGTGGGCAGCTATTTCAACGGCACGCCAAAGAATGCGCGGCTGACCTCGATGCTGTCGCAGGTCGCGCGGATGGACGTCACCGTGACCCGCAGCGAGGCCGAAGCGCTGCTGCTGGAAAACCAGCTGATCAAATCCTTGTCGCCGCGCTACAACGTGTCGTTGCGCGACGACAAGAGTTATCCGTACGTCCTGCTGACGCGCGAAGACTGGCCGCGTATCGCGTTGCACCGCGGCCCGCGTGCGGTGCAGGGGCGCTATTTCGGCCCCTACACCGGCGTGACCGGCGTGCGTGAAACGTTGAGCCTGATGCACAAGCTGTTCAAGCTACGCAGTTGCGAAGACAGCGTGTTTCGCAACCGCTCGCGGCCGTGCCTGCAGTACCAGATCGGCCGTTGCAGCGGCCCGTGCGTGGATCTGGTGGCCGCGCCCGATTACGCCGAATCGGTACGACGCGCGACCATGTTTCTGGAAGGCAAGAGCGATCAGCTCGGCGAAGAGATCATGCAGTCGATGCAGCAGGCCAGCGAAGCGCTCGAATTCGAGCGTGCCGCGCGTCTGCGCGACCTGCTGTCGTCGCTGCGCGGTATGCAGAACCGCCAGTACGTCGACGGCCGCGCCGCCGATCTGGATGTGTTGGCCTGCGCCACCCAGTCCAGTCAGGCCTGCGTGTTGCTGCTGAGCTTCCGCGACGGCCGCAATCTGGGCACGCGCTCGTTCTTTCCCAAGACCAACGGCGAAGACAGCGCCGACGAAATCCTGGCGGCGTTCGTGTCGCAGTACTACGCCGAACATTCGCCGCCGCGCGAGATATTGCTGGATCGCGAAATTCCCGAGGCCGAACTGATCGAGGCCGCGCTCAGCACTGCCGCCGAGCACAAGGTGGCGCTGCGATGGAACGTGCGCGGCGAGCGTGCCGGCTACCTGCTGCTGGCGACCCGCAACGCGCAGCTGACCCTGGTGACCGAACTCACCAGCCAGAGTGCGCAGCACGCGCGCAGCGAAGCCCTGCGCGAGATGCTGGGGCTGCCGGAGCAGGTCAAGCGCGTCGAGTGCTTCGATATCAGTCACACCATGGGCGAGGCCACAGTGGCGTCGTGCGTGGTGTTCGACGCCAGCGGCCCGGTGCGTGGCCAGTATCGCCGCTTCAATATTTCCGGCATCACGCCGGGCGACGATTACGCGGCGATGCGCCAGGCGATCGAACGGCGGTTTCGGCGTGCAGTGGAAGAAAACGGCGTCCTCCCCGATGTGCTGCTGATCGACGGCGGTGCCGGCCAGCTGGCGCAGGCGCAGGCCGCGTTGGCCGACCTTGGCGTGGAAAACGTCGTGCTGGTCGGCGTGGCCAAGGGCGAGGAACGCAGGGCAGGGCACGAGGCGCTGATCATGGCCGACGGCCGCGAACTGCGACCGGGTGCAGCATCGCCGGCACTGCAATTCATCCAGCAGGTCCGTGACGAAGCGCACCGCTTTGCGATCACCGGCCATCGCGGGCGCCGCCAGAAAGCGCGCATGACCAGCAAGCTCGAGGATATCCCCGGCATCGGCCCACGCCGCCGCGCGAGCCTGCTCAAGCATTTCGGTGGCCTGGTTGGTCTCAAGGCGGCCGGCGAAGCCGAGATTGCGCGGGTGGACGGGGTCAATGCCGCACTTGCTGCGCGAATCTACGCTAACCTGCACGGGCTGGCGCTTCCCGATGCGGCAGGCGAGTCGAGTCCGTAATGAAGTTGACCATCCCCACGTGGCTGACACTGCTGAGGATCCTGATGATCCCGGTGTTGGTCGTGGTGTTCTACCTGCCATACACCTGGACGAACTTCGCTTCCGCCGGTGTGTTCGCGCTTGCCGCCATCACCGACTGGCTGGATGGCTGGGTCGCGCGGCGGTATCACCAGTATTCCGCGTTCGGCGCGTTCCTCGATCCGGTCGCCGACAAGTTGATGGTCGCAGTGGCATTGTTCCTCATCGTGCAGGGACATCCGACTCCGTGGATGGCGTTCTGGGCAGCCGTCATCGTGGGCCGCGAGATCGCAGTCTCCGCATTGCGTGAGTGGATGGCCGAGATCGGCCAGCGCGCCAAGGTGCGTGTGGCGATGATCGGCAAGGTCAAGACCACGGCCCAGATGGTGGCGCTGCTTTGCCTGCTGTATTCGGTCACTCCCGGCCAGATGCCCACGCATGAAATCTGGCTAGGCAATCTGATCTTCCGCGCCGGCTATTGGACATTGGCGATCGCTGCACTGCTGACGTTGTGGTCGGGTTTTCAGTATCTGCAGGCGGCATGGCCAAGTCTGCGCGCGGACGAAAAAGCGGCAATCAGCAACAAGCCGAAAAAAATTGAAAGCAACAGTTGACAGCTATCCTGTTCGCTGTAGAATTTCGCCTCCCAAGCGGGAATAGCTCAGTTGGTAGAGCGCAACCTTGCCAAGGTTGAGGTCGCGAGTTCGAGTCTCGTTTCCCGCTCCAGATTTAGACAAGGCCCCATGTCCGAGGTCTCGTTGTTTCAAGGCAGGATGCCTTGAGTTTGATGTTTCGGCCTGGTGGTAGAGTGGTTATGCAGCGGACTGCAAATCCGCGTACGCCGGTTCAATTCCGGCCCAGGCCTCCACATCGCATGCGTATGTTTCTTATCGGCAGCATTGATGGGGCTAGCGCAACGAAGTGACAAGCTGTACAATTTAGTTTCATGCGGGAATAGCTCAGTTGGTAGAGCGCAACCTTGCCAAGGTTGAGGTCGCGAGTTCGAGTCTCGTTTCCCGCTCCAATTCTTATGCTGTGGACTTCCACTGAAGTCCACAGCTCCTTGATCCCACAGTGGTTTCTGTCTGTGGAGCATCCAGCGAAGTCTGCTGAAATCCACCCCCAGCCACGAATTTTTAGTACATAAATTAGTACTGAAAATCCGGATGCTGGGTTGTGCGGTTTTCGGCTGTGCTGCTTCCATCGACGTCGGTACACCTCTCCTAATTCTGAAGGAGAGTTCGATGGCTTTGACAGATACTGCCGTGCGGCAGGCCAGGACCACTGGCAAGGACTACACCCTCAACGACGCGCACGGCTTGCTGCTCTTCGTGAGTGCCAAGGGCAAGAAGAAGTGGCACTTCCGTTTCTCATGGCTGGGCCAGCAGTCTCGCATCGCCATCGGCCCGTACCCAGAGATCAGCCTCAAGGAGGCAAGGGGCCGCCGGGATGAACTCCGAGCGCAGCTTGCCAACGGTGTCGATCCGCGTGTCCATCTTCGCCAGGCCGAAGAAAAGGCGCAGGCTGCAGCGACGCATACCTTCCAGGCAGTGTTTCAGTCATGGCGGGACTTCAAGGCATTGAGCCTGAAGGCTGGCCGGCAAAGCACGCTGTCGCAGATCAATCGCATCTTCGATAAGGACGTGCTCCCTTGGCTCGGCGCGGTCTCCATCTTTGACATGACGCCGGCACATCTGCTGGAAGTGTTGCGCAAGATTGAGCGCCGCCATGCGCTGACCACTGCGGAGAAGGTGCGCACGTGGTTCAACCAGATGTTCCGCTACGCGATGGTGGAGAAGGGCCTACCTGCGAACCCTGCCAGCGATCTGGACATCGTGGCCGTGCCCAAGCCGCCGGTGAGCCATAACCCGTTCCTGCGCATGGAGGAACTGCCCGCGTTCCTGCGGACATTGCGTAAGTACCGTGGCTTCAAGACCACGCGCCAGGGCATTCAATTGCTGTTCCTCACCGGCGTTCGAACAGGCGAGTTGCGCGCGGCGGTGCCCGAGCAGTTCGATCTGGAACGAGGCCTGTGGACGATCCCCGCGGTGATCGTCAAGCAACTGCAGTTGAAGATGCGCAAGGAAGGCAAGACCGTGCCGCCCTATGTGGTGCCACTGTCGACCCAGGCCATTGCCATCGTCCGCGAATTGCTCGACGCGCAGGCACGGCGGCCAGCGCAGCGCTATCTGCTGCCCAATCGCGACGACCTCAAGGAGCCCATCAGCGAGAACACGCTCAATGGCGCGCTGCGTCGCATGGGCTACGAAGAGCAGCTGACCGGTCATGGCATCCGGGGCACCATCTCCACAGCACTGAATGAGCTCGGCTACCGTGTGGAGTGGATTGATTCACAACTGTCGCACGCCGACCCCAACCAGATTCGTGCCGCGTACAACCATGCGGCCTACGTGGAGCAGCGCCGTCTGATGATGCAGGACTGGGCCAACCGACTGGATCGTTGGGAGGCCGGGGAACAGGTTGAGGAAGCGGGCGCATCGCCCGTGGCCCCAGAAAGCCTGGAAGTGATCGAAGCCTATCTCAAGGCGCTTGCCTCGGGACAGTTGCGGCCCAAGGACGATGCGCTGCAGCTGCTGGGCCAGCTCTTTGCCCGGGCCGGTGACAGTGGGAATGCTGCCGTGCGGGCGAGGGCATGAGCAAGCGAACGCGGTCCAGAAAGCACCTTGAAGTCACCGCGCCATTTGGATGCTGCTCCGTGCGGGAGAGGTTCTGCCTGGGATTGACTGAGTGCCCGGTTCGCAGTGTGCTGCAATGACATGCTTGCAGATCCAGAACTTGCGCCGTGAGAGATGGACTTGGCTTTGCGCCTGCAGCCGTCATGTCGGTGGCGAAAGCGCACGCCAATGGCTCCAGGGGGCTGTTTTCATCGTCTCTTTCAAGGGGTAAGATTTATCCCTGCGCCGTTGCATGGTCGGCGTGCTGCCCATCCCCAGGGCCCATCGGGCCACAGCGAAGTGGAATCAACCTGCGTTTTTTTTCTGCCCTTGGTTCAGCTCTTTGCGAGCACTGGGGAAGGTGGATGGGCGTCTCCAGTGCAAACCGCATTGAGGACATAACCATGACCGATTCAATCCTTGTCGAGCACAAGCTCGACACTATTCATCGCCAAGCGAAACGCTTCGCGGCAAGGCTCAAGCTTCCAATCACCGTGGCCAAGGACATCTTGGCTAGGTCTTGTTACCGCTGCTCCGCGTGGACTGACTTGGTGAACCGGCTGAAGCGCCGAACGCTGGACAAAAATATCCAACTCTTGGCATCTCTGCCGAGTTCCAGCGAGGCGCGGTCGTATTTCTTTGAGCAGCGTCGCGATCTAGCAAGGTCGATGAGTCAGCACTTGCTGACCAACACCAATTTGGCGGGGATGCTCGGCCACTTGCAAGAGATTTTTGCTGTGGGCGCTGGTCCGATTTTGCTTGGAGATGTGGTGCCGACGCTCAATGCGTCGGAATGGCAGCCGGCAAACATCGGCCCCGACCCTTGGGCTGTGGTCGAGTCCGCGGTCGTCGTCAATGGAACCTGCCTACGGTTGATCGGCACGCGAACCTATCTGCCGAGGTTCTACGATTTCGTCTCCGAGAGAGGCGAGTATGCTGAACCCGTAGGAAAGCTTCGCATCGTATGGAAAGAACCAGCCGCTTGGTACCAAGCCGCCCTCGACTATCTGAATGACCCAAACGCAACCGATGTATTGCTTCCTATCATTGAGCTCACCGAAGAGATGGCTCGGCATCAGGATTGGTTTGAAACAGCGCTAGCGACGAGTAGCTATATGGAAGAATATGGTCTTGGTGACGATGATCTTGTGCCAGTGTTCGTCGAAGGGCAAAACTGCTACGTCGTGTTTGGCTATCCAGTCAATCCAAGCCCAAAGCAGGCAAACCTCACCACCATCGAACTTGCTTCGGCAGATCACAACTTTAGCCAGGTCGTCGAGCTGCATGGGAGTCCAGTCTGCCTCGAATGGATCTCGTATGACCCCAAGACCCGGATGCATCCGGGCGAGTTTGGCGAATATTTTGAAAAGCTGAAGCTATCGATTTTGGTGGGCGATGAACTGTACTCAACGCTTCGAAAAGATGGTCAGTCCGGTATTCTGTTTGTTCGTCCCGCGACCGATTTCGATATTCGGCATGAGCTGAAGATGGAGTTCAGTCATTTGGGGGATGAGATTGCATTTGTGTTGAAGACAACGAATCTGGCGCTATGCCGCGATCTTTTGGGGAAAGTGGCGTCCAGAGAGTTGATGGTTTATTCCTCGGGCGGGAAGCGGCGCTACTTTTCTCTGCTGCTGGTCTCCAAGCATGACGGACCACCCGAGTTGAGTCTTGCATTTGAGTCGGAAAGTCCCGGCATGACAGGTATGTCGAATCTTGTTCACTCATGGTTTGTCAGTGAGGAAAAAGATGGTTGGGAAATGTTGTTGGAGATTGCACCTGAATTAATCAACTTGACCGATAGAATTGGTGTTAGGGCGCTAGGTGCGGCGATAAGCTATGGATTAATCCAGCGACTTCCTGTCGACTTTATGGGTAATTTTAGTAAGCCTCCTGCTCGGTGTGACAAGATCCCGCAGGTGCCGGATGATGTTATCGAACAGCTTGAGCGGCCATTAAATAGCGATGGCGTGGTGACATTGCGATCTGCAGATTACTCGCGCGACAATTTCTAAGGTTCTGCAGCTATTAGAAATTTGGGGCAGAAATCAACCTGCTCGCAGTACTGCAGTAAGGTCAATGAACGGATGGGCCAAGGGGCCATCCGTTCAGCGCGCTTATTTCCAGTAATGCAATCACCAGCACCGAGGCGATCTCCGTGCGCCGCAGACGAGAGAATGCCTCGGTTGAGGCTTCACGCTGCCGAAGACGCCGGTGCATCCACCGCCAACCCCAGGCGGTCGCTCCATACAGAACCAACCGCCAGGCGAAAAAATAGCCGGCGTGCGATCGCATCCAATGGCTCCAGGCTTCGATGCCGCCCAGCATGCGGATGCCCACCAGGTTCGCAGCCACGGCGATGCCCATGACGAGCGCCATCCACAGCAACGCAATGCCCAGCCGGCGGTTGAGCAGCCAGGCGAAGCGGAGTCCGCGCCTTCCTGTCACGAAGCGTTCCTTTCGCACAGCGCCAGATCGGACGTGCATCCGCCACCAGGCGGCTCATCGAAGAACAATGCGTACTGCCGTCCGCCCCGTGCGGTGCGGCACCACTGCACCAACCGGCGGATGCCCGAGTATCGGCCGGGCCGATCCGCATCGGTCGGATCCTTCATGGCCGGGAAGAACGTCGCCGCGTGTCGCTTGTTCGCCGCGGCCACCACCCGCTCCCAGCGCTCGATGCGATCAATGTGTGCCGGAAAGCGCTCGGCGATCGAGCGCAGCTCCGCCTTGCCGCAATGGATGCAGGGCATGCAGCCGACACGCCCCATGCCCATGGCATACAGCGGATTAGGCGCCAGCCCATGGTCGGCGTGCTTCCTCCACACGTCCTGTACCGTCCAATCGAAGATGGGGCGCCACAGGAAGCTGCCGGACTCGTGCCGGTTCCAGCGCGGCTGCTGCGCCCGGTGCTGGCTCTCTTCAGCGCGGATGCCCAGCCACTGCAGCACCGGGCCTTGGCGCAGCATTGGAGTTACCACCTGCTCGGTGATCGGAAATTCCTTGAGCTCGGACGTGCAGAACTGTGCCATCCGCGACGGGAAGCGCCCCTTCGTGATGCACAGATCCAGGTATGGGTTGCCCGTGGGCTCGTGCAACTGCGCGGCCTCGCGCACCAGCGCATCGGGAATGCCCATGCGCGGCCAGTGCTCCAGCACATAGGTGCGGTGCTTGGCCATGCGCGCACGAAAATCCGCCTTCACCCATTCCACGCGCGGCCCGCCGGTGCGCTCATGCAGTCGCTGCACGTACTCGTACGTCAACTCGTGCTCGTTGCCCGTGTCCGCAAACACCGCCCGAAACGGGCGGCCGGACTCGATCGCCATCAGGTACACCGCAGTGGAGTCCTTGCCGCCAGAGACATTGACCAGGTGCTGCACGCGCAGGCTGGGTTCCGCGGCGGTCACGGCGTGCTCCTTGGTTTCTGGATCTCCTGCACGCGGTCACGCGTCGGATCGCCTTGATAGATGCCGCGAGAGCCGGCCGCACGGGTGCTGTGGCGCTGGATCAGCGTCATCGGCGAATTACCGGCCAGCTCGCGGCGCAGCTCCAGCTCGGTCTTGAGGTTCTGGATCTCTTGTTCCAAGGCGCCGCTCTCCTGGTCCACGGCCTTGGTCGCCAGTTCGTTCGCGGCGACGTTGGGTTCCTTGCGGCCGGTGAGCAGCGTGCGCTGCAGCAGCAGGGCCTTCTCCATCACGCTGGCCAGCGCCACTTCCGAGGCCAGGCGCTTGCCCAGCAAGTCCTGGTCGGGTTCGTCGCGCAGCGCTTCGATCACGCCGCGCGTGACCGGCAGCGATGCGCTGCCCGCCGCATCCAGGTTGGCGGCTGTGGTTGGCTTGGCGCCGCTCACCAGTTCCTGCAGCGCTTTGAGCTTGGTTTCGTACTCTTCCTGGATGAGTGGTGTCAGGCCCACGCCGGGCGTGGTCGCGGTCTTGTTGCAGGCCTGGCAGGTGCGCTGCTCGCGCTCGCCCAGCACGCGGGTGGCCCAGGCGGCCGCAGCCTGAGGCGAGGTCCACGTCTGGCAGGTCAGCCGGCCGTTGCAGTCGTTCGCGTTGATCGACGAGGTGTCGGTGACCCCGCGGCCATTGAGCAGGTTGTAGCCGGCGCGCGTGACATCGCCCACGACCTTGATGGACGCCTGGCCCGAGCCGCCCGCGCTGCCGCCGCCCACCCAGGGCACCCCGCTGTTGCCCTTGTTGGTCTCGGCGCGTTCGATGGCCGACACCGCATCGGTGCTGGACACCGCCTGCTTGAGCGCCATGCCCTCGGAGAGCTGGTCCCATCCCGTCTGCCCGCCAGCCATGTCCGCCATGCGGTTGGCGATCGCGCGACAGGTCATTTTCGAACGATCGAAGTCCAGGCGCGCCTGCAGGATGCCGTTGGTCAGCAGGTTGTACAGGCCCGGGTCGGCGCGCTGGATGATCAGCGCCGGCAGCGACGCCACCGCGCTGGTGGCGTTCTGGATCACATTGCTCATGATCGACTGGAAGCCGTTGGTGACGCCATTGAGCTGGTTCTGCAGCGTCGTGGTGATGCTCATGTCGCCGCACACCAGATTGCTGTTCCAGCCCACGCCCACGCCGATGCTCTGCATGTTGCCGACCGGTCCCATGGACACGGCCCGGCCACCGCCGATGCTGTACAGCACGTCGCTGCCGAGCACGTTGCCGCTGGCGTGGATGCCGTCGGCATCCATGCGCGTCTGCGCCCATGCTGCGCTGGCGGCCAGCGCCAGCGCAGCAAGGCCAATGGGCCCGAACCGGCGCACTGCAGAACCTTGCCAGTGGAAAAAACGGTGTTTCATCGGCGTGCCCTCAGAAGAAATCCACGCTGCCCAGGAACACCTGGCCGCGCCGCTGGCAACAGCTGTAGGGGCGCCAAAGCGCCCAGGCGTAGTCGCTTCGCTGCGCCTGCACGTGGGTGTTTCTGTTGGGAAATACCGCGCAGCCGCTGGACAGGGTCGGGGTCAGTTCCTGCCACCTTCCGGTGGCGGCGTAGCTCTCCAGCAGCGCGCCGGCCGGCCAGTAGCCCGCATGCGGGGTGGCGAGTAGCGGCTGGTAGACGTGGGGCTGGCCTTTGCGCGTGACGACATCGCCCGCCCGCTGTGCGACCACCGCACCGGCGAAATGGTCATCGCTCTGGTGCAGGAAGCCGCCGCGCGGATAGACGTTGCCCCAGAGGTCGGCCGTGGAGCGCGAGCCGATCTCGCGCATGCCGGGAGTCAGGGCCTCGGGATAGGCCATCTCCGGCACGTTGTAGCGCCAGGCGAGCGTGTCGAAAGTGCTGAGCAAATAGGGGACGAACGGCGTGCCGGCGCCTTCGCAGGTGTAGCCGGACTGGCTGGCGAACTCGCTGAACGCCGCGCCGGCGGGGTGCCCGATGACGTCCGCGTTCTTGAACTTGGCCAGGTTGTTTTCGTGGTCTTCATTGGTCGTGCCATCCCCGCCGGCCCGCGCGGTGGGATTGGGCAGGCTCATGGCCCGCACTTCCACCCAGGGGTTCTCGCCCGTGTTGCTGTAGCTCGATACGACTGCGTCGGGGATGTAGTGCTGCACTTTGATCGAGGTGCGCACGGTGCAGCCGCTCCAGGTGCAGTACAGCCAGTAGCACACGCCCACCACGCGGTAGGCCAAGCAATCCGGCGACAGTGCCGAGGCCACGATGGTGGCCGTGTTGAGCGCGAAGGAGGAGCCCGTGCTCGCGAGCAACGCTCCCACCACCACGGCCCGAAAGCGTCGGGAGCGCATCATGGCTGGCTGCTCCGGTAGGCTGCGATGCTCGCCAGTGCCCGGGAGACATTCGGTTCGCCGTAGACCACATAGCGGCCATCGACCATGACCGCCGGCAGCTTCACGATGCCAGCGTTGTAGGCATCCGCCACCCCCTGGTAGGCGTGTGCGATCTGTGCCGGCGCGGGAGCGCCTGGCGGGGCGTCCTTCAGGCGCCGGCGCATGATGGCCTCGGCCCGCGCGGGGTCGTTCGGCAAGCCTGCGCCCAGCGTTGCTACCAGGCGTGCAGGCGCATCGAGTTCGGTGACGGTGACGCCCGCGTGGATGGTGACGGGATGGGCACTGTCAGTGAAGACCCGGACTTCGGCCTCAACGGCGCGGGCCATGAGTAGTAGTACCAGCAGTGCTGCCACTCGCGGTCGCGGGTGCACAAGCTGCTGCAGCAGCGAGAAAAGAGGGTGGGGCATAGCGGCTCAAAGAAACGATCAGAGCTCCCAGTCGAACCGATCCCTCCGAGGCAAGCCATCGACAAGCCGATACGTCGCGTCACCGCTTTGTTTGCAGAAAAAAAGCGGGCGCCCGATGAGAGCGCCCGTGGATCAAAGAAGGCCGGCTTCGGCAAAAGAGTAGGGATCGCCTTTGCCAACGATGACATGGTCAAGGATGCGAACGTCTACCAGTTCTAGTGCTGCACGCAGCCGGTCGGTGATTATTCGGTCGGCTTCACTGCGGGAGGTGCATCCAGAAGGGTGGTTGTGAGCGAGGATTACGGCAGCAGCATTCAACTCGATTGCACGCTTGACGATGGTGCGTGGATAGATCACCGCTTGATCGATGGAGCCTTGGGCAAGTGCCTCGAAGGCGATGACGCGGTGCTTGGTGTCAAGGAACACGGCTGCGAAGACTTCATGAGTCTCGCTGCTCAGCTTGAGCCGAAGGAAATCGAACACTGCCTTTGGGCTGTCGATGCAGGCGCCGCGTTGGAAAAGCCGATGCTCCACCAGAGCAATGGCTTGGTGGATGAAACGTCGCTCTGGGTCGGAGAAGACAGTCGAGCTGGTGGAATGGGTTGGATCGAGGCGGGCAAATTGCGTGGACATGGATCCTCCGATGGATGAAGGAGGTTCGCGGCCCCACAGGGGACGGAATCCCCCGAGGGTTGATGATCATGGGCATCCGCCGGCACGGTAGTGCCGGCCGTTCGCGGTGGGTGGATGCGATGCGGACTGGAGCGATCAGCGTGGATGGACCACGCCGCAGCCTTGAAGATCGGGCTGCCTGGGCAAGCCGATGGAGAACCATCGACTGCCTGCGTATGCGAATGATGACTTCTCCCCGTGGCGGGTTCCATCAGAAACCCGCTACGCCTCGGCATGTATTGATTCGCTCGACGAATCGCGATGTTCAGAGCTGTTGCCGAAATCTCTTTTTTTGCGTGGATTCCATATGCTTCCGTTCATTGCGATTTTGGCGGCCGCTAAAGACGTGCCACGAATTCATCGATCCAGCTGCGTACCATTTCCGAGTAGGGTGCAGTGGGATGTGCCATCTGGCGTATCTCACCGAATATCCTGTCCTGCAGTAACTGCAGGCGCTGTGGAATGTCCTGTGTCGGTAACACCGTGAGTGCAGTTGCCAAAGGTTCTGTCTTCAACTCTTCAATGATGTTGCCCAGTTCTATGGCCAGGTTGCCCATGAACTCCAGTTGGCGCAGCACCCTGGTGCGATCCTGGACCAGACCCAGCCGGTTGAGTCCGTAAATCTGGATGGAGGTGGCACCGCGTACGCTTGGATGCCCTGGACGACCTGCCAATACGAGGCCCAGCGGTGACTTGCGATCAATATGGAAATGCAGATGGTCCCTAGGTTCGTCTTGGGTCGGATCCAAGAGGAGTGGCATTTCGGTTCCTGGAAAATCCTTCTCTGATTGGGCGTGTTTGCTTCCCGTCAACAGCGGAAAGCTGTCCTTCTTCCCGGACTGGGTCCAGGCCATGGGGGTGCTGCCGAGCCCCCCGTTGGCATACAACTGCGCCAAGCTCGTCGAGCCGGAAACGATGCGCTGCTTGCGTCTACGATTGCAATCGATGCAGCTCGGAAGCAAGTTTTCCCAGCTCATCCCCAGCCACCAGTAGCCGGGATGTTTAGGATCCTCGCTAACCGCGCCTTTGGGCCGGTAATGCTCGATGTCCACAGGGGCTGATGCCGGGTAGAAGGTTTCGCAGTAGGCGCACTTCCCGTGGAAGAGCAATGCGAGCTGTTTCTTGACCTCCTCATGCTTGTAGACGGCGAACTTGAAGGTCCCTTTTTTGGAAGATGTATTGGTCTGATGGTCTCGCGCCCGGTCTTTCTCGGTCTTTCCTTTAGTGTCTTTGGCGGTCAGGCAAGCTGGTGCACTGACTGTGCCCCTGTCCACTTTGCGCATCACTGCATTCCCTGTAGTGCCTGCACGATGCGTGCTTTGACGCGCTCTCTCAACCGAGCCCCTTGCTCCTTCGGAATGCTGGACCGTTGCTGCAAGTACTCGGCGACTGCCTCTTGCACGATGCGCTGGGCCTCGGAGGTTCCAATCGGCATGGCCGAAGCGATGTCCCTGTTGAATTCATCGACAGCCTTGCGCTGTTCGTCCGTCAAGCCGTTGGGTGCCATGGCGAGTAGATCGGCAATATGCGCGAGCTGGCTTTCCATCTGAGGATCGTCAGTGGAATGGAGTTGGAAGAGATCGGAGGTCAGCAGCTGTTCCACCCGGAGTTCGGAAATGGAAGGGAGTTGGGTCTGTGCCTCGACGCGCATAGACAGCCCCGCGCCTGTCAATCCGTGTTCCAAGGTGGCCCGTCGCAGTACGACCACTTCGCCATCATTCATGCCGCGAAGGCACAGCGGATCATGGGTGGTTGCGATGAACGTCACGTTGGGCAGTGCCCTTCGGAGCCCGCGCATGATGTTCATTTTCCATCGCGGATGCAGGTGGGCTTCGACCTCGTCGATTAGTACCACGCCTGTCGCTGACTTTAGGCTGTCGAAATCCTTATGAATCTTGGAATTCATGAGTCCGCGCATCACGTCGCATGCCATCGCCAGAACGGAACGGAATCCCGAAGAAGCCACGTTGAGGGGACTTTGGACCAGTGGTTCGCCATCGACAGTGGTGTCGGTTACGACGAAGCATTGCCTTTGTTCCTGGTCGCGGCGGATGACGTCAAAGTCCCCTTCGATCGAAAGTATGTCGCGCAGCGCTCTGACCACCATTGCGAACCGCTCCTTGCTCAGCTCCAGAAGCCATTGTTCCGGATTGGGAAGCACACTGGCATCGAAGAGATTGCGAATGAATGCGGCGGGTGAGCTTTTACGACTCTGCCGGTGCTGGTACTGCCGGAATGCGCCATACGCGAAGACGGGAACGGCATCTTGAGTTCCAGGCGCCTGATCGACCATCCTCTCGTGCTGAATGCGCAGTGTTCGAGTGGAGTCGTCCGAAAGGCGAATGGTCACCTTCGCGCAATTGATCGCTGGTGAGTCCTGAGCGCCGAGCAGGTCGGGTGAAAGAACAAAGTTGCGCGCCGTCAGCCCGAGTGCGTTGCGTGCAGCAGGTGTTGCCAGTGTCAGTGCAATGGCTTCCAGGATGGAACTCTTTCCGGCAGCGTTCTCGCCCAGAATCAGGGCTGACGGGCTGCGTGGGGTGTCTCGGTGCGAGCGAGCATCTTCCGGATCTTGAAGCTTGAAGTGGATGCCTTCGATGGCTTTGAAGTTCTCGATGCTGATTTCAGAAATCGTCGCTTTGCTGGATCGGTGCCAGCTCTCCGGGGTATCCGTTGGATTCGGCGGCTCCTCTTCGCTGAGTTCAGACCAGCAGCGGGTAAGGCGATCGTATACATCGCGAGTGCCCTTGAGCTGGCGAAACACGCGTTCAATACGGCTCATCGCCAAAACTGGGCGGGTACCCCTTCTCGCGCCGAGTGCGGCCGCCAGTCGGCGCAATAGTAAGTACCAAGTTCCTCCGAACTCCAGCTTCTGGAAATCGAAAACGTGGCTTGGCATGTCACCGTAAGGCGATGAGAGCTGTTCCCGGAGTTCTTCGAAGTATCGAGTGTGCTGAAGGCGCCTTTGTTCGACAAGTTCCGGCGAATTCAGGTGAAAGTGTTCGATTGTGAAGGTCCCTCGTCGCGTGAGGCCCCAGAGCGCACCATCCTTTCCTACCCAAAGGTGGATATGGAAATTTCGATCCGTGCAGGGATCTAGGAGCAACGGCTTCTCCCTGGGAGGGTAGTCCGTCGCGGGCCACAGCCCATAGTTGTTGCCAGCGAACTGGTCAAACAATGCTAGGCGCGGAATCTCTGCCCGCTTGCCAAGCACCGGGAAGTAGTTTGCTTCCCTGGGCCTGCACGATGAGCAGATGGCGTAGAAGTTCTGCCAAGCCAAGGCCAGCCAACTGTAGTACAGGTGAGCCTGCTCGCTGCGCTCGTAGGGGAGCGCTTCCTCGGGAGGTCTGAAGTGATATGGCGTTGTCTCGCGCTCCGCTTCGCAGAATGCACAGCGACCGTGGAAAAGTCTTGCGAGCGCGATCTTGAGGCTGGGGTGTTCAAAGTTCAATTCAGAGCGATAGATCTTCGACTGACTGCGCTTTTCCTCGGTGTCTGCCATGAATCTGGCGAGCGTCTCGCGCTGCAGTGTGGCCGCACTTCCCCTCAGTACTTCGGGTGGTGGCTCTGTCTCTCTTTCGATGTGCTGCATGTTTCCTCCTCCGTGTGCTTTTCTTTTGCGTCCATTTGGTGCGGATGGTGCCAGCGCGATTGCAATGCGATATGCGGAGATGCTCCAAGCCCGAGGCGTTACTAAATCCTTGGTGAGATCTTCAACTGGGCCAAAGGCTTTGGCGCGACATCCTGCATCGACGGTCTGTGCCCGGCACCGAGCGTGCCCAACACTTGCAGTTCGTTCAGATAGTCCTTTGCAAGTTGGCGCTCATCGGCTTCATAGGAGGCGATCGTGTCCACGACGGTGTGCCACACACCGCTCTGCAGTGCAGGGCCGATGGCTTCGCTGGCGGGCTGGAGCGTGCCAAGCAGTGTTGTCAATCGTGCTTCCTGGTGTCGCCGCCATCCTTCTGCGTGTTGGGCTCCAGATGGGTGGAAGCTGTCGATCAATCGGTCTGCGGCCATGGCGCCAGCGTTTCCGAGCGCCTCGATGGTGTCGCTGGGCATGTCCAGATTCAGCCCGCCTTCGCCGCCCCGTTGGCTGATCTGGACAATGCGTTCGCGAAACCCCGGATAGGGAAACATGATCTCGTCGCGCCAGCTTTGCATGGTGTTGACGATGCTGCTGAAGAAGCCGATCAGCCCGCTCAGTGGCGCGGTGTCGTCGGCAGGCTGCCAGTAGCGCTGCATTCCCCCACGCCGGTCTTCTGGCAGATAGACGCGGCCACTGGCGTTGTCCGCCGCCTCTGGGGTGCTGATCCGGTGGTCCGGATGCTCCGCTTTCAGATTGACTGCGAAAGTGGGGTGACCCGGCAGTAGCGAGTCGAACATGTGCAGTGGCATGTTGCTGCCGATACCACCGTCGGAGAACCAGACACGCTTGGCCAGAAGCTGGCGGCCTTCTCGTTTGCGCTGCGCATTGTCCTTGAGGCTCCAGTCGATCGCATGCAGTGGCACCGCAGACAGAAGGAGTGGGAAGCTCAGGCTCATTCGGACCGCTACCACCACCGGCAAGCCGGCATTCCTTGGCAGAGGGCGCAGCGTCGTGCCGCTGGCGCTCTGCACCTCCAGCGATTTCGCTTGGCTATCTTCTTCGTTTTCGCTGCTGTGGGAATGGGCCTGGTTCAAGGCATCCATCACCGACTTCGGAAACAGCAGACTCCATTCTTCGGGGTCGTAGTAGAACGGTGGAGTACCGTCCCGAAACGGAATGGAGTAGACCATCTGCTGGGAAATCGCAGTGGTCATGACTTCCAGATTGATGGCTCGCGGCTGGGTGGGGTCGGCATGTCCCCACAGCTGTCCGAAGGTGAGCGGGGGGGCATCAGGGGACAGGCCTGCCAGCGCATTGAGGTAGTTCGTCAGCCAGTTGGTCAAACCTTCTTGATGATTTGTCGAGGCGGCATCATCAGGCGTTCGGCCACTGCATAGACCGTAGTGATTGCCGTGCAGTCCTCGCAAGAGACTACGCGCGAAAAATCCGACAATCGCGGCGCAGACGGCGGCTTGGTACAGCAATGTCACCGCAATCGTTCCCACCGTGTATGCACCCAGGCGAAGGGCCGAGCCGTGTGCTGTTGCTAACGCCAGCGCCGTAAACACCAGAAGCGGAAGTGCTGCAGCCCAGAGTAAGGCACGCACTGTCTTTCCCCGGACAAAACTGCGGACTGACAGCGCAGTCATTCCGGTGATGAGCAGCACCAGCCCAAGGGAAGCCGCAACGCGCTTCCACTCGTCGACTATGGGGAGGAGTGCGTCAATGAACGGGTACAGCAGCAGGCTACCCAACAGGATTCCGATTACCACGGAGGTCTTGTACATGCGGATGAGACCGCCAAGAACCGCCTGCACAGCTTCACGCGGATCTTTGTTCAACATACCCACCAGCACGGCGAAATGTCGTCGAACGCTTGCAGCGGGTTGGAAGAGGGTGAAGAGCTTGGAGCGACGATCGGCTGTGATCTTCTCGCTCAGCAGTTCGGGCAGTTTCGTCAGCGTGTCGAAGGCTTGGGGATTGCCATGGTGCACGCCGTACTGGGCAGCTGCGCATGCGCTTGCAGCGATGGCACCTGCGGAAGTGCCGCCGATATTTTTGAACTGGTATTTCGATGCAAGCCGGGCAATCAGCTTTGGATAGATCACCCCGCTGGTGATGCCGCCTTTCATCACAAGGTCGCAGTACTCCACCATGACGCTCCCCCCATGTGTGTTGTGCCAGTCCGTATACCAAGGCTCGCCGAATCCGGCTTCGCTTTGCGAGGCACTACTTTTGACCAATAGTGTTGCACCCTGTAGTGCTTTGCCAGATCGAGACTAACCCTGCTGCAGGCAGCTAAGGGGAGAATGATCGGCACACTCGATCCCCCATATGGCGCAGCATTGAAAGGCTCTCTTACAGACGTCAATGGAGGATAGCTTGACCGAGCACGGTAGTGAGCGTGTTGCTTGTCACGCACCTCAAATGTCTACTTCACGGCGCGCGTCAGCAGGTCCAAGGCTGAAAGCAGCGCATCGCCTTCGATCGGCCCTGCCAACTCGACCACCTTGCTCGTACGGCGATCCTGCAACTGCAGCGAAGGGGTTCCGCTCACGCCTGCGCGCAGCGCTTCCTCGGCCTGCCGCTGCACAACCCCCTGCGGTCGCGGACTGTCCAAGCACGCCTTCAGCGCGGTCGTCATGCCAGGATATGCCGCGCCAGCCTGCAGACCCTGGCCGTCACCCTGCGTGTGTCCATAAATCCACTCCACGGCGTTCCAGAAGCCCGCCTGTCCTCCGACCTCACCCGCGCACTCGGCGAGCCGCGCCTCATTCCCGGCGGCGGGTTCGTGCATGGGAAGAGGCAGGTGGTGCCACTGCAGGTTCACATCCGGGTTCGCATCGATCCACCGCTTGAGTTGCGGAAAATACCCCTGGCAATACGGGCACTCCAGGTCCGCATACAGCGTGACCGTGAAGCGCGCATCGGCCCGCCCATGGATCCACGGCGGTCCCGGGGGCCGCGGTGGTGCTTGGGTCGCGGTGGCCGCAGGCTTCGCGCCCTGCCTGGGATCCAGCGGCCAGACCGCCAGCGCGATCGCCGCCACCACCAGCACCACGGCCAGGACCGTCGGCCATTCCAGGCGCACAAGGAGGGCGCGCAAACGGGCGAAACGCTGCATGTCCGTTCTCCGTTTCAACCCAGTGCATCGAGCGACAACGGCTCGATCCCGCGCGCCCGGTCGATCTTCTCGGCCACGTGCAACGCGGCATCCAGTTCGCTGATGCCGTGCTGCTGCATCAGCGCGAAGCGCTCGGCCTTCTCCTCCGGTTCGGTCATCGCCAGCGCCAGATAGAGGCTGGGCGGCACCGCGCGGAACAGCAGCTCCATCGACTTCGACAACACCACGCCCTCGGTGAACTTGCCGGCCTCCTTGCGTGCCGACAGCATCAGCGCCTTCTGCGCCGCGTTGAGCTCGCGAAACCGCGCGATCTTCTCGACCTCGTCCGGCGGCATGGACAGGCAGATCCACCACTCGATCATGTTGAGCATCGGTTCCGCGGCCCGCGGCAGATCGTCCAGGTTCTGCGTCGCCAGCCAGTACCAGGCGCCGAGCTTGCGCCACATCTTGGTGATCTTGACCACGTAGGGCGCCAGCAGCGGATTCTTCGTGATGATGTGCCCCTCGTCGGTCACGTTGATGATCGGCCGGCCCAGGAACTGGTCGCGCTCGGCGATGTTGTTGACGGTGTTGATCAGCGAAATGTAGGCGATCGACAGCTGCGCGTTGTAGCCCTCGCGCGCGAACGTCGCCAGATCCACGATGGTGATGTCGGCCTCGGGCCAGGGCGTGCCGGGGCGGTCGAACATTTCCCCATCCACGCCCTGGCAGAACATGTCCATCGCATCGGCCATCTCCAGCAGCCGCGTGCGCCGGCTTTCCGGCAAGGTGGTGTCCTCTCCACGCGCGCGCAGCGCATCGCGCACGTCGCGGGTCAGCACCGTGCGCCCGTCGCCGGCGCACCGCTGCGCAGCATCCAGGATGCACTGGCGGATCAGGCTGCGGTCGGCACGCGTCATGCGCGCCTCCTCCTTGTCCTCGCCGCCGGTGATCATCAGGCGGGCGGTGATCTCCAGCTCCCCCAGCACGTCGCGTTGTTCGTCGTGATCGGGGGCGGGGCCGCCGGGCTCCCGGTCCTCGTCCAGTGCATCGGCATCCAGGGTCTGGACCTGGCTCGGCGTCTCCACGAGGCGCCGCGCATCGGCGAAAGGTGCGAGGCTCACCCCGGCGCCGGGAGCGAGCTTGACCCGGTGCATGCTCAGCCCGAGCCGCTTGGCGAAGTCGCCGAACAGGCCGAAGCTGTTGCCCGCTTCCACGACGAAGAGCCGCGGCCGGTAGATCGCCATCACCTGGTTGAGCAGGTTGTTGAGCGTGGCGCTCTTGCCCGAGCCCGTAGGCCCGAACAGGAACAGATGGGCGTTCATCTGCCGATCCAGGCGGTTGAGCGGATCGAAGGTGACGGTGCCCCCACCGCGGTTGAAGAGCGTGACGCCCGGATGCCCCGTGCCCTGGCTGCGTCCCCACACGGGGGCCAGGTTCGCCGCGTGCTGCACGAACATCAGCTGCGTGTACCACTGGCGCGTGTCCTTGGCCGGATCGAACACACACGGCAGCCACCGCAGGTAGGTGTTGAGCGGCGCCACCTCGTCGTCCTCGCGCACCGGCTGCAGGCCGGCGCCGAGCATCACGTTGGCCAACTGCACCCCGCGCTCATCCAGCTGCGCCAGGTCGCGTCCGCGCAAATAGAAGGCGAGGGCGCCGCGGTAGAGCTTGTGGGCGCTGCCGATCAGCCCGCGGGCCTCCTGCACGTCGCGCCGCGTTTGCTCGGAGGCCAGCGTCTCGCCCACCGCCTTGCGTGCCAGGTGGTTGAGGTGGGATTCGAGCACGTCCTGCGGCGTGGCGACCAGCGTCATGCACATCACCGTGTCCTCCGGCATCTGGTCGAAAAGCGCATTGACCGCATCGCCGCCCTTGCGCGTCTCGCCGGTCAGGTGGCCCGTGCCCGGTGCGGTGCGCAGCCTATCCATCACCACCGCGCGGTGCGGCATGCCGTCGAACCACCAGAGCCCGTTGGCGACGTCGGAGCGCGGCGCGCCGAAGAAAAGGCGCTGCGCGAAGTCGGTGCCGCTGGCCAGTTCGATCTCGCCTTCCTCGCTTTCTTCGTCTGCCGGATAGCGCGTGAGTTCGTAGAAGCGCTCCCGGTCCTGGGCCGTGTCGCCCAGCAGCGCGGGGCAGGGGTTGAACCAGCGCAGCAGCCAGGCGTGGATGTCGGCCGCGCCCAGGCGCTGTGCGCGCACGCCCGCGTTGGACAGGCCGCCCTGCAGCCGGTCGCACACCGTCGCCAGTGCCTGCTCCGGGGACGGGCCGCGGCGCTGGGCACTGGTGCCCGGAACACGGCGGTGCACCACCATGCGCACGCGGCGTGCCTGGCCGCGCCAGGGCAGGCGCGTCACCGCCGTGTCCTCGAACAGGCCGCCCGGTTTTGCCACCGCCCGCAGGTGGTGGGCAAGAAAGCGCTGGTAGAACGCGGTGAACGCCGTGCCCCGTGCCCGCGGCTGCAGGTAGGCGTCCAGGTCGCGCAGATAGCCCTCCCAGTCGGCTTCGTCCTGGGCATAGAGCTGCACCACCCACGGGTGATCGTCCAGCTCGTCGAACGCATCCTGCAGCGCGTTCTCCAGCGCATCGCGCGCCTGCCACAGCCAGTGCATCTCACGCCCCTCGGTGCCGATCGGCGTCAGCTCGAAGAAGGCTGCCACGGAGACCCCGTCGTCCAGCAGCACGCTGCGCGATGCGGGCAGGTACTCCACCCACGGCAGCAGGTCCGCGAACGAGGGGGCCACGCCGTAGAGCGCGCGCTCGTCGGCGAGCGTGGCGCGCGGCCGGCCCGGATCGCGCGCGGGGGCGCCGGGCTCGGGTATGCCGTGTGCCGCCAATTCGGCAACGTGCCGCTCCCAGACATCCGGCCCCTCGACATCGCTTCCCGCGGGATCATTGCGGGCCTCGGCCCCGGCCCCGGCGTCCCGGTGGGTCCACGGCCAGCGCGGTCGCCGCACCATCAGTAGTCCTCCACGCGCTCGCCCGGCATGGCGTACTGGATGCGCTGGTACAAGGGGAACACGGTGCTGTAGCCGGGCACGGGCACCGGATCGGTGCCCGCCAGGTGCGGGAAGACGTACATCACCAGGTCCGGATTGGGCAGCCGGTGGAACTGCCGGTAGATCTCGTTTTGCGCGGTGCGGGTGTACGCCATGTTCTCGGCCGGCATGGCCTGCCGGTCGGCCTCGGTGAGCGGGCGGCGCAGCACCTGGCGCGCATCCAGCAGCTGCCGCGCGGCCGGGCCGTTGGCGCGCCCGCCGCCGCCCGTCTCCTGGTCCCAGACATCCCGCATGGTGCGATCGCCGTGGGAAAGCAACGCTTCCTTGTGGGTGGCGCATCCGGTGAGCAATGCCAGGACGAGGGTGAACAGCGCTCCCCCGGCTGCCGTGGGCTTAGTCCAGGTCCATCGCATGCGCGCCTCCGAGGGTGTGGTTGACCTTGCGGCCCTGCGCGTCGTAGTCGATCTGCAAGGGTTGTTCGAGGTGGATGGCGACCTGGGCGCCGGGCGGCACATAGACGGCGGCAAACGCCTGGCCGTAGAGCTTGTTCACCCACTGGGACATCTCCTGGATGCCACCGGCCAGGATGCGGCCCATGGCTTCGTTGCCGGAGATGCCCACCGTGCCCAGCGCGCCGTTGCCGTTGCTGACGACGGCCACGTTGCCGCTGTCGCTCTTGATCAGCGAGGCGGCGCCGGCGCCGGCGGCGGTGATGAGGGCCTGCGAGCCGAGATACTGCTGCGCGTTGCTGCGGCGCTCGCCGCTCACGCAGGGGATGCCATGCGGATCGCTGATCCAGCCCAGGCCGCCCAGGATGGGGCCGTGGCCATCGGCGGCGTTGCCCGTGCCCGCGTTGGCTTGGGTGCCACCCCCCTGGCCCTTGTCCTCGGGCACCGTCCGGATCGTGCCGTCGCGAAACACGAAGGTCACCGAGCGGATCTGGCCGCGCACGCACGACAGCGTCCAGTCGCCCGATGCGGTGCCGCTGACCACGGCGCCCGCCACCTCCGGCAGGTCGATGCCGTTGGCCGTCAGGTTGTCCGGGCCGACCAGCACCTTGAACGGGTAGGGATCGTTGACGGTGCCATCCACCGGCACGCGTCCGATCAGGGCCGTCATCGCGACCGAGCCCATGAGCGTCGCGTTGGTGGGCACCGTGTAGACGGCCTTTGCAGAGGCCTTGGTCGTCCCGCCGGCGTCTGCCATGGGCGCTGGCGAAGAGGGGGCCGACGCGCCGCCGGCGGGATCGGCGGCGCCGAAGCGCATCGGAAACCGGTCCGCCTTGCCAGCGGCCGTCGCCGGACCCTTGGCGCCTTCCGGCCGCGCATCATCGGGTTCGATCCAGCGCACCCCCTGCGTGCCGGCCGCCGTGCCGAATCCCTTGCCGTCGCCATCCTCCAGGCCCAGGCCGACCGGCAAGTCTGCATTGCCGTTCTTGCCGCCCATCTGGTCGAGCTTGTGCTGCAGGTCCTGCAGCAGCCCCTGGGTCTGCTGCTTGTCACCGGCCACCTGGTCGCGCTCTTGCTGCAGGCGGCTGCGCTCGCTGTCGAGCGCGGCCTGGATGCGCTGGTCGATGGCGCTCTCGCGCTGGCGCAGGCGCTCGTTCTCGGCGCGCTGGTTCTTGTTGTCGCCCAGCGAGGTCTGCAGTTCGTTGCGCAACTGCTTGACCTGCGCCACGAGCGTGGCGACGGTATCGCGCGGCGTGTCGCCATCGATGCCGAGCGCCTTCATTTCCTCCGGCGTGAGTTGGGCCGCCACCTCGCCCGATGCGGCGCGATCGGGCTTGCGCCCAGAAAACACCTGCATCCCCACGAACACCAGCAGCGCGGCCATCGGGATCATCAGCCACTTGAGCAGGCCATTACTTTGCATGGGGAGCTCCCGGGGATGGCTCTGCATCCGCCTCGCTGCCGGAAGCGCGCGGCAGGTTCTGCGCGGCGTCGATGCGGCTGATGCGCGGCAGCAGCGCATCGGCCAGTCCGCGGCCGCGCGTCACCAGGTACAGCACCGTGGTATCGGTCGGATCGCCCGCCGGTCCCAGGCCCGGGTGCTGGAACGTCGCGGCCACGAAGTCGCCCAGCAAGGTGCGCGGATCGAGGTCGATCCAGCGCGGCGAGGTGTTGGTCAGGCGGACTGCGGTGACCCACTGGTCTTCCATGCGCCAGGCGGCGAGCGGCTGCGCCCGCACGGGCAGGGACGGTGCCAGGGTATCCAGGTCCAGGCCGCGGCGCAGGGTGGCCTGCGTGATCCCGCGCACGGGCTCCACGGTGCGCAGTGGCGCGTACAGGTTCTGCGCGGCGTAGCGGGTGAGCACCACCGCGATGGGGGTTTCGCGTCGGCCGGTGGATGCGGCCTCCGGCGTCGATGGTGCCGTGGCATCTGCCGGCGGTTCGGTATCGGCGGCGCCGCTCGCGTGATCGCGCGCGCCATAGCGGGGACCCGGTGCCTCGCCCTCGACGATGCGCACCGGCTCCAGCGGCGCCTGCCCGTCCTTCGCCGGCTCGGCGGCAATGTCCAGCAGGATCAGCGCGCCGCTGTCGGCATCCTGCAGCTGCAGGCGCGTCGGCTCGATCGCTTCGCTGGCCTTGAGGTAGATCGCACCACCGGCGCTCTGCACACGCAAACGGTCGGCGATCGCGGCCGGCACGCCGACGCGCACGTTGCGGTCGATGAAGAGGACGCGCTCCTCGCCGATGCGCAGCGGCACCGCGAGCGGCAGGCGCTCCCAGCGCAGGATCTGCAGCGCGTGCGCCGCGGGTGTGCCGCCCCACAGGACGCAGGCGCCCAGCGCCAGGGGCAGGACGAAGCGCTTCATGGATGGCCTCCGGACAGCGTGGGGGAAGGGGTGGTGGGCGGGAGCATGGAAGGCGACGTGGAGGGGCCTGTGCTGGGGGCTGGCGCCGAGGCCGCAGGCGAGGGCGGCGCGATGCGCTGCGGCGCGCCGCTGTAGCAGTCCAGCGCCAGTCCGAACGGATTGCGCTCGGGATCGACGTCCAGGCGCACGACTTTCAAGGGATAGCGCACCAGGGCCCGCTTGACCTGTTCGCCGCCGTAGTACTCGTCGGCGCTGACGTCCAGGGTGACCACCCAGTCGCGTTCGGACAGCACCTTGACGCGCGTGGCGGGGTCGTCGCCGTAGCCGCGGCCGGGCAACTCATACAGGCCGCGCACGCGCTGGCGCAGCTCGCCGTTGTTGCGCCGGGTTTCGTAGTCCTGCTGCAGCAGGGCCTGGCAGGCGGGCGTGAGGTAGGCGGACAGGGCGCGCAGGTTGCGCGGGTAGTCGTCCTCGCCATTGGTGGGCCAGCGGTTGATTTGCTGGAAGACGTAGAGGGTGAACGCATACACGCTCTCGGGCGGCACGTCCCACCACTTGCGCGTGCTGCCCGAGCGAAGGTCCGGCGGCACATGGATCGTGAGGTGGCGGGGCGCGTTCCACCAGCCCAGGCCCAGCAGCAGCGCCAACGTGAACAGCGCAGCACCGCCACGCCGCAGGGTGGTGACATGGGCCTGCAGGTGCGCCACTTCGTTCTTGATGCGGCTCATGGCGTGCGGCCCCGCGGCCGGGGGCGCCGAATGCGCGACGTGCGGCGCGTGGACCAACAACCCGTGCGCGTCACCAGGTCGCGGCCACCGAACCGAGCGGCCCAATGGGGATGGCGCAGCGCCAGTTGCCACTGCATCTGCCGGTACAGCCAGGTGTCGGGGCGCCCGCGCTTTTGCCGGCGCAGGAGGCCGCCGCCGATGAACACGCCCGCGGCGATGCCCGCCACGATCATCGTCGGCACCATGGCCACGCTGCGCGTGAGCCAGGCCAGCGGCAGGCCTGCGATCAGCCCGGCCGCGGCGGACAGGCCCGCGCAGATCCAGAGCTCGTCGGCGGTCAGGCCGCGCACGACCACGGGCTGGCGGTTCAGGCGATGCGGCAGGAAAGCCACGAGGCCGTCGCGCGGTGTTTCAGGGAGAGCCATCGGCGCGCAGCCCTACAGGATCGCCGTGGCCTTGGTGAGCAGCCAGATGCCCACCACCAGCAGCATCGCGCCCACGGCCACCGTCAGGCCGAACTGGCCCCAGGTCGCGCGGCCGGTGTGGATTTCCGAATACCGCGTGTAGGCGTGGTAGCAGACGCCGATGAACATCGACGCCACCACCAGCAGGGCCACCAGCAGCACGATGTCGTAGCCGTAGTTCTGCAGGGTTTTGAGGATGCCGCTGCCGGCGCCGCGCGAGGGGTCTTCCATGGTGGGCAGGCCGGAGGCGCGTGCCGGCGGTGCCAGCGGCAGGAGCGTGGCCGCGACAGCGGTGCCCGCCATGCAGGCGGCACGGCGGCGAAGGCGGTTGGGGAGGAGGTTCATGGCAAGTCCTTGGCGGTCATCAGGAAAGCAGGAAAAAACTCAGCACCAGGTACATCGCGAGGAAGCGGGCGATCACGCCCACGAACTGCCTTTGCGAAATCCGGTGCTCGGCCCAGCCGACATAGGCCGTGCGCATGGCCCACACCCCCCACATCAGTAGGACGGCGAAGACGAAGCTCAGCACCACGGTCGAAACGGCCGAAGGGGTGAAGCCGCCGTTCGCCTGGAACGCGGCGATCTGATCGGCACTCGCGGTCATCGCGATCGCTCCTGCTGCGGTGAAGGGTTGGTGCTGTCGCGAGCTTCCTCGCGGGTGTAATGGCCCGCCAGGGACGACGGGTCGCGCGGCTGCGCGCGCTGGGGCGTGAGATAACTGGTAAAGCCCGCCTGCATGCGGCGCACGTCGTCGCGCAGGCGGGCGTAGTCGAAGTGGTATCGGGCCGGTTGCGCAGCCGCCGTGGCGTCCGATGCCAGGGCGATGCGGTCCACCTGGTCGAGCAGGCGCATGGCGCTCGCCAGTTGCTCGCGTTCGATGGCGGGATCGGCATGCGCCGATGCGACGCCGCCACAAAGGAGTGCCACGGCCAGCACGCCGCACAGGGGGAGGGGGACGGGAGCGTCGTGGCTGGCCGTGGCACGCGAGGTCATGTCGGGTCTCCTTGGGCGATGGGGAGACTCGATGCTGCGGCGGGGGCCGCTGGTATGCCGCCAACAATGGGGAAGGGCGCGACACCGCTTTGTCAGCAATTCAGGACGCTCGCGCGGTGGGCCTTGATGTTCAATAGTGATCGGGTGTGCCGGCAACCGTTTGGCGCAAATTTTTGAAAGGGACGACGAATGAATCAGCCGGTGAACCCTGTAGAAAAGCGTTTGGGCAGCTCAAAGCATGGGCAGGCGGATGCGCGGGCATGGGTTGAGGAAGGCGACGGACTGGCCGCGACCGCGCGCTCGATCCGTGCGCGGTGGCTACTTACCAGAAGGAAAATCAAAGCGGGGAAAATCGAACGCTTTCGCCACGATGAAATGGTTGCCCTTACCGGCAATCCCAGGGCATCGGTCCTTCTGATGGGCTACGCGGTAGAGATGTACTTAAAGGCCGGATTGGCCCAGTGGCTCACGCACTGTCCCGAAGCGCTTTTCCTGACCGACATCAGACAGTACAGCCACGACTACAAGCGGCTGGCCGATGACCTGGGGATCGATGCGCAGATCGCACCGCGTGATCTGCTGCAATTTTTGAGCAAGGCAGTCACATTGGAAGCGAGATACCCAGCCAGCCCTCGTGAGGGTGAAACGCCCATCGATGCCACCAATCGGCGAACCAGCGATTTATGGAGCGATGCGAGATTCAAGGCCATCTGCCTGCTCGTAAAAAAGCTACGTATCCACGTGGTTCAAATGAACTCGGATCGCCGCAACCCAAGGTATTCGACGGGATTCGGCCTGGAATCAGGCGGCTACATTGTCATGCGTGTCGGTGGCCACCTTCCGTCGCGGGTGACCGTACGACCACCCGACGGTAAAGCATGGACCAACAAGAAACTCAACGCTGTACTCGAAGCCATTCCATCCATCGCAGTTCAGCAGCGCTGGCGCCAGTGTTCTATCTACCTGCACCACGCAGAAAAAGGCAGCCAACGGGTCAAGTTCAAATCATAGCTTGCAGAACTTGCTTTGATGCTGCACGGGCAAGCGGCGCAAGACGATGCGGTGTGATGTTCGTGGTGGCATGGAGAAGTCGCATGCTGAGCTGTGCAGCGACCATGGTGCTCCCAGCGCGGTCGTTATCGATGAGGTGTTTTCCTTGTACGACTCCCTGGCCGCGTCACGGTCAGGATCTAATCCGAACGTTCAATGAGGCGCCAATCGTCCTGCGGCTTCAATGAATGGAAGTGGGTTTTGCGGCATGGCCTACCCAAGCCCGGTAGCCGCAGCGGCTGGAGCGGGAGCAATCGAGCCTGCGCCCGTTGGAGTGCATCAATAGCGATCCTTTCGTGCATTTCGGACACGTTGCACGCTGGGCACCCAGGTTGATCCAGTCGATGAAAGCGTGCTCTTCCGACAGTGCCGACAGCTCAAGGGCATACTCGCTCGGTGCCTCCCCATTTGCCAGGATCACGACCAGATGTTTGGCCCGGGTGAGGCCGACGTAGAGTAATCGGCGTTCTTCTTCGTTTTCGTTGGCGAGCTTTGGCAAGACCAAGTCCAGCAACGGCTCCGGTGCGCGTTCGTCCGGGAACCCTCGAAAGCCAGAGTCGAATCCGACCAACACCACGAAATCGGCCTCCAGGCCCTTGGACCCATGCAGGCTCATGGCCTGCACATCCAGCTTGCCGTCGTACCTGGATTTCAGTGCCTTGATCGCTTCCTCCGATTCCAGCCCCTGCGGCGCCGTTGTTTCGGCCGTCGTGCGGGTGAGGATCTGCACAGACGGAATCGTGATGCCCAGGGCTCGGCCGGTGTCGATCAGGCTTGCAAGCTGCGTCTCCAGTGCTGGCATCCGATGCTCCGCGCCTGGCTTGTGAAGAACGACACGCACGCACTGGGTCAGCCGGTCCGGCCGGGCATGCACGGGCTTGTCGAACTGGTTGGCATTCTTCAGCACCAGTTCGCGGGCCAGCGTCGCGATCCCGCTGGAACAGCGGAAAGTGCGTGACAGCATCAACTGGCGCTCATGGCGTCCGAAGTGGGCGCCGATGTTCTTGAAGATGCTGACGTCGGATCCGGAGAACCGATTGATGGTCTGCCAGTCATCGCCCACGCAGAACACGATCGACTCGTGGGGGGCCTGGTCAAGGACGGACTTCACAAGGTCTGCCCGCAGACGTGCGATGTCCTGGAACTCGTCCACCAAGAGAAACCGATATGGTGTTTTGACGCGGCCATCGCGTAGCGCAGCCACCGCCTCGCGCAGCATGTCGGCGTAATCGATCTTGCCTGCCTCCCTCAACGCTTTTTGGTAAGCATGGAAGACCGTAAAAGCCACCTTCAAGAACAGGCCTGCGCGCCACGAGTTGGGCTGCTGCTTTGCTTCGTCGAAGACCTGTGCTTCCGTGAGCCCCGAATCCTTGAACCGCAGCACGAAGTCCATGATGAGCTTCTCGCGTTCTTCTATGGGCCCGAAGCTGGCGATCGCTCGCCGGTACACGTCTTGGGAGGGCGGACCCACCAGGATGCCGGCACCCTTGAGCGACTGCTCCAGATGGGCCCACAGCGTGCCATCGCGCAACTGGGCTGAGGTAGTCTCGAAGAAAACGACAGGATTCTTGGTGCGTTGGCTGCTGGCTACTCGCTTCTTGAACATCGCTCTCTTACTGCGGGCTTGCGCTTCGTACTGGGCGCCCCCCATCCATGCAGGTGCTCGCCCATCAGCATCCAATCCGAAATGCTCGTGCATGATACGTACCTCGCGTTGCGTACCATCGTGCAGGCGGTCAGTCCGGCGATAGGTGAAATCTGGCTTGTAGGGGCGCTGCTTCTTCGATGTTTCCGAGACTCCGAGTCCAAGCAGCTTTGCGCCGTCCCAATCAGGCAGTTCATACGAGAATGGAATGCCCCGCAGAACCAGCCAGTTCACGATGCTGCGCTCTTCCAGGGAGCGCACCGGGATCGCCGGGTCCAGGGTCGGAATGGTGGGTACGTAGCTTTCCTTTCCCTCTTCTCTCTTCGCTTTGATGCGCTGCCGGCAGCATTCCTCGTAGCGCCGGGCGCATTCTTCCAGATCGCCGGTCACGCCGAAGGGGCTGGGGTCTTCGAAGGGGGCGAACAAGAGCCAGTCGGCGAGTGCCTGCTGGAAGGCGAGATCCTTGTCCTTCAACCCTGCAATGACGGTGCGCAAGAAACGTCCTTCCTCTCCTGCATCCTCCTTGAGTACGCGCGGCCGGATGCCTTCTCCATTGGCCTCAACCAGCACAGACAGACCAAAAGAATGGAAGGTTCTCGACGCCACTGTCACCTTGCGCCCAATGGCCTTAGAGAGCTTCTGGGACAGCCGCTTTTCCAGGCTTTCGGCAGCCTTCGCGTTGTAGGCCAGTGCGATGATCTCTTGGTCCTTGAACATACCGGATTTGAGCGCGAAGCCGATCTTGCCGACGATGCATGAACTCTTGCCTGAACCTGCCGCGGCAACGACCAGAGTTGCATCTTCAAACACCAGCGCGGCTTTGACCTGCTCTTCGGTCAGCGGGCTGCTTTCGACCTGGTTGAAGTAGTCGGCTTCCAACTGGGCTTGATAGCCAATGTACCGCTCGTTGTGATCCTGGCGGTACGCATCAGGGTCGATAACGGGTTTGGCTAGGCCATCGAATTCTTCTTTCAATGCCCTTGCACGAACCCTGTCGCCGGGTTCCAGCAATGGATGTCTATGCAGCGCATTGAGGTGCGGCGCCATCTTCTGGACCATCACTGAATACTTGTCGGCAATCCGCTCCGCCTGAGAATGTCGAACGTAACGGTCCGATCGATATGCTTCGTCCAGGTCGTACCGAAGAGGGACCAGCTTTTGATGCGCCGAATCCAGCATCTGCACCAGCTTCAGCTGGACACGCTGCAAGATCGACTGCCGTGTGGAAGCCCCTGAGTTGCTGCGCAAGACGAGGGTGAAATCCCGTTGTTGCTGATTTTCTTGATAAGTCAGCAAGAGGTACGAGCGGTCCAACCACCTTGGTAGGAACCACGACGGCGCCTTCTCTTGCACCGAGGTCAGTTGCCAATACCCGATGCATGTTCCGTCGAACGTCACCGTCTGAGCGGAGAGCTCTAGAGCGAGTGGCTTGCGAAAGCAGAACCACACGTCAAGCCATGACTCTTTGACGGTCACGGTTGGCATGGCGACCGTTCCGTTCATCGTTTTTGTGGTTTCCAAACGCATCCCCCCGTGGCCGTAAATTTTAAGCGACGCCTTCCGCTGGTGACGCGTGGCAGGCTCGACAACTGTGATGGCGCTCCACATTTTTGGTGGTGCTTGTTGTCTGAAGTGGGGGCCCATTCCTCTCCATTCGTCTTTCCCTGGTGTACTCATTCGTTGGCACATGCGTGCCTAGAAAAGGATGTGAGTGAGTTCATTCGCTGATTCATTCATTTGATAACAACAAGGGAATTGCTGTGAGGAATTTGATCAAGCTGGTGGTGGCAGCCGCCGTTGCGCTGTGTCCAGTCATCGCGATTGCGGGTGTGCAAGGGGGACAGACTAGTACGATGAGTCTGCAGTCGCCCAACTCCATTGACCTGATGGAAATCTGTGCCAACGTTCCCATTCCCGAAGGCTGGGTGGTGACGTCGATTCGCGCCGGCTGTGGATCCGGCAATGGCTTGTATGAAATACGCAGGGTGGATCCGGCCCGCAGCACGATGAACATGTGCGGCCTGACGGCGGTGCCACGGGGATGGGCGGTGACCTACGTCCAGGGCGGCTGCATCGCTGGTGTTCCCAACTACCAGATCCGGTACGCAGCGCCGAACAGCATCAGTTTCTCCATGTGCAACGTTCCCGCCTCCAGCGTTCCGCCGGGATGGGTCGTCACCTCCGTCGCGAAAGGGTGTGGGCTACCTGGATACGCCTATTGGGAAATTCGCGAGGCCCGCCCTGAACTGGGAACCATGGAGGTTTGCAACGTGGCGCCGGTACCGTCTGGTTGGGTGATCTTGGCGCAAAGAACCGGATGCATCGCGCCCAATGCGTTACTGACGATCAAGTACATGCCGTGATGGCCGTGGAAGTGGAAGGTCCAGGGCAGGGCCTTCCACTTCCATCCGATAGTTGGCGCCTCTGCATTGCAGTGGCACCGCGTGAAGGCTGTAGCAGTTTGTTGCAATGTGGCAGGAGCCTTGGACAACTGGGTCGTCCGCTCAAGCGTTGATGGGGAATTACGCACCCTGTTAACCCTTGTGGATCGATACATGAAAATCTTCAAGTCACTCCTCTGCGCCGCCGTGTGCGTGTCCGCTGCCTTCGCTGCCAACGCCCAGGTCCACCGCTGCACCGATGCCGCAGGCAAGACCTTCTACGCGGACGTCCCCTGCGCTGCAAACCAAACGGGCGCGCTGCTAGAACGTCCTAAAAGTGCCGACGAAATCACGCGGGAGCGCGCGCAGGCGGCAGGGGCCCTGGAGCGCAAACACCAGGATCGGGTGGCGGAACGCGATGAACAGGAGTTTCAGCGCCGCCAGCGTGCAGGGGAATCGTCGGTCGCACAGAATGGGACGTCGGTGTCCCCGGCCGACACCCCGGCCTGCCGCAGCGCACAGAAGGAACTGGAGTTCGTATCGAGCATCCGGACGCTCTCCCAGGACGAGAAACGCATGCGGACCAATGCGGCCATTGCGCAGGTCAATGCCAGTTGCGGTAGCAACACCCCGCTGATGCAGGAACCCCCGAAGATCATCACCACCCCGGTCCCGACGATCGCCAGTTGCAACGCGGGCTTTTGCTACGACACGGCAGGCGCGATCTATCGCAAATCCGGTCCGGACGTCCTCACCGGTCCCACCGGGCGAACCTGCAGCCGCGCCGGGATCGGATGGAACTGCCAATGACCTGAGCTCTGCTGGAGCGGTGGCTACCTGGTGCAGCGCATGCGCTGTCCATCATCCTGTGGCGGCGCTCGTCCTGATGCCTGCCGTTCGGCCGGGTGCAGTGGGCCAATCAATCCAGAATGGTGGCAGGTTGCGATCTGGCCTTTAAAGCCGTGGTGACACGCTTCACCGGTGAGGCGATGCCGTCCCCTACCATTGGCCAATGACCAGCTTCTCTTTGCCGTACGGTGCGCAGCTTGACCTCGATCAGATGCTCGAGCGCTCGGAACAGTTGCACGAGCACGTCTTCCAGCTTCTGGGGGAGCAGGGCTTCCATCGTGCTCCGCGCTCGCAGGTTGCGACGGGCATGTGCTTCGTGGCCTTGGAACATGCCGAGGGACTTCGCGCCCTCATGGAACTGGCGCTCGCCAGTTCGGCTGTCGCACTAATGCGGCTTGAGTTCGAAGCGCTGACGCGAGCGGCTTGGCTCCTCTACGCCGCTCCCGAGTCAGCGATTGCCAAGCTGCTGGCACCACTCAGCGTGGAGAGCGAAAAGGCCGCGAAGAACCTACCCAGCGTCAGTGAAATGATGGAGGAGCTGCGCAAGAGCATGGCGATCCCAGGCGAGGGGATTTCGGTGGGTGCCTATCAAATGCTCGCGCACTTCAAAGACATGACCTGGTCGGCCATGAACTCGTTCGTTCACGGCGGGCTGCATCCGCTGCGCCGCGTCGAGGAAGGGTTTCCATTGCCATTGGCCTTGCAGATCCTGCGCAATTCGAACGGCCTGGTCACCATGACCGGAATGCTATTGGCGGTCCTGACCGGCGATTCACTGATCGCCAGTGCGATGTCCCGAATCCAGCCCGACTTCGCCGACTGTCTGCCGGATCTAAAAAAGTGATGCCAATGTGCCTGATACCTTGGTGGACAGAGCAGTCGACACATTAGAGCGTGGCCAGGAAGAAGATGCCGCCAATCCCCGTGACACGCTTCATGACCGCTCCGCTGATCCGATGGTGGGCTGGCCGGGCAGTGATTCATAGCCATCGCCGCGGCCGCTCAGCCAGCGCAGTCTATGCTTGCCGGCCTCGGCCAAGTACGCCGCGGCGGCCAGCAGCAGCGGATGCCGCAGATTCGCATCCGTCATCGTCCGCGGGCGGCCATCCACCTCAATGTTCAGAAAATGCGCCTAATCGGCCTCGTCGTCGTAGCTGCGCGCCAGCAGCCGGTCGCGGCCGTCGCTGAAGCGGTAGAGAGTGTAGGCGTAGTAGTAGTAGCCGTCCGCCTCGTCGGGTTCGCTTTCGTCCACGTGGTGGGTAATGTCGACGTGCATCCTGGGTGGTTCCGCTAGCTCTCGGGCACGGACTGCCGGACGTCCTCGTCCTGAATCCAGGCCTTGATGGCGACCGTTACCCGCTGGCGGGTATCGACATCCGCCTTGCGACCCAGAAACGGCGACCGATTGCCCACCACCCCCGGCGCGGTCGACTGCACGCGCACGGCGAGCTGCGCGATGACATCACGCCCGAGCGCGCGGAATTGCGCAACTTCCTGGGCCGTCAGCACCATGGTCCACACGTAACCGACCGCACCATGGCTGCAGTCGACGTCGAGCAGCAGCGTGTCGCCGTCGCGCAGCAGGAACCACGCGTGCGGTTCGTGATCCACTACCTGCATGGCGTACCCTTGCACCGCCCGAGCACGCCGCCTTGCGCTCGGTCGCACCACGTTACCTGCATGACGGGACAGCGTATGCCGATTAGGTCGACGGCTGGTTCTTGCTGTACACGATCTTCTTTCTTCCTGCATCGCAAGTGCCGATGACCTTGCGTTCCTTGATGTCGGCGTTGTCGACGATCTCCAGCGTGTAGTTCTTGACGCCGAGGTGATCGAGTTTGTCGGTAAGCATGGCCTTCAATTCATCGCAATTTCTGCCGGCTGCCAGCGTTGGCGAGGAAACGAGGGCGAGCAACACGAGGGCGAGAGTGGATTTCATGATCGTACCGATGGTCGAGGAGAGGAGGGGTACTTGGGGATGGAAGGTTGGGCGCGTGCGAGGTTTAATCGCGAGGCTGTCTTGGTCGCCTGGCGGTTGCCGCCTGATCGGGACGATTCAGCGTGGAATGAGTGTAGCAAGTTGGGCATGGGGGCAAGGGCGCCAGCACCATCCTGCTTGATCGGTTGGCGCTCGGCGATGCGCCACGCGTAGGCGAGAGCGCACACGCGGGATGCTTGCATGTGTGAAGTCAGCGATCGACCCAGACGCCCGAGTCGTACATCAGCCGCATCCTAGACGTCGTTGACCCAGTTGACTAGGTCCGGATGTTTGGCCATTGCGTCCATCAGCACGGCAATCCAGTGATTTCGACCGTAGATATCTTTGCGATCATCAGCGCGTCCTTGCAAGAAGGTTCTGACCTCTGATCCACCCGCTTCAAGATGGATGCGGCAGTCTGAAAGGATCTCGGCGATTTCGTCGCTGCCGCGCTCTTCATATCGGTCAATCAGCTTGAGACGTGTGAAATGGGACTTGATCAGTAGCCAAAGCGCGTTGGGTATGCCGAGAGGTCGCTCCAGTGAGAAGGTTGCTCCCACGCCCTGCAGCACAGCGTTCTGATGCAACGTGACCAACACGAACTGCAGGTCTGGCAAGTTGTCGGAATAGGTGTGCAGATACTGGCGGCCACCTGCAGCACTCAACCAGTCCGCGTCCTTGATCGAATTGCAGGTTGCACAGCAAGGGACAAGGTTCAATGGATGCACAGCAAATTCTGGAAATTTCACTGCGGGCATGTAGTGGTCAAACGTCTTGGGCAAGGTTGTGCCACACATGGGGCAGTACTTGAGCAGGCGCTTAGATTGTGCGTTGTGGATCGCTTGTTTCAAGTCTTTCAGGGGCTGAGTTGGCGAGTCGTAGCATGCACGTAGCGGTGCACTAAGTTGGGCTGCCTGGGCATTGCTGACGAGCCCTGTCAGTGCGCCACTAGCGATGGCACGTGCATAGTCCTCGTAGCATGCCGCTATCACGGCATGGGAAGCGACCAGGGTCGTCCTGGTGGCCTTGTGTTTCTTATCGCGGATGGCAATGTAGCGAGCAAGATAGGTTGGTGCATCAGGTAGGGCGGTCAGGCTCCTCATGATTTTTCTCGTGCCTTCTTGCCATACATTGCCAGCAGGTAGGCCTGTGCGGAAAGGCTCAAGCCGCGAGGAAAGCGCGCCATTACCTCTTCTGCGGATTCCTCATCCGACAGGTCGCGAAGCGTGCGGCGGTAGACGCTCTTGACTTCATCGGTTTCGAAAACGTGCCTTGTCAGCTCGGTCACGCTTTCGCCGAAGCTCTCGAGCAACAGCGGCTCGGCGGTGGTTACGTTTCCAACGCGCTGGAAGACCAGCACTCGCTTGGCCGGAATCTCTTGTATGACGACTGGTGAATGCGTCGCCACCACGGCGTAGGAATTGAAGTCCTCCAATATGTCCGACATGATCAGGACGAGGTTGGCCACGGCATTCGGGTGGAGGTGCGTCTCGGGTTCATCGAACAACACCAATGAGTTTGGTTGAATCCAAGCGAGCAGGGCAGTAACGAAGTGGGCCAGGATTGACTGGCCGGAGCTGAGTAGAGACAAGGCATTGTCCTTGGTGGCGGCGCTTTGAATCTCCGCTTCGAGACTCGCAGTTAACTGCTCGTCGAGATCCCCAAGGACCGCTTTCATATAGCGTGTCCACTTGCTCTGTACACCACGATCCCGAATGCGCTGCAGGTTTCCCCGGTATGCCTGGATCAGTGAGGGGCGCGATAAGCCACCCTTTTCGTTGCGGATCCCGCAGTAGACGTAGCTGCTGGAATGATCTGGCTGAGGCCGTTTAAAGCGGTCAAAGGCACTGTAAGAGATGGCGATGATGCGGGTGAAAAGCGGGCGGCCTTTGGGGAATCGGTCTTCACGCGCACTCAGGGTTTCAGCGGAACTTCGGGCAATCTGCGCGAGGTCGGCGCCGAGGCTGGCTAGGAACTGTGTCTTACCCACCGCGTTGCGACCAATGATGCCAACGACTCGACCCGGCACGGGATCCAGGGAATTGAACGCAAACTTGGCCTCGACGTCGGCATCCGCTCCTTCGATCGTGCCGATGTATGTGAAATTGAGCTTCTCGGTTACCTCTTGTCCCGTCGCCCAGGCTTGACCGAATCGGCGCGCCCGGTGCGCGCCGTTCTCTCGCATCATCGCGTTGCGAAAGGCCGACGTGGGTTCGAAATCGGCGGCAAATGCCGGCAGAAATGCAATGTCGCGCAGCGCTCTAAGTACGTCGGCGGCACGTTTCCCCATCAGCTTGTGGAGACCTTTGTAGTACTCGTCGTCCTGACCAAGTGACACAAACCTCTCGTCAATGGTGCTGAATGAGGTTGGCAGCTTGGTGGTCTCTGCTACCTCGAAAGCCTCACCATCCGCGCTCGTGCGCTGCAGGACCTTGACCGATCCGAGACGGGTTTCTAGGCCCTTGGCGTCACGGTGGGTCAGATGAAACTGGACTCGATGACCGAAGTCATCCCACGCGTCCGTGCGCAGTACGAAAAGAGGCCGGGGCGCCGACGGAACGGAGGCGCCCTTAGACAGTACGACGAACGATAGCTCAGAAGCCAAACCATACCCCCTTCAGTCTTTGGAACAGCGTAATTGGTTTCGGCATCCAATCAGCTCGCCATCGGTAGTTTTTGTAGTGCGTTGTTGGGCAGTGTTCCCAAAAATCTTCTTGATGGGTGGGTTTGTAACCCAAGGAGAGCATCCAACATAGCCTCCTCCCTCCTCAAACGACATCTGCGAAAGTTAGGTGAGACCAGTTGAAGCGTGTACCAGCTTGTAGTGGCTGAGCGGTGTTTCAAAAATTTTTGCCAGCTATGGGTTAGCTGCTTACAAGCTACCGGCAGTGCTTCGGGACGGAATGTCAGCGCTCAAAGGTACTTCTTGAAGCTGCCCGCCGCGATGTCCACCGCCACCCCGAGCATCACCGCGCTGGGCAACAGGATCGCCACCGGATGCACGCTGACCGGCAAGGCCAGGTAGGTCACCCATGGCAGCACCGCCAGCGGCACCAGGCTGGCCCGCGCCCGGTGGTAGAGGAATCCCGATTCGCGCCCCGCACCGAAGCGCCGGATGTCGCGACGCACCAGCCCGTCCACCATCCCCACGAACGCGGCCAGTGCGAATAGTGGCAGGGTCAGGCAGAGCACCAGCAGCCGAATCAAGAACACCAACACCGTGTAGGCTGCCGCGATGAGGTAGCCCTCGGCGTGGGTGGATACCGTCGCCAGCACCTGCCGCAGGCTCCACGCGGGGCTGGACGCACCCGCACCCGCACGTGCTTGGCGCGACGCATCCTGCATCCACTCCAGCAGCCCGCTGCGCACGAACGCCCATTCGTAGGCGTGCTCCACCCATTGATGCGCCGTGCGCCCCGGCTCCTGCACCAGCGCGCTGCGCACGAAGTAGTCCGACAACTGGCCCAGCTCGTGGTCGAGCATGGCCTGCGCGTGGCGCCAGCCCTGGTCCGGCCAGAAAACGGCCATGCCGATGCACTCCACCGCGATGCACAGGAGTAGCGAACCGCACAGCACGCCGAAGCAGCGAAACGGCAGGGTGATGAGAGCGAGGATCAGTCCCTGCTGCCGCACCTGCTGGCGCTGTGCGGTGGCGGCGACGTCGCTCATGGCGCTCCAGCTCCAGCGTCTTCACTGCCGCTCGTCGCCGGTGTGAAGCCTGCGAGCAGGTCGTCGGGCAATGCGGCGTCCTGCGATGCCGGCGCGCCATGTCCATCCCACCACGCGCCCGCCTCGACGTAGTGTTGCCGCATGTGGCCCGCCAGTTCCTGCAGGTCGCGCGGCATTGCCTCATCGGGATCGGGCGCGGGCAGGGGCATGCGCACCTTCCAGAGGTTGCCGCCCTCCATGAGCGCGAAGGCCTGGCCCTTCGGCAACGCCACCACATGTGCAGGCTCGATCAGCGGCACGCTCGTGCTGGCGATGCGGTCCTGGGTGGTGGAGGTGAATGCCGTGCTACCCGTGGGATCAGAACTGTCGGTGGCGCCGCTCGTGACGGACGTTGCGAACACCTCCACCTTGGGCAACTGCCGGGTCAGCAGTTCGGCCGTGGCGGTCTCGCGCACCCGCAGCATGATGAGGTTGTTGAAATTGCCCACCACCTGGCCGGCCTTGGCGCGGTTGCCGATGCGTGCCTCGATGTCGGAGAGCGTTTGCGTGTAGGCGGTGACCTGGATGCCCGCACCACCACCCTTGTTGACCATCGGGATGAACTCGTCGCCCATCAACTCGTTGAACTCGTCCGCGTGCACGTTGATCGGGATCTTGGTGTTCGCAGATGTGCCCGGCAGTCCATCGTCCATGCCGAACTTGTACAGATGCCCCGCGACCGAAACGAGGTCGGAGAACATCGAATTGCCCACCGCAGCGGCGACTTCGGCATCGGACAGCGCGTCCAGGCCCACGTAGACCAGCGCACGTTTGCGGATGATCTGAAGCCAGTCGAAGATCGGCCGCGGATCGGACAGGTCCGAATAGTTCGGCGCCAGCAGTTGCGCGATCTTGCCCGTGGTGAGTTTTTCCAGCAGCGGCAGCAGGCTTGCCACGATCTTGTCGAAATACGTGCGGTCGTAGCGCACGGCGCTGCGCAGGCCGTCGAGTACCGGGTCGTAGGTCCGCACCTGGGACAGGTATTGCTCCAGCGCCACGACACGTTTTTCCCGACCGATCATGTTGCGCGGGATGTTCTTCTCGTTCAACTTCGCTTCGAGCTGGACGATGATTTCCCAGGCCTTCGGCTCGTTCCGGGCGAAGTAGTGCTGGGCATACTCGATGAACAGCGCATCGATGTTCACGACATGCCGCTGGATCAGCAGGTAGTCCGGGCGCTGCCCCAGTTCGACGAGCGCGCGGGCAATGATGTTCACGAACCGCCATGCAAATTCTCTGAAAGCGGCACTGTTGCCTTCGCCCGAGAGCTGTCCCGCGATGCGGGTCGCCACCTCGGAAATGCGCCCAAAACGCCCGATGGCGTTGTAGCGTGCCGAGATGTCAGGCCACCCCAGGTGGAACACGTAGAACTCGCCCTCGCGCCCGGCACGGCGCGCCTCCACGTACATGCGCTTGAGCAAATCCGCATCGCCCTTGGGGTCGAACACGATCACCACCTCGTGCTCGCCCGTGCTGCTGCGCCTGCGGATGTCCTGGGTGATGAACAGCTCGGCCAGCCGCGTCTTGCCGACGCGCGTGGTGCCTAGCACCAGCGTGTGGCCGACCCGCTCGCCCAGCGGTAAGGTCGCGTCGACCTCCTGCGGCTCGATGCCGTGCAGGCGGGGCATGCCGCCCACCGGCGGCAGCGGCCGGGCCGGATTGAGCGGATGGTCCCAGCCGGTGAACCGTGCCAGGTGTGGCCATGGCGGCGGTGCGAATTCCAGCCGCGCCTCGCAGCGCCGCGCGAGCTGGTAAATCCGCGTGGGTTCCACGTAGCGCCGGAACTCCGGGCGGTAGGTCTGCATCAGGCGGTGGGTGTGGCGCTGGTCCCAGCGGAAGCCCCGGCCCAGGAACAGGCGCTGCTGGCTGACTGGCACCTCCTTGCTCGCCATCACGTACCGGGGCAGGCGGCGGATGTTGCGGCGGTAGTGCAGGATGGCCCATGCCTGCCGAAGCCGCAGGGCGCCGAACGCGAGGAACGCCAGGGCGCTGGCAAGGCCGAGCAGGGGATTCAGCGCCAGCGACCATGGGGCCACCAGGCACACCAGCGCGGCGCCGGCGCAGACCGCCACGGTGTATAGCTCCACCGCGGGGCGCAGCAACACCTCCACCGCATGCGCCTGGGCCATGTCACTGCTCGATGCCCGTGGCCGTGACGAGTACGGGGTAGTGGCGCAGCCCCAGCCGCTGGGCCAGGTCGTCCCCGGAAGCGGGCGAGAGCGCCACGCCTGGCGCCAGCCGGCGCAGCGCGCCCAGCGCCTGCGGAGACGCCACGCTCACGACCAGCCCGGCGGCGTGCAGTTCTCGCAGGCGACCGAGCCGCTGCTGCAGCCATTCGCGCGATCGCGGATCGTCGCCGACGAGGAAGAACGGCGCCAGCCCCGGCGCCTGGAGCGGGCGGCGATCGACAGCCCCGGGCGTGAGCCAGCCCGAGCGCACCGGCAGCATGGCGGCTTCTCCTCGAGGACCGGTGGTTGCGCCGGGCAATGGCAGACGCTGGGGCGCATCCGCTGGCGCCCAAGAGCGCGCCGGCAGGCCCAGGTCATCGTAGTAGGGCTGTGCGGGAACCCCGCCGTGGTCCTCCACCACGATCAGCGCAGGGCGCGGCGTGGGCAGACTGGCCGGCGCCGTCGCGGCCCGGATCGCGCAGGGCAGCGTGCTGAGTGTGGCCAGCGCGAGCAGGCCGCCGGCAGCGTGGAATCGGTGGATGTTCATGGCGAGGGACCTCAATGGCCGTTCAATGCGGCGAGTGCTTGGGGGCTGCCCAGCACCCGGACCAGATGGCGGTGCACGCTGCCGCGGTAGCGCATGGCGGGCGCACCGCCGGCCGGTCGGTGGTAGCGGCCGATCGCCAGCAGCCAGTCTTCACCGGGCGTGTGCTGCTCGCGCAGGATCTCGGCCGCGATCGCGAGATTGCGGTAGGGATCGAGCAGGGCACACGGTTGCGCGACCCGCTGGCCGTGATAGCCGAGATTGACCTGGCCCAGCCCGACGTCGATCCGCTGTGCCGGCGTTCGACGCAACGCCTGGCGCAGCCCAAGGCACGCGTCGGCGCGCGTGGCATAGCGCTGCGAGGCTCCGGCCACGTTGAGCGTCCACGGCCATGGCACCTGCCGGCCTCGCAGCCGCGTTCCGCTTTCTTGCAAGGCCACCGCATACAGCACGGGCGAGGGCACGCCTGCCTGGGCCGCGGCGAGCTGATAGGCCGGCGGCGGCAGTTGCTGCGACCGCGCTTGGGTGTTACCGCACGCACCCAGCGCGAATGCCAGAGCCAGCCACCAAGGGGGGCATCGGCCCGTCATTGCCGCTGCCATTGGCCGCCGACCTCGCGCACCACCGCCGGCAGATCGCCCGGCAGGCCGAGCGACAGCCAGCGACCGCCGTCGTGGTTGAGCGTGATGGTGCGTGCGCGCACCCGTGCCGGATCGATGCCTGCCTGGGTGGCCCAGCGGCGGATGCGGTCGTCGTCACCGCGGCTGCCGACCACATAGACATCGAAGGCCGTACCGGCCGCCTGCAGTTGCAACGCCCGCTGGTTGCAGGGCGCGCAACCGTCCTTGACGAAGACCGCGATGCGTCCGGGCTCCGCGGCGCCGGGCATGCCGGCCTTGCCAGTGTCTGCCTGCATACCCTGCACGCCTTGCAGGCTCACGCGCTCCTGCCCGGGATGCAGGCGTTGCCAGGCCGCGTCGTAGGCGCGCTGGTAGCTCAGGGTCTTCTCGACCCGCCGTGCCTCTGCCTGCACCTGCAGCTCGGCATAGCGGCGGCGTTCCTGGTCGGAACGGGCCTCGATGCCCAGCGCGGTGAGCGGATCGAGACCCGGCGAGTAGGTGCCCAGCGGCCCCTGCATCAGCGCCCGGTAGCGCGACCACTCTTCGGCGCGCAGATTCCACTCGCGCGCCTGGCGTTCGTCGTCGCGCGCCTGGTCCAGCGGGCGGGACTCGCTCTGGCGGATGCGGGACTCGGCGCTGCCCGGTGCCTGGGCCAGCGCCTGGGCGTTCGCCGCCAGGGCCAAGGCCAGGCCCGCGATCACGAGGGCAGGGCGAGGATCGTCCATCTTGCGCCTACCGTGCGTGCACCGGCACGCGGCGCGTCTGGTCGCGAACCGTGAACAGCGCGGCGCCCGGCTCGATGCCGTCCAGCCGCCAGTCGCCTTCCTGATCGCCCGCCCGCAGCAGCCGGATCTGCGCGGGCGAGGAAGCACCCGGCGGGGCGATGGCGAGGAAGGGCACCCCGGCCCGCAGTTCCGTGCCGAGCACCGCGAAGGGTGGCGGCGCCGGCGTGGCATGTCGTGCTGCACCGCTTGCGGATGCACGTGTCGGTCGGGTGGCGGCCTGGCGTTCGGCCAGTTGCTTTTGCAGTGCGTCGATGCGCGCCGTCTGTGCGGTCACGTCGTCCGCGCGGGCCATGCTGGCCTGCGCCTGCTCGATGCGGGCGATGCGTTCGCCGATGGCCTGCTTCTCCGCTGAGAATGCCGATTCGGTGACTGGTGCGGGCTGGCGCCGGGCTTCATCGAGGGCCCCGCGCAGTTGCGCCACGCTGCTTGCCAGGCTCTGCATCTCCGCATCCCGATGGGCGTTGTGCGTCTCCTGTGCCAGACGAGACAGCCGCACGGTGTTGGTCACCGTGGCGACGCCCAAAAGGAGCACGGCGGCACCGACTGCCACCCAGGGCCAGCGCATGCGGGCGCGCCCGCTCGGCGGATGGGAAATCATGGGCGCTCCCTGTGGTGTCCGGTGGCGAGGTCCGCCAGCGGCGGCAACGTGCAGGTGCTGCCAGTGCCCTCGGCGGATGCTTCGGAGGCAAGGTGGAAGCACACCTGCCGGGATACGTCATCGACGTGGAGTCCCCAAGCGCTGCCAGCCATGGTCAGCAGTGCATCGCGCAACGTAAGTGGTCCCAGCTGCATATGCGCGGCGGGCAGCGGCTGGGCATACAGCTCCGATCTCGCTGCGCCGTCTGTGCACAAACGGTATCCCGAGTGCCGCAGCAGATACTGCAAGCCTTCGCCGACGGTGGTCTGGGGTGATGGCGGGAGCGTGATGTCGACGACCTGCAGGAGCAGGTCGCGTTGGGCTGACTGTGGCACCAGTTCCACCAGCGTATAGCGGCTCTGGCGAACCACTGGGATAGCGCGGGGGAGCGTCGTATCGGTCGCAGGCATCAGGGCCACTGGAGTAGCCGCTTTATCCTCCGTTGCGGTGACGGTGGCGCAACCGCCCAGCATGGCCAGGGTGAGTGCGCCAGCAACGGCCATGGCATGACTGCGGTCGAATTCGGACAGAGAGATCGCCTGCATTTGGAACATCTCGAACAACTGGGTTGTCGTGACGATCCATCTGATCGGCGCTCGCGTCAGTCATCAATCCGAAGTCCGCACCTGCGCTTTGATTGTGCTGCCTTCTCCAAGCCTGCGAGTTTCAAAAGCTGCGCGAGCAGCTCAGCGTGGGGTGGATTGGCGCAAGGCGATCACGCGAAACTGGCTCTGATTGCCATAGCGCGCGCCTTTCTTCTCTAGCTCGGCGCATAACCTATCTTCGCCGCAGGGCACGAGATTGGCGCGCGCAACACGATCCAGATAGTCGATTTCTGCCCGGCGCTGCGCCGCTTCCGCGATGACCGCCTTCGTGCTGTACGCAGCGTAGCCTGCGACGATCACACTCAGGACACCCGACAGCAGCAGTGCGATCGATGCGATCCACATGCGTCGCATGGTTGTGGTTTCCAAGGCGTGCTGCGCTTTCGCATAGCGCTGGGTGGCCTGCTGAAGCGTCTGCTCCGCGTTGCTCATCTTCTTGTTGAAGCGCTCCGCCGCCGGTTCCAGCGTCTGCGTCAATGCCTGCTGACTCAGTTGCGTCAGGCGGGGCAGCGCGGTCTCAACCACCCGAGCGACCCGCTGATCAGCGTTGTGGACGGCGGACTGCAGCAGCAGTAGCTGCTGCCGCACCAGATCTTCCAGCGCATGCTCTCGCCGCTGCAGCTGCCCGATCAGGGCCGCCATGGCCTGAATCGATTCTTTCATCGCGCGTTCCGATCCATTGTCTTCGGGCAGCGCTGGGGAGTTCTGCATGTCCATAGCGTTCTCTCGATGATTCAACTTGCTGCACGCGTGCCGGCTATCCACCACCACCGCCTCCACCTCCACCTCCACCTCCACCTCCACCTCCACCTCCACCACCGCCACCGCCGCCATCTCCGCCACCACCACCGTCACCCTGCGGACCTTGCATCGCCGGCCCGTTGGCGAACTGCGGCAGTGTCATTACCATCACCGGGCCACGGCTGGTCTGCACCTCTGTCGAGACGTCCATGTTCAGTGCCTGGCGCGTACTCGCCTGTTCCTGAGCTTCCTGCATCGCCTGGGCATCCAGAAATTCATGCCCTTGCTTGGCAAGGGCCTGGCTGTAGGGGCTGTTGGCGACCCGTTTCAAGGCCTGTTCGATCGCCAGTTCGTCCTTGCAGTCGATGGCGTACAGCAACTCGTCCACATCCGGATCGCCGGTGATGTTTTTACGCTGGGGCTGCGGCCGATCTTCCTGCTCGCCAGCGGCAAGAGGCTGTGGCGCGGTGTCTGCCGGCGGGGCGCGTGGTGGTCTCAGTCCAGAGGGGCCATCCGGATCGTACCCATCACGCAATTCCAACTCGGTAAAAGGCCGCTCACCACGGTCGACGCGCGCCTGCCGCGCGTCTGCAACGCGGTTTTCTGTTTCGAGTTCCTGTTCGAGTTGGATGCGCAGCTCACGCATGGAGCGCTCTATTTCCTCCCAGGAGTCCGGATCGGCGGGCACAGCGGCAGGACGGTCCTGCGCATCTGCCAGGGACGCCGAAAGCGGCTCGCGCGCATCGGACGCGTCCTCGGGGGCGTCGGTGGAGCGACCAGCGGTCGGCATTTCCAGCGATGTCCCTCTCGCTTGCGCGAGGTGTGCGGACACTGGCAACGCTGCCGGGGGATCTGGTGCTTCCAGTGCTTGTGGCGTGCGCTTCTGTTGATCGTCGCGCTGTTCTGCGGCGACCGGCATGGCGAGCGATGGAGCGGAAGGCGCAGTCGCAGGCTGGGCCAGATACGCGTCTGCCGGCTGCTCTGGCTGCTGCGCCGGTGCATCTTGCTGCGCACCCGAGGCTTGCGCCGTCATCGGCTGTTGGCCGCTGTGCAGGTCCGCAACCTGCTGCTGGACTTCCTGCGTGTGCTCTTCTTGCGTTTGTCGGCTTTGCGTCCGCTGCTGCGCTACGTCGGATGCATGTGCTTGCGCAGGCTCTGCCAGCTGCTCCTGGCGCCGTTGGGCCACGTCATCCGGGGTATACCGCTGTTCGGGCTGGCGCGGCGATGTGTCTTGTGAGTGGAGCGACGACGGCTCGCGAGAGACGGGCTCCTGTGCCGGCTCCTGTTCGCGTTGTGGAGTCGTTTGGGCGTGCGGCGGCTGTCGCTCGGGATGTTGCACCGTCTGCGCCTGCAGGCGTTCCTGCTGGCTCTGCTGGTCGTCCTGGGCCTGGCGTGTTTCCTGCTCGCGCTGGCGCGTCTCCTGGGCCTGTTGCTGCGCTTGTTCGCGCTGCTCAATCTCGTGCGCCTGCTGCTGGGCTCGTTCGCGTTGTTGGGCAGCCTGTGTCTGGCGTTCTTGCTGCTCCAGCTGTTGCGACTCTTGTTGGCGAAGCTCCTGCAATGCATGCGCCTGCAGCGCCTGAGCGTCCTGCGCTCGGTCTTCGTGCGAGGCCTGCTCCTGCAGCGTGTGCGCGCGTGCCTGCGCCAGCTGCTGGTCTTGCGCTTGCCGATCCTCCTGCTGCCGTTCCTGACGCTCCTGGGCGGCGCTGGCCGCCTGGCCCCGCGCCTGCACGTCGAGGGCATGCTGGTTGGAGGGGACGGCAGACGACGTGTCCGCATCTGCGGATCCGTCCGATGAGCGAGGCGCAGAGGCCAGCTGCTGTATCGGCAAGGCTGGGTTCTGCCGCGCCTGTACCTCCTGCAGTGCCTGGCGGATGTCCTCGGTGCTGGTGACTGCTGCAATGCGCTCTACACCATCAGGGCCGCGTTGCAGATGCGCAATCGGGCTATCGGCGCCAAAGGTGCCACCAGGGCCGCGCTGCAACTGCATCGCGCCATCGCCCGCAAGTCCCTCTGCCTCGCGGGTGCGTTGCGTCGCCAGCTCGATTGCTTCACGCCATGGCGGCTGCAACTCGGTGCCGACGATGCGATAGCGGTAGAGCGTCTGCTCGCCTTGTACGTCCTGCGGCGATTGCCTGATGGCGGCAATGGCCTGCGCCTGCTCGGCCAGTGCCGATTGCAGCATCGCGCGCGTGGCCTCCAGTTCCAGCACGCGGTTGCCATCGGGTGGGGCGCCGTTGCTTGTCCACTGGCCTTCGATGTTGCGGTAGTAGCGCTGGCCGTTTGAGGCGGTCAAGGCATCTGGATCCGGCAGCGCCTGCTGCACCGCTGGCGATATCGGCAGGCCATTGGCCGCCCAGCCGTTGCGGTGATGCGCCAGTTCGTAGCGCGCAGCGATCGCGCCCGGGCTGTTGGCGATGTTGCGGGCGATGGTGTCCTGCGCCTGCGCGTCCAGTTCGGCTTTGCGGTGCGGCAAGGCGGTTTCCTGCACGTAGCTGCCGCGATCATTGGCGCCAGCGATCTCGGCCTTGACCAGCCGATGCCACTGACCGTCCGTTGCATCGCGTCGCCAGTCGGCGCTGCTCAGGCTGGGACGGTCAGTGGCATTGGCCGGCTGGCGATACGGATCCTGCGGAGCGGGGGCATCCTTGAGGGCGAGCGCTGCAGCGGCATTGGTGGCCTGGTAATTGAGTTCGCGTGCCTTCTCGTAGCTGGCGACGATGGGGGTGGAGGTGGGGTTGTCTATCCCGTCATTGGTAGTGTCGGCCTTGCCCTCGCGCGCCCAGGCGGTGCCGTTGAACGACCACTGCGTGCCCTCGCGATCGGTCTGGGTGTAGATGGCGCGGTTGTCGAGCAACGCGGCGGCCTTCTCGCCAGCGGTACTCAAGAAATACGCATCGGCGGCGATCAGCACCATCGGCCCGGCGCCCGAGCTACCCAGCGCGTAGGCAGCGGCGGTACCGCCGGCCCAGCCACCGACGTTGCGGCCGGCAAAGTGCGCAAGCTCCGATTGCGCGGCGAGCGGGTTGTCCTGGCCGAGCAAGCGTGTGGCGCGCTGGCCGGTCATCACCGTGTCGGCGGCGGTGGCGAGCAGGCCGGCGGTGCGCAGTGCCTGGCCTGCAGATAGATCGCCGGCTAGCAGCTCGGCGTTGGCGAAGCCGCGTTGCGAGCGCGGGGCAACTGTGGAATGCGGATCCAACGCGGTGGAGCTGGATGCCATTGGCACCGTGCGTGGGGGCTGCGCTACGGCCGCGTTGCTGGCAAACGCTTGACTGACCTGATCGGTGCCCTGCGCTGAAAGCGTCAGGCGTCCACCTGCCTGCGCCTGCTCGACCGATTCCCCCAACAACTGTCGACCGATTGCCGCATCGCCTTTGACTGTCTTGAAGCCCGGTTGATCGATCGCGTGAAGACTGTGGATGAGATTGGGTTCGGACTTGAGTACCGCAGGCCAACGTGCTTCCGGACCCGTCAGCTTGATGGCTTCATCGATCTGCAGGCTGTGGGTTTGCTGGTAGGCGGGCAGCTTCTTGAAGAAATCTCGGTTGAACTGGTTGGCCTGCTCTACCGTCATTCCGATGGGCGTGTTGGTCAGCAGATCGTTGTTCACCATGGCCACTTTCAAAGTGGCGCAAAGCCTGTCCACGTCTTTGGCGACTCTCGTGGCCGCCCCACGATCGCCAGCCATTGCCGCTTGGCCATCAGAGCTCTTTTGGAGGAAATTCAGTTCTTGTCTCAGGCCCTGGGAATACTGTCCGAGAGGGCCGCCATTGTGAGGAGAGACGTCAAGCTGCAGCGCCAGTTGCTTGTCCGCCGGGAGGTTCAGCAGATTGGCGTCGCCATCCAGACTGAAAAGCCCCACATTGGAGAGCTTCTTGAGCAGAGCGCTGTCGCGGAATGCTTGCTGCTCAACAAGGTGGTGTCCCTGAAAAACCGGCTTGTCATTCTTGGCCACGGTCCGAAATTCCGAGTCGGCATATCACAGTGAGTGCAAGCCACTAGAAATCGGCGGCGTCCTTCCACCACAGGCCATCGGAGCTAGGTTTCACTCCAATTCCCGCGCTTCGTATCGCTTCATACATCGTGCGATCACAGATCACGCTGGATGGATCCTCTCCCATCCTGAAGACATGGGCATCCCCAATCAATTCCTGCTTGAAGAATAGCTTCGCTCCTCCCGAAAACGTAATCATCTCCACGTCTTGATTGGCAGCGTGATCCCGGGCGATTCGCGTTTGAAATTCAGAGCTGGATTTGTCCAGCGCAAAAATGGTCCGAACCACGTCGCACAGGTAATGCTGAGGGCCCTTCGAGCCGTCCGGCAATGTGTAATCGCAGGGGACGAATGCAAAGCCCTCGGCGTCCACTGACTCGAAAGCGCGCTTGAGCCGCTCCGAAACCAGCCAGTAACCACTGAATCCTCCTTCGAGATCTCGAGGGCGCCTTTTTGAATTGCGCTCGTGAGCCAGAACCGGCGTTTCCGCGAGCGTCGGAAATCCGCCTTCCACGGGCCGGATGATGAGGCGTGGAGGTGTCAGAAGGGCTTCTTCGTTGGAGATTTCAACATCGGTTCCAGGTCCGCCTCCGCGGATATCCGGATCGAGGAGGTAGAAGCGTCCCTTTTGAGAATTCTGATTGCTATTCATTGGGTCACTTCAATTGATTTTTGTGCCATTCGATGATTGGTGAAGACTTGTTGGAAGTGAAACATCAAAGCTGCAGTGTTAACCCATTCGACCAGCTTGCCACCAGCCAAGAGGAGCTTCACCACAATCAGGGTGGATCAGCAATTACTGTATCTTCAAGCCAGACACCCCAGCAATCTCGTAGTTTTCCGAAGCTACGTTCGGACAGAGCATCGCGCTACACGCGATCACAACGCACGAGTCGACTGTTGTATGGCGTTCTCACGCCCGGAGAGCCCGGGGCATGCCGGACACCTGGACTTCGATAGGATGCCAGTTCGGTTGATGGCGCGCAGTAGGGGAAGTCTGACCGCCTCGCTTGCGGCAAGCCAGTACCGTGATGTCGTTCTCGGCTATCAAGGAGACGCATCGCGGCGCGTACAGCGCCCGTGGTCTGGACACCAGGTGCTGAGGATATCGATCGTGTTCTTCTCCCTCAGAGCCCCGCCTGCGGCGACTCACTTGCAGTACGCCAGGGCCGTCACCCGGTACTTTTCGGTAAAGCTGCGGGGGCTGGGGTTTTCCGTGGCACCGACGCTGGCAAGGTTGAACCCGTTCGGGCAGTGCCTTCGGAGAGCGCTCTCGCAAGGAGGCGCGGTCGTCGCGTCGAACGTGTTGCCAGGCTCGTTGCAGGTGGCGAGGTAGCCGCCATCATCGCGGCTCTTGAACGAGCCCAGCCAACTGTCGAAGCGATGCATGCTTCTGTCCATCGAAGCGCAACCAGCCAAGGCCAGGATCAGTGCGATCAGGATTGCCCGAGCGACGAAGGATTGCGGCAGCATCTGCGTCCACCGTAAGGTTCCGAAAACTAGTGCGCGGCACGCAGCGCACACAATCAATGCTATGCCGTCACTCGACCTTGAGCGTGAAGTTGGCGTTAATCGACCAACTGCCGCCGCTGTTCTCGAAATTCAGTGCCGTCTGGAAGCTGCCCGCAGCCGGGGAGCTCCAGCTCGCGTTCCATGCCCCGTCCGTACTCCTGCTGATCGCGGCGCTGGCGCCGTTGGCGAACTTGAACTCGGTGCCGATGGAGTCATTGGAAAACGAGAACGACGCATCGCCCACGGTAACTTTGCCCGATCCGCTGAGTTCTCCCCCCGGGGCGAACGAGGCGCTCAACTCGAAGTTCTCCAGGCCAGTCCTGAACCCCACGCGGCCATCCATGGACGTGCCGTTGGTGGAGGCGGAGCCGAAGGCATTGCCTCGCTCGACATTCACCTCGGCGCCGCCGGTCTTCACCCGTCCGTTGAATCTGGTGGTGGAAATCTGCCCTTTGAAAGTCGCTCCGACGATGCGCCCGTTGTCCCTCCAGACATCCGCCTTGAACGGGATTTCATCGTCGGGAAGCGGTTGGCCGGGTGTCGGGGGACGTGCGTTCGGTGCTGCGTCCTGGTTGGACGTGGCTGCAAGAGTGCGGGAAGAGATCATGCTGTTCTCCGGGTCGTTCTACACGGTGCAAAGTGTCGGGCGTAGTTCATCCGCCGTCGTAACGGCTGGTAAGCGCGCTTGGCTGTTGCACTAAAAAAAACGGCTCCCGAAGGAGCCGCGAACGATTACCCGAACGATCAAGCGACCAGCTGCCGCGCGAGCGCTACCTCCACGGAATCCCCATCCTGGTTCAGCACGTCGAGCCCGCTCTCCGGGATGTCGCCCGAAGTGCTCTGCGCCACCATGATCTTCTTGGCCATCAACTCCAGGCAGGTCATCTGCGAGGTGGCGCCGTAGCCCAGGTAGATCACGCGCACCGGCTGCTTTTGGCCGATGCGCCAGGAGCGGCGAGCGGCCTGTTGCAGCGAATACACGTTGTAGCCCGATTGCATGAACACGATCGTCGGAAACTCCAGCAGGTCCAGTCCCGTCTTCACGAGCTCCGGATTGGTGATGAGCACGTCGATGCCGCGGTCCAGCTGCTCGGCGATCCAGTCCTCTCGGCGTGAGGCTTCCACGCTCGCACGCAGGACCGCCACCTTGAGGCCTTCCAACTCCAGCAGCCGCTTGAGCCGCGCCGTCGTGTCTCGCGTACCGGTGTACACCGTGTAGACCAGCGTCTTGCGGCCCAGTGCCTTCTCCTGCCGGCAGATCTCGACCAGTTCCCGTTCCTTGGGCATCGCGTCCAGTTCGTGGAACTGGGCCGGCACGAACGCCAGCGTGTCGCGCGTGCGGGGATGCACCACCGTCTCCGAGCGGAAACATGTGTCCGGCCAGGCCAGCAGCACGTTGAGGACCACCCCCAGCAGCGTCGTGTCGCGGCGTGCCAGTGCCTGCCGCAACGCCGCGGTGAGCCGGCCTGCCAGGTTTTGGTAGGCCGATGCCTGCGCCGGCGCCATCGCCACTTCGCGGAACTCTTCGTCGTAGGGCGGCAGCACGTCGCCGCCGATGTCCTTCAACTTGAGGAACACCGTGAACGGCAGCACGCAGCGCAGCACGCCCTTCGGCCCGAATCCCGGTGCCTTGACCGTGCGCACCGACACCTTCGACCCCTTGGCCGTCTTGTGCGAGGTGCCCGTGCTCTCGGAATAGATGTCCTTGAGCACGCCGTGGTCGCGCATGAACGCCATCGCAGCAGACGTCATCGAGCCGCTTTTCGAGGGCCGGTAGCCGTCTTCGATCATCCGCCCGGGAAGGGCACGGAACAGGAGATAGAACAGGTCGTCGCCATAGCCACCCATCAGCGTGCCGGTCAGGTGCAGCGTCTTTCGCGCCTTTGCCGCCAGCACGCCCATGGCCTGGCCCTGGGCCGAGCCGCCGTTCTTGTACTCGTGCGCTTCGTCGGCGATGAGCAGGTCGAACGTGCCTTGCGGCAGATAGCGTTTGATGAACTCGGACGGCTGGTAGCCGCCCTCGCCGAAGCCGAACTCCATGTTCGCCATCGCGCGCTCCATGCGGTGCGCCTGGCGGTCCGAGAAGACCAGCTCGCCGCGGTCATCCATCAGGTTGATGAACTCGTGGATGTTGTCGCCGAGCATGGAGGCGAGAAAGCCGTCGCCGAACGTGCGCATCAGCCGCTGCGCGGTGACCTGTCCGATGGTGGGAATGCGCTGCAGCGCCTTGAGCACCGCGCTGGACTGATCGGTGGCCGAGAGGCTGCGCGGGCGCATCAGCGTCCACAGGGGAAAGCGGCATCCGCCGCAGGTGCGGCGGGTTTCCTCGGCATCGAGTTCGGCGGTGCCGATGGGCTCGCCGTCCTCGTCGGTGATGGCGGTGCCGCAATGCGGGCAGGTGCCGATATCGCCGTGGCGGGTGCGCCGCACCGCGAAGGCGGGCTTCCAGTGAAAGCCCATCCGCATGCGCACGCGCCCGAGGACGAAGAACTCCTGCGCATGCGCGGGGACCTGCAACTGCTCGCGCAGCTTGAGCAACTTGACCAGTGTGTCTGGGCCGTTGAGCACCCAGACCTTGGCGCCAGCGACGGTTTCCTGGATTTCGCGGCGCCACTTGTAGACCAAATGCGGCGGCGAGAGCACCAGCGTGCGGCGGTAGCCTTCGGCGTGCAGCACGGCTGCGGTGGCGATGCCGACAGTCGTTTTGCCGCAGCCCATCTCGCCGTTGACGAACGCGGCGCGTTCGCCGCGGTTGACGAGCAGCTCGGTGACCGCGTGCACGACATCGGCCTGCGCGGGGAAGAGCCGGCGCTTGAGGCCGGCGAGTACCGATTGCCGATGGATGCGTACCTGGCCGGTATAGACCGGCGGGTTCGCACCGTTGAGGGCTTGCAGCAAGTCGTCGCCGAACTCCGAGACGAAGTCTGGGAGGGCGATGGTGAGCGGAGACGATGCGTCGTCCAGCAGTTTGCCCTGCACGGGCACCGCATCGTTGGATTCGAGATCGAGGGACATGGTGATGCTCCAAAGAAAAGGGGCATGCACCCGCCCCGAGGGGCAGGTGGCATGCCCCAGGGATGGGAAGAGCGACGGCGATCCGTCAGGGAAGAACGATCAGAGCTCGGACGGCAGCACGACGTGGGTCGCGCTGCGGTCCGGCAGCGTGAAAACGTGGAGATTCAATTCGCGGGTGACGACATAGAACGAGTCCAGGCGTTCGCCTGCGGGCAGTGCGGCGTGGTTCGCGTGCCAGTCCTCATCGGAGACATCGCCCCAGTCACCGCGCATGTGGCGTTGGACATAGGGCAGGGGGTCCAGCCGGCCTTCGCGGACCAGCCGGTAGACCCCTTCGCTGTAGACCAGTGCGCCGATGGGAAACAACTGGTTTTGGCGCTGCGCGGTGCGGTGAGAAGACGACATGGAAGGCTCCTTTCAAAATCGGAGCACGCCCGGCCCGGGGCCGCGACGTGCCCCATGGGGTGGATGAAAAAACGCGGAACCGCTCAGCGGGGATCCGCTTCCTCGGGTAGCCGCACGACGGTGCGCTGGCGCGCTTCGTCGGTGAGGACGAGCAACGCCAGCCGGGGCGTGATGCGGTACTGCGACTGCAGGACGCCGCCTGCCTGGAGCGCGCCTTCGTTGGCGCGGCGCCGGGCTTCATCGACCTCGCCCCAGTCGCCGCGCAGATGGCGCTGCACATAGGGCAGTGGATCGAGGAGGCCCTTGCTGTCCAGCCAATGCACCTGCTCGCTCAACTGGAGCTGGCACACGGAAAACAGCGGGGACGGAACGGATGCACGCCGCTGGCGTGCGAAGAGACCTTGCAGCATGGAATGACTCCTTGGGTTGGAAGAAAAAAAGCGGCGAGGCCGCCGATGGGATCGAACGTCAGCGGATGGTCAACACCTCGCCCCAGGTCGGGGAGGACGGCGTCATGTCCCAGGCGCGGATGACCGGCACGAACTTGTCGGTGAGGATGCGGGTCTCGGCGACGGAGCCGTCGTCCCGCTCGGTGTACTGCCTGGAGAGCGTCTTCTCCTTGTGCGTGTCGCCCTTGACGGCCAATACGCGGCCGCTCTTGGAGGTCACCACGCCGGAGATCGCACCGGCTGCGAGCGCCAAGGCGAGATGCCAGGAGGACAAGCCCCGCGCTGGCGGACGCAACGCCTGCTGGGCGGCGCCCAGGTGCGTCTGCACCGAGGACCACAGCCCTTGCAGCCGGCCGACCTCGTCGGCGAACTGCGCGGGCTCCATCGTCACGCGGTAGAAATGCTCCGGGGGCGCCGGGCTGGCGGGCACGGCGTATGGGAGGAATGGCCATTCGGTCGGCAATGCGTCGGCTTCCGCGTCGCCATGCCCGACCTGCAGCAGCAGGCCGCGCGCGGCTTTCGCTTCGTCCGAGGCCAGCTCGCGTTGACGAACCCGGCGACCGAAGACCACCACCTGGCGGAACTGCGTGTCCACCGCGCGGTAGACCCTCAGGCCGTCGAAGTGGCGCGTGAGCCATCCGACCAGTTCGGCGTCGAGCACGTAGCACGGCAGGATGAAGACGAGCACGCCGCCGTACTGCAGCAGCGGCAGGCAGCGCTGGTAGAAGAGCTTTTCCAGCCGCGCACGGCCTTGGCCCTGGTAGCCGATGTTGCCGTTGGCGTCCCGGGACAGGTCGCCGTAGGGCGGATTGAGCCAAAGCAGGCCGAAGGCCTGGCGGGAGATCATCGTGTCCATCAGGTCGCCGTGCAGGCAGTGGTCCACCAGCGAACGCGCGTGGGCCGCGCGCTCGCCGTCGTATTCGACGGCATACGCGGTGACCTGCTCGCGCCCGAGGGCGTGGGCCGCCTCGGCAATCGCCACGCCTTCGCCGGCGCAGGGATCGAGGATGCACATCGGACCGCCGGCTGGCGCGAGGGCGGACAGCACCCGCTCCAGCGTCGGTTCGTCGGTCGGGAAGTAGCCGGCCTTGATGAAATTGCGCGCGAGGCGCGGAAACATGAGTGCCATGGAATGCTCCTGTTGCGTTGGGTAAAAAGGCAAGCAGGGCCTGCGCTGCAGGCCTGCCGAGGAAGTCAGGCGCGCCGCAGAAGCGGCTCTGCCGAAAGAGCGTCTTGCGCGCAGGCGCTGAGCACGCCGCGGCGGATCAACTCGCCCAGTGCTTGGGTGAGCACGGGCACGTCCAGGGCCAGGCGATGGCCTTCGAGTGGCCCGAGGGCCAGCGGAAGGCGGGTCAGCATCGCGTGGGTGGACAGCAGGTCCAGCACGGGGTCGCGCCAGTGGTCGAGCAGGGGCAGCGGACAGGTCTGCCGCACCAGCGTCCATAACCGTTCGGTGGACGCGGCGTCGGCTTTGGGGATCAGGGCGAGCGCGCTGGCGTTCGCCTTGTCGGGCTGCACGCAGCGGCGATCGAACAGCCACAGGTGGACCATGGAGCCGAACAGGGTGCGGCGGAAGGCGCGCGTCGTGCGTTTTTCCAATTGCTCGACGTTGCCGACGAACACGGGAAGCGATGCGCCCTCCCCGGTGACCAGGTGGAACTGGTCCAGGCCCTGTGCGTCGCCTGGCAATGTCAGGCGTGCCAGAAACTCCTGGATGGCGGTATCGCGTGCCCAGACGGACAGAAAGACGAGTTCGCCCTGTGCACCGCAGACGCAGGCATCGGCCATCAGGTCGGCGCATTCGTCGATGCGGTACAGGGGCGGGTTGGACGAAGGATTTGTGGGCATGGTGCTGTCCTCGGATGAACGGGAACAGCACCGCCCGCTGGGGCAAGCGCTGCCCCATGGGTGCAAGAAAATCGCTCAGTCCGGCGTGAACCGGCGGGCGTGCGGGTCGAAGTGAAGTGCCTCGTCTGCCGAGGTGATCGGGGTGAAGCCTTCCAGGTAGACGTGGTCGAGGTACTGGTCGCGGTAGGTCAGTGCCTGCCGTGCCTGTTCCTTGGTGAGGCCGCTCCTGACGAAGTGCTCCCGCATTTCATCGTCCGAGGACGTTTCGTCGTTGGACAAGCTCGCCTCGACGAATGCCAACAGCGAGGGCGAAAGCGCCGCCAGGATCGGGTCCATGTCGGTTCCTCCGCTCAAGCCGTCAGTGCCGCAGCGGATGCCGTGGCAACCTTGGGTGTGCGGCGCCGTGCGTGATAGGCGCGAACGCCTGCACGCCAGTCGGCGGACTGCTCCGGGGCGAGGTCCAGGTAGGACAGCGGGCACGAGTAGTAGTACGGGTGCATGGACTCTTCCAAGGGCTTGTAGCCCCATTGGCCGCCGCTGCGTTGCAGCAGGTCGCAACGGATGAAGCGCAGGGACTGGCCCGGTGCGAGATCACGGTGCACGCCTTCGGCCTTGGCGGTCACTTCCGTGACGGACCAAAGGACATTGCCGCGCAGCGCGTGGGCGATGACCTTCACGCTGGCGCGCTCGGTCTCCTGCGGTGCGATCAATTGCGCGATCAGTTCAGACCGCGATTGGGGAGAGAAATACCAGCCCATGAGAGGCCTCCTGAGATAGAAGAGCCGGAGGTCTCCCCGGGGGGAAGAACCCCGGCGGGTGGTGAAAACGCCGCGTGTGCGGCGATGGAGCGAAGTGCCAGTCCTCAGTGCGAACCGCAACCGGCGGGACAGCAACCCAGTTCGATGCCGTGCGAGCAATAGCCGTTATCCGCATTCCAGTCCTTGGATTCCTGCCGTTCGGCCGGTGTTGCGTAGTCCCATTCCCGTGCGATTTTCAGAGCCTGTGCACGCTGGTCTTCGGGCAATTGACTGGCTTGCGCATCGATTGCCGAACTGAAGCGTTCGACGTAGTAGTCGTGAGACAAGCCGCAACCCTTGTTGGCTTGTGCGGCGACTGCCTCGCAGACCGTGCGCCACGCGGGTTCATCGAACGCGTCGGGCGTGTGACCATTGGGATGTGATTGAGTACTGCAGTCGATCGTTGACATGGTGAAGATCTCCAGAAAGAGGCCAGAGTCCCCTTCCGCGCGGGAAGGCGCTCCAGCGGGTGGATGAATCACCGCCGATGCGGTGCAGAGACTTACGCCGCCTGAAGGTCCGGCTGGCGTTTCCATTCCTGCGACCTGAAATCCAGCGCATAGCCCAGCGCGCCCAGGCGTGCGATCTGCATGCGCAGCGTGCGACGGTCGATGGTCGAGTCCAGCTTGACGAACTCGCCCAGGGGCCACAGCACGCCGAACAACGCAGCGTCCTCGCTGTCGGCACTACCGGCGGCAGTGATGTCAGCCGCGGCAGCGGATGGCGCGTCCACGCCGAACGGCGTGGTATCGATCAGCGGATCTTTCGATGTCCGCACGGGTGCAGGCTTGGACGCGGGCCTTGGCTCGGGGACCGGTGCCGGTGCACCCAGGTCCTCGTCCAGCGGATCGACGTCCTGCGGCGCAAAGCTGCGGACTTCGTCGCGGCTCAACTGGTCCAGGCCCGAGAGGGTCATCCCGTCGAGGTTGGCCCGGATTTCGAAGCGCATGCCGCCGGCGGTGGGATACGCCTTGGGATAGATGTAGCGGATGGCGAAGCTCCCTTCGTACTTGCCTTCGGGGTACTGCTCCAGTTCCGCGTCCTTCACGGCGAACTCGCCAATCGGCGTGACGAGCCGACCGACGTTGAACGGGCCGTTGCGGCCACGGATGGTGCGCAGCGTCAGCTGGCCGGTAACGATGTGGGGTTTCGTGGACAACGGCGGTTGGTTGGTGGCCACCATGGGATGTCTCCTCGGAAATGTGATGGGCGCCTGAGGGCGTCCGGTCGATGCAAGAAAAGCGGACCCGCCCGCGAGGGGCGAGGTCCGTGCGGCGCTAGGCCTTGAGTTGGCGCAGGCCATCGGCCAGCATCCACAGCGCGCGGTTCAGGCGCAGGTTCTGATCGATGCCTTGCACTTCGCGTGTGCGCTGGCGACGGCCATTGGCCGTTCGCGCAGACAGACCGCCCTTGACCAGGTTTTCCTGAACCCGGTTGAACACGGACCACAGGTCTGGCCGCCGATCGTCGAAGCGGCGCGGCGAGAGCAACTGACTTTCCGCGACCGGTGCAGGCTTGTCCGAATCGTCGTACTTGAGCGCCAGTGCGGAGCGGGCGAACACCTGCGCCTCGCCCTCGTCGAGGGTCAAGGCACGCATGGCATCGCGGGATGCCCGCACGGTGTCGAAGCCGTCGAGCACCTTGAAGGCGCCTTCGATCACCTGGCCCGACACGTCGCCCTTGTGGGGCACGCGAATGTCGGCGGCGGTGTCGCCGCAGACCAGGCCGTTGTGGCAGACGAACCGGTACATGCCGGCGAGCATCTGGTAGCTGCTGGTGCCGTCGTGGCTGTTGACGAGGATGATCTCCTGGGCCTCGGCGCCGTTGATCTGGCTCGCATGGCGCAGGCGGATCAGGTGCTTGGTGAACTCGCGCCGATCCTCGTTGCGGACCCGCGTCTGGCACACCATGAAAGGCTCGAAGCCTTCAGCACGGAGCTTGGAGAGCACGGTCGCGGTCGGAATATAGGCGTATCGGTGGGACCGGCTGCCGTGGGGTTCATCGGCGAAGATGGAGGGCGCAACGGCGCGGATCTGGTCGTCCGACAGCGGGCTGTCCGCGCGCAGTACGGGTGAGTGTCGCGAAAAGCGTGTGGCAAGAGACATGTCCGTTCTCCTTGAACAATGCAGCAGCACGCCGGCCGGTGAATGGCCTTGCGGGATGCGTGGGATGGAAAGTGCGAACGCATGCACCTCCGGGGAAGGAGGTGCATGGGCTGCTGGGGAGGAATGGCAGGGTCCCGGCGATGGGACCCTGTCGGTTCAGCACGAGGCAGCCAGGGCCGGCTCGTGTTCTTCGGTCTCGCGCTCGGCGGACTCGGACGGCGGGACGCCAGCGTCGTCGTCGGCAGGGCCGGCGGCATCGCGGGCGCTGTTGTCCAGCGCCGCTGGTGCCTCGGTGGTCGCGGGAGCCTCGGGATAGACCTTCTGGCCGTCGATCTTGATCATGCCGACGTGGATCAGCTTGGACTCCAGGCTCGCAGCCGCTTCGCCCGCATGCTCGCCCCGGGTGCGGATGTACGGATCGATCTTCATGTCGTTCAGACGGAAGGCGATCAGTACCTTGCGCTCGGCCTCGATGGCCTGCACGCAACGCCGCACCAGGTGCTGGGCATCGACGGTTTCGACGATCGCGTCGATGTAGCGGTATTCCGGTTCGTCGACCGGGCCCGCCAACGCGGCGATGGAGCACGAGAGAAACGCATCGCGGTCCTTCGGACTGACTTCCTTCGGACGGTTGAGATAACCGATACCGCGGGTGATCAGTTCGTGCACACCGACCGTTGCCAGTTCGGTGCGCTCGATCGGTTCGGCTTTCAGCAGCCGGCCCTTGATGCTCGCGGCGGCCTCGCCCTTGCGTTCGCCGCTCGGACGGATGTACGGATCGCCCCACAGGTCGCCGATCCGGAAACGGACCAACGGACGCTGACGGGGATCATCGACACCGATGTAGCGCTCGACCAGCTTCTTGGCCTCGGCACCCGAGACCTTGACATCGAAATACCGGTAGCTCGGATCCCTCGCAGGACCGACCAGCGCGGCGATCGTGCACGCCAGGAACGGCTGCGCGCGTCGGCCGCCTTTGACAGGAACTTCGCGGGCCCGCTGCACATAGCCGATGCCCGAGGTGTGGAGGTCGAAGTACGACTTCGTATTGGAGGGGGTGTTCATGGTGGATCTCCATGGGAAGAAAGCGGAGACACACCGACCCCACGCTGCGGGGGAAGTGCGTAACCCCGCGGTGGGTTGATAAGGCGATCTGCATCCCCCACGGGGCAAGCCCGTGGTCGTTCGCGTCAAGGATGCGTTGCGAACTGGTCCGGTCACGCAGCGGATGGGCTGCGCGCAACCTCGAAGACCGGAGGTTGCCTGGCATGTCACCGACATCGGTCGGCAGGCATGCGCGAAGCGTCGTGCGTCCTGGGCCGGTGCGCTACCCACAAGGCGGGCTGGCATCCGACCGCATTGCCGGAAAAGAAAAAGCCCCCGCATGGCGGGGGCTGAGGTGCAATGTGTCGATCAATGGTCTGGCGCGGCGGGCGGCACGGCCTGCAGGGACAGATGGGTCGGTGTGGCCCAAAGCTCCAGATCGTCTTCGCTGGCCAGGATGCGGGCCAGCACGCCTTCGGACGGATCGAGGTGTTCCCCGAAATCGTCGCCGCCCAGTTCGGTGCGCGCCAGCTCCCACCAATGATCGAAGGGATCGACATCGGGGTTGCAGCCGACCGCATAGGCGATCAATTTCTGGCGGCCATCGGGTCGTCGCTCGCCGCGCTCGGCGAGCCAGTACACGCCCTGGTCCTTGACGAGGATGACGCGGCACTGTTGGGCGATCGCTTCGGCCAGCACGGGCCGCAGATCGGTGCCCCAGAATCGAAGGGACATGGTGGACTCCTGAAGAAATGAAGAAAGGCTCCTCGCCGGGTGGGCGAGGAGCGGGGCGGGTGTCATCGCCGGACGGGTGCGATCAAGGCACGCGCTGCACGCGGATGCGGCGCCAACTGCCGTCGTCGATCAGCCTCTCCAGAACCCGGCCGAGGTCGTCGAAGAACACATCCTCGATGCGATCAATGCATTCGCCACCGCGGTGCAGTTCGATCACGTACTGATCCGTGCCGCGGTCGTACAGCACGCGGACGTCGCCCGTGAACTTGCCCGTGGAGACGGTGAAGCCGATGGCGGGCGGTGTCTGGAGGATGTTCCCGGGCGTCGGATCCACCCAGGTGAAATCCCGCGCGGCCGCATCGACCAGCAGGTGCGTGATGCGACGAAAGCCGTCGGGTGCCGGCAACTGCTCCAGCTGCTCGATCAACGCTGCCAATTCGGGACAGCGGGGCTTCGGGATGGGCAGCTTGGCAGGCGCGGAGCCCAGCACCGTGGTGTGCACCGAATAGGTGAGACCGTCAACCGTCCGTTCGACCTGCTTTTCGGGGGTGTCCGCCCGAAGGCCGTCGAAGCAGCGCCTGGCATAGGGTTCGACGTGCACCTTGGCGCCCTCGTCGGGCACTTCGGTCACCAGCGCCCTGTCGAGCACTGCGAATTCGGCACGGCCCGTCTTGACGACGATGGCCTCATCGGTCTTGGCGATGACCTTGCCGTCGAAGGGCTTGGGATCGATGGGAATGCCCAGGATGGAGACCTTGGGTTCGCCGTCGAAGACCTGGAACTTGAAGCGGTGGACGTTGGAGGGCACGTGGCCGCAAACCAGTGTCGGCATCTGTGCGCGGATGGCTTGGGTATCCATGGAAGACTCCTTGAAAAAATCCAAGGGACTTCCGCCCGCAAGGGGAGGAAGTTCCCTTGTGGGTTGGCGTGGAAGAACGCATGACGCGTCCGATGAGGAACGACCTGTGCGGTGAACCGCACCGCAGCCTGGATAAGGTCGTGGCTGCTGGAGCAGTGCCGCTGGCGTATGGGAGGAACGACCTTCCGGACCACTGCGCCTCGTCAGCTCAGAGTCCTTCGATCAGATGCCAGGCGACACGGCGTTGCAGTTGCCTGCGATCGGCGGCGTTGCGGATGCCGGCGAGCAGTCGATCCGTTTCGCGCGCGATGACGGTGGCGCGACGGATTCGTCCAGAGCGGTGAGTACCGCCCGTGGCGACAGCGAATCCGCCAATTGTTCGTGCACCGTGGGCGTCTCGCTCCGGCAGATCGCTTCGGCCTCAGTGTTGCCGATGGGAAAACGCGTGATCTCGTGATCGGCGGCACCTTCGGTGTCGTAGTCCACGACCGCGAATAGCGGCAGAGGCCGGTGCTCCGGCCAGTCCTGGACGAGGATCGCCTGGACGAGGCCGCCTTCGAGAACGACGGCGAAAGAGGAATTTCGGGACATGGTCCACTCCTTGAAAAAAGGTGGAGGGACACCGCCCCCGAAGGAACGGATGTCCCTCGATGGGTTGAGAAGAAATACCTGCGTGGTTCGCTGGTGTCAGCTCACCATCCGACGTAGGTCAGCACCAGATCGGCGATGACCTGGCGCCGCTGAAGATCGAGGCCGCCCAGGTCGGCGAGGCCCTCGAAGCCGCAGCGGCGCAGCATGGCGGCGCCTTCGCGGGCGTTGTAGAAGCTGACCATCGCCGACAGGAACATGCGCTGGCCGCTGCTCAGCACGCCGAGGGCGTCGCCAAGCCGCAGCAGGTTCGGGCGCAGGTCCCACTTGGTGCGGGCGCGCTGCAGGCCTTCGTGCGTGCCGTCGCCGAACCACTCGGGTCCAGCGATTTCCACGCCGCGCTTCCACGCCTGGAAAAACGCATCAGGCGCCGCGGCGAAATGCCGTTCCTCGCGTTCGATCTGTTCGACGACTTCCGGTGGGAGAAGCGGGTGCATGGGAGCTCCTTCGATGGATCACGGTGTGGGCAACTGGGACCAGGCGCCGCGCTCCAGTGCCTGCTGGGCGGCGGCTTCGCTGCGGAAGTACTCGTTGGACTCGCGGGAGACCGGGCCGTCTGCATCGCGCGTACCGATGTAGTGGCCGGCCGCGCTGTGCAGGACCTGCAGCGGCAGGTACTTGCCGGCGTAGGCGAGGGCCAGGCACCCAAAACGTCTTGGCTGTGACGTGGCGTGGGCGCTGGTTGGCTGGGACAGGTGGGACAGTTGGGACATGGGGCGAACTCCTGGAAGAAGCGAGATCGAGCAATCCCTGACGGGATGGCAGCTCCCGCAGGCGGTGGATGAATCGGCATCGGCGTCATCAGGACGCTTGTCCGCGGACTCGATGCGATGGCGGACGGGCGGATCGCGCGGGAGAAACTCCCGCGGCAGCCTTGGGGACCCTGGCTGCTGGCATGGTGCTGACGGCGTCAGCGACACATGCAGCCAGCTTCGCGCGCGCGCCTGGCCGCGTCGGCCGGAAATCGGAATCCCGCGGTGTCCGGATTGCCGAGGCAAAAAAAAGCCCCGCATCGCAATGCGGGGCCATGGGGAAGGGGATGGAACGGGTGGTGAGTCAGGCCAGTTGCAGGCGTGCGATGCGGGGATGCTCGCGCTGTTCTGCCTGCCACAGGTCGTAGGCCGCCTGTTCGGCCAGGTATTGCCGGGCACTGCCCAGGCCCGCCAGTTCGAGCCGGTGTGCGAGGTCGGCGCTGATGGCCGCCCGCCCATTCAACACCGTGGACAGTTGTCCGCGGGAGTAGCCGATGTGCCGGGCGAGGCCCGACACAGACAGCTGGGCCGCGGGGAGCACGTCCTCGCGCAACGCTTCACCCGGGTAGGGAGGATTGTGCATAGCCATGGAGGCCTCCTGCTCAGTGATAGTCGAGGTAATCGACCAGCTCCACGTCGGAGCCGTCAAAGCGGAAAATGACGCGCCAGTTGCAGGACACGCTGACCGACCGTTGGCCGGTAGGGATGGAAGTGGGCAGAGTCGCCCGCGGAAGGAATGGCATCAACACACCGGGAAGGGCGGCGTCCGTTGGCGTGATGCGGAGCGGACTGGTGGATCGCGCGGTTGGAGCTCCGCGGCAGCCCTGCGATCCCGGCTGCTGGCAGGGTGCTGGCGGCGTTACTCGTCAGCCGTTCCTGCCGTCAGCATCCCCTACGAAAGCGCCGCTATGCACCCGGCAATCGGAAGCCTGATGTCACGCAAAGGGGGGGCGGAATTTGCTGCTGGCCCGTGGCCTGCCCGTGCAGGTTGGCGGTGGCGTGTCGGACTTTTGTGGGCTGGTGGCCGACGGCGGGCGGGGCGCCGTCGAGCGGTGAAGACCTCCTTCCCGTTCCGGTACTTGTTCTCAACCTCGGACTTTTCCATGCCCCGTGAAGGCCCAGTCCAGAGGCATCGCGACGACGCCGTCTGTCAACCTGAGCGGACGGCCGAGGCTGCTCCACGATCGCACCCTGGTGAGGCGCTGCGTGTTGCTTGCCGCAGAAGGGTCACGGCCGCAATACTCCCGCGCAATGTGGGCGCAGTTCGACTGAATGTGCTCAACTTCCAGTCGGCTGCATTGTGCTTATGGCCTCAGAGAAGCTGAAGTTCATCGGATACGGCTCATTGCGCCTGAAGTCCGGAGACGACAGATCTTCTTCGATGCATCGAGCCGGTCCATAAGCAGCGATGTGGTCTGCTGCTTCCCACGGATGCGGAAAGTAGGCGATGGATGTCTGGATCGGTTCACGGCCCATGCCATCCTCCGTCGGCATAGGCAATGCGATTTGGTGAACATGATTGCCGTATTGAACCATGAACATCATGTAAGGGCAGCCAGAGACCGATGCCTTTCTGCGGACCAGCATGAAGCTGATTTCATCATTAGGAATTGGTCCGCTGATGAACTGGGTATACAGCATAAGTGGATGGAACGGGAAGCTTTCGATGGTGTGCTTCTTCTCTAAGATCCAGTTCTTCAAATGTTGGCATTTGCTGGCTTCGATTTCGGGCATCACAGAAATAGCCATTTTCACGAAACTCTTGAAAACGCCCATCGGAATGTATGGCGGGCGCTCCAGTTGCATCTCAATGCGCTTTGCGTTCTCGTCAAAGCGAAGCCTAGGGTCATCTTTGTAGGCGGTTACGTTCAGGACGTTGTTCTTGAAAACGATCCGAACATCCTCGTCTGAACTGACAAATTTTGGCACTTTCCTCTTGCCGCGGATGCGGCCAGTGGAGCGCGCTAGCAGAGACCAGTCTCCTAACGGGCTATCGATGGCTGTAGCAAAATGTTCGTTACAGCCGTCGCATTCGCGACTATCCACGAGCCATTTGTTTCCAATCTGCTCAGGGAACGCATGCGAGACATTTTCAAAGGTCGCTGCGGGAGTTGACCTGCCACAATAACGGCAAACCTGCGGTTCACCAGCGCCAAGAACTATTTCGGCTGATTTCCGATTGAAGTGGTGCCCGGCAATGACGTCATACCGCTCGTCCAACCACTGGCATTTGAAGTCATAAGATGGATGCATTCTTGGTAATGGAATCGTCTCCGGTTCCTGCTTTATCTCAAGACGTCCGGCGTTCGGGAAAGCTTCGAGGATCGCTGAGCGTTCCTCCTCGTTCTCCGGCACTGCAATTACCATTGGGCTGCGATCAGCGTTGAGCAGCGCGAGCCTTGGCGCGTCAACGCCAACGAACAGCACCAACCCAACAAAGTTTTCGACCCCTGCATCATCAATCAGCATCAAGAGCGGGCCAGAGCTAATGCTCAAAGTCTCCCCCTTTACGAGCATCTCGACCGCGGTGGGATCGAGTAGAGCCAGCAACTTTGGCATGTGGTACTGGGAAGCGTTCAGCGCAAGAGGCGCTCCTTGTTGCTTGGCGAAACCGATCGCGAAGTTGAGGGCTCCAAGAAGGTGCTCCTCGCATTCTTCAAGCGAGCCGCTCAATATGGTCTTGTCTTCGTTAGTCGGTGTCATTGGTCTTCCTCCCTCAAGATATTTTCCGATACGCGACTTTAGACACCAAAGCGGGCAATCACTGATGTCTTTGTTGGCGTCGCATGTGTTTGCTTGTGTGCACGCCGGTACAGCAGCCACGATACTGACATGTGACTTTAATTTAGATTGATGCGCCTTCCCTCTTAATTTGCGCGCTAGGCGTTTCTCCTCGCAGCAGGGGGGGCGGGCTCCGGGACCCTTCCCGGCGCACCGGTCTCCACTTCGTCCAGAAGTCGCATGGCATGCGCGTAAGCCCAGCGCTCCACAGAGCGCATCGCCCCTGCGAGTGGAAGTGGGCGTGTGGGTAGCTGGCTGTTCTCTCGTCGTGCCGATTACGTTCGCAGTCCAGCGCCCGTCAGGAAACACCGTCTTGCTCACGCTCGCGACAATAGCGCGATGGCACCGCAGCCAGGTCTTGCCCCACTGGTTGGTGTCCCACGCAAAGTGTTCGGGCAGCGGCATGCGGGCCATGCTATCGGCCAGCGTCTCATCGGCGGAGACGCCGCCTGAATCGTTCGGTTGCCGGATCGGCGCTGCTCAAGCGCCCCTCGGGTCGAGCGGTCAATGGCCCCGGGTCGGCAGCGCCATCCTCGCGCATCGGCCCGGGCCTGCACCATCGGGAACCAGCCCTGGGCAGGGTCGGGTTTTCTGACAATGCGTCAGGGGGCTCCCGACATGGCGCGCTGCAGCCGCGCGCCGATCCAGGCGACACACGGTACGGCCATCGAGTTGCCGATGGCCTTGTAGCGCGGCCCATCCGCCGCGGGCTTGCCGCGGTAGGGCACCAGCGTGTGATCGTCCGGCATGCCCTGCAGTCGCTCACACTCGCGTGGCATGAGCCGCCGCACGCGCCAGCGTAGGCCCCAGCTGCCGACGCCGGCCGGTTCGCACACAAAGTGGTCTTCGTGGGTCGCGGGCTGCAGCACCATGGGATGCCCCTGGCCCGGCTTCCCGCCGGCAGTGGAGAGCGTGCCCGCGATCTTTCCGTGGCCGCCCTCACACCGCAGCTCGTCGCGGGAGTTCTGTGCGAATGCGATCGCCGGGACAACACCGCCGTTTCCGTGGCCGGATCGGTGGCCCCCGGCCCGCAAGGTCGGACACCGCCCGCTAAGCGCGTCGGCACCGTTGCCTTGCGCAGTGAATGCGATGATGGGCACGCCCTTGCCCGTGCCGTCCTCGCCGCTCCCCTTGCCGCCGTTGGCCGTGTCCAGCGTGTGGCTGATGCGTCCGGCCACCGACTGCACGAGAACCGTCTCGGTGCACAGGTCATGCCGGGGGCCGGCGGCCATGAGGCAGGCCGAGACATCAACAGGCCCCTGGCCGTTGCCGAAGCCGAGCGACACGGTGACCTGGCCGTAGGGCGACTTCAGCCCTGTTGGGCCGCCTGCTCGCGCAGGGCGTGGTCCAGCAGCGCCGGCAGCGCCTTGCCACGGTGCGCGGCCCGGCGAAGGATCCCCGCGCAGGCTTTCGCGCTCAAATAGTATTTCGGCGGGATCGATGTGGTCTCCACCACTTGCCACAAGAAACACGCGGCGGCGGCGCTGGGCGACGCCGAAATATTGGGCGTCGAGCACGCGCCAGGCGATGCGCCGGCGCGGTCCAGACACACAACCTGCGTTCGTCCACCGCGGCCCTGGCGGTTCGAGCGCACGGTCTTCGCCGGCCAATGCGCCCAGCAGGCAGCCAAAGGCATTGCCGCGGTCGCTGAGGACGCCCGGGACGTTTTCCCAGACGAGCGTGGCGAGCGGGCGGTGGGAACGGGCGCGGACTTGGTCGATGGCATTGGCGATCTCCACATAGGCCAGGGTGAGCGCGCCGCGGGGATCGGCGAGTCCCTGGCGGGCGCCGGCGACGCTGAAGGACTGGCAGGGCGTGCCGCCCACCAGGATGTCGGGCGCGGCAATGGCACGCGCGCGGATGCGATGCGCCAGCTGCGTCATGTCGCCCAGGTTGGGTACGCGGGGGTGGCGGTGGGCGAGCACTGCGCTTGCAAACGGATCGGTCTCGGCGAACCACGCGGGCACGAGGCCGAGCGGTTGCCAGGCGAGGCTGGCCGCCTCGATGCCGCTGCACACGCTGCCGTACTCCAATGCGGTGGTGGTGGTTGCGGGGTTGGGTTCCATGGGGGTCTCCTGTTCGCGGTGGGGGGGGAAGTCAGGAAAGGCGGCAAACCGGAAGAAGACGCCGGAGACCGTGGGTCTCCGGCTCGCGAGGAAGCGACCACCCGTGGACTGGCACAGCACGCGGTCGTCGGTAGAACCGTCCGCTGTCGCAGCCTTCACCCGGCCCGTGTCGTGGCTGGGGCCGACAATCCCTGGCACGCATCCGCGCACAAAGGGCACCTGTTGTTTCACCGGTAGGCGCCGGCATGGACTGCCGTGGACCCAGCGGGTCTCCAGGCGGCTCGCACCGCAAGGCGCCTGGGGACCCGCCGGAACCACGGGAACACGCGATGAGGTCGTCCCGCTGGTGCGGGCTGGGCAGGAAGACGCCTTCACGCCGGCCGGTGCACGAAGGCCGTGCCGGCGGGCACACGTTGCAGAAGGCTTGAGCGTGCTGGGGCCTCGCGGGGGCGCGAGGACAACAACGCATCGGCGCGGGGGGCGATGCGAGCGGGTGAGGTGCCTGTCGGGACGTCGGGGCGCTAGTGGGAGCGCCGGCGCGGGGTGCGTGCCGCGGCGCCGTTGCCGCCGCTGGCGCGGCGCGTCTTGGGACGAGCGATGGGGAGAGTGCCCTTGCAGTCGGGATAGCGCGAGCACGACCAAAAGGCACCGGTCTTGCCGCTGCGCTGGCGCGTGGCCGCGCCGCACAGCGGGCAGTCGGGGCCCTGGGGAATGCGGATGGCCAACGTCGCGCCGCGGTACTGCTGCACCAACTGCACGACCCAGGCGGACTGCTTCTCGACGAACGTGTCCAGGCGCATCTGGCCCGATTCGATCATGTCCAGGGCCTGCTCCCAGATCGCGGTCGTGCCGGGATCGGTGATCGCCGCCGGCACCGCATCGATGAGCGTCATGGCGGTGTCCGAGGCGCGGACCGTGCGTCCTTTCTTGAGCAGGTAGCCGCGGCCGAGCAGGCCGCTGATGATGTTGGCGCGCGTCGCCTCGGTGCCGATGCCGGTCGTCTCCTTGAGCTTTTGCTTCAGGCGCGGGTCCGTGACCAGCTTGGCGACGGTCTTCATCGCCTTGACCAGTTCGCCTTGCGTGTACGGCCTGGGGGGCTGGGTCTGCAGCGACTGCAAATCGAGGGCCTCGACCCGGCACGCCGTCCCTTCGCGCAGCAACGGCAAGACTTGGTCGCGTGGCCCTGCGTCGTCCGTCTCGGCGCCCGCATACTGCGGCGGGGAGGGCGGTGCTGTGATGGCCAAATGCCAGCCTGGCACGGCGATCTGCTTGCCGACGGCCTGCAGTGCCTGGCCGTCGCTGGTGAACCGCGCCGTGGTGCGATCGAATTCGTGGTGGGGAAGGAACTGGGCGAGATAGTGCGCGCGGATCAGCCGGTAGACCGAGAGCTCCTTCTCGCCCATGGCGGACAGGTCGGCCGGCTCGAGCGTGGGGATGATCCCGGGATGCGCCGTGATCTTGGCGTCGTTCCATGCGCGCGAACGCTGGGTGGGATCGAGCTGGGCGATCAGCGGGCGCAGGCTGGGATCGGTCTGGACCAGGCTGTCGAGAACCCGGGGCACTTCGGCGAGCATGCTGTCCGGCAGGTAGCCCGAGTCGGTGCGCGGGTACGTCGTGGCCTTGTGCGTTTCGTAGAGCGCTTGCGCGATGTCGAGGGTTTCCTGCACGTCCAGTCCGAGGCGCCGGGAGCAAACCTCCTGCAACGTGCTCAAGTCGAACGGCAGCGGAGGTCCCTCGCGCACCCGTTCGGTATCGATGCCGACCACTTGCGCCGCTCCTGCGGCGCGGATGCGATCGGCCGCCTGCCGCGCCACCGCGGGCTGCAGGCACCGGCCGGCCTCGTCGGTGCAGCCCGCCGGCGGCGTCCAGCGCGCAGTGAACGTCTTTCCGCAGGTGGACAGCGAGACCTCGATGGACCAGAACGGCACCGGCACGAAGGCGACGATCGCCCGGTCGCGGTCGACCACCAGCTTGAGCGTGGGGGTCTGCACGCGCCCGACGGACAGCACGCCGTCGTAGCCGGCCTGCCGGCCGAGCAGGGTGAACAGGCGACTGAGGTTCATGCCGATCAACCAATCGGCACGCGAGCGCGCGAGCGCGCAGTGGTAGAGCGGCAGCGTCTCGTCCGAAGTCCGCAGCGCGCCCAGCGCCTTGCGGATCGAGGCATCGTTGAGCGCCGACAGCCACAGGCGCTTGATCGGTCCGCGGTAGCCGCAGTAGTCGATCAACTCGCGGGCGATCATCTCGCCCTCGCGGTCCGCATCGGTGGCGATCACCAGTTCGGTGGCCTGTGCCAACAGTTGCCGGACGACTTTGAATTGCGCGGCGGTCTGGGTCTTGACGACCCACTGCCAGCGCTGGGGAAGGATGGGCAGCGTCTCCAGCGCCCAGCGCTGGTACTGCTCGCCGTAGGCCTCCGGGGGAGCGGCCTCGATCAGGTGGCCGATGCCCCAGGTGACCTTGATGCCCGGGCCGGCGTAGCAGCCCGCCTCGCGCTGGATTGCGCCCAGGACCTTGGCGATGTCCTTGCCTTGGGAAGGCTTCTCGCACAGAACCACGCGCATGATGCCTCCCGAAGGTGCGTGACGGTCATCGAATGGCCATCAGCATTCCGGGCTTGCTCGCACACCGCAGCCAACAACGCGCACGCCGCGGCCACCGCGTTGCGCCGCCCGGCCCCCGGCCAGGCGAGGCAGCGCCGTCGCAGGTGTCGACCCGGGGGTGGGATTGCGCATGGGTCAATCGCCGGCGGTGCCCGGCTTCGGGCTGAGCGCCACGGACTCCAGTCGGTAGGGCAGGATGCCGACGCTGCGCGCGTTGATCCGGTACGTCGTGCGCGGCTGGTTGTCGCTGTCGGTCCAGTCGTCGCGCTCCTGGCGGCCGCGGACCATCACGCGCATGCCTTTGGCAAAGAGCGTGGCCCAGTGCTCGGCATCGCGGTGCCACCACTCCACCGGCGCCCAGTACCCTCCGCGATCATCGAACGAGCCGTCCTTGTTGGGAACGGGATTGTCGAAGTACACGTTCAGGCGCAGGACGCGGCGCGGCTCGTCGTTGCCGTTGGGATACTCGTCGAACTCGGGGGGCGAGCCGATGTTGCCTTCGCCGCTGAAATACGTGCTCATGGGATCAGTCTCCAGGTGGGTTGAAAGGACTGCACGGCAGTCGCCGATGCAGGTGTCGCGGATCGGTCAAGCGCCGGGTCTGGCGCAGGTTGCTGCCTTGGCGGTGCGTCCTGGCGCCGTCGCTGCTGCGTTCATGGCGCAGCACCTTCGGTGCGGGAGGGCAGGCCCCTGCGGCGCAGATGGCAGTCGTGGGCTTGTTCCAGCTTGGCTGCGCAATCCAGGGCCTGGCGGCCCAGCGTGTGCAGCAGGCTCACCTGCATGTTCAGCACCACGCGCTCTACCTCCATCGCGTACAGGTCGTCGACCAGGCTGTCCGGTGTCGCGGGGTTCGCCATCAGGTCTTGCCACAGCGCCACGCCCATCGCCGAGCGATCGTGGCTGCGCCAGCGCAAAAAACGCGTGCCTGCGCCAGTGGTTTGCTGGGCCAGCTGGACCGGCAGCAGCAGGAAGGGATACCGGCTCGCCTGCGCCAGCACGCGCTGCTGCGCCAGGGTGGCGAGGTCGTCGCGCAGCGCGTGGCACTCGCTGGCCCAGTGCATCAAAGGCCCCTTACCTTTAAAAGGCTGTAAAAGGCCTTTTAGAGAGGCCGCCTGTCGCAGATTGCGGAAGTCCGTCTGTTCCAGCGGCACGAAGCGGCGGCCCGGTGCGCTCGTGGTTGATGCGTGGTTCATGCCGGCGTGCCCCCGCCATCCTCGGCGTCAGTGGCGGCCGACGGGCTGTCTTCAGCAGTGCTTGGCATGGCGAGGCGATCGCCATCGCCATCGCTTCCGTCGCTGACGCTGCTGCGCGCGGGCGCCGCCAATGCCGAGCGCCGCACGATCGGTGGCGCATAGCGGGAGCGGCGCGTGCCTTCGAGCACGTCCTGCGGCAGCTCGCCGAACTTCTCCAGCGCGGCGCGGGCAGCGGCGTTCTTGGCGGCGAAGTCGTCGCGCGTGCAGCCGGAGTAGCGGTACTGCTGCGCCAGCGAAAACAGGCTGCGCAGGGCATGGGCACCCTCGTTGAGCCAGCGTTCCAAGGTCGAGCGGTCGATGAGCGCGGTGTGGTGGGCCAGGATCAGCTTGCGCGCCAGTTCGTCGTAGTCGGCCAGCAGGTAGACCGCCATGAAGCCGAGTTGCGCATTGACGAACAGGGGCAGGCGGATGGGCTGCACGTTGAGGTTGTCGCCCAGCGACAGGGCAGGCGGCACGTCGGCGAGGGCGCTGTCCACCTGCTCGCGCAGTTGGCGCAGGGCGGTGTCGGTCTGCGCGAGCTTCTCCTCGATGCGAAGCATCCACCAGTCCGAGTACGGATCGTCCTGTTCGGCGCCGCGCTTCATCTTGTTCATCACGGCGATGTAGCCGTTGAGACCGACGATGCCCGGCCGTCCCTCGGCGGCGGCGCGGCCATGCCAGATGCGGGAGGCGTGGTGGGTGTGCAGCGTCAGCGACATCGCGCTGCGCAATGATCCGAGATTGAGCTGCAGGGCGGGGGATTGGGGGGCTTCGGCCATGGGACGACTCGCTGGGGGATGTACGAGCCGCTAGCGTCGTCGCGGGCAGGGAAGGCTGTCCGTGAACAAAACGCAGTCCGTGGCGGCCTGTTTTGCGCGGGTTGTCGGCGATGCGTGGCGCGTGCGCATTCGCGCGTGGCCGGCACGCGGCCGCCGGCGCCTTGGTGCCAGGGAAGGCTCCCTGTTGCGCCTATACCCTGGGTCTAGCGCCATGGACGGCCAGGGATGTCTGCGGACCCCGCGTGGGCCGTGTGCGATTCCCCGTTGCGCTTGCGCGTCGCCCTGAGCCGCAGGAAGGCGGTGTGTTCCGTTGATACCCGGGGTCTGATTCCGCCAAGCGCCACGGCGTTCTGCTCAGGGGCCGCGCAGGATGGCCCGCAGCCGGTCCAGATGGGCCTGCACCACTTCGCGGCTCGCAGGCTTTGGAGCCGCAGGGGGCGGTGGCGCAGCCTGCGGTGGTGGTGGCGCTGTCGCAGGCGCGCCGCCACCGCTAGCGCCTGGGGCACCGGCCCGTGCGTTGAACTCTCCGCGCAGGGCTTTCTGGATGATGCCGAACAGGTAGCCCGCCGGGCTGCGCACCGCGCTGTCCCGGCAGCGCGCGGCCCACTCGTCGAGCACGGCCTGGCGCTGAGCCGCCGGCACCTGCTCCAGGGCCACCAGCGCGCCGGCTTGCTGCTCGTCCTTCAAGCGAAGAAACAGCGCAGGCAGGCGCAGGTCCGTGCGCTCGTGCACCCGCGGTACCGTACGTATTTCTGAGAGAGAACTACTACGTACTGTACGGTCCCGCTTCGGATTCCGAAGGGGGGCCTGCGACGGGGTTGGGCGCCCGGCATCGGAATCCGAAGCGGGGGCATCGGCCATCCGAAGGCGGCCTTGTGCACCGCCTTCGGATTCGTGGGAGGGCGCCTCCTGTGGATAAGTGTCTACTCCATGCAAGGCATCCATCCCGCCACGGGCCAGGCGGTCGGAGAGCACCTGCAGCCGCGTGGGCAGCACGCGTCCGTTGAGCAACGGGTCCTCGGCGATTTCCTGCAACGTGTGCAGCCCGACCTGCTGCACGGCCTTGCTGGCGTGCGTGAGGGCCTGGCTGACCAGGCCGAGGTAGCCGGCGTCCAGTTGCATCGCCTCGAAGGGCGTGAGCGGTTCGTCGTGGAGCACGTACAGGTTGCCCAGGATGCGCCCGGTGCGCGGATCGCGGCGGCGGCGCACCAGGCTCAGCCAGCGCGTGAGTCGCAGCAGCGTGAGCGCACGCGCGACGGTCTCGGTGGAGGCCTTCGGTCCGCAGGGCATGGCCGACAGGTAGGGACGCAACTGCTCGTAGGTGGGCAATGCGGTGAGTCCATCGCCCTGCAGCTGCAGCCGGAACACCTGCCATGCATTGCGCTCCAGCGGCGTGAGCCGCCGGTCCAGGAACAGCGCGCGGGGGACGCTCTCCTGGCGGTTGCCGCTGTACAGGAACCCGTCCTGAAACGCGGGTGCGGACGGCGCGGCGGGAGGTGGCGGGAAGGCCCCTTCGGGTGGGCCGAGGGCAGGGGCCTGGACCTGACGCCAGGCCTCATCGAGTACGGCCGAGAGCGGGCGCGGTCCAGCCGGCCGGGGCGTCCCCGACGTCGCCATGGCCCTACACCAGTCCTTGCGCGATCCAGCCTTGTATCGCGGCCCACACGACCGACAGCGGGAGGGCCATGTCCTCGGCCAGGTCCATCGCGACGTCCAGCATCGCCATGTCGTCTTCGAGCGCGACGCCCCGCTCGCGCGCGGCGGCGCGCCAGCGCGCCCAGAGGTCGGCATCCTGCGCCTCGCTCAGGACCGGGTGGCGTCCCTTGCGCTTGGGCAGTCCGAGGATCTCGCGGCGCAGTGCCACTTCCTGGTGCGAGAGCCCGAAGAAGGTGCTGACCATTTCCGTGCTGGCGCCCAGGCGCAGCATGCGGTCCACCGTGGAGATCTCGCGCTCCACGTCCTGCACCTGGCCGAGCAGCCGCCGCACGACCTCGCGGTTGACCGTGACCGAACACCACGACACCGACGCGTTGAGCAGCACGCTCACCAGGTCGGGCCGCTTGAGCGCGGCCAGTTCGGCATCGCCGAAGCCCATCGAGCGGGCGCGGCGCAGCTGGCCGTTGCGCAGGTCGTGCAGCGCCTGTGCGATCACGGCCTGGTTGAGCGGGTGGGGTGCGGTCATGGCAGCAGGCCGGTCAGGTGGGCATCGCGTCGGCGCCGGCCTCGACTTCGGCCAGCCGGCGCGCCAGCCGCAGCAGGCGAAACAGCTTCACCAGGCCACTGTCGCTGAGCCGAGGCGCGATGCGGTGGGCGCGCAGCAGGGGCGCCATCGCCTCGGCCAGCGTGGGAGGTGCGGCAGGGGCCGCCGTTGCCGTGTATCCCGCCTCCAGCGCCTGCAGCAGCGCGAGCATGGCGTGGGCCAGGGGCGCTACTGCAGCGGCGTCTTCGTCGCATGCGAATCCCAGGCCGTGGTCGGTGGCGGCAACGCGGTCGGCCGCGCCGCCCTCGGCGGCGATCTCGCGCGCGAACTGCGCGATGTGCACGCGCAGGCGATCGGGGGAGTCCAGTCCGGGATCGATGTGCCAGACGTCCGAGATGGGGTAGAGGCCGCCGGCCTGCACCGGAATCGCCTGCACCACGTTGTCGGCGAAGGAGGGCGATGCCTCGCCATGGTGGTCGGCCACCAGCCTCTGCAGGGATTGCAGGCGCTCGGTGCTCGCGGCAGGGGAGACGACGTGCTCCTGCACGCGCGACACCATGGAATCCGGCGTGTCACTGGGCGAGGCGGATGCGGCAGGCTCCCCGGCCTGCGTGCTGGCCGCGCGCGGTGCGGATTCGGACGGCGCGCTGGGCGTTGCGCGGGGCGTTGCAGAGCGTGTTTCAAGGCCCGTGGATGCCGCTGCCTGCGGGACAGGCGGTGCCACGTCGCCCGGCTTCGGCGAGGGCGCAGGCACGCTCAGCAGGGCCCGCTGGCGGCTTTCCACGCCGGCGATGTCCAGGGCCAGCGTGTCGTAGTCCGCCTCCAGCCATTGCGCCATCTGCCCGATCAACTCGTCCTGCACGCGCTCGTAGGAAAAACCGTCCGGCAGCGCATCGAATCCCGCGAGCACCTCCTGGAACAGGTCCGCGAATTCCATCGCCGGCGCCTGCGCTGCGGCACGCTGCGCCCAGGCGTGCTCGGCAGCCTTGCGCAGTAGCGACAGCCGTTCGACCTGGTGACGCCCCAGGCCCGCATAGAGGACCGAGGGAATCGCGGGCAGCAGGTACTGCACGGCGTCTCGCATCCGGCTGATGTGCGGCTGCGGCACGGGGTAGCCATCGGCCGCCAGGCGCCGCGCGAGCTCCGCCTGCGTCATCGGCTTGCCGCCATGCTCCTGTTCGTAGAGTTCGCGGGCCTTCTCCACGCCGAGCGCGCGTTCGATGAAGGTCAGGCTCCCGTGCAGTTCGTTCTCGGCCAGGTGGCCGGTGAGCGCGATGATTTCGCCGCGGGCGGGCCAGGGCCGGAACAGGCAGGGAATGCGAAAGAACCGTTTCTCCTTGGTCTCGGCCCACAGCTCGCGCAGGATCGCCAGCCGCGTGTTGCCGCCGTTGCGGATCGTGTAGTGCGCCTCGCCCGGCCGGCGCGTGATCGCGGGCGCCGCATCGAGTCCGCGCTCGCGGATGGAGGCCTTGATCTCGGCATACAGCGGATTGACGGTGACGCGCGGGTTCAGGTCGTACGGGCGCAACTGGTCCAGCGTCACCACCATCGGCGTGTCGGCGATGGGGTCGCTGAGCGCCGAGGCGGCCGGGCCGCTGCGCTGGAAGGTCTCGGCCAGCAGCTGGCCGGCCATGTCTGCGTCCTGGTGCGCCATCACGGCCTCCCGCGCGGGTCAGGGCACGTCTCGTGCGCACGCTCGCGGTGCGAACGTTCGCTCGTGAGAGAGGCGTCGCCTGGCTCCCCCGGCATGCCGAGGTGGATGGCGGGCAGTCCCGGCTTGCACAGGCGCGGAAAGCCCTGTGCGCTGGCCACGAGCTCCCATCCTTCGCCGCGGGCGAACGCCACGAGCCGCTGCAGCGCGGTCCCGCGAGAGGGCGTATCAGTTCGCCGCGGCATGGGTCGCCTTCCCCGTGACCTGCTCGAAGCGGTCGCGCCACTGCGGGAACAGTTCGCTCGCGAGCGCGCGCTGGCTCTCCAGCGCCGCGGGTGCCGAGCGGCCGTGGGGACGCCGGCTCTCGACGCGGTGCACGGGCAGGCCGCGCAGCGCGGCCTTGGGGTACGCCTCGATCGCCGGGATCGAGGTGTCCAGTACCTGGATGCCGGGGCGCTGCTGGAAGATGCCGCGCAGCGCCTGCTGGATCTGCCGCGCGTTGGCCGAGACCGGGTGGACCCGGTTGATGAGCAAGCGCAAGGGCGGTGGCTCGATGCCCAGATGGCGGTACGGAGCGATCTCCTGCATCAAATTCAGGGTGCCGCGCTGCAACTCGCGCGCGGCGAGGATCTCCGGCGTGACCGGCGACAGCGACAGGTCCGAGGCCAGCACGGCCATTTCCAGCAAGACGCTGCGCGCGCCCTGCGTGTCGATCAGCAGCAGGTCGTAGTGCGGCCGAAAGATGCCGAGCAGGTTGCGCAGGCGCAGCCGGCCATCGGCCGCATGCAGCAGCAGCGTGTTCAACTGGCCCTGCGCGTCGTTGGAGATCACCACGTCCAGGCCGCTCACGGCGGTGCGCGAGACGAGCACGGCGAGGTCCTGCGCATTGAAGGCCAGCAGTTCGTAGATGCCGCCGGCCGCGCGCCGATCGAGGGAGAAGTAGCTCGACAGGGTGGGCTGGATGTCCAGGTCCATCAGCAGCACGCGCAGGCCGGCGTCCGCCATGAATCCGCCCAGGTTGGCGGCGGTCGTGGTCTTGCCGACGCCGCCTTTGGTCGAAATGATCGAGACGACCTGCATCGCGTGCGCGGCGCTCCCGTGGGCGTGCGTGGTGCTCATGCGCGTTTCCGGCCGGCGAGCCACTGATCGATTTCATCCTCGTACCAGCCGACGGCGCGCACACCCAGGCGCACGCGCTGGGGGAACTTCTGGTCTTTCATCAGGCTGTAGATGTGGGCGCGTTTGAAGCCGGTCCGGGCTTCGACGTCCGCACGGCGCAGGATGCGGCGGCTGTGCTGCGTTGGGACCGTGGCGGGCGTGTTGCCCGAAGGCGTGCTGTACGAGGACATGGTGGCCATTCCTGACGCTTACTGGCGTTGTTCAGACAGGCGGCCAGTGGAATCTGCTTCAGTCTCGTTGAACACCGCCAATGCGGTTTTCGCGACCGCACATACGGTCTTGCGCTGGAGGTGGCTGGCGTGCATTGATCTGCCGCTTGGCGCGTGCGAACTTGCCCTGCAGTGTGCGTTCCGTCAGCCCCATCAGCCCGTCGTTATGGGCCATTAGTGCGCTGATGACGGCCTCCTGGGTACGAAAGCTGGAGTACGGCTTTCCGGAAGGCGCCTTGCCAAGCAGTAAGTCCAATAGCGCGCCGATAATATTGAGGTAGGTCGTCTCTGCACGCTCGCTGAGCGCTGAGGCTGACGGGGAAATAGGCCCAGTGGCTTGCCGCGACAGCAATGCGTCGTAGCGCGCCTGCAGCGATCGGGCGTCTTGCTGGCACTGGCGTAACAGCGCATGCGTTGCCGCCTGCTCGGCCAGCATCGCTTGGCCAGTTTCCAATGTGATGATGGGGTGCGCCGCGCGCTCGGAGGCTGTGAAGAGAAATCGCGGGCGTTGGCCTGGATAGCAACGTTGCATCCATTCTCGGAGCGCCGTGTGCCGTACGGTCAGTCGCGTCTGATCAATGTCGTCTTCAGTGCCATTGCCTGCCCTCGTACCACGGGCAGTCAGTCCGTCGTATCCATACGCCAGCTCATCGTTGAGGATGCCATCGTAGATGCGCTCGGCATTCAGCCGCAGCAGGGGCCAACGCGGGAAGTCATGGAGGGTGGGCGTCTGGCGCTCACCGAGGACATCCAGGATCATTGCTTCGTGACGGTGCAGGCCACTCCATCGGATCGCTGCTTCGATGGGGCGGTAATACACTTTGCATAATGGGCTCGATCGTGCTTCGTTTTTTGAGAACATGTGTCGCAACTCCATTGCGAACTCCTGCGTCCCCCTGTCGCGCGTGATCTATCCTCCAGCATTCCATGGCAGGGTGATTCGTGGCGGATTCGAGCTTGTGTACTTGACCACGGCCCCTGGCCGTTTCATTTTCATCCGCATTGTTGGTAGGAGTTCGAACTACGGGAATAAGGCTGCATCGCAGCCTGCGTGGTATCGGAAACGCCTGTTGTTGCTTGCACGCAATGACTCTCACATTGCACATGCTCTTGTGTTCCACCAGATAGAATCTGCGCTGGCCACCGCGGGGTAAATCCCCCCGCAGTGGGTGTCCTGTAACGCGCTGTACGGCTCCGTGCGCCCTATTCGAACGCTAAAGAAAAAAGGGGCGCCCTATGCCGAGCATGTGCTTACCAACGTACCCCTTCCAGGGGATTCCAACTGGTACTGCCCTTGATCTTGTGAAGGTAGTAGGCGTAGTTGGCGGTCATCCCCACCAGCAGGGAATACGACAGGCCGAAAGCGCGCAGTACGTATTCCGGCAGGAATGAGCAAATGAAACCGACGACGAAGGAGACGCCGATCAGGACCAATGCCTTGCGCCACATTCCCAAAATGAAGTAATAGATGAACCCAAAGAAGAACGCGTAGAAGTTCATGTTGAGCTTGATCTTCTGCCCGAAGGACAACGTGCTGGATCGCATGGCTGCCTTGAAGGTAGAGGATTTCGGTTCGCCGTATCGATCATAGAAATCGAATCGGAATTGCCACTTGGGGCTGTACTGCGAATAGTCCTGCGCCGTGTCGTTCATTGCTGAGTCCTGCAGATAGAGAGGATGAGTCGATGAGATGTCGGCCCCTTGGCCGCGCGGGCGGGCCTGTGCGCTAGCGCATCAGCCTTGAAAGCCAGCTTTTTTTGGGTTGAGCCATTTGCTGGGCCAGCACGTAGTTCTCGCGGACGTCCGCCCTGTCGTCGAGCGCAAGCGAGGCCTCGTAGGCAAGCACCGCAGCACCAAAGTCGCCTGCGTCGAAATGGCTGTTGGCCAGCATCATGTGCAGTTGTGCGACCGACTGCGGATCGTCGCGTGTGATTGCATCGGTGATCTGTTCCAACGCGCGTCGGCCTGCCGCCAATGTCGCCTGCACATCCTTCAACACGTAGTGGCAGTTGGCCTGGTAGTAGCAGGTATAGAAGTCCAGATGGCCACTGTGCTCAATGGCGTTGTAGTCCTGCAGTGCCTGCAGTGGATCGTTCAGGTGATATAGCTGCAAGTAGCCGCGCGCGCTGAGTGCATTGCGAAATACCTTTGCGTCCTGTGCCGCGGCGGCCTGGTGCACCAAGGTGCCGTAGGAGGCGAGAGCTTCCGGATAGGCCTGTCTGTTCACCAGCAGGCTGCAATACGCCAGGTGCAGCTCAAGATCCTCAGGACTGTCCTTGAGTGCTTTCTGGAGAAGATCCTCGTTCATCGCTGATGGGGGCGTACCGCCGAGTAGCGATGCAGCCGGGGCCCGATGCACCGACAGCTTGGCGTAAATGGCCAGGCACTCTTGCTGCATGTCCTCCGGCAACGACTGGTAGGTCTCATCGGCTGCGTCGATGATCTGCAACACGTCCTCGCTCTGGCCGATGCGGTTGAGGTAGCTGCAGGCCGTCTGCGCACAATCGAAGAACAGGGCCGGATCCAGGTCGTAGTGCTGCATCAGCGTCAGGGAACTGTCAGCCGCTTCTTTGACCATGCCGAGGTGGCGATAGGTGTCGCGCAAGTTCTGGCGCAGATACTGGAACTCGCTGTACTCCAGGCCCTGCTGCAGCAGTTTCAAAGCTTCTTCGTGCCGGCCCTGAGCGTTGTACAGCTGGCCCAGGTTGTTGCAGCACATCGCAAAGGTATGGCCGTCCGCATTGAAGGGATTGCCCTCGCGGTGAACAAGGCAGAGGACGTAGAGCGCGATGCAACGCTCATACAGCGCGACTTGAAGTGCCGCGATGTACGCGGCATCGGCGGCGTCATCGCTATTGGCAAGCCATTTGCCCAAGGTGACGCCAGCGCGATAGTAGTTGCTCGCATCTTCGTCGCGAAGGTCCAGCGGTAGCTCGCGAAAGCTGACGCCCGCAGGACGTGATGCCATCTCGAACAGCCGCACCTGCAAGTCGACCTGAGGCTGCAAGGTGTCCGATTGCCGATAGGCCGCGATGGCGCCCGGACGTTCGTCCATCCAGTAGCAGGCGCTGCCTGCCAGCCGATGCGCCAAGGCATTGCCCGGGGCGAGACGGATCGCCTTCTGGGCCCACTCCCAGGTGGTGCGCAGTGCAGTTTCCCGGTTGGCATCGAACTGATCGCTGCAATCGAGGTAGATCGAGCATTGCATCAGCAAGGGCCACTCAGCGCCCTCACCGCGCTCGGCAGCGGCGTGGCATTGCTGAAAAACCGCCGAGATCACCTCCTCTTCCATGTGGTTGAACACGGTGCTTCCAGACCATAGCCGGCACAGCTGTGCGTAGTCGCCGCGGTGAAGCGCCTCTTGGCCGGCTCGGATCAGCGCGTCCATCGGACAATTCTCTGTTGCAAAGCCAGCGGTTGGATGTGTGCGGACGAGAGGCAAGGACGCCTGCTGCGGATTTCAATATTCATTCGATGGTTTGTATGCAGTCTGGAGAGAAGTTCTGCAATCGATAGACCAGCGCGCATGCAACCGTCGGATATCCGAGGTCGTACGGGGCGGGCGGATGGCAGGTGCGTTGATGAGGACCGGCACCCGTGGCCTGGGCGCCGGTCTCCGATGCCTCAGGCGCGACCGAAGCTGACGTCACCGCGCCCCTTGGCGAAAAACGCATTGGCTGCCGGCCGCAGGAGGAAGAACACGACGACCGCAAACAGAATCATGCCGGGGATCAGCGCCAGCTTCGTGGGCGATGTCGCAAATCCGATCACCAGTCCGAGGACGCCCCAACCGATATAGAGCGTTCGTCCCCAGGACTTTCCCTTGAAGAAGGCGAGTGCGCAGAAGAATTGCACGGCCATGCCGAAGTAGCCGATCGCGTATTGAATCCACAGGGGCAGGACGCCCTGTCGCATGATGCTCTCTGCCGCAGCATTGCCATGGGCCATCACGAAAGCGATGACCGATAGCACAGAGGACACGATCAAGAGCCAAGCGATCACGGTGATGGAGGTGGGGCGGGGTGCTTTCATTTCCTTTCCTTGGGTTGGTGTGAACGAATGCCCATTCGGGGCGGGTAGTGCGGGCGGCGTCGCATTGGGATGGACTCGCCGGTACGGGGTGATCGCCAAGCAGCGTCACCGCTCGGGTGGCTGGCTAGTAAATCGACGCGCCACCGAACTTCTGGGTGTACTGCAGGGTGAATCGCCGTCCGATCGTGTCGAACCAAGACACGTCGTAATACGGGTAGACCGTCGCACTGCGATCTACCGGAGGCATGGCGTCGAAGAGGTTCGTCGCGGCGAGCGACACCTGAGTCCGCGCGTTTAAGCGGTATTGCAGCGTGCCGTTGAAGCGGTAGGTCGCCGCGATCCAGGGACTGGCTCCGCTGCCTGGTGCGTAAATCTCCAGCGACGATTCCGCACTCGGAAGACGGCCCAGGCGCTGCCCTTGCAGGCTGGCTGACCACGCATTGCGTGACCAGAGCAGGGTTGCGTTGGCTTTCGTGCGTGGCGCGTCGTAGCCACTGTTGACCGCGAATGCGTTCTCCGTGGCATCGCTGCCTTGAAGCTGGATCCGGTGTTGGTGCACCCAGGTATAGCTGCCGACGAGATCAAACGCTCCTCCACTGGTTTCGATCTGGTAACGCAGGCTGGCATCCACGCCGCTGGTCGTTTCCCGCGCCACGTTGATCGGTGCCACCGAGACCGCATACAGGGCACCGTCTGCATCCCGTTCCACCCGGGCGACTGCCTGTAGGCATGCGCTGGAAGCCGGATCCCGCTGTCCGAGCCGGCACTCGGCTTCATCGCGCAATACGCGGTCTACGCGAAGGTCCTGCACTTGGTCGCGCATGTCGATCGAGAAATAGTCCGCCGATAGGTCCAGGCCTTGCCGAGGAGACCACACCGCTCCCGCAGTCCAGGCCGTGCTCGTTTCCGCCTTGAGATCCCGGTTGCCGCGACGGCGGCGCACCAGCGACTCGTCGTTGAAGCGGCATGCGGCGGTGCTGGCCTGGGCGTCCTGGGTAGCACAGCGGTAGTAGTCCACGCTTGTGGCTTCGTCGTTGCCTTCGCCGGCATAGAGGTAATGCAGGTCGGGGGCACGAAAGCCTGGTCCATAGGAACCCCGCAACAGCAGGCTGTCGCGGGGGCGCCATTCCAATCCTGCGTTCCAGGTGAAGCGACCGGGATGCCGTCCCGTGTAGCGGTACTGGTCGTAGCGGCCGGCCAGGCTGACATTCAAGCGTTCGGTCGCTGGCAGGCGCAACTCGCTGGCCAGCGCCCAGCGATCACGGCTTCCGCTGCCATCGGCATCGCGCCAGCTGTAGTAGTAATACTGCGTCGCCAGGGGATCGGGGTGCAGGTCGTAGGACTGCCCGCCGACTTCGGCCGTCACCGAGAGTGCGGCATTTCCGCCTGGAAAGGCTCCCAGCTGGGCATTTGTCAGTGTGGCCGAGAGGGTGTCCGTGCGGGACCGCGGCGTGTACTGCGTGCGCGCCGCAATGGCCTCGTAGTCCTCGCGGCGCAACGGGGCATACAGGCGAGCGGGATCTGCATCGAACACCGCGGTATTCGAGCCTGGATCCGTGCCGACCGGTTGCCCGAGGAACAGCCCGTTCGCACGCGCAGCCACGATGCGTGGCCAACTGATGCGTGCCCGGTATTGCGAATGGCTCAGGGTCGTTTCGTAGGACCACGCTTCGCCAAGCTGCCCCTTGATGCCCGTCGCAATGCCCAAGGTCTGTTGGCGGGTGTCGATCATGTTGTGTCCCAGCCCCCCGATTTCCTCAGGGGTGAACTGGCGGCTCCAGTACTCGACCTGGCCCGTCGCACGGTTGTAGAAGTCGCCTTGCTCGTTGCCGTCGGCGTCCATGTAGGCCCAGCTGGGCACATCGCGAAGCAGCGATACGGAGTGCGAGCCGAACTGAAGGTCGGCGAACCAGTGCGATGACGCGTCCAGCGCGTAGTGCAGCGACGCATGCGCATTGAATCCCTGGCGCCGATTCAGCACGGTGCCGTAGCCGATGGATGCGGGGCTGCCGCAGTAATAGCCGGCGCCACGCTGGCCGGTCGCTGGATCGACGGCAGCTTGCCCAGTGCGCGCACTGTAGGCGGTGCTGTTGCCGTTGAGTTCCTCCAGCGGCGCGCAGGCCGATTCGCCCGGATCCAGGTAGGCACCGGAGGCATCTGTGCGCAAGAAGGTGCGGCGCGGCGCGGCCGCGCGCTCGGTGGGCGCGTCGCGGGTCGAATCCTGGCGGCTGCGCTGGTAGGCCCAAAGCGGCTGTTGGGACGTGGCCTGCAAGCCGAAGACGCCATCGAAGGCTCCGTGCGAATAACCACTGGAAACCGCCAGCTCCAACGACTGTGCATCGCCGTGGTCAGTCTGGCCCGCACGCACATCCACCGTGGTGCCGTCGGCACGCTGCTTGAGGATGAAATTGATGACGCCAGCGATCGCATCGGAGCCGTAGATGGCCGATCCGCTGCCGGTCAGGACCTCGATGCGTTCGATCAGGCCCAACGGCAGGCCCGAGACATCTGCGAAATTGCTGCGTCCCATGAAGGGCATCGGGAAATCGGCGATGCGTTGGCCGTTGACCAGCACCAGCGTGTGGTTCGGTCCCAGGCCCCGCAGGTCCACCTGTTCCGATCCAGGGCTGTAGTCGGCGTTACCGAGTGACTGCTCGCTCTGTGTCTGGCCAATATTCTGCGTCATGGCGCGCAGCACCTGCGGCACGCTTGCGAAGCCGCCGGCCCGGATCTGCGCGGCGGTGATGACCGCGAGCGGCGCCGGTCCTTCAACCTGCGAGCGGGCAATGCGTGAGCCGGTGACCTTGATCGTATGCAGTGCGACCGGCGCCGATGTGCCAAGGTGCGCGGGCTGCGGCCCTTGCGTCGCAGCGGGCGTGCTCGCGGGTGCCGGCTGCAGCAATACGGCACCGGAGGCATCGCGGTGCGCCACGAGGCCAGTGCCACGCAGCAACTGCGCCAGTGCCTGGTCCGCGGTCAGTGCGCCGTGGGCACCGGGGCTCGATACGCCCTGGATCTGCTGCGGCTGGTACAACAACTGTGTCCCGGCCCGACGTGACAGGGTATCCAGCGCCACGCTCAGCGGGCCGGCGGGGATCTCGATCGTGGCGGGCGTGGCAATTGCCTGCAGCGCGGGCACTGCACAGCAGATCAAGCCGAGCCATTGCGAGCACGCACGAAGCGACATCCGGTCCTTCTTTCCAATTCACGGCGCACCGTTGCGCCCGCTAATAAAGACGATCAAATGCGCGGTATCCCCCATCGAGAAACGCGTGGTACCGCGCAGGCACGCCTCAGCGGGCGTGAAGGATGACCTGTTCAGCGCGTGATTCGGTGCGTATTGGATAGCTGCGTTCGAGCAGCCGCGCGAACCCGTCGGTGTTGCGCCAGCTGAAACGCCCGCCGATGCGCAGCTCTCCCAACTGGGGATCAGCCAATACCAGTGGTCGCGTGTTGAATCGGTTGAACTCAGCCACCGCGTCTCGCAGCGGCGCGTTGGTGAAGCTGAGGTAGCCCGAACGCCAGTCCACCTGCTGCTGCGCCTCGGCGATGGTGCTGCTACGCACGAGCACCCCATGGGGGCCGGCCACGGCGATGCCGCCCGCAGCAATGAGCACCGGCGACTGCGGTCTGCCATCCTTCGGATCGGTGTCCAGGCGCACCGTGCCCTCAGTGACGATCACCCACAGTTCGTCGGCATCGCGACGTACCGAAAACTGTGTTCCCACGGCAACGACGCGGCGCGTGCCGACCTGCACCACGAACGGGCGGCTCTTGTCCTTGGCGACTTCGAAAAACGCTTCGCCCCGCTGCAGCGCGATGTGCCGTTCACGGTGGCTGAGATCAACGCTGATGCGGGTGTCGCTGCCGAGGGTAGACCGAGAGCCATCGGCCAGAGCGAGCGCGCGCAGGGTGCCGGGTGCACTCTGGTAGGCATGGCCTGCTTTTGTCTGCGCGGGCTGGGTGTCATCCAAAAACATCGTGCTAGCGATGGCCAAGCCGAACACCAAGGCTGCGGCGAGCGGCAACTTCCATCGTCGCTTCTGACGCATGGCGTGGTGGGACGATGGATCGACCTGCACGAGCGTGTCATGGGCTGCCGGTGCAATGGCGGATCCAGTGAACCGGCCACGCGCAGGCGGCCCCCATTTGGGCAGGCCAGCAGCGATTGCCTTCAGGCGTTCGGCTTCCCGCCAGGCCGCATCCAGGCGCAGGAAGGCGACGCGGTGTGCCGTGGACTGTGCCAGCCAGGCGTCGAGCTCCACTTGGCTCGTCGCATCCCACCGATCGCCCTCACGCCGCGCCAACCACTGCGCGGCGATCTGCTCAATCTGTCTGCTGTCCATCGCGCGTTGATTTGACTGCCCTGGCGGGCGTCGAAAGCGATGACGTCGGGGAACCGTGGAAATAATCGGCCAGCAGGCGAATACCTTTGGCCATGTGTTTTTCGACGGTCTTCTCGCTGATACCCAGATGCATGGCGACCTCCTTTTGCGACATTTCCTGCACACGGCGCAGCCACACGACTTCGCGGCAGCGATCTGGCAACCGATCGAAAGCATGGGCCAAGCGGGCCAACAGCTGGCGTCCTCCCATCCAACGTTCCGGGGTGCACTCATCTACTAAGACGAGCAGGGCGTCCGGATCACCCACTGCCTCAATGGACACGACGCGGCTGCGACGGATGCGATCCGTCACGAGGTGATTCGCGGTGCTGAAAAGGAATGCCCGCGGGATGTCGGGAAGTTTGCGGCTTGCCGCTTCATAGACGCGGGCATAGATCTCCTGGCGAAGATCGTGCACGTCATCGGGGTTTGGCCAACAACGCCTTAAATAGGCGACTAGCGCCGTCTCGTGGATGAGAATGTGCTGGACGAACCAGTCGTCGACGGCGCTAGACATCCGTCCAGATTAGCCCAAATCAGCGCTGTCCGCACCAGCGACCCGACAAGCATCGGGGGTAGGGAAATCTGCTTCTCGCTCGACTAGGTAGATGAAGCAACGGGCGTTTGAGCTGCGGCAGTGCGTCTTCTTGGCGCATCAACCGCAACGATGCAAACGCAGGAAAAGGCACAAGCAGGGCAGTAGCATGGCAATCGCGGTCTACGTCATTGGACGACATAGGTTGGTGCGCGAGAGCATTGAGATGATCCTTTCCCGCGAACCCGGAATCACTGTGCGCAGCGGTACGGGCACGGGCAAGGAGGCCCTGCAGCAAATTCCCGTGACATGCCCTGACGTTGTGCTTTGCGATCTGACCTTGCCGGACGCCCGGGCCATCGATGTCATCCCGCATCTCATTGGGAATGACGGGATGCCGCGCGTCGTCGTGCTGTCCGAGATGGATGACGGGCCTTGGCCTGTGCGGGTGATGCGTGCGGGAGCGTCCGGTTGCATCAGCCTGAGTAGTGAGGTTCCCGAACTCATGAAAGCCGTGCGCAGTGCCGCTGCCGGTCACTTCTATCTAGGGAGCGCTATCGCGCAAAACCTGGCTTTCAATCCCCAGCCGGCAAGTGGTGATCCGTTCGATACGCTGTCCCCCCGCGAACTGGCGGTTGCATCTCTGCTCGCGCAAGGCATACGGCAAAAAGAGGTCGCTCGGCGCTTGGGCGTGAACTCCAAGACGGTAGGAACTTATAAGGCGAGATTGCAGAAGAAACTGGGGGTTTCCCACACCGTCGCACTGCTGCAGCTAGCCATACGATATGACCGGTTGAGAGAGCTCGACATGTCTTGGCTGCCACCACGATGAAAGACACAGCCTTTGAACAGTGCTTATTTATGCTGATCGCACCAACGGAACGCAAGCCATACGCGCATCAATCGCCTGTCTTGAGTTCGGTCTGTTGGACCCAACATACGAATTACTGCAGCGCGCTGAAGTCATGCAGATCGGGAACTATGGCGTTGTCGCGGGTGGCTTGAACGCCGCAATCCTCACTTGGGTGCCCACGCGCCGACACTGAGAGAACTCATGATCAACCCAGGAACGGCTCACGAGAAAGGTGCTGGTGCCGACATCCTCATCGGTCGGAACCACATCGGTGGTGAGATCCACGGCGTCTGTGCTGGAAGCCAGTGACCGCCCCTCGTTCAATGGATCCATTGCGTTATCGCGCTCGTAGCGCTCTCCCGATCTGACGAGATTGACAAGGTAGATCGCCTTGCCTTCATGCCAGATCATGGACAACACACTCATGCCTGGATCGGCCGTCTCCGGTCGGTCAAGTCGCCGCTGTACGAAACAGAACGTATTCGCCCGGCTGTAGCTTTTCGTTTCAGTCACGAACGCACGGAGCGTAGCCCGGCTCGGCATGCGCTCTGCGTCGGGCCGGGAGAACGACGTGTCGATCGCGGGATAGGGGACGGTTTGCGGGACAGATGCTGCCTGTGCAGGAGATGCAGCAGCCAGGGCGAATGCCAGTCCAAGGCTGGGAGAACTGAAACCTGCAGTAGTGGTCATGGTCCTGCACTTCGTTGATGGCAGCGGTATGGGGAAGGCTGGTTGAAAATTGCCAGCAGGCCGGCATTTCCATTGAGTTTCGACATGGGCATGCTGCGTCAAGGCCCACCAGGCTCGAATGCGTGTCCAGGCAGTCTCTTCGAGCACCACGGACAGAAATTCGCAAACGCATAGTGCTCGTTGATCAGCCAACACGGGTCGAGACGGAACAGCTCGAAGGAGAATCGAATCTCGGCCGCAGGATCTGTCACTGCCTCGAACATGTGAAGGCAGCAATATTTTGCCAGCCGTTCCCGGTGTTCGATCCGTTCTGGGGACTGCGTATCCAGCCAATTGCTGAGCCAATGTTGGCACGACGGGCAAGCTTCCACATGGGCCGCCGCCTCATAGGTCTGTCTGTCTGGAAAATTTTCTTGCTCCACCGAAATCGCGCCCTCAAGCGTCAGTTTCAGTGCGGGATCTGCCTCGATCTGGCTGTGCATCGTCGACACGGTTTGCCTGGCGGAACTGCAGCTAATGGTGGTCATCGGCGGTATGCTGTCATGCTCGGACTCGGACCTGAGCCAAGTCACTGCGTTGATGGGGTGGGGGAGGGAAACCTCGCGCAATTCTGAGGCCGGGGAGGAGCAGGTTCCAACGATGTAGACGGGAGGCATTCCATCGACCGGACCCAAGACGCAACCACGACAGCTCGACATAAGAGGCGTGTGTGCAGTGTTGCACCTCACATTGGTAGCTGCATGGTGTTGCTTAATGATGCTTTCGCGCGCGGGCGGATGCCCTGATTGTCTTGCGGCGTCGCAGCGCAAGGCGCAGTCCGAACACCAGAGTGGCAACGAAAACTCCCACTGCGAGATACGCCTGAATGTAGTAACTCCGACCTTGTTCTGCAGAGAGGTAAGGGCCGACATCGGGCGAGTTCATTTCCAGCAGCAGCCCGGTCAGCCAGAACGCAGGGAGCACCGCTACCGATACCCCCGCCCAAGGTCGCCAAGCGGTGAGCGCTGCACAGACCGCCGATGCCACGAGCGTGATGATCCATATATGCGTCGTAGTGGGCATCTTGTCGCTGACTTCAGCGACGGCCAAGCCCGGCATCAATGCAAGTACCAACCCTGACGCCGGTGCAGCCATTCGATGCATTGAGGGACAGTGGGCGATACGCCGCATCAGTGCAGGCCTGGCTGTAATGCAGTGGGTTGGACTACCAACGCTAACTGGGAGCGCTGGACGATACAAGCGGGGAGGGCGCTCGCGCGCCTGCTGCTGGAGTCATTGTTTCAAAGCGCGGCGGCTTGAATCGATGGCCTCAACTCTGCGGGTGGGGAAATCACTCCCTCGTTCGTCTTGATACAGGCAGGGCAGTTGAGTTCGTGGAGCGGCAATTGGAGTCCGATCCAGCCTGCCGAGCCTCAAACCCTCCGCCTGTCCGTGCTTTCCCTGAACTACCTACCAAGGAAGATGTTGATGAAACTTCGCTACCGCCTGCGCCAGTTGACTGCCACGGCCGTGCTCTTTCCCGTCCTGTTTGCCGGTGCTGTTGCGACGGTCCATGCAGACGCGCCTCGCGCGGAAATCGCCACGCAGGTGAAGACCTATGCGTCCACCGATGGCGTCAAGGCCTGGACCTTGCGTTACGGCCCGCGCGAGAAAAACCAGGCACTGATCCAAGTCACCGATTCCGACAGCACGATCGACAAGAAGATTTTGCTCGCAACGACCAGCACCACGGCCAAGGACACGCGTTACACGGTCCAGCTCAACGGCCGCCCCTACGTGCTGCTGATCCTCACTGGGAGCGCGGGCGAGCTGTATGTCCCCGGCTCGCAGAAGTCCACCTGGGTGCGCTATGACGAAGATCTGTCCGCGCAGAGCAACCCGGAGCACTACCTGACGGACTACGAGCAGCAAGGCAAGCCGTAACCGCCCGGGCTGCGTCCTTGCCTTGCAAGGCGAGGTGAGAAGGATCCTGCTGCTTGCCTGCCGCAGGATTCTGCCGCAGCCAGTCGGTCTTCCCACTGCCATACCGTTTTACCAAGGCAGCCAATCCGAGAGTCCGCTCGCGTATGCAGGGCGGCGCCGAGACGCAACCGCGCGAACCCGGCCCCTCATCGGTCGCCACCGAGGCAAAGGTCGTTCATTCTTGCCTGTCGGAGCCCGGTTCCATGCCCCATCGCGTGCCTTCCATTGTTTCAACCGGCATGGCTGCTGCCTTGCTTGTCCTTGGTGTGTCCGCTCCCGCATCGGCAACCGATGCGCGCGAGCATGAGGCGCCCATTTCCGTCTCGGTTCCCGCGCGACCGCTCGGCGAGGCGCTCAACGAGTTTGCCCGGCAAGCCGGCATGCAGTTGCTGGCGCCGCCTTCGCTGACGGCGGGCAGGCAATCGGTAGCCGTCTTCGGCCGTTTGAGCCGTCGCGAAGCCCTGCACCGGATGCTGGCTGGCACAGGGCTCGCCGCCGAGATCGACCTGCAAGAACGCCTGGTGGTGCTGAGATCCGCGGCACTACCCGCCGCCACCTCGCTTCCGACGCTCCAGGTCACAGCGGATGCACAAGTGCCCGAGCCCATCGGCTATGCGGCGCAGCGAAGCCGGACGGCCACCAAGACCGACACCGCGTTGCTGGAGGCACCGCAGTCAATCTCGGTGATTGGGCGCACCGAAATGGATGCGCGCGGCTCGCTGGACCTGATGGATATCGTGGCGCAGACGCCCGGTGTCTCGGTGGCAGCGTACGGACCGGACAACCGCGGCTGGGAGTACATCGCGCTGCGCGGCTTTCCGGGCAACACCAGCAGCTACAGGGACGGCTTGCCGCAGACGCAGTTCGGCGTGATCTATCGCCTGACCGAGCCGTATGGGCTGGAGCGCGTGGAGGTGTTGCGCGGCCCTTCATCGGTGCTCTTCGGCCAGGGCGACGCTGGCGGTGTCGTCAATCGCGTTAGCAAAGCGCCGCTTGCGGAGCCAGTGCGCGAGATCGAGGTGCAGGTCGGCAGCTTTGATCGCCGGCAACTGGCCTTCGATGTGGGCGGCGTCCTCGGCGATGGCGACGAGCTGAGGCTACGGCTGGTGGGCGTAGGACTGGACAGCAACGACCAGGATCGGTATCCCAGCGGCGACCGCATCAACCGCACACGCATCCATCTCGCACCGTCGCTTCGCTGGCAGCCCACGCCTGCCACGTCGCTCACGCTGCTGGGTGAGTTCATCAAAGACCGATCAGGCGAAGACCCTTACTACGCCAACTTCGTTGATGCTGACGGCCAGCTGCGCCGCGTCAAGTATGGTGATCCGTCGTTCAGTCGCTTCCAGCAAAATCAATACTCGCTCGGGTATCAGTTCGAGCATGCATTCCAGGGCGGTTGGATGCTGCGCCAGAACACGCGCTATACCGACATCGCGCTGGAACGCGATGCGCTATGGGGCGATGCACTGCTGGGGGACGGGCACACACTATCTCGCAGCACGCGCTCCTGGGACGACGGACTCAAACAAGGCTCCGTCGACACGCAGTTGCAGGGCAGTGTGCGCACAGGATCAGCCGAGCACACCTTGCTGTTCGGGGTGGACTGGAACCACTTGCAGGGCACGGCGCTGCGCTTTCGTGGCACAGGACCCAACTTGGACCTGCTTGCTCCGATCTATGGCATGGATGTACCGGCACCGCGCATGCCCATGGCGGATTTCAACCAGGAGATGAATCAGCTCGGGCTGTATGCACAGGACCAGATCCGCATTGGAAACCGCTGGGTCGCCACACTGGGCGTTCGCCACGACCGCGTCACGACCAACACAACCAACCGCCTGAGCGTGCAGCGCATTGCGCAAAGAGACGATGCCTTCAGTAGTCGCATTGGCGTGAACTACCTGCTGGGTGGTGGTTGGTCGCCCTACGCGAGCTACGCCGAATCGTTCCTGCCCACCAGCGGCGTGGACGCCCGTAACAACCCGTTCCAACCCAGTCGGGGCCAGCAGATGGAAGCGGGTATCAAATACCAGCCCGAAGGCGCCAAGAGTCTGTTCACTGCAGCGCTATTCGATCTTCGCAAGACCAACGTGGTCACCTACGACAGCATTACCTCCGATGCCCGCCAGATCGGCAAGCAGCGCTCGCGGGGGTTGGAGCTGGAAGCCAAGGGCGAGTTGGCCTCGAACATGAATCTCACGGCCTCCTACACTTGGCTCGATCTCAAGGTTGTCGACAGCGCGGACGTCACCGAAGTCGGCAAGATCCCGCCCACCGTGCCCAAGCAGACTGCATCGCTTTGGCTGGACTACGCGCTCGCTGGAGGCTTCGGTGTGGGCGCGGGTCTCAACTACGTGGGGGAGCGTCAGAACGACGAAGCCAACACCTCGGCAGAGGGCGGATTCACCCTGCTGGCAGCCATGCTGCGCTATGACACGGGGAAGTGGCGGGTGGCCTTGAACGTCACGAACCTGCTCAACCACCAATACAACACCATCTGCTACCACGGCGAGTGCTACCTGGGAAAAGAGCGCACGTTGACCGTCAGTGCCAAGTACCGTTTCTGATCGGTGCATGTGCGCCCGATGCAGGCGCTGCAACATGGCGAAGCCCTGCTAAAAGCATAGGATTATCATGAGGGAAATAAGAATGGCTTATCTTAAATATAATAAATAACATTTGAATACACATATGCCCTCATGGGGGAAGGGCGCATGTTGTCGGTTGCACGTTAATATCCGCGCCAATTGATACAACTGCGTGTCCTTCATGGGCACGTCCATGGAAAATGACCCGGCGCGTTACGATTCAAACTCCCGTTGGCGATCAACTGCAATTTAGGCAGTTGAAGGGGGAGGAGGCCATCAGTCAATTATTTCGTTTCGATATCGACCTGCTGAGCGACAGCAAGGGCATCGATCCCAAGGCGTTGCTGGGCAAGAATGCCACCGTCGTGGTGGAAACGCAGGGGGGTGGGGTGCGCCATCTCGATGGAATCGTCACGCGATTTGGTATGCAGGGTGAGGATCATCGGTATTACGCCTACCGGCTCGAACTGAGTCCCTGGCTTTGGCTGGCTACCCGCAAGAGCGATTTTAAGATTTTTCAGGGAAAGACGGCCCCGGAAATCATCGAGCAGGTCTTGGGGAAATATGGTTACCCCATGGAAAAACGCCTGACGCGCAGCTATCGCACCTGGGATTACTGCGTCCAGTACAACGAAACCGATTACCAATTCGTCTCGCGTCTCATGGAGCACGAGGGCATCTATTACTTCCATCAGCACAATGCGGGTCAGCACACACTGACCCTGGCCGACGACATCGTCGCCTCGCACAGCCCGTTGCCAGGGGCGGCGGTGATTCCGTTCTACCCGCCGGAGAAGGCGGCGGTCGCTGATAAGGAAAACATCCACGCCTGGCAACTGAGCCAGAGCATCCACTCCGGACGGCACTACAACGACGACTACGACTTTACAAAACCCCGGGCGGACCTCTCTAACATGCGCCAGACCCCACCGGGCCACGCGCACGACAGCTACGAGATGTACGAATGGCCTGGGGGCTATACCGACTTTGGCGACGGCGAAGCCTATGCCCGTGTTCGCCTGCAGGAGAGCCTGACGGGTCACAGCACCGTGCGTGGGCAATCGCGCCACAGGGCCCTTGCCCCTGGATACACCTTTACGCTGGAGAACTACCCCCGCGAAGACCAGAACCAGCAGTACCTGCTCACCGGCCTCGAATACCACTTCAAGGAAAACCCCCAGGTCAGCGCCGCGGCGCCCGGGCCGAAGGGCACGCCGCAGGAGGAGGGTTCGTTTCAGAAGTTCACCTTGCAGGCGCAGCCGACCACGTTGCCCTATACGCCGGCGCGCAACACGCCCAAACCCAAGACCACTGGCCCGCAGACTGCTGTGGTCGTCGGCCCGCCCGGCGAGGAGATCTGGCCCGACCAGTACGGCCGCGTCAAAGTGCAGTTCCATTGGGACCGCGTGGGTGCGATGGACGAGAACTCCAGTTGCTGGGTGCGCGTCTCCAGCAGTTGGGCCGGCTCCGGCTTCGGGGCCATGTTCATCCCGCGCATCGGCCACGAGGTCGTGGTGGACTTTTTGAACGGAGACCCCGATTACCCAATCATCACCGGCTGCGTCTACAACGCCAACAATATGCCGCCGTGGTCGTTGCCGGCCAACGCCACGCAGTCGGGCATCAAGACCAAATCGAGCAAGGGCGGGGCGTTCGGGGACGGCATGAAGAGCGGCGCGGGCGATGCCAACGCCATCCGCTTCGAGGACAAGGCCGGGGCCGAGCAGCTGTGGCTGCATGCGCAGAAAGACCAGCTCACCGAAGTCGAGAACGACGAAGACAAGTGGGTGGGCAACGACCGCAGGAAGACCATCGACCGGGACGAGACCAATGTCATCCACCGGGACCGCACCGAGACCGTGGACCGCAACGAAAAGATCACCGTGCACGGCTGGCGCACCGAGGAAGTCGATGGCGACGAGACCATCACCATCCATTCCAACCGCAGCGAGCGCGTGGATCACAACGAAAAGATCGACATCGGCGACAACCGCGATGAAACCGTAGGGATCAACGAAGACATCCGCATCGGAAGGAACAGGAGCAAGACGGTCGGGCGCAACGAAACCGACGCCATCGCGAAGAACTGGACCACCACGGTGGGCATCCTGAAAACCGAGACCATCGGGGTCGGCTGCATCCAGAGCACGGGCGTGTTCAAGATGACGAACGTCGGGGTTGCCTACAACCTCAACGTGGGCTTCACGATGATGACCAACGTGGGCATGAATCGCAGCGACTCCATTGGCATGGAGCACACCCACACGGCCGGCAAGAAATATGCGCTCACCGTGGGCGGTAGCGGTGGCGGTGCCCCTGGCGCCGCGCCCATGAACATCACCGCACCGTCCGGCGGTGGCGGTGGTGCAAAAAAGAGTTCCAGCCTCGTCATGGACGAAAGCAGCATCACGTTGAAGGTCGGCAAATCCGTGCTGGAGATGAAGGACGACGGCACCGTCAACCTCAACGGCAAACTGATCCAGATCACCGCCGAAGGCGACAACGTAGTGATCAATGGCGAAGACATCCATCTGAACTGAAGTCAATCAGCTCGGTATGGACGTCGAAAACCACAGCCCATTCCCGCACATGGTCATCGAGAAAGCGACCACCAAGGGTCGCTATTTCGACGTCATCATCGTCGTTGGCAGTTTCTCCCTGGCGCACGGCCAACCCGCGCTGGCCATGGACGAGCAAATCCCCATCAACTGCACGGACCGCTATCTGGGCGCGCCGGAAAGTTCGCCCTTCGTAGAGGAGACCCATCTCGTCGTGGCCAAGCAGCGCACCGACATCCACGTGATCGGGCATGCGCGGTCCCCAGATGGCAAGCCGCTGCCCCAATGGCCTGTTGGGGTGCGGGTGGGGCCGGTGTCGAAGACCGCGATGGTCACTGGCATGCGCGCCTGGAACTGGATGCCTCTGCGCGGATGGCACCTCACCAAGCCGGAGCCCGCCACTGCCGTGCCTTTGCATGCGGGCATGGCGTATGGAGGCGCCATGCGGCGCGCCGGCTATCGCGGACCGCCCAGCGACGACATCCACGACGATGCTGCCTTCGACACCTACCAACCCAACCCGGTGGGCCGGGGCTATGTAGGCGACGCGGAATTGAGCCGCTCGCAGTACTACCTGGCCTCGCAAATCGAAGAGGTGCAAAAACCGCTGCGCGACATCCGCGAACGCTACGCACCGGTCTGCTTCGGCCCGGTGGCCCGCTGGAATCCACAGCGTGCGCGCCATGCCGGCACGTACGACGACGCATGGCGGGCCGAACATTTTCCGTATCTGCCGGCGGACTTCGATTTCGCCTTCTACCAGTCCGCGCAGCCCGATCTGATCGCCCCGGGCTGGCTGCAGGGTGACGAGCCCATCACCTTGGTCGGTTGTGATGTGAGCGGGCGCATCGATAGCCAACTCCCCGGCATCGACATCCTGGCAGTGCTTGGCGACAAGGATGGATTGAAGCAGCCTTTGCCGCTGCGGCTGGACACGGTCACCATCGACCTCGACACGCAATCGCTGCAATTGGTCTGGCGGCGCACCGTTCCCAAGGAGTGGGGGCTGCGCAGCGTGATGCTTGCGGCCATTCCAGCCGGGCCAGCGCAGCGCGGCGCGGCGCAGCCCATCCACATCCATCGCAACCGCCTCCCCTCGGAGGTACAGCGTGGCTGAAAAGCACATCGCGAATGTGGAGGCGCAGTGGAAGGCGGTCTGCACTACGCCGGACGTGTGCAAGGTTGGCAAGACGACCGTGCCGTTCGACAGCTACCGCGACCTGTCCAACGAACTCAAGGCCTCGCCCAACGTGTATGCACGCGGCACGCACGTCTATCGGCTGACCGACTGGGTGCGCGGCACGGACGCCAATGCGGGGCAGGGCGTGGTATCGCAGACCTCGCAGAAGCCTGGGCATGTGCAGCTGGTAGGCGACGATACCCGCGTGAAGGTCAACGGGCTGGTCTGCGCCCGCCATGACACGGTGGTGTTGATGAACGTCGGACCGGGCGGGCCCAACACCGTCGGCAAGCTTGTCACCGCCCAGGGCGCACCGGCTGGCGTCGTGGAGAAGGGGAAGCTCCCTTGCAACGATCCGCCCAAGAGCTCCCCGGAACTGGAGAAGCTTCAGCAGATCAAGCAAAAAATCAGCTTCATGGACCCGAGCCAGTTGGACGAGTTCGTCCGGTTCGGCGACCTCAGCAAGATGGCAGATGAGGGCATTGCCTCGATCGACATCAAGGACGAGGGCGGCTGGTCCACGGTAGGAAACGTGGGTGCCCAGGCGACGCGTGGCGTGCTGGGCTTCGGCAAGGACATCGCGCTAGGGCTCGGACAACTGGTCTACACGGCCGGCAAGTACGCCAATTTGCCCGGCATGGTGCATGCCAACCTGGATGCGCAGATCCTCGGCGAGCAGATTCGACTGGGCAATATCTGTCTGGAAAGCCTCAAGCAGGCTGCGAAGGCGGCAGGCCACGAACTGGCCAAGCCTGTGACGGATGCCTGGGAGAAAGGCAACTATGTCGAGGCCGTGACCCGCGCTGGGCTGGAGGTTGGAAGCCTGGTGTTGGTGGTGGGGGATGTCGCCAAGCTGGCTCAGGGGGTTAAGGCGGCCGAAGCGGCGAGCGCGGCTACCAAGGCGGCCGAGGCTTCGAAGGCTGCAGAGGCTGCGAAGGCGGCTGAGGCTGCCAAAGCCGCTGAAGCTGCCAAGGCGGCGCAGGCAGCAAAGCCTGTGGAAGTGACCAACGTCGTCACAAGTAAGGGCAAGACGGTAAAGGAGTTCTCTACTGTCAAGGCGAATGGGGTGCGGATCAAAGCGCGAAGTCTTCGTGAGCTATTCTTAGGCAAAACGCCAGGAAAAACCTCTACAACGGGAAAGAAGGTTATCGAGCGAATGGAGGGGGAAGGTAAGATTAGAAATAATCCCCGTACGGGTGAGCGCGAGTTTATGGCATCTGACGGGGACTGGTACAGTATCAAAGAGGCTGATATGGCGCACTCGCCCAAGGATGCGGTATCTTGGTGGAATGAGGAAGGTAGGAGTTTTGGTGCAAGATCGCCCGAGGTTAGAGATTTCATGAAAAATCCAGATAATTATGTGCTGGATCACATGTCCCTGAATCGATCGGCGGGCGCTAGTTTGGGTGAAACCTATTTACCTCCATTGAAGTGAAGGATCTTGTTATGCCAGCGCAAGAGTTGCCACTGGAAATTGAGCGGAAAGAGTCGGAATATGGGAAGGCCTATGGGGAGGCCATGAAGTCTCATGATTATGAGAAGGCTGAAAGGATGTTGCTGTCCTCATGGGGCGTCTACCCAGAGCCAAAGCATCTATGGAGTTCATCTAAAAGTTTGATTAAAGATATTATTAATTTCTATCTTGATCGGAAGAGTTTTCAAAGCGCGGAAAATTGGGCGGGCGAGTTATTTAAGTGCAATCTGCTTCCTAACGATCCTAAGCCTTACATCATCCTTGGAAAAATTTATTTTGAATCAGGCAGGATGGCTCTCGCAGAGGAGCAACTTGTGAAGGCTTATGAGATGGGCGGCCGAAGAGGCTACGTCGGGGAAGATCCAAAGTACATTAAATTCGTGCTGGATAATAAAAAAAAATCTGCACAATGACGCTCGCCGTTTGGTAATAATTGCTTTCTCTCTTTGAACATAGAAGGTTGTGATGCGTGTCAGCGTTTTGCCTGCCGAGGTTTACAACCAGATGGTTGTAAACGGCAAGGTATACAGGGATGCAAAAGCCTCTGGCGATTACAAGTCGGCAGAGAGTAAGCTGTTGGCGACTTGGGATGCCTTCCCCGAGCCAAAGCATCTATGGGATTCTTCTGAAAGCACAATAAAAGTCATTATCGATTTTTATATTGAAAGGCAGGATTTTACTTCCGCTGAGAAATGGGCGAAGGAGTTGTTTAAATGTGATCCTTTGCCAAACGATCCTGAGCCGTATATTATTTTGGGAAAAATCTATCTTGAGTCTGGTCGGCAAGATTTGGCTACGCATAATCTAGTCAAGGCTTATGAGGTGGGTGGCCGAAGAGGTTACGTTGGTGAAGATCAAAAATACTTGAAATATGCTCTGGACCAGATGAAAAAGGCAGGAAAGTAATGGTCGAAAAAGATTTCGACGGCGAGGGACCGCAACTACCCGATGACATCTTTGAGAAAGTCACGGCATTGTCGGAGAAGGCCAATGACGCGCTTGAAAACGGCAGGCCATCGGCCGCGATCACGCCTTTACAGCAGGCCCTTGATCTGCTGCCGGCACCCCAACACGACTGGGAGGCATGGACTTGGCTGAACGGCTCGTTGGGTGAGGCCTACTTCGATCTCGCCGATTTCAAGATGGCGCGGATCTCTTTCCAGGATGCCATGAGCGGGCCAGAAGGCACCGACAACCCCTATCTGCTGCTTCGCACGGGGCAGTCATTGCTAGAACTGGGGGAGCAGTCGCATGCCAAACGCATGCTGGCGCAAGCCCACATGCTGGCGGGCGACGAACTGTTCTCGGATGAGGATCCGAAATATCTGGCGTTCCTGCTCTCGGACAGCAATTCGGCCTGATTGTTCCAGCAGTTGCCTATGCCTTTCCGGTTTGATCCTCTTCCCGATATGTTGCTGCGCAACCTTGGCCGTTTCAGCCGCCAGGAGCCACTGCATATGGCACTGCTATCGCTCACCCCTCCTGTTGCCGAACTTCGCCAAAGTAGGGGGAACGATCCCTACCATGTCAGCATCGAGAGCTATGGGCTCGCTCTGATGCTGCAGTGCATGAACCCCAGCGCACCGGAAGACGAGCAACTCTGGGGCCTGCACGCGCTGACTTTCCATTCGGCGCTCTCGCGACCGGCGAAGCCCTGGAAAGGGGAATGGCCTCGGGGCCTTGACGCCTCCACGGCGACCGTGCGCGAGGTCGTCGCCCTGCTGGCAGAGAAGGGCGACGAGACGGTGTTGGCTTTGCCCGCGATGGCGTGTTTCCTGGTTCCGGGCTTCGATGAGCAGACATGGGCCGTGCACTGCGTGTTTGATGGACCGGGTAAGACGTTGAAGACCATGAGCCTCGTGCGCACTGGAGAGTGGGTCGGAGCGTCCTGGCTTCCTCCATTCACTGCGAAAGACAAGTTGATTCAGGGTTCCTGAGTCAGCGCCTAAGACGCAATGGCTGCATACAAAGCCGAGGCCCCGATCCGGGCCGTTGGAACCAGCGCGCCACGTTCGACTGGTGATTCCCCTTCTTTGACGGGCTCGAAGACCTATGGTCTTTCACCCCAGGTTCGCGAGGGTGAGGTCGTTGGCTGGAATGTGAACATCCGCCGACATGATCACTACTATCAGCGCGATTTTTCTGGTGTGAGACACGGCGGAGTTGACGGTGCGAAGGCGGCAGCCATGGCATACCGCGATCTAGTGGTGCAGACCGCTCCACCCATGAGCATGCGGGACTTCGCATCGATCGTCAGGACCAACAACACGTCCGGCGTTCCTGGCGTATCTCGGCGTATCGAGGGGCAGTACGTCTACTGGACCGCGATCGTGTATCTGCCAACAGGAAAAACACGCAGGCGCTCCTTCTCCGTAAAAAAATACGGCGAAGAGAACGCGCGCGCTAAAGCGATGAGCGCAAGGCAAGAATTACTGGAGGCCTTGCATGGCTGGTTGACGCCATATCCCGAGGTGGTGTCAGAGTTTCACGCATTGCCTGAAACTCACCAGGACGGTCCCAAGCCACTAGACAAGAAGGCTTGAGCACTCGGTTGGCCCGCTGCCTGAGAAGGGGCAACTATTGGCGCTGCACGTCGATTCGGTGGCGGAGATGGTCGTGGTTTGGGGGCTTCCCTAAGCGTGAGAAGAAGTCATCCAAGAACTCAGTAGCCGAGTTGATGGCCCAGGCCGCACAATCAGGCGAAAGAAAGCGTGGAATGTAGGGCGTGTAAGCGGGTAGAAACACGAACGAAGCCTCCATGCGTGGTCGAAGCGCGCTGTCATACAGGTTGTTTTGACCTACCATGTTCTCTGTGCCGGAATCCAGCCAGTCGTGTCTGTAGTGGATTAGCCGGTTCCTAAGATCGATTAACGTGTGTGCTGCTTTCCACCTTTCGTCGTCCTGTTGAATCGTGGCCATGCCAGCGTCGTCCAAAACTTCGTTGAGGCGGAGTAACGATGCAGGCACCCCACGGATGTCCTTGCGTGGTCGGCCGTCGTTCTCGGAAAGCTCGTTGGCGGTAGCGTCGATGAAGGCGCCTGCGCAAATCACGGCGCCGGAGACGTGGGCGCTCATTGCAATTGCGTTTTCTTCAGAGCCATCGAGCTCGAGCGTCGCGGCTGTCCTGGCATGGTATGCCGCCATCTGTGCATGGTGCAGGGAGAAGTAGGTCCGCAGAAGCATGCCGGTCAACATGTATCAAGTACCTTTCATGGAGAAAGTGCTGCGTTGGAGCAAATGCAGGCTGAGCATCATGGCGTAAGCCAGGACGAACTGGCAGCATCGCTGCAGGGTTTCTATTTGGATAAAAGAAGTCTTGTGCCAAAGAAGGTTAGCAGCCTACCGGTCAACCGGTCGATGATCGGTTTGGCGTGGCGTAACGCTTGCGGACGGCGTTCTCGAAGCAAGCGAAAGATTGAATAAAGCGGGTCACAACGCTGGCATCGACGTCGACATCAATGTCACCGTGCACACGGCGTCACCTTGCCGAACTCAGCACAACAAGCACCATCCCAACAATGATCAAGCTGGCAGAGAAAGTCCGTTCCCACGGCGAGCGGGTTCTAGCGCCAAGGACTGCCTGTACCAGTGCCACGAGCGCAAACACCAATCCGGCGAAGACGACGTGGTTGCCTGAGCCATGCTCGATGGCATGCGGGGGGATGGACGGGTCCATCTCGTAGATCAGGTCATCTTTCCGCCCGGTGAGTGCGATGACCGTCAGGCCGAGAAGGGACGCAGCATGGAGAACGATGCGAATCAGCCTTTTCATGGCGAACAGGTTGCGTTGGATCAGGGGCGGATCGAAGATCATGGAGATGCCAGGAAATCGAGTCCTGTCAGATCGTCGTTGATCTGAGCCACGGCCTGTCCGCGGCCCGGATACGCGCTGAACGCAATGGTCAACTTCCCATCCCTGACCGTGTAGGGGCTCAGGTCGCTGCCGCTACTGGCTGCCAGCTCGATGTTGTCCAGGCAGCTGGACACCGGCACATGTCCTTCGACCTTCGGCACGGGGCGCAGGTTCACCGCGGTCACGCTGATCTCGGCACCCGCGCCACAGTAGCCATGCCCATCGCCTGGTGATGAACGGCGTGCGGAGAAATAGAGCAGCTTGCCGTGTGCGAGATAAGGCTGCAGCTCCATTGGTAGCCAGCGGATGAGGTCCTCCGCGCCAACCCGTGCGGGATCGTAAGCGTGGGGGATGGTCTCCAGCACGGTCTTTCGTGCAGTGGGCGCCTGCAGCACGATGCGGCCGGATGCGCGCTCATACGTGAGCTTCAGCAAGCCATGCTGCGCAGTGCACAACGCCGAGTCCCCTGTTAGGGCCGGTGCCTTGTCGCACTCAGGTGACCGGTCATGGTTGACGGCGTGTGCAGCGCCTACGCTGCACATCGCGGTACCGGACAGCACAATAAGCAGCACTTTCAGGGCGGGCAGCATGGGGTAGTCTGCATCGATTCAAAGGTGCCAGTGTGCCAGCGCCACGAGGGATGGTCGAATATGCGGCGCTACACAAGACGGGGTAGGGAATGGTCCTTCCCGCTCGTCTGTTTGAAAGTATGCATGCGCTTGCACGACAGTCCCACGTCAGATCGCTGCATTCCTGCTTGCTCAGCAGTCACCAAGCCATCAATGATGGTGGACTATCTCGGCAGCACGGAATGCCTGCCTGCTTGAGCAAATGAATTGTTACTGTGACCGTGATACGGGACGTAGATGGAATAGCCATGACTTTGTTAGACACGATTAAAGACTTGGCGCGCGGCAGTGTATTGCGATGCCCGGGCTCGTTCCCCTACGAGGCGATTGTTGACTTCATGGTCGTCGAGTTTCCGATGGGGGGTGAAAGAACGTACGCACTGATGGTGGTCTCCGGTTACAAGGCCGGATTGCTCTATGTCGTACTGCCCAGCGAATCCCGTCCGGCTAACGGCGAGGGATACGCAATCGATGCCAATTGGCTGAGGAACAATTGGGCCAAGTGGGGCTACCCCGACTGCCAGCTCAGTGAAGTCCAACTGATTGAGCCATACATCTCATCGTACGTCAGTGAGTAGCAGGTACAGCATGTGATGGCTCTACGGGTTCTGCATCGCCTATCTCCGTGTTCGCACGGTCTCTGGACAGATGCCTGCGCGGTGGTCAATGGTTTCTTGTTGTTGCTCTCCATTGCACCGCTCTCCAATGCGGACCCTGCGAGTGGAACGAGCCGTCAGGTGCTGGAGTCTCTTCCCGCGGATATCGACGCGGATGGCGGACGCCGATCGATCTACGAGGTCGCTCTTGTCCCATGCGATGACGCGGCATGTCCCTTTGAGGTGCGCTTGGTCGCGAGGACATCGGAAGCAGAGCCTTTAGAAGGCCGAGCAAAATGGGGCGTTGAGAGGCATGGGCCGGTCAGGTTGACGTGGTACGCGTCGGGCGCGCCGGCATCGGGAGCCGATGCGCAGACGCATACCGCTGAACCCATCGCATTCTTCGGAGCGGCTCTGCCACGCGTCTGGACGACGGGCTTGGAGGAGGATCAGGTCGCCGTCTCCGCCGGCGCGGTGCCGCTTGAGCCGGGCAAGCAAACGGGTGCGTATGCACTGCTCGTGACGCAGACTGCGGGGTTCGAGCATCCGAAACGTCAGCACGCCCTGTTGACCGCGGTATCGGGTGATCTGAAAGTGGCGTGGTCCAAGGTCGAGCCGCAGGGCCCTCACGTGTCCTGGGTCGCGATCCCCAAGCGCCATGCCCCGGTCTACGTCTCGCTGTTCTTCTCGCCTGACGATGATGCTGCAGATGACGTGCTTGCTCGTCAGCTGAAGTGGGATACCGAACAGCAGGTGTTTTCCGAGGAACCTCCGCCGCCGCAGGTGCAGGCCGTCGTCGCAGGTTCTTACCGCACTCTGAGCGCGGCAAGGGTAGCCAGGTCCGCCTCGGACTGCCTGACTGGATACAGCGCGATCGATACCGGTCCGAATCAATGGGCGGTGCCGCATCGGTACGCGTTGATCCGGGTGACCTGGGAGCCAGCCCAGGTCGCCACGGAGACCGAGCGACTTCGCCAGTGCCGTCCAGGCGGCCCGGCGCACTCGCTTCCGCTCACGAATCTGTTGTCGTCCTCGCCCTCCAACCCATAAGCCCAACGCATCAGGAGTCATCGCGTGTCATCCAAACGTTTTTCAACCGCTGCGATCGCGGCAATGTCGTTGGCTGGGGTGCTGCTATGCGGTGCAGCGTTTGCCAAGGACACGTTGAAGTGTCCAACGACACTGGCTGTTTCAGAGACGGTCCTGCAAACCCAGGATGTACCGGAAGGAACCCAGGCCATCCTCAAGGGCGACGGGTCTTTACCATTCTTTTCCATGGGTGTCTTTTCAGGGCACCCTCGCGATTTGGCCTCGCTGATCCCTGACCGTGGCGATGAGCAGGAATCATCGGGGGTCTCAGAGGGCGTTTGGAAATTTGAGAGCAGAAATCCCTATGGAATCTACCTAGTGTGCGAATACGGCGCCCTTGGCGCGGTGCAGATCTACAAGCGCGTCGGCGACGACGTCAGGTCTTGCACGGCGACGACGCGCAAGGACCGCGACCAGCATCTGATCGACATTGATTTCGAGTGCGAATGAGCGCTAGCAAGCTCCTCGCGCTGGGGGAACGCGAGACTGCCGAATAGACGGCTGATCAGACGCGCTGGAACTCAGCGCGTCCGTGGGCTCATCGCAGCGACTCAGTCATTCGGATCGTAGGCATCCCACTGCACAGAATCGTCCGGATCGGCCCAGCCCGGCGACTGCACGACCGGCAGGCTCCACCCGCTCTGGCCGCCGAAGAAGTCGGAGGGGGTCACGCCCAGGCTGGTGAACAGGTCCTGCGTCAGCACCGTGCTCGGATAGGCGCCCACGTTCTTGGTGATGTCCCCCGGAGATCCCAGCGCGCAGCAGATGTAGTACCAGTAGACGGAGTCATAGCTGGAATCGCTCTCGTGCTTGGTCATCATCGCGTGGTTGGGCGAAGACGGTGGCTTGGGGGCCGGAAAGACATGTGGCCCGCACACCTCTTCCCCCTGCAGGATCTGCCACCCCGCCGGCATCAACGACTGGTAGAAGCTGAGCTGCCAAACCGGCGCCAAGCCCGCCAGCAGCGATGGCGTCAGCGTGTCCGGCCAGACCCAGAGGCCCTGGCTGATGGCCTGTCCCGCCAGGCTGAGCTTGCCCCAATCGGTCACGATGGCGGTCTGCTGGGTCGCGCGCTCCGCAATCGACTGGATGAAGTTGTTTGCCATGGCCTCGGCCAACTTCGCGTACGTCACCTGCAAGGTGCCGGGCGGCGCGCTCGGGCTGTTCTGCTGGATGTTGTAGTTCATCGCCGCAGCAAGTCCCGACCCGATCAGGGAGACGGCCAGCCCGTACGGCGGCGCGAACAGCGTGCCGACACGGGACAGGAAGGTCGTCATCAGCGTGGTCAGCACCACGCTCACTTCCGATCCGCCTTGCGCCTGGACGGTCAGGCCCACATTGGTGGAGACCGCCTGCAACTGGTCGGATTGAATGGTCGCCAGATCCGACGACAGTGTTCCCAACTCGACGAACAGTGCATTGACGCCGATGACCGCGGTGAGTTCCGTCATCAACTGCGCCTTGAGCGCGGTCCAATCGTCCGCTGAGACGCCGGCCGGCTGCGCCATCTGTGAGAGCTCGACCTGGTAGCTCGACAGCGGCGCGATCGTGTTGGCGTACTGGGCGCGAATGCCGCCGGAGACGGTGATGCCGAGCGTGGCATCGACGGCGGTGTACGCCGTCTTCTGTCCGGCATTCATCGCCGGCCATGGTGTGGCGGGTACGTCCAGCAGACCCAGCGTGAAGGGGGCAATGACGACGGCGAGTGGCTTGGCGATCGTTACTGCGCAGCAAAGGAACTGGGAGCCCGCAGTCCATGATTGTGGGAATTCCAAGCCGGAGACGTCCATCGTCTTCACTACGCCACCCGGCGCCGACAGCGTCAGTTCCGTCTGCGTTAGCGACCAGACCGATCCATCGGCGCAGGCGGCTATCCAACTGCCGCCAAAGTGACCCCCGTTGCTCAATGGCTTCCAGCCGCTGGCGGCCGTCCATTGCCAGAAGATCGGACCATAGCCGTCTGCCGTCGCTGCGCCAACGATCAGGTCGGCGCTGCCAGCTGAAATCGTCGTGAAAACGAGCGTGGTCTGGTCGGATTGGTTCTGGATCGTCCAACTGCTGTTGGCGTATTGATAGGGATTGCCCTGGGCGTCGAGTGCCCACAGCGTGCCATCCGTGGCCGCGGTGATGTCGGAGATCGTCACGCCATTGGGCGGAGAGCCCAGTTTCGTGACCGCGCCACTACCGTCGACCTGACCGATCCACGTGGTGCTGTCCGTCGCCACGACGTAGACGAGGTCGGCGGACACGGCGCAGATGGCACCGAAGCTCGCATCAGGGCTGGCGTAGACGGTGCTCAGGGCGGCTTTGGCGTAGTCGTAGACCTGCAACGTTCCGGTGCTGTCGCTATCTTGGTCGAGGGCCCATATCGTGCCGTCGGCCGCGGCCGAGATGGTCCCGACCGAGAAATTCAAACCCGGGAGCACGGCCGCCGGGCCGCTGGCGAAGGTGATGGTGGGAGGGAGCGTGCTGCCCGCCGCTGCCAAGGAAGCGCCAGTTCCCAGAGGCTTCGGCTGGAGATGCTTGAGCGCGACGGGGAGGAGGGGCGATTGGGAGGCGTCAGCGCCATTGGGGCGCAATGGAATGAATCGAGTCATGGGGTCGTCGGCCCTCCTTGGGCGCGGTTGCGGCTGGTCGCCATTGTGATCGGTGAATTCCCGTTCGTTACCCGCCACGACATGATCGCCAAGCGACGGATTCTTGAATAGATTGTTGAGAGCCCATGATGAGGCAGTCGTCTAGTTCCGAGGGCGCGACCTGATTCGAATCATCGGCTTTTGATGCCTCACGATCCCCATGCCTACTGAGAGAAATGGCCATGCGGCCGAAATCAGGCATGCGTGCGATCGACCCTACAAAGCAGTCAGTGACTTCTTACAAGCCGGTCAGGGGTGACCCGATGGAAGCGCTCGATGGTCCGCGGCAATCTATGGATGTCGGATGGGCCGCTACAGTCCGCAGCTCGGTGACGAGGTCCGAGCAGGCCGACAAAAAAACCAGCAACGTCCGGGCCGATGGCTATCCACCGGGCGGGCCAGGTAGGGATACCTTGGCTGCTGGTCCCTTTTATAGCCGGACCGGCGCAAGGCCGCTATCGCGCATCCTGACTGAGCGTGCTGCCATCGAATGGCTGCGTGTTGAAAGCGTCAGTCGTCGACGGCCACTTCGCCCCGATCTGCCTTCGGTATCGGCGTCGCGTCCTTCAAGACGAGATATGGATTGGCAGGCAGGGGCTGCGGCAGGACCAGCAAAGGGTTGATAAGCAGATAGCCATGCAGTCTGCGCGTTTTGCGAGGCCCGGCAACCTCGCATGTCCAGATATTCAGTCCATCGTGCTGCTTGCGATGCACGCGCAGTTTTTCGAACTGCTTTTGTACCCATTGCCACTCGGGAAGTTTTTCTTGCTTGGCTAACGCGACGACCTCGGGATGCTCCTGTGCATAGCGCTGAAAAACACCTGGACTGACCAAGTAAGCAGTGTCTGCAACCGTATGCACCAGCGCCTTGGCATCGTTGATGATGAGACGGCGACTCACGATGCTGTTCCGTAGCCAGTCCAGGAAATGCCTGCCCGATGGCGCGGCTTGCGCATCAGCGGGAAGACGCACGCGGTCGGTGGTGGATGCCCTGACTCCACCGTGCGGAGTGATAGCCGGCGCGTTAGTTTCGATCGGCGTCGGCGACATGTCGTCTTGCGTTTCTGCTTCTGGCTGCAGCAGTGCCAGCATTGCCTCGATCCCATCGTGCGGCGGTGGAGCGTCTGGAAAGGGGAAGGATGCGGCGGTGTGCGGAAGGGCAACGGCTTCGCCTTCGGGTGCATGCGGCGATATCGAATGTCTCGGAGGATCGCCCGCTGCCACCGGTGCCTGATCGTCCTTCATATCGGCCGCCACCACCGTCACTTGGCCATGGAAGGGTTCCGGCCGCTCGGAGGCATCCCAGATCAGGGCAGGGGAGAGGCGCAGAAACGTGAACGTATTGGACCAGCCGCCGTCGCTTCGTACCGTGGCCCGCCAGATCGCTTTGCCATCGGGTGTCGGCAACGCAATGCCATGCTCCTGCAAGACATTGAATACCGCCAGATTGCTGGTGGGGATGCCCTCCATGCCTTGCGACAGCAAGTGCGCGCGCAACTTGTCCGAGACGGTCTTGCTGACCAGCCAGAGGGCGTCCTGCGTCAGCCAACCATCGGAGGCTTCGGGCTGGTTGAGCTTCAGTTGGTCACGCAGCAGGTAGCGCAGGCCGTCGAGGAGCTTGCGCTGCAGGGCGTGGCGAGGGGCGGCCAGGGCTTTGGCGGGATCTCCGCCCAGCGATTGCGCGACCGAGGCCTGATCGGCTTGCACGATCAGTTCGCCCAGCACGCCGGCATGTTCGTGCTGACCTGCCAGGACGTAGAGCAGCGGACCCCACAGGTCCGGAAAACCGCTGAGCCAGTCCAGGATGTCCCGGTCCAGCACGCGCACGTAGAGCAACCCGGTAGCCGCGCCATGCAGGCGATATTCGCGCCCGGCGAGATAGCGGAATCGATACGGGCGCAGCAGTGGGCCGTGCCATGGATGCCATGCGCTCCCATCGCCATACTCGACCTCCAGGTCGACCGCGATCTTACCCAGATCGTGCATCAGCGCGGCGTAGGCCACGCCTGCGGTCCAGGCCTCCGCCTGGGCGGCCTGGGCCTCGGGCGTGGCGCCAGCGGGCAGCAGATGCGACTGCCGCAGCTTCAGCGCATAGGCCACAATTTCCAGGCCATGGTCCAGCATGCCGCCCGGGTACGCGTGGTGGTGGCTCTCGGAAGCCGGGAACTGTTGCACCAACTCGGCGTAGCGCTGCAGCGGCGCCCGGTAGAGATGGTCGAATTGCGCACGCGAGAGCGAGGTGCGCTGCCAGATGTGCTCGATGAGGCGCTGGCGACGGGCCGTGGCGAGCAGGGCCTGCGCCGATTGCGGCGACACGAGGCTGGAGGGGGACGCGGAGGGCGGCGTGGCCACGAGAGCCGATGCGTTTGGGCGTTTCGCCCGCGAGCGTTGGAAAAGGTTGAACATGCAGGCCCGTCGGCAGGATGGGGCTGCACCGAGATGGCGAACCCAGCCGCAGGGTGGCGCAGGTCCTTCCCTGCTGTCCGGAACCAATCGGGCACCGCGCGATGCCGATAGAGTGCGATGCACGAACGTCTCATTGCTTGGCAATGGACTGGGTTGTTCTCCCTGTCCATCCGCACAGCAGGCCAGCGATGACAGTGCTGGCTGACAATGCCCACCATGCCGGGCGATACCCGCCGATCTGATCGACGCTCCATCCGAACGCTAGCGGAGCCAGGGCGATCGACAGCTGGTTCATGGCCATGGCTGCGCCGAGTGCTCGGCCGGTCTGGTCTGCCCGCGCGGATTCCGTCAGCCAGACCACCCAGGGCCCATACCAGCCAAAGCCGAAGAAGCCCGCCGCGCAGCTCAGGCTGACCAGCCATGTCAGCGGCACCGAGGCGGGGAGCAGTGCGGCGCAGGCCATGACGGCCGCACATCCCCATGCGCATCCAGCAACGCTCATCCATCGCTGGCCGGGATGCCGATCGCTGGCGCGTGCCAGGACGATGCGGCCCACGGCTCCGGCCAGTTGCACCTGGAATAGCAGCGCGGTCGCGGTTGTCAGCGGCAGCGCGAAGACCTGGGCCATGAACAGTCCCCAGTACACGCTGATGGCCGTCTGTCCCAGGACCAGCAGGGCGCCGACTACCATGGGCAACGACGTGGCGTGCCCCGCCGGGCCGGCACGCGGGGCAGCATGCGGTGCGGCGATCGGTGCCGGGCGATGAACCCAGGCGAATGCCCCACCCGCCAGGCCCATCAGGAGCGCTGCGCTGCCCATCGCATCCATCCAGCCCCGTGCGCCGATGAGCGCAGGAAAGAGCAGCGCTGCCAGTGCTCCTCCGAGGGGCAACGCTGCTTGGCGGATGCCCATCGCCAGTCCGCGTTGCGCCGGCGGGAACCAGCCGTGGACGACCCGGCTGCCGCCCGGCTGGATGGGGCTGTAGCCCAGGCCCAGCAGCACCATCGCGGCCAGGCAGGCGGGGTAGCTGTCGGCCAGTCCCAGCAAGGCCAGGGCAACGGCCACGATGCACACGCCAGCGGCGACCGGCCAGCGCTCTCCGTGACGGTCCAGGGCGCAGCCGGCCAGCCACAGCCCGGGGATGGTGATGGCGCCGCAGAGCGTGGCCAGCAGGCCGAGCTGGGCATGGGTGAGTCCGAAACGCTGCTGCGCGAACACACCCCATGCACCGATGCTCTGTGTCCCGAGCGCCGCGCACAGCTGCACGCCCGTGGACACGGCGAGAATCTTCCAGCGGGTGTGCATGCGGGCGTTCCTCGGATGCAAGGATTTTGCGAGAACATGCCGTACATCGGGCGCTGGCGGCTGCGCCTGGATCAGGCCACCGCTTCCAGTTCGGATCGGGTGTGCGCCGCTTGCATGTGTTGCATCAGCAGGCCGTAGTGGGTCGCCATGTTCTCGATCAACTGCCGGCTCGCTTGGTATAGCAACTGCCAGTCAGGCTCCCGTTGTGCTGCGGCGAAGTAGTCCTCCATGCCGCGCACCAGAGCGGCGAAGTGTCCGCTTTCCGTGGTGCCCAGGTGATCGTGGAGGAACTGCAAATCCTCCTTGACTCCTTCCTGGCCTCGGCCCAGCCGATCACGGCGCCAAGCCACGAAACAGGGCGTGGCATAGGCAAATTCACCGTGGTTGTAGAGCTCTTCCGGCAGCGAACGGATGATGGCCACCCCGAGATCTTCTCCGTTTTCCCGGTAGCGCCGCGAGGCATTGAGATATGCCTTGGCGCCGGACATGCGGTACCGATCCAGCTTCCATTGGTCATCGCCGGTCAGGCCGGTGGCGAAGCGGTCGTACAGCAGTTGGTGGTTGGTCGTGCCGATGCCCACGTCTTCGCGCGACACCTCGGACACACGGGCCGCCGTTCGCAACAAGAGCACTTGGCGATCCTGGGATGCGTGCTCGGCTTGTTCGAGCACGCGGAAGGCCAGGGCGCAGAAACTGGCCGATCCGATCCCCGGGCTGCGCCAGTTGTGAAAGAAGATGCGCCGGGCGTCAGGATGCCAGGCCATCGTGCTGAAGGCGTCGAAAAATTCTTCGATACGTCGCAGGCTTTCGGTGCAATCGCGATAGGCGTTGCGCAGCGCCTGCTGCGCTTGCGGTGCATGGACCAAGGCGATTTCCGGTTCCACGATATCGTTGATGCGTTTCATGGGCGCTGTCCTCTGCGGTCGCGCGGAAAGTGACCACGTGGCAGCGCTCTCGGCGCCGCAGTGGCTTCCGAGCAGGGGCGCGATGGCAAACAACGGTGCGTCGGACTGCTCGCAGCCCCGACGTTATGCGTCGGCGGCTGCCGCTTGAATCAGGCTTCCCTGAAACGCTTGTGCGTTATTTCGTACGTGGTGCGCAGGCGCTGCGCTCTGTGTGCGCCCGCAACTCCGAGGCGGACATCCCGAAGGATTTCCTCATGATCCGTGCCAGGTAGGAGCCGGACTCCCAGCCCACCTGCTGCGCAATGCACAGCACCGATTCCTCGGTATTTTCCAGCAGGTACTTGGCGCGCAGCAGACGCTTGCTTTGTTGGAACTCCAGGGGCGAGTGGCCGTACTGCAGGCGGAAGTAGCGCTCGACCTGGCGGCGCGACAGCCGCTGAGTGCGCGCGAACGCATCCAGCGCGAGTGGTTGATCCAGGTCGGTTTCGATGTGGTCGGCAAGCAGGCTGGCGATATGCCGCGAAGGGTGCGGTTCGGTGTTCCAAACCGGGTGCGAACACAGTCGCGCGGCTTCCATCACCACCGCACCGCACCAAGCGGTGGTATCGATCTCGCGACCGTGTACTGCAATGTCGAGCAGGCGACGTGAGAGCGCGCCCAGTGCTGCACTTCCCGTTCGCAAGCCCTGCGAGGGTCGGACGATGGCCTGTGCTTCCAAGACAGCAGACCAAAGTTCCGGATCGACATAGATCGCGAGGTGCGTCTGCCGAAACGTCTGGGCAGATGTGGCATGGGCCGCATCTGCAGCAAGCCACAAAAAGTCGCCAGGCGACGACTGCAGGCTGCGCTCCCATGCATCCACGATCTCGAACCGTCCCTGCATCGGCACGAACAGCATGTCGCAATCGTGCGTGTGAGGTGACGCTGCATAGCCCTGCCGGTGATTCGCCACCAGCGTAGAGCCATGGCGCAACTGCTCCCGAAAGGGAGACACCCGCAATCCCTGCGGTCCCAATTCTTTTTGCATATCCATCCCTTGTCGCGATTGTGCTGAGTGATGTCGCAATCGGAGGTGCGCTCCACTCAGTGTTCGCGAAGAATTAATTGCAGCGTTTCATCCACTGCGTTTTTTTGAAAGAACTGCTATGACTCTTCGATCTCAGCGCTTTTGGCGCCTCGGCATATTGTTGGCATGCCTCGCATTGGCATCTGCTACTTCCCGCATCGCGAACGCGCAGGATTTCCCTAGCAAACCCATCACCATTGTCGTCCCGTTTCCTGCCGGCGGGGGTACGGATGTGGTTTTTCGGTCGATCTCCCCGAAACTCCAGGCCGCCCTGGGACCTGCTGCACGCATCGTCATCGACAACCGCGCCGGTGCTGGCGGAACCGTTGGCACGGCCTCCGCCGCCAAGGCCACGCCAGACGGTTACACGTTGATTGCTGCCACGACAACGACCATTGCTTCTGCCCAGGCGGTGTATCCGAAACTCGGTTACGACCCCAACGCCCTTGTGCCCATCGGCCTGCTGGGTACTACTCCTTTCGTGTTGGTCACTGCGCCAGGGTTCCCTGGGCGAACCCCGGCAGAATTCATCGCCCATGCGAAGGCCCACCCGGGCACGATCAATTACGCCAGCATCGGAAACGGCAGTGCGAGTCACTTGGTCGCGGAACTGTTCAAGCAGCGAGCAGGGGTGGAGATGACGCATGTGCCTTACCGGGGCGCCGGACCGGCGCAGACCGATCTCATGGCCGGGCAGGTGCAGGTGCTGTTCGACAACCCGACGGCGCTCGTGCAGCAGGTGCGCGCCGGGCGCATGCAGGCCCTGGCGATCACCGAGCCTTCGGCCGTGTTCCAGGACCTTCCCACCTTCGCTGCGGCGGGCATGCAGGGTTTCCGTCCCGAGCTTTGGTATGGCCTCATGGCACCGGCGGCGACACCGGAGCCGGTGATCCAGCGGCTGCACGCGGCGCTGAGCCGGGTGCTGGAGGACCGGGAAGTCCGGGCCGATCTGCTCGCCCGCGGCGTGGCTCCGGTGGCCGGAACGCCCCAGGCGTTCGCGCAGCGGATCCTTGCCGACATCGCCCTGTGGGGCGGCATCGCCCGCGCGGTCGGTGCCAAGGTGGAGTGAGCACGATGCACTCCCAGCATAGGGTTTCCCCAAGTCCAAGCCATGCATCGACCCGGGCGCCGTTGGTGCGGGTCTTCACCATCGATGGCGATCCACGCGGCGGCAATCCCGCGCCGGTCTGGCTGGACGCCGAGGCCATGACCGGTGCCGAGATGCAATCGCATGCGCGTGCCAGCGGTCACGAGTCCGTCTTCGTGACCGTGTGCAGCGACGGCACGCATCGCTGGCACATGCGCTACTTCGTACCGATGCACGAGATGGAAATGTGTGGCCACGCCACCATCGCCGCGCTGTGGCTGCTGCATGCGCAGGACCGTTGGGACGGAGGCCCGGTCGCGATCCGCACGGCCAGCGGGACGGTGCATGGGCGCAGGATGGACGGTCGCATCGAAATCAGCCAGCCACCGGCTTGCATGCGGTTGCTGGGCGAGGGGCACATCCGTTCGATTGTGCAGTGCCTGGGGCTCAGAACGTCGCAGGTCGTCGATGGCGTATTGAATGCCTCCACCAGTCGGACCAAGACGCTCATCCGGCTGGACAGCATGCAAACCCTGCACGCCCTGCGCGTCAATGCGGAGCAGGTACCCATCGTCTGTGAGCGCATTGGTTCAACCGGGTTGTATCCCTATGCCGTCTCCCGCGTCGAACCGCGGGAGGTGCATTGCAGTGCGCGACAGTTTCCCAGGGCGTCCGGCTATCTGGAGGACCCGGCGACAGGCATCGCTGCCGCTGCCCTGGCCTGGGGATTGCGCCGCATGGCGCTGGTGGGGCCGAGGTCCGCGGTGGTCACCGTCCGGCAGGGCGAGGCGATGGGATCTCCCTCTCAGATCACGGTGCGCATGCCCGCGGTGACCCAGGAGGCCGAGGGCTGCTGGGTGGGTGGCCAAGCGCTGTTGGAAACAGATTGGGGAGGGCAGTGGATATGAACCACGTTGTTTGCGCAGCCGACCGAAGGCTCGATGCACTGGTGGCGGGCGAGCCTGAGCTGAAGCCATCGGGCCGCTACAGCAGCTTCTTCCAGATTGGCGATTGCTGGGTGTCCAGCGGCGTGGTGGGGCGGCAGGGTGGTGCCATCATCGCCGGTCCACTGCGGAGCGAAGAGGACGTATCTATCGGCGAACGGGCGGCTGCCGCCGCGGTGCTGCTGCTCCTGCGCGCGGCGCAAAAGGCGCTGGGCACCCTGGGCCGGGTCGATCGTGTCGTCACGCTGCAGGGCTTCATCAGCAGTACCGCGGACTTCCGAGACCACGTGCGGGTGATGGATGCGGCGTCGGCCTGCCTGCAGGACGTGCTGCCGCAATCACCGTTGCCCGCTCGCACGGCGGTGGGCGTGGCGTCGTTGCCCGGTGGCGGCGCGGTCGAGGTGATCATGGTGCTCGCGACCCGCGACATCCCGGATTGAAGGAGGCAAGAATGGTCGATCCGAAATGGGGCGCCTACACGGCCGATGCCCTCATGCACTATCCGAGCGGCCTGGGCCGGATTCCATGCAGCCTGATCCACGCTTTCGGGCTGCAAAAGCAGGCGAGCGCGCGGGCCAATGCGCACCTGCAGGAACTGCCGGTGCCCATTGCCGACGCCATTGCACTTGCTGCGCAGGAAGTGGCGGCGGGGGCGTGGGACGCGCATTTCCCACTCGGAATGTGGCAGGCAGGCGATGGCAACCAGACCCACATCAACGTCAACGAAGTGATCGCGTGCCGGGCGGCCGAGCTCATGGCCGAGACCAAGGCGGGGTCACCCGACATCGGGTCGGTTGCCGAAATCCATCCGCTCGACCACGTCAACCGGAACCAGTCGTCCAACGACAGCTGGCCGACCGTGGTGCATATGGCACTGGCCCGCGAACTACAGGCTTCGTTTTCTTCATCGCTGGAGACCTTGGCGACGGCGCTGGACCTCTTCGCAGCGAGGCATCATGAGACAGCCAAGGTCGGTCGCACCTTTCTGCGCGACGCGCATTGCACGACGGTAGGCATGGAGTTCCGTGGATTCGCCGCCTTGCTGCGCGGCTCTCAATCCCATCTGGCGACCGCCTGCGAAACGCTGCGAGTGCTCCCTCAAGGGGGCGGCGCAGTGGGCAATGGCGCAGGAGTCCATCCGGGCTTCGGGACACGCTTTGCGGAGGAGCTGCGTACGCTGACGGGCATGCCGTTTCAGTCGGCGCCGCAGCCATGCGCGGCCCAAGTGGTGGATACGGCGTTGCTGACGGTATGGAGCGGGTTGGTCATGATCTCGGTGGTGTGTTTGAAGCTCTGCCGCGACATCGAGCTACTGGGATCGGGGCCCGCATGCGGATTAGGCGAGCTGTTACTGCCCGCGGTGGGGCCGGGTTCCTCCAGCATGGCCGGCAAGGTCAATCCGACCCACGCCTCCATGTTGGAGATGATGTGCATGAAGGTGCTGTCCGACCACGCGATGGTCTGTGCCTCGCTGTCGAGCGCGCGTCTGCAACTCAATACGACCTATCTGCTGGCCGCTTGCGTGACCGTGGATGCGGTTGAGACGCTAGGGCAGGGCCTGGAGTGCTTTGCCAGCTCGTGTATCGATCAGTTGGAGGTCCATCATTCGCAGTTGGACGTACACCTGGCAAAAGGGCCGGGTGCGCGGTATCTGCAGTCGCGAGAGCTGGGATATGACGCGGTGGCGAGGCAAGATGTGCAGTGAGCGCAGCGCGTAGCAAATCGGAGTGACGGGTGCATGGACGATGTGTTTTGGGTGGTGGTGATCGGTGCCGTGGTAGCAGGCTTCGTGCAGGGCTTGTCGGGTTTTGCGTTCAGTCTGGTTGCGATGTCGTTTTGGGCCTGGGCGTTGGAGCCGCGCATTGCCGCGGCGCTCGCCGTCTTCGGTGCATTGACAGGGCAACTGTTGGCCGTGGCATCTGTGCGACGTGGTTTTGACTGGCGCGTGTTGCTGCCTTTCGTGTTGGGCGGATTCGCGGGTATTCCGCTGGGCGTGGCCTTGCTGCCGCGGATCGATATGGCCATGTTCAAGGCGATCCTGGGCACACTGCTGGTGCTGTGGTGCCCTGCGATGCTGATGGCCAAGCGGCTACCCCGCATTCGCAAAGGCGGACGTGTCGCCGATGGGGTCGTGGGGCTGGCCGGTGGCATCATGGGCGGCCTTGGCGGCTTCACCGGCGCGCTGCCCACGCTGTGGTGCACGCTGCGCGGCTACGAGAAGGACCAGCAGCGCGCCGTGATCCAAAACTTCAACTTGTCGATGCTGCTGGTCACAATGGCGACGTACCTGGGCACCGGGGCGGTCACACGGGACATGCTGCCGCTGTTCGCCATCGTGGCGCCTGCGATGCTCGTACCGACCTTGCTTGGTGCTCGACTGTACGTCGGCCTGAGCGAGGCGACCTTTCGGCAGGTTGTGCTGGGGCTACTCACCGCGTCGGGCGTGGCGATGTTGCTTTCGTCCGTGCCAGACCTGCTGCGGAGATGATCTCTCGACGTGCATTGGGCCTGCACAGGTCGGGGCGAGCTCTACAGCCATAGTTGATCCATTCGCCTTCCGTCTCCGTCTGCTGTAGCTGCAGGGATTGATTGGGTAGATCCCTGTTCGTTGCCTGCTTCTGCCCGGCCTTCAAGGCGGTGTCACTCTGGCTCGCTATGTTTGGCGGCTTATGTCGGGTGGGGGAATGTTCCGCGTCGTTCGTCTTATTTTTAGGCCCTTCTAAACGTCAAACAGCCTTTTGAACGCCAAGGTGAAGTGTTGGAACGGGTCAACCAATCCATGAGGCAAGAGGTCTGTATGCACGACGACGTAAGCCAGGACCACCATCCGTCCCAAGCCGAATTACTCGAGATGGCAGCTCGGGGGCGTGAGACGCTCACCATCTATGAAGGAGGTGGTTTTTCGAGCGCGCTGCTCTGGATATTGGCGCTACTGTGTGCACTTCCCGGCGTGGCGATGCTTCGGAGCAACATCGTCTTTGCCTTGGCGTTTATAGCCATGGCGGCCGCATTGGGGATGCTCGCCCGCGGGCTTGGGCGACGCAGAAAACTTCCCTTGTTGACGCTCAGCGCCCAGGGGCTTCAGTACTCAGCCGTCACACAGGCGATCCCGTGGACGGCGATCGAAAATTACCGGGTCGGCGCTGGCAGTCACCGTGGTGAGAATCTGATTCTCTTCGTGGATCTGTCCAGTGACTATGACGTCCCACTCAAGGACGCCCGCTCGGTCAGCGCTTGGCATAGCGTCGGGCGCTCCTGGTACAACGCCAAACAAGACTGGATCATCTTCAAGGTTCCACGCGTCCAGGGAATGACCAACCCTCAATTGATCGAACTTTTCTCCACGTATTGGCAAGCAGGGCTCGCACGTGCGCAGCTCGGGAACCTGGACGAGTCGTCGGTGGGGTGAGCATCAAGGCAGCGCCAGCGATTTGGATAGCATCCCTGGCTGCACTCTGATTCGTGCAGGGGCATGTAGCTGCTAACAAGCTTGGCTCTTTGGCGGGTGCCACTGTTTTGGCGGCAAAAAGTAGCGAAAAGCCTTTTTTCCTTTTCAGGATAGAGCCTTTCCCCTTGCTGCCCCTTCCATTCCATTTACCCTTTGACGTGCCTGGCCGGGCGTCACTGCCGCAATGAAGCTGGGGTTGCGGAGACGCTCAGGAGTTGTAGGATATACGTCAATTGTGTATATCCTTGAAGGGCGCTAACATGCAAGTCGCAAAGTGGGGCAATAGTCTGGCAGTGCGTCTGCCTGCAAGCCTGGTGGAGGCCCTGGAGTTGCGCGAGGGCGACGACATCGAGATTGTCGTGGACGAGCCACGCCTTTTCGCGGTGCGCAAGAAGCCAGGTTCGGAAGCTTTGTTGGAGCGGCTTCGCACGTTCCGCGGCAAGCTGCCGGCAGATTTCAGGTTCAATCGGGAAGAGGCCAATGGTCGGGGGTAGGGCCAAGATATTCCTGGACAGCAACGTGGTGCTTTACCTGTTGTCCGAGGACTCCGCGAAGGCGGATGATGCTGAAAAGCTCCTTCAGCGGCGGCCGATCATCAGCGTGCAGGTGCTCAACGAAGTCACTCACGTGTGTGTGCGCAAGCTCAAGATGGGGTGGGGCGAGGTGGGGCAATTCCTTGCGCTGGTGCGGGAATTCTGCAAGGTTGTGCCTCTCACGGTCGACGTGCACGACCGGGCTCGGCAGTTGGCCGAACGGCACCAGCTGTCGTTCTACGATGCCTGCATCATTGCGGCGGCAGCCATCGAAGGCTGTCAGACCCTGTACACGGAAGACATGCACCACGGCCTCATCATCGAAGAAAGCCTTTCGATCCGGAATCCCTTCAACACCTGATCCAACGATTGCAGGAGGACACCATGATGGCTACCTCTTACTCCAAGCCAACATTGAGCCGCAGGGCTGGACGTGCTGCAGCGCGGATATGGTGTTGGCTGCTGTTTCGGAATCAGCAGCTCAGAGGATGGATGGTCGCCGCCGGTATGCCGTCGGGAGTGGCGAGGGTGGCAGGTACCGTAAGCCTGCTGATCGTTGTAGGGATGCTGTTCTATATAGCGTTCTGGCTGGGTATTGCCGTGCTCGCCACAATGGCTGTCGTTTGTTTTGTAGGTTGCATTGATGCACTCGACACTACTGAGGAAGCTCGGTGGCGAGACGGCGTGGCCGGATATGGCCTGTACAGGGGCGAAATCCGAATTGATCCGGGTGAGCAAGAGGAACCATGAGCGATAGCGGTTACTTCGACCGCATAGACTTCGCAGCGTTGATTGCAACGTCGCCCCCCTTGCCTCCTGCAGATCTCGCGCCTTCGGTGCCGGTCGTGAGCAGCTGGGCGATATTGCCGGCGCGAACCCCGGCCCAACCCAGCGCGGCAACCCAGAGGCTGGGTAGCACGATGAACATCATGGCCATTACGAAGTTCAGGAGCATGTCTCCAAAGGCATTGTTGAGGCCTAGAAACAGGTTGAGGTTGCTGTGCGGTGAATTCCACCCGTAGAGCGCATCAAGGATGGTGCTATCAAGCCAGCGCGCCAACTGGAACCAGAAATCCACGAAGAACAGCGCGAACTGCACGCAGCTCATCGTCACCACCGCCTTGAGGTCGTAAGTGCCAAATAGCAGGACGAGAGGGATGCAGATGACCATCGCCATCTTGAGAAACGACAGAACCATCGGCAGCGCCTGCCGCACCACATCCATCGCCGGGAAGAACCCGATCGAGCCAGTTGCCAGACCGACGTCAGCTGCGCCGCGCGTCACGATGTTGGGTAGCGTCATGTCCACCTGGCCGCCGTAGTCGGCGTAGGCCTGTCCTTGGTTCATTGTCTGCTGCCGCGGTGCGGCGATCGCGCGGATGATGGCATCGTCCGCCTGTTGGCGTGAGACGAAACCCACCCATCGCCCGATACGCGACAGCAGATCGGGATCCACCTGGGCGAGCAAACGGCTACGCAAACCTTGGTCTCCGCCCGACCACCATTGCTGGCAGGTTGGATAGCCGCCTCCGTTGTCCACCTGGGCTAGGCCTGCATCGCGCGTTGCGTTATATGGCCACGCGGAGCGCGGTGTTTGCGAGTGGTAGGTGTCGTAGAACCCGCTGGTTCCCTGGAAGTAGGCCGATCCGATCCAGGTCACATCGTTCATCTGTGCGTCGGAGAGCACTGGCCGTCCCATGAAGAGCTTGGACCGCGCGGGTCCGTAACAGTCATGGGTGAAGTCGGCCACCTCCTGAGCGAGTACCGGATCGTTGATGCGTGTGCTATCGATGTCCATGCGTACCTGCCGAAGGTCTGTCCCGCACGGGATGGCAGCGACCGCCGCGCCGGTAATCGCTTTCGAGATCGCATGCATGAAGAACCACCAGACCGGCACCTGCGCACTTTGGTTGTTGAGGGAGGTGTAGGCATTGGACCATCGGGTGTCCTGAGGCGTCGCCACATCCACCTTGCACTGCTTGGAGCGCGTGGCATCGAACTGGATCGTCGAGAGATTGATGTTGATAAAGGGGATGCCAGCGAACAGGATGACCACGATGCCGACCCACACGCGGTTCTCAATGCGGACCGCCGACAGGAGTCCCTTGTTCCCCTCGTCGGCGCCTTCGGTGCGCGCACGGAGCCATTCTTGGATGACGATGGATACGAAGGGCAGGGCGAACACGCCGCTGGCGACCAAGATGTTCCATATCCCGTTGTGCACGATCCAGCCGACCAGCGTGAGGTAGTACTCCAGGTAGTCTGTGGTGTAGAGGGTCATAGGATCTCTGCGCGCCGTTCGTGACCATGGCTATGTGCTTGCTTAGTCGCCGCTTGTTCCAGGACCAAGGCTGCAGGGCCGGAAAGGGGCACCCGCGCTGCTGGGGCGCTACCTTGCAATCAAGGCCATGTTTAATGGAGCTTGATATTGGGGGCAACGCGTCTGTGTATAGGTGGAACAATCCGAACTGTGCGCACCCTGATTCTTATGTTGGCGTCCAGGGACGAGGGCAACCAAGAATTGAAGGCCTACTGGCTACCGGTTATGGTGCCGGGAGCCTTCGTTGCCGTGTATCTGATGGCCGTCGACGTCCCTCCTAGGTCTTGGAAGCCATATTGAATCGTCCTTTGAGTGTTGCAGGAGTCCGGAGTAGCACACCTGAGTTATGTATTCCAGCGAAGCTGACGAGCAAGCCCACTAACATGAACATCACTAGGTGATCGCCCTAAACCCGGCTGGTATCGGCCAGAAGCTGCTGTTGGCTAGGCCTCGTCCGAGATCCTCTTCAGGCCGATTGCTGCCTCGCACGCAGTCGCCGGCGAACAGCTACCTGCGACCAAAAGCCGACAGTGAAGACGAAGGATGACGCCTTGCTGAACGAACATCTCAGCGCTGACCGAGCGGAAAATCGAGGCATTCATTCTGGGCACACGCTGACCGGGCTTTGGCAGGTCTATGGGCAATATGGAAACCGGGCTCAGCAGCCAGAAAAACTCTGATGGAGAATGTATCAGGGCAATAGGTTCGGCTTACGGAGGAACTATGGACTCGTTTTCCACACGACCGGGCTATTTAAGGCCGGCTGCAGAACTCCGCATCTGGTTCGAAGCTCCGGAAGCGCTGAGGGCGGCCGGCGTCTCCATCGGCTACCAGCGCGGCTTTGCATCCAGCGAAATTCGTCTTGCGCTGTGTCGCAATTTGGCGCACCGTGTGGGTCATGCAAGCTGATGAGCGCAGCACTTCACTGCGGAGGTGGCATTCGTCTCTTCATCGGAGAGCGCATCGAGCACGCCTCGGACCGCGAGATCCTAGTCACCGTTTGCGACGCTCTAAACAAGGGTACCGAATGGGCCTACGTATTTGCCAACTTCAACGTTAGCGGGCGTCAGGTTGATGTCGCGATATTCTCCGCCACAACCACGCTTGTCATTGAGGCCAAAGGGTACACGCAGCCGGTTAAGGGTGGAGTAAACGGCAGTTGGACTCAGGTCGGACCGTATGGCAGCCGAAAGCTTCGCAACGGGTACACGCAAGCTCTGGATGCCAAGAATGCGTTGCGTGATGTCATGGCCGGGCTATTCGGTCCTCTTCGCGGCTATCCCAACGCCTTGCTCGCCATTGCTCCGGCAATTCCTTCCGGATCCTCGTTGCCACCAAGTGATTTCAAGGTGGCCATTGGTGGATCGGATGCGGTCGAGGTTGCGCTCAGAGCAACGTCAGGAGCTTTGTTGAGTGAAGAGCGATGCGAAGCCTTAGCAGCTCATTTGGGCCTCGAACGCGTATCGGGGCGAGGTGCAGCAATTCACGACGCTGTGCTCGCAGCAGAACGAAATCTGTTGAGGTATGAGTCTTCCTTCTTGGGGTTTCACGGGCCAACTGGTAAGCGACTTGAAGACGATCAATACAACCTTGGCGACAAGCTGATTTCGGCATCTGAGGTTCTGGAGAAGGCGCTGTTGTCGCGATCCGCCCTCCTCATCCGGGGGCCGTCAGGCTGTGGGAAGTCTTTGCTGAGTGCACGCATCGCCACGGAATGTTTACAGGCCGGAGTGCTACCGATCCACATCCAAGGCAAAGACTTCGAGGGCAAGCTACAGAAGATCATTGACGCTGAACTTGGACTACTCGGTACTTCCGCACGCGATCTGCTAAGTGCGAGCCGCCACCTTGGAAGGCAGCTCGTTCTGTTTCTTGATGGCTACAACGAGTGTCCGGAGCCTTTACACACTGTTTTGACGCGAGCCCTCCAAGCGTTCTCCTTGCGCTATGGGGCGGGCGTTGTTCTAACCTCACAGAACGCCATGTCTAGGCAAGAGCTCCTGTCAATCGAGGAGATTCTCGTCAGTCCGCCGCAATCCGCGCTGAAGTCACGGCTCGCTAAACTTAGCCCGGAAGATGAAAACTTCACGAACGGCCAAGCCCTCCTTGAGATAGCCCGCTCAGGGCTTGAAGCAGAACTTATAGGGCAGGCCGCCGCATCGTTGCCCGCCGGGGCAAGTAAATTCCTCATATTCGATACGGTCGCCCGAAGGCGCCTCGGCGATTCCGCTGCTGCGGGAACACGCGCGCTGTGCGGGTTTGCTGAAGAACTGATCTCTCAAGCTGCATTCAGCTTATCCGTACGAGAGTTCGACAGGTTTTGCGATGCTACGGACGTGGCAGACGTGACGCGGCGCTTGATCCTCCAGTCGCGGCTCGTGTCTCAGCGCGGCGACAGAATCAGCTTCTCCCACGAGATGTTTTTCTCCGCCTTCATGGCGGAGTCCGTGGTTCGCGCGGCGCGCAAAGATTCGGAGCGTGTGCAAGCTGTGCTGCGATCCCCGCGGTTCCATGGCTCTAAGGTTCTCATCATCGGAGCGATTGAGGACGATTCGACGTTAAGGGATGTCCTGGACAAGAATACGGACCAGGGCATCCTGGAGTCATGCGTCAGAGGAGAGTGTGGAGACGCGGCTAGACGTATCGTGAACGCAAAGCTTGACGTGCTGCTCGCGGAAATGGTCGCAGAGACTTCTGACTTGCGCTTCCTATTAAATGGCGAGGGATGGCATAGCAGTTCGATTGAGACTGGCGCTCGTCGTTCAATCCTCGCGGCGTTTGAAGCTTTTCTTCCTGCCATTGGCTGGCTTCTGATACAGGGTCTCCACCTTGATCGAGTTATGACGGCGTGTCGTGCAATGGAAAGGAAGCTTGTCGAAGCCAACCGTGATCTCTACGAGGAAGCAAGGGTTAAGAAGGTGCCTCTTCGGCATGAAACCTTTGGCCAAGCCTTTTTGTTCAATCGCGAGATTGCGCTGTCGCAGCTTGTGAACTTTGTCCACAGTGGCGGCCTTAGCTTTCGCCACAGTCCAGGACCTGAGTTTGATACGGCCCTCAAAAATGCATGGAGCGAAGCAAACACTCATAGCGAGTTTTACTTTCTTCTACGCATCACCAAGTTTACGGAGCATGCAGCTTGGGCCGCGCCATATGTCTTGAATCTTCTTGAGCGGTTAAAAACCTTGCCCTACCACCTACAGCTGGACACGATGGATTTTTGCGTGTGGGTGAGAGATGTGGATGACGTAGTCAAGGCAAAGATGATCGCGGCGCTTGAGGGCTCTATGGATAAGCTCGGCTGGCTCATGAACTCCATGATCTTCGATGCACTGAAGGGGTTGGGCGGGCTGGACGCCGAAGAAGAAAACTACAGAACGGTAGTCTTAGAAGAGATCGAAAGTGCTTTGTCCAATGCGGGGCCGCAGGCCGATACGGAAGCCTGGAATGTCTTCTCTCACCAGTTCGACCACCCATATGACAGCATCTACTGGGAGGAGGTCGACAATCTCGCTCGCAAGCAGAAGCAGCAACTCCTTTTCAAAGCACTCAAAGGAGCGAGCAGCGAGTATGTTTCGTTTGTCGGAATTCTGATTCGCCAGCTTGCAAATTTTGGTGATCCAGCAGTTTCCGAAGCCATTGAACCATGGCTTAGGTTGCCAGCCAAACGCTCTGTCATGCCACAAGATGCGGTCGAGGCATTTTTCGCAGCGCACGAAGCGATGGGAGGTTTGAGCATTCCGCTTCCTGCTGCTCAGGCGTTTCCTGTCGATGTCGATGAAACAATGCGGGCCTGCGGGGAGTTAGCTTACTGGGCTTGCCGGTTGAGCGATTCCGAACTCGAATCATCGACCCATACTCTGGGCGCGCGAACTACGTTACTGGCACACTCCGCTTCCGCAAGTGCTGGAGCTCTGTGGTCTTCAACATCTCGAATGTTGTCTTCGGATGGTGCAAGAACCCAAGTTGCAAAGAGCTATCCAAAAACGGCCCTCGTCATCTGTCGTGATGCACTGAAGCATCGTGAATCTCAGAAGTCGTACGAAGAGCACGGGTTCAAGGATGATCGGGCAAGCATCGCTTCTTTTTCCATCCAAGTGATTGGGCAGTTTGGAGACGCCGACGACTTTGCGGATTTGCGTATTCTTTGCGATGACGAGGGGCTGGGTCGCGAGGCACTCGATGCGATCAAGAAGATTGAAGACCGTATCCGCTACCGGCAGTAATCGCTGCAAAGGGTCCTCCATCCGGTTGCGAAAGGCTGATCTGCGTCTGGGAAATAGTAAGGCGACGATCGCTGTCCGCCGCATAGTTGCAGTACGGGCAGCGTTCTTGGCTGACTAGAACGAGGGTGGCAACCCTTGCCTCCAAAATGTTGGCGAAGGCGATATCGGTGGGGATCGAAACCGAATGGGCTCGGCGAGAATGTCAATTCAGGAGGGATCATGAAGCTCACTCGGGTCTACATCAGCAACTTCCGCAACTTTCGCGAGATCGACGTCGCACTTGACGGCAATGTGGTCATCGTCGGAGAGAACCGCGTAGGCAAGAGCAACTTGTTGCACGCGCTGCGCCTGATCTTCGATCCCGGCCTGCCAGATAGCGCGCGGCAACTGGGGCAAGGCGATTTCTGGGACGGTCTGGGCGAACCGCTCGAGGACGAAAAGATCACAGTTTTCGTCGAGCTCCAGAAGTTCGAGGGTGACCTAGATCTTCTGGCAGAGCTCACGGACTTCAGGCTCGACGATGATCCTCACACCGTGCGTCTGAGCTACGAGTTCCGGCCGATCGCGGGCCTGGATTCGGTGCCGCAGTCCGACGACGACTACGAGTTCCTCTGCTACGGTGGCGAGGCGGGGACCAAGCGGTTCGGGCATGACCTGAGACGGCGCGTCGCCATGGATCTACTTCCCGCGCTTCGGGATGCAGAGGGCGACCTGGCCACCTGGCGCCGCTCGCCCCTGCGGCCCTTGCTTGAGCGAGCGTTCGCGACCATAGCAAGCCAAGACCTTGCGGAAGTACGCAACGCCGTTCACGCTGCGACCGGACAACTAGCGGCGTTTCCGTCCGTGCAGAGCCTGGAGCAGGGCCTGCAAGAGCTGTTTGCGTCCATGAGTGGGCCCAAGCAGGACATCCATCCCCGCCTGGGCTTCAGTACAACAGACGTGACTCGGCTGTTTCGCAACCTTCGCTTGCTCATCGACGGGGGCTTGCGCACCATCAGCGAGGCCAGCCTGGGTTCGGCCAACGTCGCTTTCCTCACGTTGAAGGTCTTGGAACTGCGGCAACTGATGGCCGACAACCGGCGCGACCACACGCTGCTGGCGATCGAAGAACCCGAGGCCCACCTGCACCCCCACCTCCAGCGCTCGGTGTATCGCCAACTATTCGAAGGCTTCGCCGGTGAGGATGCGGGTCACCCGCTTTCGCTGTTGCTGACGACTCACTCGCCACACATCGTGAGCGTTGCTCCACTGCGCTCCCTGGTGCTCTTGCGCGACAGCGCGAACGACGGATCCATTGCAACCTCGGCAGCTTCGATCGAACTCAGCGCGGAGGAAGAAGACGACCTAGCGCGCTACCTGGACGTGACACGGGCCGAGATGCTTTTCGCACGCGGCATTGTCCTGGTCGAAGGGGACGCCGAGAAGTTCCTCCTGCCGGTGTTCGCAGCCTCGATGGGGCACGACCTCGACCATCTCGGGATAACCGTATGCTCGGTGGCCGGCACAAACTTCACACCCTATGTGAGGTTCCTGACGGCAATGGGAATCCCGTTCTCGATCGTGACCGACTGGGATCCCCAGGGAGCGCGCGTGCCGCTCGGCTACAACCGGTCTTGGCGCCTCGTAAAGGTGATCGAGGAAGTGCGCACCGGCGAGGATCAGAACGAATTGATCCGGGAGCTCAAGGAGATCGACAATTACAACGAATTCTCTCAACGCTGCGAGGCGCATGGAGTCTTCACCAACACGAACACTTTGGAGATCGATGTGTTCTGCGACGATGACTTCACGGTAGCCGTAATCGAGACGCTCCGAGAGCAACGTCTCAGCGACGAGCGGCGGGGCTGGGTGGATCAGTGGGAAGCGGCCCCCGAAACCTTGGATGCGGCGAACTACCTCAAGTTGATCGAAGCCGTCGGGAAAGGCCGGTTTGCGCAGCGCCTAGCCTCGCGCATCGAAGGCATTGAGCCGCCGGCCTATATCGGTGGTGCTATCAGCTTTGTAGTCGAACGTGTCTGACCGCGCGGCCTATTTGCACGCCGCGTCGCAGATGCGGGGCAATCCGGGACAATGGGCTGCCTACGAGTCCCACGGCCATTGCGTCGTTCTGGCCGGGCCAGGCAGTGGCAAGACCAAGGCGCTCACGACCAAGATGGCGCGCATGCTCGCAGAAGACGTGCAGGAGCCACGTGGCATCGCCTGCATCACGTACAACAACGAGTGCGCGCGCGAGTTGGAAGACAGACTGGCCGCCCTAGGGGTGGAGCCTGGCGGACGCGTGTTCATCGGCACCGTTCACTCGTTCTCTCTCACGCAGATCGTGCTGCCCTACGCCAAGGCCGCGAGGCTTGGGCTGCCGGAAGGATTCGGCGTGGCGACTCGGGCCGAACGTCAGGCAGCACTAGCCGAAGCCGTCGCCCGCACGGTGGACGTACCGGGTAACCCTCAGGACTGGGACTTCCGACTCGGCAACCATCGCCGTTCAATCTTGAACTGCGACAGCGCGGAGTGGCGTGAGACTGATCCGGAACTCTCGGAGCTGGCGGAAGCCTATGAGATGGAACTGCGCCGACGCGGCTTGATTGACTTCGACGACATGCCCTTATTGGCCCTGCGGGCGCTGCGCGACAACCCGTGGCTCCAGCAGGCGTTGCTCGCCAAGTATCCGATACTAGTCGTCGACGAGTATCAGGATCTCGGTGTGGCGCTGCACCGCATGGTGATGGGATTGTGCTTTCGCGCTGGCATGCGCCTGTTCGCCGTGGGCGACATCGACCAGTCGATCTACGGCTTCACCGGGGCACGTCCTGAACTACTGCGCCGGCTGTCCGAGCGCGAGGATGTCGAGACCGTGCGCCTGCGGCTGAACTACCGCAGCGGCAACCGCATCATCAACGCCTCGGGCGTGGCTTTGGGCGAGCAGCGAGACTACGAAGCTGCCGATGCTACGGCGCAAGGCACGGTATTTATCCATCCGCTGGGGGGCACATATGAGCAGCAGGCTGCACGACTCTTAGGGAACCTGCTGCCGCAGTCTTTGGCGCGCCATCCGGGCCTGAGCTACCAAGACGTGGCGGTCTTGTATCCGGCTGCCTGGATCGGTGACGCGGTAGCCGGCGCCGCTCAGGCTGCCGGCATTCCGATTGCGCGCACGGACGGTAATGCGCTGTACCCGCGTTCCAGCCGTCTGATGCAGTGGCTGGAGTTGTGCGGCCAATGGTGCTGCGGGGGATGGCGCACTGGAGAGCCGCGCTTCACGAGGCTGGTGAGGGAGGGGCGGCGGCTGTTTGCGGAAACGCTCCAGAATGACGAACGGTTCGCGGACTTTCATCGCAGGCTGATCGCTGTCCTGTGGGGCCGCCGAGACGCTGGCCTTGGCTTGCACAACTGGTTGGAGGCGCTACGGGCCGATGTGATCGAGCCCTTGGCTTTGGAGTGCGTCGCCCTGCGCGACGAACTGGAAACGCTGTCCAAGTTTTCGGCACGCGTGGCACCTGCGGGTGACCGTGCCGACATGGCTTTGGGCGAACTGGCCGGCGACGGCGAGCACCTCGACCGCTTGACCCTGTCGACGCTACACAGCGCGAAGGGCCGCGAGTTCGGGGTGGTGTTCTTGTTCGGCATGGACGTAGGCCGTTTGCCGCGCAACGGTGGCGATCGCCAGCAGCTTGCGGAGGCCCGAAGGCTGTTCTATGTGGGGTTCACGCGTGCGAAGGCCGAGGTTCACCTCGTATACACGACGAGGCGAGTGTCGCCGTTCGTGGAAGAGATCGAGCAGCACCTAGCAGGCAATGAGTGACGCGTTGGGGAAGATCAGAGGGCGCCATGCCCTTGGGTGTGACACCGCTGTGGACATATCGCATGGCTGACTGCCCCTAGCCGGTGAACCTCCCACTACATGCGCAACGCACCGGCGATCACGATCTGCGCAGGGTCGAGACTGTACGTCAGCGATGTGACCGACACCTGCCGTTGATGGTCAACCTCCCGAAAGCAACCGCTTCGAAGCGGTTGTCCGCGGCAGATGGGCAAATAACGGCTATGGGCTGCCTGCGACCGGTCGAACTGTAGAACTCAGTTGTCACTAAGAAATGGACTGGGTCGCTGGCAGCGCATGAGCCGAGGCCTAGGGGTGGGCGGGGCATCCCATCAGGGAAGCCTTGTCGGCGTGCTTTTACGCTCAGGACTTGGCCAAGCCCACAAAAGTAGTACATAATAGAGGTCTTCCAACAGAGGGTTGTCTGACAAACCTCTTGTGGATCAAGGAGTTAGAGCGAAAGCGAGCATCTCGTTTCCCGCTCCAAATTCAAACCCCGAATATCTCACGATATCCGGGGTTTTTATTTGCCGCATCATCAAGAACGTTCTCGAATGATCAGACTGCCATTCATGTGAGTTGGCGGCCAAGAAAATATCTGCAGGACGGCAGAGCACCTGTGCGTTTGCGTGGTGAGCGCACGCGTATGCACGGCATGCGGTATCGGTAGGCAGGCGATCAGACACACGCTTAGGCCTGTGACAGGCTGAGGCCCGTGCGATCGTTATCTGGCAAGAACTGGCGAATCGAGATCATCGGAGATGTGCCACCGTCTCATTCAGCGGCAACTTCTCGGGAGCTGCTCGCCACACAGCCACCGTCTCGCAGGCTGCGAATCCCTAGAAGCGCGAAAGCTGCCTGTCCAAGTTCGGAGCGTATACGCCGACTGCTGGCAGTGCGACGCCTGCAAGAGCGTTTGGCGGGCAAGCGCCGCGATGGGAGCCGCGGACACGTTTCAGTGCATGAAGCAGGTCTCACCGCATGCTCGCGCACCCCAAACAACTGTTCGCGGGGCTGCGCTTGCGGAAGGCGACGTTGCTCGGAACAGGCTGACTGCACAACAGCCAGCTCATCGCGGCGTGACAGAGCCTATCGGACGACGACATATCATCGCGTCTGGTAGCAGATTTACTTGTCAGAGTGTGCCCGGGGCGGGGGTCGAACCCGCATAGCCTTGCAGCTGAGGGATTTTAAGTCCCTTGCGTCTACCAATTTCGCCACCCGGGCATTGCGATAGCGTGCCTGATTGCGCGGCGATTGTGAATCTCCAAACGACGATCCTGCCGACGGCCCGAGACATGCCGCGTGCGCTATGCTGCCGCCGCAATACCGCGCGGCAACCGACCGCGCACGATCCCAAGGAACTGCATGTCCGGCAACACGCTTCTCCCCCTGCAGCAGGCACGCATTGCCGTCATCGGGCTCGGCTATGTGGGCTTGCCGTTGGCCGTTGCGTTCGGCGAGCACCGCGACACCCTTGGCTTCGACATCGATACGCAGCGGGTCGCACAACTGCACGACGGTCACGATGCCACGCTGGAGTTGGACGCCGCCGAGTTGGCCGCGGCAACGCAGTTGCGCTACAGCGCAACCGCCACTGACCTGGCGAGCTGCAGCATCTTCATCGTCACTGTGCCGACCCCGATCGACAGCTTCGAGCAGCCGGACCTGGAGCCGTTGCGCAGCGCCACGGCACTAATCGCCGCCGCGCTCAAGCCCGGCGATCTGGTGATCTACGAATCCACCGTATATCCGGGCACCACCGAAGAAGTCTGCGTACCGCTGCTCGAAGCTAGCTCCGGTTTGCGCTTCAACCAAGACTTTTTCTGCGGCTATAGCCCCGAGCGCGTCAATCCGGGCGACCGTCAGCGGCGTCTGCGCGATATTCGCAAGATCACCTCCGGCTCAACGCCGCAGGCTGCCGACACAGTCGATGCGCTGTACGCCAGCATCATCACCGCAGGCACCTGGCGCGCGTCGTCGATGCGCGTGGCAGAAGCAGCCAAGGTGGTGGAAAACATCCAGCGCGACGTCAATATCGCGCTGGTCAACGAGCTGGCGCTGATCTTCGACAAACTCGGAATCGACACGCTCGACGTGCTCGAAGCGGCCGGAACCAAGTGGAATTTTCTGCCGTTCCGGCCCGGTCTGGTCGGCGGCCACTGCATCGGGGTGGATCCGTATTACCTGATGCACAAATCTGAAAGCGTGGGGTACCACCCAGACCTGATCCACACCGCGCGCCAGGTCAATAACCGTGTCGGCCGGCATGTCGCCGAGCGCGTCTGCGGCATGTTGGCGCTGCACGGCGTAACGCTGGCACAAGCGCGGGTGTTGGTGCTGGGCGCCACCTTCAAGGAAAACTGCCCGGACTTGCGCAATAGCCGTGCGCTGGAGTTGGTGCAGTTGCTGCAGGCGGCCGGCGTGCACGTCGATACCTGCGACCCGTGGGCAGACCCGGCCGAAGCCCTGCAGCATGGTGGCGTGCAGCTCTGCGAGTCGCCGGACGAGGGGACCTACGATGCGGTCGTGCTGGCAGTGGCGCATGCGCAGTATCGCGACTACGACGTCGAGCGCATCGCAGCGCTCGGCAAGCCGGGCGCGGTGGTGTACGACGTCAAGTCGGTGTGGCCGCGCGCGGCCGTCAGCGATCGCCTGTAGCGCGCTCGTGCCGGTGTTGCAGCCAGTCGACGGCGCCGAGTGCGGCGCGTCGTCCGCTGGCAAAACATGCGGTCAGCAGATAGCCGCCGGTCGGGGCTTCCCAATCGAGCATTTCGCCGGCACAGAACACGCCCGGTTGTGCGCGCGCCATCAGCTGCGCGTCCAGCGCTTCCAATCGCACGCCACCGGCTGAACTGATTGCCTCGGCCAGCGGACGCGTCCTCAGCAGCCGCAGTGGCAGGTGCTTGAGCGTCCGTGCAACCCGCGCAAGATCGTCGCCGGCCTGTTTGCCCAGGTGCTCGTACAGCAGTGCGGCCTTGACGCCTTCGATGCCGACCTGGCGACGCAAATGCTCGCTGAAACTGCGCCCTTTGCGCGGCAGAGCCAACTCGGCGCTTACCCGTTCCAACGTCCGCCCGGGCACGAGATCCAGGCCGAGCTCGGCCTCGCCGTGTGCATCGATCTGGTTGCGCAACTCTGCGGCGATTGCGTAGATCAAACTGCCTTCGATTCCGCTTTCGGTCGCAACGCATTCGCCTTGCAATGCGTGCTGCACGCCGGCGCCATCGCGCCAGTGCGCGACGACCGGCTTGAGCGGCGCGCCAGCATGCCGTTGCACAAAGTGCGTGCTCCAGTCGATATCGAAACCGCAGTTGGCGGGCACCAGCGGCGCAACGGTGATGCCGCGCTGCTGCAGCGGTGCCTGCCATCGCCCATCCGAGCCAAGCTGTGGCCAACTGCCGCCGCCCAGTGCCAGCACCACTGCATCGGTATGACGTGCGATGTCGCCTGCCGCCGTTGCGAACTGCAGCGCGCCGTCGTCGCTCCATCCCAGCCAGCGATGTTGCACGTGGAAGTTGACGCCCTGGTCCTTGAGTCGGCGCACCCAGCCACGCAGCAGCGGCGCAGCTTTGCGATCAATCGGGAACACGCGCCCCGAGCTGCCGACATAGGTCTCCACACCCAGATCGCGCGCCCAGGTACGCAAGGCGTCCGCATCGAAGTCCTGCAGCCACGATGCCACTTCCTGCGTGCGCTCGCGGTAGCGCTGCGCAAACAGCGGCATCGGGTCGGAGTGGGTGAGATTCAGCCCGCCCTTGCCGGCAATCAGAAACTTGCGTCCTACCGAACCCTTGGCTTCGTAGAGATCGACCGCGATCCCGGCAGCGCACGCGACTTCTGCCGCCATCAGTCCCGCAGGCCCGCCGCCAATGACCGCCAGCCGCGGTTTGTGTGCGTCCATCATTGCTCAGTCACTCAGCGCGGCTGTACGCCGAGCAGCTCCACATCGAACACCAGCGATGCGCCCGGCGGGATCACACCGCCCGCGCCGTTGTCGCCGTAACCGTACTCAGGCGGAATCATCAAGGTGCGCTTGCCGCCCACGCGCATGCCGGCAACGCCCTCGTCCCAACCGCGGATCACCTGGCGACCGCCCAGCACGAACTGGAACGGTTCTGCGCGATCGAGCGAGCTATCGAATTTCTTGCCATGCTTGTCGGCAGCTTTTTCGTCGTACAGCCAGCCGGTGTAGTGCACGGTGACCATCACGCCCGGAGTGGCTTCCGCGCCGGTGCCGACAGTGCGGTCGATCCGCTCGAAGCTGGCGATCGTGCCACCGGACGGCGGCAGGGCAGGTGCACAGCTGGCGAGCAGCAAGGCGGCACAGAGCGTCAACAGAAGGCGCATGGGGTGGTCCATGAAGGAAGGGCGCCATTATCGCACCTGGCTCCCGTTATCATCGCGCCATGGCCAAGCTGCTGCTCAATCTGCTCAATGTTCCCGACGACGAGGCCGATGAGGTGCGGGCATTGCTGCGCGAACACCTTGTGCAGATCTACGAGACCCGGCCCAGCAACTGGGGCATTTCCGCTGGCGGTCTCTGGCTCAGCGACGATGCCGAGTATCCGCGCGCCAAGGCAGTACTGGATGCGTATCAAGCCCAGCGTGGGGCGCTTGCGCGGGCGCAACGCCAGGAAGCCATTGCTGCGGGCACCGCAGAAACGTTTGGCGCATTGCTGCGCAAGCGCCCTGTCTTCGTGATCGTCACGCTGCTGGGGATGTTGATCGTCGCATCGTTGGTATTGCTGCCGTTTCTGCTGCTGCGCGGCTGACGGCGTTCAGCGCCGTGACCGGCGATGGTGGTGGGAGCGGGGCATATCCGACTCCCCACTGTCCGGACGCGCATTGAGTCAGCGCGGTCTGCGCTCGCTGCCTGCAGGGCGATGGATCGTTCGACAAGCGCTCGCTACCCGGGATCGGGCACCCTAAAATATCCGGATGATCACCAATACCGCGGCGTATCAATTCGTCACCGTCCAGGACCCGCAGCAGCTGGCAGACAGCGTGCTGCTACACGCCGAGCAGCAACTGCTGAAGGGCTCTGTGCTGGTGGCCGAAGAGGGCATCAATTTGTTTCTGGCGGGCGACGCCGAGCGGGTTGGTGCGTTTTATCGCTGGCTGCAGGCCGACCTACGGTTTGCGCAGATGCGCATCAAGTACAGCCAGAGCACGCAGCAGCCGTTTGCGCGGCTCAAGGTCAGGGTCAAGCCGGAGATCATCAGCTTCCGTCGCGACGATGCATCGCCGCTGCAAGGCCGTGCGCCGACGGTGACGCCTGCTGTGCTGCGCGAGTGGATGCGCAACGGACGAGATGACCGGGGTCGCCCGTTGGTGCTGTTGGATACGCGCAATGCGCAGGAAGTGGCCTATGGCACGTTCCAGGGCGCGCTGACCTTGCCGATCGACAAGTTCACCGAGTTGCCCGCAGCACTTGCATCGCATCGTGCAGCCTTGGCCGATGCGACGGTGGTGAGCTTCTGCACCGGCGGCATCCGTTGCGAGAAGGCTGCGCTATGGATGCAGGCCGACGGCATGGATAACGTGCTGCAGCTGGAGGGCGGGATTCTTGGCTATTTCGAAGAAGTCGGCGGCGAAGGCTATGACGGTCGCTGTTTTGTGTTCGATGAGCGCGTGGCACTGGATCCCGCATTGCGCCCGCTGGAGGACGATGCGCGGACCACAGAACCGGGAAAAGTCTGACCGGACGCGGCTGTATTGCCCGATGCAGCCGGTCTTGTGGGCGCTTGCATCATGCGAACACGTTGCAATGGCACATCAGGCACGTGTGGTTACATGCAAAAGAGCGCGCTTTTCGCTCTAACTTGAATGTAATACGTCGCATCGTGCTTGCCCTGAATTATTCACGGAGCTAGGCTGCACCAGCCAGCCGCACAGCGAGGACAACAAGGATGACCATCAGAGTTTTTCTGATCGACGATCATGCACTCGTGCGTACCGGCATGAAGATGATCCTGTCCAAGGAAGTGGACGTCGATGTCGTGGGTGAGGCAGAGAGCGGCGAGGCGGCATTGCCGCAGGTTCGTCAGCTCAAGCCGGATATCGTGCTGTGCGATCTGCATTTGCCCGGTGTCAGTGGCCTGGAAATCACCGAGCGCATCGTCAAGGGCGATTACGGCACGCGTGTGATCATCGTCTCGGTGCTGGAAGATGGCCCGTTGCCGAAGCGTTTGCTCGAAGCGGGCGCGTCAGGCTATGTGGGTAAGGGCGGCGACGCGCATGAGTTGTTGCGCGCGGTACGCGAAGTCGCATTGGGGCGGCGTTATCTGGGCAACACGATTGCGCAGAATCTTGCGCTGTCCAATCTGGAAGGTGGCAGCTCGCCATTCGACGCCTTGTCGCCGCGCGAGCTGGAAGTCGCCTTGTTGCTGACGCAAGGTCTGCGACAGGAAGACATCGCCAAGCGGCTGAATCTCAGCGCCAAGACCATCAATACGCACAAGGCGCGCTTGTTCGAAAAAGTCGGTATCCAGGACAACATCGCTCTCGCACGCCTGGCGAATCAATACGGTCTGACCGATCCTGCTCGCACGATGTAGCGCTTTTCACCATCAGCACTCGCCTCTGCGCGTTGGTTGAGCGTAGTTGCGTGATTCGGTGGACCTGAGTGCCTATGCGCCTGTTCGCTGTTTATGCATGGCAGTGAATGTGACTAACTAGCCGTAGCGGGCAATCGTCAGGTAAGTGAATCCGCACCCCGACTGGGCGGATAGCGTGAGAACGGTATCCGCCGCCTCACTGCGGGCCAGTGTGACGAGCCTGTGGCCGGCGTAGGCGACTGGAACTAACTGGACCGACTGCTCTACTGCAGCCAGCCGAACTGCGCGGTTGCAAGCGTCGCTTGATCGACATGCGGCGCACCGACCTGTTCGCCGCGCAGTGCACGTCCGATGCTGACCAAGAACAGGGCGTGTCTGGCTGCTGCGCAGGTGCTGTATTGACGCTCCATGTGCAGTCGTCATTTGCTTTGCCGGTTGCCGGTTGCCGGTTGCCGGATTTCTTGATCGCGTTGATGTGGGGTAGCGTCGAAACCGCTCGACAAAGCCGAGGCCGTTCCCGTTGAACCCTGTCTTTGCCCACTTGATCAGGGGGCAGACTGGTCCTGTTTGCAGAGCGACGTGACAACACGTCCTCGCGAGTACCAGGCAATCGACGCTGCGTTGAACATTTGCGTGAGCCGGGAATGCATCCAGTTCGACGCGTTGCATCGGTGTTGTCGTGGCGAATTGCGCACCAAAAACAAAGCGGCCCGAAGGCCGCCGTGTTTGACGTAGATCTGGCCCGAGCAATTCGGGCCAGATCGACCAGGCGTTGCAAAGATCAGTGATCGTCGCGCGGCTTGTTGCTGTCGTCTTCCTGTGCCGACGCAGTGCCGGCGTCAGCTGAGGGCGCTGCAGGCTTGGCGGCTTCGGAGACGACCACGGTCGGCTTCGGCTTGTCGGCCGCCTGTTCCTGCACCTGTACAGCTGCCTGCGGTGCTGCTGGCGTCGACTGCTCTGGCGCCTTGTGCGGTACCGACGTTGCAGCCGCCGACGACGCAGGTGTTGCGTCGGCCTTGGGAGCCAGCGCGTCCAGCATGGTCGTCTGCACCGGGGCATACGGCTTGCGCACCGGAGCTGCCTGCGCATCGTCCGATGCTGCGGCGGCCTGCGGGACCGTGGCGGTGGATGTCACAGCGACATCTACCGAAGGCTTGCCCCCATTGGTCGGCTCGGCATGTGGCGCCGCGGCTGTGACCACGGCGGCCGGTGCCGCAGATGTTGCCGTTGCTGCAGGCGTCTGTTGCTCGGTAACAGGCGTTGCCGGCGCCGGCTTCACAGGTTCGGGTTGCACCGCACGCGTGACGGACTCCGATTGCACCGCAGGCGTTGCAGTGACCGCTGAAACAGCACGTGCCTGCGCATCGGCCGACGGTGCCGCAGCCGCAGTGTCGGCCGATGCGTTGGGCACCGGCTTGACCACCGTTGCTTCGACCACCGACGCGGCCGGGGCAGAAGGCTCGACAGGCTTGGTAACCGCAACCGGTGCAGCGTGGGCTGCCTCAGCGTTGGGCGTTGCAGTTGCAGGTATCGCAGCCGCTGCCGTATGGGCGGCAGCGGTCGATGCAGCCGCAGCCGGAGCGTCACCCGAGGTCGCGTCAGCAACCCGAGCGTGCGTGACGACCGGGGCAGGTGCCGAAGCCGCAGCTGTCGGGACAACCGGGGACGGTGCAATTGCCGGAGCCGCAACGGTCGGCTGTGCCGCCGGCGCAGCCGCCACTGTTGCTCCATCGCGTGCTCGGTCCGCTGCATCGGCAACCGGTGCCGATGCCTGCTGCGCGAACGACGATGCAGCGTTCGAGACCGGCGCGGTGGTCGACGTCATGTCGCTGTCCGATTGCGTTTCCGCACGTTCTTTCGGAACCGGACGCGGTTTCGGCGCTGCCGCTGCAGTGGTCTCAGGCCTGGTACGGGCAGCCGGGGCCGGAGCGTCATCGTCGAAGTCGAACTCCGGCTGGCCTGCACGCGGAGCGGCGGATGCCGAGTTCTGCGTACCGGCTTCGTCGCCCTCGTTGTCACCATCGAGATCGCCGTCTGAATCACCGTCCAGATCGTCCGTTTCCAGACCATCGGCGTTGCTGCCGCCTTCACCATTTGCACCGGCGCCACGACGACGACGACGACCGCCACGACGGCCGCGACGACGACGGCTTCCACCTTCGCCATTGGCCGCATCGTCGCCCGACGCGTCCTGGGTCTGGCCATCCGCACTCGCGTCGACGCCGTGATCGGCGGTGGACTCACTCACCACAACGTCGACCGGATGGGCCTGATTGGCTTCGTTCGCGGTGGTTTGTGTGTTGGCAGGTGCAGCGGTGTCGGCAATGGCCGCAACAACAGTCGAGGTGGTTGCCGTTGCTGCGGTCGACGTCAGCGTCTGTGCCGAAGCTGTGCCTTCCTCATCCTGACGCGCCGGGCGCGGCTGCCGCTCGGACGGCACGCCGTCCTGCTGTGCAGGTGCACGTGGCGGACGCGGCGTCTGGTTCTGCTGCTTGGGCTTCTGCTGCTGTGGCTGCTGTTGCTGTTGCTTCGGTGCCTGCGCTTCGTTGCGCGGCGGCTTGGGTACCTGCACCTGCTGCTGGGCCTGGGCGCCAGCTTGTGCGGCCTGGCCGTTCTGGCCATTGGCCGGCTGACGGCGCTCGTCGCGACGCTCCTTGTTAGCACCGTTGCCGTTGCCGCGCTGCTGATTGCCACCGTTGCCGTTGCGGGCATCGCGACCGTCGCGACGTTGACCGCCACGCTCGCCGCGCTCGTTTCGGTTATTGCGGCCTGCATCGTTCTGGCGCGGACGCTGGTTCGACTCGGCTGCAGGAGCAACCGGCTCGACACCACCGAAGATGCGCTTCAGCCAGCCAACCACACCGGTGACCGGCGCCGGAATCGGCACAGTCACGACCGGTGCCGGCGCGGGAGTCGGTGCGATCGGGGCAGGGGCCTCTTCACGCACCGGAGCCGGCTGGCTCGGTTTGATCGAGGTCACCGCAGGCGCTGCCGGAATGTTCAACTGTGCTTTGGTCAGCGCATGCACCGGCAACTTGCGCGGCGTGCCGCGCTGGTAGCTGGGCTTGCCGCTGTCTTCGCCCAACTCGTTTTCGCGCAGGCGGGTGACTTCGTAGTGCGGCGTGCGCAACTGCTCGTCGGCGACGATGATGATCGGCGAATCGTGACGCTGCTCGATCTCACGCAGCGCGCTGCGCTTCTCGTTGAGCAGGTAATTGGCGATCTCCACCGGGGCCTGGACCAGCACCTGTCCGGTGTTTTCCTTCATGGCGTGTTCTTCAGCCACGCGGATGATCGACAACGACAGCGATTCCACGCTACGCATGCGGCCATGGCCATCGCACAGCGGGCAGACGATCTGACTGGACTCGCCCAGACTCGGACGCAGGCGCTGACGGCTCATTTCCATCAGGCCGAAGCGCGAGATGCGGCCCAGCTGCACGCGCGCACGGTCGTACTTGAGCGCGTTCTGCAGCTTGTTTTCGACTTCGCGCTGGTGCTTGGTCGACGCCATGTCGATGAAGTCGATCACCACCAGGCCGCCGAGGTCGCGCAGGCGCAGCTGGCGTGCGACTTCTTCGGCCGCTTCCAGGTTGGTCTGGAACGCGGTCTCTTCGATATCGCTGCCCTTGGTGGCGCGCGAGGAGTTCACGTCGACAGCGGTGAGCGCTTCGGTCTGGTCGACCACGATCGAGCCGCCCGACGGCAGCCGCACGTTGCGCTCGTAGGCGCCTTCGATCTGCGATTCGATCTGGAAGCGGTTGAACAGCGGAATGTCGTCGGTGTAGTGCTTGAGCTTGCGCAGGCTCTGCGGCATCACCTGCTTCATGAATTCCTGGGCGTCGGCATACAGCTCCGGCGTATCGACCAGGATTTCGCCGACGTCGGCGCGCAGGTAGTCGCGCAGTGCGCGGATGATCAGGCGCGATTCCTGATAGATCAGGAACGCGGCCGGCTTGCTCAGCGCAGCCTCGGCGATCGCCTTCCAGGTCTGCAGCAGGTAATCCAGATCCCACTGCAGTTCTTCGGCGTCACGGCCGACACCGGCGGTGCGGATGATCACGCCCATGTCGTCGGGGATATCGAGCTTGTCCAGCGCTTCCTTCAGCGCGGCACGGTCTTCGCCTTCGATCCGACGCGACACGCCACCGGCGCTCGGCGAATTGGGCATCAGCACCATGTAGCGGCCGGCCAGCGAAATGAACGTGGTCAGGGCGGCGCCCTTGTTGCCACGCTCTTCCTTGTCGACCTGCACCACGATTTCCTGGCCTTCGCGCAACAGCTCGCGAATGGTCGACTTGTTGTGGTCGACGCCGGCCTGGAAGTAATCGCGGGAGATTTCCTTCAACGGCAGGAAGCCATGGCGCTCGGCGCCATAGTCCACGAACGCCGCCTCCAGAGAGGGCTCAAGCCGGGTGATACGGCCCTTGTAGATGTTGGACTTCTTTTGTTCCTTGGACGGCTGTTCGATGTCGATGTCGTACAGGGTCTGGCCGTCCACAATCGCCACGCGCAGTTCTTCTGCCTGCGTTGCGTTGATCAGCATTCGCTTCATTGTTGCGTTCCTCACGCGCTCTACCGCGCGGAACGCCGTGACGTTTCGCCTCTGGAACAGCTTGTCGGCCCTTCGCGCAACGCGCGGACAGGCCTGACCAGGGTTTCCAGCGCTGCAACACCACGGCAGGCCGCGGGAGCGCTTGTCTTTAAGTTTTATAGGTGTTTCAGGGCCGGCAGCCGCGTCCGGACGGACCGGGGCAGCGCACGGGACATGTTCAGCGCAACGGTCAAAAACCGCCGGCGATGGCCGGGTAGGCCGGTGAGCCGCTAACATGGCCGCCCCTGGGGCGGTGGTCGCGCACTGTGCCGGAATCATCGGAAGTCAGGCTTCTGGCCTATCAACTTCCAACGAAATCAAACCCTTATCTCGCTCGCCGAGTGTAACAGAATAAAGAGCCGGATGACCGACCCCCAGCCCCCCAAGCCGCCCGCCGACCGTGTGGGCGTGCGTATTCTCAAAGTTCCGGAAGACCGCGCTGGGCAGCGGCTGGATAATTTTCTGCTCGGCCAGCTCAAGGGTGCGCCGCGCAGCCTGATCTACAAGCTGGTCCGCAGTGGCCAGGTGCGGGTGAATGGCGGGCGTGCCAAGGCCGAGCGCAAGCTCGAAGGCGGCGAGGAAGTGCGCATTCCACCGGTGCGCGTCAACGAGGAGGGCGACAAGGCAGCGCCGCCGTCTTCGTTTATGGCGCGGCTGGAGGCGTCGATCGTGTTCGAGGACGCGCGCCTGCTGGCGCTCAACAAGCCCACCGGCGTCGCCAGCCATGGCGGTAGCGGCATCAGCTTTGGCGCGATCGAGACCTTGCGCGCGCTCCGCCCGAACCAGACCCTGGAACTGGTGCACCGGCTCGATCGCGATACATCCGGTCTATTGATCGTGGCCAAGAAACGCTCCGCGCTGACGGAGTTGCAGGCGCTGATGCGCGAGGACGACCGTGTCGAAGGGCGCGGCATCACCAAGCGCTACCTGACCTTGCTGGTGGGGCGGATGCCGGACGGCGTCATGACCGTCGACGCACCCTTGCATATCGGCCTGCGTCAGGGCGGCGAGCGGCATGTGCAGGTCAATGCGATCGGCAAGCCGTCGCTCAGCCACTTCAAGCTGCTGGAAAGGCGCGGCGGGCACTCGTATTGCGAAGTGCGCATCGAAACTGGCCGCACTCATCAGATCCGCGTGCATGCCCAGCACCTGGGCCACCCGGTCGCCGGCGACGATAAGTATGGCGAGGCCGAGGTCAACAAGCGCCTGCGCGATCAGCTGGGTCTGAAGCGGCTATTCCTGCATGCGGCCTCGCTGGAGTTCGCCTTGGATGCGGGCAAGACTCCTTACGTGCTGAGCGCGCCGCTGGCCCCGGAGCTGGCCGAGGCGCTGGATCGGCTGGGGCGCTGACGCAGTGATTTCAGGCGCGCTTCTCAGGAGCGCTTCAAGTATCTGCCGCGTGATGACTGTGGCTCAGCGGACCTGGGCGGTGCCGGGATCTCAGCTTGGTGAGCCGCTCCAGGGAAGCGGCCGTCACAGCCGGCCACTACGTCGAAGCTCTGTCAGCCACGCTTAGCTGTCGTGATGGTGGTCGCGATGCTGAGGTGCCTGTGCACGAGCGGGCGGACGTTGCGCATGCATTTCTGCCGGGTGGGCAGGAGTAGGGCGCGGAGGTGCGAAGGAAACCATGCGCTGCGGGTGCTGTTGCGGCTGGGCCTGGGGGATAGGCCGCGGCTCCTGGCGCGGCAGCAGTGACTGCGCACGTTCCATCCGTTGCGGTGGCGCCAAGGCAGCTTGCTGAGGTGACGCAGTCCGCTGCTGCTCGTGCATCTGTGGAAACTGGAATTGCGCCGCTGTTGGCGCACGATGAGGGGCATCGTGTGAGTCGAGGTTGGCAAACGCAGCGTGTGCCGTGACTGCTGGAGGTGCTTGACGGGTCGCTTCGAACGCCGGCATGCGGGCCGCAGTGCTCGCCTGATGCAGCGGCTGTAATTGCGCCATGCGCTGTTGTGCAACCGGTGCCGCGGATATGCGGACCGCCGAATGCGCGCCAGAGGCGAGCATCGGTGCGGGGATATTCGTTGCGCGTAACGTTGTCTGCGCCTGCGACGGCATATTTGCCGGCATCGTCGCTGCAGCACGCGTTGCCACTGGGCGGCCAGGCTGCAGCATCTGCCGGTCAAAATGCGGCGCTGACAAGTGCGCATAGTCGGGCGGACGTGGAGCGTTGGCGGGCGAGGGCGCTATGCGATTGGGGCGCTGCAGGTTTCTGAGCGACTGCGCACCTGCTGCCGCGGCGATCGGCAAGGCCGCGCGGTTGACTGGCAGCCCTGTCGGCGTCAGTCCGGGAACCGGCGTAGATGCCGCAGTGCTGTTGGGGCCATACCGCTGGTTCTGCCGCACGTACGAGCGCGCGTCGATATAAGTGCTGCGGTTGTTGATGATGGTGGTGCGCGGCGCATAGATGTGGTTCTGGTACACCACGTAATGCGGTGCGGCCGGCGGTGCGTTCCAGTCCACGCCCCAGCTGTTCCAACCCCAGTGATGCCACGCCGGTGCCGATGCGGCCCATCCGAACCAGCCGTGGTGGCGTTCCAGTGCGCTGCCGACCAGCACGCCGACGCCAAACGACACCACTCCGGTGGTTACCACATCGCCCTGGTCGTACCAGCGCACCGGGCGATAGCGATAGTCGCGATAGACATCGACCGGCGTGCCGTAGACCACGCCCGGGTCGTAGCGCGGCACGTACACCAGCTCTGGCTGCGCGGGTTCGATGGTGATGACTTGCGACGGCGGCGGAACACTTTCGCCATCCAGGATCGGCGTGACCACCACATGCCGCGCCACCTGGACCTGCTGTTGCGGCGTGCTGCGCAGGTGGCCGCTGGCTTGAGCGCGCTGGCGCATGATCTGCACCGCGTTGAGGACATCGTTGGGGTCATGCGCGTACGCATCGCCGAGCGCGCGGGTCCAATCGAGATTGCCGGCCAGCTGGTCCACCACATCGGGGAAGGCGGTCAATGCCTTGATGCTGGGATCCCACGGCTGCGACACCGTGGCCTGCGCTCGGTCAGTGGCCGCCAAGTTGCGATTGCTGTGCAGCCAATCCTGCGCGGTGAGCACCTGATCCGGGTAGACCGAAGCCGCCAGGGTCTGGGCCAACAGCTTGTCGGGAAACAGGGCGATCGGAGCGACCAACCGATACAGCTGATCGGCCGTCGGCGGCGTGTAGGCCGGGGCTGTGGAGGCGGTTGGTTCGACTGGAGCCGCTGCGGTTGCCGAAGGTACGGTGCGTTGGCAGCCGACCAGTGCCAAGGCGCCGCCGGATGCGATTGCCAGCGCCAAGCCAATGCGCCCCTGTGACCATGTGCGTTGCATACGGCACCTCGCTGTGTGCGCGTTGATGACGCGCGTACGATGCGCCGCATTCGATGTCTGGAAGCTTGCTGACATGGTGCCGGTAATGGCCTGGCACGGCAGCGTTCAGGAGGACTGCGCGTTGACGAATCGCAGCGCCGCAGAGCGTGCGCAAGGCCGCCTGTGCGTCACAACGTCAGGGCAGTATTTGGTGGCACGCGCGCACGTTGCCTAGCAGCGGCGTCGGCCCGGACCATGCTTGCATGCGGAAAACCTCAGCTCTCACAACAAGCAGCACAGGTTGTTGCTCGCGACCGGCGCGCCACGCCTCACGGCGCCGCGAAGCGGAACAACACCAGACTGATCGCCAGCGTGGCCATACCCGATACCAAGCCGTAGACCGTTTCGTGGCCTTGTGCGTAGCGCTTGGCCGCCGGCAGCAGTTCGTCCAGTGCCAGGAACACCATCACCCCGGAGATGAGCCCGAACACCGTGCCGAACACCGCTTCGGACAACACGTTGGACAGCGCCAGATAGCCGATGCCGGCGCCGATAGGTTCGGCCAGGCCGCTCAGCAGGCTGGCGCCGAAGGCATAGAACTTGTTGCGCGTGGCGAAATACACCGGCACCGCGATCGCGATACCTTCGGGAATATTGTGGATGGCGATGGCGAATGCCAACGGCATGCCCACTGCCGGGCTTTCCAGCGTGGCGAAAAACGTCGCCAGCCCTTCCGGAAAGTTATGCGCGGTGATCGCGATGGCGGTCATCAGGCCGACACGACGGATGTAGGCGCGGTTGTCGTCGCGAAATTGCGGGTCGTCGGTGGACAGGCTCTGGTGCGGGTTGGGCACCAAGCGGTCGATCACCATGATCAGCAGCATGCCGCCCAGAAAGGTCAGCGTGCCGAAGGTAAAGCCCAGCTTGTCGTTGTAGGCGTTGGAAAATGCGGCGATCGACTTGTTGAGGATCTCCGACAACGACACGTACACCATCGCGCCACCGGCAAATGCCAACCCGAACGCCAACAGGCGCGGATTGGGCTTTTTGGCGAACACCACCATGAGACTGCCGAGGCCGGTGGCAAGTCCGGCGGCCAAGGTGACCGCCAGCGCGGTCCAGACGTTCTGTGATGACACCTCAAGCATGCGACGCGACGACCTCGTGGAGTGGGAAGCGATCCTGATGTGGTCAGTGCAATCACGCGACCATTGGCGGCAGCAGGATGGTCGGGTATGGATGACGAAGGCGTGGTGCCGAAGACAGCCGCACGTTCATGTGCAACCACCGGCCGGGGCAACCGGTGTCGATGAGCGATGCATCGCGGTGTCGAGCGTCTTGCCCGTCGTCGCTTAGTCAGAGCCGTTGCAGCACGCTGACTACTGCGCTCAACCGCCGCGGCGCGCGCGTTCTTCGATGGCGAAGCATTCGTCCGGACGCGGCACCGGCGGCTTGAAGGCGACCGGCACCTGGATGGTTTGCGGCACGGCCTGGCCATTGCGGGTGGCCGCCTTGAACTTCCATTCGCGCACACGCTTTTGTGCAGCGTCGTCCAGCACCGGCTGGCCGCTGCTCTGGGTCACCGCCACCTCGGTCGGTGTGCCTTCGGTACCGACGACGACCCTGAGCACGGTGGTGCCACCGACCCCGGCGCAGGCCAGCTCCGGTGCGTACTCAGGCGGCGGCGTCTTCAGCGCAGCAAGCTCTGTGGGGGCCACCGCAGGCGCGGCAGCCTGTTGCGGCGACTTGCCGCAGCCGCTGAGGCCGGCCGCCAGACACAGGCCGGCGAGGGCAGCGCGAGAAATGGTCATGCAGTGACTCCCTGATCGTAGAGTTGCGCGGTCTTGGCCGCGCAGATGAAGTCGTTTTCGCTCAGCCCGCCCACATCGTGGGTGGAATAACGCACCACCACCCGGTCGTAGTGCACACCCAGATCGGGGTGGTGGTCTTCGCGATGGGCAATCCAGGCCAGCGCATTCACGAAGGCGAGGGTGCGGTAATAGTCCGCAAAGCGGAAGGTGCGCGTGATGGCCATGCCAGCCTCGGCCAGCTCCCAGCCAGGTATCTGCGGCAGCAACTCGGCTAGGCGGGCCTCGCCAAGCTTGTGGTCACTACCCTTGCGCGGAAGGCAATGGGCCTGCTCCAGGGGAATCAGATCGGTCATGACGGTCTCGCAGGGGTGGCAGACGACGCACCCACCAGGATCACGGTGTTCCATGAGCGAGGGCGCTTTGGGCGGTAGAATAACCCGCATGATCCAGATATCCGACAAAGCCCAAACCTATTTCCGCAAGCTCATCGAACGCGAAGGCGTGCCCGGCATGGGCGTTCGCCTGAGCGCGGTGGACCCAGGCACCCCTCGCGCAGATGCCAGGCTTGAGTTCGCAGAGCCTGCGGACCTGAGCGGCGACGAGTGGGCCATCGACTGCGATGGCTTCACGTTATATGTCGCCGCCGCCAGCGTGCCGTGGGTGGATGGTGCCGAGGTCGACTACGTCACCCAGTCCACCGGCAACCAGCAGTTGACCATCAAGGCGCCCAAGATCAAGGGCGAAGCACCGGCGGATTCTGCCTCGATGGTGGAGCGCGTGCGCTGGGTGGTGGAAAACGAGATCAACCCGCAGCTGGCATCGCACGGTGGACGTGTGGCCGTGCAGGAAGTCTCGGCCGACGGCGTGGTGCTGCTGCGCTTCGGCGGCGGTTGCCACGGCTGCGGCATGGCCGATGTCACGCTGAAGCAGGGCATCGAAAAGACCTTGATGGGACGCGTACCCGGCGTGATTGCGGTGCGCGATGCCACCGACCACGCCACCGGCGACGCACCGTACATTCCGCGCGACAGCGCGGCCTGATTCCGCGTCACCGGTGACAACGGCTGCCGATCTGCTGCAGGCGCTGCGCGCGCGCATGCCGGCCAAGCTCATTCTGGATCGGCGCACCGGCCTGCCATACGGGTGGGCGATCTGGATGCGCAACCGCGACGACGCGGCGGCGCCGTTCAACGACGACCAGGTAATGGATGTGCTGTTGGCACGTCCATCCGCCGCCCATGGCGCAGGTGCTGCCGCGACGCTGACGCCGTTCCAGGCATTTCGCAGCCTGTGGTGGCAGCACTGGGAGCCACGCCCGACCGATCAGCGCCGGCAACACTGGCTCGCGCTGCTGGGCAGTCTGTTGATCCACATCGGCTTCATCGCGCTGCTGATCTGGGTGGTCACCGTGCGCTGGGCGCCGGACGACACCAAACCGGGCGAAGAGTCGCGTGTGCGCATGACCTTCATCGGTGACGGCGCAGCGGAGCAGGGGGGAGGGCAAGCAGAACCTTCGGCGGCGGCACAGGCAGCGTCTGCAGACGCTGCCGCCGCGCAGCAGGCCAGTGCGGGTGCGGCACCCGGTGAGTCTGCACAACCGACGACGCCCGCATCGGTACCGCCGCAGGCTGCCGCCGAGCCTGTCGATGCAACCAGCACTGCGCAGGCGCAGGAAAGCGCGCCGGAGCCGGTTACCGCCGCTGCCAGCGAGCCGGTGACACCGGAGGTGCCGCAAGTGACGGTGCAGGTGCCGGAAGTGACGATCGAATCACCGCTGCAGGTGACCGAAACTGCGGTCGCCACCAACGAGTTTGTGGTTCCTCCACCGCCCAGCATTACCGTGGCGCCGCGAGCGATGACGCCAACCGCGCCGCAGGTGGAGGTGCGTCAGCGCGAGATCCAGACCGTGACCGACCGGCCGCAGCTGCGCGAATTGCAGCGCCCGGCCGCAGCCGTGGCCGTGCGATCTGCCGATGCACCTTCCGTGCGCGAGCGCGAAGTGGTGGTGCCGGACCGGCCGCAGGTTGCAGCACCGACGATGCGTCCTAGGGAAGTCACTCCAACCGTGCGCATGCCCGAGGTGGCGGTGCGCACCACGGAACTGCCCAACGTGCCGGAGCCGGCATCTACGCCGGCGCCTGTGCCGCCAACCGCACCGGCAACTGCCGCACCGACGTCGGCACCGCCTACATCGACAGCGAACGCCTCCGTTCCGCAGCCGGCATCCGCTACGTCCGCGCCGCAGGCAACAGCGTCATCGGCCAAATCAGAGCAGTCCAGTAACAGCGCTGCCGCAGCGTCTTCGTCAACCAAGCCCGCGACCAATACCGCTGCCGGGCCAGCAGCGGCGGACCGCAGTGGCGGCTGGGACGTCGCTGCAAATGCCGACGACTGGAGCAAATCCGACCGCAACCGTCGTGGTGAAACCACCGGCGCCAACGGCCAGCGCGATGGCATGTTCAATAGTGACGGCAGCGTGCGCGTGGCGGGGGCAGGCGATGCCGGCAAGGGAGCCGGCGACCGCGGGCCACCCGGCAGCGACACCGACACCTGGACCCGCGACCAGATCGCCCAAGGCGGCACCTGGCTCAAGCGCCCGCCGTACGGCTACACGCCGACCTCGCTGGATAAGTACTGGATGCCCAACCAGTCGCTGCTGCAGGAATGGGTGCGCCGCGGCTTGAAGAAGATCGAGATCCCGATCCCGGGCACCACCACCAAGATCAGCTGCGTCGTGTCGTTGCTGCAATTCGGCGGCGGCTGTGGCCTGAGCGACCCCAATCTCAACGATCAGCCCGCCACCGCGCGACCGCCGCCGGATATACCGTTCAAGCGGGAGCTGCAGGAGGACAAGGGGGCGGTGCGCCGTGAGGGCGAATGAGTGTGCTGCCCGATGAGCGTCCAGCACAGCCGGATGGAGCGAAGCGGGGCACGCGCTTGCATCAACACCGTGCGTCAATGCGCCTCCTGCCGGTGGGTGGGTGCCACGGCGTTTGCGGCGACCAAGGCGAAAGGTCTCAATGACCAGCGGCGGCCGTGAGTTTTTGAAATGGCTGGCTGCCGTCTTTATGACGGGCGATCACGCCCTGAAGATTCTGGGGCTGGGCTACGTCCCGGGCATCGCCGAATTGGGGCGCGTGGCCTTTCCGTTGTTTGCGCTGGTTCTGGCCTACAACCTTGCCCAACCTAACGCCGATATCGAAAAATCGGTCAAGCGCTTGTTTCTGTGGGGCATCATCGCAACGCCGGTGGTGGCGATCGCATTTCAAAACGTATTCCCGCTGAATGTGCTGTTGTCGTTGTCGTTGTCGTTGTCGTTGTCGTTGTCGTTTGCGTTAGCGGCTGCGTGCATTCTGGCAATCGAACGACGTCAATGGACGTTTTTGGCAGTGTGCGTATTGCTTGTACCGGCAGCGGTCGATTATCGATGGGCTGGTGTGGCCGTCGTGCTGGGCGGCTGGGTGTTCTGGCGCAATCCTTGGCAGTGGAGATTATCGAAAGGAATCTCTGCACTTGTGTTGCTTGTACTGCCGGTGTCGCTAATTTGCTTCTTTAGCGATACGTTTTGGGCGCTATTGGCGTTGCCTCTGCTGTTGCTTGCACGCATAAACATTCCCATTCCAAGCACCCGCAGTACGTTTTATTTCTATTACGTGGGCCACCTTGTTTTTCTGATGGGGCTATTTTATGCAGCCGTGTGATGTGGAAAGTCGGTCAGGTGTATGCGGGGCAAGAAGGCGCCGGAGCTCATGCGGGACGTCAACAGTGATGGCAAGGCTGTCAGCACACCCAGCCCGGTAGAGGAATGCTAGCTCTGAAACCGAAGTGTTCTGACATAATATACATTATGCGAACTCATGGTACTTTGGAGCCTGTTGCGTAGAGAGAGCCTGGAACCGGGCTCGGTAAAGCTGTGAATTTCTCCCCTTGCTCGGCGAATTCACAGGTTTACGATGCAGTTCGGGGAAATCACAGCTTGATCGATACGGTGCCGCATTGGGCTCCTGGGGCACCTACGCACTGCACTCTTTGCGCGCACTCCGGTCACCTAGCGCGGATGGATAAGCGGCGTATCCACTGTCCAGCCCGGTCTGCAGCAACGATCTTCTGCATGGCAATTTGCCTTGGAGGCCCCAAGTTCACCTGCGTGTCGGGGTCTAACCCTCAGGCGCGTTGCACCTAGGGCGCATGGTGGGCACATTCGCCAATGGTCGCACTCTGTCACTCCGGATTTCACCAGTCGCATGGCATCCCGTTTTTCGGACGCCAGGGAAATATGTCGAATGGCGCAGGAATGCTTAGTTGCGAACATCTATGAGTGAAATTGACTCAAGCTATGCAAAGGCCGTGCCGATATTTATCGCAAATCTAATGATTGGACTCGATGCATATCATCCTCGTTCTAATAATCGCAGGCTCTCTTTTTTGGGGGCTGCTGGCCTTTACTCCCTATCTTCTTGCCCACGGGTGGCCGGCATCGGTTGCCATTCCCTTTGTGACGCTCATTGATCTGCCATGCGGGTTAAGCGCGTTGTATCTTGTAGATCTCTTAAACTCGCACTACAGGAAAAATAACGAGTTCTTACGGCGATTCTACGCCGAGCTTCATGCTGACCTGCTCGTTCTACTGTTTTTTTCAGCCATACTTTTTGCGATCTTCAGCCTTGCCAGTACAAGCTACTCCTTGTCGAACATCGATATTGCATGCTTGGGCATACCCTTGTTTATTTATGCAATTGACACAATCGCTCGAGCTCGCGATCCAGTAGGGATCCTGCCATTTGGCATGGTCCGACGGCTTGCTTATATGACGTTGCCGGCGGTCATGTTAGTGGCTTGCGGATGGATGCTTATTCGCATCTATTCGGGTGAGGTGCCGGCAGCCGCTTCTTTGTGGGTACAGGTATGCATCTTTCTTGCAGGATTCTCTTCCTATGTGGCAGCCAAGCAACTGGGTTACTCCTTGAAGCATCGGCGTCTAGTTATTTCTCCGACGTTACAGCAAATATTTCTTCGGCTGAGGGGCGGCAAGCCAGGTATCTACGACGAGGCGGTTGTATTTGCGGAGCACTTCCAAAAAAAGATGCTGGTCGCCACGTCAAAGGCCGCCGCGGATCGACGGAAGTCCGTTAAACGGAAGAAGTCTAGGCGCTGATATTACCTTCCCGGACTAACTGGGGCTTGCCCAATTCAAGGTGGCTTATTCATACGCTCCATCGCTCAGATCCGATGAGGACCTTTGGGATAACTGCTAAACCACTCTTGCTCGAACTGCGAGGTCAGATACGGCCGCACGAAGGCCGATTGGGTGAGTTCCCGCAACCGCCCCACATGTGCTGGGTCAAGGTGTCGCGCTCGGCACGCGCTGCATCCTGCAACTCTTGAAGTTGGACCCGCAACAATTCATTGGCGCTTTCTGCGCCGAGGACGCGCAAAGCTGAGGCGTCACGCTGGTGGCTAAGTTCGGCCAGCTGACGTTGCAGCTGCTCGACAAGGCGTTCTAGCTCGGAAGTTCGTGCGGCGGCGAGTTGTTCTGCTTGCTGAGCGGCGTGGGTCACGCCTTTTAGTTGGGCAAGCTCGGCTTGCATAGAGTGCCGGTCGCGCTCCAACGTTTCTCGGGCATCTAAGAGGGATGCCCGATCAGAAGCCATTGCCACATCGGCCTGCGCTCGGGCTTGATCCAGCGCCAGCGTCCACCACTGCCCTGCCAGGGCAGCGACGGCTTCAGGCACGTTTGCCGTTGTGATCCGGACCCGACGGTCTGTTGCCAAGCGAGCCCCTAAACCCTGCCACCAAGTCTCCAGCCAGCGCACAACTGTGTTCGGTGACCCTGTGCCCAGATGGGCAGGGATGCGCTCGACCGTGGGTCGCTCGCCATCTGCAACAAGCGCATCGGCAGCGCCGTGCACGTCGGATTCGGTGATGCCTCTGGCCATTGAAACTGTCTCCCTTACTTGCGCCCTGCCCCGCAGTTGACGTACTCGCGATAAGTGATGATTATCGTGGGTAAAACGTCTATTTCATAGCGTAAATTACATACTATGAGTGATAACTCCACAGTTCTGGTCTCCGCGCAAACCGCCAGTAGCCTCGTTTTGCCCGAACAACTGGCCGAACAGGCCGCTGAGGCGGTCCGCGAACTGCTGGCCGAGGCCGCTGCCGCCAACACCACCCGCAGCTACGCGACCGCCTTGCGCTATTGGGCAGGCTGGCATGCGGCGCGCTATGGCATCGAGCTGACGCTGCCGGTTCCTGAAGCTGCGGTCCTACAGTTCGTGGTCGACCATGTGGTCCGGCGATCGGCCGAGGGCGAATTGACCTGGGAACTGCCGCCGGCGGTCGATCAGGCCCTGGTTGCTTCGGGATTAAAGGCCAAGCTTGGCGCCTGGACCCTGTCGACGGTGCGCCACCGGGTCGCGGTTCTGTCGACGGCGCATCGGCTCAAGCATCTAGCCAATCCCTGTGAGCAGCCTTCGGTCCGCACGGTCCTGTCTCGCGCTGGTCGCGCCGCGGTGAAGCGCGGCGAGCGACCACGCAAGAAGACGGCCATCACCTTGCACGAACTGGAGGCCATGCTGGCAACCTGCAATGTGACGCTGGAGGGCATTCGTGACCGCGCCCTGCTCTGCTTTGCCTTCTCTAGCGGCGGACGCCGACGCAGCGAGGTCGCGGCCGCTGACATGCGCGACCTGCGTCGCATCAGCGACAAGGGCTACATCTACCGTCTAGAGCACAGCAAAACACAACAAGCTGGCGTCACGGCTTCCTCAACGCCCGACAAGCCTGTGCTCGATCGCGCAGCGCTGGCGCTTGAGGAATGGCTGGCGGCGGCGGGTATTACTGAGGGGGCGATTTTTCGGCGTCTGTGGAAGGTGCGCGTGGGCCCTGCCCTTTCCCCTGCCGCGGTTGCGGAAATCGTTCAGCGCCGGGCACGTCAGGCGGGGTTGGAGGGCGACTTCGGTGGACACAGCCTGCGGTCAGGGTTTGTGACCGAAGCCAGCCGACAGGGCGTGCCGCTACCGGCGATTATGCAGATGACTGAGCACCGGGCAGTGTCAAGTGTTGTGGGGTATTTCCAGACTGGCGGTGCTACGGCGAATCCAGCTGCCCGTCTTCTGGAAGACGACTAGGCACCTTTCCTTCACTTACTGCCGCACGCGGCCTCGCTTAAGCGGACCACAGTATGCTAGCCGCGCATTGGTCTAAGGTCTAAACCGTACACCCTGACAAAAGCACCGTTTCCCATCCGAGCCATCAAAGCCTGCGCTTCCCCATCCAGCAATGCGATGAGTTCCTCAAACGACAGGTACAACTTCGATTCCGGGTGCTCCCACCTGCGCGTCTTGGCCAGAGTGATCACGAGTGCACCGGACCGTCGGTTCCCTGGCCTCATGTAGCGGCCGACAAGTTGATCGTTCAATGCCTCTCGCAGCTTTCGGACGGAGTAGCTCTTGCTATCCCCGACCTTGAGCTCAATCACCCCTTCCACGTCTGCAGCAGTAGATGTCAGACGAATATCCGTTTCCTTCTCATCGCCCGTGACGGCTTCCTGATTCACCGTATAGCCCCCGCGTGCGCGAGTCTCCAGCGCTTGTGCGATTTGGCGGCGCAGCAGTCGCTCCGAATGCGTGCTTGCCCATAACTCGCGCGATGACGTGTCCCGGGTCAGCATGTCCTGGACATCCAACAGACGTGCGTTGAGCAGAGAGGCCATCTCCGCTTGATTGCGCGGCGCCACTTCGAACGAGAGCTCGAACCTGTTGACCGCGTCCTCTGTGTAGATGCTGGTGTCCCACGCCTCAGCCAGCCCCTCACGCGCGAGCGTAAGAACGCGCTTGCTATACCGCGTCACCTCCGGATCACCCGCCAGCTGCCGCTTCGCTTCCCACGCGCCCGGCCCATTCTCTGCAAGTAGGGCGTTCAATAGTGCGTTGCGCGAGTATTCGGCGTCCTCGCGGCCGCCCCTGGAACGCTCACTCTCATAGTCCGTATCGTCCGCGACGCGCACATGCTTGTTGACCAGCCGCACGAGCCTGAGAAGGAGATACGGCTGCCCTTTAAAGGCAGCCGTATCCAGCGCAGCCTGATGCCCGAACAACGTACCAAGCCAGCCAACGACAGGTGAGGTTGCAGCCGGCCTGATAGGCTCGGCGCAGCGTTCAATCGCGCTTGTAAACGCGATCTGATCGACACGGCCAAGCAGCGCAAGCCAGAACAGGAGGTCAGGCCCTTCGCCGCCGCGTTCCGAATGCTCGACCGCAGTGCTCCGAATAGCTTCCACGTCGGACGTATTACCGTGCGTCAGAAGTAGGTCGGTTGCGCCTCGGAGCTTCTCGACCAGCGCGGGCGCGAGGCCTGATTGGCTGATCGCATGGAGTGTCCATGCTCGAAGGCGTGGGAGCAAAAGTGCGACCACGGACGGCGACGCGCTTCGCAGTTGATGCAGGGAGGTCGCGTGTCCGCGATCAGCGGTTTCGAGCTCATCGGTGAGCTCGCCGCCCAACACCGCCTCAATAGCGCCGGGGTGTACCGCAGCGAGATCGTCCACGAACGCGGGCATGCCACTGTACTCGTGGGGCACATATCGGCACGCCAGCTGCGCTTCCTCCGCTGACAGTTTCGAGGCCCAACCTGGACGCTCCGCCTCGGCGTAAATACCCATGAGCCCCACCCGCATGTGCTGTTCGACAAGATTCTTCTCATCAGCAGGCCGTTCAGAGCGAAGCGTCGGTGTGCTCAGTCGCCAAGCGCGGCCAAACACGTCTTGCATGCGATCGATCACGCGCAGGTCGAAGAATCCTTCCAGGAATTTTCGTCCCCAACCATCGCGTCCCTGCTCACGGGCACCAAGCTCGACGACCCGCCACAAGTTGTAGGCAGTAAGCGTCAAGCGATCCTCCGCATAGGGCGCGTGGCTTCCCACGAGTTCTCGGTGGAACTCAATCCAGCTTGCGATGCCCTTAGAGTGCTTCCTCCGCTTCGCCTCATCTCGCTCTGCCTGCTTCTGCTCCCACGCAGCGACCTGGCGCGGCGCGGCGAGTGCAGCTTCGAAATCCGAGACGCGCTTTGAGAGCGGCGAATGGTCGGCCACAGCCGCCCCCAGCTTGGCGACCCATACAGAGTTGTCATCCAGGCGATGCGTAGCATCGATCGCGAGCTCGACGGCAAGCTCGCGCTCATACGGTGCGCCCGCTTGGTTCTCCGCGGCAGCTGCGATCCAGTCGAGGTCTTTCTTCGGATCAAGCGTGAAGCTCCCAAGATTCTGCATAAGAAAGAGTCGCGAGACCGCGTTCCGTTTCTCGGTCGACACAAGGCCCTTCGTCAAGCGCGACTGCGCCCAAAAAATTTGACCTCGCAAGTCGCTCTCCGCCGCGTCGAGCGCATGATGTAGGGATCGCTCTTCTCTGCTGACGCCCTGGTCGCGAGACTGCAGTAGGCCCGCTAACGCACATGCTTGGGTCAACTCTCTATCAACCTGACCCGCGCTCAGCCGCTTAACACAGACGCTTTCCAGCGCAGCAACGAGGTCATGGCGGGCGCTTGAAATTCGATAGATGTTCGCGTCCCAAGAGAGCGCAGACCCAACCAGATCCGAAAGGCCCGTTGTTAGCTCCTCGAGCGTCTCGCGGTTCAGTTGCGCGCGTTCGATTATCAGGGGCAAGTGCGCACCAACGCCGTTTACATCGCGCTTCTTCGCTTCCAGCCGCCGAAGGATTCCAATGAGCTGGCGTGCAGACACCTGCGCTGGGAAGAGTTCCACGACCACACTTCGCAGCACGCGATCAGGCCAACCCGCGCTGTCCTCTCCCATCTGATCAAGCAGCGCAGGAACTCGCGCGTCGGAAAGTGCGGCCAGCGCGAAAAGCGCTTGCGTGCGATCTGCGGAAGTTTGTTCCTCGCCAATCGCAATTGCATAGGCCAAGTCAGCATTGGCAAGCATCCGCCCCGCGCCGATCAACCCCAGTAGCGTCTCCCGGACTTCCGGATTCTCGATCGGCCGGCTCAGTAGCTCACCCACGAGATCTCCGAGCTCCGCTGAGGCCAACCGCTCCACTTGAAGGGCCGGCACCGACTGCCCCCGCCATCCGCCTTGTCCATAGGCCTCGACGTAGCGGCGCAGCGCAGCGCGTCGCGTATCGCCACTAAGCGTTTCCGGGTCGCCGTGGTCCAGCAGCACAATCGGTTCGCGCCCAATCACCTCCGCGCATACAGCGTTGTGATCGCGCGCCAGCCAAGCCGCCACTGGCCGCATCGACGGCTTGACCAACTGCTCTCCCTCCGGTGTGGTCGTAAACAGAACCACAGATAGATCCCGATCCGAGAAATTGGCGCGCGACATCGCGAGAAGGCGCTCAGACGCCAGAAACTCGATCACTGAGCGGTGGTGGAAGCGAACGCGCCCGTAGTTTGCGAATCCGAAGAGCGCACGCTCAAGCAGAGTTCTGATCTCATCCCTATTCCAATCAGTCAGGATGCTTGCTGGATCTAGTGCATTGTCCCCTGAACCGCGGTCGCCGTCCGTGCTGTGCCATATCACCAGCTTTCGTGTCAAAAGGACTGCGAGCGCTAGGCGGCGAGCGCCCTCGCGTGCTTTTTGCGCCGATAGCGCCGCAGGCTCGGTTCGGTCAATTCTTCCCTGCAAATTGACCCGAATGCTGTTGTCGACCTGATCGCGATGCGCGCGAATTCGCCCGTGCACTTTCCAGTCATCACAGAGCTCAAGAAAGTCCAAGGGGCGGCGCGCATATTCGTGTGCATGGCGGGAAGCAATGGTCGCAAGAAGATCATCTGCGTTCCCAACCCCCTGCTGCTCGGCGATTACCCGCATTTGGGAGTCCGAAAGCGGGCTCAGTTCGACGAAACGCCACGGCGGCGCGCTTTGCTTCGGAGCAGGCGGCTTCACGCCCATCGCGATACGTGCGAAGGCATCTTCCCCGCCCACTTCCGCCAGCGGCTGAGGCACCGGTAGACGATCACGGATGATCTCCTGATCAAGCGGAACAGGGCGAGTCGTGAGAACGATGCAGGCGCGGCCAATATGACCATCGAGCGCCCTTGCGAAGCGAGCAAGCGTCCGGTCGAACGAGTGCATCGTCAGGCGCAGCTCGTCAATCGAGTCCAGAAAGAAGTACGCCCGCGCATCCCGGGATGACTTCCATTGCCCGAGGCGCTCTACCTTCTCATCCTCGATGAGGTAGTCCTCCAGCGATTCGGTTGCCAGTCCAGAGAGCTCGATGAAGAACGCAGCGTGCCCCTCGCCCCAGAGCCGCCGCGCCTGCTCGCGGCACTCTTCGGTCTTCCCAACGCCAGCTTCGGACACGATCAGGACGCGGTCCGACTCCAAAAGTGCCGTCCAGTCCACCTTGCTTCCATAGCGCGCGGCCCGGTACGAGCCGCCATCCTCAAGGGGCGAGCGCGTCGTCTTCGGAAGGTCTTGAAAGGTGCGTTCGAGCGGGATGTGAGGCATCTTGATGGGCGACGGCGTGGTCGGCGGCTGGATTTCCGAAGTGTGAGGGATACGCTGGCCCCACTTCAAACTCGGACTGAGGCAGATCGGCGCTAAACCCTATGAGCAGTGCAGATGCTCGATGCTGACTACACCTACGCAGAGGCTGCAACGTGGGCAACCTGTCTAACCAAGGATTTCGAGGCGCCCGTACGAGTTCGGGCGTCAGACGCTGTGATAGAGGTCGAACTTGCCCACAGCTGCCGTTCGCTCTGCGCCGATCACATCGCTTCGCCCCCAAAGGGCGCCCCAATTCTCTCAAGCGCTTTGCCCGCGACACGGCGGATTTCCCGCTCCGAGTCGTCTAGTAGATGCGTCGCCTTCTGCTTGATCGCTTCCTCAGTCAGATAGTGGGTCTCCAGAAGACCGCACGCTGCGCGCCGATACGCGGGATCAGCGTCGCGAAGTAGAGGCTCAAGTCGCTTTACATCGTCAACCGCCAGCATGGCCGATTTGGAGAGGATCTGATGAAGTGCTTTGGCGGGCATGGTCTTGCCGAGCGCATGATCGACGACGTACGCCCCCGTCTCCAGCGATTCCTTCGTGCGTCGCACCAGCGCGGCAACTGCAGCGTCGCGGACGTCGCTACGCTGATCACCAAGCGCCTCAAAAAGGACTTCATCCACGCACTCGTCAAAGCACGCCATCGCTTCGAGTAAAAGACTGCGCGGGCTGTCGGGAACAACTCCGCCCATCTGCGGATAAGGTCCCTCATGCACGCTCCAATGCGCCATCGCGCGCGCCGACATCTCCCAGAGCTCACCGACGCCTGCGCGTGACAGGTCTATCGCCAGCGAAGCGGCGGCCTTTGCAATGAGCGCGTTAGGCGCAAACAAACCGTGCTCCAAGGCAGATCGCAAACTGTCAGTCAAAGGCGGCGCGAGCTCTCGTATCTGTTCGAACACATGCTCTAATCCCTCGACCTGCGATCCTGCTGCCCGCTCAATCAGGAGCTCAGCCCCGTGCCCTCCCAACTGCCGAGCTAGATAGGCAGCACCTGCAAATGAGTATCCACGCGACTCGCGCAGAAGATGTCGGACCTCCACCTCCGATGCAGGGCCTAGGCCATCGAGCAGATTCGCCGCAAGTGCAATGAACCAACTCGAAGGATGTAAAACGGCCTCGACTAGTTTGCCTCGTTCCAAGTCCAAAGCGCGCACGCGTTCCCACGCTGGATCGGGAACATCCACCTTCGCCGGATCGAATGCAAGCCACCAAGGCGCGGTCGATCCGCCTTCGAGTGTGCGCGCTAAAAGACTCCCTGCTTCCCAGCCGAGCACTTCTCGGTCCAAGCCGGACACGCTGGCCAGCGCACGAATCACTTGGTGCGCCATGGACATGTCAACCGGCTTTGTCCATGCACCAAGGTCTGAGTAAGAGGTCTCGAGGAAGCCTGTGAGGCGCAGGAATGCGCTGAACTGGAGCATGGGCTGACCCGAGAGTGCCGGGTCCCTCGATATTCTTGTAGGCGATGCTAAAGCCCCCAAGATGACGTCGGTAAGCGCCTGCTCCGCGTGAGTCCCCTTTGCTGAATCGTTTGACGCCCACATAGACTTCATGTTGTTGATGAACTGCTCATACGACCCACTCGCGCTCTTTCCGAGCTTGCCTACTGTTCGTGTAAGCTCACTCTGGAATGACACCGTATCGACTGCGCCGTGCTCCAGCGCTTCGAGTAGCGCATCGATTTCTGATTCCGAGCGCTCAAGGCGCAAGCGCGCGCCGATGCGCAGTGCAAGGCGCTGCACCAGATGGACATCGGCTGTGCGCCTCCCAAGCCCGATACCCCCGAGCAGCAAGCTGCGCGGGCGATCTGTATTCGCGCACCCTTCCTTTACCGCCGCAACTGCTTCGTCGAGCCGGTAGTGAGCCTCTCCCGCTTCAGCGGCGCACGTCCATGCCACGAGACGCGTCCAGGAGTGCCTATCCGCCAAGTGGACCGATGCGAAAATGCCGACTTCATCGCGATACAACGCGGCAAGGTCCGCAAGCATCGCTCCGATCGCGTAGCTATCTTCTTGATCTTCAGAGGCCACGATTCGCCAGGCCCGCTCCAACAATAGCCTGAGAGTGGAGGCAGTGAGGTGGCCTCCATTCGCAATCCTCAGCGCCTGTGAGGTTGCGCCGACGAGCTTCACAGGCGCGACCCGGAAGACTGCATCAATGATCTCCTCTCCGAGACCAAGTTCCGCCGCGAAATTGAGCACTTCCGACCAATTATCCGAACCGATGTGCTTTTCAATCATCGCTTGGCGCCAAGCAGGAGGTCGGCCGTGCAGGAAGCGTGCGGCAGCAAACTCGGCAAACGTCTTGTGCATGAACGCAAGAAGGTCGCGCTGCGCGTGATGAAGATGCTCGACCAGCCCGACGTCCTGCCAATAGGCGGCTGCGTTGGAAACAATGTCCAACGCTTGAAGGCGCGAAAGTTTGAGCTCCTCTGCAAGGTAGCCCGCGCAGCACTGCTGCATCTCCTCCAAAGACACCAGAGGATTGGAGATGACCTGCCACCCTAGGTGATCCAGCACACTCGCAAGCACAGGCTCCGAGAGCTTCGTATCCTTAGTTCTCCGATTTGAGGCCGATACAGCGAGCTGAAATAGGCTCCGGTAGAGCGCAGCTGGAGTCGCGCCGAGCTCCCCGCCCCTCAGAAGCAGCGACGCGGCCATCCCAAGTAGATGCGGCGTCCATACAACGCGCGACGTTGGCCCCTTCTGCATGGCGACCGACGCGATGGCGTCGGCTCGTGAAGCAATGCTTGGCTGAGATGACGCCGCTGCTCGCAGGAGGATCGCAAGATGCGTCGCGGCCGCAGCGTCGTCGAAAGTCAGAAGTTCGTAATGCCGCCACGCAGCAAGGGCTGATGTGTGATATCCGATAGGTCGCGTTGCAACCACAACTCGCAGATCAGGATATCCCGCCGCACACTTCGCGATCTCTACCGCTACCATTTCTTGCCCGGAGTGGCATTCGTCCAATCCATCGCAAAGCAGCACCCAGTTTCGAAGCCCTGTATTCCTCGCTACCTGCTCTGGCACACCCGACCCCGACAGACCTAGGTGCAGCGCGCTTTCTAGGAAGCTGCTCCCAGCGTTCATGCGGGCAGCGACTGCGCTCAATTTCACTTTGAGCACCGGGTAGCCATCCGTTGCATAGACCTGCGCAAGGCGTGTCAAAAGGGTGGTCTTTCCGGTACCAGGACCTGCTACAACAACGGCGCGTGTGTAGAAGCGGCCGATCCATTGGCCGCTCAGCTCCTCATCATGGTGCCCCGGACCTCCCGAGCGGCGCCCTTTCTGATACTTCGACAATGCCGCAGCCACGTCGTTGTCGTCCCGATCGGGAACATCAATGACGACCGCCTGGAGCTGAATCCAGGCCACGCTCATCAGAAGCGGCGACTGAATTCCTACCACGGAGAAGCTCTGGTTCGTTTGCTGCACCCAGTCGCAGACGTTCGCTTCTGCCTGCAGCAGAGAGCTGCCCTGCGCGAGGATCGTTCCCGACGAGCCGAGCAGCATGCGGAGCGAGAGGCTTGTCCAGCGGCCCCGGCACTCGATCAAGCGGTGCGCGTCGCGATACAGCACGCCCCAGATCATCTCGGAGGACCCGGGGCGCGCATCCACGCCTGCGAGAACGGCCTTAACCGACGTGACGGAAGCACCGTCAGTCTCAGTCGCATGCACGGTATGGATGCGCAGACGGGCGCAGGCCGCCTCCACGGGAATGCCGTGGGTGCCGAGGAGCGTGTGCCAATGCTGCCCAAGGTCGGTAAGCGCGTCGGTTCTGCCATCTGCTAACCGGCGCAAATCCCCCCCCAGCTTTGGGATGCTCCTTGAACTACAAGGCGACGCGACGAGAACCCCATATGCAATTGAGCCGTCCACCACGCCGCGTGCCAAAAGCAAGAGCGCGCTCCACAAGTCGCTCGAACCGCGTAAGCCCTTCTTGACTTGCACCTCGACGACCTCCCCACCCGCGAGCTCGAGTCGGATGTCATCACCGGCCCCACCGCTCTCGGCTGAGACAGCGACCGGAACATCGTCCATGATGCCCGGCAACCACCCGAGTGCTACTCCGCGGATGAGATGTGCGCCTGCAATCGCCGTGACCCCTGCTTGGAAATTGAAGCCACCACCCGCTGCGGCACCACCAGCACTCCCGCGCCCCTCCTTGGCCGGCGCCGCACCGTTCCCTTTGCGCTTAGGCACCGATCGACTCCTTATTGCGCCGGATGCTTTCCGATGGGGCTTTAGTATGCAACTTCCAAGAGCAAGCGGTTCAACGACGCTCCTCACAGAAATATGAAGTTCGCGGCGGCTTGAGTTGCCTCGTGGCCATGATTCCACTGATGTAGCAACGGAGGGAAGGTCCAGGCCTTCTCTTTAAGTCTTGGGAGGCCGCATACGCGGCAGCGCTGAGATCGAAGCTGATCAGTATGCTTGCACATACACTTCCAAGGACCGGCCATGAGCTTTGATGTCAACGCGATCTACGACAAACCCCTCAGCTTTCTGATCGGGTCTGGGGCCTCGTTTGGGCTGCTCCCTACCCTTGCCCTGAAGGTCACACGGGCCGACGGCACGGCACACACTATTGAAACTCTGGCGACGCATTACGAGCAGCAGGACGATAGGAAGCGCTACACCGCACTCTTCATGCACTACTACGACCAGTGCATTCGCCCTGCTCAGGTGATGTCGTTCGAAGCCATTCGTAGCGACCCCGCGCGAGCGCCGGTGCAAGCCAACTACGAGCGCTTTGTCCGGGCGCTGCTCACGCTGCTCCAGCGCCGCCGCGGGGTCGACCGGCGCTGCAATGTGTTCACGACCAACTACGACGGGTGCCTGCCGGAAGCAGCCAATCGCATTACGCTCGACGGCGGTCAGGATTTCGTGGTCAACGACGGGAGCCGCGGATTCTTCCGTCGTGTGGTCGAAGCGCGCAACTACAACACCTATCTGACGCGCACCGGCATCTTCGAGCGGCACCGTCAGACTGTCCCCCAGATCAATATCATCAACCTGCACGGTTCGGTCTATTGGTCCCGGCATGTCGATCAAGTACATGTGACCTACAACCATGATCACTTGGTGGACGCCTCTTTAGTCAAAGAGGGAATGCGCGAGACCGTGAAGGCGTATTTGGAGCAGTTGGGCGCTGGCGGCCCAGATACCGCGCTGCCTGACGCCCCCCTCACTCAACCTCAGATGGACGAGTTCTGGACTGCCTACCGCCAGCTCCCTATCGTGAACCCCACCAAGTGGAAGTTCCACGAGACGGTTTTCGAGGAGCACTACTACCAGATGCTCCGGATGCTCAGCTTTGAGCTGGAGCGTGAGAATGCTGTCCTCATCACCTTCGGCTTCTCGTTCGCAGATGAGCATATCCTCAACCTGGTCAAACGCTCGCTGTCGAACCCGCTGCTGATGGTCTTCATCACGTGCTTCAACGAGACCGAGCATGCGCGCCTGTCCGCCCAGTTTGCTGACTACGCGAATGTGACCTGCTTGATGGCCGCGGACGGAAACCTCACCTTCGACGCGTTCAACGCGTTGCTCTCCGCCGCCAACCCAACGCCCGCCGCAGGGCCCGTGGTCGGGGCGACCCCATGATGCGGATCGGCGAGGTCATTGCCGTGTCGGGCACCAAGGTCACGCTCCGCATCGATGAGGAATCAAGCAAGGAAGTCCTATTCCATCGCGGTGAACGGCTGAAGGGCATTTCGATCCGCGAATACTTGGCCATCACCCGCGGCTTCCGCGACATCATCTGCATGGTCGAGGGTGAGTTCTTGGACGAGCGCAGGAGTGAGACTGACGGCGTTCGAACCGAATATGTGCGTCGCGTCGACGCGCGGCCCATCGGATACTTTGAGGACGACCGATTTGTACATGGGATCAAGTTTTTGCCGATGATCTTAGATGAAGCACATCTCTTATCGGACCACCGGATTGCGCAAATCTTTGACCGATCAGCACATGCCCCCGGGTTGCGAATCGGCGTGTTGCAGAAAGAAGGTCTGCCGGTCGCGCTGCCTTACACCCGCGTCTTCAACAGTCACATCGGCATCTTTGGGAACACCGGCAGCGGCAAGTCCAATACCTTGGCCAAACTCTACACAGCATTGTTCGAGCGCAACCCGCCCGGTTTAGCCCAGCACAGCCGCTTCGTTCTCATCGACTTCAATGGCGAGTACACCCAAGCGCAACTGGTCGACGTACCCCATAAACGGGTGCTCGATGTGTCGACCGGACGCATCCCCGGCGACCGCATCACGATCGCGCCGGACGAATTCTGGGATGTCGAAACTCTTTCACTGCTCTTCCAAGCCACCCAGCACACCCAGCGTCCCTTCCTGAGTCGGGTGGTGGAAGGTCGCAGGCGCTTTGGACACCTGGCCGACTCGCTGACCCGCTACTTTCGCGGCGTGATCAAGAAAACCTTCACCTCGAGCCGCCCGCGTTCAGAGCTCTTGGATCGAGCCCGCTTTTTGGCCCGCCAGTTGGGGCTCGAAGACCTACTCCAAGCGCTCGAAGAGATTCAATGGCACGGTGCCGGGTCAACCTTCTATAACGCCCGCAGTGGCACCTGGTTCAACGCAGACGGGATTAGCTACGCCGGTGCACTAGCCCCGCTCGTTGACGCCGCAGCACTGCCCGGCATGGACGCATTCGAAGAGTTGGACATTCGCTGCCAACTGGGTCTGATGAACGACATCGTTACTGGGCAGGTTCAATTCGACCACATCTTGCCACTGATGAAGCGCATGGAAGGAGCGATCGCCATGCTGCGTAAAGCCGTACAAGTTGCGGTCGTGGGCCCTCAGCTCCTCCCTATGGTGACGGTTGTATCGCTTAAGAGGTGCAGCACCGACGCAAAGAAGATTCTTCCCATCCTCATCGCCAAGAACGCGTATCACCATCACCGCGCCGCCGTGGCCTCGCCGCCAGACCGCACATTGCACCTAATCATCGACGAGGCCCACAACATACTGTCGGAGATGTCCACTCGCGAAGCGGAAGCGTGGAAGGACTACCGTTTGGAACTGTTTGAGGAAATTATCAAGGAAGGACGAAAGTTCGGCATCTTCTTGACCATTGCCAGCCAGCGGCCGGCCGACATCTCTCCGACCATCGTGTCTCAGATCCACAACTTCTTGATTCATCGCCTGGTGAACGACCGAGACCTATTCCTGATCGACAACACCATCTCGACCCTAGACCCGATTTCGCGAGCGCTGATTCCAAACCTTACCCAAGGCTGCTGCGTTGTGACAGGGACCGCCTTCGACTTGCCGATGGTGGTGCAGATCGACATGCTCAGCGCCAACCGGCGTCCAGACAGTGGCGACATCGATCTACAAGAACTTTGGCAAGCTTAGTGCCTAAGCATTCGCGCCAATCATAGGCCAACAGGATGACCCATCCATGCCAGTCACGCTTCTGACTTTCACCGAGTTCTTGGAGGAGTACAGGCACGCGCTCAAGTGGTTGCGTGGTAGGGACGTGCGTGTGGATGCAACACGTTTGGCAACGTACCTTGCCCTGATCGAAGCCGCACAGCGTGCTGAAGTTGATGGCCACCAGCCCGTGCGCCACACACCTGAATTGATGAACGCCTTGATCGAGGCTGCGGAGGTCATCGACATTGCATCATTAAACATTGGCTATCTCACCAATACTGACGCCACAGCCAAGTTGCTGACCATTTCCGGAGGGCCAGAATTCATGGGTCAGAACGGTTTTGATCGCACACGGGACAATGCATTTGAGTTAAGCACGGCTGCGGTACTGCAGGAGCAAGATGCGTTCGGAGGCTTCTCCACCACAGGTGGTGATCTCACCATTGCACCTGAGCTCAACCCTGCAGAGTGCAAACGCATTTCTTCCCTCCAACGCCTTCGCGATAGGTTGCGCGACGCCAGAGAGCAATTGAGAGCACAGGTCGTGGGTGGAAGCCCCGCTGGGGTCATTGTGATTGATGTGACCAGGCCAGTGACACACGGCCATGGCTACATTGAGGCGCCCGATGATGACGCTTTCATGCTCTTGGCTGAGCAACGCCTCAGTGCTTACCTCAGAGCCCGTGTGATGACACCGGAGATTATCAGGACGGTGGACTATCCTGAGGTGTTGGGGCTGATCGCTCGATGCCGATCTGCAGGAACATCAGGTAGTCCTTACAACATCCGTCGGTGTGTGGTGTGGCAAGCGTGCTCAATCCATCCAGGCGGGTCGGAAAGAGATACGCAGTTTCGAGAGATTGCAAAATATTTCGGGCCAGGAGAGCTACGAGAAGGCTCCCGGCAAGATCTCATCAGAGCAGCAGCTCGGGTTCGCGTGCCACCTCTACGCCGACATTGACTCTCATACTTCCAATTTTTCTTAGCTGGTTGCAGTTCGCCCAGGAATGGAGGTCAAAGCAAGATCACCATCTGTGATCGCCTTGCCACGCTTGGGATACAAAGACGAACGACACAGCACAATCGTTCGACTTAACAGACGTGCGGCATGGAATGCGCAACGCTTCATGTACTTGGAAGTGCTTTTGAATTAGGTATTGAAGCTTGGAGCTGCCCACGTGGCCCCTTCCTTACCCTCGATAAATCGTCCTAATCCCAACCGCTGAGGTTGTCTTCTGTCCAGAGCAGATCGGCTATGGCCGAGGCGGCGACGGAGTCTAACAGCGCATTTGCATGACACGAGTGATGCGTCCAGCATTGCCTCTCTAGCGGAAACGCTCCTTCAAGTAGCTCGCTTTGTCGCTACCGCAGCTCAGAGCTCGGAGTCCAATTCGATCGACCTTATGTCGATCGCTTCCCGAAGAATCTCTCCCGAACTCCGACGCCTAACCTTGAATCTAAGCATCACCGTCTCAGACCTGTTGTCTCTCTGCACATCCTGGTCTGATACATACAGTTCGGGATCCGCTAGTTCGATCATAAACCGAGGGGCAACTCTCATCGGAACAGCAAAAATCACGCGAATCACCCCCTCCCCATTGGGGGTATACACGACTAGATCGGCTGTGCTGGTCAGCGCCTGATGATAGGCGACCATCGCTTGTTCCTCCGTCATCTGCTGCTCAGCGAAGAGGCCGCCACTAGGTGTTAACGTGGTGAAGTGATCCTCCAGCCCATCTGGAGCTGCAAATGCGACTGGATCTATTTGCACAACAACTGAGTAGCCTTCAGCTTCGTACGAAAGCTTTACGGCACGCGACGATGGCTCGAACTGAGGCGGGGCTATAAGTACTGAAAATGAGAGGGGTCCTTCTGGAAGATCAGACAGGTCAATTATCAGATCATCTATTGCGCCTGTGCTTTCGTGCTCATCCAACTTATCGATGGCAGGGATGCGGTAACCATATATCTGAAAAGGCGTTTCGGTCTTGGTTAGTGGCGCAATGTAGATGGAGCCTCCATTTTGGTGGTAGTTCACGCGGCCCGACTGATGAATCGTGATCTTTTTATTCTTTGATTTCGGTATATCGAATTCGGATGTCCTGGGCGCCGCCTCTTTTGTCCCCGTGGCCCATGACGTTCGCGAGTTGCTATGGCCATCCCTTCTGATTGTCATGATCAGCGATCCGTCTCGATCGGTAGTTTCCAAGGTCATGAACTTGCGAACTACGGGTCCGTGTCTTATTAAAATTCTCATTCCGAAGTTGGTCTCTAGCTGGAGATGGGGGGGCTACATTGCTCTAGCCGCTTGGGTGTGGGGGAGTGAGGTGGTAAGTTCCGCATCCACGATAAACATCCCTAATCCAGAAGCTCTACATGCCTTTTTTGGCACTGAGGGTTTTGGTTGAGGATGTACGCCTTCCGGTGGTGCACTAGGCCGCCACTGGTGGATCGCTCGCACACATTCGACCAGAAGCCACCACGCACCTTCTGCCAACCGTGCTTAGACATCAAGAACAGAGTAAGCCTGTTCTCAAATTGCTCAGCTACCTTCCAATCGCGCGTTCTAACCGTCTTGGCGCACAACACAGCAACGGGTGAATGTAGCTGCGTCCAGGCAGATCCCTTTCCCTGGAAGTGAGCAGCAATTCGTTCGACGAACTTGCAGGATTGTCCAACGTAGTAGCAACCGTTCTCAAGCGCCAGCACGTAGATGGCAATGGGCGAAGATCGAATTGTTGAACTCAGAAGGTCTGTCATATTGACGTCCGCTTCAATGCAGCCAGATCACACGGTATGCCCACTATGTGGGCCTGCTGACGATGTCTTTAACATTCTCCTCAGCCAAGCTGAGCCGCAGCAGTACTCCCTGTCCAGGTAAGGCCGGTGACCAAAACGCCGGTACATCTTGTTGTTCATCCAGTGAGCACTTGGTTTGTCCAAGTTCCTGGCTACAGCGCTCAGGAAGCCAGCCAGTGTCGTTCGGTCGTCCAGCCTTTGAAGACCCTTGCGCCATTGGGTCCAGTCTCGTGTTGAGGCAGCCGCCGTCCTTCTGCCGCCAGCCGAAGGCCCCACATAACGGGCTCGAAGCGCGACCTGAGCGTGTTAGGTTGTTCGTAGAAATGCGCTTCAATGCGCGCGATCGCCACCTGCCTACGGGCATCGTCGAGCATCGATAGAAAGAAAAGCATCTGTCTCCACGCATACGCCGTGTTCTTGAGCATGATCAGTTGGGCATGCCAATGTGGGATCTGCATCTGCTGGCGTCTGCATATCCATTGGAAGCTCTGGAGCGCGATCGCATCCAGCGTTGGATGCAACATGGCGCGAAGTCCGGCGCCGTCGAACAGGACCGCAAGGTTGTGCGTCGTCAGGATCTGGACCTGCTCAAGGATGGTGCCGTTGATCGCTGGACTCCATCCACCCGATGAAGCGTTGGCGCGCCGCGTAGCCAAGGTCGATAGCGCATCTGTGGAATCGTTTGCCCTGCTCCACCCATTTCGCTTGATCTCGGCCTTGAGCCTATCAGGGAGAACGGCCAGTGCATCGGTGTCGATATTGTAATAGTCCGCATACAGCGTTCCCGCAATGACTTGGGCTGCGAATCGCGCGGCTTCGATAAATGTGTTGGTGAACTCGCCCGTGAAGATATCGGTCGCGATCTCATCGACGAAAGGCAGCTTCAACTTCGCGCCGTCAGCGAGGACGCGGAACTCTCTGACCAGCTTGTTGGGAGTAATAGCGTGCGGAAAGGCCGAGATCGTCATCGAAGCCGATTCGATCAGGGCCGCGCGTGCGGCACCCGCGGTAACGGTGTCGGCATTACGATCGCCATCGACCACTGAGATCCAAGGCAGCTCGTTCAAGCGCACCTGGCCTTCGAGGTTGAGCAGCAGCAGCGACCGCCGCCTCCGGAAAGCGCGATAGGTCGCAGCGTACAAACAACGCAGCGTCGGGTTGGCCAATTCGCTGCTACGGATCTCTGCAATCAAGACAGGAAGCACGCGAGCGATCGTGTCGCCCGACGTGACGATGCCGGCATCGACCAATTCGGCGATCGTGCCGCGACGGCACCGTTCCAGACGGTATCGAACCGGATCCGGCAACTGCTGGTCCGGTTCGATACCGAACGTCGCAGCCTCGTCTTCGTTGATCGGGGCTGACAACGCAGAGAAGTCGGCGATGCCTTCTGATGGGGGATATGCTGCCAGTCTCGCAGCGACGGCATGACCGATACGGTGGTGCGCCGCCGAGGCCACGTCGCGCTGTTGCTGCTGCCGGAAGGCAAGGTGCCGTGACGAATCGGGCCTGCCGTGAGCCTCAACGAAATCGTCGACGATCCTGCGAATCCGGCCGACTTGGCGCCCGGTAAGCGCGGCCGGATCGTCAGCACACGCGGCCAAGAGCGCGAACGCCTCAGTCACCCGGTCTCTCTGCCTCGTGAGGTCACCATGACCATCGGCCGGAGCGTCACTGATCCCCGCCACCAATGCCTTGGCCGACGCTTGCCAGTCTCCCGGAAAACGGCGGCACGGCCAGCCATCGACGTAGGTATCGAGAAACAGCGAGATCGTCGCGTCGTAAAGAGGCAAACGGATCTCGATCGACCACTTCTGCGCCGCTAGCCTGCGTTGTGCACCCAGTTCCGACAGACGTTGCCGAACATCGCCAGCGGTGAAGATGCTGACTTCGGCGGACAAAGGGGATGTGCCATCGATGCGCGCCGGAAAGAACCGCAATCTGTCGAAAAACGGCGCGATCGCTTCAATGATCGTTTGTGCCTGCTCGATGCGGCCCTGGCCGACGAGCCACGCGACCATCGGCAGCGCCGCCTCTTCGGGCAGATCGATACTGTAGCCACCTTCCGTGAGCATGCGCTGCAGGTGACCGAGGCCGGCCTCGGTCAGATGCCAGAGATTCAAGTCCAACCGTACCTGATCGGCGCTGACATGCACCCCCCTCTTGGACAGCTCGCGTTCGTACGCGGTTAATTCACCGCCGGCGAGCAGACGACCAGTGGCGAAACCACCGGTGTTAACCTCCAGTGTCGCCCAGGCGGGGACATCGGCGAACGGCGTGCGGGAACCATAGTGCGCGGTTTCCATCAGCACATGCTCAAGTACCTGCATCCAGCGTTCCGCACGGACGCCAGCGCGTAACCGCGCCTGCGAATCCGTGTGATGTTCCGTGGTGTCCAGCGCCTTCGCCAACTGGAAGCGCGCGTAGTTGAATCCGGGCCATGTGCTCGAACCACTGCTTCGATCTGAAGTCATGCGTTCTATCGATATTGCGAAGTGGTGGGTCCGGGGGCTGGATTCGAACCAGCGCCCTCCCGGTTAACAGCCAAGTGTTCTGCCGCTGAACTACCCCGGAACATGGTAAGAATGTCGCATGGGGCGAGCGAAAACGCAATACGACCGCGATGCCGCGTCGTCGAAGTAAGTTCAGAACCCGTACTCGAACGACCAAGCTTGGCGGCCACACAGCGGGCACCCGCGATAGCGCCAAATCTACTTTTGAGGCGAGAGGGGACATCTCCCCTAGCCTCGATAACGCGTTCGAATCTTTGATACGCTGGGGACAAACTTTAGGGTGCACGGTGTTGGCATGTGGAGAGAGGATTGGTTGTTGGCTGAGAGCATAGCGAAAGAGCTTGAACGTGCTGCGGCGGCACTTGACGAGGTTGACAAGCTAATAAGTATGGGTGCCGCCAATAATGATGATCCGGAAGACGATCGCTATCAGACCGCTGAGCAAACGATGGTCTACTATATTGACCGCGCGTACCGCTCAATTGCGGCCCTTTCTGAACGTCTGGGAATTACTACCATCGCCAAGGAGGCTGTTGCAGCGCGAGCAGACAAGAAGTTCCTTTCGGGAACCGACCGTTCTAACGAGGGCGACATTCATAGCGCGGCGCTCTCAAGGGCCCAAAGTTGCTTTGATCCGCTCAAGGCGTTGACCTCTGCCCGTGCCGTCACGGCCCAGGACATACTCCGAACCATCCTACAAAGCTCGGGTAAGATCGTAGCTGCTCGCGGCACTCCCCCAAAGAATGAGGCGGACATTCGGAATGCTGTGCTTGAAGTTTGTGAGTTCGCTTTCAACGACGCGATGCGTGAGACGTCTGTTGCCAAGCGGCTGACGGGATATCGAATTGACCTGACGGTGCGATCACTTCGCTCGGCTGTCGAGTTCAAATTCATCGACAAAAAGTCCGAAATGAGGACGGCTATTGAAGGTGTCTATGCAGACATGAAAGGCTATCGGCATCCGGACTGGGATAGCTTCTACAGCGTCTTCTACATGACATCACCATTCTATACTCAGGCAGAAGTGAACGAGGAGTTCCGCTACGTCGATGCTGATAAAAGCTGGGAGCCAATCGTAGTCCAGGGGCCGGGGGGGCGAAAGCCAAGCGGGGCGAAAGCTTGATCTTCGCGCCTAGTAGCCACGGAAACGGCACATGGAGGTGTGGTTCTTCCGCCTCACCTAGCGTGGAGTAGATTTAGCTACTCCGGCCAGCTGCTACGAGGTCAACTGTAGTGGCTGTGGGTGGCCCGCAGAATTTTCTAGTTCTGGCTGGTTTAAGTTATAGGGAGGAGGTCACGAGATGTTACGATGCCAAGTCATTTGCGCGGACGGGTGTTTCGCTCTGTCCTCTCCCCAGTCCTATCCGCCCCGCAACCTTGAGGAGGCTGCACAGGTGGTTTGCGCGGCGCCTCAATCATTGACATCTTCAATGAACAAGGTGGTGAAGTGAAAGGCATCGAAAAGGTAATAGCCGATCGCGTATCCATTGGGCTGGTGGCTCACCTCGTCTGCGTGACTGAAAATGTCATAGTAAAAGATGGTCTTCTGCAGGCCCTTCGCCTGATCCCGAATCAGCGCTGTTGCGTAGCGCTCGCGATCCTGCTTTTCCATTTCCGTGGCATCATCTCCCAAGAAGCTGTGTGGAAAATGAATCACACGGCCCTTCCAAACACATCCCGTTTCGTGGAATAGCAACGCCCGCGCAATGCTATCCATAAACCGTCGTAGCCGATCAAAATTGAAAGCGAAGGAGGTCGTCAGCAGGTGTCCTCCCGTTTCCCTTGGAATCTGCTCTTCACGAAGGTCCATGTTCATCAGGCCTACCAAGCCTGTGCGCAGCAGTTGCTTCTCTTCCAGCGCCTGGATTACCTTCCCTGCACCTAATGGATCTGCCTCATACTGCTCGTAGATATCCTGGATGGCATCCCTGTCATTTTCACTTTGAATTTGACTGGCCGCGCGCTCAATCGCGCGAACAAGCGCTCGTTCATGCGCCTGGCGTTGCGATACGACATCAGGGTTTCCATCGACCAGATTGGAGCTCAGAAAGACGCCTCTGAAATACTCGTCATCCTTGGACTTCTTTGAGTTGTGTTCGTCGCACGAGCGCACTGAAATCAAGGCATTCCGGCGATCCTCCGGAAAAAAGCACTGCGGCGGAGCGTGTTCATCGCTAACATCAGGATTTCCACAATAGTAACACCCAACCATTCTTTTTTCCCTTGAATTCCGCAGCCAATATTAGCTTATTTAACGACGCAGCGTAATGATTCGGTGCGCCCCGACGGCCTTCGGGACACGGTGCCGTAGCACTATTTTCGACGACAGAATGACCGAAGTTCCTTCGTTGTATCAGCGTAGTGCTCAGCCCTCCGGGGCAGCGGTCTTCTGTGCAGTACAAAGGAGCACGAACTTGGCCGGATACACCGGCGCCAGGCCGATGTAGATGTATTGCAGGCTCGGGTCGCTCTCCTCCTGCGGATTGTTGGAGACGTCGCAGGTGACAAAGAAGGCCTCTGCCGGCGTTGCCCGAAAAGCGCACCGCCTGCCACAGCGTGGTCAGAAATGCGATAGTGCTTTGCGAGACCGCGCTCAGAGCAACTGTCTATCGCTGCGTTCTTCCAAGCATTCGGGCGGCAACACCTCAGGCTGCGTGTTGCGCTAGCCGCGAAGCGCTGTTGCGCGACTTGGAGGATGCCCCGCAACACAAGGATCGGATTCTTGAACGCAACGCATCAAGGCGTATTTGACGCGAAAGCATCGAAATCAAATGCCTATTTGAAACGCAACGCGTCCTACTTATACCAAGATTACGATATCTGGTGTTGCGTTCGGTAAGGGCGCGGCTCCGCTGGAACGCCGGCTGCGTGGCTTGCTGTGGCATGCCAATGCCAGCGACATTCGGGATTCGGTCCGCCGTCGAAACGCCAACCGCAAAGCGGTTCAGCAGTCGATGGTCAAGGTCATCGTCGTTGGGCTGTACACCAGATACGAGACGCGCCAAGCGATGGCCCAGCTTGAAAAAGAATCGAAACTAGCGACCAGGAACGCGCCTGAGGTGCGGGAATATTACCCACCAAGACTGTTAAGCGACGGCGAGCGCTGCTTACAAGGCCGCCGTTTCAAATGCGTGTCAAACGGCTGGGTGCAGCTGACGCACGATCCCTGCTGATGGTCTACAGATCAGCCGTGGTCGAAGGGACGCTAATAGCAGTAGCGTAAGGCTTCGACTCGGGGAAGGTGCCGACGTCACGTGTGCCCCTTGCAATGACAGATCCTGCGAGCTGCAAAGGCTGATTCTGATGACCCACCTGCCCGGTCTGCGCCTGCTGTTGTTGCTGCTGCTGGCGCACATCCTTGTACGGGTTGTGAGGAGTGCCATTGCGCGCAAGCGTGCGGCACATAGGCTGGGGAAGATCGTACCGCGTGCCCTGCTCTGTCATACAGGTACAGGACGCCTCGCGCGGAGCGGATCTGAGGCGGTGGGCACGAACACCTGCGGATCAGCGACAACCGGACGCTGATCGAACACCTCAGCAGTCCACGGCATCGTTTCAAAACGCGGTAGGTGCTTGGCGGCGTAATCACTCTTGCCGGCTTATTTGACATAGCCGTTGTTGTCGCCGCTCAGCACGCCAGACCCGAGCGCTGAAGCGCCCGTGCCCGGCGTGCTGGCTTGCTCCTTCTCACCGCCTCCCATCAGGCTTGGATCACCCATGTTGACCTCAAAGCCTCGGATTTCCTTTTCAGCAGCCGAGTATCGGACTCACCTCACCTATCAACGAGGCAGTACGCCAGAATTTTCCACCGCTGGCTGGAAGAAGCCGGCCTCGATTCCGGCTCCTACGGCACCTACACGATGCGCAGGACCAAAGCTTCGCTGATCTACCGCAGGACACGAAACCTAAGGGCGGTCCAGCTATTGCTGGGGAATACGAAGCTAGAAAGCACCGTGCGCTACCTAGGCATCGAGGTCGACGACGCCCTAAAGATCGCCGAGCAAACGGATGTCTAAGCCCAAGAGGCCACTCCTCGACCGGCAAGGTCGAGGAGTGGCCAGAAGAAGAAGTTCAGAAAGTGCTGCGAGACCTCGCCCGAAAGAAGGAACTTCAGGAGGTTCCTACTGAGCGCTTCGCAACCCTGAGCATCTCTTCCGGCCAGTACACCGATCAAACGTTTGGCCCGGCCCCGCGTACTCCGTGATGGCTAGGATCAGCACGATCCACGCCAAGGCCTGGACCTTTGCCGCCTGCCCGGCACCCGCCTGAGTTCAGGCGCCGGGCCAGCCAAGCCAAACGCGATGCCACGTCTGCTCCCGGCGATGTCGTGGGTCTGCGCTCTACTTGAAATGATACAGATCGGTCTATATCATCCGCGGCGAATCCACCGCCGGAGTGATCATGAGCAAGGTTCGCGAGCGCATCCTTGATGTCGCTACCAATCTCTTCTATCGGCAGGGGATTCAGGCGGTCGGCGTGGACGCCATCATCAGCACCGCGGAAGTCGCCCGCATGAGCTTCTATCGGCACTTTCGGTCGAAGGAAGGTCTGGCGTTGGCAGTGCTGGAGCGGCGCGACGAACGACTCTGCGCCTGGTTCGAGCAGGAGGTCGAGCGCTTGGCGCCCGATGCAAATCTGCGGCCGCTGGCAGTGTTCGACGCCTTGGCGATGCGCCTGGCCAGCCCCGACTACCGCGGTTGCGCCTTCCTCAACACCATCGCCGAGACGCCGCCGCCCAGCCACGCACTGCACCGGGCTGCGGCTGCGCACAAGCACCGCTTCGAGGCCTACTTCGCCCGTTTGTTGCGAGCGGCCGGTCTGGACGAAAGCGCGGCCGGCGATCTCATGCTGCTGTTCGACGGGGCCGTGGTCACCGCGGTTCGCGAAGGAAACCCGACCCCCGCCACGCGGGCAAAAAACATGGCGGCGCGGGTGCTCGGCATCGCGCCGGCGAACTGAGTCAGTGTCTTACTGAGAGAGTAGTTATGTCTGCGGAAGCTGTGTCGCAAGACCCGGTCGCTCGCGGCGAACGGTTGTTGCAATTGGATGTGCTGCGCGGTCTGGCCTTGTTCGGTGTGCTGCTGGTCAATATCGGTTACTTCTGCGGTGCCGATTTGGCGCGGGAAGCCGGGGTCGCCTATCCGCTGGGAGACTTCGGTGGCTTGGCCGGCGACCTCGTTAGGGTGCTGTTGGAGAACAAGGCGGCGGCGCTGCTGTCGATCCTGTTCGGTGCTGGCCTCGCCATCCAAGCCGATCGTGCGTCCGAAAATGGTCAGTCGCGCTGGCCGTTTGCGCTGCGTCGCAGCGCGGTGCTCGCCCTGCTGGGCAGCGTGCACACGTTCTTGTTGTGGAACGTCGACATCCTGCTCGACTACGCACTGATCAGCTTGATGGTTCTGCCCTTCCTGCGGCTGTCGGCCGGCCGGGTGTTGTGGGCGATCCCGGTGGTGCTGATCGTCTCGGCGGTGATTGCCGGTCCGATGCAGGCGCTTGCAACGGATCTGCCGCCGGCGCAAACCTACACCCTTGGTCTCCAGCACTACGGGCAAGGTGGGTGGCTCGACGCCCTGCAATACCGATGGTGGGAAACGCTGCATGTGGTCGGCCCGATGCGTATTGCCAATCGCTTCGTCATCCTGGCGCCGTTCTTCATCGTCGGCGTTGCGGCCTGGAAGGGCGGATGGCTTTCGGCGCCGGACGCGCATCGGCGCCGGCTGCGGCAGGTCTTCGTGCTCTGCTTCAGCTTCGGGCTGGTGGCCAACGCGGTGCCGCAGGAGGCGCTGCATGCCTGGGTGAATCAGCTTGCGCTGCAGCCGCTGCGGGTCTTGATTAAGGCGACCTTCTTCTTCGCCAAGTTCGCGCTGACCCTGGGCTACGCGGCCGGCATCCTGTTGCTGCTGCAGCGATCACGCTGGCGCGTGTGGCTGGGTGTGTTCGCGCCGCTCGGTCGCATGGCGCTGACCCAATACCTGCTGCAGTCGCTGGTCTGCACATGGATCTTCTACGGCTTCGGTCTGGGCCAGTACGGGCGGATGCCGCTCGACCTGGCGCTGGCGCTGGGCGTGCTCCTGTTCGCTATGCAGGTGATCAGCAGCCGCTGGTGGTTGGCGCGCTTCAGCATCGGCCCGGTGGAGTGGCTGTGGCGGCGATTGAGCTACGGCGGCATTCGCCAGCGCCCACGGGCGCTCGCAGCGGCCGGGGCTGAACAGGCCCGAAGCCGGTAGCGTGGGTGATGCCGCGTCGCGGCATTAGCGCCGTGTTTTTTGCGCCTGTCGGCGGGGTGGTGTGCGGGCGGATTCAGCGCCATGAGCGCGTCGCTGCGGCCGCCGGCGTCGACAAGACCCGGATACTGGGATGCCGTCAATCTACTTCCACATCCTTCAGATGCCGCAACTGCGACACCTCCATGCCGGCGTAATTGGGCTTCCAGACGTAATAGGTCGGCTCGCTGATCCCGTGCTTGCGGCAGGTCTCGCCAACCCTTGCACCGGCCTCGACTTCTTTGAGGATCCGAACCATCTGTTCTTCGGTGAACTTCGACTTCTTCATGCAGAGCTCCTTGGGATGGAACTCTACTTCCAAGTGGATCGAGTTAACGAGGACGCTTCACCTCCAGACCGACTGAAGCGCTTGATCCGTTCGACACCAGCGTCTGCAGCAGTACGGTGAGGTCTTCGCGCATAGATATGCGACCCCCTTAGTGGCTTGAGCGTGACATTTGAGCCCAATTCTATTGATTGACGGTTCGCCTCCCCCGCTCGCTACCCGTCCAGCGAGAACGCGCGACGCCAGTCGCGCGGGCTCACCTGGAATGCCCGGTTGAAGCTTTGGCGGAACGATACGGCCGTGCGGTACCCCGATCGTTCCGCCACCTGATCGATGGACAGCGAGGTGGACTCGAGCAGATCCTTCGCCCTGCGCAGGCGCTCGGCATCCAGCCAGCTGCCGACCGTCATGCCGGTCGTCTTGAGGAAGCGACGGGTAAACGATCTCCGGCTCATGGCGACACGTTCGGCGAGTTCATCCAGCGAATGATCGCGCTGCAGGTTTTCGCGCATGTAGTCCAACAATCGGCTGAGCAGTGCATCCTGCGGCGAGGCTGGTATCGGCTGGTCGATGTATTGGGATTGGCCGCCTTCGCGGTGCGGCGGCAGGACCATCATGCGGGCGATACGGTTTGCCTCGCGCGCACCGCAGAGCTTCCTGACCAGATACATGCAGCAATCCAATGCCGCCCCGCTGCCTGCCGACGTCACAACACGGTCTTCGTCGACGTACAGGGCATTCATGTCGAGCGTGACCGCCGGAAAGCGCGCGTGGAAATCCGCTTCGGCAAGCCAGTGCGTTGACGCGGCATGTCCGTCAAGCAAGCCCGCGTAAGCAAGCGCATAGGCGCCATAACACAGGCCAACGACGTGGGCGCCACGCTGATGGGCCGCGATCAGCTTGGCGCTCAGCGCGGCACTCGGTGCGTGATCCAGATCGGCCCAGCCGGGGATGATCACCACCTCGGCCTGGTCAAGCAGTTCCAGTCCGCCGTGAGGTATCACCGCCACCTGCCCACCCGATAACGTGACCCCTCTCCGCTCCGCGGCAATCCGCAGCTGGAACAGCGGCGGGTCATCTCCATGCACATCGAAGATCGTCAGCGGGACGGACAGTTGGAAGGTGCTGACGCCTTCGGGCGCTACCACGACGACCCGGATGGGCCCGCTGCGTTGCTGGGATGAACAGTGGCTGGCCATGGCCCGATATCATCTATGTTGGTCTTTCGGGCCACTATACACAGCTTCGCGTCCGCCTCAATCTGGGCGCCATCCGCTCAGCTTGAGAGAACCACATGAAACTCCCGTCCCTTGCACTTGCCACGGTGTTGGCTCTGGGTATCCAGACCAGCGCAAACGCGGCAGTCCCGGCATCCCCTACCACCTCGATCCAGCAGATCCGCAATGCCACGGCCAAGATCACCTATGGCGACACCGTGCTGCTGGTGGACCCGATGCTGACGGCCAAGGGCGCATATCCCGGCTTCCCGGACACGTATCGCAGCGAACTGCGCAATCCAACCGTCGACCTCCCCTTCGATGTGGGCCAGGTGCTCAAAGATGTGGATGCCGTCCTGCTGACCCACACCCATCTTGATCACTGGGACCCCGCCGCCGAAACGCTGATCCCACGGCAGATGCCGATGTTCGTCCAGCATGAGGCGGACGCCGCCCTGCTGCGCGGCAAAGGGTTCGCTGATGTCCGTATCCTCCCCGCGCACGCCACCTTTGGCGGGGTAAAAATTTCGCGCATCGCCGACCAACACGGCACGGCAGCCATGTTCCAGGTGGAGCCGCTAGCAAAGCTGCTCGGCAGCGTGACCGGCTTTGTGTTCGAGAAGGCCGGTGAGCCGACCATCTACCTTGCCGGCGATACCGTGTGGACCGACGACGTACAGGACGCGATCAAGCGCTATACCCCGGATGTCATCGTGCTCAATACGGGCGATGCGCGGATCAAGGGCTTTGATGCGGGCATCATCATGGGCGTGGCTGACACCTCGCGTGTCCATGCGCTGGCGCCGAAGGCGAAGATCGTCGCCGTCCACATGGATGCGGTAAATCACATGACCGTCTCCCGCGCAGACCTGCGCCGCTACGTAAATGAGAAAGCCATCCAGGACAGCGTGCTGATCCCTGAAGATGGCGAAACCCTGAACTTTTGAACGAGTACAACATGAACACTGCACTGATCGTTGTCGATATCCAGAACGACTACTTCGCGGGCGGCCGCTTCACGCTGGAAAACAGCGAACAGGCCCTGATCGCAGCGCTAGACGCAATCGCGAAGGCCAAACAGGCTGGTGACGTAGTCGTGGGGATCCAGCACATCGCGCCTAGCGATGGTCCGTTCATGGCGAGAGACACCCAAGGTGCCGAGCTGCATCCCGCCATTGCGGAGGCGCTGGAGGGCTGCCCGGTGATCGAAAAGCATCAAGCCGACAGCTTCCTTGGCACTACGCTGGGCGAAACACTCGCGGCCCGGGATGTCTCGGCCATTCGACTGGTAGGGATGATGACCCAGCACTGCATCACGCATACGGCACTGTCGCCGGACGCAGCGGCCTTTGACGTCACGATCATCGGCGCGGGCTGCGCTGCGCCGACCGCGATGATCAGCGGTATCGCGCTCTCCGGACTGGCCGGGCGCTGCAACGTAGTCTGATGTGTGCCGAGGCGCCTGTGGAAGGCAGGCGCCCAGCAGTAGCGAGCGTGCGAGCACTGCAGTGACGCCTCTGCAGCCTCTACGCAACCCGCGCGTGCGCCTGACGTTGACGGAACGTTGCAGGTGTACGGCCCACCTCGCGCTGGAACAACCTGATGAAGTTAGGTGTGTCGCTGAAACACAATTGTTCAGCGACCTCCAGTGACCCACCGACGACGTGCCTCGCCCTGAGTAGTGGTCGGGTTTAGAGTCTGGAGTTGATGATATCGGTGTTTGCTAAATGTTGGGCATAAGCGGCCGGCGTCATGCCGCCGATTGCCTTCTTGGGTCGGTGCTCGTTGCATTCGCATCGCCAGCGTTTGGTCTCGGTGCGCGCATGCAGCAGTGTTGGGAACCCTTGTTCGTTGAGGCATTCGTCGCGTTAGCCGGCGTTTGAAGGATTCGACGTAGGCGTTCTGGTTCGAATTGCCTGGTTGGATCAGTCGCAACTGCACGCCACAGGCATGCGCCCAGACGACCATGACCTTGCCGCAGAACTCCTTGCCGTTGTCGGTACGGATGACCACGACCGTGCGCCAGCCGGTTCAGCGCACGCGTCACGCCACGGCCCGAAATTGCGTGCTCCACCTCGATGACCACTGTTTCGTGTGTCGCGTCGTCCACGACCCCCAGACACTTGATCACCCGACCCTCGGCAGTGCGATCGAACACGAAGTCAATCGGCCACACCTGGTCGGCCTGCGCTGGCCGCCGCTATGGCTTGATTTTTTACTTCTGCGATATCTTTATTCTCTAGCTTGGTGTTTGCAAGTTAGCAGTCTAGAACAACCAACTTTGATCTTTGAAATGCAAAAGGCACGGCTATGATGACAACTGTAGTTGACGTGTCGGTATATCCATACACGCCGATTTGGCAGCGCCATGAAAGCCAAATTCAGTGAAACCTATGGCAATCCATAATCTACTTCTTGCTGCCCTGCCCGACCATTTGCATGTTCGCGTTTCACTCTGTCAAACGACGCACCAAGCGAAGCGACTAGATCAGTAGCTGTTCGTTTCAATCCTCATCATCCTCGCGCTCCATCCGTAAAAAAACCTCTATGTCACGCACCCCAACTTTCGGGTAAGAGCAGTCTGTCGCTAAAGCGTCCACACGCCGATTGACGAGTAGACGCTGCATACAGCGAGCATTGCTAGCGCTTGCTTGATTCGGTGCCCGCGTCAACGCAGCAATACAGCGCCGTCATAAAAGCATTTCAAAATCGTCATTTGCCGCGCTTAAGGTCGCACCAGCGGCGAGGTCCTCGCCGCATCTTGGGGGCGCCTTTCATATGGACTTGCGAGGTATGGCGATGCTCAGTGTGCTGGCTGTCAGCGCACCGGACGCTACTGCCATGGAGCCGGTGGAAGATGCGCATTTCGACATCCTGGCTTACCAGGTTGTAGGCAATACTCAGTTACAGAACGTGCAAGTCGAGCGTGCGGTCTATCCGTTTTTGGGTCCACAGCGCACCGCCGCCGACGTTGAACAGGCGCGTGCTGCACTCCAAGGCGTTTACGAGGCCGCAGGACTGGCAACGGTTGCGGTCAGCGTTCCCGAGCAGGATGCGGCCAGCGGTTTGGTCACGCTGCAGGTCACCGAGCAACGCGTCGGGCGGGTGCGTGTAGTGGGCGCGGACTACTATTCGCCGGACGATGTCATCCGTGGTGCGCCATCGCTGGCCGAAGGCAGCGTGCCCAACTTCAAGGACGTGCAGCGCGATATCGTTGCGTTGAATCAGTTGCCCGACCGGCGTGTGACGCCACAGGTCCAGGCGGGTGCGCAGCCGAATACGGTCGATGTGGATCTGGCTGTCGACGACGCATTGCCGCTGCACGGTTCGCTTGAACTCAATAACCGCAAGAGTGCCAACACCTCTGAACTGCGGCTCAGTGCGGCAGTGCACTACGACAATTTGTGGCAGCGCGGTCATAGCCTGAATGTTTCTGGGCAGACCGCGCCGCAGAATCCTGACGATGCGCGGGTGTATTCCGCCTCTTATCTGGCGCGCTTTTCAGACTCGCCGTTCTCGTTGCTGGGCTACAGCGTACGCAGCGATAGTGAGGTCGCCGCGATCAATAGCTACAACGTGATCGGCAACGGGTCGCTGTCCGGGTTACGCCTGATCCGCGCGCTCCCCAATGGCACTGGATTCTTCCATTCGTTGAGCCTGGGAGTGGACTACAAGGACTTCAAGGAAGACACGGTGTTCGGCAGCGACCGCAGCTCGGCACCGATCCGGTATGCGCCGTTGAGCGCAGCCTACAACGCGAGCTGGGTGAACGCGCGCAGCACCAGTGCGCTGACCTTCACCGCCACCGCCAATCTCCGCGGGGTGGGCGACGATGCCCGCCAGTTCGATGCCAAGCGTTACCGCGCACGCCCAAACTTCATGCACCTGCGCGCAGATGGGTCGCAGACCCGGACGCTGGGCGAAGACATTCAGCTCTACGCGCATGTGCAGACGCAGCTCGCGGCAGAACCATTGATCAGCAACGAGCAATTCAGCCTGGGCGGTCTTGACAGCGTACGCGGCTACGACGAGAGCCAGGCCTTGGGCGATTTTGGCGCAATCGGCCAGTTGGAGCTGCGCAGCCCATCGTTCGCATCGGCTGCAGCAAAGCTAGTGCAGGAGGCACGCGTGTATGCGTTCGTCGATGGGGGCTACGCACGCATCCGCAATCCGCTGCCTGAGCAACGGGTTAGCGAGACCCTGATCAGCACTGGTTTGGGATTCACCTTCAAGGCCGTGTCGCATCTCAGCGGCGCGGTGGATCTCGCCGCGCCGCTGTCGCGCCCGGATGGGCGCAAGCCGGACGAACTCAATGTGCTGTTTCGGCTCTGGGGCGAGTTTTAAGCCGGACGCAATCAACTTTTCAGTGGGGTAACGCGTGAGCAGATTACGGCTGTATGTATTCGTCGGTTTGATGTTGGCGGCACTGCCTGCCATGGCAGAAACCTGGTGGGACGCGAAATGGAGTTATCGCGCCAAGGTTTCGCTCAACACCACATCGACCGGCGCGGCGGTCGAGCAGGCACCTGGCCGCGTGCAGGTGCTGGTACGGCTGCATTCGGGAAATTTCAATTTCACCGATGCCAAGCCGGATGGCAGTGATATCCGGTTTGTTGCAGGCGATGACCGCACGCCACTGAAGTACCACTTCGAAAAATACGATGGTCTGGTCGATCAGGTTGCGCTGGCATGGGTGGACCTGCCTGCCCTGCCCGCCAATGCGATGACGCCGCTGTTTGTGTATTTCGGCAATCCAGAGGCGAGTACCGGCGCGGATGCAAAGAAGTCTTACGACGCCGACACCCTGGCGGTGTACCACTTTGCCGATGTGCAAGGCGCCGGCCAGGACACCACCGCTTATGCCAACAACATTGCTGCACCGTTGGCACTGGCCGACACGGCGCTCATCGGTTCGGGCCTGCGCCTGGATGGCACCGCTCCGGTGTCGGCGCCGGCCTCCGCATCGCTGACGTTGCCTGCCAACGCTGCATTCACGTTCTCTGCCTGGATCAAGCCGGCCACGCCTGACGCGTCCGGGGTGCTGCTGGCGCTGCCGGGTGCACTGAACGTGCTGCTGGAAAAAGGCACCGTGGTGGTGGAGTCGCGCAGCGGCGCACGGCTGGCAAGCGCCGCGCCGTTGGTGGGCGATGCATGGGCGCATCTGGCGGTGCGTGCCGATGGCAAGCAACTGGCGCTGTACCTCAATGGGAAGAACGTGGGCGAAACCGCGGCGACGGTTCCGGCGGCGACCGCCGGGCTAATGCTCGGCGGAGAGCCGGGCACGACGCGTCCCAACTTCATCGGTTTGCTGGACGAGGTCGAACTGAGCAAGGGTGCGCGCCCTGTCGGCGCAATCGAGGCGGCGGCACGCAGCCAGGGCGTGGATGCGCGTCTGTTGACGTTCGAGCCGGTGGAGCAGCGCGCCGGTGAAGGCGGACATGGCTACTTCGGCATCCTGCTCAATGCGCTGACACCCGATGCCTGGGCGGTGATCTGCATTCTGGGGGTCATGGCGTTGATCAGCTGGTGGGTGATGGTGCGCAAGGGGCTGTACCTCAATGCCACTGCCTCTGCGAATGCACGCTTTTTAGGCGCGTTCCGGCAGCAGGTGGCGCAGCATCCGTTGCATGCGCCTAGCTGGCAACAGCTACATGCAAGCGGCCCGTTGAATGGCGCTCGATCCAATCTGGCGCGGCTATTGAATATCGGATTGGAAGAACTGCGCGGGCGTCTTGCCGCCAGCGGTACCTCGGTGGTGCGCACACAGTCGATTGCGGCCATTCGCTCGGCACTGGATGCCGCAGTGGTGCGCGAAGGACAACGCATCCACAAAGGCATGGTGTTGCTGACCATCGCCATTTCCGGCGGCCCGTTTCTCGGTCTGCTGGGCACCGTGGTGGGGGTGATGATTACCTTTGCCGCGGTGGCTGCCGCTGGCGACGTCAACATCAATGCCATCGCGCCCGGAATCGCGGCCGCATTGCTGGCCACGGTGGCAGGGTTGGCCGTGGCCATCCCTGCCCTGTTTGGCTACAACTACCTGCTCAGCCAGGCCGATGCGGTCGCGGCGGACATGCAGGTGTTCGTCGACGAACTCGAAAAGCGCATTGCCGAAGATTACGCCGGCGATGCACCCGCACGCATGCAGGGAGGCTGAGCGCGATGAAGGTCCAGGGGCGTAAGCCGTACGACGACATCAACATCACGCCGATGCTCGATCTGGCCTACGTGCTGTTGGTGATCTTCATCATCATGACGACCGCCGCGGTGCAAGGCATCAAGGTGGACCTGCCGAAGGCCAGCGCGGCCAAGCCCTTGTCCGAACCCAAGACCAAGGTGATTGCGATCGACAGCAACGGCCAGGTCAGCCTGGACGCGGTGCCGGTCAGCATGGACGAGCTGGAGCAGCAGCTACGCAACGCGGTGGCCAACGATGCCGAGCTGCCGGTGATGCTGCGCGGCGACCGCACCGTGCAGTACGAAAAAATCATGGCGGTGCTGGATCTGTGCAGCAAGCTGGGCATCGGCTCGATCGGTCTGGCGTCGCAACGCCAGCCTGCGGGCTGAGCACGCGGCGATGGATGCCCTGGACCCCACACAACCGTTGCTGGAAACCACCGGCGTCGGGCGCTGGCGCAAGCTGGCCATCGTGCTGGCAGTGCTTGCACTGTTGGGGTGGCTGGTCTCGCTGGCACTGCGTCCTTCCACCGCGGCACCACCGCGCGCGGCACCGCCGCGCATCACCCATGTGACGCTGCCGCCCCCTCCTCCGCCACCGCCGCCACCCAAACCCGAGTTGGAGCCGCCCAAGCCGCAGCCGCGCATGCTGGACAAGCCGATGGCCGCGCCGGATCCGTCACCGCCCAAGCCGGCGGAAGCGCCGCCCGGCGATCCGCTGACCGCCGCCGCCGGACCAGGCGACAACACGTTCGGCCTGCAGGCCGGCAATGGCGGCGGCACCCGGATTGGCGGTGGCGGGGGCGGCAGTGGTAGCCCGTTCGCGGCCTATGCGGCATCGGTGCAGCGCGCCGTGCAGATGCTGTTGCAGCGCGATGAGAAGACGCGCAAGGGCCGCTACCGCGCCACCGTGGCGGTGTGGCTCAACAGCGACGGCAGCATTGCGCGCACCCGCGTGATCGCATCTGCAGGCACGCCCGAACTGGACGCGGCTATCGCCCAGGCGTTGCAGAACAAGCCCCTGCCCCAGCCCCCACCCGCCGATCTCCCGCAGCCCATCCAGTTGCGGATTGGCGCGCTCGCACCCGGTTGACGTTCCCCTCTTTCAGGAAGCTCGTGCATGACTGCCCCGTTCCCGCCACGTCGCGTTACCCGCCTTGCGTTGTGTCTGCTCGCGATGATCGCCGCTCCCGTCGTGTGCATGGCGCAAGGCGCCAGCGCGGTGGATCCTGCGCGCATCAGCCCGCAGGTGACGCTGCGCCTGATCGATCTGCTGGTGGCCAAGGGCGTGATGACACGCGACCAGGCCGATGCGCTGATCCAGGAGGCGGCCACCCCGATGACGGCCGATGTCACGCCGCCGCCTGCCGGCTTGCCGTACCAGACCCAGCCGGGCGCGATCGTGGTGCCGTATGTGCCCGAACCGGTGCGCGCGCAGATCAAGGACGAGCTGCGCAGCGAAGTGACTGCGCAGGCCAAGCGCGAAGGCTGGGCCACACCGGGCGCATTGCCGGAATGGACCCAGCGCCTGCGCCTGTACGGCGATCTGCGTCTGCGCGGTGAAGGCATTTTTTATCCCGACGACAACTACGGGTTCTTCCCCGACTTCACCGAGATCAATGCGGGTAACGGCTTCGATGTAGTCGGCACCGGCAACGCGCCGTTTCTCAATACCTCGCGCAATCGCAGCCGCATGCGCATCCGTGCGCGGCTCGGCGTGCAGGCGCAGATCGCCGACTGGATCACCGGCGATATCCGCCTGGTTACCGGTGCCGATCGCGGCCCGGTGTCGACCAACCAGACGCTGGGCGGCGGCGGCAACCTGGCCAAGGAACCGATCTGGCTGGACCGTGCGGCGCTGGTTCTGCAGCCCATGCGCGATCTCGACCTGTCGTTCGGGCGCTTTGCCAATCCGTTCTGGAGCAGCGAGCTGGTGTTCGACGAAGACATCAACTTCGATGGCATCGCCGGCCGCTACGCGTTTGCGCCGCAAAGTGACTTCGCACCGTATGTCAGTGCAGGCGTGTTCCCGGTGTACAACACCGACCTGGATTTCGGCTCGACCAACACGCTCAAGACCCGCAGCCGCGACAAGTGGCTCTATGGCGCCGAACTGGGCGCGCAGTGGCGCATGCACGACGACATCGCACTGCGCATGGCCTTCAGCTATTTCCAGTACGACCAGTTCGAGGGCAAGCGCTCCGGTGCCTGCCTTGCCCCCACCGCCAATGACAACTGCGATACGGACGGCTCGCGCCCGCAGTTTCAGCAGTTCGGCAATACGCTGGTGCCCATTCGCAACATCGTCGCCGATCCGGCCAATCCGGCCGGCCCGCAGCTGCAGTACTACGGTTACGCCAGCAAGTTCGGCATTGCCAATCTGCACGCGCAGCTTGAATTGGCGCAATTCGATCCGGTCAAGCTGCTGATCGAAGCGGACCTGGTCAAGAACACCCGCTACAACGCAGAGCGCGTGCGCTCGCTGGGCCCGATCAACAACCTTGGCAATGGCGGCGCCTTCGACGGCGGCGATCACGGCTATCTGCTCAATCTGCTGGTCGGCCAGCCACGCGTGACCGAGGCCGGGCAATGGAATGCGTCGATCGGTTATCGCTATCTCGAATCGGACGCGGTGCCCGATGCATTCGCCGACTCGGATTTCCACATGGGCGGCACCAATGCGCGCGGCATGATCCTGGGCGGCGCCTACGGCCTGGCCCGCAATACCTGGCTGTCGTTGCGCTGGCTCAGTGCCAATGAAATCTCCGGCCCGCCGTATGCGGTGGATGTGTTGCAGCTGGACCTGAGCGCGGAGTTTTGAGCATGCGCGCATGGCTGCTTCTGCTGGTCGGTACGGTGCTGTGGGTTGGAGCGCTGCCTGCGTGGGCGCAGGCACAGACCGAAACGCGTCTGCGCGATGCCTTGCGTCAAACCAGCGCCAGGCTGCGCCAGGTAGAAGCCGATCTGGCGCAACAGCAATTGGCCACCGCTGCGGCACAACGCGAGCGCGACGCCGCGCAGCGGCCTACCCCGGCGGCGGCGCCTGCGGAAAACGGCGTGCGCCTGGCGGCGCTGCAACGTGAGCTGGAACAGCAACGGCAGGCGCTGGCCGCCGAACGCGCGCAGCGTGCACAGACCAATGCCGCGCAGCAGCAGGCGCTGGCGCAACAGCAACACCAGCAGCAACAGGCATTGCTGGCCGAACGCACGCAGACGCGCGAGCGGCTAAGCCGCTGCAACGCAGAGGGCGATGCGCTCTACGCCAGTGCGCAGGAACTGGCGGTGCTGTATCGCGACCCGGCGTTCGTGCGGTTTGTGCGGGGACGCGGGCGCGAGCTGTTTGGTATGGCACGGGTGGCGCATGAAAACCGGGTGCATGCCCTGCAATCCACGATCGATGCGCGTCACGCGCAGCTGCGCACCTGCCTGGATGGTGGTGCCCTGCAAACAGCGCCAACGACCGCTGCGCCATGACGCCTTCCCTGTGGATCAGCGTTGTGTTGATGACGGTGATCGCAGCCGCTCCGGCTGCCGCTGCATCGCAAGCAGCCGTCACGCCAGACCCCGATTCGCAGGCAGCGCCTTGTGTGGAAGTGCAGATCGGGCAGACCAGCACCGGCCGTCTGTCTTGCCTGAATCAGCTGCTGCGTGAGACGACGGCGCGTGCAACCGGCGCACCCCAGGCAGCGGTCACACCGGCGAGAGGGTCGCCGATTCACCTCGGCCAGCCCACTCCGGCTGCACTGCGTCAGCGGCTTGGGCAGGCCTACGGCAGGTCCGCGCAGCCGCAGCGCCCTGCGCCACCACGCTATCCCACTCTCTTCGCGCCAGTGCGCTGACACGCGCGCTTTCAAGGATTCGTCATGACCCGCAAACGTCGCTCCCGTCCCCTGCGCGTGTTCCTGTTGAGCGCGGCGATCTCGACGGCGCTGTTCGATCAGGCGCATGCACAATCCAGCCCGTTCGTGCGACGTGGCGCCGATCCGTCCGTGCAGGCCGCGCAGGCGGCGCAACAGCAGGGCGTGCAGTCCGCCGCGGCCGGGACGCTGGCACAGAAATCGTTGCAGGCGTTTCAACGCGCCGCGCAGGCACGCCAGGCGCTGGACGCCACGCAGGCTGCGGCGCGTGCTGCGGCAGCTGCAGCGCAGGCAGCGGTTCCCGACGGGCTGGTACGCGGTGGCTTGCAGGTGCCGGACAACGTGCAGATCGATCCCGGCACGGTGCTGGCGAGCGACCCACGGCTGGGCCAGCGCAACGTTTGGCTGGGCGCCAGGGCACCGACGCAACAGGTCAGCGATGGCACCACCCAGGTGACCGTGACCCAGACCCAGAAGAAGGCCATCCTCAATTGGGAAACCTTCAATGTCGGCAGCCGCACGCAGTTGCGCTTCGACCAGTCGGCCGGTGGCAGCGAAGCCGCGCAGTGGATCGCCCTGAATCGGGTCAATGATCCGGGCGCAGCGCCGAGCAGCATCCTGGGCAGCATCCAGGCGCAGGGTCAGGTGTATCTGCTCAACCGCAACGGCGTGTTGTTCGGTGCCGGCAGCCAGGTCAATGCGCATTCGCTGCTGGTGTCGTCGCTGGATCTGTTCGACCCCAACCGTGCCCTCAGCGACCAGACGTTCATCAATCGCGGCCTGTTTGGTCCCACCGGCCAGACCAGAGTCGTGTTGACCGGCAGCGAGGCCGCCGCCGACCGCATGCCGGGCGATATCCGCATCGAAGCCGGTGCCCGTCTTGCCACTGGCAGCCAGGGCTACACCGTGATCGCCGCGCCCAATGTCAGCAATGCCGGCAGCGTCACCGTGCAGGACGGCCAGGCGTTGCTGGCTGCGGTGCTGGGCCTGCGGCAATCGCAGGAGTTGCAACAACTGCTCGGCAGCAGCGGGACGAGCGCGCCGCTGGGCTTTGGCAATTTTCTGTCGCCGATCGGCAACGATCTTTCGGGCATTGGTCAGTTGGACAACAGCGGCATCGTGTCGGCGACGCGCGGGAATGCCACTCTGGTCGGTTACTCGGTGCAGCAACGCGGCCTGGTGCAGGCCACTACCAGCATCAGCCGCCCCGGCAGCGTGATGCTGCTGGCACTCAGTCAGGACAATCAACTCGGCGACAGCCTGGCCGGTTACAAGGGCGGTTCGCTGGTGCTGGCGCCCGGTTCGGTCACCGCGACACTGCCCGAACACGATGGCGAAACCACCACCTCCAGCGCTGCTTCGGACCTGGCGTTTGTCGGCCCGCGCATGGTGCTGGCCGGCGCGCAGATGCATCTGCAGCCGCAATCGCTGACGTTCGCGCCCGGTGGCACCGTGGACATGGTCAGCCTGGCCGCTGAGAGCAGCGATGCGCAACTGCGTGGCCGCACCGCCCTCACCAACCGCCTGCTGATCGACAGCGGTGCGCGGGTCGATGTCTCCGGTATCGCCAACGTGCAGCAGGCCATGCAGGACAATCTGGTGCGCATCCCGCGCGTGGGCTTGAACGAATTGGCCGATGCGCCGTTGCAACGCGACGGCGTGCTGTTCCGCCAGGCGCTGCAGTTCGATCGGCGTGCAACCGGTGTTCGCAGCGATGGCCAGGCGTGGGTCGGTAGCCCGCTGCTCAATGCACAAGGGTATGTGGACCAGGTGCCGCGCAGCATCGATGAACTCCTGCTCGATGGCGGCACCGTCAACATCGTGGCACGCGATCTGGTGATCGCCCCGCGTGCGCAGGTGCAGCTGGATGGCGGTTATTTGCGTACCGAAGGCGGCATGGTGGAAACAGCACGCCTGCTGGGTGCCGATGGACGCCTGTACGATCTGGCCAGCGCCGATCCCACACGGCAGTATCTGGGCATCGCCGGATCGCAAACGGTCGAACACACCCGCTGGGGCGTGAGCGAACAGTTCGGCAATCCGCTGCTGGGGACGCGCCGTTTTTACGAAAGCGAGTATCTGCAGGGCGGCAATGGCGGTGCGTTGAATATCGCGCTCGGGCGGCCGCTGGGCACCTCCGGCGTGGCGGTGCTGGCCGGCGAGATCTCGGCGCACGCGGTGTCTGGGCGGTATCAACGCGCCAGCGGTGCAATGCCGCAGGGCGGCACGCTCGGTATCAACAGCGATGCGGCCTTGTACAACACCACGTTGGGGCAGTCTGGCGATGCGCCGCGCGATCCACGCAGCTGGCAGATCGTCGACGCCGCCGTGCAGATGCCGCAGGGTCTGCAGATCGGCACGCAAACCTCGACGTTGCCCGGCAGCCAGGGCAATGCCCAGCAACGCGACAACCCGCTGTTCTGGTCGCAGCTGTCTAGCAGCATGCTCAAGGACAGCGGCCTGCACGGCGTGGCAATCGGCAATGCGCCGGTGATTGCAGTGGATGCGGATGCGCAGTTGCAGGTAAGCGATGGCGGACGCATTGCATTGCAGGCGCAGCGCGTCGAAGTGGATGGTGCGCTGATTGCGCGAGCCGGCACCATTGCGCTGCAAAGCAGTGGCGGGCTGGTCAAGCCGCAGGACTGGCGGCCGGATGCAGTGGACGCGCAGGAGCGCGGCGACCTGCTGCTTGGCGCTGGCGCGCGCCTGGACGTGAGCGGACGTTGGGTCAACGACGATCGCCGGCTCACGCTGGAACCACAGGGCCGCGCATTTATCGATGCCGGCAGCATCACGCTAGACGCGCTGCAGCAGGCCATCGGCGATGCGGGTTCGGCGACCGGACGCGACGTCAGTGCCTCGCTGCTGATCGCACCCGGCGCGGTGCTGGATGCATCCGGCGGCGGCTATGTCGCACCGGATGGCAGCCTGCCGCTCAGCGATGGCCGCCCGCTTGGACACGGCGGCGACATCGCGTTGCGAACCTATCAACGCCCGGCAGGCGAGAACGCAGGTTCGCCCACCTACACCGCCGACTTGCAGCGCGCCGACAATGCCGGCCGGCTGCAGTTCGATCCGGCCAGCCTGCGCGCAGACAGTTTTGCCGGTGGCGGCACCCTGAGCCTGCGTGCGTTCGGTGTGCAGATCGGTGGTCAGGCGCCGTCGGATCCGCGAGTGCTGCACCTGGATGCGGGATTCTTCGAGCAAGGCAGCTTTGGTCGCTACGATCTGGCCGCCGAGCACGATGCCAGCATCGCCGCCGGCAGCCAGGTGCGGGTGAGCCAGCGCAGCCTGCTTGCGAACCTGCAGACACTGCCCACGGCGCCCAGCGACAGCGCGGTGTTCGCCGGTGCCACGCAGGCCGGCGGCAATGGCTACGTCTCGTTGGGTCAGCTGGATCCGTTCTATCGTCCCAGCACCGATTTCGCGTTGCGTGGTGGCGATTATCTGGGCCGCGTCGCTGGCAATCCGACGCTGGATAACGGCACCGGGCAGGTGCGGATGGAGCGCGACGCACAACTGCTGCTGGACCCGGGTGCGACGGTTCGGCTGGGTGGGCGCGGCCAGGTCACGGTGCTCGGCGGCATCCAGACCCAGGGCGGCCACATCCTGCTCTCCGGCGACACCTCGGCCAGTTCGGGCCTGTCCGCACCGCCGGATATCGACGAAGGTCAGGCCTACGCACTGCCGGGCAAATCGGTCTGGCTTGGCGAAAGCAGCCGTCTGGATGTGTCCGGCGTCGCGGTGCTCGACCCGCAGGCGGCATGGCGGCCCGGCGCGCGCGGGCTGGTGCAGCCACGCAGCGGCCGCGTGCTCGATGGCGGCAGCATCACGCTCAGCAACGACAGCGGCGCGGTTGTCGTCGCTGCGGGCGCCCAACTGGATCTGCGCGGCGCCGCCGCCACGCTGGACCTACCCAGCGGCAGCCCGCTGATTGGCGCAGGCGACCCCCTGCAGGCGCAGACGGTGGGCAGTGCGGGCGGCCAGTTGGCATTGGCCGCCGCTACCGGCCTGTTCTTCGACGGACGCATCCAGGCTGCCGGCGGCACGCCGCAACAACGCGACGGCAGCTTGTCGCTGCTGCCGCTGCAGCTGCAATCCGGTAACGGGCTGCTGCTGCCCGGACCCAGCGGGGTGATCTTCACCCAGCATGACAGCCGCCTACCGCAAGGCGCACAACCCGGTGCACCGCTGCCATTGGCAACCGCCACGCCGGGCCCGCTGTACTTCGCCGCCGACCGTCTCACCGGCGCCGGCATCGACACCTTGCAGGTTGGCGACCTGGCGCCTATCGAAGCGCGGCCGCTGGTGCCGGTCGGATTTGCCGGCGATGTGTCGTTGCAGCTGTCGCGGGCGCTGCTGTTAAACGCGCCGTCCTATGCGCTGTTGCGCAGCGATGCAACCGACTTCTCGTCACTGGCCGACAGCAGCCGGGTCGATCTTGGCGCTGCCTACGTGGGCCTGTCTGGCTACCGCCTGCAGCGCGCCGGCGAAATCACGCTGGCGCAGCCGCGAGCCGGCAGCGATACCACCCTGGCGGTGCAGGCGCAGCAGATCGATGTGGGCGGGCAGTTCACGCTCGACGGAATTGGCAATACGCTGCTGTTCAGCAGCGGCGCGCTGCGCTTCCACACCCCGGTGGCCTACGCCTATGCGCAGAACGCCACCGGCGGTGCCACCCCGCGTGCCGGCGACCTGCTGACCTCCGGCAATCTGATCTTGCGCGCCGCGCAGGTGTATCCGGGTAGCGGCGAAACCTTCCTGGTGCGTGCCCTGGGCGCGACGGATGCCAGCGGCACCCGCGCCGACACCCAGATCCATCTGCAAGCGGTCGGCGATGTGCCGGCGCTGCCGTTGTCGGCCGGCGGTACGCTGGCCATGGACGCCACCACCATCGTGCAGGAGGGCCGCCTGCGCGCACCCAACGGCCGGCTGATACTCGGCGTCCAGGCCGGCGAAGACGGCGCGGCCGATGCCGTCTTCGGCCCCCGTGCCACCACGCCCACGCGCGAGGTTCGCCTGGAGCCCGGCAGCCTGACCTCGGTGTCGTTGGAAGGCGCGGTGTTGCCGTATGGCACCACCGTGGATGGCAGCCAGTGGCGCTACGACGGCACCGTGCAAGGCACCTCGGCTGCGCTGACCGCCCCGCCACAGAAACAGATCCGTCTTGCGGGCGACGCGGTGGCCTTGGCGCCCGGCGCGCGCGTGGACCTGTCTGGCGGCGGCGATCTGCTGGCCAGCGAGTGGGTGCCGGGTACCGGCGGCAGTCGCGATCTGCTGGCCTCCAGCAACACCAGCTATGCCAGCGGCGCGGCCACGCAGGTGCCGCTGTACCCCGATGGACGCCGCGTGTATGCCATCGTGCCCGGCCCGCAATCGCTGCTGGCCGCCAGCGATGCGCCGTTCGAACGCCTGGAGGGCGCACCCGCACCCGGCAGTGCGGTGTACCTGGACGGTGTGCCTGGCCTGGCCAGCGGCACCTACACCCTGCTGCCGGCCCGGTACGCCACCCTGCCCGGCGCCTTCCGGGTGGTGATGCGGCCCGACAGCAGCGATGCCACGGCGGCGCAGAACCTGCTGGCACCCGACGGCACCGCCGTGGTGGCCGGTCATTTGGTCGACACCTTGAGCGGCACGCGCAATGCGCGCGCGCACTTGTTCGAGGTGCAGTCGGCAGCGACCTGGGGCCGGTATTCGGAATACACCAGTACCCGTGCCACCGCCTTCTTCGATGCGCAGGCCAGCCTCAGCCAGCAAGCGGCAGCTCAATTGCCACGCGATGGTGGGCAGCTGATTCTGGCAGCCACGCAGCGGCTCGGCCTGGGCGCCACGCTCTCCACCGCAGCCGCCAGCGGCGGCAGCGCCGCGCAGGTGGACATTGCCGCACGTGCGCTGCAGGTGCTTGGTAGCGGGCAGGTTGCCAGCGATGGCTACGTCGGGATCGACGCCGGCGCGCTCAATGCGCTGAACGCCGGCAGCCTGTTGCTGGGCGGCGTGCGCGAGCAGACCACGGCGGGCACGCGCGTGCACGTGACATCGCAACGTGTGCGGGTCAGCAACACTGCCGATACCGCGTTGCGCGCACCGGAGCTGTTGCTGGCCGCTGGCGGCGACAGCAGCGGCAGCGGCGTCTACATCGATGCCGGTAGCGTGCTGCAGGCGCAGGCCGGCAGTGACGCGCGGGTCGCCACACCGCTGTTGCTGGGCGAGGCGTCTGGAGAGAGCGGCGACGGTGCGCTGCTGCGCCTGTCCGGCGTGGGTCCCGTTGCGCTGCAGCGCGCCAATGTGCCCGATGCCGCACAGTCGAAGGCGTTGCTGCAGATCGGCGATGGAGCACGCCTGGAGGGTGGTGCGGCGCTCACGCTGGATTCCACCGGCGCCAGCGCCATTGCCGCTGGCGCCGTGCTGCGCGGCGAGCAGATCGATGCCAGCGCCGGCCGGGTGCGCCTGGATACGCAAGCGGTCAGCAGCGATGCCGATGGGCTGGTGTTCGGTCTGGCCAGCCTGGCTCAGTTCGGGCAGGCCAGACAAATCAGCCTGCACAGCTATGGCGACATGACGTTTGCCGGTGGCCTGGACCTGCGCGTGGACAACGCCCTCACCCTCAGCGCCGGTCGCTTCATCGGCGATGGTCGCTCGGTCAGCCTGCAGGCCGATCGGCTGACCCTGTCCAACCTGGGCGCTGCAGCCGATCCTGCCGGCGTGGTCGCAGGCAGCGGTCTGCTGAGACTGCAAGGGCGCGAGGTGGCGTTTGCAGGCGGCGACAAGCAACTGGCCGGTTTTGCAGCGGTCGCGGTCGAGGCCAGCCAGCAGGTGGTGGTGCGCGACCGTGGCGAATTCGATTTCGGCGCCGTGGATGTCGACCTGCGCGCGCCGTTGCTGCTGGCCGACGCCGGTGCCGACCATGCATTGATCACCACCGGCGCACTACGGCTCGCGCGCAGTGAAGGCAGCAGCGACACCGCTCGCCCGTTGGGCGGCCGGATCACCTTGCAAGGCGGCAGTGTCGACAGCACTGCGCTGATCCGCGCCAACTCCGGGGCGATCCAGCTGCGCAGCAGCCAGGGCGCAGTGCGCCTGCACGATGGCGCACACCTGGACGCGGCCGGCGTTGTGGACACGTTCTTCGACCGCGTCCAAGCCACGCCCGGCGGCAGCATCACGCTCGCTGCCGCGCATGGCGATGTGTCTGCCGATGCCTCCACCCGGCTCGACGTGAGCGCCCCAGCACAGGCCGACGCTGGCTCGCTGACGCTGATAGCGGCACAAGGCAGCGTCACCCTGCCCGGCCGCAACGACGGCACCGCCGCACAGGGACGCGGCGGGCGTTTTGTGCTGGATTCGGGCAGCCCGGTCGCGCTGGATCCGCTGGCAACGCAACTGGCCGCAGGCGGTTTCGATGGCGCCATCGACGTACATGCGCGCAGCGGCAATCTGTGGCTGTCGGCCGGTCGCAGCCTGCGTGCGGACAGCGTTAGCCTCACCGCCGACGGCGGCGCGTCCGTCGCCGGCCGCGATGCGGACAATGGCAATCTGCGCATCGACGGCCGCATCGATGCCTCCGGGACGCAAGGCGGCAGCATCGCTTTGTGGGGACGCCACGGCATTGCCATCGACGGCCAGCTGTTGGCGCGTGGCAGTGCCGCCGACAAACGCGGCGGCAGCATCCAGCTCGGCAGCAGCGGCGTGGCCGATGGCTCGTTGAATCCAGAGTTCGGCTACCAGAACGTGCAGGCCGCAGCGGCGGGCACCATCGCCATCGGTGCCGCTGCCGTGCTGGATGTCTCCGGCGGCAGTGCCGGTGGCCTGTCCGGTGGCGATGTGCAGATCCGCACGCCGCTGTTGAACGATGGCGAGGTCAACGTCACCGTCGCCGATGGCGCCAGCATCCGCGGCGCGCGTAGCGTGGATCTTGAAGCGTATGCGGTGTGGAGCACCACCGACGCCAGCACCGATGCAGTCAAGCATTTCGATGGCATCGTCGACCCGGCCGGCTGGTACGACGCACAAGGCAGCCTGGTGGCAGGCAGTTGGTCGGACATGACCGGCACGCCGATCGCAGTGGCGCCGAGCACGCCGGAACAGATCGCCGATTACCTGAGTCGTTATCTTTTTACCCCCGACAACGCCAATCTCGCGCATCGGCAGTTCTATGGCTATGCCGACGATGCGGCGCGCACCCCCGGCACATTGATGGGCTTTGTGCTGCGCCCCGGCTTTACGTTCGAGCAGCGTCTGGCGAATGTGCCGAATCTGCACGCCCGCCCGGGCATCGAACTGCGTAACCCCGACCCTACCCTCAACGGCGGCGAAATCCGCGTGCTGAGCAACTGGAACCTGGGCGCCGGCGCCAACCGCAATCAACTGGATTTCCGCTACAACGGCAACGCACCCACGGTCAGCCTGCGCGCCGAATCGGCCGTGATCGTCAAGGCCAGCCTCAGCGACGGGTTCTATCAACTCAGCAACCCCTTCGGCGGTGGCGGGCCGCAGGCCAGCTATCCCACGGCGAACTCCGGCTATCAGGCAGTGCTCGCGTTCGGGCAGGACCAGCTGTTCGCCACCCTGGACGGCCTGGTTCCCGCGCCGCCGTCCAGCCTGGGTGGCGACCAGGAACAGGCCCTGCAGTACTACGGCCAGTACATGCAGTTACTGGCCATGCTGCAGAAATCGCAGCCGGAATGGGCAGGCACGTTCCCGCCCTACGACACGTTGCTGGGCGGTTTCATCGCCAACTACGCGCCCGAACTGGGCTACCCGGTGCAGGACTATCCCGGTCAGCCGGTGGCGCCACCGGCGCCGAGCTCGCCCGCCGACTATCCGCAATACCTCAACAATTACGAGCGCTACGTGCTGGATCTGGCTGCGTTCTACAACGCGCTAGGGGAGTTCGCGTTGCCCACTTTCACCGCACCAGCGCTGCCAGTGCTGGGAGCGCTGCTTCCGGCGGCCACCCAGAACACGCCGTCCCTGCAGGCCAACGCCAACAATCCGCTGCCGATGGCGACCACCAGCCTGATCGGTGGCGACAGCAGCAGTTACCGCCTTATCGCTGGCGCAGATTTTTCCGGCATTCGTCCCGATGCGCTGCGCGCCGACAGCACTGCGGACGTGGTGCTGGATGGTCACCAGCGCTACCAGGAAGACGGCCTGAAAGATCTGCTGCTTCCCACCGTAGTGCGTACCGGAACCGGCAGCATCCAGATCGCCGCCGCACGCGATCTGCGTTTTGCCGACGTCGATGCACCGGCCAGCATCTACACCGCCGGCCGGCCCGCTGGCGATGGCGAGATCGGCACCGATGTCCGGGTTGTACGCAATGACGGCAGCGCGGCCGATCAGATCGTCAGCGCGCAGGCCAACGCCGACGCTGCCGGCAACATCCAGCTGCAGGCCGGGCGCGATATTGTGGGCAACCGCCAGATTTACGATCGCGACGGCAGCAGAACCGGAGTGACCGGCAATTATGTCGGTCAGTACTGGTGGCCCTGGTTGCAAGTGGGTAATCCGCTGGACACCGATGGCACCACCCCACGCGCTGGGCTCATCAACTATGGTGGCTTCGCTCAGGGGGTGCTGGCCAGCGGTGGCGACGTGGCGGTGCAAGCCGGTCGCGATATCCGCGAACTGTCGGTCTCCCTGCCGACCAGTTACCAGCTGGTGGCCGATGGCCGGCAGACGTACGGCGGCGGTGATCTCGATGTGCAGGCCGGGCGCGATGTGCTGGGCGGCGATTACTTCGTCGCACGTGGACAAGGCAACCTGAGCGCCGGCGGCAGTCTGGGCAGCGCGTTTGCCCTGAGCGCGCAAGGCTTCGATATCAATGGCACCCCACGTACCGTGAACAGCGCGGTCGACCCGGTGCTGGCGGTGCAGGACGGCCAATGGGCCGTGCACGCCGGTGGCGATGTCGCGCTTGGCGCCATCGTCAATCCCGCCTATCTCACTGCCACCGGCAGCATCGGTCCACTGTTGGGCGCTAGCGCGCGTGCGACCACCGATTACGGCCAGACCTCCTCGGTCGAGATCGATGCACTCAATGGCGATGTGCGATTGGGAACGCTCAAATTGCCTGGCGTGCTGTTCTTCAACGGGCAACGCGACCCGAGTCGCGGCACCGACAGCGCCATCCTCACCGACAGCGTATTCGACAGCGTTCTGCCCGCACAGCTGTATGCAAGCGCGCATGGTGGCGCCATCCAGATCGAAACCAGCGGCCGGCTGTATCCGTCCGCGCAGGGGCAACTGGAGATCCTGGCCCAGGACGATATCCGCTTGTTCGACGACACCTTGAGCGGCGGCAGACGCAAGTTCGAACTGGCGATGCTGGATGAAACCGGCGCCTATGCCGGCGACGACAGCGCTGCAGCGGCAACCGACAAACTCAACCTGCATCGCCAAGACACCCAGCCGGTGCGCCTGTACAGCCGCGATGGCGATTTGGTCGGCGGCTACGCGGTGGATGGCTTCATGGTCAATCCGCTGACCATCAAGCTGCCCAAATTCGCCGATCTGCGTGCCGGCGGCGATATCGTCAATCTGGATCTGCGTGCACAGAACTACCGGCTGAGCGATATAACCCGCGTGCAAGCGGGCCGCGATATTTACTACACACCGGTGCAGGGCGGTGCCAATCAAAGCACCAGTACCGAGGCGGTGCGCTGGGGCTGGATGGAGCTGGCAGGCCCGGGTACCTTCGAGGTACAGGCCGGGCGCAATCTTGGTCCGCTCACCTCGGCCAATGAGGCGCTGAGCGCGGCATTGCTCAACGACCGCAATGCCGGCGGCATCCGTACCACCGGCAACCGCAGCAACACCGGATTGCCCAGCGAAGGCGCGGACCTGGTGGTGCGCTACGGCATTGCCAATGGCGAACAAGCCGATGCCTTCGCCGCGCAATACCTTGACCCGTCCAGCGCACATAGCAACGCCACGTATCAGCAATGGTTACTCGCGTTCAGTCGCCTGCATTCGGCCGAAAGTGTCGGAACCGAGCCATCCCCCGCGTTGCAGGCCAACACCGGGCCGGCCGCGGCGGCGACCGCAACCGCAACAGATGCCTGGCAGACCTTCAACCGTTTGCCGGCCAGCACCCGCAGGCTGCTGACCGAGCGCGTTTTTCTGGACGTGCTTAAACAGGTGGGCGAAGGCTACGCCAATCCCGCCAGTGCCGATTTCCAGAAGTACGCACGCGGCTATGCCGCGATCGATCTGCTGTTTCCGGCCAGCCTGGGCTACACGCGCAACAACCTGGAAGGCGGCGCCAACGGCGCCAGTGAGCGCGTGCGCACCGGCGCGTTGGACATGCGTGGTTCGACCTTGCAGACCGAACGTGGCGGCGACATCCGTGTGCTCGGCCCCGGCGGCGATCTGCAGATCGGTAGCGTGCTGGCCCCGCCGAGCGTGGTCGATGGACAAGGCAATGTGCTGATCGGCCCGGCGCAACAAGGCATTCTGGCCGTCGGCCAGGGGGAGATCGGCCTGTTTACCGATGCCAACGTGCTGCTCGCGCAGAGCCGAATCTTCACCCAGCGCGGCGGCAACCTGACCGTGTGGAGCTCCAACGGCGACATCAACGCCGGCAAGGGAAGCAAGACCAGTGCCGAGCGCGCTCGCGCCCGCTATCTGTGCGACCAGGACCAGTTCTGCATGCTGGACGCCAGTGGACAGGTGAGCGGTGCCGGCATCGCCACGCTGCAACTCAATCCCGGCGATCCGCGTGGAAACGCCGTGTTGGTTGCGCCGCGAGGCACCGTCGACGCGGGTGATGCAGGTATTCGCGCCGCCGGTAATCTGGTGGTGGCCTCGCAGTTCGTTGCCAATGCCGACAATATCCAGGTCCAGGGCGATGCGGTCGGGGTTGGCAGTACGCGCAGCGTCAATACCAGTGCGCTCAGCAGTGCATCCAATGCAGCCTCTGCAGTGGCTGATGCCGCCAGCGAGGTCGCCAAGCGTCCGGCAACTGTCACCGACACGCCATCGATCATCACCGTACAGGTGGTGGGATTCGGTGACTGCCCTGAAAACGATGCTAATTGCCGGAAAACCCCGTGATTCTGTCAGCGCTTGCGCTCGTCATCGAATGGAGATATTGCCCCGTGCGAATGCAGTAAATCTGACATTCCCGCATAAATCCGTATGCGGTCGAAATATGAATGTTGCATTTCGTCGCAATTAACCGAAGTCACAAAAGAAATTTAATTTTGTCGCGCAACCATAACGCAAGAAGCGCAGCCTGGGTTTGCGATAGTTAATCGCATTCAATTCGCACGGATAAACCCATCCGATCCGCTGTTTTCCAATGAAGGAGAAAAGCAGTGCGCACTTCCATTATTTCCCCCGTTTCGCTCGCCGCCGCCGTCGCGGCCGCTCTTGTTGTCCTGGCCACCCCCGCCATGGCTGCCGAAAATCTGTACGGTGGCGGCGCGACCTTCCCGGCGCTGCCTTATGTGGGCAATGCCTACCTGACGCCGAACCCCGATGCGCGTCTGTCCACCAATGCCGGCAACACCGCCGGCGGCAGCAGCACCGTTGCCGGGATCAGCGCAGGCTCGATCTTCGCCACGTTCAGCGCGGGCGCCAACAGCAACAAGGTGTCGTACTGCCAGACCGGCAGCGGCACGGGCAAGAACACGCTTGCAGGTACCGTCGCTGCCAACCAAGCGTGTAACGATTTCAGCGTCGCCCCCGCTGGCCTGAGCGCAGCCACCGCCACGCCGGATTTCATCGGCACCGATGCACCGTACAGCACCGCCGACTACCAGGCATTTCTGAGCGGCAGCAATGCCGCAGCACGCGTCGGCGTGGTGCAGATCCCGACCATCGCCGGTGCCATCGCGTTGTCGCAGAGCACAGCCACCACCGCGCTGGCGTTGACCTCCGCACAGGTCTGCCAGATATATTCCGGCCAGGTCAGTGACTGGTCGCTGGTCTCCGGCAGCGGCGCAACCGGCCCGATCAAGATCGTCTACCGTACCGATGGCAGCGGCACCAGCTTCGCCTTCACCAGCTATCTGGCGCGTACCTGCAATGGCACGGCCAATGTGCCGTCGGGCTTTGTCTTCACCCCCAACCAGACCTTCAACTCGGCACTACCGGGCGGTGTGAGCACGGTGTACGGCTCGCGCGGTATCGGCGCAAGTGGCAACAACGGTGTGGTCACCGCGGTGCGCGCAACGGCCAACACCAATGCGCTGGGGTATGCCGACATTGGCGAAGTGCTGCTGCAGTCTGCCAAGTACGCCAAGGTCAACGGATTCGATCCGGCGCTGTTTGGCCAGAACGGAACCCCGGTGTCGCTGGCAGCGGCGGCCCTGCTGAGTGGTCGCGTGCTGGATGGTGCCACCGTCAACGCAGCACCGGGTACCGGAACGCAGGCCGTCAAGAATTGCGTCCGCCTGGTCAATCCGGCCGCGTCGATCACCAATGCGTATCCGATCGCGGCCATCACCTACGTTGCCGGCTATACCAGCGGCAATGGCAGCGCCGCGCACGTGCAGGCAGTGAAGGATCTGTTCGGTATCTTCTACAACACCACCACGCGTCCGGCATTACCAGCCGGCTTTGCCTACCTCGATGGCGTCGCTGCGTTCCGTACCTCGGTACAGAACACCGTGGCGACCTGCGTGCAGTAACGACTGCCGCAGATGTAATACGCAGCGATTGGCGGCGGGCAGCAATGCCCGCCGTTTTGGCTTTGCGCGCGTTGATGCTTAGAAGACGTTGAACAAGTTCTAAGGGGCACGATCCTCAGTAAGGCCTTGCTGCTGTACTCGCCATTCATTGCGACACGGTCGCTTGCTTGGCATCAGGTAGCAGCCGCTTTGCCGCACCATCTCTTAGCGCGCGCGTGTTTGGGGTGCTTGGGCTGACTCCGTCCGGGATGTTGATGCCACGCCGCCTCAAGTGCTGCCGGCGGATCGTTCAATTTGGTCAGTTGTGCCTCAAGTGCATTGGACTCCTGAAGCGCACGAAATGATCTCCGCATATGCCCGGTCTTCAGTGGCGCGCATGTGTTGGTTCAAAGTGTCTCGCTCGGCATGCGCCGTATCCAGAAATTCCTGGAGTTGAGTCCATAGCGTTTCGTTGGCGCCTTCTGCACCAGTGGCACGCTTCGACAGCACCATGCGTCAAGTCGCACCTATCGCATAGGCATCCAGCATCTTCAATGGCACGTGCAAGGTCTTATCTGCGGAAAACGCCTCCAGCAGGTAGTCCACCGTGACCCGCACACGCGGAGCGATCAGGGCGCGGTGGGGATACTGTATGACCATCTCGTAGCTGCCGGGGTGGTACTGGCGATGCAGCACGATCTTCAATCTGCCCGAGACCAGTTCCTCCCATGCCAGATGCACCCCAACCTGTGCAATGCCGATGCCGTCGCATGCGGCCGCGACCAGGCTTGCCGGTGCCGACAACGTCAGCAGCGCGGTGTCGGACGGATCGAGGGTGACGATACCGCCGTCTGTCGCGCGGAAACTCCATGTCGCCACCGCACCGCCCAGGAAGCGCCGCGCGATCAGCCTGTGCTGGCGCAACTCGCTGGGATCGCGCGGTACGCCGTGGCGCGCCAAATAATCGGGCGAAGCGACGAGGACGGTGTTCAGGCGACAGACCGGGCGCGATACCAGCGCGGAATCGCGGATGTTTCCCCCGCGTAGGGCCAGGTCGTAACCGCCGCGCACGAAATCGACGACGCGGTCGTCGAAGTCCACCTCCACCGACAAGCCGGGATGCCGCGACAGCAGGCCCGGCAGCACTGGCATCAGATGTTCCTGTCCGAACGAAACGCTGGTGGTGATGTGGACACGCCCACTGAGCTGCTCGCGCTGTATGGCAACGGCATCGACGGCCGCGTCCAATGCTTCCAGCGCCAGCCGTGCCCGCCGCAGGAACGCGACGCCCTCGTCGGTGAGCTTGAGCGTGCGCGTCGTGCGGTTCATCAGGCGCACGCCCAGCACCTTTTCCAGAGTGGCGACGTTCTTGCTGACCGCAGCGGAGGTCACGCCAAGCGTGCGCCCGGCCGCCGCGAAGCTGCCGCCGTCGGCGGCGTGCACGAAGGAAAGAATGGCGCGGACGCGGTGTGGCGAATCCATGCTGTGCTCGGATAGACAGCGGCGAGGCCGGAGACCCGATTATCAACTGCAGGTTGATAGATGATCAACCAATTGACGACTTCTGGTTTAGAGATACGCCGCGCATGATGCCGGCATGTCATCGATAAGCACTCCCCCGCCGAGCATCTGCGTCGTCTACGACAGCGGCTACGGCCACACACGTAGGCAGGCCGAGGCCGTCGCCGAAGGCATTCGCCGCGTGTCGGGAACCGAAGCGCGGTTGATCGCCATCTCCGACGGCCCGATTCCCTGGCCGGCCCTCGCCGCCAGCGATGCCATCGTTTTCGGTGCGCCCACCTACAACGGCGCGCCCAGCGCTCGCTTCAAACAGTTCTGCGAGGACTCCACCGCGGTCGCCTGGAACGCGATGAAGTGGCGCGACAAGATCGCCGCCGGCTTCACCAATTCCGGCGCGCAAAACGGCGACAAGCTGCATTCGCTGATCCAGATGGCGCTGTTCGCCGCGCAGCACGGCATGGTGTGGGTGGGGTTGGACCTGAAGCCCGGCAATGACAGCAGCCGAGGCAGCGTGCACGACCTCAACAGACTCGGAAGCTGGCTGGGCGCCATGGCGCAATCCAACGGCGACCAAGGCCCGGACGACACCCCCATCGCAAGCGATCTGGAAACGGCCGCCTACCTTGGACAGCGCGTGGCCGAGACGGTGCGCCGGCTTGGTTCCGTCGGACCTGCATCCGCCCGCGTTGAACTCGCCTGACGCACCTCCATCCATTTCCCACAAGGACCTGCCATGAAATTCCTCTGCCTCGACACGCCTCAGCCCGGCGCCAGCCTGGAAAAGTACCAGCCGCACATGCTGGACGAAGCCCGCCATTGCTGGCAGGACTACAAAAGCGGCTTCGTCCGCGACATTTATTTCCGCCAGGATCGCCCTGGCGTTGCGATCATTGCCGAAGCCGACTCGGTCGAAACGGCGCAAAAAGTACTGAGCGCGTTTCCGCTGGCCAAGGCCGGACTGATCGGCTGGGAGGTGATCCCGCTCGGCCCGTTCACGAACTGGGAAATGCTCTTCGCATCCGGCAACGCCTGAGTCCTGATGAAGACCGATGGTCCAGCCGTCCCGCTTTCAGAACCGGGCCGTGCAGATCGTCGCCCGCCTGCAACTGCCCGGCAATTCCAGCGAGGACAGCAATTTTCCGGTGCTGGTCGGCATTCGCCCTGCCGGCGGTCTCGATCTTCAACACCTTGCCGGAGCCGCTGACGCCGCCACCACTGCTGGTCGCCGGCAGCTGAGCGTTATCAAGGAGGGGCTACAGCGACCAAGCCGATGCGCTCACCAAGGAGCCAGGCCGCTGTTGGTGATCGCAGGCACCACCCACATCGCACTGTCCGAGCTGCCGCACGACATCGATCCGACGGTTGCGACGCTCGCGCATTTTTCGGCAAGCACCTCGCACTCGATGCGGTCGCTTGACCATAGACCAGAGTTCGCTCGAACACAGGAATCCCAAGACCATGCCCAAGCACGCCTCAGACCTCCTGCCAGTCCTCTTCGTCGTCACTAGCTGCGCAGTGAAGGGCGACACAGGCATTCCCACCGGCTACAACCTTGCCGAAGTCACCCATCCGCTGGAAAAACTGCACAAGGCCGGTATCAAGGTGGAATTCGCCTCGATCCAGGGCGGCGACGCACCGTTGGACGGGATGGAAGACCTGCACGATCCAGTCATCGCGCACTACTGGGCCGATGCGGAATTCCGCCATGCGATCGCCAACACGGTGCGCCTGGACGAGGTGAATCCCGCGCGCTACTCGGCGATCTTCTTCGCCGGCGGCCACGGCACGATGTGGGACTTCCCCGACAGCGCCGCTGCGCAGAACGCGATCCGCGAGATCGATGCGGCTGGCGGAATCGTCTCGGCGGTGTGCCACGGCCCGGCGGCCCTGGTGAACGCGACACGCGCCGACGGCAGCCTGCTGATCGCCGGCAAGCAGGTCGCCGCCTTCACAGACGACGAGGAAGAGGAAGTGCAATCGACGCACGTCGTGCCCTTTCTGCTGGCGTCCACGCTCAACGCACGCGGTGCGCATCACCAGAACGCGTCCAACTGGGCCGACAACGTGATCGTCGACGGCGGGCTCATCACTGGCCAGAACCCGCAGTCTGCGGCGAGCCTGGGCGTCGCACTGCGGGACGCGCTGCTGGCCTGATCGCAGGCGGATATGGCGGCAGGCGTTCACGCTCGGCGCTGACTGCTCTGGTTGCCGCCGATGACCAAGGCTGCCTGCGTCCGATCCCTCTTTCAACGGGAGCATCATGAAACTGATCTGCGTCGAAGAACACGTGCTCGATCCGGCGATCGGACAGGCCGCGAAGCCGCGCGTAAGCGCCGAGGCGCCCTACCTCGCCGATTGGGGCCGCCGCGTGATCGATGGCCGGCAGGTGACCGATCGCAGTCGCCCGCATGTCATCGCGCCTGCCGAGTCCGCGCGCAAGGCGATGGAGATGGGCGCGTCGCGACTGGCGGACATGGACGCAGCCGGCATCGACATGCAGGTGCTGTCCTTCGGCGGATTCCCGCAACTGTTACCGGCGGCCGACGCTATCGCGCTCAATTGTGCAGCCAACGACAGGCTGGCGGAGGCAGTGCAGGCCCACCCCACCCGCTATGCCGGTTTCGCCACCCTGCCCTGGCAGGCGCCAGCCGCCGCGGCGCGCGAGCTGGAGCGTGCAGTGAAGGAACTAGGCCTCAAGGGCGCGCTGATCAACGGCCGCCCTGGCGATACATTTCTGGACGATACGCGCTACGCGCCGATCCTCGCCGCGTTGGACGCGCTGAAGGTGCCGCTGTACGTCCATCCCGGCCTGTCGCTGCCTGCCGTGCAGGCGCCCTACTACGGCGGCTTGGATCCCGAGCTGAGCGCACGCTTGTCCACGTTCGCCTGGGGCTGGCACAACGAAGCCGGCATCCAGGTCGTGCGCATGCTGCTGGCCGGGGTATTCGACCGCCATCGCAACCTGCAGGTCATCAGTGGCCACTGGGGCGAGATGGTGCCGTTCTTCCTGCAGCGGCTGGAGGATTCCATTCCGCAGGAAGCCTCGGGTCTGGAACGCTCTATCTTGCAGACCTATCGCGAACACGTGTACGTCTCCCCCAGCGGCATGCTCACCCTGCCGCATTTCCAGTTTGTGTACGCGCTGATGGGCGCGCAACGCATCCTGTATTCCATTGACTACCCCTACCAGAGCCTGGATGGCGCGCGCGCCTTCATCGACAACCTGTCCGTCAGCGATGCGGAAAAGGCGCTCATCGCCCACGGCAACGCGACGCGATTGCTGAGGCTGTGAGTCGGTCATGTCGAACACGACGCTACCGCCTCGTCGGCGTACGCTGCGCCAGGCAAACCCGCGTCAACGGCCTACGCCTGGTGATGACCGCAAGCATGGGCCACACACCGGGATGATGCGGACGTCGGCAGGCGACATGGTCCGGTGCGCGTCTGGCATCACGCATTGGCCAGACGCGCGCCGCCCCGGCAACGCCCACCGCGCCGGCACGGGAATACAGGACGGCCTGAGCGACGATCAGTACCACCGTCGACGGGGGCGCATCATGAACGTTTCAATCTGTAAGTACCCGTCGAACCAAGGTGGACTGACGTGAACTGCTGGAGAATTCTATTGACCATGGCAACGATGCTGGTCGCCCCGATTGCCGCCGCGCAGCCGGTGGTACGTCTCTTCGAATTGCAAACCGATCCTGCGCGGGCGCAAGTGTTCGATGCTGCGGGCCGGGACAATATGCAGGCCTCGCTCCGCGACGAGCCCGGTGTGCTGGCGATGCATGCGGTCGCCAGCCTGAGCAGACCCGGCCTGGCCTACGTGCTCGAACTATATGCCGACGAGGCAGCCTATCGGCGCCACATCGAGACTGCCCATTACCGGCGCTTCTTCGAATCGACGCGGTCGCTGGTCACAGACAAGCGCCTGGTCGAGACCGATCCGGTGTTCCTCGCGGAGCAGCCGGCTGCGCTATCGATCCTGCAGCGCGGCAAGGCGCCGGAAGCACGCATCGTCGAGGTGACGGTGAAGCGCGAAGACCTCGCCCAATTCCATCGCATCGTCACGAAGGAGATGCGCAAATCCATGCAGGTCGAGCCCCGCGTACTGGCGATGTATGCGGCGACCCGCAAGGGGCGGCCGGATCAATGGATCTTCTTCGAGATCTACGCCGATGCCGAAGCTTATGCCTCGCATCGCCAAACACCACACTTCAAGGACTACCTGCGCCTGACCGGCGACATGCTGGTGGAAAAGAGCCATGTCGAGGTCGAAAACATCGCGCTGCAAAGCCGCGGCGGATTGCGATTTGATCCGCCGGCGAGTGACTAGGTGTTTGATCCCAGACATTGAGGGTGCACTCTTTACCCACGACTGGAAGCAAGCACGATAGGCCAGGTTCTGCACGGGAACGCCACCACGACAGAGGCAATCCGTCGAGCGATACAACATCGTCAAGAAAGTCTGAGAGCGCTCTCCAAGCGTTAAGGAATTAACCAAAAAAAACCGTGGCGAAATGGAAGAAGCGGACCGCGGTTGCGGAGTTGCCCACCGGTCCGAGGCGGCCGCGCTCCATCGTTTTATCTAGTGAGTATGAGGCGGCGATCGTTGCCTTTCGCACGCACACCCAACTGTCGCTGGCCGACTGTCTCTACGCATTGCATCCGACCGGTGACAACGTGAGTGGCTTGCGCCAGATCGCCGAGTGCGATGTGATTGGCCGCTTCGATCACATCTGCAGCGCCCAATGCTGCGAGCAGTCCGCGTTAGGTCAGGAACGCCAGCAGCGGATCGCGAAAGGCACCAGGAAGTCGCTGATCTCCACGTCTGTGTTCTCCCCCACCACCGCAATCACCACGCGCGCGGTTGAAGCGAGCGCGATAGGCGGGATCAACGCCTCCTCGGTGGATGTGGCACTCGATGTCGCTGCTGCAAGTGGCGTCGCCTTCGATGGCGGCGCTGCACATCCGGCCAGCAAGACGCATGCAGCCAACGTGGCGTGCCGAACCAATCCAGGGCAGATGCCAGGTGCCATGGTGCTGCCGTAGGTGGGTGGTGTGCGTGCATTCTTTGCCCACTCCCCCGCAGCAACAATGCCGCTGTTACGTCATTTCCTGCAATGCGTCGATGTTGATCTGCCGTGCTGGTTGATGTCGCCTGATCCAGCCTGCTGCACAGGACGCATGGCGGAGGCGCGTCGTGCGCCGTGTGCACGCATCCCCCGAACGAGTCATCGGACCCTGCCCCGACGCGGTGTTCTGGATTCGGCCCGAGGCGTCCAGCATGGACCACATCGCTGGCGTCCCTCGACGCCCTGACCCAGCGATTCCCCCTCCAGAGAGATCGCGTCCATGACGATGTCTGATGTGTCGGGCCAGCGCCACGCGCTCGCCGGCAGTGCACTCCCCTCGCCACGCGACCAGGCACGTTGGCTGGCGGTGGCACGTAGACGCCATGCACTGCCGACCTGCGCGGACCGTGCGTCACAACAGGCAGTCGCACGATGAAGCCCTATTTGCTCTCGCTTGGCGCCGGTCTGCTGGTCGGTGTGATCTACAGCCTGCTCAATGTGCGCTCGCCAGCGCCGCCGGTCATTGCATTGGTCGGCTTGCTTGGCATCCTGGTCGGTGAGCAACTGCCGCCACTTGTGCGACAGCTGACAACGCGCAGTCAGACCGAGGCCTCGTGGATCGGGCATCAGGTCAAGCCACATATGTTCGGGCATCTGCCAGAAGGCAAACGCGTGCCGCTGGCTGCGCCATCACCGCCACCTGCGCGAACCGACGAAGGCGATGCGTGAGCGCGCTCGTCCATGCGATCTGATGGTGCATCTCACCTGCGTAAGGCCGAGTACGTCGCCGGCGAGAATCCTGCAAAGACGGCCGGTTGTTCTCTGTCGCGATGCGCGTAGCTGCAACGCAGATCGCGCGCGTGATCAAGCAACTTGGCAACAAACACAGCGCGATGCGGGCGGCGTCTAGTCCAACCGGCGCGCAAGAACGCTTCAAGTGCATCCAACTCCTACCGCAAAGGCATCGACAGCCCATGGCCGGAGATGCCGCCGCCGCCCTCTTTCCCGAAGGAACTTCCATGCGTCCGCTACTTTCCCTGAGCCTGTCCGCCGCGCTGATGCTGAGCGCGGTCCTTCCGGTCCTTGCCGATGCTGCAGCGCCGGTGTCGGTCGGCCCGCAGTACGACACCACACACGTCTATGTGGCACCCGCCGATGTGGATGCGTTTGCGCGCAGTTTCGCCGCGACCTTCGGCGGACAAAGCACGCGCCAGGTGATCGCCACGGTCACGCCAACGCCCAGCAGTACCAGTTCTCAACTGGTGCAGACGCCGGCAGGCACCGTGTCGTTGTTCGGATTTCGTACGCCGGTGCCCCACCCGTTCGGCAGCGAACGCACCGGCTATCTGGTGACCGACATGCAGCAGGCAATCAGCGCCGCACGCGCTGCCGGAGCGGAGGTACTGGTTGCGCCGTTCAAGGATCCTATCGGTATGGATGCGGTGATCGCCTGGCCGGGCGGCGTCAGCATGCAGCTGTACTGGCACGACACCGCACCGCATTACGCACCGCTGGCGACGATTCCGGAGAACCGCGTCTACGTCTCGCCAGATTGTGCCGATGCGTTCGTTAAAGCCTGGCTGAAGTTCTCGCATGGCAAGGTGCTGCACGATGACCGCCGTGCGGACGCAACGCTGATCGGCCGGCCTGGCGTCACTTACCGCAGCATCGTCATCAGCTCCGGCTTCGGTGCGCTGCAGGTGTTGGTGACTGACGGCCACCTGCCCTATCCGTACGGGCACGAGCTCACCGGATACGCAGTGGACGACCTTACGGCAACGCTCGCGCGCGCCACCGCGTCCGGCGCAAAAGTGTTGGTGCCTGCGGTGGCCGCGTCGGGTCGACAGTCGGCGATGGTGGAATTCCCCGGTGGCTATGTCGCCGAGCTGCACGCCGAACTCCACTCCTGATCGCACATGTCGTTACGCCTCACACTGCCCTTGATGTTGGTCCTGTGCCCATGCGCCGATGCATGGGCGCAGTCTTCGGTCGATGCAACCGCCGCCACACCGGTACGCCCTGCCATCAAGTCCAACCGTTGGCAGGAAGACTGGTCGCCGCTTGCTGACCCCGCGCTGCGCACGCACCCGTTCGATCGCCTGAAATATATCCCGCTTGGCGACGCCGGCTACGCCTCATTCGGCATCAACCTGCGCGAACGCTTCGAAAGCAATCACACGCCTGCGCTGGGTATCGGCCGCGAGAGCGACAGCTATCTATTGCATCGCCTGCAGGCGCATCTGGACGTGCGGGTTGGCGAGCACTTGCAGCTCTTTACCCAACTGGAAGACGTACGCGCAGTGAATAAACGCCGTATCGGCCCGGCCGATGCCAATCGTGCCGACCTGCGCATGGCGTTCGTCGCATACACCGCGCCACTGGCCGATGGCGATATAAAACTGCGCGTGGGCCGGCAGGAGTTTGCCTTCGACCTGCAGCGATTCGTCTCGCTGCGTGATGGCCCGAATGTGCGCCAATCTTTCGATGCGGTGTGGGTCAACTACGAGACCGGCCCATGGCGCTGGATTGCGTTTGTCAGCCAGCCGGTGCAGTACGCCGATGTGCGCAGCTTCGATGACTTCTCCAATCGACATCTGCGCCTTGATACCGTGCGCGTCGAACGCCACGTCCTGGGCAGCGACGAACTGTCGCTGTATTACGCACGCTATCGGCAGGATGACGCCAGCTTTCTGGATGCGGCCGGCAACGAGCGCCGCGATATTGTCGATGCCCGCTTCGCAGGTGTGCACACTGCATTGGACTGGGATCTTGAGGCGATGGGGCAACGCGGAAAGGTCGGCAACAGCCGTGCGCGTGCCTGGGCGCTCGGCCTCAAGGCCGGCTACACCTGGCAGGACACCGCGTTGACGCCGCGCCTGGGGTTGCAGGTCGATACCGCCTCCGGCGACCGACATCCGGACGATGGACAGCTTGAAACCTTCAACCCGCTGTTCCCGAACGGCGCATACATCAACCTGGCCGGCTACACCGGCTATAGCAACTTGCTGCAGATCAAACCGATGCTCACCCTGCGGCCCACCACACAGCTGAGCGTTACCGCCTCGCTCGGCCTGTTATGGCGGCAAAGCACCGCCGACGCCGTGTATGTGCAGCCAGACATTCCGCTGGCCGGCACTGCCGGCACCGGCAGTCACTGGACCGGCCGCTATCTGCAGCTGCGCGGTGACTGGAAGCTCAACACACACCTGCAGACCGCCATCGAAGCAGTCCATTACCAGGCCGGCGACACCGTGCGTTCCGCCGGCGGTCACGACAGCAATTACCTTGGCTGTGAGATGAAGTTCATGTGGTAGCTGGTGCTGGATCGCCCGCCGCTGCGCTTAGCTCGCTGATTGCTGAGCATTCATTGCGAACGTAGACGCCAATGCGACCGAAGCACCGTTGCGTTGATCGACGCATCAGTGCATGAGCGCAAAGCGCTCCTGACCAGTTAATGCCTGCATGCTGATAGCACCGCGCCTTGTGCGGCAGACGTTGCAGCGTGCCGGCCGCATGTGTGGTCGATGGATTATCGCGGCTAGCAGAATGCTGCGAGCACTCATCAGTGCACGGAAAGCACACGTATAAGCACTGATGACCGAATCTACGTTTGCTCACGCGGAGCGGATGCTCCACCTTCGCACCAATGCCGGCTTCCACCTGAGCGGCCACTGTGGGAACGTACCTGACGTGACTAGGCAACGCTGGTTGGCCCGCGCTGCTGGGCGACCCGGCGTCGGGGATCGATCTACTGGCTGCGCAGACAGGTCTGGTGGTGCGGCGCGACTGAGCGATGACGGTCGCCACGCCGGGCGGCGATTACTGAAATTGATATGGGAGGCAAGATGTCCCAAGAACCGGAGACCGCAACATGCAAGCCCGTCGATTGATGCTGATCGCTGCCCGGACCCTGGGGATGCTGATGACCAAGGCGTTGGCCTAGCCCTCCCCCGCCCTAATCAGCGTTACCCAATCGCAACCAGCGGGCAGAAATGGCGACCGCACACATCGCGGCAGCCACGAGCATCAGCGCGGCGGTCAGTCCCCAGCCGTGGGCGGCGAAACCGATCAAGGCGGGGCCGGTCAGGACGCCGGCGTAGCCGAGTGTCGTCATTGCGGTGATCGCCATGCCCTCGGGCATGGCGCGCTGTTGTCCGGCCATCGAAAACAACGCCGGTGCGATGTTGGCGCATCCCAACCCGATGCGTGCTGCTGCGCACTGTGTGAAGCATGAGACGTCATCAATCATCCAACTGCGAAGACACCTGCTGCCAGGCGATAGACGGCATGAAGAGCCACTAAGAGCGGCTAACAAAACGCAGCGATCAGTCGTCAGATGGATGCGGACGGCGCGCTCAGAACCGGGCTGTGCGTGTGGTATATGCCGCTCCGAGCACCGGTCGCCACCGCCTGGCGGTAAACGCAGTCTTTTTTTAGCCGATCTAGGAAAGCTGAGCGAACAGTCGTCAGTTCGGTTTAGACGGCGCACTCAGAACCGGAGTGCACCCATGGCATGTGCCGCACCAAGCACCGAACACAGGCCACGTCCGCCTGACGGTGAACGCAGCTGTTATGTTGTAAACCCTCAGGACAGATCGTGCAGATCCTTGCCGATTACCGGGCCGAGCTTCCAGTCGGAGAAGTGCACCTTCAAGCCTTCGCGCTCTGGCGTGCAGGTCATCGGACCAACCAGATAGGTGCTGGCCACCGGGAATGGGCACAGCCGCACCAGCGGCCAATACGTGCCGTCCTTCGAGACTTGCAGACGCAGCACGCCCTTGTCGACGGTGGCGCGGATCCAGAAGTTGGACGGGTCAGCTTCGTACGGCCCTGTGGCCCAATCCGATTTGCCATCGGTCAGCACGCTACTGAGCATCGCGCGACCGTCGCTGAGCTCGATGCCCGCCTTGACCCACTGCCGCTCGTTGACGCGGATCATGAGCCCGGCCTGGTCGTAGAGCTGCTCGAACTTTGCGCGCACGCGCAGCTGGCAGGTAAATGCTGCCGGCGCCGCGATGCCAAGAAAATGCCCGCTATCGCGGGTGAATCCGTAATGGGTTTCGCGCCAGAAGTCAGTGTCCTTGTCGGTGACGACCTCCAGCACATCGCCGCTCACGATACGGTGCGATTTGGGTTCATTGAGCCATTTGCCTTGCTGCCAGTGACTGGATGGCGCCGCACCTGCACCAGTTGCAATGACCACGCCGCCAGCGGCCAAACCGCCCAGCGTCGCCCTGCGGCCCACATCGACCTGGTGTTTTTCCGAACCCGTCATACCTAGTCCTCGTGACGAAAAAGCAATGCTCTCCGGTGCCTTTCTGCGGGCAGCATAAAGCCAGTAGCGTCAATTTGTACATCTGTACCAATTAGCAAGTCAACTCTGGATTACCATCGCCCTGGTCGATACGTGCATGAAGACAGATGAGCGGCAGGACCTGGCGGCAAGACCCACATCGAAAAGAACACATTGAGCAGGCCACCTTGCAGGTGGTCGTCGAGCATGGCGTGGCTGGGACAACCTTCCGCAAGGTTGCCGAACACGCACAGGTGCCGTTGAGCGCGACCACGTACTACTTCGGCTCCATGCATGAGCTGCTGATCGCGGCATTCACCCGCTTCTCGCAGGAGGTCTCGAAGAACTTCGCCACCGAGATCCGCGCTGCGAAGAACCGCGACCAAGCCTGCGATGCTGTGGTGAACATCATCTTTGCCGACAGCACCGCCTCGCCGCGGATCTTGCTGCTGAGCTACGAGCTGTATGCGTTTGCCCGGCGCCATCCGGAAATGACCGCGATCATGGAGCAGTGGATGGCACGCAGCCGCGCGGCGCTGGAACTGCATTTTTCCAAACCCGCCGCCAGTGCGATCGATGCCTTGATCGAAGGCATGACGATCCATCGTTCGGTGGTGCGTATGACCAAGAAGAGCGTGCGCAATGCGGTGGGGCAGCTGGCCCTGCTGTAACGCGTGCTGGGCGCTGCACAATTGGGCGGTACGTGCATCGCGACTTCACTGCATGGCGACGGATTGATCGCTGCACACTGAATTTATGAGGTGAGGTTTTGCGGATGTCGCTGCCGCTCGCACAACAGTGCATGCGTGAGTCAAAGGCTTCCCTCTTCCGCTGAAACTCAAACGCCATGACCAACCCATAGGCTGTCCTTGACCTATCTCTCGCTGTTCGCATTGTCGTTGATTGCCGCTACGCTGCTTCCCGCGCAGTCGGAGGCGGCATTGGTTGCGTTGTTGCTGGATGGCGGTTCGGTGGTGGGGCTTGTGGCGGCTGCAAGCGTCGGCAACGTGCTGGGCTCTCTGATCAATTGGTGGATCGGGCGCGAGGTGCTGCGCTTCCAGGGGCGGCGTTGGTTTCCTGTAACCCTAAACGCCTTGGCGCGTGCGCAGGCCTGGTATGGCAGATACGGCAAATGGTCGCTGCTGCTGAGTTGGATGCCGATCATTGGCGACCCACTGACGCTGGCGGCCGGGGTCATGCGCGAACCGTTGCGCGTCTTCCTGCCATTGGTGACGATCGCCAAGGTCACGCGCTACGGCGTACTTGCATGGGCAACGCTGGCACTTGCCCGGTAATGCCAGGACGCGGAGCCTGCAGGACCGGCAGCGCGCATGACACAGCGCGCCATTGGCGCAGGTGGCTGCGCACGGGTTCTTAACGTGGCACGCCTATGCTGTCGGCGCGCTGCAACCCATCTGCCGCGCATCCAGGGACATTGCACAATGGACATTGCAAAGGAGATCGTATGAAGAAGCTGCACAGCATGCTGCTCGCCGGATGCCTGCTCGGCCTGAGCACCCAGGCCTGGGCCGAAGTGGCCAACCTGACCAATAGCGCCGATGGCGCCAACCGCGAAGCCGGCATTGCCGCGGTGAAGAAGAAACTTCAGGACGCCTGCACGTCGCGACGGGGCAAGGTAGACATGGCCTCGTTCGAAGTGGTGTTCGAAAAGACCAGCACCAATCCCGACGTCCCCAAACCCTATTACGTGGACGGCAAGATCAAGTGCGATCTGCCGTGATGACCGCGCTGGCGTAGCGCACTGCCCTACGCCGCCATGCACGAATGCAAAGCCCCGCGGATGCGGGGTTTTGCATGTCAGGCAGTCGTGCGGTGCAACCCGCTGTCTTCGATGGAGGGTCTGACCGCTCTGCAGGCGCCACCGGCGGCACGCCGCACCCGACGCACGGCATAGAGTTGCGTGCGCAAGACGGGTACGCTGCGGGTCTACCAATTACAGGATGTTGTCATGGGTCTGATCCAGGCAGTGGCAGGTGCGGTCAGCGGCGTATTGGCCGACCAGTGGAAGGATTTCTATACCGTGCCGGCGGATCTACCGGCGACGGCAGCGCTGTTCGCTGCGGTTTCGCACGGCAGCAACGCCGGGCGTGGTGCCAACACCAGCGCGTCGTCCAACATCATCAGCAATGGCTCGAAGATCGTAGTGCCCGAAGGCTACGGATTGCTGCTGTTGCAGGATGGCGCCATCACCGGGTTTGTCGCCGAACCGGGCGGTTACGAATGGCGTTCGGACGATGTCAATGCGCAATCGCTGTTTGCGGGCGACGGGCTGGTGGCGCCGTTGATCCGGCAGAGTTGGGAGCGCTTCAAGTTCGGGGGTCAGCCCGGATCTCAGCAGGCAGCGTTTTTTGTCTCGCTGAAGGAATTGCCGGATAACCGCTTTGGCACACAGTCGGAAATCTATTGGGACGACGGCTTTCTGGGCACGCAGGTGGGCGCGATCACGCGCGGCGCGTACACCTTGAAGATCGTCGACCCCATCCTGTTCGTGAAGAATTTTGTGCCGGCGCGCTATCTGCAACCGGGCGCGATCTTCGACTTCACCGATCTGGATAACGCCGCGGCCAGTCAGCTGTTCAACGAAGTGGTCGGCTCGCTCGCGCCCGCTTTCAGCCTGTATACGAACGACCCGGCCAAGGGCAATCGCATCACCAAACTGCAGCAGGATTCGCTGGGGTTTGCGCGCAGCCTGTCCGATGCAGTGGAGCAGGCGTATCAGTGGAAATCCGATCGTGGCCTGGCAATCGTCAAGACCACCATCGTGTCGATCGAGTACGACGCCAACACGCGCGAATTGCTCAAGACCGTGCAGCGCGCCGATGCGCTGGCCGGGGCGCGCGGTAACTCCAATTTGCAGGCCAGCGTTGCGCAGGGTCTGCAATCGGCAGGCGAACACGGCGGAGCGGCAGGCCTGGTAGGCGTGGGAATGGCCACGGGCTTGGCAGGCGGTGTGGGTGCGTTGCAGCAGCCTGTCGCAGCAGCAACGCCTGCGGCGGACGATCCGGTAGCCAAGTTGAAAAAGGCCAAGGACATGCTGGATCTGGGCCTGATCACGCAGGCCGATTACGACGCCGCAAAGGCCAGGGCGTTGGGTCTGTAAGCGCGCTCGCCGTCATGTCCGATCCCCGCTTTCCGCCGCCGCTGCCGCCACTGCAGCCGCCTCCACTGCCACCATTGGGTGCGGCACCGCCTACCGGTCCAGGCTCACCACAGGACGTGCCGCCGTTGCCGGGTAGCCTGGCGCTCGACCCTGCCACCCTGCCCGGCCCGATCCGCAAGGAAGTGCTGGCTCCCGATCCACTGGCGATCGACACCGCCGCTGCCGAGCTCAAGGACGGCCTCAACCGCTGCCCGGCCTGCGGCTCCAGCGATATCCGCCCCAAGCTCGGCACCGACCTGCTGGTCTGTCAGTACTGCCGCGCCGAGTGGCCAGGGGTGCGGGTCGAAGAGGCATTCGGCTTCGGGCAAGGCCTCGACGCGTTGCATGGCACGGTCGTCGCCTCCGGTGCGCAAGACATCGCTGCGGATGCGGCCAGCCTGATGAGCTTCAAGTGCGCCGGTTGCGGGGCCGAGGTCACCATCAACACACAAAGCGCCATGACGGCGCGCTGCCATTGGTGCCGGCATGTGTTCGGCGTCAACGAACAGGTGGCCAACGGCGCAGTTCCCGACGCGGTGCTGCCCTTCCATATCGACAAGCAGGATGCGGTAGCGCGCATCCGTCAGTTCGTGGGCAAGCGCCGGTTGTTTGCGTTGAAGGCATTCAAGCAGCAGTTCACGCCTGAGAACGTAGTGGGTGTGTACCTGCCTTACATGATCGTCGACGGCAATGTGAGCGCCAGCGTGTCGGGAATGGGCGAGATCAAGCTACGGCAGTACACGCGCGGCACCGACAAGAACAAACAGACCTATTACGACGCCGACGTATATCAGGTGCGTCGGCAGATCGAATTCACAGTGGACGATCTGCCGCTGGAATCGTCCGCGGCGCGCGGCAATCTGGATAGCCGGGTGAACACCAACAACATCGTCAACGCGATCCTGCCGTTCGATACCAAGAACGCCGTGCGCTGGAACGCGTCGTATCTGGCCGGTTTCAGCTCGGAAAAGCGCGACCGCGACATCGCGCAGCTACGCCCCAGGCTGGAAGACCAGCTGCTGTCGATCGCACGTGCACAGGTCGAACCGTCGGTCAGGCGCTATGGCCGTGGGGTGCGCTGGGAGTCGGAGCGGTTGGACGTGCACGGCACGCGCTGGGTGTCGATGTATCTGCCGGTGTGGTTGTATTCGTACCATCAGCCCGGTCGCGACGGCGGCATGCTGCACTACATCGCAGTCAATGGCCGCACCGGCGAAACCATGGGCAGCGTGCCGGTCCAGCAATGGAAACTGTTGCTGGCTGCGCTGACTGCAGGCACCGCGATCGAAGCGGCGGTTCTGTTTTTTCTGGCAGGTGTTTGATGAGCGATGATGGCGTTCTTTTTCTGCTGTTGGCGGGCCCGGCCGGTGGCTCGGCGCTGTACTGGATGCTGTATCGGTACTACCGCAACACCGATCAATCGCATGCGTTCGAGCGCGAAACCAAGGTCGATGCACAGCCGGTGACCGGTACCGACGTCAAGGTCGATACCATCATCGGCACGCGCCAAACGCAGATCGATGGCGACAATGTGTCTGCCTACCGTACACGGGTGCGACGCGAGGGCGATTGATCGTTGCCGCCGCGTTGCCTGTGGTTGCTGGGCGTGCAGGCAGTGCGACTGACGCGATGCGGGTGCGTTGGTGTGGTTGTGGTGCGGCCGTGAGGTGCTTGCGATCTGCGATGTAGCGGCTCCCCTGACAACGGTGAGGCGCGTCAAGCGGTATCAGCCAGCCGTTGCAGCCGCCGCGTGCAGCTGTGCGCGCGCCACGTCCAGCGTTGTCATGATCTGCACCACTTCGTCGAGCGGATGCAGCGGCGACTCGCTGTGGCCTTCCCCGATATAGCGTGCGGCGGCGTTTGCCTGCCATGACAGCCCTTCATAGCCCTTGATGCCGGTCGGGTCGGTCCATTCGACCGGCGTGCTGGCGTCATCGTGACTGCCAATCCGCAGCGTGGTGGGATTGTGGAAATCGCCGACCAGGTCGATGCGCCCTTCGGTGCCGGTCACGTAGGCCATCGAACTGCTGCGCGCGACGATGGAGCTGATCAAGGTGGACTGCGCATGCGCGCGATGCGACAGCACGATGGTGGAAAAAGCATCGACGTCGGTGTCGGTGAGCTCACCGACGGCGGTGATTGCGGTGGGCGTAGAGAGGATCATCGAGGAAAACTGCACGGCGTAGACGCCCAGGTCCAGCAGCGCCCCACCGCCAAGTTCGGGACTGCGTTGCCGATGTGCAGGGTCGCTGGGTCCACGCTGGCTCAGGTCGGCAAACACATGGCGCACATCGCCCAGCGTGCCATCGGCAAGCAGCTTGCGGATCACCGAGGTCTGCGGCAGATAGCGACTCCACATCGCTTCCATCAAAAACAGGCCGCGTGCACGCGCTTCCTGCACGAGCAGGTGCGCATCGTCGGCGCAGGTGGTGATGGGCTTTTCAATCAGCACATGTTTACCGGCGCGTAGCGCCAGCAGCCCATGCTGCAGATGCTCGCTATGCGGCGTGGCGATGTAGACGATGTCGACGTTCGGGTCATCGACCAACGCCTGATAGCTGTCGTACGCACGGTCGATCGCCCAGGTCTTCGCAAACGCGTTCGCACGCTCGCTGCTACGCGAGGCAACTGCCACCGGGCGTTGATGGGTATTGCTGCGCAACGCACGCACGAATGCGGATGCGATCCCGCCGGGACCGAGCACGCCCCAGCGCAGGGATGGCTCGCCTTGGCCAGGCACGAACAGATCGGGCTCGGGGATGTGGAGCATCGGCATCGGGTCGCTGCGTTGTCGTGGAGCGAGCGATGCTAGCAAACCACGCGTTTTGATCGGCGCGGCATGGCGCCTCAGGCGCAGGGCTGCAATAGCGCAAAGCAGACGCGGCCAGTACGCAGACTACATGTGCTTGCCTCTCGGGCCTGGCCGACTGAGTCCCCTCCCCGCTTAACGTGCGGCGCGCCGCCAACCGGCATTCAGCGCATCCTGGGCCGAGCAAAAATAGCGCTCACCCTTCTCGGTCGAAATGCTGGTACGCGCGTAATCGCGTTGACCCGGCATGTGGAAGATCTTGCTGCCCTTGCCCGAAATATTGCCCTTGATGGAGCACTTGCCCGGCACGGCTGCCGGTGCAGTTGCTGCTGCGCGTGATGCAACGCGATGGCGTTTGTTGCGCCGGTACTCGGCAGGCTGCTGGAAGGTTCCCTGCCAGAGATTGCGTTTTTGCTGCTGCGCGATGCGCTCATCGGCAACGAACGCAGTTGCGTACTGGCGATACGCCACCGCCCAGCCGTTGCGCACCATCCAGCCGTTGACCGATTGCCCTTGAACAAAACAATCGGCAACGACGCGTCCGTAACGGTCGGTATCCTTTTGCTGACACCGCACGGTCTTGTCGATCAGATAACCATCCAGCGCCGCTGCAGAGCGCCGGCCACAGGGCCACGCACGGCCGTCTGGATCATTGCACTGCTGCGCGCTTTCCGGCGCGTCGATTCCCCATAACCGGATGCGCTTGTGCGCCACGGTGATGGTATCGCCATCGGTGACGGCGGCCCTTCCAACAAGCTCTGCTGCGCCGGCAGGCAAAACGAGTAAGACACCCACAACACCCACAACACCCAACAACCATCTGAACAACATCGACAACAACGTCCCTTGGCAATCGGTAGAAGTCGTCCCTGCATTCTTCCCGTGTGTGCATTCTTAAAACGGCTAACAAAACGTAGCGAGCAGTCGTCAGGCGGGTGTGGACGGCGCGCTCAGACCGGCGTGTACGCGTGGTACATGCCGCAGCGAGCACCGGTCACGCCCGCCTGGCGGCTGCCCAGTCATTTTGTTAGCTGCTATTGGCCGGATGGCCTTGCCCGGCGCTGTCCTGACGCCCGACGTCCGCGCGGCAGTGCCGACGCAGGGCCGGCACTGTATGCGAATGCGAAGGGGATGGCTATCTTTTGCGAGTTGCGCACGACGACCTTTGAAGTAGACGATGCACGTGGATGTACACAACCCGTCGCAACCCGTCGCTGTCACAGCGCGCAGTTTTCCGCATGCATTGCGTTGCTGCGCACCCGCCCTGCGCTACTCGGGCGCACTGCCAAGCATCTGGCTGACTAGCCGTCTCGTGTGATCAGAACGGCAAAAGAAAGCCCGCCCGGCGCATCATGCAACCGGGCGGGCTCTCGCGTTGCAGATTACTGTGGCGCGGCTGGAGTCGCCGCTGCGGGCGCGGCTGCAGCAGCCTCTGGTGTCACGCGCCAGATGATGTTGGCCAGGTCGTCGGCCACGATCAAGGCACCGCGTGGGTCGACGGTGACACCCACCGGGCGGCCGCGCGTCTTGCCGTCATCGCCATGGAAGCCGGACACGAAGTCGATCGGCTGGCCTGCCGGGCGCCCATCGCGGAACGGCACAAACACCACCTTGTAGCCCACTGGCGGGTCGCGGTTCCAGCTGCCGTGTTCGCCGACAAACACGCCGTCGGCAAACTTCGCGCCCAGCACCGGAGACGAGAACGCCACACCCAGCGCGGCCACATGCGACCCCAGCGCGTAGTCGGGTGCGATGGCAGAGGCCACTTTCTGCGGGTCCTGCGGCATCACGCGTGCGTCCACATTTTTGCCCCAATAACTGTAAGGCCAGCCATAGAAGCCGCCTTCGCGTACCGAGGTCAGATAGTCGGGCACCAGGTTCGGGCCGATTTCATCGCGCTCGTTGACGACTGCCCACAGCGCGCCGGTGCCGGGCTGGATCGCCAGTGCGGTGGGATTACGCAGACCGGTGGCGTAAGGCTTATGCGCGCCGGTTGCCGCGTCCACTTGCCAGACCTGCGCGCGATCGACCTCTGCAGCCATGCCGCGTTCGGTGATGTTGCTGTTGGAGCCGATCGCCACATACAGATAACGGCCATCTGCGCTGGCAGTGAGCGCCTTGGTCCAATGGTGATTGATGACCGACGGTAGATCAGTCAGTTTGCTCGGCGCGCCGCTGGCCTTGGTCTGGCCGTCGCGATAGTCGAAACGCACCAGCGCATCCTGGTTGGCGACGTAGAGCGCATTGCCGATCAGCGCAAGCCCGTAAGGCGCGTTGAGCTTGTCGGCAAAGACCGTCTTCAATTCATAGGTGCCATCGCCGTCGGCATCGCGCAACAACGTCAGTCGATTGCCGCTCTTGGCCTTGGACGTGCCCTTGGCCTTGATCGGGCCGGCGATGATGTCCTTGGGCTTGAGATTTGGCGCAGAACCGCCGCGTCCTTCGGCCACCAGGATGTCTCCGTTCGGCAGCACCAGCGTCTGGCGTGGAATGCCGAGGTCGGTGGCAATGGCGGTAATGCGATAGCCCGCCGGGACGGTCGGCTTGCGATCGCCCCATGCACTTGGTTCGGCGATCGTCATGTCGGGCAGCACCCCGCGATCCGGGGACGGCAGCTCTGGCGTGGCGCCATGCTGATCCAGCTCGGGTGCCTTGCCGCAGGCGGCCAGCGCAGCAGCAAGAACCGAGACGGCAAGTACACGCGTGTAGCGGCTCATCGTGCACCTCCCACGCGCAGACCCGACAGCCCCGACCAGGTAGCGACCACTGCGAACAGTGTGGCGATTGCCGACAGCGTCAATGCCGCCGGCATGATGGCCCACGCATCGCGCGCGTGATGCAGCGCATCGAAAAATCCCACGATCCAGGTTGCCACCAATGCGATCACATAGATGATGTTACGGCTGCCACGCACCAGCGCGACGATGGCGGCCACGAGCGCGATGGTGGTCACCACCATGGCGCCGACCAACAGCCAGGACGCGAAGTTGCTCCATTGAATCTGGTAGCTGCTCCAGTAGGCGTAGTCGCTCAATAGCGCGCCAAGGAACAAGGGCCATACACCGCCAAGCACGGCTGCATGGAACGGGTGGATGGCCCAGCGACGGGGCGAAACGGCGGCTGCATTCATGGCGAACTCATTGTGGCGATGGCGAAACGTGCCCCGATGCTGCCAGCTGGCGTGTGATGAGAAAGGCGATATTCAGCGCCTCGCATCTCTACATGTCACGAACGCACTGTTGCACGCGCCAGGCTGTTGCGCTCGGCGATACCGGAAGACCGCATTGCATCGTCATGGCGTTGGCATGACATATGCGGCGAGTGTTGGCATGCGTCGAGTGTTTGTCTGCAGCGGGCGCTCACTCTGTCAGGGACTTCATCGCAACAAGGTGGTACGGACACTCGCTCATGAGTGCATCTCATAACTGCATGCGGTGCACACGGATGGAACAGCCATGCGGATACGGCATGCTGGCGCCCTGCCCTGTCGAGCCCCGCAACGGTGCGTGCATGTCGCGGTCGCGCAGTGCGTCTGGCCTGCAGGTATCGATTCACCAGGGGCGACCAACAACACGACTGCGCGACTACCCAACGGGGCTGCGGGTGCTCGGAATCGGCATGTACCGCTCGTACATTCCGGTCTCTGTGCACCGCCCAACTCCGCCGGGCAGCCGCGCATAACGTTGTTGGTTGCCGCGCAACAGGAGGTTAACGCTTGGATTTCACCGTATCTATCCCTAGATCTGGATCTGAGAGACCGATCAATGCGCCTCGTTGGCGCCCATTGATCGCTCGTGTAGTGGTCTGCGCCCTTGGCGCGGCCGCTGTTTGTGTCGTCGCCCCCTCCCCCGCGGCAGCACGTTCCCCGGAGTCCATCGGTATGCCCATCTCAGAAAGCCTGTCGCCCCAGCAGCAAGCCATCGCCCCGATTTCCGCGTTTGCGGCAACCGGCGATATCGACCGTTTGAAGAATGCGTTGGAGGCAGGTCTGGATGCCGGGCTGACCATCAACGAATGCAAGGAAGTGTTGGTGCAGGTCTACGCCTATGCCGGCTTCCCGCGCAGCCTCAATGCACTTGCGGCGTTGATGCAGGTGGTCCAGGCGCGACAGCAGCGCGGTGTGACCGACGCGCAGGGCGCGCTGCCGGGCCCGGTGCCGACCGGGCCGGAACTGCTTGCGTTGGGTACCGCCAATCAGACGCAATTGGTGGGGGCTGCGGTGTCGGGACCGCTGTTCGACTTCGCACCCGCCATCGATGCGTACTTGAAGACGCACCTGTTCGGCGACATTTTTGCGCGCGACAACCTCGATTGGGTGAGCCGCGAACTGGCAACGGTGAGCATGCTGGCAGCGCTGGAGGGCGTGGATTCGCAATTGCAGTCGCATCTGAAGATCAGCATGAACATCGGTGTGAGCAGCGCGCAGCTCAATGCGCTGGCGCAGGTGCTGGATAAACGGGTCGGTGCCGCGGCCGGCACCCGCGCCAGGGCCGCCCTGGCCAAGACGCAGTGAGGGTATTGACCAACTGATGCAGCCGCTGGCCGACGCAGCCGCAGCCGCAGCCGCAGCGTAAAGATTCGCCCAATGTGCCGCCACGTGGCAGGCAGCGACCTGGCCGCAGGTGGCGCGGCTCCTGGCGCCTGCGTGTCTGTATCCTGATGCATGGGCTGATTGTGCTGCCAGGACAGATTGCTGCCGACCTACACCGCGCTCTGCAACCACCCGACCGCAGGTGCGCGCCAGTGGTCGGATGCCCGCTCATCTGCAGCATCCTCAACACAGCCAGCAGACCGGCGTGTTGGGAGGCAAGCAGCGAGGTGCCGCCGCCCCTGTCGGCGCCGTCCATCGCCATCCCCATCCGCTGATTGCAGGATGCGGTGCGCATTGGCCAGGAAAAGCGACGACCACCGCGCCCGGCCAGCGCGCACCTTGACCCCTTGATCTCGACGCTGCGTGTCTTGCGCTGCAAACGCGTCGTTTAGCGCTTGCGTCACCTGCCCGCGCACCGCTCAAGGCACCCCAAGCGCCATTCGGGTGCCACTGCGGACTTCCATGTGCATCTGACCGCACCATACCTTCCGAACCCATGCGGGTGGTGGGTCGATCTTGCGGATGTTCAGCGGTGGCCTCTGGAGTAGCTGGTGACGGTACTAGTCGGTTGCAGACGTGATCGCCCAAGGCAGCGTGTGCAGATAGTCCGGCCACAGAGTCGGTCCGCAGTCTGTGGCGTCTATGAAGACTACACAGCCTTGCCTGCGCAGATCCCTCAAACAGTCACAGCCGCGACGCCACCGGCTTTCGCGGTACGGCGGGAGCAGAGGTCACTGGCCTCCTCCCCCAGCGAGCTGAACCTTTACAGGCTTCGAATGCCGAAGATGTCGAAAGCTTGCCCTCCACCGTCGCCACCCTCCAATTCGCGCCGTAAACCAACCGTGATTTCGAGAATTGATAATTAAATAACCGTCAACCCACCCGCGATTGGCCGGGAAAGCAATAATTAAAAATATACCCTAAAATAAACGGAATTATTCAAACCGTTCATTTTTAATGCAACCGATTGCGAAATCGGCGCCTTCAGACGTCGAATTTTGCACAATCGGAAGAGGCCGGTCGGCATTTCCCGGAGGCGTTTTTAACGCAAAAAAGGCAAGTGATAACGATCGTTTAAACAGCTTCAACCATCGCCTTAAAAAACATTATTCAAAATTTACCCACATACGGCAGAGTCCGTTAGAGTGACTAACTTGCGGTTGAATCCGCTACCAAGGGTGAGGGATTCACCGACATCTTTGACATGATTCCCTGATTACCCGCGCGCTCTATCGCATTTAGGATTGCCGCCCTCTGCGAAATGTGATGCAGAATTCTTGAGTTCGGTCCGACGTTTTTCTACATTCTGGCCTGTTAGCCGGTCTCTAATCCGATCTAGCTATGGATTAAATCGGCAATGCCTATCGCTCGATTCTTTTCTCTGAATAGCAACTGTCCATTCAGACTTTAGAGTTTATGGATAGCGCCGTTAAACAAACCGCAAGCACACGGCGAGTGCATCAGCGTATTCGCCGCGTGCTCCGTCAGCGCAACTCCGAGGGGACGGACCGCTGCGGCTTGAAGTGAATAAAACGTGAAATTAAACGCCTTCGTTGGTGACCACCAGCGCTGGGACCTTCTGCGCCAAATTTCAGAATCAGCAGTAGCGGCGCGCCTACAACGGAATCGACCACTCTTATGAATCGCTCGCTACTTGCAACCACCATCGCCTCCTGTCTTGTCCTTACCGCATGTGGCGGTGGTGGCGGTGGCGGCAACGTCCGCAATGATCCGCCGCAGAGCACCGTGATTGCGCCGGCCCCCACGCCGACCGCGCCCACCACCCCGGGCACCACGTCCGATCCGCTGCCCAAGACCGCGCCGGTTCCGACGCCTGCGCCTGCCCGCTATCAAGGCGTCGGCAGCAATCTGCTGGTGCCGATCAATGCCGATCTGGCGCAGCAAGCCGGTGCCCGGGGCCAGGGCGTGAAGCTGGCGGTGCTGGACGACAACCTGGTGCCGAGTTACGCGCCGATTGCCGGCAAGGTCGATGGCTTCAGCGATTACACCGCCAGCCCGGGCACGCCCGAGTCGTCGTCCAATGCGCTGCGCGGACACGGCACGATCGTCTCGGCGCTGGTGCTGGGCTCGGCGCAGGACGGCTTTGCCGGTGGCGTGGCTCCGGATGCGGACCTGTTCTATGCACGTATCTGCGCCGAGAATTCCTGCGGCACTCAGCAGGCCCGCCGCGCTGCGGTGGATCTGGCCGCCTCGGGTGTGCGCATCGCCAACCTGTCGCTGGGCGCTTCGTATGCCGACGCCGCCGGCAGCGCGAACGCGGCAGCCGCCTGGCGGTTTGCGTTGACGCCGCTGGTGCAGGCAGACGCACTGATCGTCGCCTCGACAGGCAACGAAGGCGCTGCCGAAGCCTCGTATCCGGCAGCGACGCCGGTGCAGGAAGCCAGCGTGCGCAACAACTGGTTGGCGGTGGGCGCGATCAATGTCGACAATGCCGGCAATGCGGCCGGTCTGACCAGCTATTCCAATCATTGCGGCGCCGCGGCGCAGTGGTGCCTGGTGGCACCGGGCAGCTTCACCGCGCCGGCGTTGGCCGGCACCGAATTACAGGGCCAGATCGCCGGCACCTCGTTCTCCACCGCTGCGGTCAGCGGCGTCGCGGCGCAGGTCCTGAGCGTGTATCCGTGGATGAGCGCGTCCAACCTGCAGCAGACCCTGCTGACCACCGCTACCGATCTGGGCGACCCGGGCGTGGATGCGCTGTATGGCTGGGGCCTGGTCAACGCGGCCAAGGCGATCAAGGGCCCGGGCCAGTTCGCCAGCAACTGGGGGATCAGCGTAGGTGCGGGCTACAACAGCACCTTTAGCAACGACATTTCCGGCACTGGCAGCTTTACCAAGGGCGGGACCGGCAAACTCACCCTGAGCGGCAACAACACCTATACCGGCGGCACCACCATTCTCGATGGCGTGCTCGCGCTGTCCGGCAGCCTGCGCTCGGATCTTCTGGTGGCCAACTCGGCCACCTTCGAGTCGCGCGGCGGCGTGATCAACGGCGGCTACAGCCTGGTCAACAACACCGGCACGACCGCCATCGAATTGGGCAAGGGCCTGACCGTCACCGGTTTGGCCAGCCTGAAAGGCAATCTGCTATTGCTGCCGGAAGCGGCGGGCTACACCGTCGGCAGCAGCGAGAAGATCGTCAAGGCCGGGGTCCTGCAAGGCACCTTCGACCGCGTGCAGTACGCCAACAATTTCTTCTGGACCGCATCGCTTGCCTACGACCCGACCACCGTCACCGCAACCCTGACCCGTAATGCGTCGGCTGCCAGCGCGCAGGCCGCCGGTGCGCCGCAGGCAGTGGTCAACGGTGCCGCCCAGGCCGATGCGCTGGTCAAGGTGCTGGACACCCGCGTGGCCTCCGGCGACACCGCAAACCTGGGTGGCCTGATCAGCGCCGCCGGCTCGCTGCTGGCGGCATCCAATGCGCAGGTTGCCGCATCGCTGCCGACCCTGGCCGGCCAGGTGCATGGTATCGAGCGCACGCTGGGCTTCCAGTCGGCACTCAACGATGCGCGCGTTGCTGCCGATCGCCTGCCCTATCTGGCAGACACCACCACGCTGACCACCTGGATGCAGGGCAGCTATCTGGATGGCGATCTGAGCCGCAGCGGGTTCGCCTCGGCCGACTACACCCAGCAGGCCACCACCTTCGGTGTGGATCTGCCGCTGGGCAGTGCCGGCACGGTGGTCGGTGCGGCAGTGACCTCGGGCCAGGACCGCGCGCACATCGATGCGTCGGCCAGCCGCCTGCGCTCGGACCGTTATGCGATGACCGCGTATCTGTATCAGCCCATCGGCCAGGCGTACGTGTCGGGCATTGGTTCGTATGGCATGAGCAATGTGGACACCGAGCGCAACGTGCAGGCCGGCAGCATCGGCGAGCGTCTGCAGGACCGTCGCCACGACACCAACTGGTCGCTGCGCGCAGAAGTGGGCCTGCTGCCGCATGCCGGGCTGTCGCCCTTCGTTGCTGCGGGTGTGGTCAGCCAGACCCAGGATGCCTTCAGCGAGGCGTCGGTGACCGGTCTGGGCCTGAGCGCCGGCAGCGACACCCTGCGCGCTGGCTACGGCGAGGTGGGCGTCCGCGGTCATCTGGCGCGCGGCAAGTGGGGCTTCGATGGTCTGGTCGCGTATCGCTCGTTGCTGGGCAACCCCAATGCCGACTTCACCGCCTGGTTCACCGGCTTGCCGGAAGCGCGCTTCAATGTGGCCGGGACGCCGGTGTCGAAGCAGGCCGTGCGCGCCTCGGTCGGCGTGCGTTACCAGGTCAACGACGCGTTTTCGCTGTACGGCAATGTGGGCGCCGAGCGTGGTCGTTCCGATTCCAACAGCATCAACGCCAATGTCGGTCTGCGCTGGCAGTTCTGATCCGGCGATGGTGGTGGTAGCGCGACACCCTCCGCTGGCCGCGTAATGCCAGCGACAACGAAGGCCCCGGCATGCCGGGGCCTTCGTGCGTCTGTGCGTGTGGTAGCGCGACTGCCATAGCACGCGTGGCCGTGGGCTTGCACGCTACGAAGGCACTCCAGGAGATGCCACGGCCTGCAGAAAACGCTTGAAAAGCGTTGCTTTCGACCGATTCGGGAATGCGGCAATGCACGCCACCGACGTGATGTGCAGTCGATCCCCGCCCATGCTCACCGGCCGCCCCGCACATGGTTGTCGACGCGCTTGCGCTGGTCGAGACAGAGCGCAAGCCACGAGCAAACCGGTACTGATCGGTTACTTCATCGACGACGACGCGTCGATACGCACCCGGTCAAGCGGATCGGCACACAAAAAAAGCCCCGGCATGCCGGGGCTTTGTCGTTCACTGCGTGGAGCCGATCAGAAACTCCAGCCCCAGGTCACCTGCCCGCCATACGCGGTCTGTCCATCGCCGTTGAGTCCTTGCAACGACAGCGACAGGCGGCTGTTGGGCGAGGTGATCAGGCTGACCCCCAACTCACCGATGGCGGCATTCTTGGCCAGCGTGACGCTTTGCACTGCGAACTCCGCGCCAGTCCCGATGAAGCCCGCCGAACGCTGCACGGCGCGATCGCCGAACGCATGCCGCCAACCCACCGAGGCATACAGCGCGGCTTGCCGACCAAGCTCCCAACGCCCGCGCACACCCAGCGTGCTGGTGGTGAACGTGTCCGTGGCACTGTCGACCGTCAGCCCGGCGATCCCGCCGCGCTCGTCGAATCCATCGGTCTTCAGATGGGTGTAGTCGGCGGCAATGAACGGGCTGTACACCGCATTGCCGGTGCGCAGATTCCACGACGCTTCCACCGACACCGTTACCGCTGTGGCGTCGTATTCGCTGGTGAGCCGTTCTTCAAGCACGCCGGGCAGCATCACCCGACGCGAGCCGTCCACGCTGTAGTCCGCATAATCCACGGCGCCCTGCAGCGAAAACGCGGACCAGTCGGCCTGCCCATACACACCGACGTGCGTGCCATCGATGTCGGCGCGGTCGCCCCACTCGCGCGACCAGCTTTCGATGTCCTGGCTGCCCACCGCAACACCGAGCACGCTGCGCTCGCCGATGCGACGTTCTGCACCGGCCATGATGCCGTTGTCTTCGCGGCGCACCGAAATCGCATTGGCATCGCCATCGACGCGGTTGGGCAGGCTACGCCCGGTAATCCACACCGTGGTGTCGCCAATGCGGGTGTCCTGGCTATCGCCGCGCAGATGGCCGCCGATGCCGCTATTGAGAAAGCGGCTGTCCAGCATGGCGGTCGCGGTGCTGGCATGGCTTTCGCCCGACAGCGACGCGAAGGCGGTGGCGATTGCCTCCGGGTCGTCCGGCAGACGTATCACCGCCTGATACACCGGGCTGGTCACCGGCAGGCCATCGACTGCGCCAGCAGTCGACTGCTGGTTGGGCGTGGTCACCGCATCCACCATGCCAACGGTATTGCGGCCCATCGATATCGACAGCGCCGTTGCAGTGGTGCTGACGTTGGGATCCATAAACGCGTAGTCGGACACGACGTTGGTGAATTGTCCGGTGAGGCCGCCGGCCGCGTTGATCACCGGAATCTCGGTGAACAATGGCAGGTCGACCGCACGCACCAATACCAACGTGCTGCCCGGTGCTAGCGTGGCCGCGCCGCCTACCGTCAAAGGCGTCACCGCACCGCCCGTACCGGGCGTGACCTGCACCGTGGAGCCAGGGCCGATGGTAGCGTTGCCGCCCACACTGATCGTGCCGGTGGTGCCGCCCATGGCCAAGGTGCCGCCGGTCGTGGTCAGGCTGCCGATGCTGCCGCTGCCGGTCAGCGTACCGCCCGGCCCCACCGTCACTGGACCGCCGATGGCAGCGCCCGGGTTGGTCGGGTTGCCCACGCTCAAGGTGCCTGCGGTGATGGTGGTCGGGCCGGTAAAGCCGCTGCTGTTCGCAGTAACCAACAAGGTGCCGACGCCGTCCTTGAGCAGACTGCCGGTGCCCGACAGCGTGCCCGCATAGGTGCCGTTGGCGTTCTGCAGGAACACCAACGCACTGTTGTTTGCGATGTTGCCCTGCAGGCTGTCGGTGTCGCCGATCAAGCTGCCCGCATTGATCGTAGTGCCGCCGAGATACGCGTTGACGCCATCCAGTGTGACCGCACCGCTGCCGTCCTTGATGAGCGCACCACTACCGGTGATGTTGCCGGCAAACGTGCCATCGCCGGCTTGGTCGAACACCAGCACTGCGTCGTTGAGGATGTTGCCTTGCAGGCTGGTGGTAGTGCCTTGCAGTGTGCCGCCGGTAATGGCGGTGCCGCCGCTGTAGGTGTTGGCACGAGCAAGCCTGAGCACGCCGGCACCCCGCTTCACCAAACTACCGGTGCCGCTGACAAGGCCGGTAAATGTGCCATCGGTGGCTTGTTCGAAGACCAGCGTGGCGTTGGTCACCACGTCGCCCTGCAGGCTGGTCGTGGTGCCGATCAAGCTGCCGGCACTCACCAACGTGCCGCCGGTGTAGCTATTGGCACCGGTCAGTTGCAGTGCGCCGGTGCCGGCCTTTTCCAGCGAGCCGGTCCCACTGACCACGCCGGCATACACACCGCCGGTGGTCTGGTTGAACACCAGTGCCGCGTTGTTGACGATATCGCCCTGCACGCTGGTGCTGTCGCCGATCAAGCTGCCGGCGGCAATGGTGGTGCCGCCGCTGTAGCCATTGGCGCCGTTGAGCAATAGCGCCCCGGCGCCGTCCTTGATCACGTTGCCGGTGCCGGTGATCGAGCCGCTAAACACTCCGTTGGCTGCTTGGTTGAAGACGACGGTGGCGTTATCGACAATCGCGCCCTGCAAGCTCGCGCTATCGCCTGCCAGCGTGCCGGCACCGACTGTGGTACCGCCGGTGTAACTGTTGCTGCCGTCCAGCGTCAGCGTGCCGGTGTTGGTCTTGATCAGTGCGCCGCTGCCGCCGATGGCGCCGGCCAGGGTCAGATCGGCCGGGTTGTCGACGGTGAGCGCGGCACCCAGATTGACCGCATTGCCCAACGCGGCAGCAATCGCATTGCTGAGCACCGAATCGCCGGTCACCGACAGCGTGCCGACACCCAGCGCGGTGTTGCTGCCTACCGCCAACGTGCCGGCGTTCAACACGGTGCCGCCCGCGTAGCTGTTGTTGCCGCCGAGCGTGAGCGTGCTGGTGCCGTTCTTGATCAAGCCGCCCGCACCGCTGACCGACCCGGACAAGGTCAGGTCGTTGCTGCCGATGAGATTCAACGCACCATCCAGGATCACTGCATTGCCTACCGCCACTGCCTGGTTGCTATCGAGGCTGGTGCCCGCTGCTGCGGTCAACGCGCCGGTGCCGAGCGCTTGTGCATCGCCCAGCACCAGCGTGCCGCCACCGAGCGAGGTGCCGCCGGTGTAGCTGTTGGCTGCGTCGAGCACCAGCGTGCCGGTATCGAGTTTCTGCAGTGCGCCTGCGCCGCCGATGGCGACATCGATCGTGCCGGTCACGCCGGGGTCGACGCGAATGATGGTGTTGGCGGCATTGGCGCTCAACGCACCGGCACCGCCATCGCTCAGCACATAGCCATCGGTGACGAACTGCATGCCGGTGATGCCCTGGGTGCCCTGCACGCCCACGGTCCCGGCAGTGCCGGCAAACACCGCGAAGCTGTTCTGCCAGGTGTCGTTGGCCAGGCCGTCGATCGATGTCCAGTTGGTGCCGCCGGCCGTCCATGCAGCGGTGCCGCCATCGATGCTGCCGTTGGCAACGGTTTGCGCACCATCCCAGAACTGCACGTTGCTGCCTGGCGCCAACACCACCACGTTAACCTGCTGGGCCAGTGCGGTCTGCAGTGTCAGCTGGGTCGGGTCCACGGTGCCGGGCAGCGTGCCGATGCCCAGGCCGTTGTCGGTCAGCGCACCGCTGTAGTCGATCAGGCGATACACACCGGTGCCGAAGCCGCCGATGTCGGTGATATTGAGCGTGCCATCCAGCGTGAGGTCGCCGTTGACCTGCAGCACCCCCGTCAGACTCGGGATGCCCAGGAATGCATCGAGCGTGGCGTTGGGCGCCATGCTCAAACTGCCGGTGGTCAGCAATGCACCACTGCTCACCACCAGACGGCCGCCATTGTTGACGGTGACCGCCGCATCGACCAGGCCACTGCCGCTCAAGCTGCCGCCCGCGCCAACGCTCAGGCCACCAGCGCTGGCCAGCGTGCCATCCACATCCAGCGCGCCGCCGAGGACCTGCGTGGTGCCGCCCAGCGCGCTGGTGCCAGTGAGCTGCAACGTGCCGGTGCCCACCTTGTCCAGGTTGCCGGCGCCACTCAAGCTGCCGGCAAACGTACTGCCAACGTTGTTGACGCCCAGCTGCAGCGTGTTGCCGCCGAGGATGTCGACCGCACCCAGCCCGGTCACCGCGCCCAGCGCTGCATTGCTGCCCAACGACAGCCCGGCACCCGAGGCGATATCCACCGCGCTGGTGGTGCCCAGGTTGCCGGTGGCAGCGGTGGCCAGCACACCGGCCTGCACCGCCACCGGACCGCTGAAGCTGTTGGCGCCGGACAAGGTCAAGGTGCCCAGCCCGGTTTTGGTGAGCGCACCCGCACCACTGAGCGTGCCGGTCAGTGCCAGATCCGCGGCACTGGCGATGGTCAGATCCGCACCCAGGTTGACGCTGTTGCCCAGCGCCAGTGCGATCGCATTGCTCAAGGTGGAATTACCCAACACCGACAAGCTGCCGACACCCAGAGCGCTGTTGCTACCCACCGCCAACGTGCCGGCATTCAATACCGTGCCGCCCGCGTAGCTGTTGTTGCCGTCGAGCGTAAGCGTTGTGGTGCCGTTCTTGATCAAACTGCCCGCACCGCTGACCGGCCCGGACAAACTCAGGTCGTTGCTGCCGATGAGATTCAGCGCGCCATCCAGGACGACCGCATTACCCACGGCCACTGCCTGGTTGCTATCGAGGCTGGTGCCCGCTGCTGCGGTCAACGCGCCGGTGCCGAGCGCTTGTGCATCACCCAACACCAGCGTGCCGCCACTGAGCGAGGTGCCGCCGGTGTAGCTGTTGGCTGCGTCGAGCACCAGGGTGCCGGTGTCGAGTTTCTGCACGCCACCGATGCCGGAGATGTCTACATCGATTGTGGCTGTGGCGCCGGGGTCGACGCGGATTGCGGTGAGGGGGCTGGTCACCGCCAGCGTGCTCGCACCGGCATCGTTCAGCACGTAGCCATCGCTCGCAAACTGCAGGCCGCCGATGGTTTGCGTGCCCTGCACGACAACCGTGCCGGCAGTGCCGGAGAACACTGCAAAATCGCCCTGCCAGGTGCTGTTGGCGGAGCCGTCCTGGCCAGTCCAGTTGGTGGCAGTGCCCCATACCCCCGAGCCGCCATCGACCGTGCCATTGGCGGTGGTCTGCACGCCGTCCCAGAACTGCACGATGCTGCCCGGTGCCGCGACCACCAGGTTGATCTGCTGGCCGATCGCGGTCTGCAATGCCAATTGGCTGATATCGACGCTACCGGGAATGCTGCCGAACAGCACACCGCTGTTGGTCAGCACACCGGTGTAGTCGATCAACCTATACACACCGGAACCGAAGCCGCCAATGTCGATGACATTGAGTGTGCCGTCCAGGGTGAGATTACCGTTGACCGCAAGCAGGCGCGTAGTGCTCGGCGCCGCAAGCGACACGTCCATCACCGCGCCCGGTGCCAACGTCAGCCCGCCCATGCTGAGCGACGCACCGCTGCTCAATGCCAGACGGCCGCCATTGCCGATGGTCACATCGCTACCGATGCTGCCGCTGGGGCCGGTACCAGTGAGCGTGCCGCCAGTTGCCACGTTCAACGCGCTCGTACCCAGGCTGCCCACCACGTCCAGGACGCCGCCGCTCACCTGCGTGGCGCCGCCGATCAGGCTGGTGCCGAGCAGGTTCACGGTGCCCGGGCCGACCTTGTCCAGATTGCCGCCACCGCCCAGGCTGCCGGCGAAGTTGCCGCTGCCCAGCTGCAAGGTGGCGCCGGCATCGGTATCGACGTTCCCCGCACCGGTGAGTGCATTGATCAGGCCACCGTTGGTCAGGTTCAACACCGCACCGGCTGCCACATCCACGTTACTGGCATTGCCAAGCGATGCAGCCGTGCTGGCCACCACGGTGCCAGCCTGGATCGCCAGCGGGCCGGTATAGGTATTGCTGCCGCTCAGCGTCAAGGTGCCGAGGCCGGTTTTGGTCAGCGCGCCCGCGCCACTGATGGTGCCGCTGGCCAGCATGTCCGCCGTGTTGTCGACGGTGAGCGCTGCAGCCAGATCGATGCCATTGCTCAAGGCCACCGCGATGGCGTTGCTCAGCACCGAATCGCCAGTGACCGACAAGCTGCCGGTGCCGAGTGCGTTATCGGCCCCCACCGCAATCGTGCCGGCGTTGAGCGTGGTGCCGCCGCTGTAGGTGTTGCTGCCATTGAGCGACACGGTGGTGGTGCCGTTCTTGACCAGACTCCCGGTGCCGCTGATGGTGCCGTTCAAGCCCAGGTCGTTGCTGCCGATCAGCGAAAGCTGGCTGTTCAATTGCACGCTATTGCCGACAGCCAGCGCAGTATTGGCATCCAGTTCGGTTGCGCCACTGACCACCAGGCCGCCCACGCCCAAGGCTGCAGCGTTGCCAAGCACCAGGCGGCCGGCGTCCAGCGTGACGCCGCCACTGAAGGTGTTAGCGTTGCCCAAGGTCAATGTTGTCGTGCCTTGTTTAGCGAGACTACCGGCGCCGCTGATCACACCGTCCAGCGTGATGTCCTGCGTGCCGGGCAGCGTCAATGCGCCGTTCAAGGCAAGTGCATTGGCCAGCGTCACCGCCGTGGTGGCATCGAGCGTTGTGCCGCCCGCAGCGGTGAGCGTGCCGAAACCCAAGGCGGTGTTGCTGCCAACCACCAACCCGCCGGATTGCAGCTGCAACCCGCCACTCCAGGTGTTGTTGCCGGTGAGCGTGAGCGTCTGCGTGCCGCTCTTGATCAGGCTTCCCGCACCATCGATCACACCAGTGAGCGTGAGCGCCTGGCCGTCGATGCCGAGCGCGCCATTCACCGTGACGGCATTCTGCAAGGTCGCGGCGATAGCGGCGCTGAGCAGCGTGCCATCGGCCGCGATGAGCGCGCCGCTTCCAAGCGCCGTGTCACTGCCGACGATCAACGAACCGGCATTCAACAGCGTGCCGCCGGCATAGCCATTGTTGCCGGTCAGCGTCAACGCTCCAGTGCCCTGTTTGATCAGGCTGCCCGCACCGCTCACCGTGCCGGTCAAGTCCAGCGCGTTGTTGCCGGTCAGCGACAGCGCACCGTTCAACACGACGTCATTGCCCACTGTCGCTGCAGTGGTCGCCTGCAATTGCGTGCCGTTGGCAGCGGTCAACACGCCGCTTCCCAATGCCGCCCCGCTGTCGATCAGCAAGGCGCCTGCATTGAGATCCACGCCACCGGCAAAGGTGTTGGCGCCGGTCAGCGTCAGCGACGCACCGCCGTTCTTCACCAGACCGCCGGCACCGCTGACGCCGCCATTGAGCGCCAGGTCCTGGCTGCCGCCAAGCTGCAGATCGGCATTCAGCACGACGTTGTTGGCGAGCACGCGTGCAGCGGTGCTATCGAGCAGGCCGCCGGCAACGGTGAGGCTGCCTGTGCCCAGTGCGGCATCGCTGCCCAGCACCAGGCTGCCCGCAGTCAGCAGCGTGCCGCCGGTGTAGGTGTTGTTTCCCGCCAGGGTCAGGCTGGCGGGGCCGAGTTTGTCCAGGCTTCCGACACCGCTGATGCCGCCATTGAGCGTCAGCGCGTTGCTGCCGCCGATGCTGACCAAACCCGTCAGCGCGATGGCGTTGGCAAGCGTGCTTACCGCGACGTTATCCAGCGTAGTGCCGGCTGCGGCGGTCAATGCGCCCACACCCAACGCTGTGTCGCTGCCAACGACAAGCCTGCCCGCGCTCAGCGATGTGCCACCGGTATAGAGGTTGTTGCCAGTGAGGGTGAGATCGCCGCTCCCGGATTTGACCAGGCCGCCGGCACCGCTGATGCCGCCACCCAGCGTCAGCGCCTGCGTGCCATTGAGCGTCAATGCATTGGTGTTCAATGCGATTGCATTGGTCAACGTGGTGGACGTGGTGCCCTGCAGATTGGCGTTGCCGGTCAAGCTCAGCGCACCAGTGCCGAGCGCACCGTTATTGGTCACCTGCAAGGTGCCGCCGGCAAGCGTGGTGCCACCGCTGTAGGTGTTCAAACCACCCAAGGTGAGCGTGCCGGTGCCGAGCTTGCTCAACGCACCGGTGCCGCTGATCGCACCACTCAAATTCAGCGCGGTGCCATTGCTGGCCACGCCCAGCGTGCCGGTGAGCGCAAGCGCATTACCCAGCGTCGCCGCAGTGCTTGCATCAAGCACACCGCCGCTGGCGGTCAAGGTCCCCGTGCCCAGCGCAGCATTGGAGCCGACCACCAGGCGCCCGGTGCTCAGCGTGGTGCCACCGGTATAGCCATTGATATTGGTCAGCGTGAGATCGCCGGCACCGCTCTTGATCAGGCTGCCGCTGCCGTTGATGGCGCCGCCAAGGGTGAGCGCCTGCGCGCCGGTCCAACTCAATGGCCCGGAAAGATTGACCGCATTGGTTACCGCCAACGGTGCGCTGGTGCTGAGACTGGAGGCGCCGGTGACATTCAACGCGCCGGTGCCCAGTGCGGACGCAGTCCCCAATTGCAGGGTGCCGGCTGCCAGCGTTGTGCCGCCGCTATAGGTGTTGGCGCCGTTGAGCGCCAGCGTGCCGGTGCCGGTCTTGTTGAGACCGCCGGTGCCGGCAAGCGCACCGGTCAAGGTGAGTGCATTGCCGCTGGCACCCAGGCCCAGCGTGGTGTTGAGCGCAAACGCATTGCTCAAGGTCAACGGTGCAGTGGTGTCCAGCAGACCGCCTGCTGCAGTGACGGTGCCGGTGCCAAGCGCGCCGGAGGTTTCCAGCACCGTGCTGCCCGCGCTCAGCGTGGTGCCGCCGGAATAGGTATTGGCGCCGCCAAGCGTGAGCGTGCCGGTGCCGGTCTTGTTGAGTGCACCGGCTCCGCTGACTACACCGCCAAGCCGCACGGCATTGGTCCCGCCAATGCCCAGGTTGCTGTTCAATACAAAGGCGTTGCCCAGGTTGAGTGCGGCACCGGCCAGCAGGCTGCCGCCGGACGCTGTGACGGTACCTGTTCCCAAGGCGGCGCTATTGCCCGCGGTCAGCGCGCCGCCACTCAGGTTGACGCCACCGCTGAAGGTATTGGCGCCGGTCAGATTCAATCCGCCGGTACCGGCCTTGGTTAGCGCCCCCGTGCCTGTCAGCGTGCTGCCGATGGTCAGCGCATTGGTGCCCTGCACCGTCAAACCGCCCGCCGCGATCGCAATACCGCCGGCCGGTGCCAGCGTCAAGCCGGCAGCGGTGGCTTCGAGCGTGCCGCCGTTGGCGGTGATCGCCGTGCCCAACTGCGCGGGTATCGCAAATTGCAGGACACCGCCATTGAGTGCGCTGCTGCCAAAGTTGCTTGCGCCGCCCAGCGTCCAGGTCCCGCTGTTGACGCGCAGACTGCCGAAATTGATGTACTGATCGGTGCTTGCCGCGCCGACACCGGTAATGCCGCTACCGGTTCCTGTCGCGGAATTCTGCAGGATCAGCGTGTTGGTTCCGCCCGCACCGCCATCCACCACCCCTGTGCGTGCAAAGCTCAGCAAACCGCCTGGACCAAGCAATTCCAGTCCGAGTCCGCCAGCGCTGTTGATGCTTCCGCCCGTCACTGCGGTGAAGGTATTGGTGCTGTTGGCACCCATCGACACGCTGCCGTTGATGGTGCCGGAATTGACGAAGCTGTTGCCGGTAGCCGAGCTCTGAAAGCCGACGCGTCCATCGATGGTGCCGGTATTGACCGCATTGACGGTGCCGCCGCCACTGACCGCGATCACCGGCGTGTCGGCACCTAGTATCGAGAGATTGAGCAACGTCCGGCTGCTGATCAAGCCGGCATTGTTGATCTGCACGACGCCATTGCTGGCGGAGGTCAGGCCCAACGCCATTCCATCGAGATTGAGCAGATTGGCGCCCAGCAACCCGCCGGTCCCGTAGATGGTGCCGCCGGACAGATTGTTGGCAATCACCGATGTCGAACTTGCGTTGCCCATGGTAACGCCGGTACTCAACACCGACAGCAGACCCAGCACGGACGGGTCGATGGTGCCGCTGTTGTTGAGCGTTGCATTGGTGCCACCGAGCGCGATGGCGGTACCGCCCAGCAAACCGGCCGTCATCTGCGTGCTTGCCGCAACGTTGACGGTCAGATTATTCGCGTTACTCGAAAAAGCATTGCTGACGATCGGCAGACCGGTGCAGGTGACGGTTGCGCCGGCAGTCGGCAATGCGGGGGTGCACGCACCCCAGGCCAATGCGGGAGCGGCGGCCCCCACCGCCAGAACCACCAAGCTGGGCAGTGCACGGCGCGTCGCTCCGGGCTTACGTCGACGCCGCACCAGTTCATGCGTCACGACCCAATTGCCAATGGCTGCGTTCCAGACCAGCGCAAATGCACGATTCATTTTGATTCCCCTGATTGCCGCGCGATAGATCAGCGCGCACACATGCGCGCCTTCAAAAGACGGAAGTGGATTAAAGATTCGGTGGATTTAAAGCGTGACTCGCTTCAACCCGCTCGCTCAAGAATGAGAGTGGTTAATACCAATCCCTGGTAAACACGTTGCCAAATTAATAGGCGAATCGCCTCAATTGAACTGTGCGGAGTATCACTAACCACGCACTCGCGCGTTACACGGGCATAAACTATCGACGTGTTTACTTGTGCCCGCTTCAAACGCTTGAACGGCCGCCTTTAATGCAGCCATAGCCTTGCCAGACGGGCGAAACAGCTAAAATCAAGACGTATTTCACGGTGATCCATGCCAATGCATTGGTTGAGTCCGAATCACCGAGCCAGCCAATACGCATTACACCGCGTGATAGCGGTCCGAACCTTATGAATAGAAGAGACCGCGAATATGTCGTGTTGCGAAAGGACGGAATCACTGCCAAATGGTCTACCTGAGTCCGGTTGGATCGATATAACCAATCCACTCTCGACGCCGGTCGGTGGAATGCGGTATTTGTAGAGGCCAGTCCAAAGTGAAACGAGCAGCCGTTATCGATTATTTGTTATGTCCGCTTACGGGAGTACACGCTATTGCGCGAAGGATTCGAGCGTGATGGCAGCATCACGCCCCCGGCTCATCACCCATTGGTGACCTCGAATTGTTTCTAGTGGCCCTGCAGTGTGTGATCTTCAACACGGAACCTGACGACATGACGCTTGCTTCGGCAGACAAAACACAGGAACGCCACTTCGATTGGTCCGGGGTGCCAATCGATCTCGGCGGGATGGAGCCGCTCGAACAGATCGCTCGCCTGCTGTGCCATGCGCTGGTCGCACCAGCGGCGGCGTTGACCATTACCGAAGCCGGCCGCATGCGGGTGCTGGCGGCGCGCGGGATCAGCACCACCCAGGTCGAACAAGCCATCGCGCTGTGTCAACGCGCACCGGCCGCTGCCAATGGTGTGACGGAGTTGATCGAAGGCGCCGCACTCGCGCCGATTCAATTGGGCGATGCGGCGTTTCCCGGGCTGCCTGCACGCTTTATTGCGTGCGTGCCGGTCGGTGCGCCGCAGGCCGGCATCACCGGCACGTTATGCGTGATCGACACGCGCGAGCGCCGCCTCGCCAGCCAGGAACATCAGCAGCTGCTGATGTTTGCCAATGTGACGGCAGCGCAGCTGGAGCTGCAATTCGGCGCGGGCCGGCGTGAGCCGCACAGCGGCCTGCTCAACACGCGTCAGCTGCAATCGGATCTGGATGCCCTCGCCTTCGGCAGCCACAGCGTGCCGACCATTGCAGCTTTTATCGAGGTCTACGACACGCAGGCGGCCAACGAGGCGCGCCAGGCCCTGGGCATGCAGCCGCTGGAAGAGCTGATCCGTCACGCCAGCTATGTGCTGACCCGCGCCCTGCGCGGCAAGGCCACCGTCTATCACGTTGCGTCGATGCGTTTTGCGTTTTTTCTGCTCAACTCGGCGCCCGACGAGATGGAAGACCTGCTGCTGGATTTGCGCGACATGCTGCAAAAGCCGTTCGATGCCGCCGGGGTGCCGATGTCGCTGACCTTCCATGCCGGCGTGGTGCGCTTTGCACCGCAACAACCTGATACCAACGATGTGATGCGCAAGGGGCTGGTGTCGCTGGGCGATGCCATCGGCAACAATGCCGTGGTGTGCTGGTATAGCGCCTCGCAGGACGATGCCATCCAGCGCTCGTATCGGTTGGCGCTGGATGCGGAAAAAGCGCTGGAAGCCGGCGATTTCCGGTTGGTGTTCCAGCCGCGTATCGATCTGGAAGATCTGTCGGTCGTCGGGTTCGAGGCACTGCTGCGCTGGCAGCATGCCAGCCTGGGGCCGATCGGTCCGGACGAATTCATTCCGTTGTTCGAAAAGACCGCACTGATGTGCACAGTCACCAACTGGGTGATCGAAAGCGCATTGCTGCAGTTGGCGCAATGGCGAGCGCAAGGCCTGGATTTTTCCATCTCGATCAATCTGTCGTCGCGCGATTTCGGCAACATCAATCTGGCAGCCGACGTGATCAATCGCTGCAAGGACCTGGCCATTCCGACCACGCGGGTCGAGCTGGAAATCACCGAAGGCCGCTGGTTGCGCAGTAATGTGGAAGCCGTCCCGCGGCTGCGCGCCCTGCGCGATGCCGGCGTCAGCGTGGCCATCGACGACTTTGGTACCGGCTACAGCAATTTCGGGTATCTCACCGAGTTGCCGGTCAACGTGCTCAAGCTGGACCGCTCGCTGGTCACCGGCATTGCCAACAAGGCCGGCATGCAGATGCGCGCAGAAGCAGTGGTGCGACTGGCCAGCGCGCTGGGCTATCGCACCGTTGCCGAAGGCATCGAGCATGCCGACGAGATTGCGTTGCTGCGCAGCTGGGGCTGCGATGAGGCGCAGGGATATCTACTGTCCAGGCCGATGGAGGCGCAGCTGGTGGCGGCCTATGTGCAGGACGCCAGGGTGCAGCAACGCCTGCCTTAAGCAAAAGCCGCGTGATTGCGCTGGATTACATGCCAGTCGGCACCGCTTGCTCGCCTGCAGCACGCTGGCGGCTGAAGCGCGTCGCAAGCCCGCGCTCACGCTGCTGCCTAAGTGTCTTCATCCTTCCGAGAGTGCGTAATCCAGTGCCGCACAAATCGCCGCGACCTGTGCGGCGTTGCACTGCTGCGGCGTGGCGCGGGGGCTGTCCGGGTACACCTCGGTGGTGGTGCGATAGCGCGCAGCGGTGACGCCGGCACACAGGCCCAGGCGTCGCACCGGGTAGTTGATCACCCCATGACCCGTAACCGGCGCACCGATGATCTGCCCCTGCGCATCGGCTGGCGCGATATGCGTGACCTGCTCCACTGCCGCGATCACCGCCTGCTGAAATGCGGTCTGCGGGTCTTCGCTATCGCCCACCAGGTAGAACCCGTCCGGAATGCTGCCAGGCACGAACGGTACGCCATCGCGTGCCGCCAGCGCGGGACGGAACTCGCTCTCATCGCTGTCGGTGGTTTCGTGCAGGTCGATATGCACCAGCATCGTGCCAGCGGTTGCGGCGACCAGTTGCATCAAACCCGCCGACTCTGCAGCCGGACTGTTGTCGCGGAATGAGCGATTCGGGTCGACCGCGTCGGCGTTCCAGCGCTGGATGCGCTCATAGCCCCAGGGATTGACGCATGGCGCCACCAGCAGATTGATCCTGCCCACATACTCTGCGGCGCGTTGCTGCAGAAATAGCAGCGCGCCTTGCACGCCACTGGTCTCGTAGCCGTGCACGCCACCGGTGACGAGTGCGCACGGCAGCTTGTCGTCCCACGCGGCACTGCGCAATGCCAGCAGCGGGTACTGCATGGAATCCGCCACGATGCTGCCGTAGTGCACGCGTTGGTAGCGCTCATCCAGTGCATCGATGACCTGCACCACCTCGGCGGCGTAACTGCGTTGCACCACTTGTTGCGCGCGCCATGCGCTGCGTTCGCCATCGCCCCATGCCTGGCCAGGAGTACCGATCGGATAATCGAGATGCGTTGTCATGATCGAGCCGGGTTGCCAAAGAGCGTCCAAGGGTAAGCGCTCGCCGCGCAGAAAGAAAAAGCCCGCATTTTTTAAGATGCCTAGGGCATCAGCGCTGGCGGCCACTGTGTGGCAGTCACGTGTGAGATGGCATCGCGAACCAAGCACTCTTCGATCAGCGCGGGCAGAAGTGCAAGCAGCCAGTCGGCAATAGCCTGGTCCTGGTCCTGCGGCAGAGTCTGCCAGCAGACACTCTGTGCCTGGGCATCGCGCATGGTCTTGGCTGCACTTGGTAACGCGGTGGGCGCGGCGATCTCCAGGTTCTTGAGCAACTAGCTGGCCAGTGCGTCCTCGACGACCTCATCGAAGGTCGTCACACCCCATGGCTGGGTTGAACGCAGCCCTGTTGCCCATGGAGTTCTTGACCGCCGATGGCGATCCGTCAAGCGTTCGATGCACGATCCCACTAGGTATTGCTGGCCGCGAGGTTGCTCAAGATGCTGCTCGATGCGCGCCTTGAGTTGCCGCTCTTGCTCGATGCGCCCGGCCTGGGCCTTGCGCAGCGGTCCGGCCTGCCGCTTCGTTGCCCACGCGTCGCGCAACCATTGCATAGCGCTATCGCATCTGCGCTCTCGACCAAGCATGCGGGCGCGTTGTCGGTCTTGTGATTCGCTGCCAAGACCGTTCTGAGCACTCGCCTCATCACGTTGCAGATTCTGCAAGGTCTGCAAATTCTGCAGACGCCAGACTGTTTGATCACCAGAGGCGGAAAATTTGCACTGCAATCGATGGCGAGCACGTGCAGGTCTGCAAAAATTTCCGGGGCGCTTGTAATGCGTTTTGCATCAATCAGTTATGGAATTGGGAGCGCAAGCATTGCAGCGATGGCGTGTGCCGATGTCATTTGCGTGCAATCGATTGCTTGTCGGCGTGCGCGCTTGGTGGGCTTGCGCCCTAAAAAAGCAGGCCCTGCGCCGTGACGGCGCAGGGCCTGCATCCCCTGAATCAATGACGGCACGCTATTGCATGCCCAACCGTTGACTACGCGGATTCTTCCTGCGGCTTGGCCTGCTTGGACCGCCCGCCCTTGCTGCCAATACGCGACATATGATCGCGATCGCGGCTCACGGCCTGGCCACCCTTACGACCGGCTTCGCGTGCCTCGTCGCTGGTGAATTCGTGCGCATTACCGCTGGCGTGTGCAGCCTTGCCACCGCTGCTGGCCAGCACGCGACGCTTCTCCGGGTCCAATGCGGCAAAGCCACGCCGGCTACGAGTACTGTTCTGTCCGTCTTCCACTGTGCCTCCTCTCGATGCATCGGGTACGTCATTCGGTGAGGGGCTTAACGCAACATTCGTGCCAACCCAAAACACAGGCCAAATGGGGGCAGACGAGCACATGCAGGAAAAAACGGCTGCGCTCGCTGCGCAAATCTTGCACACCTCACGCGCCTGGAACCGCCGCATCACACTGCAGGATGGGTAGCGCTACCAAAAATGACGAAACAGATGTCGCCAAAGGCAGATCATGGCGACAGCGCGCACCCGCGTACCGACGGACGAGCGTCCACGACGGGAGCCACGATTCGGATCAGCGTGGTCTGCGCTACATCCTGCCGTGTCGGATGGTTGGTTCACCCCGCACTGCAGGGACTGACAGAACGAGCCGTCGTCAGTTGCGCGCAGCCGGCACGCAGGATCGGCTTGAGTGCGTAGTGCCGGCTCTAAGCGCAGCTGACAAAACGATTGTGCCGCCGCCAGGCGGGCGCGGCCGGTGCGAGGAATCGGCATGTACCACACGCACCTTCGGTTCTGAGTGCGCCGTCCACACCTACCTGACGACTGCTCGCTGAGGTTTTCAGCCGCTCCAAACCGCCTCAGCGCGTCCGATGGCCGCTGAGTGTTGTGCCTTCAAGCTGGGGGACCGGTCAGCGATGAGCGCTCAAAACCACACACACCCAGCATCGGCGGATCAGGCTGCTTGAGCAAAATCGCTCGCGTCGTCCTGCAATTAGAACGTGCGCACGCTAGACAGCATGCGCATCAGGCAGTGCGCCATGACGCGCCGCGCAGCGCTTACCCCACTGCCTGTTGCAGTACCGCACCGAAGCGATCGTCGCAGGCCACCGACGCTTCGGACAATGCATCGCCCACCAGCAGCAGGGTCGGCAGACCGGGCAACAGCGCTGCCGCGGCATTGGCCAGGTCGCCCAGTGTGGTCAGCCTGCGCTGCTGCTCCGGCCGCGTGGCCGCCTGCACGATGGCGGCCGGCGTGCTGGCCGGCAGATGCGCAAGCAATGCCGTCGCCAGCGCGTCTGCACGGCGCAACCCCATGTAGATGCCGAGCGTTGTGCCGCTGGCCGCCAGCGCACCCCAGTTCGGCTCACCATGGTCGTGCGTGTGCGCGGTGACAAACGTAATGCCATGGCAATGGCTGCGATGTGTCAATGACACTTCCAGCGACGCTGCGGCGGCAAACGCGGCGCTGACGCCATTGATCACCTGCACGCCCACGCCGGCGCGTCGCAGAAAACCGATTTCTTCGCCCGCACGACCGAACAACAACGCATCGCCGCCTTTGACGCGCACGACGCGCAAGCCCTGCAACGCATAACGCCGCATCAGCCGGCAGATGAACTCCTGCGGCGTGGAGCGGCAACCACCGCGCTTGCCCACGCGGATCACGCGCGCCTGCGGTGCCAGCGTGACGATGTCGGGGTTGGCCAGGTCGTCGAGCAGCAGCACCTGGGCCACTGCCAGCGCCTTGACCGCCTTGATGGTGAGCAGCTCCAGATCGCCGGGACCGGCCGACAACAACACCACATCACGCGCGCAGGAAGGTGTGACTGACATGAGAGATCTCGCAGTGTGTGGAGGGATGAGGTGCATCAGGCCAGCCGCGGTTGGCGGCACAGCCGGGTCAGTTGCGGAACGCAGGAACCGCAGACGGTGCCGCAGCCCAGGCGTTGCTTGAGCTGCGCCACGTCGGCGCCATCGTCGATGGCCGCATGAATCGCGGCGGCCGACACCTGCATGCAGGTACACACGATCGGGTCGCTGGGCGCGGAAGGCGTCGGTGCGAACACGGCCAGCCGTGCACCCCGCCAAGGCTTGCCGGCCAAGGCGACCGTCAGCAGCGACTGATTGGCATCGCTGGGGTATGCGGCAGTCAGCAGCAGGCCATCGATATGGCTCTGCCCGTCCTGTGTGCGCCAGCCAACGCGGCGCATCAATCCGCGGCGCAGATCGCGGTACTCCAGAACGTCGGCGCCGGCCGGCAACTGCAGCGCAGCCACCAGACGATCGATCCAGGCAGGATCGGGCGCGCGCTCGCAGGCCGCATGCAGCACCGCCCACTGCCCACTGGCATCGGCCAAGGGTTCAGCATGCAGACGCAAGCTCGCGTAGCCGCACTCGCGCAGCAGCGGTTGCAGTGCCTGCTGCAATGCCAACGCATCACCGCGGCGTGCCGCCAGCAGATGCCAGCCGAACGCCGCCTTCTCCACGCGGACTGCCGCGTGTTTGAGCTCGGGCTGTTGCGAGCGCGCATCCACCGCCGAGGTGCTGACCTCGTTGATGCCGCCGCTGGACAGCGTCTGCCCGCTCCAGTGCATTGCAGCGAAAACCGTGCCGGAGCGCAGTTCGTCCGACAACTCCAGCGGCAGCACCAATGCACCGCGCTTGCTGGCCACCTGTACCAACTCGCCAGCCACCAACCCGCGGCGTACGGCATCGTCCGGGTGCATGCGCAAGGACGGTTCCGGGCTGTGCGCATAGGCCGCGGCTACGCGCCCGGTGCGCGACATGCCATGCCATTGGTCGCGCAGGCGACCGGTGAGCAGGCGCATCGGAAAGCGCGCCGAGGTGGCTTCTGCCACCTTGCGATACGGCGTTGCATGAAACCGCGCACGGCCATCGGCAGTGGCGAACACTCCATCGGTGTAGCGCCGTGCCTGCCCTTGCGTCGCCCCTGCAGGAAACGGCCATTGCTGCGGGCCATTGTCCAGCACTGCGTAATCCAGGCCACCGATGTCCAGGTCGCGCCCTACCGTCAGCGCACGATGCTCGTCGAAGACCTCTGCGGTACTGTCGAATGCAAACAGGCCGGCGCCTGTGGCGGGCGCCAGCAGCGCCTCCAGTCGACGCGCAACTTCGTTGGCAATCCACCAATCGGCACGCGCTTGCCCCGGCGCTTCCACTGCCTTGCGCACGCGGGTGATGCGGCGTTCGGAGTTGGTCACCGTGCCGTCCTTCTCGCCCCAGCTGGCCGCCGGCAGCAAGACGTCGGCATAAGGCACGGTGTCGGTGCCGGAGAAGGCATCCTGCACGATCACCAGTTCGGCCTGTTCCAGCGCGGCGCGAATGCCGGCCACTTCCGGCATCGAATGCACGGGGTTGGTACAGACGATCCACACTGCCTTCAAGGTGCCGGCGCGCAGGCGCTCGAACAACTCCACCGCCGGCGTGCCGGGATTCGGCGAGATGCGCCCCGCCGGCACGCCCCAGAGCTGCTCCACTTCGGCACGATGCTCCGCATTGCCAATCTCGCGGTGCGCCGCCAGCATCGTCGCCATGCCGCCTACTTCGCGCCCGCCCATCGCATTGGGCTGGCCGGTCAGCGAAAACGGCCCAGCGCCCGGCTTGCCGATCTGACCGGTGGCCAGATGCAGATTGATCAACGCAAGATTCTTGTCGGTGCCGTGCGCCGACTGATTCAAGCCCATGCAATACAGCGACAGCGCCGCCGGGCTGCGCCCGAACCACTCGGCCGCCTGCACCAGGTCCTCGTGCGAGATTCCGCAGATCTCGGCGCTCATGCGCGGGGTGTACTCGCGCAACATCCGCTTGAGGGCATCGAACTCCTGCGTGCTCGCCGCAACGAAACGCGCATCCACCAGACCCTCCCAGATCAGGTGATGCAGCATGCCGTTGAACAAGGCGACGTCGGTACCGGGTTCGATTGCAAGGTGCAGGTCGGCCATGGCCGCGGTATCGGTGCGCCGCGGATCGATCACGATCCAGCGAATGTCCGGGTTGCGTGCGCGCGCGTCTTCGAGCCGGCGAAACAGCACCGGATGCGCATACGCCATGTTGCTGCCGGCAAACAGCACCGTGTGCGCCAGCTCCAGATCTTCATAGCAGGTGGGCGGGCCATCGGCACCGAGCGCAAGCTTGTACCCGGTGACCGCGCTGGACATGCACAGGCGCGAATTGGTATCGATGTTGTTGGTGCCGAGCAGGCCCTTGGCCAGCTTGTTGAAGACGTAATAGTCCTCGGTAAGCAGCTGCCCGGACAGATAGAACGCCACCGAATCCGGGCCATGTTCCTTGACGATGGCGGCCAGCTTGCTGCTGACATGCTGCAGGGCCTGATCCCAGCTCACCGGCGCACGCGGCGCCTGCCGATGCCGGCGCAACTCCGGCGCAAGCACACGCCCCTGCGTGCTTGCAACGGTCTGCGGCAACGCCAGACCCTTGCTGCACAGACGGCCGTGATTGGCCGGATGCAGCGGGTCGCCTTCGATGCCAACGATGCGCTCGCCATCGGCGTCGTGCTCGCTGTGGATCAGCACGCCGCAACCCACACCGCAGTAGCAACAGGTCGAACGCGTGATGCGATGCATCGGCGCTGCCATGTGCGACTGCGCTGCCGTGGCAGGCGACGCGGCCTGCAGGCCTTCGCTCATGTCGCCGGCTCGGTCACGGCATCCGGCTGCGACACCGGCTGCAACACGATCCACACGGCATCGGCTTCCACCTTGACCGGGTAGCGCGGCGCGCAGCCCACGTCCGGTGCGTGGGCCTGCCCGCTCTGCAAGCCGATCGCCCAGCCATGCAACGGGCAGGTCACGGTGTCGCCGGCCACGATTCCTTGCGACAACGGCCCGCCCTTGTGCGGGCAACGGTCGCGCAGCGCAAACACCTGGTCGCCGGCAGTGCGGAAGATGGCGATCGGCGGCAGCCCATCGACTTCCAGCACGCGCGCGCCCAGCGCCGGCAGGTCCTGCAATGCGCACACGCGCACCCATGCGTCGTTGTGCATGCTCATTCCTCCACCGTTGCGGCTGGCGCGGCGATGCGCAGCGGTTGGTATTCCTGGCGCCGCTCGCCGGCAATGCGCGCCTTCCAGGGGTCGACCAGGCCTTCCAGCGAATACAACAGCCGCTCGTACAGCGCACGCCGGTTGGCGGCGTCTTCGACCACCTGCGCACGGATGTAATCCAGCCCCACGCGTGCGATGTAGTGCACGGTGCGATCCAGGTAATAGGCCTGTTCGCGATACAGCTGCAAAAACGCACCGGTGTATTCGCGTACTTCCTCGGCCGTGGTCACCTTGACCAGAAAACGCGCAACCTCGGTCTTGATGCCGCCGTTGCCGCCAACGTGCAGCTCCCAGCCCGAGTCCACCGCGATAATGCCCACATCCTTGATGCCGGATTCGGCGCAATTCCGCGGGCAACCAGACACCGCCAGCTTCACCTTGTGCGGGCTCCACATGTTGGCCAGCATGGTTTCCAGATCTATGCCCATCTGCGTGCTGTTCTGGGTGCCGAAGCGGCAAAACTCGCTGCCCACGCAGGTCTTTACCGTGCGGATCGACTTGCCGTAGGCATGGCCGGACGGCATGCCCAGATCGCGCCACACATCCACCAGATCTTCTTTCTTGACGCCAAGCAGATCGATGCGCTGTCCGCCGGTTACCTTGACCATCGGCACCGCGTACTTGTCGGCGACATCGGCAATTCGGCGCAACTCGCTGGCGTTGGTCACCCCGCCTTTCATCTGCGGAATCACCGAGAAGGTGCCGTCTTTCTGGATGTTGGCGTGCGCGCGCTCGTTGATGAAACGCGATTGCGGGTCGTCGATGGCTTCATGCGGCCAGGTCGAGAGCATGTAGTAGTTGATCGCCGGCCGGCAGGTGGCGCAGCCATTGGGCGTGCGCCACTCCATGAAGGCATAGGCCTGCGCGTGGGTCAGTAGTTTGTGTTCGCGAATGGCACGGCGCACTTCGCCATGACTCAAGTCGGTACACGCGCAAACCGCCTTGGTTTTCGGGGTTTCCTGGAAGTTGGAACCCAGGCAATTCATCAGGATCTGTTCGACCAAGCCGGTGCATGAACCGCAGGAACTGGCCGCCTTGGTGTGCTTTTTCACCTCGTCCACAGTGAACAGGCCTTGCTCACTGATCGCTTTGACAATCGTGCCCTTGCACACGCCGTTGCAACCGCAGACCTCGTCGCTGTCGGACATGGCGCTGGCGCGGTCCTGGCCGCCTGTGCCCGAGTCGCCTAACGCGCTCTCGCCGAAGATCAGTTGGTCGCGTTGCGCCTGGATCGGCGTGCCGTCCTTGAGCAACTTGAAGTACCAGCCGCCATCGCTGGTGTCGCCATACAGGCACGCACCCACCAGCACGTCGTCGCGGATCACCAGCTTTTTATAGACGCCGCCGGCCGGGTCGGACAGCACGATTTCTTCGCAGCCATCGCCGCCCATGAAGTCGCCGGCCGAAAACAAGTCGATGCCGGTGACCTTGAGCTTGGTCGATGCCACCGAGCCGCGATAGATACCGATACCGAACTGCGCCAGATGGTTGGCGCAGACCTTGGCCTGCTCGAACAATGGCGCGACCAGACCGTACGCAATGCCACGATGGTTGGCGCACTCGCCCACCGCATACACGCGCGGGTCGAAACTCTGCAGGCTGTCGTTGACCACGATGCCGCGTGAGCAATGGATGCCAGCTTCTTCGGCCAGCCGCGTATTCGGGCGGATACCGGCGGCCATCACCACCAGATCGGCGGGGATCTCGCTGGCGTCGGCAAACTTCACCCCGATCACTTCGCCCTGTGCATTGCCCAGTAGCGCGCTGGTGGCGGTATTGAGGCGGAACTCCAGCCCGCGTGCGCGCAGCGCCTGTTGCAACAGGTTGCCGGCCACCGGGTCGAGCTGGCGCTCCAGCAACCAGCCGGCCAGGTGCACCACGGTCACATCCATGCCACGTACTTTCAACCCGTTAGCCGCTTCCAGACCGAGCAGGCCGCCACCGATCACCACCGCATGCTGTCTGCTGCGCGCGGTGTCGATCATGGTGCGGGTATCCTGGATATCGCGATACCCGATCACGCCTTTCAACGTATTGCCGGGAATCGGCAGCACGAACGGCACCGAGCCGGTGGCGATCAACAACCGGTCGTACTCGGCTTCGGTGCCATCGGCGGCGATCACGCGGCGGCGCACGCGATCGATGCGTGTCACTTCCTTGTTCAAGTGCAGATGGATGCCGTTGTCGCGGTACCACTGCAGCGGGTTCAACACGATGTCGTCGAACTCCTGCTCGCCGGCCAACACGGGCGAGAGCAGGATGCGGTTGTAGTTGGGATGCGGCTCGGCCCCGAACACGGTGATGTGATACATGCCCGGCATCAGCTTGAGCAGTTCTTCCACGGTGCGGATGCCGGCCATGCCGTTGCCGATGACGACGAGTCTGGGTTGCTTCATTGCCTGGATTCCTGTCGACATGTCAGACGCGCGCCGCGCCGGCGGTGGACCACTCGCTGCGCCACTGGGTCTTGACCCCGGCCAGCAGCGCCCAGCCACCCAACGCGAAGGCAGCGAACAGCCACATGCCCAATGCATAACTGCCGGTGTGTTGCTTGAGCACGCCCAGGCTCGCGGCCAGAGCAAACCCGCCGATGCCGCCGGCCATGCCGATCAAGCCGGTCATCACCCCGATGTCCTGGCCAAATCGCTGCGGCACCAGCTGAAAAACAGCGCCATTGCCAGCGCCAAGGCACAGCAAGGTCAGTACGAACAACGCCAGCGTGAGCGTGGCCCCACCCGCACCGAATCCGGCAATTCCCACCAGCACGGCCACCAGCAGATACACCGTCAGCAAGGCACGTGTGCCGCCGACGCGATCGGCAATGACGCCACCGAGCGGCCGCATCACCGAACCGGCTAGCACGCAGGCCGCAGTCGCCCACCCGGCAGTGCGCGCATCGAAGCCGAATTGGTCGTGGAAGTAGCCCGGCAACGCGCTCGCAAAGCCGGAAAAACCGCCAAAGGTGATCGCGTAGAAAAACATGAAGCGCCATGCATCGCGGTTGCCCACCAGCACGCGGCCGTAGTCGGCCCATTGCTTGCGTGCGACCGGTGTGGGCGCTTCCTTGGCAATCGACGCAAACACGATCAGCGTCAGCACCAACGGAATGCACGCCAGTCCAAATACGTTTTGATAGCCGAATGCGGCGGCCAGCATCGGCGCGAACAACGCGGCCAGCACCGTGCCGGAATTGCCGGCACCGGCAATGCCCATCGCAGTACCCTGATGCTCGGGCGGATACCAGCGCGATGCCAACGGCAATGCCACTGCAAACGAGGCGCCGGCAATGCCTAGCAGCACACCCAATATCAACACCTGTCCCATGCTGTTGACGCCCAGTTGCCAGGCACCGAACAACGCGGCGATGACGGCGAGCTGGGCGAGTACGCCGGCACGCTTTGCACCGACGCGATCGGCAAACATGCCCAGCACCAGGCGCAGCACCGCGCCACACAGGATGGGCACCGCCACCATCAAGGCGCGCTGCTGCGTATCCAATCCCAGCGCTTGCGCAATCGGTACCTGCAACGGCCCGAGCAGATACCACACCATGAAGCTCAGGTCGAAATACAGGAAGGATGCGAACAAGGTGGGCGTGTGCCCGGATCGCCAGAACGAGCGCTGCATAGAGACCTCTTCGAATGCGATGGCCAAAAAAAAACGGCGCCCCTCCGGTAAACCGGAAGGACGCCGTTGTCCTGGATGCGTGCGGATCGCCGTTGAACCGCTGCACCGTGTACGTGTTGTTGCAGGCACGCCGTTGTACCTGCACGTGACTGCTACGCAATCAGCGTGCCAACTTTTTCATCAACACGTCACATTGATGCAAGCCATTGAAAAATTTGCGTTTCATTGAATTTCGCGCGAATGCTTCGCGGCTTTCTGGTAGGCAGATGCAGCTCGCCACTCCCGTCTTTCGTGCGGCTACGCACCAATAGCGTGCGCCGGCCATCCAGGTGGCTAACTAGGCAAGATCAACATGTTGCACCCATCGCCTGCGCCGCAGCGAAGCCATGGACCTGCGGCTCCGCAGTGGATGCATCTGCGCTGTCCAAGCATTGCGATGCAGAAGATAAGTCGATGAGTCGCGTCGTTATAGGGACAGGCAACTACTGACTGCGTCGAGCGCGCGGTGCCCTCACCGCTCGCGGGACACGCTGTGAATCCATCTCTGGACGCTGCGTGGCGGCATCCATGCCGCCAGAGGGTCCCGCGAGCGGCGACGACACCGCACCAGACCGTTGGTCGGTCGCTGTATTGAAGAACAACACACCACCCCTCTAGCCTGGTCCTTGCGCGCCTACCGTCGCGGGACGTTATGCGGCATGGATGCCGCATAAGAGCCTCCCCGGAAGGATTCACGGCGTGTCTCGCGGTGGTGGCCGGGCAAGGCCCTTAAAAAAAACCGTGTCAGTCGCCTATAGGTGTATCGAACAACCGATTGCGCCGATGATCGCCATCCGGCACAGCCACCCCCACGCGCGCCGCGGCACGGCGATAGTTGTCCAAGCGATGGATGTCGCGCAGCCGCGCGATATCGTCGTCCTGGATGTCGTGCCATCCCCAGCGCTGGAACTGGCGCAGGAACCACTCGCCATCCGATAGCCAAGGCATGTTCACCGTGCCGTGGCGATGGAAGGCCAGCGCGGTGGCATCGCGCGCTAGACCATCGGCATCTGCATCGGCATCCAGGCACGCTGCCAGATGCGCCGCCGACACGCCGATATGCTGCGGCTCCGCCAACCACTGCGCGCAGTGCGCGCGGTTGTCCGCGGAGGCATCCAGCCAGCGGCACGCTTCCAGCACGCAGGCGGTCAATTGCTCGGTCAGCTCCGGCTGCAAGGCGGCAAACTCGCGCCGGCAGGCCAGTACCTTTTCGGGATGGCCGGGCCACAGTTGACCACTGCGGATCACCCGCGCGCCGCTGCCCTGCGCCTGCGCCACGGCTGCCCAGGGCTCCCCGGAGCAGTAGCCATCGATCAATCCACTGGCCAGGGCATCGGGCATCTGCGGCGGTGGAATGCTGAGCACATCGACATCGCGCATCGGGTCCACGCCGCCCGCGGCCAACCAGTAATACAGCCATAACGCGTGCGTGCCAGTGGGAAAGGTCTGCGCAAACACCGCGCGTCGTCCCAGGTTTTTCAGTACCTGCGGCAGCGCCTGGCCGTCGACAAGCGCCTGCGCCAATGCCGGCGCCATGGTGATCGCCTGACCGTTGTGGTTGAGCGTCATCAGCAACGCCATCGGGCACTGCGGCCCGGCAACGCCCAAATCGATGGCATACACCAGGCTGGCCAGCGCATGCGCTGCGTCCACCTCGCCCGCCAGCAGACGGTCGCGCACGCCGGCCCAGGAGGCCTGCCGGTGCAGGTCCAGCTGCAGCCCGTGCACGCGATCCAGGCCCAGCCGGTGTGCGGCAATCAACGGCGCGCAGTCGATCAGCGGCATGTAGGCCACGCGCAATACGGGGAGATCGGCTTGGCTCATCTGTTCATCCCAACAACTCGGCCATGGCCACGATGCGTCGCGCCACTTCGGCCAGCTTGACGCCCTGCTTCATCGCCTGCTGGCGCAGCGCGGCGTACGCATCGGCCTCGCTGAGGCCACGTTTTTCCATCAGCAGACCCTTGGCGCGGTCGATCTGTTTGCGGTCCTGCAAGGCCTGCTGCACATCGTCCAGGCGTTTGCGCATGCTGCTTTCGTGCGCAAACCGGGCCAGCGCCACCTGCACGATCGGCGCCAGCCGCGCCGGCGCCAGGCCATCCACCACATACGCGGTGACACCTGCGCCTACCGCCGCGTGGATCAGCGCGTCGTCGCCATCGCCGGAAAACATCACCACCGGGCGCGGCGCATGGGTGTGCAGCATCGACAACTGCTCCAACGTGTCGCGCGACGGCGAATCCACGTCGATCACCACCACATCCGGCTGCTGGCTCTGCACCGCATGCAGCAACGCACCGACCGATGCCACATCGTCGAGCACCGTGTAGCCGGCGCGCGTCAACGCCTGGCGCAGTTCGCCAATGGGCTTTTCGGTATCGTTGACCAGCAAAACACGCATTGGCGGCGGCGAGGCGTGTGGACGTGACCCGATGGTGCCATGCAACATGCCGTTGGTGCGAGTCATCATTTTGGAGTGGGCCTGATGCCGTTGTTCCCGTTGTTCGCAAATCTGCAGGGGCGTGCCGTGCTGGTGATCGGCGGTGGCGAGGTCGCCACGCGCAAGGTGCTCGCGCTGCTCAAGGCAGGCGCGCAGATCCGCCTGTACGCGCACGCGCTGTCGCCCGAACTTGCGGAGTTGATGCAGGCCGGGCGCTTCGAGCAGCTGGGCGGCGAGTTCGATCCGGCCTGGATCGACACGGTCTGGCTCGTGGTCGCGGCTACCGACGACACCGACTTGAACCAACGCGTCGCTGCGGCCGCGGGGGCGCGTCAGCGGCTGGTCAACGTGGTGGACGATGCCGAGCTGTCGACGTACCAGGTACCGGCGATCGTGGATCGCGACCCGCTGGTCATCGCCATTTCATCGGCCGGTGCGGCGCCGATGCTGGCACGCCGCCTGCGCGAGCGGCTTGAACGCGAGCTGGATGCATCGGTGGGCCGCTTCGCTGGTTTGTTTGCGCGCCATCGCGAGCGTATCCGCAGCCAATTTCCCGATATGAACCGGCGCAGGCGTTGGTTCGATCGCGTGATCGATGGACAGGTGCCGTTGCTGCTGCAGGCCGGCGACGATGCCGCAGCCGACGCTGCGTTCAATGCGGCACTCGACGACGCTGATACCGTCCCGGCGCGCGGCAGCGTGCAGCTGGTCGGCACCGGCCCCGGCGATCCAGGGCTGCTGACCTTGAAGGCGTTGCGTGCAATGAATCTGGCCGATGTACTGCTGGTCGGCGCGGACGTGCCCGACGCGGTACTCGAGCTGGCCCGCCGCGACGCCTCGCGGCGCGCACTGCCGCCCGAGCCTCAGGCACAGCACGCATTGCTGCTGGAACTGGCAAGCGAAGGCCTGCATGTGGTCGCGCTGCGCAGCGGTACCGGCTACTGCCCTATGGCAGCGGCCCCGATCGAAGCCGCACTGCAGGAACGCGGACTGGCCTGCGAGCGCGTACCTGGCATCTGCACCGAACGGTGCAAGCGGCTCACGCCGTGACCAAGAGCGGCTAACAGAAACGACTACGCAGCACCCAGGCGGGCGCGGTCGGTGCTCGGAGTGCGTATGTATCTCTACATGCACTCAGCTTCCGGTGTGCCGTCCCCACCAGACTGACGACTGCTTACTACGTTTTTAGCCGCTTCAAGTCGCAAGCAGACTGCAGCCGTGTCGGTGATGGGCAGACCGCAGGACGAGCGTTTACCGCATTCCATCCCTGTGTAGGCCCATCACGCGCATGCAGCAACGGCGCATCTAAGACGTCAACTCACTCCTTCGGAAACCGCTTGCGCGCACTGTCGCGCACATCGATATCGAAGGTCACGTGCAGCGCCATGTGTTCTGCATGCCCGGCGCCCGCATCGAAACTGAAGCTCAATCCCTCGCGGCTCGGAAGTTGGCGGGAGTGTTGTTCCAGCGCGTCGCGCGGCACCAGCAATTGCCAGTGATCGGTGGCGCAATTGCACGCAGCGTGACCGCCGGTCAGGCTGACGCTATGCCGCACCAACCGCGCGCCCTGCCCGCTTGGCAAGCGGCTGAGATTGTCGACACTGCGACCGGCAAGCAAAGCAGCCAGTTCGTCTTCGTCGATACGGAACCGCACCTGCTGACCTTCAATCTGGATTTTCATGAATGAGCTGACTCCACTGCTCGGGCGTATTGCAATTGACGAACGCGGCGCGTTCGCTGTCTGTGACAGCCACGCGATGGCACTGCAGTGAACGTTGCAGGGCGCGCAGCGAGCGTGACGCTGCAGCACCATGCATCAACGTCGACAACGCTTCACGCACGGTGGCATCGATGCACAGGCGCATCGGCAACATCTGCTCGTCGAAGGCGACACAGCGCTGCTGCGCGGGTGCCAGCAGCCGCGCGATCAACTGCGAGGACAGCAGCGGCATATCCACCGGCACCACCACCAGCGTGGTCAGATCGGCGACCTGATCGATCACGCTGACCAAGCCGCCGAGCGGCCCCAGATCCGGCTGCGTATCGGCGATGCCGTCATAGCCCGGGCGCTGGCCGCTGATCAGCACATCCTGCGCACCCGCATCGCGCAGCAGCGCCTGCATCTGCGCAATCAATGGACGCCCGCGCCAAAGCAGCATGGCCTTGTCCTGCCCCATCCGCGACGAGCGGCCGCCGGCCAGCACCACACCGGTCCATGGAGATGCGGCGCTCATGCCGTGCACGCGCCTGTCGTGCGGTCCGCATGCCGGCTCATGCCATCAACACCGGTGCTGCCGGCTGCAGATGGCCCAGCCCGAACACCTCCGCCGTCGTATGTGGCGCAGCTGCGTCGTCCTGCGGCTCCAGCACCGCCCACACATTGGCCTGCAGCAAGGGCGCCACCCGGAACGATTCCTGCTGCGGCAAGATCTGCACACACAGCGCGCCCAGCGCGTTGCAGTACAAACGCGCACGCAGATGCTGGCGCCAGATCGGCCGCGCTTGCAGCGGCGTCTCCAATGCCACGCGCAGGCCGCGCTCGTCCGGCATGCCCAGTAATCCGCGCAAGGCCGGTTCGACAAAAAACCGGAGCCCGGCAGCGCTGGCCATTGGATTGCCCGGCAAGCCCACGTACAACACGCCGTCGGTAAACCGTGCCAGCAACACCGGTTTGCCCGGTCGCACGGCGACCTTGTGAAACAGCAGGCGCGCTGCGTGCCGTGCCAGTGCATCGGGCACAAAGTCATAGCGACCGCGCGACACCGCACCCGTACTCAAGATCACGTCGGCGCCAGCGTTGCGCGCCTGTGCAAGTGCGGCGTCGAACGCCGCATCGTCGTCACCCACCTGCCCTTGCCACACCAACTCCGCGCCCGCTGCGTGCACCTTGCTGCGCAGATAGCTGCTGGTGCCATCGCGGATCTGTCCGGGCTGCAGCGGTTGCGTGGGGTCGCTGATCAACTCGCGGCCGGTCGCGATCAGCGCAACCCGTGGTCGCCGCACGACCTGAACTTGCGCGCATCCCAGACCGGCCAGCAACATCAAATGCGCACCACGCAGCACGGTACCCGCAGCGATCACGACATCATCCAGGCGAACATCTTCCCCACGGCAGCGGATGTGCTGCCCCGCACGCACATCCGCACGCAGCCGGATGCGGCTGGGGCGTGCGTCGTGGTGGGCAAGAATATCTACCTGCTCGATCGGCACCACCGCATCGGCATGCGCAGGCACGCCAGCGCCGGTCATGATCTCCCACGCCGCACCCAACTCCGCCGCACCGACATCTGTCCCTGCTGCGACCGTGCCCGCCACTACATGCTCGCTGCCTGCTGCAGCACCAAGCCCCTGTGTGGCGATGGCAAACCCATCCATGGCGCTGTTATCGAATGGTGGCAGCTCGGCCGGGCTCGACAACGCATGCGCAAGTACACGGCCCTCGGCATCGGCGCTGTCCACCCACTCGCCGACTAGCGTGGCGACCTGCTGGTGCACGATGGCAAGTGCTTCGGCGTAGCTGATCATGAGCAATGCGATGCCGACCGGTGGATGACCTGGCTAGGATACCGGCCTGCAGCGTGGCCGGTACAGCGTGGGCATTGGCGTTCTGGTAGCGCCACGACCTATGGGGCGGCGATCGACCTGCCTCTATAGCGCGCTGGTTGGCATTGCTGCGTCTATCCTCAGCAATGCCTTGGTCCTGCTGACCGTAAGCACCGGCGATGTGCCGCAGCGGATCAAACATCGTCGCCTGGATGGAATGACTGAGATTGGTTGGCGGAGCCTCTGAGTGTCGACTGCACAAACATGCATCGATTGAAAGATCAACGCCCGTGCAGTGCGTGATCTGCAGTGCCGTTCCAGCTGGAGTACAGCGCAGTGCCAGAGAAAGATGCAGAAGCCGCATCTCCGTACCCCACCCTCATTCGCAAGCGGTCTAGCGCGACGGCGTGATTGGCTTGGCACAGCAACCAGCTGGTAACCGGATGCATGGCGTAGCCGTTTCCGTTACGTCTTGCCAACCGTGCGCACAGCCTTCTTGGCTGCTGCTTTGCCAGCGTTTGCGGAACTGCCTGCCGGCGTGAGCGTTGCATTTTTCTTCTTCGCTACCGCTACCGTAGCGGACTGCTTCGCAGAACGCTTTGAAACGCCTTTCGCCGCCGTCTTGGCTGCCGGTTTGCGCACTGGCGTTTTTTTCGTCGCCCCACGTTTGCGTGTCGTCGATGCAGCGTCATCGCTCGCCGTCGTCTCGGCGATCGCGTCCGGTACCCGTACGCTGATCCAGGTAGGCGCGTGATCGCTGGCCTTTTCCAGGGCTCGCACCCATTTGTCTACGCCCGCATCCTGCAAGCCGGCCGCCAATGCGCGATTGAGCAGCAGATGATCGATACGCAGCCCGCGATCGCGCGCAAAATGCTGGCGAAAATAATCCCAGAACGTATAGATCGGCGCATCGCCATGCACCGCCAGCAGACTATCGGTCCAGCCCTGCTCCAGCAGCGTCTGGTACGCCTGCCGGCTTTCCGGTTGCAGCAATGCATCCTTGCGCCAGCCCTTCGGGTCGTAGATGTCCGCATCGGTCGGCACGACGTTGAAGTCGCCGATCAAGGCCACCGGATGCGGCAACTCCACCAACGTCTCCGCGTGACGGATAAGACGCTGAAACCAGGCGAGCTTGTAATCGAATTTCGGACCAGGCTGCGGGTTGCCGTTGGGCAAATACAGACACGCCACCACCACTCCATGAATCGCCGCTTCCAGATAGCGACTCTGGGTGTCGCTCGGGTCCCAGGGCAGGCCACGGCGAATCTCGACAGGGTCGGCGCCGCGCGCCAACAAGGCAACGCCATTCCAGGCGCGCTGTCCCTGCCAGATCACACCGTAGCCAGCATCGCGAACCGCCTGCTCCGGGAACGCCTCTTGTGTGGCTTTCAGCTCCTGCAGACCCACAATATCCGGCTGCTCGCGCGTGAGCCATTCCAGCAGGTGCGGCAACCGGCTGGCGATTCCGTTGACGTTGAAGGTGGCGATCTTGCGTGTGGTGCTTGCCATGGAAATGCCAGCTTGTTGCGCGCTCGATGAACTCGCAGCATGGCGGCGGTCACATGAAGGCGATGCCCAAGCGAGGTGAAGCTGCCGCGCAGGTATGCACGGGCGCACACGCCTCGCTGCATGCGCCCGACCATGACAGGCGAGGCATCAAGCCAGGCATGCGAGAAGGTGCCAGTCTCGCCTTCACCGGTCTGCTACCACGCCTGGGAGACCGGCGTTTGGCGATGCGGTCGCACACACAACCATACGATGCCCCAGCACGCACCACGCAACGCACCGCGTTTCACCGAGGCGAAACCGGATACGTGCATCACGAACAAGCAGCAGCATGAAGACGAAACCAACGCCGAGTCAGTGCTGACGCAGCACCGCTTTCATCACGCAAGGCATCCACATCGATCGACAGGTCGCACCACCTCATGCGCTATCGCCGACGACTGGCAACCGAGCAGCGGCGATCTCACGCTCCAGGGTCTGCTGGTCCAAGCTGATTGGCGGCCAGAATTTCATCGATCCGTTTAACAATCTGCGCGGCCTCTTCCTGCGACTGGGCAGCAGCAGTAATTTTTTCGGCACGTGCGTGGAACACGTCCCAAAAATCGTCCGGATGCTGGCTGCGAATCTCGGGCAAGTGTTTTGCCAGCTGCTTCAATTGCGCATCGATATCGGGTGTCATCAAGATCTCCTTCTGTAGCCAAACGCGGCTGATAAGACGTAGCGAAGAATGCTCAGGTGGATTCGGACGGCGCATAACTTGCGCGTTGACGCGAACACGAAAATTCCAGAGACCGTCCGCATCTGTCTGACGAACATCCAACGCAAGACCATTGCGCTACGCTACCGCCGCCTGGGTGAGCCTGATGACAATGCAGCACGCCACCTCATCGGCGGAACGAAAATCCGCAGTGCTACGGACGTACCAGCGCTGCAATCTCGCGTGGGAAATCTGCGCGCTGGCAATCCAGGCAGTGATTGGTCGTGGTTCCTAGTCACTTGCGCGCTCCGGCCAGCAGCGTCAGGTTGTTGTTGAGCTCGTGATTGAACGCAAGGTGCAGCCACTTCGCGATGCTGTTCGATCTGCTGCAGTTATCGCCGGAAGCGTGCCGCAGAATTTCTGCGCCAGGTGCGGGCCACACCTGCAGAGGGCCTTGCACAGTCATCCGCCAAGATGGCGTTGTAAAGCGTTCTTCGACACCGCGCTCGAAGGCCAGAGGATCGGCCTGAATACGCTCGACTCCCACCGTCAGCCGCTGCACATCAAACCCCCGATGTTTGCGCGACAATGGCGCCATGAGCAGCCATGACCTCTCCCCCGCCGATGCACGTGCACGCGCCCTGCAAGGTGCCTTGTTGATCGATATCCGGCAACTGCATGAGCGCGCCAGCGGCCAGGCCGAAGGTGCGTTGGCGATTGCGCAACACGATCTTGAAACCGCACCCACCCAGCATCTGCCCGACCAAGCACGCGAAATCCTGTTGATCTGCCAGAGTGGTAAACGCTCCGCGCACACGGCCGAGGTCTTGCGTGCGCTGGGGTACACGCAGGTGGCATCGGTGCTGGGAGGGACCACTGCATGGATGAGCGATGGCCTGCCGTTGGTGCGCCCGACACTGCCGGCGGACGAACAGGATTTTCTTGAGCGCTATTCGCGGCATCTGCGCTTGCCGCAGGTCGGCCTGCAAGGCCAGCAGCGGCTGGCACGTGCGCGCGTACTGCTGATCGGCGCTGGCGGGCTGGGCTCGCCGGCTGCGTTTTATCTCGCTGCCGCAGGCGTCGGCCACCTGCGCCTGGCCGACGACGATGTCGTCGACCGCAGCAATCTGCAGCGCCAGATCCTGCACACCGAAGACAGCGTCGGCAATGCCAAGGTCGCCTCGGCGGCGCAGCGCCTCGGCGCGCTCAACCCCCGCGTGCACGTCGAGGCGGTGCAGACACGCGTGACCGCCGACAACGTGGAAGCGTTGTTGCAGGATGTCGATGTGGTGGTCGACGGCGCCGACAACTTTGCGGCGCGCTATTTGCTCAACGATGCATGCGTCAAACTCGGCAAGCCACTGGTCTACGGCGCGGTGCAACAGTTCGAAGGCCAGGTGAGCGTGTTCGATGCCGGCCGCAATCGCGGGCAGGCGCCGTGCTACCGCTGCCTGTTCCCCGAGCCGCCGCCGCCGGAATTTGCGCCCAGCTGCGCGGAAGCAGGCGTACTCGGCGTGCTGCCGGGCGTGATCGGGCTGTTGCAAGCCACCGAAGCGCTCAAATTGCTACTTGGCATCGGCGACAGCCTGAGCGGCCGCCTGCTCAGCTTCGACGCGTTGTCGATGCGGTTTCGCGAGATCCGCCTGCCGCCCGATCCGCACTGCCCGGTGTGCGCGCCGGGTGTGGCATTTCCCGGCTATGCGGACTACGCGTCCTTTTGCGGCAGCGCAGTCGGCTGAGGCAGCTTTCGAAGCGGCATTGCAGGTCTGCAACGTCCGATCAGCGCTTTGATCGCGATAGCGGCGCTGATCCGCCAGCGCGACTCGGCGGCCAATCAACGCCGGTTGACGCGCTAGCGCGTTGAGCGAACCTGCCTGGGCGCCGGCGTACCACAGCGGCTTTTGCAGCGCGGCGAAGCCAAGCGGCACACATTCTCCGCACCGCTTCCTTCTTGCCCACGCGACAGCAGCGTCGCCGCGCAGACGAGTCATTTAGAGCAGCTAGTCAAACGACCTTGCAGCCGCCAGGCAAGCGCGGCGCGTGCGCGGAATCACTCGTACACACCGATTCTGAGCGCGCCGTCCATACCCACTTAACGACTGCTTACTACGTTGTGTTAGCCGCTCTTTGTCATCTGCCTACAGCGCGTACGGAATCACCCGCACGATCTCGCCCGCCTCGAAGCGACGCGCCTGCTCCGGCAGGACGATCAGGGCATTGCTGTCGGCCGCGCCACGCAGCAGATGCGAAGCGTCGCCACGATGCGGCTGCGCGCTCAGACGTCCGTCGGTGCCGCATTCCAAGCGGCCGCGCAGGAATTCCAGGCGCTCGTGACGTTTTTCCCAGGGACTGGCCAGCGCGGCGTGCCACACCGGGCGCGGCTCGCTGCGTCCCTGTAACCCGTCCAGCAACGGCACACCGTAGGCGATCAACGTTGCCAGGACAGACACCGGATTACCCGGCAGCCCCAACACCAGGCAGCGCCCGATCTGCCCCAACACCGCCGGCATGCCTGGACGCATACGCACACGCCAGAAATGGATCTGCCCCAACTCCTGGATCAGTCCCGGCAGATAATCCTTTTCGCCAGCCGACACACCGCCGCAGGTAATCACCACATCGAAGGCGGCCGCCGCATCTTCCAGCATGGTGCGGATGCGCTGCGGATCGTCCGGCAAGGTCGGCCACGCGGTCGGCGCATAGCCAAGCGCCCGCAGCTGCGCCATCAGCATGTCGCGGTTGCTGTTGTAGATCTGGCCGGGGCCAAGTGGCATGCCCGGCTCCACCAACTCATCGCCAGTGGCCAGCACCGCGATGGTCGGCCGCGGTGCCACCGCCAGTCGCGACATCCCCAGCGCCGCAGCCAGCCCGATACGCGCGGGAGTCAGCACCTGCCCGGTCTGGATCACCAGATCGCCTGCACGCACATCGCTGCCGGCCAAGCGCACCGATGCACCCGCGCTGGGTGTGGACCGGATGGTGACCACGCCGTCGCGTTCTTCGGTGTCTTCCTTGGGTACCACGGTGTCGGCACCTGCCGGAAGCGGAGCACCGGTGGTGATGCGCAGGCATTGCCCTTCGGCCAGCGTGCCGCCCCACTGCTCGCCGGCAAACTGCTCGCCGACAAGCTGCAAGCGCGTCTGCGCGCCAGCCAGATCGGCATGCCGCAATGCAAAGCCATCCATCGCACTGTTGGCGAACGGCGGCAACGCCAGTCGCGCGATCAGATCGGCAGCGCAGATGCGGCCATCGGCACGCGCGGTGGCAATGTTTTCGTCGGGCGGACGATTGGCACCGGCGACGGCGTGCAGAATCTGCAACGCCTGCGCGTAAGCAATACGGGTGGGATAGTCGTTCATGGCATGAAGGATACCAGCGTGCCATGACTGCTCGGGGCCTACCCCGTCGGCCTGTCATGCAGATGCCGCACGCGGGCGCATTACCCGCCGCTCGCTAGCCAACACATGCTGCTGCAATCCATCGATGCCACGGCGCCGAGGCGCCATGGCATACGACAAAGACTTACTTGCCTTTGACGTGCCGCATCAAACGCCGCTTGCGCGCAACCTGACGGTCCGAAAGCGTGTTCTTCTTGCCCTCGTACGGATTGGAGCCTTCGCGGAAGATGAAACGCACCGGCGTCCCCACCAGCTTGAAGCGCTTGCGGAAGAAGTTTTCCAGATAGCGCTTGTAGGATTCCGGCAGCACCTTCAATCGCGTGCCGTGCACGATAAACGTCGGCGGATTTGCGCCACCCGGATGCACATAGCGCAACTTGGAGACGTGGCCACGAATGCTCGGCGGCGGATTGGTTTCGTAGGCGATTTCCAGCGCCTGATTCACTTCGCTGGTGCTGAACTCATGCGTGGCAGATGCATGCGCGCGATGGATCGCCTGGAACAGCTCGCGCATGCCCGAGCCATGCAGCGCGGAAATCCGCACCGCTTCGGCCCAGCTGACAAAGCCCAGCTTGCGCGACAACAGGTCTTCGGCCTGCGCACGCTGATAGTCGCTCTGTCCATCCCACTTATTGATCGCTACGACCAGCGCACGGCCAGCGTCCAGGATTGCACCAAGAATGGTTGCGTCCTGATCGGTGACGCCTTCGCCGGCATCGAGCATCAGCACTGCGACCTGGCATTGTTCGATCGCCTGCAGCGTCTTGAACGCGCTGAATTTCTCCACCGCCTCTTCGACCTTGCCCCTGCGACGCAGACCTGCCGTGTCGATCAAACGGTATTGGCGACCGTCGCGATCCATATCCACTGCGATCGAGTCACGCGTGGTGCCCGGCACTTCCGAGGCGATCATGCGCTCTTCGCCAAGCAGGCGATTGACCAGCGTCGACTTGCCCACGTTCGGGCGACCGACAAAAGCGATGCGCACCCGTGCCGGATCGGTATCCAACAACTCGCCGGCACCTTCCGCAGGCAGACGCGCACCGACTTCTTCGAGCAACTCGTCGATGCCCTGCCGGTGCGCAGCAGACAGCGCGACCACATCGGAGAAGCCGTAGCGCGCAAATTCCGAACGCACAGTCTCTTCGTCGGTGCCGTCGATCTTGTTGATGACCAACACGGTCGGCCGCGCCAGCTTGCGCAACCAGGCCAGAATTTCGTCGTCCAGCGATGAGGCGCCTTCGCGGCCATCGACCACGAACAGCACCAGATCCGCCTCGCCCGCGGCAGCGCGTGCCTGACGCGCAGTTGCACCGGCCAGGCCTTCCTCGTCGCCGGCGATACCACCGGTATCGACCACGATGAAAGGGCGCTCCTCGTCGAGACGGCAGACGCCGTAGTTACGGTCGCGGGTGACGCCCGGCTGGTCATGGACCAGCGCGTCACGGGTGCGCGTCAGCGCATTGAAGATGGTGGACTTGCCGACATTGGGCCGTCCAACCAGGGCGACCAGGGGCAGCATCGCAAGGTCCTTATTGTGCCAACCGGAAGGCGGTGAGATCGCCGTCGGTGTTTTGTACCAACAGAATGCCATCGACGACTATCGGCTGCGCCAGCAGCGTGTCGCGTCCAGCGCGAGCGCGCGCGGCCAGTGCACCATCGCTGAGTTTCAGCCAGTGCAGATAACCCTTGTAATCGCCAACCACGGCGTAATCGCCCTGGATGGCCACACCGGTCAGGGAGCGACGCGCCAAGGCAGCCTGCGACCACATCGCCGCACCGCTGCTCTTGTCCAGGCCCCACACCGAACCGGCGTTGTCGGACACCACCACCATGGCGGACGACACACCAACGCCACCGGCGCCGCCGTGATCGCGTGTCCACAGCGGACGGCCGCTCGGGCCTTCCAGCGCGAGCGTTTCGTTCTTGAAGCTGGTGGCATACAGCGTGGTGCCATCCACTACCGGTGCGCCGTCCACGTCGGACATGCGCTCCAGCTCGGTGCGACCTTCCGGCACGCCGATGGCCTGCTCCCACAACGGGCGGCCATCCTGCAGCGCCAGCGCACTCAAGGTGCCGCTATCGTTGCCGACGAACACCACGCCCGGGCCAGTCACGATCGGCGCATTGCCGCGCACCGAAAGCGTCGGGCCTTCCTCGGCATGGAACCAGCGACGCTCGCCGGTCGCCGCATCGAAGGCGCTGACGCGACCGTCGTTGCTACGCACCAGTACCAGACTCTGTGCAATGGCAGGCGCGGCGATCACTTCGTTGGGTACCTTGGCGCGCCACTTTTCGGTGCCGTCGGCCTGGTTCAACGCAATCACATCGCCAGACAGCGTCCCGATCACCACCAGGCCTTCGCCAACACCGGGACCGCCGGACAGGCGCTGCTTGAACTTGCGATCGTTACGCTCTTCTTTCTTGGGCTTGTATTCCCACACGCGCTTGCCGGTCTGCAGGTCCAGCGCCTGCACGCCACCGGTGATCGCCGAGGCATACACCTTGCCATCGGCCACGGCCGGGCGCTGACGCACACCAATGTGCCCTTCGCCCTTGCCGACGCCGGTGGACCAGATCTTGTCGACCTTGACCGACGGTTCGAACTTGACCAGCTCGGCAGGCTCCTGCGCCTTCTTGGCAGCAGCATCCTTACCGGCAAACCAGCCCTTGACCGTGCTGCAACCCGCCAACGACATACCCATCAGGGCGATCAACGCAATGCGCTTGTACATGGTGTCCTGCTTCATCAAATCTGCTCCGCCGGATCGGGCACTTTGCCGCCCACATCCATCAGCTTGGTTTCCAGCAACCGGCGCTGCGGCGAGGCCACATCCACCGTGGTCAATGCCTTGGCGTACAGCGCACGCGCCTCATCGGCCTTGCCCTGCGCGACCAACGCGTCGGCGCGGATCTCCAGGCTGGTGTGATCCTGCGCATCGGCCAACAGCTTGATCGCCTCGTCCGGCTTGCCGCTCTCGGTCAGCACGCGTGCCAGACGCTGCTGCACGATCTGCTTGAGCTCGCCTTGTGCAGGTACGTCGCGCAGCGTCTTGATCGCTTCGGCATTCTTGCCGGCATCAACCTGCGCCTTGGCCAGACGTAGCGCCGCCAGCTCGGCATAGATGCCGCCCTTGCCGTCGTCGAGCGCCACGATGTCCTTGGCCGCCTTGTCCAGGTCCTTGCCCTGGATCGACTTCACCACCGCCTCGTAACGCGCGTTGGCTTCAACCAATTCGGTGGTGGTGTGCTTCTGCCACCACTGCCAGCCCAGGATCAGGGCCAGACCAAGCAGGACGCCGCCCACCAGTCCCGCGCCATTCTTTCTCAACCAGGAACGAACGCGTTCGCCTTGTTCGTGTTCGTCCAGCAGATCGTCGATCGCCATGCGTACTCTCGCTCCGTCATCCCGGAGGCGCGGAACATCAAAAGGGAAAAATGAAAAACCGCAGTCCGCTTCACTCGGAAGCAGGTACCACGGAGCCGTCGGAGGATACCGCAAAACGTGCCACGTTAGCGCGCTGGAACGGTTTCACATCGACGATACTGCCGCCTTGCTGAACCTCTACCGCCGACGCATTGCCCAGCACGATGCGGCCCACCTGACCCGGCGAATAGCTGCGACGCTCACCGGCACGGATCAGTGTTTTTTCGACTGCGCTGCCATCCGGCGCCAGGATCTGCACCCAGCTGTCGCCACTGAAACTCAACGACAGACTTTTGCCTGCATACGCCACTGCCGGTACTGCCTCGGCTTCGGGTGTTGCGCGCGGCACCGGGGTCATCGACGCAATGTACGGCGCCGGCTGCTCGCGCGGCGCTGCGGCCGGTTGCGCTGAAGTGTTACCGGCCGTGCCTGTCTTCGCTGCGACCGGCATGCTGTCCAGCGACACCGTGCTCGGCGACCTGCCGTCCAGATGCGAGCGTGTCGCATACCAGACCGGCACCGCAAACACACCGGTGATGACGACATACATCGCCTTGCGCGCGGCACTTTCGAAAATGCGGCGCGCACGCGGCGTGTGGGTATGGCTGACCAGCTTCACCGGTTCGATCGGCGCGATGCTGGCTTGCTGCAGCGACGGCTCCAGATCGATATGCAGCAGCCGCGCATAACTGCGCAACTGACCGCGCACAAAAACCGGGGCGCCCAGGCGCTGCCAGTCTTCCTGCTCAAGCGACCGCACCACGTGTGCCGGCATGCGCAGCTTGCCGGCGACATCTTCGATGCTCAGGCCCGCCGCTTCGCGCGCGTCGCGTAACTGCGGCCCGCAGCCCTTTTCCTGCTCGAAAGGGTTCGGATTGGAATCACTGATCACAATGCATTGGCCCCGGGGTTAGCGGTCGCTGCGTCAGGAAATTCCTTGACCAACCGCTGTTGGTAACGGCTGGCAGCTACCTTGTCGCCTAGCCCTTGCTCAATCTGAATGGCGAGTTGTAACACGGAAGCCGTTACCGGTGCAGCCGCAAGCCGTCGTTCGATAAAAGCACGTGCTTCAAAATAATTGCGCCGTCCGGCCTCCAGCCGCGCCATCGACTCCAACGCATAGGGATTGGCCGGATCCAGTTCGAGCGCTTTGCGTAAATCGCTTGCCGCGCGCTCGGGCTGCCCCGCCTTGAGTGCGCAACCACCTGCATTGCCGAGTGCGGACGCAGGCGATGCGTAGGTGCGGTCGGCCAATGCGCGATCGAACCAGATCAGCGATTCGGCGGGCGACCCATTGGCGCATACCCACGCGCCATAATTGTTCAACACATCTCCGCGCTGCGGCGCCAGTTCGGCGGCGCGGCGATAGGATGCGCCCGAACCGGCGACATCGCCGCGGCCACCCTGGATCAGGGCCAACATGCCGATGGCGTCCACCGATTGCGGATCTTTCTTCAACGCGGCGCGAATCTGCTCTTCGGCGCCGGCATAGTCGCCGGTCTGCATCCGGTTGCTAGCCAGGCCGAGCTTTTCCTGCACCGCCAGGCGATCCTTGGTGGCCTTGTTGTCGCGGAAGGAATACACCGGCGCGACTTCTTCCACACTCTTGGCCGAACCGGCCTTGGCATTGCGACCACCGCAGCCGACCGCGCATAACGCGATCGCCACGGCCGCCATTAACGCAAGTTCACGCTGCCGCATCTCGATCGGCCTGCCCTTCCAATGTGCGGCGGAATTCCGCCTGGCGACGGGTGCGGTCCATGACCTGCCCCTTGAGCTGCCCGCACGCCGCATCGATGTCGTCGCCACGCGTACGGCGAACCATCGTCAGCACCTGCGCGTCGAGCAGAATCTTCTGGAATGCGCGAATTTCCGTCTCGCCAGAGCGCTCGTAGCGCGTACCGGGGAACGGGTTGAACGGGATCAGATTGACTTTGCCGGCGTCCTTGGACTGCACCGTATTGTCGAACTGACGCATCAGCCTGGCCAACTGGCGCGCATGCTCCGGCTGGTCGTTGATGCCCTTCATCAAGGTGTATTCGAAGGTCACCGAGTCACGTTTCTTGTTGCCACGCAGGTAGCGCGCGCAGGACTCCATCAACTCGGCGATCGGGTACTTCTTGTTCAACGGCACCAGGCTCTCGCGCAGCGTGTCATTGGCGGCGTGCAACGAAACCGCCAGCGATACATCGCTTTCGGTGGACAGCCGGTCGATCATCGGGACCAGGCCGGAGGTCGACAAGGTCACCCGCTTGCTGGCCAGGCCGTAGCCCAGATCGTCGCGCATCACGCTCATCGCGCGCACGACGTTATCGAAATTCATCAACGGCTCGCCCATCCCCATCATCACCACGTTGGTGAGGCGGCGCTGCTGGTGCGGCACGTTACCCAGATGGCGCGCCGCCACCCAGACCTGCCCAACGATCTCGGCAGTGGTGAGGTTGCGATTAAAGCCCTGGGTGGCGGTCGAACAAAACGTGCAGTTCAACCCGCAACCGACCTGGGAGGACACGCACAGCGTGCCGCGGCCCTTGTCGGGGATGTAGACCGTTTCGATGGCGTTCTTGCCGTCGGTGCCCATGGCCAACAGCCATTTATGGGTGCCATCGGTGGACGGCTTATCGAAAACGACGTTTGGAACCAGTACCTCGGCATGCTGGTGCAACTTCGCACGCAATGCCTTGCCGAGGTCGGTCATCTGGTCGAAATCGGTGACGTAGCGGTGGTGAATCCACTTCATCACCTGATGGGCGCGGTAACGCGCTTCGCCGAGCGTGTCGGCAAAGAAGCGCTCCAGTCCCTCGCGATCGAGGTCGAGCAGGTTCTGCTTGCGCAGTTCCGGGGAACGGACGGGAACGTCCTGCAACACGGATGGGATCACAACCTCATTCACGATTCGACTCTCTCGGCCTCAGCGCGAGACCACTTCGGTGGCGGCAAAGAAATACGCGACTTCGTTGGCGGCGTTCTCGACCGAATCCGAGCCGTGCGCGGCATTGGCATCGATCGAATCGGCGAAGTCGGCGCGGATGGTACCCGGCGCAGCGTCCTTGGGATTGGTCGCGCCCAGCAGGTCGCGGTGTGCGGCAACGGCGTTTTCGCCTTCCAGCGCCTGGATCATCACCGGGCCGGAGATCATGAACTCGACCAGCGCATTGAAGAACGGACGCTCGCGGTGCACGGCGTAGAAGCCTTCTGCTTCACGACGCGACAGCTGCTTGTACTTGGCGGCCACGACCTTCAGGCCAGCCTTTTCGAAGCGGCTGTAGATTTCACCGATGACGTTCTTGGCGACGGCGTCGGGTTTGATGATGGACAGGGTGCGCTCCAGCGCCATGGGAAGTTCTCCGTTGGGCGGGCCACTAAAGACCCGAGGTTATCATGAAAAAAACCCGCGTCAAAACGCGGGCTTAGGCTTCTTTGCGATAGCCAATTCTATCTCTTCGCCACCGTGTTTGCACACCGCCCCCTGAATCGTGCTGCATTGCCGCATGACCTGCCCGCAACCAAACCCGTAGACTCAAACAATCGTTTGATTGAGTCCGACCCCAGCGCATGCCCAAGCCCGCCCACTTCTCCACCAAGGACCGCATCCTCGGTGCCGCCGAGGAGCTGTTCGCCCAGCACGGGTTTGCCGGCACCTCGCTGCGGCAGCTGACCACCCAGGCCGACGTCAACATCGCCGCGGTCAACTACCACTTCGGCTCCAAGGAAAACCTGGTCAACGAGGTGTTCCGCCGTCGCATGGACGAAATGACCGCTGCGCGCCTGCAACAGCTGGAGGCAGCAAAGAAATCGCAGCCGGGCGAGCTCACCGCGGTGCTGGCCGCCTTCGTCGAGCCGGCGCTGGCGATGGCACAGGACCGCCAGAACGGCGGCGCCTTCGTGCGGGTGATCGCACGCGCCTACGCGGAAAAGAACGACAACCTGCGCAAATTCCTGTCCGACCATTACGGCCATGTTCTGCGCGAATTCGGCAAGGCCATCGCCGGCTGCGTGCCGGGCCTGAGCAAGGAAGAGCTGTATTGGCGGCTGGATTTTCTGGCCGGTGCGCTCACCTATGCCATGGCCGACTTCGGGCTGATCAAGCGCCCGGCGGGCGTCAGCGAAGCCGACCATCGTGCGCGTGCCGCGCGCGAACTCATTCGTTTCGCGGAACCTGGTTTCCGCGCTCATTCCACACCGTAAACGCTCCACCAAGAGGCTAATTGCTATGTCCAATCCGTTGCTAGTTCGTCGCGCCGCCGTGCTCGGTGCCGGCGTCATGGGCGCGCAGATCGCCGCGCACCTCACCAATGCCGGCGTCGACACCGTCCTGTTCGACCTGCCTGCCAAGGAAGGTCCGGCCGACGGCGTCGTGCTCAAGGCCATCGCCAATCTCGGCAAGCTCAGCCCTGCCCCGCTCGCCAGCAAGGCGCTGGCCGAGGCGATCACGCCGGCCAACTACGAGAGCGGCCTGGAACAGTTGCGCGATTGCGACCTGATCATCGAAGCGATCGCCGAGCGGATGGACTGGAAGCAGGACCTGTACAAGAAGATCGCCCCGTATGTGGCCGATCACGCCGTACTTGCCTCCAATACGTCGGGCCTGGGCATCAACAAGCTCTCCGACGTGCTGCCCGAGCAGTTGCGCCACCGTTTCTGCGGCGTGCATTTCTTCAACCCGCCGCGCTATATGCACCTGGCCGAGCTGATTCCGGCCAAGGGTACCGACAAGGCCGTGCTGGAAGGCCTGGAAGCGTTCCTGGTCACCACGCTCGGCAAGGGCGTGGTGTACGCCAAGGACACCCCGAACTTCATCGGCAACCGCATTGGTGTGTTCTCGATCCTGTCCACCATCCATCACACGCAGGAGTTCGGCCTGGGCTTCGATGAAGTGGACGGCCTGACCGGCCCGCTGGTCGGCCGCCCGAAATCGGCGACCTACCGCACTTCAGACGTCGTCGGGCTGGACACCATGGCGCATGTGATCAAGACCATGGGCGACACGCTGCCGAACGACCCGTGGCACCAGTATTTCAAGTCGCCGAAGTGGCTGGACGCGCTGATCGCCAAGGGTGCGCTGGGCCAGAAGGTCGGCGCCGGTATCTTCCGCAAGGTCGGCAAGGACATCGTGGTGCTGGACCTGCAGAAGCAGGATTACCGCGCCGCTGATCGCACTGCCGCATCGGAAGTGGTCGAGATCCTCAAGATCAAGAACCCGGCCGAGAAGTTCGCCAAGTTGCGTGAGAGCCAGCACCCGCAGGCACAGTTCCTGTGGGCCACGTTCCGCGACCTGTTCCACTACAGCGCCTATCACCTGGCCGACATCGCCGAGACCGCGCGCGATGTGGATCTGGCGATCCGCTGGGGCTACGGCTGGTCGCTGGGGCCGTTCGAAACCTGGCAGGCCGCCGGCTGGAAGCAGGTGGCGCAGTGGATTGCCGAAGACATCTCCAACGGCAAGAGCATGAGCAGCGCGCCGTTGCCGAATTGGGTGTTCGATGGCCGCGACGGCGTGCATGGTGCCGAAGGCTCGTACAGCCCGGCGCACGACGCCAAGCTGCCGCGCTCCGCCCTGCCGGTCTACAAGCGCCAGCGTTTTCCCGATCCGCTGTTGGGCGAGCAGTTCTCGCCGGGCGAGACCGTGTTCGAAAACGACGGCGTGCGCATGTGGCATGACGGCGACGACATCGCGGTGGTGAGCTTCAAGACCAAGATGAACACCGTGTCCGACCATGTGCTCAACGGCTTGCAGGACGTGGTTGGCCGCGCCGAGAAGGACTTCGCCGGTCTGGTGATCTGGCAGCAGAAGGAGCCCTTCTCCGCCGGTGCCGATCTGGCCGGCGCGCTGGGCCTGTTGCAGGCCGGCAAGGTGGACGCGTTCGAAGCGCTGGTCGCCAACTTCCAGGCCACCAGCCAGCGCATCAAGTATGCGCAGGTGCCGGTCATTTCGGCCGTGCGCGGCCTGGCACTGGGCGGCGGTTGCGAGTTCCAGATGCACAGCGCCAAGACCGTCGCATCGCTGGAAAGCTATATCGGCCTGGTCGAAGCCGGCGTCGGCCTGCTGCCGGCCGGCGGCGGCTTGAAGGAGATCGCGGTGCGCGCCTCGATCGCTGCAGGTCCGGGCGGCGACGTGTTCGCCGAACTGAAGAAGACATTCGAAACCATCGCGATGGCCAAGGTCTCCAACTCGGCGGTCAACGCCCAGGAACTGGGCCTGTTGCGCGCTACCGACAAGATCGTGTTCAACAGCTTCGAGGCGCTGCACATCGCCAAGGCCGAAGCACGTGCACTGGCAGAAGGCGGCTACCGCGCCCCGCTGCCGGCACGTCGCATTCAGGTCGCCGGCGACGTCGGTATCGCCACCTTCAAGATGCTGCTGGTCAACATGCTGGAAGGCCGCTTCATCAGCGAATACGACTATGAAATCGCCACCCGCATCGCCACGGTGATGTGCGGCGGCGAAGTCGATCGCGGCGCGCTGGTGGACGAAGAATGGCTCCTCAAGCTGGAGCGCAAGCACTTCGTCGAACTGGCCCAGCAGGAAAAAACCCAGGCGCGCATCGGCCACATGCTCAAGACGGGCAAGCCGTTGAGGAACTGAGAATCGGGAGTGGGGAATCGGGAATGGGTAAAAGCCCCACCGATTTCCCGCTTCTCCCCATTAAATTCTGCCGGGCGATGAAGATGGCGAACTCAGGCGAATCCGCACTTGCGATTCCCGATTCCCCATTCTCGATTCCCGGCTACCGGAGATAGCCAAATGAGCAAGCAGATTCAAGAAGCCTACATCGTTGCCGCCACCCGTACGCCGGTCGGCAAGGCGCCGAAGGGCGTGTTCCGCAACACCCGTCCAGACGACATGCTGGCACACGTACTGCGTGCGGTCGTGGCGCAGGCGCCGGGCATCGATCTGTCGCGGATCGACGACGCCATCATCGGCTGCGCGATGCCCGAGGGCGAGCAAGGCATGAACGTAGCGCGCATCGGCGTGCTGCTGGCTGGCCTGCCCAACACCGTGGCTGGTCAGACCATCAACCGTTTTTGTTCGTCGGGCATCCAGGCCGTGGCGATGGCGGCCGACCAGATCCGCCTGGGCAATGCCGACCTGATGTTGGCCGGCGGCACTGAGTCGATGTCGATGGTGCCGATGATGGGCAACAAGGTGGCGATGTCGCCGAACGTATTCGCCGACGACCACGTGGCCATTGCCTATGGCATGGGCATCACCGCTGAGAAGGTCGCCGAAGAATGGAAGGTCTCGCGCGAAGATCAGGACGCGTTCGCGCTGGCCTCGCATCAGAAGGCGATTGCGGCCATTGCCGCAGGCGAGTTCCGCGATGAAATCACCCCGTACGAAATCCTCTCGCACCAGCCCGACCTGGCTGGCAACGTCATCGCGCTGCGCAAGCGCCTGGTCGACACCGATGAAGGCCCGCGTCCGGACAGTTCGCTGGAAGGCCTGGCCAAGCTGCGTCCGGTGTTCCGTAACGGGCAGTTCGGCGGCAGCGTCACTGCGGGCAACTCCTCGCAGATGAGTGACGGCGCCGGCGCGGTGCTGCTGGCCTCCGAGCAGGCGATCAAGGATTACGGGCTGACCCCGCTTGCGCGGTTTGTCAGCTTCTCGGTGGCAGGCGTGCGCCCGGAAGTGATGGGCATCGGCCCGATCGCGGCAATTCCCAAGGCACTCAAGCAGGCCGGCCTGACCAAGGACCAGATCGACTGGATCGAACTCAACGAAGCCTTCGCCGCACAGGCGTTGGCGGTGATCCGCGACAGCGGGCTGGACCCGTCCAAGGTCAATCCGCTGGGTGGCGCGATCGCACTCGGTCATCCGCTCGGTGCGACCGGCGCGATCCGTGCGGCGACGCTGGTGCACGGCCTGCGTCGTCGTCAGCAAAAGTACGGCATGGTCACCATGTGTATCGGCACCGGCATGGGTGCGGCGGGCATTATCGAAGCGCTGTAAGTCGTTTTCGTCCGGGATCGGCCACCGCGCCGATCTCGCGAACGCGAGGAAGAGCCGACTGAAGGCGTGCGCGAGCACGCCTTCTTTTTGGGCGGCTGAAAACCGCCGCCGGCCGGATTTGCATCGCATGCGGATTCGCTTGCGCCAGTCGATGCATCCGGTGAACGCAGCGCTTACGCGCCCGTGCGCAAGTTGAGCAGCCGCTGTTGGCGCGATCGTGGGAACTACCGCACAAACCAGGCCGCACATCCCGACGGGATCGCCGCGTGCAATGCACAGCGCAGCTGGCAGAAACCGACGCCCGCGCAGTTCAAAATCTTGCGGACAACGTGGCGGTCTAGCGTGCCACCAGCCACTGGCCTGCACGCGCACCGGCAAACATCAGCGCCAGCCCGGCCACCAGCGTCACCGCCAGATACACGCCGATCATCGTGGAGCGATCGGTGCGCGCAAACACCAGACACTCCATCATCAGCGACGAAAAGGTGGTCAGCCCGCCCATCACGCCGACGATCAGCAGCGCCCGCAGCGGCCAGCTCGACGGACCGCGCGCATCCAGCCAGACCAGCAGCACGCCGGCGACGAACGAGCCGAGCAGATTTACCGTCAACGTTCCCCACGGAAAGCCGGCGCCAAAGCGCTGCAGCAGCGCTGCACCGATCGTAAAACGCAGCCCCGAGCCCAATGCGCCGCCGGTCATCGCCAACAATAATTGCTGCCACCACACCGGTGCGTTCATGCACGTACTCCGCAACCGCCCAGTTGGGTCTTCGAAAAAAACGTATGCGCGTTCGGCATCATCAATCCTGAGTCGAGAAGCGATGCCGGGGCACGGGCCTGCCGCCCCGGCGGGGGTGGACAGGCATCATCAGCGCGCAGACTGCGTGCGGTTCAAGGAGGAATGCCATCTCCCGTATCGCCGATTATGCCGTGGGCTTTCCAGCCTTGTCAGCCCGCGCCTGCGCACGCGCCTCGCGCAGCCGGTCGAGCTTTTCCTTGAGCTTGATTTCCAGTCCACGCGGCACCGGCTTGTAATACACCTGCTCGCCCATCGCGTCCGGAAAGCCGGTCTGGTCGAGCGCGATGCCGCCCTCGGCGTCGTGGTCGTATTGATAGTCCTGGCCGTAACCGAGCGTCTTCATCAGCTTGGTCGGCGCATTGCGCAGGTGCAGCGGCACCTCTTGCGTGCCGGTGGCGCGCACATCGGCCTTGGCTTGATTGAAGGCCGCGTAGCCGGCGTTGGATTTAGCGGTGCTGGCCAGATACAGCACCAACTGTGCGAACGCCAGCTCGCCTTCCGGGCTGCCCAGGCGCTCGTAAATATCCCAGGCTTCCAGCGCCATGCTCTGCGCCCGCGGGTCGGCCAGACCGATATCCTCGATCGCCATGCGGGTCAGCCGGCGCGCCAGATAGGCCGGGTCGCAGCCGCCGTCGAGCATGCGGGTGAGCCAGTACAACGCCGCATCCGGATTGGAGCTGCGCACCGACTTATGCAGCGCCGAGATCTGGTCGTAGAACTGTTCGCCGTTCTTGTCGAAACGGCGGGTGCGGTCGGCCAGCACCTGCAGCAGCGTCTGCGGCGTGATCTCCCCGCCCTCGCCGCCTGCCAGCTCGGCGGCGATTTCCAGCAGGGTCAGCGCACGTCGCACATCGCCATCGGCGGCGCTGGCGATTTCCAGCAGCGACGCATCGCTGACCTGGATGGTCTCCTGTCCCAGTCCACGCTCGGAATCGTGCAATGCGCGTTGCAGCGCTTCAACAATGTCCTGCGGCGACACCGATTCGAGCACATGCACGCGGCAACGCGACAGCAATGCGGAGTTCAATTCGAACGACGGATTTTCCGTGGTCGCGCCGACGAACAGGATGGTGCCGCGCTCGATGTGCGGCAAAAATGCATCCTGCTGCGCCTTGTTGAAGCGATGCACCTCATCGACGAACAACACCGTGCGTCGGCCGCTGGCAAACCGTTGCGCGGCCTCGGCCAACACCTGACGGACCTCGGGCAGCCCCGACAACACTGCGGAAATCGCCTTGAACTCGGCATCCGCGTAGTGCGCCAGCAGCAAGGCAAGCGTGGTCTTGCCGCATCCTGGCGGGCCCCACAAGATCATTGAATGCACGCGACCCGATTCCACCGCGCGGCGTAGTGCGCTGTCGGGCGTCAACAAGCGTTTTTGGCCGACCATTTCGTCCAGCGTCCGCGGACGCATGCGCTCTGCAAGCGGGCGCAGATGGTCTGCGTCCACGCTAAGCAGATCGGCGGTGCTATCGATGGTGGATCTGGTTCGTGCCACGCCCCATTCTATCGCGCCGGGGCGTTATCGCATTGCAGCGGTGAGCTGCCGCGCGAAAGCGGCAGATCTCTCACGTTTCGGAAGGCGACCGTAGCGACGATGCGGGTTGGCGAGCGCATCTGGATCACAGAAGGCACAACGCAAGACGCCTCCCCGTAGGAAGGCGTCTGCAATATTGCCTCAACGCATCTGCTGACAAGTTGCAACGTGCAGCCTTGCGCCCCGAGTGAATCGGTCGCCTTCAATCGGGCATGACCTTACTGCGCGTCGCCCACCACATCCACTCCCTTGGCCGGGGTGTAGCGGAAGGTGTCGGCCGCAAACGCGGGGTTGCGCTTCCAGCCACTGAAGCTGATCGCAGTGCGCTGACCCACCGCATCGACCACCTCCATCTTGGCCAGGCCGTCCTTGCCGAAGCCGAGCGAGGCCATCTGGAAGCTGGCTTCGGTGTCGACCTTGGGCGTCAACGACAGCCACTGCAGGCCGTCGCGCGGCGCGGCTTCTTCGCTGACGTCGTATTGCTTGTCCAGACGCGCGGGGTCGATCAACGCCACCAGCGGGCTGTTCTGCTCTTCGTTGCCCTGCGCGCGCACGGTGACCTGCTCCAGGTCGGGGTCGAACACCCACACCTTCTTGCCATCCGCCACGATCAATTGCTTGTAAGGCTTGGCGTATTCCCAACGGAACTGACGCGGTGCCGACAATGCCACCCGCCCGCTCGAACGCTCCTTGACCCGGCCGTTGGCATCGGCAACCTGCTGATCGAACTGCCCATCCAGGCCCTTCAGGCCACGGGTGAACGTGTCCAGCTCCTGGCGCGCACCGGCAAACGCGGTGCCGGCAAACAGAGCGGTGGCGAGGACGGCATAACGGAGCTGGCGATGCATCGCGGTCTTCCAGAAAGGAGTACGCCAATTCTGAAGCTTCATAGATGAATGGGCGAGCGCTATTGCATGGCCGCGTTCATGCAGCGGCAGCGGGTTGCCTCAATCATTGGTCTGCACCTTGGACAGATCGCCGTAAACGATCTGCCCACGAAAGCCGCGTCGCACCTGCTGATACAACTCGCGAAATGCACGGTAATCCTGCGGCTGGCATAAGGCCTGTGGCCCGTGCACCGCCGCACGTTGCAGGCGATGGACCGCAGTGACCGTCTGTCCCTGGCGCGACCAATCCACCACGTATTCGCCAGCCGCATTGCGAAACTTGCTGCTACGCGGGATGGCAATGATCGGCACCGTCTCGGGGAAGGTCACCACGTAGGTTTCCTCACGCACGCTGTCGTTGCAGTAGAACGGAGTCAGATTGTCTTCGGCCGAAGTGGTGGCGTAGATCCCGCGGGTCGATTCGGCCCCCGGCATGTCCGGCAAGGTCATACCGCCGACCACCGAAAAATCCACCGCATCGTTGGCCTGGAAGCTGTAGCGATAGTTGAACGGCGTTTCCAGATCCAGCGGATCGCCCTGAATCAGCAGATCGCCGGTCCCGACGAAACCGGACTGGGCAATGATGGATTCCTCGATACGGTTACGGTTCTGCGCATTGAGTTGTACGAACATCGCGCGCAAGCCCACTTCGCCGGTCTGCCCGCTGTCCAGGGTCGTCAGGCCCTGCAATCCGCCCTGCGGCGTGAAGCGGTACTCGGTCCGGGCGACGTAGCGGTTGACCTTGCGATCGTTCGGCGGGGTCTGAGTGACCTTGCCGTCGCGCGTATGCACCACCGGCGCGCCAAGATCGCCGGCCGGCAGCTGGCCGAAGCGCGCGTAGGGGTTGGTCGAATCGACGTAAAGATCGAAGGCCGGGATGTAGGTGATGGCGTGATTGAAGCGCCCCAGCACAGGAATTGCCGGCAATGTCGGCCCGCCCTCCGCGCCGATCAGCACCGGCGTGCTGGCGATGCCCTTGGCGGCCAGCAGCGCTTCCAGAATCACGGTGTGATCCTTGCAGTCGCCATAGTGATTGGCCAGGATGCTGTCGGCACTGTTGGGCTCCAGACCGCCATTGCCCAGGTACACCGCCACGTAGCGGATATTGCGCGCGACCCAGGCATACAACGCCGCCGCCTGCGCCCGCGGCTCATCGATTCCCTTGGTCACCTGGTCGGCCAATGCCTGGATCGCGGGTGTGACCGTGGCGGCGCGCCCACCCTTGACGTGATATGCCAGGCCCATCTGCGACCAACTGTCGAAGGTGCTGGCCATCAGCGTGGGGCTGAATTCCCAGGTCGCCGCACTCCAGTTCTGGTTCTTCATCGGCGTGGCGCGCTGGTAGCGCCATTCCCAGCGCGCCTGATCGCCACGCACCACCGGCTTGGTGCTGCCCTGCAAACCACGTGCGGACAGATGCATCGGTAGCGACTTGGGCGCAACCAAGGTGACCACTGCATCGTCGTATTGCGCGAACACGCTGAAGGTTTCCCACAGACTGAAATAGCCTGGGAAGTAAGGCGTGTTCTGTGCGCGTCGCACGCGATAGACGATGCGCGCACCCGGCGCCAGGTTCGGGAACACCACCACCTTGACCTTGCGGTCGGCGTACATCGCCGCCGAAGCGCTGGAATAGCTTTCCTGGGTATAGATCTTGTCGGCTGCCACGTCCTGGCGCAGCCCTTCGGCGGTGACGGTGTACGCCTCCAGCACTTCGAGCGTCTCCATCTTTTCGCTGTAGCTCAACCGCACCTGGCTGAACTGCTCCACCGCCGACTTGGTCTTGAGCAGGATTTCGTACTCGTCGGTCTCCACACTGCTGGCATCGGCGCGCACTTCGTAGTCGGCGCGGTAGCGCACAAAGCTGTAGTTGGTATCGGCCTGGGTCCGCGTCGCCGCCGCGGCAGGCGCGGGGCGCTGTTGCGCCTGGGCGAGCAGCGGAGCGCAGATCAACAATACGAGCAACAACACAGGACGACGCAGCATGGGTCTCGATCACGACGGGCCGGAGCGGCCGTTGTCCGATAGGGTAGCCGGTGTGCCCGGCAATGACAGGTATCGACTTCCAACAATGCCGCATTGATACGTGCGGCAGCGCTCGTTGAGACGACTCACACACCGCAGTCCACGCAGACGCGCAATACGGGGTCTTGCGCCGGCGCGTGGGCGCAACTGGACGAGAATCGAAACGCGTCCTGCACACGTCGAATCCAGGCAATGGCCCTTTCGCCCTATCGCTGCGCCGCGTGCCACCGTACCGCGCAGCGACTGCCGCAGCCGCGTGCCACCGCACCGCACTGCGCAGCGACGAGAGCCGCCGCGCTTACTTGGGCGGCGGCGGCGCCAGCACGGTGCGATCGCCGTTGTGCTCGGGCTGGCTGACCACACCGGCCGCTTCCATCGCCTCGATCAAGCGCGCAGCGCGGTTGTAGCCGATCTTCAGGCGACGCTGCACACCGGAAATCGATGCGCGCCGGGTTTCGGTGACGATGCGCAGTGCCTCGTCATACAGCGGGTCGGATTCATCCCCACCGCCGCCACTGCTCTCCGGCAAGCCGGTTGCGCCCACCACGGTGCCATCGCCCATGGTCTGCACTTCGTCCAGCACGCCTTCGACATAGGAGACCGGCCCACTGGCTTTCAGGTGTTCGACCACGCGATGCACTTCTTCGTCGCTGACGAAGGCGCCGTGCACACGGTCCGGCAGCGCGGTGCCCGGCGGCAGATACAGCATGTCGCCATTGCCCAGCAGCGCCTCGGCGCCGGACTGGTCCAGGATGGTGCGCGAGTCGATCTTGGAGCTGACCTGGAACGCCACGCGGGTCGGGATATTGGCCTTGATCAGACCGGTGATCACGTCCACCGACGGCCGCTGCGTAGCAAGGATCAAGTGGATACCGGCCGCACGCGCCTTCTGCGCCAGACGCGCGATGAGCTCTTCGACCTTCTTGCCGACGATCATCATCATGTCGGCGAATTCGTCGATGAAGATGACGATGAACGGCAGCGTCTCAAGCGGCCGCGGCGCCTCGCCCAGCTCCGGATTCGGTTTGAACAGCGGGTCCATCATCGGCTGGCCGGCGTCGATGGCGTCCTTGATCTTCTTGTTGAAGCCGGCCAGGTTGCGTACGCCCACCGCGCTCATCAGCTTGTAACGGCGTTCCATCTCCGCCACGCACCAGCGCAGGCCGTTGGCAGCCTCCTTCATGTCGGTGACCACCGGCGCCAACAGATGCGGGATGCCCTGATAGACGCTCAATTCGAGCATCTTCGGGTCGATCATCAACATCCGCAGTTCCTTGTGCGAGGCCTTGAACAACAGGCTCAGCACCATCGCATTGACCGCCACCGACTTGCCCGAGCCGGTGGTACCGGCCACCAGCAAGTGCGGCATGCGCGCCAGATCGGCCACGGTTGGGCGCCCAGCGATGTCCTTGCCGAGCGCAAGCGTCAGTGGACTGGCCGACTTGTCGTATTCCTTGGAACGCAGCAGCTCGGACAGGAAGATCATCTCGCGGGTGACATTGGGGATCTCCAGACCCACCACCGACTTGCCCGGAATCACGTCCACCACACGCACCGACTTGACCGACAGGCCGCGCGCGATGTCCTTGTCCAGCGAGCTGATCTGGCTGACCTTGATGCCCGGCGCCGGCTCGATCTCGAAGCGGGTGATCACCGGACCGGGATAGGCCCCGACCACCTGCGCCTCGATGCGGAAATCCTTGAGCTTGAATTCGATCTGCCGCGACAGCGTTTCCAGCGTCTCTTCCGAATAGCCCTTGGCCTGCGGCTTGGGGTCGTCCAGCAATGCCAGCGGCGGCAGATCCGAGCCGTCGGTGCTCACGCCCTGGAACATCGGGATCTGGGTGTCGCGCTTGGCGCGCTCGCTCTTTTCCACCACCGGTGCCGGCGGCGGCTCGATCTTGACCGGCTCGCGCTTGGCCTGCTTGACCGCATCGACCTTGCGCACTTCCTCGCGTTCTTCGCGCATCACGCGGGTTTGCTGCCACTCGGTCGCCTGATGGGTCTTGCGCTGCATCAACGGGCCCAGCGCCAGCACCCACTGACCGATCCGCTCCATCACCACAAACCACGACAACCCGGTCGCCAATGTGATCGATACCAGCAGCAGCACTATCACGAACAGATTGGCGCCCAGGGCACCAAAGCCCGAGCTGAGCGACCCGCTGACCAGCTTGCCGAGAATGCCGCCGGCCTCGGCGACCTCGCCCTGGAACAGGCGCAGATGCAAAAAGCCGGTCGAAGAGATCAAAAAGCCCACCATGCCGACCAGCCGCAGCGCCGGCCCCAGATCGCTCTGGCTCTGCTCCTCGCGCTCGCCGATCAGCGCGATCCACGCCACCGCGCCCAGGATCACCGGCAACAGGAAGGCCACATAACCGAACAGCTGCAGCAACACATCCGCCGCCATCGCGCCGAATCTGCCGCCCATGTTGTGGATCGGCGCGACCAGATTGCCGGTGCGCGACCAGCCAGGATCGGTTGCCGAATAGGTGAACAGGCTGGCCAGCAGATACAGCAACAACGGCGCCACCGCGATCAATGCCAGATCACGCCAGAGCTTTTGCCGACGCGGATTATCCGCCACCGCCGTCTTGCGCGACGACGATTTGCCCTCTGCGGGCTTGCTGCGTTCGGGAACCTGCTTTGCCACCTGTAGCCAGACCTTAGAAAAATGCTGTTAGTGGTTGATAATAAACGACTGAGGCCACGGTTTCAGCAGTTGAATGAGCACCGGCTGCCGGGGCGCCCGGCCGCCAACGAAAAACGCCGCACAAGGCGGCGTCGAACATGCATTGCGGGCGGACCATGCCATCTGCGGTTCAAGCAGTTCCATCGCGCCGCCTTGATTCACCGGGTGGGGACCGCCACTCTATGCCGCCACGGGGGCGCAATTCATCAGCGCCGTCCCTACCAATTCCTAGACCGCGAGTATACATGAGCGCCTCATCTGCCAGCCCCGCCAAGCATTCCCGCCTGCTGATCCTCGGCTCCGGCCCGGCCGGCTGGACCGCCGCGGTCTACGCCGCCCGCGCCAATCTCAAGCCGGTGGTGATCACCGGCCTGCAGCAGGGCGGCCAGCTGATGACCACCACCGAGGTGGACAACTGGCCGGGCGACCCCCACGGCCTGATGGGCCCGGACTTGATGAACCGCATGCAGGCGCATGCCGAGCGCTTTGAGACCGAGGTCATCTTCGACCACATCCACACTGCCGATCTGTCGCAGCGGCCGTTCCGGCTGATCGGCGATAGCGCCGAGTACACCTGCGACGGGCTGATCATCGCCACCGGCGCCACCGCCAAGTACCTGGGCATCCCCAGCGAAGAGGCCTTCAAGGGCCGCGGCGTCTCCGCCTGCGCCACCTGCGACGGCTTCTTCTACAAGGACCAGGACGTGGTGGTGGTCGGCGGCGGCAACACCGCGGTCGAAGAAGCGCTGTACCTGTCCAACATCGCGCGCAAGGTGTACCTGGTGCACCGCCGAGACACCCTGCGCGCGGAAAAGATCATGCAGGACAAGCTGTTCGCCAAGGTCGCCGCCGGCAAGATCGAAACCGTCTGGCACCACGCCATCGACGAAGTGCTGGGCAACGATGCCGGCGTGACCGGCGTGCGGGTCAAATCCACCCTCGACGGCAGCACCCGCGATATCGACGCGCACGGCTTCTTCGTTGCCATCGGCCACCACCCCAATACGCAGCTGTTCGACGGCCAGCTGGCGATGAACAACGGCTACCTGGAAATCCGCTCCGGCCTGAACGGCGCAGCGACCGAGACCTCGGTGGCCGGCGTGTTCGCCGCCGGCGACGTGGCCGACCAGCACTACCGCCAGGCCATCACCTCCGCCGGTTTCGGCTGCATGGCCGCTCTGGATGCCGAGCGTTACCTCGACAAGAGCGCCTGAGATGGCTGCTGACCGCCGGCCGCGCCGCGCGGACAGCAGCACCAACGGGCCGCGCGCATGAGCGTGACGGCCCGCTGGTGCCGCCGGCTGGACGAGCTTCCTGCCGGTGCCTGGGATGCGCTGCACGACGGCAGCCATCCCTTCGTCAGCGATGGCTTTCTGCAAGGCCTGGAACGCGAAGGCTGCCTGCGCCCGGATTGGGGCTGGAATCCGCTGCACCTGACCTTGTGGACTGGCGACACACTGGTCGCCGCCGCGCCGGGTTATCTGAAAAACAATTCGCACGGCGAGTTCGTGTTCGACCATGCCTGGGCGCATGCGTATGCGCGCTACGGACAGGAGTATTTCCCGAAGTGGCTGTGCGGCGTGCCCTACTCGCCCGTCACCGGCCCGCGCCTGCTCGGTGCGCCCAAGTGGCGCGGGCACTTGCTGGCCGCGATGCGCGAGCTGGTGGAGCGCAGCAGCTTGTCCTCGGCACATGTGAATTTTCATCTGGCCGACGAAGACACCGCATTCGATGCCGAGTGGCTGCAGCGTCACGATCTGCAGTACCACTGGCACAACGCCAGCGGGTGGAGCGACTTCGAAACGTTTCTGGCCGCGATGGACCACAAGCGCCGCAAGAACATCCGCCAGGAACGCGCCAAGGTGCAGCGCGCTGGCATACAGCTGCGCGTGGTGCATGGCGATGAGGCAAGCGAGGCCGACCTGGACGCCATGTACGGGTTCTATCTCAAGACCTTCAACGAGTACGGCAATTCGCCGGCACTGACTCCCGAATTTCTGCGCCACCTGGCGCAGCACCTGCCGCGCCAGCTGGTGATGTTCTTGGCCGACCTCGACGGGCAACCGATTGCCGGTGCGCTGTGCCTGCGCGGCCACGACACGCTCTACGGCCGTTACTGGGGCGGCGAAGCCCTGCCCGGGCTGCACTTCGAAACCTGCTACTACCAAGGCATCGAATACTGCCTGCGCGAAGGCCTGAGTCGCTTCGAGCCCGGCGCGCAGGGCGAGCACAAGATTGCGCGCGGCTTTCTGCCGACCGTGGTGCGTAGCCGTCACTGGATCGCCGACCCCGGCTTCCGCGAACCACTGGCGCAATGGTGCGCCGACGAGCGCGAGGCCGTCGCGCGGCACGCGCTCGAACTGGCAGACCACAGCCCGTTTCGCGACTGACCCAATGCGCTCCACCCGCATGCCGCACCGCTAGACTCACCCCATGTCGCGCGCCCTGCCCCACTTGCTGTCACCTGACCCTGCCAGTCCGTTTCCTCCGGTCGAACATGCTTTACGCGACCCCGACGGCCTGCTCGCCCTCGGTGGCGACCTGCACCCGCAACGCCTGCTCAACGCGTACGCGCAAGGCATCTTTCCGTGGTTTTCGGAAGGGCAACCGATCCTGTGGTGGAGCCCGGACCCGCGCATGGTGTTCCGCACCGATAGCGTGCGCCTGTCGTCGCGCTTCAAACGGCAGCTGCGCAACTGCAACTGGACCCTGCGTGCCGATACCGCATTTGCACAGGTCATTGCCGCGTGCGCGTCCAGCCCGCGTCCCGGACAGGACGGCACCTGGATCACCGCGCAGATGCAGGCGGCCTATCTGGAGTTACACCACCGCGGCCACGCACACTCGCTGGAAGTGTTCGATGGCGCACGCCTGGTCGGCGGCATCTACGGCGTGGCAGTCGGCAGGATGTTCTTCGGGGAAAGCATGTTCAGCGCTGTCAGCGGCGGCTCGAAAGTGGCGTTAGCCGCTCTGGCCGCCGACCTGCATGCGCGCGGCTGGCCGCTGCTCGATGCGCAGGTGGAAAACCCGCACCTGCTCAGCCTGGGTGCGCAGCACATGCCACGCCCGGAGTTTGTGCAGCACGTGCAACGCCAGGTTGCCGTGGTGGAACCGGCCGGCAGCTGGTCCGAACGCTACGGCGAGCGGCCCGCCACGGCACTGGGTGAAGCCCACTTAACATAAAATTTGCACCACGGGGAGATGGAGCGTAAAATGTCGTCCCTTACGGCCCCTCCGGGCCAGCTTTGATTGCCAGGATTACATGTCGAAAGACGACTCCATTGAATTCGAAGGCAGCGTCAGCGAGACGCTTCCCAACACCACGTTCCGGGTCAAGCTGGAAAACGGGCATGAAATCATCGCCCACATCTCCGGCCGTATGCGCAAGAACTACATCCGCATCCTGACCGGCGATCGGGTCAAGGTTGAGATGACTCCGTACGACCTGACCAAAGGCCGTATTACCTACCGCATGAAGTAAGCGGTTCTGGTGCTGAGACGCAAGGCGGCCAATGGCCGCTTTTTGTCGTGCCTGTGATCTGGCACGCTGCTGGTGGCAGTGCTGCGACTCATCACGATGTGGCGCGGGCTGCAATCCGCTGACGTGCGTATCCACGAGCCCGCATCGACCACGCGCGCGCAGGCATTCGCACGTCAAACTCGGGCGTGCGCCGATATAGCAGCACTCTTGCCGTTTTCTTGCTCGCCACACCGCATTGCGGGGTTCAGCAGATGCGGGGCGCTCGACGGCTTGTTGGGCGTTGGGAGCTAACTAGCTGCTCGCACAGACAGCATCGAGCACCCTCTCCCAGACATGAAAAAGCCGCTCATTCGAGCGGCTTTTTTTGTTTCAGAACGCATGAATCAACTGCGTCGATCAGTCGACGGTTGCCGGCAGCAAGCGCTCCGGCTCCGGATGCGCTTCCACCACCAGTTCGCCATCCTTGACGTCGATATTGACCCGCCCGCCCTCTACCAACTTGCCGAACAGCAGCTCGTCGGCGAGCGGACGCTTGATCTTCTCCTGGATCACGCGCGACATCGGGCGCGCGCCCATCAGCGGATCGAAGCCGTGCTGGGCCAGCCAGTCGCGCGCGGTCGGGGTGGCCGACAGCGAGACGTGCTTTTCCTGCAGCAACATTTCCAGCTCGATGATGAACTTGTCCACCACGCGCAAAATATGGTCGAAGCCCAGCGCCTGGAACTGCACGATCGCATCCAGACGGTTGCGGAACTCAGGCGTGAACCCGCGACGGATCGACTCCATTGCGTCGGTGGAATGATCCTGCTTGGTGAAGCCGATCGAGCGACGCGATGCCTGCGTGGCACCGGCGTTGGTCGTCATCACCAGGATCACGTTCTTGAAGTTGGCTTCGCGCCCATTGGTGTCGGTGAGAATGCCGCGGTCCATGACCTGCAACAGGATGTTGAAGATGTCCGGATGCGCCTTCTCCACCTCGTCCAGCAGCAGCACGCAGTGCGGCGTCTTGACGATTTTCTCGGTCAGCAAACCACCCTGATCGAAGCCGACATAGCCCGGAGGCGCACCGATCAGGCGGCTGATCGAATGCGCTTCCATGTACTCGGACATGTCGAAACGCACCAGTTCGATCCCCAACTGCAATGCCAACTGCTTGGTCACCTCGGTCTTGCCCACACCGGTGGGGCCGGCGAACAGGAAGTTGCCGATCGGCTTTTCCGGGTTGGCCAGACCAGAACGGGCCAGCTTGATCGAGCCGGCCAGCGTCTCGATCGCCGGGTTCTGCCCGAAGATCACCATCTTGAGGTTGCGCTCCAGATGCTGCAGCACGTCCTTGTCGGTGGCGCTGACCTGCTTGGCCGGAATGCGCGCCATCTTGGCGACGATGGTTTCGATCTCCTCGATGTCGATCAACTCCTTGCGCACGCCTTCGGGCAGCAATCGCTGACGCGCGCCGGCCTCGTCCATCACATCGATGGCCTTGTCCGGCAACAGACGATCGCCAATGTGCTTGACCGACAGGTCCACCGCTGCCTGCAACGCATCGTCGGCGTAGGTCACGCCGTGGTGCGCCTCGTACCTGGGCTTGAGGCCCTGCAGGATCTCGAAGGTTTCACCAACGGTCGGCTCGACGATGTCGATCTTCTGGAAACGCCGTGCCAAAGCCCGATCTTTTTCGAAGATGCCGCGGTATTCCTGGAACGTAGTCGAGCCGATGCAGCGCAGCTCGCCCGATGCCAGCGCCGGCTTGATCAGGTTGGAGGCGTCCATGGTGCCGCCCGAGGCCGACCCAGCGCCGATGATGGTGTGGATCTCGTCGATGAACAGCACCGCATTGGGCACCTTCTTCAACGCGGTCAGCACGCCCTTCAGGCGCTTTTCGAAGTCGCCGCGGTACTTGGTACCGGCGACCAGCGCGCCCAGGTCCAGCGAGAAGATCACCGCGTCGGCGAGTACTTCCGGCACGTCGTTGTCGACGATGCGCTTGGCCAGGCCCTCGGCGATCGCGGTCTTGCCCACACCTGCCTCACCCACGTACAGCGGATTGTTCTTGCGGCGGCGGCACAGGACCTGGATGGTGCGCTCGATCTCATCGGCGCGGCCGACCAGCGGGTCGATCTTGCCGTTGCGCGCCTGCTCGTTGAGGTTGGTGGCATATTCGGCCAGCGCATCGCCCTTGGCCTCGCCCTCCCCGCCCTCGCTCTTGGGCTCACCATCGGACGCGGACGGCTGCTCGCCGTCTTCGCCCAATTTGGCGATGCCGTGGGACAGGTAATTGACGATATCCAGACGGGTGATGTCCTGCTGATTCAGGAAATACACCGCGTGGGAATCCTTTTCGCCGAAGATGGCGACCAGCACGTTGGCGCCGGTGACCTCTTTCTTGCCCGAGGACTGCACGTGGTAGACCGCGCGCTGCAGCACTCGCTGGAAGCCCAGGGTCGGCTGAGTGTCGCGGCCATCGTCTTCGGCCAGACGCGAGACCGAGGCCTCGATCGCCTGTTCAAGATCGTTGTGCAGCCGCAGCTGATCCGCGCCGCAGGCCTTGAGCACGGCTTGCGCGGAAGGGTTGTCCAGCAGCGAGAGCAGCAGGTGCTCGACGGTCATGAACTCATGACGCGCCTCGCGTGCTCGCTTGTAGCACTGGCCGATGGTTTGCTCTAGGTCTTTGCTGAACATTGGTAACTCCGAACGGCTGTTGCCAACAATATGCGGCTTTTGTTGGGATTTTCCACAACCCTATCGGATAGGCATGTTCAGACGGCGTTAGCACGTGATTGCAGCCACACTGTTGCGCTGCTGGAATGATCCCGCTGCCAGCTCAGGTCTGTTCCATCGTGCACAGCAGCGGATGCTGGTTCATGCGCGAAAACTCGTTGACCTGCGCCACCTTGGACTCGGCCACTTCGCGGCTGTAGACCCCGCAAACGCCGCGTCCACGGGTATGGACGTGCAGCATGACCTGGGTGGCCCGCTCCAGATCGAGGTTGAAAAACTGCTGCAGCACGGTCACCACGAAGTCCATCGGGGTGTAGTCGTCGTTCAGCAGCAGCACCTGATACCGCGGCGGTGGCGCCACTTCAGGCTTGCTGGCTTCGACCGTGAGGCCATGATCGTGTTCGTGAGATGTCTTCCGGGGCATCCGGCCATTATACGGTTCATCGCCGCGCGCATTGGACGATTTGCGCCGCGGCCCGCACAATTTGTCTCCGATTCCCCGGCTGGCCCTTGATGACCGATACCCCGACCGCGCTGCGACAGGCGCCGTCTGCTGCAGCATCCCTGCATGCCCGCGCGCCCCTGGCTGCTCTGCGGTGTTGCGCCGCCCGCCTGTGCACCGATGCATTGGCCGGCCTGTCGCCCGCCCAGGCGCTCGACCGATGAGCACGCCCGAACAGCGCTGGCACCCGGACGTCACCGTGGCCACGGTGGTGGTGCGCGACGGCCGATTTCTGCAGGTGGAAGAAACCATCGCGGGCCGGCTGTTGTTGAACCAGCCCGCAGGCCATCTGGAGCCGAACGAAAGCCTGCTGGACGCGGCCGTGCGCGAAACTCTGGAAGAGACCGGCTGGGACGTGCGGCTGACCCACTTCATCGGCACCTACCAGTGGGTGGCGCCGAGCGGCCAGTGCTTCCTGCGCTTCGCCTTCGTCGGCGAGGCGGTGACCCATCACCCGGAGCGCCGCCTGGATACCGGTGTGGTGCGCGCGCTGTGGATGACACCGGATGAATTGCGCGACGCGACCGAGCGGCTGCGTAGCCCGTTGGTGTGGCAGGTGGTGGCCGACTTTCTGGCCGGGCAGCGTCACCCGCTGGCGTTGGTACAGCACGTCGCATGAGTACGCCGCGTATCGTGGTGGGCGTGTCGGGTGGCGTGGATTCGTCGGTGGCGGCGTGGAGACTGGCGCAGCAAGGCGAGCCCATCGCCGGGTTGTTCATGCAGAACTGGGCCGACGACGGCAGTGGTGATTGCCGCGCCGAAGACGACCGTCGCGATGCGGTGGCGGTGTGCGGCGTGCTGGGTATCCCGTTCCACTTTCGCGATTTTTCCGGCGAATACTGGAGCGGCGTGTTCGAGCACTTTCTGGCCGAATATGCCGCCGGACGCACGCCCAACCCGGATGTGTTGTGCAACCGCGAGGTCAAGTTCAAGCATTTCCTGGACGCTGCCCAGGCGCTGGGCGCCGAGCGCATCGCCACCGGCCATTACGCGCAGGTGGCCCACAGCGGCGGACGCTGGCGGCTGCTGCGTGGGGCGGACCGTGGCAAGGACCAGAGCTATTTCCTGCACCAACTGGGGCAGACCCAACTGGCCGCGACCCTGTTCCCGATCGGCGATCTGGAAAAGAGCACGCTGCGCCGTATCGCCCAGGACGCCGGTCTACCGACCCACGCCAAAAAGGATTCCACCGGCATCTGCTTCATCGGCGAGCGCGACTTCCGCGAATTTCTGGGGCGCTACCTGCCCGCCCGCACCGGCGAGATCCGCGACCCGCAGGGGCAGCGTATTGCCGACCATCCGGGGGTGTTCTATTTCACCCTGGGTCAGCGCGAAGGCCTGAACATCGGCGGCGTGCGTGGCCGGGCAGCAGCGCCCTGGTACGTGGTGGGCAAGGATGTGGCCAGCAACGTGCTGTATGTGGATCAGGACCGCGACAGCCCCTTGCTGCAATCGCGCTGGCTGCAGTCCGAGCAAGCCCACTGGGTGACCGGCGCACCGCCTGCGCGCCGCTTCAGTTGCACTGCGCAGACACGCTACCGGCAGCCGGACGAGCCGTGCACGGTGGATGTGCAGGACGATGGCAGCGTGCAGGTGTGGTTCGAGCGGCCGCAGCGGGCGGTAACGCCCGGGCAGTCGCTGGTGCTGTACGACGGCGAGGAATGCCTGGGCGGTGCGGTCATTGCCGCCACCGATGCGCCGCTGGAACGCCAGCTGGCGGGATCTTCTTTTTCCTCTGAGGGTGTGGCTTGATGAGTGTTTCCATGGAATACCGCGTGCTGGCGCTTGCCGGCGTCGCCCAGGCGTTGCAGCAGGTGCGGCGGATCGCCGAAACCGGGCATTCGGAAGCGGCGACGGTGCGCACCGCCATGGACAGCGTGTTCCGGGTGGATGCGGCCTCGCCAGAGGCCGTTTACGGCTCGGCTGAGGCGGTGGCGCCCGGTCTGCGCCTGTTGCACAACTACTTCCGCAACCAGACTCAGGACGATGTGCTGCCGCGCCTGGCGCTGGCGGTGCTGCAACTGGAGCGCCGTTTCGTGCGCGACACCACCACCGTGTCGACGGTGTCCAACGGCATCGAGGCAGCCGCACGCCAGGCGCAGAACCTGAACGACAGCGCTCATCCGGATGTGCTCAGTTCGCTGGGCGGGCTGTACGCGCAGACCATCAGCCACCTGCGCCCCAAAGTCATGGTGCAGGGCAACCCGCATTACCTGGGCCAGGCAGGCGTGGTCGCGGAAATCCGCGCATTGTTGCTGGCGGCAGTGCGCTCGGCGGTCCTGTGGCGGCAGATGGGGGGCAGCTTGTGGGACTTCCTGTTCGCCAAACGCGCGATGAGCGAAGCGGTGGACCGCGTGCTGCGCTGAGTAGCGCAAACAAGGCGGTTTCAGGCGCCTATAACGGGCGCTAGCGTGCGCCGGCCGCAAGCGCATGGGCAAGACGATATGGCGATCGTCGCTAAAGACAACGGGGGTATTGCCGATACAGCAACCGTGACTCTGCCGAGAACGCCCATGTATTCACGTCCACTCATCCGTCTAGCCGCTCCTTTGGCTCTGACCTTGCTGTTTCCCTTCGCTGTCGGATTCGACTGGCCCGCCTCGGTGCGCTGGGCGATCCTGGCGACCATGACCCTTAGTTGGTTGGTTTTCGCTGCCTGGGTGACGTATTCCCAGTTCCGGCGCAACCCGGACCAGACCCGCATCCTGCGCGAGCAGGACCAACTGCTCAACGAACTGCGTACGTTCGTCAGCAACGAAGTCGATGGTTCGCGCTCGGAAGTCGAGCGTGCCCGCGAACTGATCCGCCAGGCCGTGTCCGGTCTTGGTGGCAGCTTCGAATCGATGAACCGCAAGTCGCGCCAGCAAAGCCAGGCACTGGCCCGCATCGTCGACCGCGCAGGCGACGATGGCAGTGCCGGCGTCGACGTCGCCCGCTTCGCCCAGCACGCCAGCTCCCGCATGGAGCAATTGGTGGAAGCGCTGGAACAGGTGAGCGGCCAGAGCACCAACACCGTCCATCACATCGATGAGATGGCACAGCATCTGGATGGCATCTTCGCGTTGCTGGAAGACGTCAAGTCGATTGCCGACCAGACCAACCTGCTGGCGTTGAACGCCGCCATCGAAGCAGCACGTGCCGGTGAAGCCGGTCGTGGCTTCGCGGTGGTCGCCGACGAGGTGCGTAACCTGTCCGAACGTTCCACCACCTTCAACGAACAGATCCGCAAGCTGGCACACAGCTCCAAGGAATCGATCGCCAAGGTGCGTGAAACGGTCTCGCAGCTGGCATCGCGTCACATGGACCGTTCCCGCGAGGCGCGCCATGAATCGGCCGCCATGCTGGAGAACGTCGCTCAGATCAACGCCTCGTTGGGCGATGGCATGCGCGAAATCTCCGAGTGCGCTCGTTCCATCGATGGCAGCGTGGCCGAAGCCGTCCGCGCCCTGCAGTTCGAGGACATCGCCACGCAGACGTTGAGCGGCATCCACACCCACCTCGATCGCCTCACCGCGATCAACCGTGAGGCGGTGGCGCTGCAGGAACTGCTGCATCGCAATGGCGGCGTGTACGACAGCGACCTGGTTGCGTCGCTGGCCAAGGTGTCCAGCCGTCTGCGCGACATGCGTGTGGAGTGGGAACGCCCGCCGCACAAGCCGGTCGCACAGCAGGGCATGGGTGCCGGCACGGTCGAGTTGTTCTAAGACCGATGTCTGCCCGCAGCTTCTGATCCCGACATTCCCCGGCTTTCCGGGGATTTGTCGTTCCGTAACGACCCGGTGTTCCGCTCATGACGCTCCTTGCCCCCACTATCGATACCGACCCCACTGCCGCATTGCAGGCAGCAGCCTTGGCCACCGCCCATGCCGAGCGCATCGCGCAAAGCGAAGCGGCCAGGCCGGTGCTGCGGCGGGTACGGTTGCCGGCCGCACTGGAACGGCTGGAGCTTGCCGCCCGCGCGGAAATCAAGGCGTTGATCAACCCGCGCCGCGATTGCAGCGAAACCGACCTGCTGTTCGCGACTGTGGCGTGGGACCTGGGCCTGGACGGCGCCGCCGTCGGCGCGTCCACACGCTGATCCCTGCAACGGCGGGGCGTGCCTCGGCAGGCGCCCCGCCGGTTGTTTTGAACTGCCCGATCTCAGGCTTTCCAGCCAACCGCCTCAGGCTCGCCGGCTGTCAGTTGCCCCGGGCCACACGGCACTACGCGGACCGCACACACACAAGTCCCCCGCCCTGGCCAATACGCCAACACGCCCCAGGGTTTGTTAGCCACAGGGACGACACCGTTTTCATCACTCCCGGAGTGCCAGCCCCATTGCCTATCAGCATGGGAAGATTGCGTTTGTCCTCAGGTTGAACGTGCTGGATATCCATGAACGGAAGTCGCTTGGTTTTATTGGCTGCAGCAGCGCTCCAGCCCGCGGCAGCTGTCGCAGCATCGGCGAACGAGAGTGTGTATCTCGAATTCCTCTGGGAGGCGCGGCCGCCCCATTCGATTACGCGCCAGCAAACCATCCAATTTCTGACCGATGGTCAGCACCATCACCAAGTCTGTGTCGCAACCAACTTTGCCGATACCGATGTGGGCGGGTTGATGTTGAAGGCCTTCGACGCATCCGGGCGGGAAGTATCGAGCCACCAGTACCCTGAGTATCGTGGTGCAAAGCAGTGTTACGGCGCCGACCTGGGCCAAAGCGGAGCGCCTGGCTTATGGACTTTTCAAGCCCAAACAGGCGATGGGCGCACTGGCGAAAGCACCATCCAGGTCAATGCAAAACTTGAAGATTCGCCACTGTCCACAGACCCTGGAACGCCTTATGTCGTTGGCCGACCGAACTATGACGCATCGATTCCCCCGGACCAGTGGCGCGGCCGCCTTGTGTGGGACATGACGGTCGATGCGCAAGGCACGGTGACCGACGTATCCGTAGTGACCGCGGAAGGCGTCGGTCTGAAACTCCGCGACCGCGCCATCGCGGCAGGCTATTTATCGCTTTTCTTCCCTGACAAGCAAAGAGAAAACACGCCGCTGGTCTGGAGGCGCGAGCTTTCATTTGCGCCGGAATGAAAACTGCACCAGAGCGGTTAAGCGTGCTGGCTTGCGGACCTCACGTGCACCACTGACGACAGGGCTGCATGCAGATGCGATCACTGAACGTGCCGGACATCGGCCTGGCAGCTGGCGCCGTGTAGCAGCCAGATCCGGACTGATGATGTATTGGGAAGATGTCGCAGATGTCCATGACGCTCCGCACGGGAATCCGTGACGCGTCGCCGGATAGCAGCGTCATACATCGCGAGGCTCGCATCCGGGCGTTCTGCGACGTTGAGCGGAACGCGCGTCTGCCGCTGCGTTGGGAAAATGGCATGGAAGATTCTTGTGGTTCCACGCAGTCGCTTGCATTACGCGAGCTGCAAACCTTTTGTATGACGGCACGCCGCATCGGCGTATCAAACTGCTACACGCCCCTGCGCGCCATGGCGCAGCATCAAGACTGACGGTGCCAGCCAGACCGGCGTCTCAGCTGGCGATCACCAAGCGCGCACCCAGCCGCATGCCGGCTTCGGCTTCGCGCAGCCACTGCGCCATGTCGCGCGGCGACAACGGGCGCGAGTAGAAATAGCCCTGGATCTCGTCGCAGCCTTGTTGGCGCAGCAAGGCATCTTCCTGCACGGTCTCCACGCCTTCGGCGACGACCTGCATGCCTAGCGCGTGGCCCAGATGCACGATGGCCTGGGTGACCTCGGCGGTGTTGGCGTCGTCGAGCATGCCCTGTACGAAGCTGCGGTCGATCTTGAGGCGCTGCACCGGGAAGCGGTTGAGGTAATGCAGGTTCGAGAAGCCGGTGCCGAAGTCGTCCACCGCCAGCAGCACACCGTTTTGCTCGAACAACTCGAAGCAACGGCGCAGCGAATCCGAATCGCGAATCAGCGCCGACTCGGTCAATTCCAGTTCCAGCCGCGATGGCGGCCAGCCGTTGTCGCGGCAGATTTCCAGCACGCGCTCGGCAAAGCCGCGTTCGCGCAACTGCACGGCCGAGACATTGACCGCGATGCGGCTGAAATGCAGCCCGGCGCGATCCCAGACCACCGCCTGGCGGCAGGCTTCACCGATCACCCATTCGCCCAGACGCACGATTTCGCCGCATTCTTCCGCGATCGGAATGAATTCGACCGGGCTGCACGGGCCATGGCCTGGGCGATTCCAGCGCATCAGCGCTTCGATCGCCGGCGATGCGTCGCCCACGGTGTTGACCAGCGGCTGGTAGACCAGCGTGAACTCTTCGCGCTCGAGCGCACCTTGCAGTGCATGCTCGAGCTCCAGCCGGCGCTGCGCACGCAGCAGCACGTCCTGGCTGTAGTAATGGAAGGTGTTGCGACCGGATTCCTTGGCCGCGTACATCGCCGCATCGGCGGCGCGCAGCAGGCTGTCGAAGTCCGAAAGACCCTCTCCCTGCAGCGCAATGCCGATGCTGGCACCGAGCTTGAGGGTGACATGGTCCTTGCGCAGCGGTTCGCCCAGCGCGCTGATCAACTTGCGCGCCACGTGGCCGGCATCTTCCGGCTCGGAGAGATCGCGCAGCAGCACGATGAATTCGTCGTCGCTGAAGCGGCCGAACAGATCGCTGTTGCGCAGATGCTGATGCAGCCGCGCCGACGCAAGCTTGAGCAAGTTGTCGCCGGTGGCATGGCCGAACGAATCGTTGATGCTCTTGAAGCCATCCAGATCGATCAGCAGCATGGCCAGCACCTGGCCGCGCTCGTGCGCTTCGCGGATCGCGTTTTCTGCCTGCTCGCGCAGCAGAAAACGGTTCGGCAGGCCGGTCAATCGGTCGTAGTGCGCGAGCAGCTCGATGCGTTCGTTGGCTTCGCGCTCGCGGGTGACATCGCGGAACAAGGCGACAAACCGCGGCGGCAGCCCTTCACGACGATCCAGCTCGATCAGCACCTGCACCCAGATGCGTTGACCGGAGTTGCGATAGAAGCACAGCTCCAGCTGCTCGGGCAGACCGCCATCGGAAATGCGCAGCAGCGCCGCTTCGAAAGCGTCGCGCGAATCCTGGGTGTACAGCGCAAGCGCCTGCTCCAGGGTGATGTTTTCCTTGCGCAAGCCGTGGATGCGGTAGCACTCCTCGGTCCACTGCATGCGACGGGTATCGACCTCGATTTCGCAGCCGCCGATCTTGCCCAACGCGGACACGCGATTGAGCAGTTCGGTGCGCCAACGGATCAGGGCATCGGTCTGCCGCTGCTCGGTGACGTTCTGCAACTGGCCGAGCACACGCACCATGCTGCCATCGCCATCGAACACCGGTTGCGCCCAGACCCGCAGATGATGCGGATTGACGCCGAGCAGGCCGTTGACCTCCAACTCGAAATGCACCGGCAGGCCTTCGTGCTTGATCTTGCGCCAGGCCCCGCGCAGTTGCGCCACCGAAGGCCGTGCGAGCAGACGCAGCAGGTCGCGAACGCCGTGCAGGCGCAGCTGGGTCATGCCGAGCTGCTGCAGGAAGTCCTGCGATATCCACAGTTGGTCCTTCAGCGAATCCCAGCTCCAGCTACCCATGCTGGCAATGCGCTGGGCTTCTTCGAGCTGGGCCTGCTGCTCGCGCAGCTGCTGCTCGAGCAATTTGTGGTGATGCACGTCGGTATGGGTGCCGACCATGCGCAGCGGGCGGCCATCGGCGGTGCGCGAGACCACGCGACCGCGATCGAGGATCCAGCGCCATTGGCCGTCGTGCTGGCGCAGCCGGAATTCGGCTACGTAGGTATCGGTGCGCCCATCCAGATGCGCCTGGACGGCGGCGCTGACCTGCGCGTGGTCGTCGGGATGAATCAACCCGGACAACGCGGTGAGATTGTTCGGTAGCGGTTGCTCGGAATAGCCGAGCATGCGGGTCCAGCGCTCGGAGCGGTACACCACGTCGGCGGGGATATCCCAATCCCACAACCCGTGATCGGCGCTGTCCAGGCCCATTTCCCAGCGGCTGGTTCCATCGGCGCCCATCGGCTCGGGAATGCTCAGGGTGAAGGCCATGACCTTGCCGTGCTCGTCGCAGACCGCGCGCAGCCAGCCTTCCAGCCGTCCGCCGCCCGTTCCCGGCAACACGCAGGCCGCCATGCCGCCGCTGTCGGCCACCTGGGCGCGACTGCTCTCCAGCACTTCGGCATACGCACCAAGGGTTGCCGGCAGCCCGAGGGACTGCGCAACGCTATTGGCCGCCAGGGGCTGGCCATGCGCATCCAACAACACCACCGCTGAGGTCAGCGGGTGCTGCAGCATGCTTGCAATGACGCCTGAGTCCACTCTGGAACACTCCGAAGGATCGACCCCTGCCTCGGGGTCGCAATGGATAACGGCCGTCCAGCGGATTAGTTGAGGCGAGTGTTTCGAGCGCAACCGAACCGGGCCGACTTACGGCTAAGATGGCCGCATCGCCCGCTCCAAAGGTCGTCCGCGGACCCATGCACCAACCTGTCGCCGCGCCCGCGTTCTCGTCCCCTCCCGTGTCCCGACTTCGCCTGGCCGAACGCCTGCAGCAAGGCCTGTGGACGCTGACCGGTCTGTACCTGCTGATCGGTGTGGTGTGGCTGCTGCTGGGCAACCGATTGCTCAATCTGGCTGGCGCGGCAGTGCCGGAACGCTGGTCCGATGCCAGCTTTCTGCTGGTGTCGAGCATCGTGATCCATCTGGTGCTGCGGCGCTTCATGACGCTGATCGTGGAAGAACATGCGCAACTGGCGCAGTCCGAAGCCTTGCTGCAGGCCAAGTTCCTGGCCCTGCCCAGCCCGGCCTTCATCTACGACCTGGCGACCATGCGCATCCTCGACGCCAATCCGGCGGCGCTGGAATTCTTCGGCTGGGAGCGCGACGAATTCCTGCAGCAGACGCTGCAGGCGGTCTGGCCCAACGCCGATGGCGCGCGGCTGGAAGACATCATCACGGAGATCCGCGGCAAGGGCGACACCACCTGCGTGTTGAACGAAGATCTGCTGACCCGCAGTGGACTGCGGCATGTCGAGGTGCGTAGCAATCAGCTGCATCTGGCCAGCGGCCCTGCCCGTCTGGTGGTGACGGTGGACCGCAGCGAAGAACGCCAGGCGCAGCATCTGCGCGACGAAGCGCTGGAACGCCTGGAAGAAGCGCAGGGCATCGCGCGACTGGGTTCGTGGCAACTGGATCGCGCCAGCGGCCTGGGCCGCTACTCGGCGGCGGTGTATCGCATCCTGGGACGCAGCGTGCCGATGCATCGGCGCGAACATCGTCTGGAAGAGCTGCTGACCGCATCCGATACCGCCACCCAGGCGCGTATCGAACGCATGATCGAAGACATGTGCACCGGCGGCGAAGTACAGATCGATGTGCTGCTACCGCTCACCGGTGGCGATTCGCAACCGCGCACCGTGCATCTGCGGGCAGAGAGCGTGACCTTGCCCAGCGGCGCAAGCCATGTGCACGGCACCTTGCAGGATGTCAGCGAGCGCGAACAGTCGCGGCGTCTGCTGCGCGAGCGCGAAGAACAGTTCCGCGAGCTGGTGCGGGTGCTGCCGGACGGCGTGCTGATCCTCGCCGACGAGCACGTGATGTACGCCAATGCGGCAGGCTCCGCCCAGTTCGGTTTTCAGGGCGAAACCATTCTGGGCGAGCCGCTGCAAACGCTGGTTGGCGATTCCGATTTATCGGTGGTGCGCGAGTATCTGCGTGCCGGCAGCGATCGCAATGAGCCGGTGTCCAGTGCGCGGGCGATGCGCCGTCGCGATGGCAGCACGTTCTATGCAGGCCTGTCGGCGGGCGATATCCGTTACGGCGGGCGCAGCTGCAAGCTGCTGGTGGTACGCGATCTGAGCGAGCCCGAGCGCATGCGCGATGCCCTGGCCGAGAGCAATGCCGAGTTGCAGGCAATGGCCAAGCGGCTGTTCTCGTTGCAGGAAGACGAACGTCGTGCGATCTCGCGCGATCTGCACGACGACATCGGCCAGGCGATCACTGCGATGAAGTTGTCTGCGCATGCGGCATTGGACGAGCTCGACCCGGTCGCGCGCCGCGAAGATCTGCTGGAAGTGGTGTCGCTGGCCGATTCCACCGTGAACAAGCTGCGCAATCTGTCGATGCTGTTGCGTCCGCCGCAACTCGATGCGCTGGGTCTGGAAGCAGCGTTGCGTTGGCAGGCCTCGATGCTGTTCCGCGTCTCGCAGGTCCGGTTGGAGCTGGATATCCAGGCGCTCGACGTGCGCCCCGGCAACGAAATCGAACAGGCCTGCTTCCGCATTGCGCAGGAAAGCCTGACCAATGCCTTGCGACACGCATGCGCCGGCGAAGTGCGCATGAGTCTGCAATCGATCGACAGCGAGACGTTCCGTCTGGAAGTCAGCGATGACGGCGACGGGTTCGAGCCGGAAGGCCCGCGCGGACTTGGACTGATCGTGATGCGTGAGCGTGCGCAAACCGTCGGTGGCGTGCTCGCGATAGACTCAGCACCCGGAGCAGGCACGCGCGTGACGTTGCGCCTGCCCTATCACCCGGCCGGCGAGTCCGTCCACGAAGATGGTGGACGTTGAGTCATGTGGAGCCCCGTAATCCCGCCCGGATTGGAAATCGTCAAACCGACGCGCCTTGGCGCAGGCAACCCCGAATTACTGCATCTGGTCGACGCGGCCGCATCCGGCGGCCAGCCGTTGATGATCTTCCATGTCGACATCGACCATTTTGCCTCGATCAACGAGAACATGAGTGGTGAGGTCGGCGATCAGGCACTGACGCTGGCCGCACGCCGTCTACAGGAGTTTTTAGGCACGCGCGGCAAGTTGTGGCGCCACGGCAGCGACGAAATGATCATCGTGGCGGTGCGCCGCGACGACACGCCGCTGCCGGAAGATTTTGCCGAAGAGATTCGCCAGCAGCTGGAACTGCCGTTATCGGTGCTGCCGTATACGTTGTTCATGACCGGCAAGGTCGGTATCAGCCTGTGTCCCGAACACTCGACCTCGCTCTCCATCCTGCTCGACTACGCCGAAGAAGCCAGCTATCAGGCCGCGCGCGAAGGCGGCAACACGGTGCGCTTGTACACGCGCAATTCGGCGACCAACGCGCATAGCGAGAGCATCATTGCGCGGCAGATCGTCGATGCGATCCCGCATGGCGAACTGCGCCTGCGCTACCAACCGCTGGTCAGCGCACGCGACGGCCGCATCGTCGGCATGGAAGCGCTGCTGCGTTGGCAATCGCCCACGCTGGGCATGCTGGTGCCGGAGCGCTTCATGCGCACCGCAGAGCGGCTGGGCGTGATCGTGCAGATCGGCGAATGGGTACTGCAGAACGCAGTGCGTCAGGCGCGGCTGTGGCGCGACCAGGGCTTCGACGATTTCAGCATTGCGGTCAATGTCTCCACGCTGCAGTTGCTGCGGCCGGGCTTCTTCAACGAAGTGATGGCCATGCTGCAAACGGCGGGCGTGCCGGCGCAGTTCGTAACGCTGGAAATCAACGAAAGCGCGTTGACCAACAACGTCAACTTCGTCCACGAGACGATGGCCAACCTGCGCAACGAAGGCATCAGCCTGAGTCTGGACAACTTCGGCACCGGCGATTCCAGTCTGAGCGCATTGGTGCGCTACCCGGTCGACCGGCTCAAGATCGACCGCAGCTTCATCAAGAGTGCCCCGGCCGGCAGCCGCGAGGCAGCGATTGCGCGCGCCATCATCGCGATGGGCCACCAGCTGGGCATGACGGTGATCGCCAATGGTGTGGAATCGCAAGCGCAACTGGGCTTTCTGCGACGCAACGATTGCGACATCTTCCAGGGCTATCTGTTCGGAGAACCGATGTCGGCCGAGTCCGCCGGCATGGCACTGCGTCGGCGCTATCTGCGTCCGGAATCGTTCGCCGAAAGCCGCCCGGACCGCACCTTGTTGCTGCTGGACGACGAAGAAAACGTGCTGCGCTCGCTGGTGCGCCTGTTCCGCCGCGACGGCTATCGCATCCTGGCGGCCGGCAACGTGCGCGATGCGTTTGACCTGTTGGCCACCAACGACGTGCAGGTGATTCTGTCGGACCAGCGCATGTCGGATATGAGCGGCACCGAGTTCCTGGGCCGCGTCAAAATGCTCTACCCCGATACCGTGCGCCTGGTGCTGTCCGGCTACACCGACCTGGCCACGGTGACCGAGGCGATCAACCGTGGCGCGATCTACCGGTTCCTGACCAAGCCGTGGAACGACGACGAACTGCGCGAGCATATTCGCCAGGCCTTCCGCACCCATGACGAGCTACGCAACGGCCGGGAATAGGGAATAGGGAATCGGGAATGGAGAATTGGTAGAGCAGATATCTACCGCTTGATTCTCCGCGTGCCAAATCGTGCCTCAAAATCAAAGCACCAGCGCATGCCGCTCTCCCGATTCCCTACTCCCGATTCCCCACTCCCAGCGCGTCAGCGCTACTTCGGCTGCCGGATCGGCAACACGATGCGGAAGCTGGCGCCCTGCCCTGGCACGCTTTCGACGTCGATACGGCCGTGGTGCTTGTTGATGATGCCGTAGGAGATCGATAGCCCCAGGCCGGTGCCGCTGCCGACCGGTTTGGTGGTGAAAAACGGGTCGAAAATGCGCTGTAGCAGGTCCGGGGCGATGCCGGCGCCGCTGTCCTGGAACTGGATCCAGACGTTTTCAGCTTCATCGCGTCCGCTGGTGACGGTGATGGTGCCGCGCTCGACAATCGCCTGGCCGGCGTTGAGCAGCATGTTCATGTAAACCTGGTTGAGCTCCGATGGCAGGCATTCCACCAACGGCAGCTCGGCATAATTGCGCTCCAGCGTCACCTTGTACTTGAGCTCGTTCCAGATGATGTTGATCGTGGATTCGAGGCCGGCATGCAGGTCCACCATCTTCCACGACTCGGAACGGTCCGAGTACGAGAAGTCCTTGAGGTCGCGCACGATGCGGGTGACCCGCTCGATGCCTTCGCGCGATTCGGCCATCAACTGCGGCAGATCGCGGCTGATGAAGTCGATATCGGCACGGTTGCGGATTTCGTCGATCTCGGGAATCAAGGCCTTCGGGTCCGGCGCCTGCAGCGCGCGCTCGTAGGCTTCGATCAGGGTGAACAGGCTGCGCAGGTACTCCTGCAGGCTGCCGAGATTGGAGTGCACGTAGCCGATCGGATTATTGATCTCATGCGCCACGCCGGCCGCCAACTGGCCGATGGAGGCCATTTTTTCCGACTGCAGCAGTTTGTCCTGTGCGCCGTTCAAGCGCATGTAGGCCTGGCGCAGTTCGGCGTGGCGCTGTTGCAGCTCGCGCTCGTAATCCTGCTGGCCTTCGATGTTGTGGAACAACGCCAGAAAATGGCCGACGCCCTGCTCTTCGTTGTAATACAGGTGCGCGATGACCACGCGGTCGGCTACCGGCAGGCTGCCGGTCCAGCTGCCCTTGCTGCGCGCTTGATTCAGCGCATCCGATGGCAGCACCTGCGAAATCCGCTCGCCCAGATTGCGATCGTCGGCGGGGTCTTCCTTGCACAGGCTCTGACGCGCAACCGCGTTGGCCAGAATCAGCTGCCCATCGGCACGGAACAGCAACACACCTTCAAGCATCTGGTCGCCGAATGCGCGCAGGATGGTCGAAGACGGCAACAATGCTTGATTGAGAAAAAACTTGGCGGTCACGGGACACGGCGGCAGCAGGGACGCTTCAATATACGCCGAACCATAGGGCGGCCATATCGCCACTTGGTCTTAGAGCAGCTAGCAACAGGACTGTGCAGCCACCAGGCGGGCGCGGCCGGTGCTCGGTGCGGCATGTACCGTTCGTACACTCCGGTTCCTCCCCGCCCTCGACACACACCAAACGACTGCTCGCTACGTTTTGTTAGCTGCTCTTGGAACCGTCTTAAAGCTGCTCTATTGGCAGTTGCCAGGCGCGACCGCTGATCGGCATGGCGTGCGTGCGTGCATTGGAACAGCGGTGACTCCACGCCGTCCCTTTCCGTCGGTCGATTGCGCACGGTGTCTGCCAGCCGGCAGTGTCGACCGTAGCAAACCTGCGTGGCCTGCGTGCGCGCAGCAGCTGGGTGCGTGCGCCCGCGGCAGTGACGGCTACCTCAGGCGACTGCCAGCGACCGTCCGCCGCGCAGTACGTTGGATTGGCCCTTGGCGTCGTAAGAAGGCGCGCTTTCGGTTCGCCCCAGGTGACGCAGCGCCCAGTTCACTTCGCGGCGGCGACGTGCCAGCAGCGCACCATTGGCGCGGTTGGCTTCGGCCAGCTCACGCAGACGTTCTTCTTCGCCTTCGGGCATTCGCGCTTCAAGCGCGCGCAGCGCCGACAGCTTGTCCTGCGTGTGCCGCATCAACCCGTCGATGTCGTTCTCGAGTAATGCCTGGCGTTCGCCGGCCAGCGCATCGCTGAGACGTTGCAGGAACTCGTTCACGTTCATCCTTTTAGTCGGGGATCAACCCGCCAGTTGCTGATTCAGATCCATCATGCGGCTGGCGATGGCATCCGGGTTGATGGAGTAGCTGCCGTTCTGCAAGGCGTCTTTCACAGCCTGGACGCGACCGGTGTCGATCGCCGAGGACTGCGACAGCTCGCGCTGCAGGTTCTGCAGATTGGTGGCTTCGCCGGTCAGCTTGACGCTGTCGGTGGGCGGTAAGGCTGCAATCGGGGACGCGCGATCTTCACCGGCCGGAACGATCTTGCTGCTCGTGGCCGCGGTGCGAAGGGTGGCAGCGGTCGGTAGATTGCCTTCAATTTTCTGGGTCATGTCAGGAACTCCTCTACAGGTCGTAGGGGATAACGGCACCCAGAAAAAAAACTTTATAGAAAATTTTTACCTGGAGACCACAACGGTTCCGCTCGCTTCAACAATCCCCTGCACCACACGGCGGGACGAGGAATTCTCGACCGAAACCCGCTCGTTTTCGCCGGCATCGGAGAGCGCGCGACCGCTCATACGCACCTCCAGACCGCCGTTGCGCGACACCAGCGGGACGGTATCGCCGCGCCGGACCAGCCGCTGCGTCACCAGATCATTGGCCGAGAGCAGCGAGCCGGCCGGCAGGACACGGCGGGCGGACTTGCCCACTGCGGCCACCGGGTCGGCCAGTACCGCACCGACGATGCGGGCGGCGTCACGCTTCTCGATACTGATATCGGCTAGCGAGATGATTTCTCCAGCGCTGATGCCCCGACGCAGCACCAGGACATCCTGGTTGCGGCGCACCTTCAATGGCACGAACAAACGCCAGCCAGCCGGCTGCGGGCAGGCCACTTCGACGGTGTTGGTGCCGGTGGGCTGGGCTTGCAGGGCGATGGGACAGGCCGGCATGCGCAGACCCGGATCGAGCGTGGCCTCGGCTTCGGCATCGGGGCCAACCGTGGCCAGCGCCGCTGCGCGAATGGAATCGACCGACTGGTACCCATCGGCCCAGGCCGGGGAGGCGACCAACAAAATGACAAGCAGGAGCAGGCGCATGGGACCAGATCCGTAGGAAGACGCGGAAGCTCATGCAAGCGGTGTGCCTGTTTTCGAATAGGGAATCGGGAATGGGGAATCGGTTGGTGGCTGAAAGATGGTCGGCCTTCGTTGCTGCCGTGCGATTTACTGGGTGAAAGCTATCAGCAGGCAAAGTCACTGCCCTTCGCCTCGGGCTTGCTGCGGAAAGCTTCATCCCTCGCTTTTACGATTCCCCATTCCCGACTCCCCATTCCCGACAGCGCCCCGACCAACCACAAAGCCCTCAAGTTTCCAGGCGGCGCTGTCGATATCTGCCCCATGACCCACGATCTGCTCAACCGCATCGACCAGCGCACCCGACTGGCTGGCCACAATCGACTGGCGCTGCTGCTGTTTAGGCTAGGCGGGCGCCAGCTTTTTGGCGTCAACGTCTTCAAGGTGCAGGAAGTGCTGCGCCGGCCGGAACTGTTCCAGGTGCCCGGCCTGCCGACCGAATTCGCCGGCGTTGCCGACGTGCGCGGGCGCTCGGTCCCGGTACTGGATCTGGGCCTGGCCATCGGCCACCCGGAACGCGACGCGCACTCCGAAAATGGGCCCGGCTACCTGGTGGTGGCCGAGTTCAACCGCTCGGTCCAGGGATTTCTGGTCAGCGGTGTGGAGCGCATCGTCAATATTGCGGTGGAAGATATCCACCCGCCGCCGGAACTAGGTGCCGAAGCCACTTATTTGACGGCAGTGACGCGGTTCCAGGGCGAGCTGATCCAGGTGATCGACGTAGAAAGCGTGTTGGCCGACATCGCCAAGGTCAGCAAGGACGTGCAGCTGGACCCGTCGCTGCAGTTGGTGGCCTACGACCGTCAGTTCCAGGTGTTGGTGGTGGACGACTCGCGGGTGGCCCGTCAGCAGATCCGCAGCGTACTCGACCAGTTGGGCGTGTCGGCAACCTTGTTGTCGGATGGCCGCCAGGCGCTGGACCACCTGCTGCAGGTGGCGGCGTCGGGCGAAAACCCGGCCGACCGCTATGCGATGGTGATCTCCGATATCGAAATGCCGGCAATGGACGGCTACACGCTGACGACGGAAATCCGGCGCACGCCGGGCCTGCAAGGCCTGTACGTGCTGCTGCACACCTCTTTGTCGGGCGTGTTCAACAACGCCATGGTCGAGCAGGTGGGTGCCAATGCCTTCGTTGCCAAGTACAGCGCGCATGAGTTGGCCGACTACGTGTTGGCACGCTTGAAAGTGGTTGCCGAAGCGGCCTGAGCAAGAAATCGAATGACTGGTTCGCCGGCGGCGGGTCGTTCGCAGCGCCGGCCGCGTGCAGGTGCCGATGACAATGAGAAGGAATGCCTTGCAGGCATTCCCGGCGTAGAACTCCGGCGACACCCAAGCTGTCTTGGCGACGCGCCTTGAGTGGATTGGCGACGCGGATTGAATGGAAATGGATTGGCAGCCTGTTGGCGTGAATTACCGTCAATAGTGGCTTCGCAACACTCCCCACCTAATCTCGTCAGGCAAGACGCCCACATTGGGCGCAGCGCATTTCTAGGGCTGCGAGCCGTTGCCGCTGTTACCTGACCCTTCCCGATAGTCCCGACCGTTGCCGGCCGCAGCCGCTAGCCAAGCAGCGCCTCGCACAGGACTTGCATCAGCTAGTCCGATAGCGCCCAAGAGCCCCGAACCGGTCGTCCAGGTTCGCCATCCTGTCTGAAACCGCGGCCTTGGCCGATCAAGGCCCCGCCCCGGCGCTCTAGCCGCCCTACCCGATCAACGGGTTCAGCAGCACCCCCTGATTTGGCACAAACATTGCTTCTTCTCTGGCAACACTTCGCGGGAGAGCACCGTGTCCAATCCCTTCTCGTCCTTCCTCGGCGTCCACGGCGACGCATTGTCGCTGCGCGAGCAGCGCATGAAGCTCATTGCCAGCAATCTGAGCAATGTGGACACCCCCGGGTACAAGGCCAAGGATCTCAACTTCGAAGCGGCCTTGAAGTCGGCCCAGGGCGTGCAGGATGGCGGCCTGATGCAGGCCACCGACGCCAAGCATTACGAAGTGGGCGGCGGCGCCGGGCTCAACCCGTTCCAGATCACCCGCGAATCCGATCAGCCCAGCCTGGACGGCAACACCGTCGATCCCGATGCAGAACGCGCCGCCTACGGCCGCGCCGCGCTGGAATACCGCGCGTCGCTGAGCTTCCTCGAATCCAAGGTGCGCTCGATGCTCACCGCGATCACGGGCCAATAAGTCATGAGCAACCTTCCCATTTTCGATGTGGCCGGCTCGGCGCTGCATGCGCAGTCGGTCCGCCTGAGCACCATCGCCTCCAACCTGGCCAACGCCGACTCGGTCGCCGGTTCTGCAGAAGCCACCTACAAGCCGATCGAGCCGATCTTCCAGGCCCAGCAGAGCCGTCAGGACCCCAGCCTGACCTCGGTGAACGTCAAGGAGATCACCACCACCAACGCGCCGCCGATCCGTCGCTACGAGCCCGGCCACCCGCTGGCCGATGCCGACGGCTACGTGTTCTCGCCCGACGTGGACCCGGTCTCGCAGATGGTCAACATGATTTCCGCCTCGCGCAATTACCAGGCAGGCGTGGAAATGCTCAATACCGCCAAGGAACTGGCGCTCGCGACCCTGACCATGGGTCGCTGACCCTCCTTGCTGACCTTTTTCCTACGGACCCTTTCCAATGAGCACGATCGGTAGCGACCTCTACACCAGCCTCGGGCTGACCTCCAGCAGCGCCACATCGACGACGAAGAAAGAGGAAGCACTCGGCCAGGCCGACTTCCTCAAGTTGATGACCGAACAGCTGCAGCACCAGGACCCGCTCAAACCGATGGAAAACAGCGCGTTTCTAGGCCAGTTGGCGCAGTTCTCCACCGTGCAGGGCATTGGCGACCTCAATACCAAGGTCGGCAATTTCTCCGATTCGATGAACGCCGACCAGGTGCTCAAGGGCGCCGCGCTGGTGGGCCACAACGTGTTGGTGCCGTCGGCACAGGTCGCCATCGATGCCACCGGCTCGGCCAAGGGCGTGGTCGCCGCAACCTCGGCTGGCTTCGTCAATTTTGAAATCACCGATGCCAACGGCGCCTTCGTCAAACAAATCAGCGTGCCGGCCAGCGCCGCCGGTGAGGTCTCGTTTGCCTGGGACGGTACCGACGCCAACGGCAACCGCATGGCCGCCGGCAAGTACGGCATTACCGCAACCCAAACCGACACCGCCGGTGCCAAGAGCAAGTTATCCACCTATGTCGATGCACCGGTGGACAGCGTCACGATCGGCTCGGACGGCCTGTATCTCAACCTGACCGGGCTAGGCACTTCCCCGCTCGCCAACGTGCTCCGCGTCAGCTGAGCCGGCAACAGACACTTAAAGGAACTCATCCATGGCTTTCAATACCTCGTTGTCCGGCATCAACGCAGCCAATGCCGATCTGAACGTTACTTCCAACAACATCGCCAACGTCAACACGACCGGGTTCAAGGAATCGCGCGCCGAGTTTGCCGACATGTTCCAGAGCACCAGCTACGGCCTGTCGCGCAACGCGGTCGGTTCGGGCGTGCGGGTCAGCAACGTGGCGCAGCAGTTCTCGCAGGGCAATATCGACCCGACCGGGCGCAGCCTGGATCTGGCGATCTCCGGCGAAGGCTTCTTCGCCGTGTCGTCCAACGGCGCCAAGATGTACACCCGCGCCGGCAACTTCCAGACCGATGCCAACGGGTATGTGGTCAATCCGCAGGGCGCGCGCCTGCAGGTGTTCGCGCCGAATCCCAGTGGCAATGGCTTCGACGTGGGCCGCCTGTCGGACCTGCAGTTGCTGACCACCGACAGCCCGCCCAAGTCGACCTCCACGGTCAACCTGGCCTTCACCCTGCCCGGCAACGCCACCGCACCGACGGTGACCCCGTTCAGCCCGGCCGACGACAAGACCTACAGCCACTCCACCGGCGGCATCAATGTCTATGACTCACTGGGTGTCAGCCACGTGCAGACCTCCTACTTCGTCAAGACCGCCAATCCGAACGAGTGGCAGGTGCACAACTATGTGGACGGCACGGCAGTCGGGGCGCCGACCACACTGCAGTTCTCCGACACCGGCTCGCTGACCACTCCGGCCAACGGCATCATCGCGATGGACCCGTTCACACCCAGCACCGGTGCCGGCGTGCTGAACATGCAGCTCAACGTCAGCGGCTCGACCCAGTACGGCGAAGCCTTCGCGCTGCGCGACACCCGCCAGGACGGCTACGCCAGCGGCAAGCTCAACGAGATCAGCTTCGACACCAGCGGCGTGGTGTTCGCGCGCTACTCCAACGGCGCCGACAAGCCGCTGGGCCAGGTCGCGCTGGGCAGCTTCGTCAATCCGCAGGGTCTGCAGTCGCAGGGCAACAACATGTGGGCCGAAAGCTACACCTCCGGCGCCGCACGCATTGGCGCACCGGACACCTCGGACCTGGGCCAGATCGAATCCGGCTCGCTGGAAGCTTCCACAGTGGACCTGACCGAGCAGCTGGTGAACATGATCGTGGCCCAGCGCAACTTCCAGGCCAACTCGCAGATGATCTCGACCCAGGATCAGGTCACCCAGACGATCATCAATATTCGTTAACGGCTGGGAATAGGGAATCGGGAATAGGGAATCGTAAGAGCCGGCGTCACGTCTAGCGGACAACGGCCTTACCTCCCCTCTCCCAGTCTCCAGCAATTCCGCTTTTACGATTCCCGATTCCCCACTCTCGATTCCCGGTGTCAAATGGACAAAGCCCTCTACGTCGCAATGACCGGTGCCCGTGCCTCCCTGCAGGCGCAGAGCACCGTGTCGCACAACCTTGCCAACGTCGATACGGTGGGGTTCAAGGCCGCATTGGCCAATACCGAGGCCTTCAAGATCCAGGGCAAGGGGTATCCGTCGCGGATCGATGCGCTGCACGTGGATCAGGGCTTCGATCGCAGCCAGGGCCATCAGAAAGTCACCGGCAACCCGCTGGACGTGTCGCTGCAACAGGACCGCTGGCTGGCTGTGCAATCGCCGGATGGCAGCGAGGCCTACACCCGCAACGGCGAATTGGCGCTCACCGCCAATGGCCAGCTGGTCACCGCCAACGGACATGCGGTGCTGGATGAAGGCGGCAACCCGATGACCATCCCGCCGCACCAGGCGATGGAAATCGGTAGCGACGGCAGCATTTCCATCATCCCGCAGGGCGAAGGCCCGCAGGCGATGGACATCGTCGGCAAGATGAAGGTGGTGGATGCGCCCGCCGACCGTTTGACGCGGCGCCCGGACGGGTTGATGCGCAATACCAGCACCGACCCGGCGCAGGCGTTTGCGGTGGCCACCGGCAAGACCGTCAACAGCGGCATGCTGGAAGGCAGCAATGTGGATGCCGCTGGCGCGCTGGTGGAGATGATCCAGCTGCAGCGCCAGTTCGAAATGCAGGTCAAGATCATCAAGAACGGCGACGACAACGCGCAGTCAGCCAATTCGTTGCTGCGGGTCAGCGGCTAACAACGCCTCTAGCGAGCGTTGGCCAGGCGGGTGCGGCCGGCGCAGAGGACCCGGTCACGCAGCGACACCTGCCGATTCCGGGCACCGGATGCGCTTGTCTGCTGGCCATCCAGCCACCGTCAGATGTTCTAAAACCGTCAGATGTTCTAAACGTGATCGCCGAAGCGATTGCGCCGTCAGGCGGGTGCCTATGGCGGTGTTTCGGCTGCTTGAAGCACGACGCCCGCATTATTGCGGGGCGTTGATCGCACCTGCCGTCTTCGGCGTCAGGCCTGAAAGCGGCCGGCCTGCAAGCGGTCTAAACGCGCAGTGCGCATGGAGTCGCTCCAAGCCGTTGCACCCATTCGCCAGCGAAGACATCAGTCAACGCACGGCACCTGATTCAAACGCCACTTCTATCAACGCCGCATTTATCTCAGTCACCGACCAAAACCGGCGGTGCTTGCACGCGTGTAGGCGTGGGACCTTATGCAGCATGGATGCCGCATAAGAGCCTCCATCGACGGATTCACGGCGTGTCCCACGCCTACACGCGTGCAAGCGCCCTCAGCAGACCACCGCCCGCCATAAATTGGAGGCGGTGAGTAGAAGTGGAGCCCTCGTGACCGGACAGGTGTAATGCGCGGGTTGGTCGATGCGCGGCGCCGTCTCCGGGAGCGGGACACGCCGTGAATCCGTCCGTGGAGGCTCGGTAGCGGCATCTATGCCGCTACACGGTCCCGCCCCCGGAGACGACGCCGCGCTTCCACGGTTGGCCACTGCTGATCGGCAGGCAATCGCGGAAGGCATCAACGTTCACTGGCTTGCTGTCTGCACCCCGCTACATCCCTGCGGTTGTCCGCCCCCTCCAGCGCAACCATGCATCGTCTCCTGGTCGCCGCGTCTCGGCCCTGCGCCGCGTGATCCACCGCACAGCCGGCAAAATTCCGACGCGGGTTTGGCACAGCACGTGCATATACCCAGCCGTACCCGGAACACATCCCCGGGTCTAACGAGGAATCGGGTCATGAATCAGGCTTTGTGGGTCGCCAAAACCGGACTGGATGCGCAGCAGACGCGCATGTCGGTCATTTCCAACAACCTGGCCAATACCAATACCACCGGCTTCAAGCGCGACCGTGCCGCGTTCGAAGACCTGCTCTATCAACAAGTGCGTGCGCCGGGTGGTTCCACCTCCGCGCAGACGCAGCTGCCGACCGGCCTTCAGTTGGGTACCGGTGTGCGGGTGGTCTCCACCTTCAAGGGCTTCGACCAGGGCAGCCAGCAGCAGACCGGCCGCGCGCTCGACGTGATGGTCAACGGCCGCGGCTTCTTCGAAGTGCAGATGCCCGACGGTACCTCCGCCTACACCCGCGACGGCACCTTCCAGATCAATGCGCAGGGCGAAGTCGTCACCAACAGCGGCTACCCGCTGCAGCCCGGCATCCAGGTGCCCGAAGGCGCGCAGTCGCTGACCATCGGCAACGACGGCACCATCAGCGTGACCCTGGCCGGCCAGGCCGCGGCGCAGGAAATCGGTGCGTTGACGCTGACCGACTTCATCAACCCCTCGGGTCTGCAGTCCAAGGGCGAGAACCTGTTCGTCGAAACCACTGCCTCCGGCCCCGCACAGAACGGCACCCCCGGCCTCAATGGCCTGGGCACCACCGTGCAGGGCGCGCTGGAAGGCAGCAACGTCAATACGGTGGAAGAGCTGGTGAGCATGATCGAGACGCAGCGCGCCTACGAAATGAATGCCAAGGCGATCTCCACCACCGACTCGATGCTCGGTTACTTGAACAACAACGTCTGATCGGTTTGCCGGTCGCTGCCCTCTCAGGAATCCACGCCATGTCACGCCTGCCCTCTCTCTCTTCGCTGTCTCTTGCCATTGCCTGCAGCGCGCTGCTGGGTGGCTGCGTGGCAGCCGGCGATGTGCGGCCGTTCGCCGAACTGGCGCCGATCGTGCCGGTGGTCGCGCCAGTGGCGCAGCCCAGCGCCGGTGCGATCTATGCCGCCGGCCCGGGGCTGAACCTGTATGGCGACCGCCGCGCCCGCGACGTCGGCGATCTGCTGACGGTGAATCTGGTCGAAAGCACCACCGCCTCGTCCACCGCCAACACCAGCATCAGCAAGGCCGACACCGTCGACATGAGCACGCCCACGCTGCTTGGCGTGCCGCTCACCGTCAACGGCACCGACGTGCTGCGCAACTCCACCAATGGCGACCGCAGCTTTGCCGGCAAGGGCAACACCGCGCAGAGCAACCGCATGCAGGGCAGCGTGACCGTCACCGTGATGCAGCGCCTGCCCAACGGCAATCTGGTGATCCAGGGGCAGAAGAATCTGCGCCTGACCCAGGGCGACGAGCTGGTGCAGGTGCAAGGCATCGTGCGCGCCGCCGACATCTCCCCGGACAACACCGTGCCGTCGAGCAAGGTGGCCGATGCCCGCATCGCCTACGGCGGCCGCGGCGCGATCGCGCAGTCCAACGCGATGGGCTGGTTGAGCCGCTTCTTCAATTCCCGTCTGTCGCCCTACTGAGCCTGCGACCATGAATCTGTCATCCCTGCCCTTCCGTTTGCTCGCCGCCGCAGTCGCGCTATGCGCGATTGCCGCACCGGCATCGGCCGAACGCATCAAGGATCTCGCCCAGGTCGGCGGCGTGCGCGGCAACGCGCTGGTCGGCTACGGCCTGGTGGTCGGCCTGGACGGCAGCGGCGACCGCACCAGCCAGGCGCCCTTCACCGTACAGAGCCTGAAAAACCTGCTCGGCGAGCTGGGCGTCAATGTTCCGGCGAACGTCAACCCGCAGCTGAAAAACGTCGCGGCCGTGGCGATCCACGCCGAGCTGCCGCCATTCGCCAAGCCCGGCCAGCCGATCGACATCACCGTGTCCTCGATCGCCAACGCGGTGTCGCTGCGTGGCGGTTCCTTGCTGATGGCACCGCTGAAAGGCGCCGATGGCCAAGTCTATGCGATGGCCCAGGGCAACCTGGTGGTTGGCGGTTTCGGTGCGCAGGGCAAGGATGGCTCGCGGGTGTCGGTCAATATTCCCAGCGTCGGCCGCATTCCCAACGGCGCCACAGTGGAGCGCGCCCTGCCGGACGTGTTCGCCGGTAGCGGCGAAATCACCCTCAACCTGCACCAGAACGACTTCACCACCGTCTCGCGGATGGTCGCGGCGATCGACAGCAGCTTCGGCGCCGGCACCGCGCGTGCGGTGGATGGCGTGACCGTGGCGGTGCGCTCGCCTACCGACCCGGGCGCGCGTATCGGCCTGCTGGCGCGGCTGGAAAATGTCGAACTCTCGCCGGGCGATGCGCCGGCCAAGGTGGTGGTCAATGCACGCACCGGCACCGTGGTCATCGGCCAGCTGGTGCGGGTGATGCCGGCCGCCATCGCGCATGGCTCGCTCACCGTGACCATCAGCGAAAACACCAACGTCAGTCAGCCGGGTGCCTTCAGTGGCGGCCGCACGGCGGTGACACCGCAGTCCACGATCACGGCGACCTCCGAAGGCAGCCGCATGTTCAAGTTCGAAGGCGGCACCACGCTCGATCAGATCGTTCGCGCGGTCAACGAAGTGGGCGCGGCTCCCGGCGACCTGGTCGCCATTCTCGAAGCCCTGAAGCAGGCTGGCGCGCTGACGGCGGAGCTAGAGGTCATCTGACATGCGTATCGCAGCCTCGCCCATTGATCTCAACCCGAGCACCAAGGCCGATCCCGCAAAGATCGACAAGGTCTCACGTCAGCTCGAAGGCCAGTTCGCGCAGATGCTGGTCAAGAGCATGCGCGATGCCAGCTCCGGCGACCCGATGTTTCCTGGTGAAAACCAGATGTTCCGCGAGATGTACGACCAGCAGATGGCCAAGGCGCTGACCGAAGGCAAGGGCCTGGGCCTGTCGGCGATGATCTCCAAGCAGTTGAGTGGCGACACTGGCGGCCCGGCGTTGAACACCTCGCTGAGCACCGCCGATGCGGCCAAGGCCTATGCCCTGGTCGCCGGCAAGCGCGATGCATCGCTGCCGCTGCCTGCCCGCGACGGCGCGGCAACCAGCGTCGGTGCGAGCCTCGGCGCAGCTGTCGGCGCCGCTGCAGGCATCGGCGCAGGCGGCCTGACCGGTATCGGCATGAGCCAGGTGCTGGATCTGATCGCCGGGCGCAGCGGCGGCAGCGATGCCGGCAGCGACGACGCGGCCGCGCTGAGCTGGCCGTCGGCCAACGATCGCTGGTCCGATGTGGCCGCCAGCGACGCCGCCGATGCCAATACCGCCGTCAACGCGAGCGCGGCCAGCACTGCTGCTGCCAGCCTGGGCGAGCGCACGCCGGAAGGCTTTGTCGCCAAGATCTGGACGCACGCACAGAAAGCCGCGCGCGAACTCGGTGTGGACCCGCGTGCGCTGGTCGCACAGGCCGCGCTGGAAACCGGCTGGGGGCGGCGCGGCATCGGCAACGGTGGCGATTCCAACAACCTGTTCGGCATCAAGGCGACCGGCTGGAGTGGCAACAAGGTCACCACCGGCACCCACGAATACGTCAACGGCGTCAAAACCACCGAAACCGCCGACTTCCGCGCCTATGGCTCGGCCGAAGAGAGCTTTGCCGACTACGTGCGCCTGCTGAAAAACAACAGCCGCTACCAATCCGCGTTGCAGGCCGGCACCGATATCAAGGGTTTTGCACGCGGCTTGCAACAGGCTGGTTACGCCACCGATCCGGGCTACGCAGCCAAGATCGCGGCGATCGCCAACGGCCCGACCATCGACCGTGCGGTCGCCGCCATCGGCAACGCAGCGGCAGATCTGTCCAACCGTTACGCCAGCACCGCCGAGCCTGCCGGGCTTGGCACCATCCGTCGTTGAGGTAAACGCCCATGTCCATCATGTCCACCGGGACCAGCGCGCTGATCGCCTTCCAACGGGCGTTGTCGACCGTTAGCCATAACGTCGCCAACATCAATACCGAAGGCTACAGCCGCCAACGCGTGGAATTTGCAACGCGCACGCCCACCGACATGGGCTACGCGTTCGTGGGCAATGGCGCCAAGATCACCGATGTGGGCCGGGTGGCGGACCAGCTGGCCATCTCGCGCCTGCTCGACAGCGGCGGCGAACTCTCGCGCCTGCAGCAGCTGTCGTCGCTGTCCAACCGCGTGGACGCGCTGTATTCCAACACCGCCACCAACGTGGCCGGGTTGTGGTCGAACTTCTTCGATTCCACCAGCGCGGTGTCGTCCAATGCCTCCTCCACCGCCGAGCGCCAGAGCATGCTCGACAGCGGCAACTCGCTGGCGACGCGTTTCAAGCAGCTCAACGGGCAGATGGACAGCCTGAGCAATGAAGTCAACAGCGGATTGACGTCCTCGGTGGACGAAGTCAACCGTTTGACGCAGCAGATCGCCAAGCTCAACGGCACCATCGGCAATAGCGCGGCCAACGCTGCGCCAGACATGCTCGATCAGCGCGATGCGCTGGTGAGCAAGCTGGTGGGCTACACCGGCGGCACCGCGGTGATCCAGGATGGCGGCTTCATGAATGTCTTCACCGCCGGCGGCCAAGCGCTGGTGGTGGGGACGACCTCGTCCAAGCTCACCACCGTCGCCGATCCGTACCAGCCGACCAAGCTGCAGGTGGCGATGCAGACCCAGGGGCAGAACGTCAGCCTCAGCGCCAATTCGCTAGGTGGGCAGATCGGTGGCCTGTTGGAATTCCGCAGCAGCGTGCTGGAGCCGACCCAGGCCGAACTGGGCCGCCTTGCAGTGGGCATGGCCAGCACCTTCAACGCCGGTCACGCCCAGGGTATGGACCTGTACGGCGCGATGGGCGGCAACTTCTTCAACATCGGCTCGCCCACCACTGCGGCCAACCCGAGCAATACCGGAACCGCTTCGCTGACCGCCAGTTTCAGCAACATGTCGGCCGTGGACGGGCAGAACGTCACGCTCAGCTTCGATGGCACCGCGTGGAAAGCCACCAGCGCCAGCACCGGCGCAGCCGTGCCGATGACCGGCACCGGGACCGCTGCGAACCCGCTAGTGCTCAATGGCGTGAGCATGGTGGTCGGCGGCACGCCGGCCAGCGGCGACAAGTTCCTGCTGCAGCCCACTTCCGGGCTGGCCGGCACCGTGGCGGTGGCCATCACCGACCCGTCGCGCATTGCCGCAGCAACGCCGGTCAAGGCCACCGCCACCGTCGCCAACCTGGGCTCCGGCAAGATCAGCGACGTCAAGATCACCAATGCGCAGAACCCGGCGCTGCTGACCCCGTCGTCGGTGGAGTTCATCGATGCCAACCAATACACCATCGACGGCGCCGGCCCGTTCGCCTACACCCCCGGCCAGACCATCAGCGCCAACGGCTGGAGCTTCGCGCTGGATGGCGCGCCCAAGGCTGGCGACACGTTTGGCGTCGGTCCGACGGGCGCCGGCTCCAGCGACAACGGCAATGCCAAGTTGCTGGCCAAGATCGACGATGCCAAAGCGCTCAGCGGCGGCACGGTCACGCTCAACGGCGCGCTATCGGGCCTGACCACTTCGGTGGGCTCGGCCGCGCGTGCAGCCGATTACGCCGCCGACGCGCAGAAGGTCATCAATGACCAGGCGCAGGCCAGTCGCGATTCGATTTCCGGCGTCAACCTCGATGAGGAAGCCGCCAACATGCTCAAGCTGCAGCAGGCCTATCAGGCGGCCGCACAGATGATCTCCACCGCCGACACCATCTTCCAAGCCATCCTGGGCGCCGTACGCTGATGACCGACCGTATCTCCACCAGCATGATGTACAGCCAGTCGATCGCCTCGATGGGCGCCAAGCAAACGCGGCTAAACCAGCTCGAATCGCAGCTGTCCAGCGGGCAGCGCCTGGTGACCGCCAAGGACGATCCGGTCGCTGCCGGCACTGCTGTGGGCCTGGATCGCGCGCTGGCCGCGATTACCCGCTTCGGCGAAAACGCCAACAACGTGCAGAACCGCCTGGGCCTGCAGGAAAACGCGCTCTCGCAAGCCGGCGACAAAATGGCGCGCGTCACCGAACTGGCGGTGCAGGCCAACAACTCCTCGCTCAGCCCCGACGACCGCAAGGCGATCGCATCGGAATTGACCGCACTACGCGACAGCATGGTGAGCCTGGCCAACAGCACCGACGGCACCGGGCGCTATCTGTTCGGCGGCAGCGCCGATGGCAGCGCACCGTTCATCAAGAGCAATGGCGGCGTCGTCTATAACGGCGACCAGACTCAGAAGCAGGTCGAAGTGGCGCCGGACACCTTTGTCAGCGACACCCTGCCCGGCAGCGAAATTTTCATGCGCATCCGCACCGGCGACGGCACCGTGGACGCGCACCCTTCCAACGCCAATACCGGCACCGGCCTACTGCTGGATTTCAGCCGCGATGCCAGTACCGGCAGCTGGAACGGCGGCAGCTACAGCGTGCAGTTCACCGCCGCCGACACCTACGAGGTGCGCGACAGCACCAATGCAGTGGTCAGCACTGGTACTTATAAGGATGGCGACGACATCACTGCGGCCGGCGTGCGCATGCGCATCAGCGGCGCACCGGCGGTCGGCGACAGTTTCCAGATCGGCGCCTCCACCACCAAGGACGTGTTCTCCACCATTGACGATCTGGTTGGTGCGCTCAATTCCGACACGCTGACCAAGCCGCAGAAGGCAGCGATGATCAATACGCTGCAGACGTCCATGCGCGACATCGCGCAGGCCTCGTCGAAGATGATCGACGCGCGCGCCTCTGGCGGCGCGCAGTTGTCGGCCATCGACAATGCCAACTCCTTGCTCGAATCCAACGAAGTCACGCTCAAGACCACCCTGTCGTCGATCCGCGATCTGGACTACGCCTCGGCGATCGGGCAGTACGAACTCGAGAAGGCCTCCTTGCAGGCCGCTCAGACCATTTTTCAGCAGATGCAGTCGTCGTCCTTGTTCAACATGATCCGCTGATTTGCAGCAGAAAACCTGCGTTTTCTTCGCTCCTGCGCGTGAGCACTTGCGCAGGCGGACGGAGTTTATTTTTCGAACGGTTATACCAACGCTAAAGATTTAAGGGGTGCTGCCGAATAAACCAAACCCCTTGATACACAACGCTTACGCATTTCGTCCCGCAGCAGAAAAACAGTAAAAAAATACTGAATTTCGCTAAAGGTTCCCGACGCAACGCCGTTATTCATCTCAGCAGCGGCAACGGCCAACTTGATGGCCCCCCTGCGGAGGCTCCGGGCAAGTCCCCCTTGCCGGAAAAATCGCTTAGGAGAAATCAAAATGGCACAGGTAATCAACACCAACGTAATGTCGCTGAACGCTCAGCGTAACCTCACCACCAGCAGCGCCAGCATGTCGACGAGCATCCAGCGTCTGTCGTCGGGCCTGCGCATCAACAGCGCCAAGGACGACGCGGCCGGTCTGGCGATCTCCGAGCGTTTCACCACGCAGATCCGCGGCCTGGACGTTGCCTCGCGCAACGCCAACGACGGTATCTCGCTGGCCCAGACCGCTGAAGGCGCGATGGTCGAAATCGGCAGCAACTTGCAGCGTATCCGCGAGCTGTCGGTGCAGTCGTCCAACGCCACCAACTCGGCCACCGACCGTGACGCGCTGAACTCCGAAGTCAAGCAGCTCACCGCTGAAATCGACCGCGTTGCCAACCAGACCAACTTCAACGGCACCAAGCTGTTGAACGGCGACTTCTCCGGCGCGCTGTTCCAGGTCGGCGCCGACGCCGGCCAGACCATCGGCATCAACAGCATCGTCGACGCCAACGTCGATTCGCTGGGCAAGGCCAACTTCGCTGCCGCCGTCTCCGCCGCCGGCGTGACCGGTACCGCCACCGCGTCGGGTTCGGTCAGCGGCATCAGCCTGTCGTTCAATGACGCCAGCGGTTCGGCCAAGAGCGTCACCATCGCCGACGTCAAGGTCGCTTCGGGCGACACCGCTGCCGATGTGAACAAGAAGGTTGCTGCGGCCATCAACGACAAGCTGGACCAGACCGGCATGTACGCCTCGATCAAGAGCGACGGCTCGGTGCAGATCGAATCGCTGAAGGCCGGCCAGGACTTCACCTCGCTGTCCGCTGGCACCTCCAGCGCCACCGGCATCACCGTCGGCGCCGGCATCACCACCGCCTCGGCCGCTTCCGGCACCACCGCTTCGACCCTGAGCAGCCTGGATATCTCCACGTTCTCCGGCTCGCAGAAGGCCCTGGAAATCGTCGACAAGGCGCTGACCGCGGTCAACTCCTCGCGCGCCGACATGGGTGCGGTGCAGAACCGCTTCACCTCCACCATCGCCAACCTGAGCGCCACCTCGGAAAATCTGTCGGCCTCGCGTAGCCGTATCCGTGACACCGACTACGCCAAGGAAACCGCCGAGCTGACCCGCACGCAGATCCTGCAGCAGGCCGGTACCGCGATGCTGGCCCAGGCCAAGTCGGTTCCGCAGAACGTGCTGAGCCTGCTGCAGTAACTTGCCGCAGTCGTTCAGAAGCGCTTCGCAGCAAATCAAAAGCCCCTCTTCGGAGGGGCTTTTTTGTGGGTGCGGGGTTTTTGACGCCGGTCGTTTGGCGCGGCCGGCACGGAAGTTGCATCCGCTTGGTGGTCAACAAGACGCGTCGGCGCCGCTAAAGTCCTCCCGGATGCGGCCGATACCCGTCTCGTAATCCCATGCATCCGCTGTCCGGATGCCCAGACGAGGAATGCAACATGGCATCGGTGATCAGTACGTCCGGCTCCGGGCTGGATATCCCCACCGTGGTGTCCACCCTGGTATCCCGTCAGAAGGATCCGGAGCAGGCGCGCATCAACAAGGCCGGCACCGCAGCGACCACGCAGCTGTCGGCCATCAGTCAGATCAAGAGCAGCATGACCACGCTCAAGTCTGCACTGGACAAGGTGGTCAGCAGTGCCGATACCAACGCCTACAAGGCGACGGTCCCGACCGATGCCGGCTTCACCGCCACCACCACCAGCTCGGCCGCGCCCGGCAACTATTCGGTGGAAGTGGTCTCGCTGGCCGCGTCGCAGAAACTGGCCTCCGGCGCATTCACCGCCGATGCCACGGTCGGCAGCGGCACGCTGACGATCGGCTACGGCGACCAGAGCGTGACCGTCGACATCAGCGGCACCGACAAGCTCACCGACATCGCTGCAGCCATCAACAAGGCCGCCGCCGGCAAGGGCGTCACCGCTAGTGTGGTGACCGCCAACGATGGCCAGCACCTGGTCTTCAACGCGGTCGACTCCGGCACCAAGGGGGCGCTGACCGTCAGTGCCAGCGACCCGAGCTTGAACAGCCTCACCTTCGGCGCCGGTGTCACCGGCGGCCTGACACAGAAGGTGGCTGCCGCCGATGCGCTGGTGCGCGTGGACGGCTTCGAGCGCACCTCCAGCTCCAACACCATCAGCGACATCGTGCCGGGTGTGGTGCTCAACCTGACCAAGGCCGCCGAAGGCACCAAGTTCAACCTGGGCGTCGCCGCCGACACCAGCGGCCTCAAGGCCAATCTGACTGCGTACGCCGCCGCCTACAACACCGCCAACACCTTGCTGGCCAAGAGCAGCGCCTACGACGCCACCACCAAGACCGCCTCGGCACTGACCGGCGACTCGCTGGTGCGTGGCCTGCAGCAGCAGTTGCGCGGCCAGGTCAGCGGCAACGTCAACGAGCTCAAGTCGCTGGGCCTGACCATCGACAAGGATGGGGTGATGAGCTTCGACGGTGCCAAGTTCGACACCGCCATCGCCTCCGACGGCGGCGCTGCCGCCGAGGTGCTCGGCAAGGACAGCAAGTTCGGCTCCGGCATGACCAAGCTGCTGGACAGCAACGTCAACGCCAACAACGGCACCTTGACCCTGCGCTCGGACAGCTTGAACAAGACCATCAAGGGCTATGAGGCCGACCTGGACGATCTGGACGCACGCATGACCAAGCTGACCGATCGTTACACCGCGCAGTTCACCGCGATGGAAACCATGATCAGCAAGCTGCAGAGCAGTGCCAGTTCGCTCAGCAGTCTGTTGAACAGCTGATTTCCGTGATGCCGATCCTCAAGTCCCGCAAGGGTCTTGCCGATACAAGAAGGGCCTATCGTGATTTCGGCCTTGCCTTCTGGCAGGAGCGTCGTCGCAGGAGCACAGCGCTCCGGGACCAGCGAAGGTCAGCCCATTGAGGAGTCATCCATGTACGGTTCCAATCGTCAATATGCCGAGCAATACCGCAAGGTCGGCGTGTCCACCAGCGTGACCGAAGCCGACCCGCACAAGCTGGTGTCGCTGTTGTTCGCTGGCGCCTGCCAGCGCATCCGTCTGGCCCAGGCCTGCCTGGCGCAGGGCGACCAGGCGCGCAAGGGCAAGGCCATTGGCGAAGCCTGCGCGATCGTCGGTCATTTGAACGGCTCGCTCGATCACGAAGCCGGTGGCGAGATCGCTGGTAACCTGTCGGCCCTGTACGACTACGTCATGCAGCGTCTGACCGCCGCCAACCTGCACAACGACGAGACTGCGTTGACCGAAGCGCTGGAGTTGCTCAGCGAAATCGACTCGGCGTGGAACTCTATCCCCCTCGAACAACGCGGCCTCGCTGCGGTTTCCTGAGTCCAGCCATGCATAACGCGCAAAGCCTTCAAGCCGAAATCGCCGATCTCCGCCTCGCCATGGCGCAAGAGGACTTCGAGGCGATGCCGTTCCTGCTCGACAGCCATGACCTGCACCTGCGCGAGTATGCGCAGCACGTGGATCTAAGCCAGGACCGCGACGCGCTGCAGACCTTGCAGACGATGCAGCAGGACTTGATGCGGATGATGCTCGACCGTCGCCGCAAGCTGCTGGACCTGATCCGCGCGCAGCGCACCTCGTCGTCGGCCAGCCTCGCCTACGCACGGGTCGGCCGGATCTGATGACCGCGCTCGGCACACTCGCGCCATCCGCCGATGCCGAGCTGTTTGCCGACACGCTTAGTTGCGAATTGCGTCTGCCGGCCGGCTTCCAAGCCGGTGCCGACGCCGGCTCGCACAGCGCCGCAGAAACCCTGCTACGCAGCCTCGGCCAGGTCGAAGACCTGCGTAGCGAAGAAACCAGCGAAGACCGTGGCGAACTGCCGCTGCTGGTGCAACGCATGGATGCCAAGCTCGATCTGATGCTGGCACTGATCGGCCGCCTGGTCCGCCAGGGCGACAGTGGCCTGATCCAGGATGTGGTGCATTGGTCGGTCCGCGGCATCCGCTTGAATTGCGCAACCAGCCATGCGCCGGGCACCACGGGCAGTGTCTGCCTGCAGCCATCCGACTGGCTTCCTGAATTGGTACAGCTTCCTGCCGAGGTGCTGGCAAGCGCCAGCGATGGTCACGATCAGTGGCTGTGGCTGCGGTTCGCGCCGTTGTCGCCGGGTTTGCAGGACGCCCTGGAACGTCATTTGTTTCGTTTACATCGCCGTCAGATCGCCGACGCCCGCCGCCAGCGTTGATCCCGCTAGTTGGCGCCAGACGCCGGGTCGGCTAAGGTGCCCCATACCGAAAAAAGGTCTCATCTGCGCCGTGCGAGTCATCATCGTCGACGATCACACCCTTGTCCGTGCAGGCCTGTCCAGGCTGCTGCAAACCTTCGCCGGCATCGATGTCGTCGCCGAGGCCAGCAACGCGCAACAAGCCCTGGATATGACATCCCTGCATCGCCCGGATCTGGTGCTGATGGACCTGTCCCTGCCCGGCCGTAGCGGTCTTGATGCCATGACCGACGTGCTGCGCGCTGCGCCGCGCACGCATGTTGTGATGATGTCGATGCACGACGACCCGGTGCACGTGCGCGATGCGCTCGATCGCGGCGCGGTCGGTTTCGTGGTCAAGGACGCCGCACCGCTGGAGCTGGAACTGGCGCTGCGTGCCGCCGCTGCCGGCCAGGTGTTCTTGAGCCCGCAGATCTCGTCCAAGATGATCGCGCCGATGCTGGGCCGCGAAAAACCGGTCGGCATCGCCGCCCTGTCCCCGCGTCAGCGAGAAATTCTGCGCGAGATCGGCCGCGGACAGAGCAACAAGGAAATTGCCGCCGACCTGGGCATTAGCGTCAAGACGGTCGAAACCCATCGCGCGCGCATGATGGAATCGCTGGGCTGTCGTCGCGCCAACGATCTGGTCCTGCTCGCCGCCAAGCATCACAACGAACTGGTCTGAGCGATTGCAGCCGCAATCGCCGTATCGGTCATTCGAAATACACGGCGCGGCCCGCACAGGGCCGCCGCGACGAAAACAGTGACGGAATTCCGGCGGGCACGCTTGAGCTCGCCCTTCATGTCAGGGAGTTCCTGACAGACTGTCAGGAAAATCATGAGTCACCTCACCTGACTCCCTGATTAGAAACCCGTCGCTTTGTCCTGCAAGATGCGTTCCATCGCTGCTGCATGCAGCGCCCTTCGGAAGCGCTTCCATGAAGACGACCATTTCCGCCCAGCTTGGCCAGCAACTGCACCTCACCCCGCAGTTGTTGCAGTCGATCCGTCTGTTGCAATTGGACGGCATGCAGTTGGAACTGGAAATCCGTCGTGCCCTGGAAACCAATCCGTTGCTGGAGTTGGAAGAGCTGGCCGATAACGGGGATGAGGCCACCACCAACGACGATGGCGCCGGCGATATCGCTGCGTTCGACGAGCTGCCGGAAAGCACGATGTGGGACGTGCAGAGCAGCAGTTGGAACGATGGCGACGACGACCGCATGCAGCGCGTGGCCGCCGGCGAGTCCACCGACCCGCATGTGCGCATCCTGCGCGAACTGGCGCTGGACCTGGACGAGGCCGCTTTGGGGGCCGTCGCGTTCTGGTTGGAGCAGACCGATGACGCGGGGTATCTGACCGAGGCGCTGTCGACGCTGCAGCAGCTTGGCGCCACTCGCCTGGGTATGACCGTTGAGGCAGTAGAAGCGATCCGTCAGCGTCTGCTGCACGGCGACCCGGCCGGACTGGCCGCCTGCGACCTGCGCGAGTGCCTGCAAGCCCAGTTGAACGCCCTGCCCGGCCGCGTCCCGGCTCGTCATCTGGCTGCGCGCATCCTGTCCGGCGATCTGGATCTGCTGGCCAGCCACGACTACGCGCTGCTGGCGCGTGCGCACGATGCCGAGGTGGACGATGCGCGCGAAGCGGTGCGGCTGATCCTGTCGCTGCAGCCGCGCCCGGGCGACGACCTGCTGCAGGAAAGCAACGCCAGCGTGATTCCGGATGTGCTCGCCTGGCATGCCGATGGCAGCTGGCGCGTGGCGTTGAATCCGGCCACCACGCACCGCGTCAGCATCAACCCGGTACACGAACGCGCATTGGCCGAGGCCGGCGATGCCGCGCAGCCGCTGCGCGACATGCTGCAGGAAGCGCGTTGGCTGACCCGCGGGCTGTCGATGCGCTACGAAACCCTGCTGCGCGCCACGCGTGCGATCGTCGAACGCCAGGCCGCCTTCCTGGCGCGCGGCGAAGAAGCGATGGCACCGCTGACGTTGAAGGAAATCGCCGACGAAATCGGCATGCACGAATCGACGATTTCGCGCATTACCACCGGCAAATACCTGCAAACCCCGCGTGGCACCTTCGAACTCAAACATTTCTTCGCCGTGCGACTGGAAGGCGCCAGCGTCTCCGGCCAGGCGGTCAAGGCCATGGTGCGTCGTTTGATCGAGAGCGAGCCGGTGGGTCGCCCGCTGGCCGACGAAGCCATCGCCGGCCTGTTGTCGCGCCAGGGCGTTAATATTGCGCGAAGGACCGTGGCCAAGTACCGCGAACAACTCGAGATCGCCCCGGCCCGCGAGCGCCGCCGTAATAACAAACCGCTGCTTGCGCGAGCGGGATAAGGACTACTATGAGCAAACTCACCGTGCTGCTGGTCGACGACCACGAGGGCTTCATCAACGCTGCGATGCGTCATTTTCGCAAAGTGGAGTGGCTCAACATCGTGGGCAGTGCCGCCAATGGACTGGAAGCGATCGAGCGCTCTGAGTCGCTGCGCCCCAATGTCGTGCTGATGGATCTGGCCATGCCCGAGATGGGCGGACTGCAGGCAACGCGTCTGATCAAGACGCAGGACGATCCGCCGTATATTGTCATCGCGAGCCACTTCGACGATGCAGAGCATCGTGAACACGCTCTTCGCGCGGGTGCTGACAATTTTGTCAGCAAGCTGTCCTATATCCAGGAAGTCATGCCAATCCTGGAGGGCCTGACGGAAGGAGCCAGGAATGAGTGAGTCCCGCATTCTGTTGATCGACAGTGACGCCGTGCGCGCCGAGCGCACCGTGTCGCTGCTCGAGTTCATGGACTTCAATCCCCGCTGGGTCACCGACGGCGCCGACATCAATCCTGGCCGTCACCGCCACGATGAGTGGATGGCGGTGATGGTGGGCTCGGCGCAGGACGCCGCGCAGGCCGACAAATTCTTCGACTGGCTGGCCGATGCCAAGCTGCCGCCGCCGGTGCTGTTGATGGAAGGCAGCCCGATCACGTTTGCGCAGACGCACGGCCTGCACGAAGCCAATGTCTGGGCATTGGACACCCCCCTGCGCCATGCACAGCTGGAAGCCTTGCTACGCCGCGCGAGCCTCAAGCGTCTGGATGCCGAGCATCAGGCCGGCGTGCAGCAGGACACCGGTCCAACCGGCAACAGCGAGGCAGTCACCCGCCTGCGTCGCTTGATCGACCAGGTGGCCGCGTTCGACACCACCGTGCTGGTGTTGGGCGAATCCGGTACCGGCAAGGAAGTAGTCGCGCGCGCCATCCATCAACATTCGCCGCGCCGCGACGGGCCGTTTGTCGCAATCAATTGCGGCGCGATCCCGCCGGATCTGCTCGAAAGCGAACTCTTCGGTCACGAAAAAGGCGCCTTCACCGGCGCGCTGACCACACGCAAGGGCCGCTTCGAAATGGCCGAAGGCGGCACGTTGCTGCTGGACGAAATCGGCGACATGAGCTTGCCGATGCAGGTGAAGTTATTGCGCGTGCTGCAAGAGCGCAGTTTCGAGCGCGTTGGCGGTGGCCAGACCATCCGCTGCAACGTGCGCGTGATCGCTGCCACCCACCGCAACCTGGAAACGCGCATCAGCGACGGGCAGTTCCGTGAGGATCTGTTCTATCGCCTCAACGTGTTCCCGATCGAAATGCCGGCGTTGCGCGAGCGCGTCGACGATCTGGCCATCCTGGTGCAGACGATTGCCGGCCAGCTGGCGCGCACCGGGCGCGGCGAAGTGCGCTTTGCCGATGAAGCCTTGCAGGCGCTGCGCAGCTACGACTGGCCGGGCAATGTGCGCGAACTGACCAACCTGGTGGAGCGCCTGGCGGTGCTGCATCCCGGTGGGCTGGTGCGCGTGCAGGACCTGCCGGCGCGCTATCGCGGCGATTTTGCATCGTCCATTCCGGTCGAGCTGCCGCCGGAACCAGCCTTTGTGGCGGCGCCCACCGACGCTGGCGCACTGCCGAGCAACGTGGTGACGCTGCAGCCCAAGACGGCCGATGCCGAACCGGTCGCTGCCGCCAGCCTGCCCGACGACGGCATCGACCTGCGTGGCCACATGGCCACCATCGAGCTGGCCTTGATCAACGAAGCCCTGGAACGCACTCAGGGCGTGGTTGCGCATGCGGCCCAGCTGCTCGGCCTGCGCCGTACCACGCTGGTGGAGAAGCTGCGCAAGTACGGCATCGACCGCGAGCAGACCGAGCTGGCGAACTGAGCGGGCCACGGCTCCACCAGCGCCCGCTGGCATAGCGCTTGCTTCAACAGGATCACTCCGTCCGCAGCCACCGGTTGCGGCGGAATCCCGACATTCACCCGTCCCAGCGAGGCATTGATGCCCATCCCCGTCACCAGTCCGCTGCTGCCGCCGCTGGAAGACTTTCTGCCGTATCTGGAACGGATCTGGACCAGTCGCATCCTCAGCAACGGCGGCGAGATGCACCGTGCGCTCGAGCAGGCGCTGTGCGACTACCTGGGCGTGCCGCATCTGGCCCTGTTGACCAACGGCACAACCGCGTTGATCACCGCCTTGCAGGCGCTGCGCATCACCGGCGAAGTCATCACCACGCCCTACTCCTTCGTGGCCACGGCGCACTCGTTGCTGTGGAAGAGCATCACTCCGGTGTTCGTGGATATCGACCCGGTGACGCTCAACATGGACCCGTCCAAGATCGAGGCGGCCATCACCCCGCAGACCACCGCGATCATGCCGGTGCACTGCTATGGCACCGCGTGCGATACCACTGCCATCACGCGCATCGCCGACATCTACAACCTCAAGGTGATCTACGACGCGGCTCATGCGTTCGGCGTGCGCGATGAGGGCGGCTCGATCCTGCGCCACGGCGACCTGAGCGTGTTGAGCTTTCATGCCACCAAGGTGTTCAATACTTTCGAAGGCGGCGCCATCGTGTGCCCTGATGAGAGAACCTATCAACGCATCGGGCATCTGAAAAATTTCGGCTTCGTCAACGAAACCACGGTGGTCGCACCGGGCATCAACGGCAAGATGAATGAGATCAGCGCCGCGTTCGGCCTGCTGCAGCTCAAGCACATCGACGAGGCCATTGCGCAACGCGGCGCGATCGATGCGCAGTACCGGCAGCGGCTGAGCGCAGTGCGCGGCATCCGCTGCGTGGCATCGCCGCAGTATTCCAGCGCCAATCACGCGTATTTTCCGATCCTGGTGCAGGACGACTACCCGCTGTCGCGCGATGCGTTGTATCAGTTGATGCGCGAACACGGCATCCTGGTACGGCGTTACTTCTATCCGTTGATCAGCGACTTCCCGATGTATCGCGCCCTGCCCTCGTCGGCACCGGCGTGGTTACCGGTGGCGCGCTCGGTGGCCGCGCAGGTGTTGTGCCTGCCGATCTTTCCCGGCTTGCACAGCGATCAGGTCGACACCATCGCCGACCTGATCGCCGGCGCACAGGCAACATGATCGCAACACGCTGCACCTGCATTTCAGACTTCCATCTCTTCAACCGGCAACCAGGCGAGATCGCATGACCCAGGCAACATTTATCGAGAACTTCCTCTCCGCCACCGACTTCCAGGAACCGGTGGAGGTCACGCTGGAGACCGTGCTGCTGGAATTGCCGGAGTGGGATTCGCTGGCCGCGCTGGGCGTGATCGTCATGTTCGACATGGAGTACGGCAAGACCATCACCGGCGAACATCTCACCACCGCCGTCACCGTAGGCGATCTCTACAAACTCACCGAGGCGTAAGCACCATGCCGACCTCCACGCTGCACAACGTCCGCTTTGCCGGCATGGCGACCTGCGTGCCCAAGCGGGTCGTGTCCAATCTCACCGACTGCCGGCCGCAGATCCGTTCCGAACGCGAGCGCCTGGTGCGCAACATCGGCATCGAGACGCGCCGTATGGCCTCGGAGTGGCAGTGCTTTTCGGACCTGGCCTTCGATGCGACGGAAGTGCTGCTGGACAAGCTGCAGTGGAAGCGCGAAGAGATCGACGCACTGATCGTGGTGACGCAATCGCCGGACTATCCGATTCCGGCCACCGCGATCATCCTGCAGGACCGGCTGGGCCTATCGCATGCCACGGTGGCGTTCGACGTCAATCTGGGCTGCTCGGCCTACCCGTTCGGCATCAACCTGCTCGGCTCGATGATCGCCGCCGGCGGCGTCAAAAAGGGTCTGCTGCTGGTCGGCGACCGTAGCGCGAACCTGGAAGACCCGATCTTCTCCGACTCCGGCACCGCCACCGCGCTGGAGTTCAGTGCCGATGCGCCGCCAATGTATTTCGACCTCAACAGCGATGGCAGCGGCTATAAGGCGATCATCCTGCCGGTGGGTGGTCAACGCGAACCGGTTGCCATGCAGCATCTGATTCCGTTCCGCGAAGAACCCGATGGCCCCTGGCGCCGCGCAACCGACCTGATCCTGGATGGCGTGGCGGTGTTGAGCTTCTCCACTCAACGTATTCCACCGGCGGTGCAGAAGCTGCTCGACTACACCGGCGTTTCCAAGGATGAGATCGATTACTTCGTGTTCCATCAAGCCAACCGGATGATCAACGAGACCATTCGCAAGAAGCTCGGCCTTCCGGTGGAAAAGGTGCCCTCCACGTTGCGTGATTTCGGCAACACCAGTGGCGCCTCGTTGCCAGTGACCATGACCGTACGCATCAATAAGGAACTTGAATCCGGCCGCAAGCGTGTGCTGCTGTGCGGCTTCGGCATCGGGCTGTCTTGGGGTAGCTGCCTGGTGGATATCGAAGGCGCGGTGTTTCCTGATTTGATCGAGTCGTGAGCATGGCTTCAATCGCCACGACCGATGCATTCGGGTTGATCGATAAAACAATCCTGGTCACTGGTGCGTCATCCGGTATCGGCGCAGCTGTCGCCACGCTCTGTGCGCGGTTGGGAGCCACCATCGTACTCAATGGCCGCGATACGCAGCGTTTGGAGGCAGTGGCTGCCGATCTGGCTGGCAGCAGTCATAGCGTCATCGCCGGCGACCTCACCGACGAGCAAACCCGCACCCGCTTACTGGAAGCATCCGAGCGCTACCACGGCGTCGCCTCTTGCGCGGGTGTTGCCGCGCTGGTGCCGTTCCGAATGGCGGCAGAAAAGCATCTGCAGCAAATGCTGTCGGTAAATTATCTGGCGCCGATCATCTTGACGCAGCAATTGCTCTTCAAGCGCCGGCTGGCCGAAGGCGCATCGCTCGTCTACGTGTCGGCACTGTCTGCGCGTGCCGCACCACAGGCCGCAGCCGGCTACGCCGCCTCCAAGGCCGCGCTGGAAGCGGCCGTGCGCACGCTTGCGCTCGAGCAGGCCAAGCACGGTATTCGTGCGAACTGCATCGCACCCGGCTACGTCGACACGCCGATGCTGAAAAAACTGGGCACCGCTGCGGATATGGACGACAAGATCGGGCTGACGCCACTGGGCCGCATCGACCCGAATGACATCGCAAACGGCGTGGCCTATCTATTGTCCGCCGCGAGCCGCTGGATCACACGAAGCACCTTGACCATCGACGGCGGGATTTCTTTGCCGATTCGCTTATGAGCAGCCAGATCATCATGCCCTCCACGGACGCTACCTCAGCGCTGCTGCACACACTGTTTGGACTGGCCGGCAAGACGATTCTGGTAACCGGTGCGTCCAAAGGCATTGGAGAGGCCGTCGCCCAGGCCTGTGCCGGTGCGGGTGCGCGCCTGATCGTTGCCGGACGCGATGAACAGCGCCTGCAGGCCGTGCTGGCATCGTTGTCTGGCGATGGTCACAGTCTTTTCGTTGGCGACCTGAGCGATGCAACCGTGCTGCAACAGCTAGCCACCGACTCAGGCCCACTCGACGGAGTGGTCCATAGCGCCGGCATTCGTGGGCTTGCGCCGATGAAACTGGTCAGCGAAAAGTTTTTACGCGAGGTCCTGGACATCAATTACCTCGCACCGGTCATGCTGACCCGACACCTGCTGGCGCGCCAATCACTTCGGCCGGGCGCGTCGGTGATCTTTCTATCGTCCATCGCCGCGCTCACCGGCACCGTTGGCGTCGGCCCTTACGCAGGTTCGAAGGCCGCGCTGATCGGCACCTTGCGTCCGCTGGCGCTGGAACTTGCACGCCGCAAGATTCGCGCAAACGCGTTGTGCCCCGGCTTGGTCGAAACCTCATTGATCAACGAAGACAAAGCCTGGTTCGAGGAAAGTCGCAAGCGCTATCCGCTTGGTATCGGCCAGCCGGAAGATGTGGCAATGGCCTGCCTGTACTTCCTGTCTGACGCGAGCAGCAAGGTCACCGGACAGGCTTTCAGCATGGATGGAGGCGTGGAATTCGCATGACAGCCGATACACCTGCCCTGCCCTACCACCTGGTGATCGTCAACGCCGGTGGCTATGGGCGGGATATCGCATCGCTGGCGCTTCACGAAGATCCAGCGTACGGGGTGGAGTGGGACATCAAGGGATTTCTGGATGACCGAACGCATCTGCAAGGCACATCGCGTTGGCCGATCGTAGGAAACCCTTCCACCTATCACCCCGTCGAAGGCGATATCTTCATCTGCGCAATCGGAGATCCCGCCGCGCGGCGGCGCTATTCGAGGGCGCTGATCGACAAGGGTGCGGACTTCATCGTGTTCCATCCGCCGCCATCGCGTGAGGCCGCTGCCGGCTACATTGGGCGCGGAGGCGTGTTCGATTCGCGCGTTTCCATTGGGTCGGGTAGCCGGCTCGGCGAGTTCGTCACCGTGCTCTCTACGTCCATCATTGCGCACGAAGTCAGCATCGGCGATTACGTGCAGATCGGCAGTTTCGTTTTCATCGGTGGCGGCGCGGTGGTTGGCAACGAGGTGACGATTCACCCGCACGCCACCATCCTGCCCGGTATCCACATCGGCGACGGCGCCGTGGTCGGTGCCGGTGCGGTCGTGGTCAAGGACGTGCCGGCTGGCGCCAGCGTGTTCGGCAACCCGGCCCGGATCATCTTCCACAAGCATTCCTGAGGAAGCCGCGCCGATGAGATCGCGAATGCACCCCAAGTATTATCTGTCGCAGGAAATCTTCGAACGCGAGCAGCGCAAGATCTTCCGTCGGGTTTGGTTGTTTGCAGGGCTCAAGACACTGCTGCGGGAAAACAACTGCTTCATCACCCGCAAGATCGCGGGAATTCCTGTCGTGATCCAGAACTTCCACGGCCAAATCCGTGCGTTCGAGAACGTCTGCCTCCACCGTAGTGCACTGATTCAAACCGGTGCTGTCGGTTGCCGGCCTTTGGTGTGCCCCTACCACGCCTGGAGTTACGACGAACAAGGTCAGGTAAAGAACATCCCGGACTGCGATGCGATCTATCGCCTGGAAAATAGTGAGAAGGACAACTTGAAGCTGCGCGAATTCTCACTGCGCGCCATCGGCAACCTGCTGTTCGTCAACCTCGACCCCAACCCAATGCCAATCGAGGAACAGTTTTCGGCAGACTTCATCGCCTTGCTGGAAAGTAGTTCCAACGCCTATGACACTGAGGTCATGGTGACCACATGGCGTGGCCGGTACAACTGGAAACTCGCTTACGAAAATCTTCGGGATGCCAATCATCCGCGCTTCGTCCACCCGAAGACCTTAGCCAAGAGTGTCAGCTTCGTTGCCGAGGTAAACGAAGAACAAGCCAAAGAGTCGATCGACGCTTTGCAAGACAGCTCGCCCGCCGCCTTGAGGCGCGAAATGCGCCGCTTCAGTTTCGGCGGCCCGGACGCACCCATACCCGACCTTAAGCACTTCGGCTGGCACGATAAAGTGGAACGCTGGGGCGAGCAGGATGCCTACTTCAACTGGTTAGCCTTCCCGAACATGCATATCGCCAGTTCCAACGGCGGCTATTCTTTCACCCTGGAACACCATATCCCCGTTGCGCCGGACACGACCGATTTGGAAATCTATTGGTTTAGCGCGCGCAGGAAACAGCCTTACGGTTCTTCCAGCCAAGTACTGCTGACACAGATGCACGGCAGCAAGGTAGTGGTGGGCGAAGACGTGGACATCATGGAGCGGGTGCAGTCCGCGTTGCACACAGACGCGCCTCTGCCCACCCAGGGCGCCTATGAATCCATGAATCGCCTGGTCGAACGCTGGTACACGGCGCTGATGGAAACCGAACATGAGATCTAGGTGGATCATCGGCAGCAGCGCATACCTCGAACTGGCGTTTCACGCCTGGAAGCAGGCGCGTCAGGACGAGACGGTCATTCGGATCGAAGTGCCACAAGACTCGGAACACGAATTCGATCTTGGCGTGCTGGATGGACTGAATCCGACCGACGGGGCCATGTTCGTGGCGTTCGACGAACGCTTCGGCAACTTCAAGCGCTTGGAACTGGTGCAGGCAGCGATGGAACGTGGCTTCAAGCTGGAGCCCTTCATCCATTCCAGCGCAGCCGTCGGCTCTGACACGGTCATCGGGCTCAACGCATTCGTGGGAGTCAATGCTGTCGTCGGGCACGGATGCAGGATCGACTACAACACCGTCATCCATGCCGGCACGCACCTCGGACCGGCATGCCGCGTCAAATCTTCATGCTGGGTAGAGAATGGTGTGCAAATCGGCGCCGGCGTCGAGATCGGCAGCAATAGCATTCTGCGGACCGGCGCCATCGTGCACGGGGGCGTCAAGGTGGGACGAAGCTGCGAACTTGGCTGGCCGCGCGTCTACAGCGAGGACGTGCCTGCCAAGACCTATTTCGACGCCCGCTACGACGCTCCCATTCATACCTACGAGAGATGACGTTCATGAACTCAAGAAATGAGCAGCTTCGCCAACGGATTCTACGTATTGCGGAGCAGGAGCGCCCTGCACTCGATGAGGTCATTGCGCGCCTACCCGCAATTGCCAACCGCCCTGTATTTCTCGTCGCTCCTGAGTCCTACGCAGGCATGGTGCATGGTCCCAGGGTCGTTGCCGATCTGCACCATGTTGTTGCCGCAATTGATGACCAAAGTATCCACCTGGACCGCATTCATGGCGCGCCGCGCTGGAGCAGTCAGGAGTTTCTTGCCAAGGCGGGGCAGTATCCCGATGCGATCGCTATCGATTTCTCTTGCAGCCCGCGCGGACGAACGTTTGCAAATGACCTATGCACCAGCGCGGGCATTGAGCAACTAAGCATTGCGCCTCGCTTGGATCCGCTGATCCCAAGTTTCGAGCAGCGCCCCGTCTTTCTGCTCCAACCGCGCTCGGACATCGGCAACATTTATGGCCCACAGATCGTCCAGCGCCTCAGCCATGTCGTTGCCGCCGTTGATGACCAGCCAAGCGACGAAGACACCGTTCATGGGGTGCCGCGTTGGGGTTCTCGTCAGTTCATCGAGCAAGCGGCCCAGCATCCCCAGGCATTGGCCATCGATTTTTCTTACAGCCCGGGAGGATCGGGCTTGGCCCGCAAGCTCTGCGAGCAAGCAGGCATTGAAAGGGTAGACGCCTGCCTGGCGGTTGCGCACTGTGGGCTGCCCGCCGTATACGAGCCTGCCCAGGTATACCGTCAGCGCACGCTTCTGCGCCTTGATGAGTTTCTGCGCCTTTCAGAGCGACTGGACGACGATTTGAGCGTTTTTACGCTCTACAGCAACCTGTTGTTCCGCCTGACCTACGATTCCAGCCTCCTGCTGGACTGCTGGGCTACGCCGATCAACGAATACTTTTCAGAATACGCCGATACCAGCACATTCCAGCTGGGCACGCGTGAACATTTCTGCGATGGCGGTGCCTTCCAGGGCCCCATCGTCGATAAGTTTCTAAAAGCATCCCGCTATCGCTACGAAAGCATCACCGCCTTCGAACCCGATAACATCAACTTCCAGAAATTGGAGGATATCGCGAGCGCCATCCCCCTTCCCCCGCAAAATTTCAGGGCCATCAAAAAAGCGATCTCCAACGAACATACGACGCTACGCTTCGAGGAGACCGGCACAGTTTCCAGCCATGTCTCGCCGGATGGCGGAATCTCCGTGGCCACTACGCGCCTGGACGACGAGTTGGAAAAGCTGACGCTACTGAAGTTGGACATCGAAGGGTTTGAAGCCAGGGCACTCGAAGGCGCATCTCACCTTATCCGTACCCAGCGCCCCCGTATGGCTATTTGTGTGTACCACTACGCTCAGGATTTACTGGATATCGTGGAACAACTGGACAAATTGGTGGAGGGCTATCACTTCCGTCTACGCCAGCACTCTCCAGGCCACTACTACGACCTCGTTTTGTATGCATCGCCCGTCGCCGGTGCCGCACCGCCGCCATGGGCGGAGTGAGGTCAGGAAAATTCGCGACTTGGAGAGATAGAGCGATGACGGACGTCCACAAATTTTTCTTTTCAACTAGTCCCTTCCTGGATCCATGGAGATATCGAACCTCCTGAAAAGCATGGGGCCTGCTCATGCTGTAGGACACCTGCCAGTTGGTCTACGCCACCATTGACTTGCGAGAGCACGACAAAGACCGGTCGATTAATATCATAAGCCGGACTGTGGACACAGCGAAAAACTCGACTTGTCAGCTTACCCTCTACTGGGTAGTGTCATGGTTCGGTATGCGCGTCGTGCTTCGCAACGTCCTTTAGATCTCGACGGATATCATTTTATCAGCGCATCTCATCAGTATTCTGAAGCGAGGAAACCACCATGGAAATCTCGGGCAAGACAACGATTGTTCCGGTAGGAACTCAATTCGCGAATGTCGGCGTTGCAGCCAACGTTGTCACGCAAATTGTATCTCCTGCCACCAACCAGTACGGCCTCGTGATTCGCACATGTAGTCTTAGCGGCGCTTCATCCGCAATAGGCCTTGCCGTCTACGCAGATACTTCGGCACCATCCGGATATGGGGACGGAACCAAAAGGGTGATATTTCTCGGCGTTGCTCCTCCCTCAGACCACTTCCCCTACCAGGTCTACCTACCTCCGGGCTATGGCGTTTGGCTGGTAACGAACGGAAACGGCAGTATCAACATGACCTATGACGTTCTGGATAGACTGCCCACCGGCCTTTAACTGCCCATCGGCCCAGATCTCGATTGCGTTGCGCTCTAGATGTGTCCATTGTTGGCATGCAGGAGAACTGGATCTCAGCACTCGCAATCCTGCAACCTTGTCAGGGCATCACCACTCACCGTTCGAGGGTATTTTCATCGACGACACCCGTGCAGGCGAGCAAGCCACGCATGGGTCGTCGATGTGGCGTTCTTCGTTGGACGATCCATTTGCCGCGCACGCGATGGACGTGATGAGTGCTGCCGAATTCCGGTGGCACGCCGCCAAACGGCCACTACCAGCTCTTGAATGCCAAATCGCCCGTGACCAAGCGCATTGCCTACTTCAGAGGCCAGGATGGGAATGGTCGCCGACGGGCAGCACGGTGGCAGTGCAGCCATTCCTCCCGATAGCGACGCGTCATGCTTCGGCGGCATGCATATTGCATCGGTTCTCGGCCAATTCGATGCTCGCTGCCTTCCGCGTGATCGGACCAATTCGCGTCGGGACTGCATCTAGCATCGGATAATTATTGAATGATCAACTCGAACTACCGCCCGTGAGCTCTCCTGCCCTCGTCAGCATCGTCATGCCGACCTACAAGCCGCGCTACTTTGCGCAGGCGCTGGACAGCGTGCTGGCACAGACCTACGCAGCGTTGGAGCTGGTGATCTGCGACGACAACGGAGATGGTGCGATTGCGGTGTTGCTGGAACCCAGGCTAGCGGATGCCACATTCCCGATCCGCTATCACCGCAATCCGTCGCGGCTAGGCGAACTCGGCAGCACTATCAAGGGCATCGGCCTTGCGCAAGGCGAGTACGTCAAGTTCCTGCACGACGACGATGTGCTTGAGCCGGACTGCATTGAGCAGTTGGTGGCGGCGATCGAGCGCAATCCGGGCACGGCGATGGCATCGTCGCGGCGGTTGCGCATCGACGACGATGGTGCGCCGTTGCCGGACATCCTGGCCACCTGCTTTCCGTTTGCCGACGATGCGTTGATCGATGGGCCGGAGCTGGTGTCGTTCCTGGCGGACCACACCATCAACTTCATCGGCGAGCCGAGTTGCGTGCTGTGTCGGCGCGCCGATCTGCTGGCCATGGGCGCCGACTTGATGTCGTTGAACGGTAAGCCGATCCACTGGGTCGGCGACCTGGCGATCTACGTCAAGCTGCTGCGCCACGGCAACCTGGCGCTGCTGTCCAGGCCGCTCACGCACTTTCGGGTGTCCAACGCGCAGTTCAGTCAGGCCGGTCGTAATCAGCCCGGCATCGGCGACCAGGGCCACGAGGATCTGCGCCAGGGCATCCGCCAGCTGGGTTGGCGGCGCGAGACCGGCGACAACCGGCAGGTGCGGGTTGCGCCGCTCAGCCCGCACAAGGCGCGGGTATTCAAGTCGGTAGATCTGGTCAATGCGCTGATGCAGAGCGCCGGCATGGCCGAGCGGTTGTCGCCGGCCACTTGGCTGGGCGTGCGCCATCCCAGCGATGTGCAGCGCGCGTTGATCGATGCCCGCCTGCAGGCGCATGCCGGCGGGCCACGCATTGCAGTGATGCTGATCGACCGCGATGGCGATGCCGCCGCAGTCGCCGCAACCCAGGCCAGTATCGATGCGTTGGCCTGCTATCGAAATCAGCAGACCTGGGTGGTCAGCAGCGCACCGCACCAACTGGCCGAGCACGGCGAGCGTGCGGTACTGATTGGCGAGGCGGGTCTGGTGGCCGCACTCAACCAGGCCATTGCAAGGCAACAGGAGCTCGATTGGGTGGTGCTGGTGGATGCCGGCAGTGTCTTTACGACCAGCGGCCTGACGATGTTGGCGCTGGGCATGATCGAGCTGCCCGAGCAGTGTCAGGCGGTCTATGCGGACGAAGTGGTCTCGCTGGACACCGGGCAGCTTGGGCTGGCGTTGCGGCCGGCGCTGTATCTGGATGCGCTGTTGAGTGCGCCGTCCACGCTGTCGCGGCACTGGCTGTTCCGCCGCAGCAGCCTGGTGGCAGACGGCGGTTTTCCGGCAGACCTTGGTCAGGCCTTCGAACTCGGCTATCAGCTTGGCCTGGTCGAGCGTTACGGCCTGGCCTGCGTGCAGCACATCGCCGAGCCCTTGTTGGTGGCCGCGGCCCAGACCCGGCACACCGATGCGGACGAGCAACATGCTATTTCCCGCCATCTGGCCGCGCGCGGGTATGCGGACGCGCGCGTGCACAGTGCCGGCCCTGGTCGGCATGCGGTGGATTACCAACATGCCCAGCAGCCGCTGGTCAGCATCCTGGTGCTGGTCGATGGCCGTTTGCCGCAGGTGCAGCGCTGTCTGGAAAGCATCCTGGCCAACACGACCTACCCGCATTACGAAGTGCTGCTGCTGGATCGCGCCAGCAGCGCCCCGGACCTGCGCGATTGGCTGGCCGGCATCGAAGCGCTAGGCATGCAGCAGATCCGTGTGCTGCGCTTTGCCGCCGAGCCTGCGCGTGAAGCGGTCTGCAACGCGGCCGCCGAGCATGCACGTGGGGACGTGCTGCTGTGGCTGTCGGCCGGCGCTGCGGTGATGAAGGCCGATTGGCTGGAGCAACTGCTCAACCACGCACTCCGTCCGGAAGTGGGCGCGGTGGCGGGCAAGCTGTTGCGCGGCGACGGCACCGTGCATCACGCCGGTCTGCTGCTGGGCTTGGGGGCACCGGTGGCGCGTGCGTTCGAAGGCAGTGCGTTCGACGAATCCGGCTATCTGCAGCGCCTGCAGCTGGATCAGAACTACACCGCCTTGAGCGGTGAGTGCCTGATGCTGCCGCGCCAGCTATTTATCGACGCAGGCGGCTTTGCGCTGGAGCCGGCACTGGCGCAGTGGAGCGATGTCGACCTGTGCCTGCGCCTGCACCAGGCCGGGTACTTGAATGTGTTTGCCGCGCGCGCGCAGCTGTTGATCGACCCACCGGAGCAGACGCCTGCCACTGCGCTGGACGAAGAGGCGATGTACGCACGGTGGTTACCGGTGATGGCCAACGACCCGGCCTACAACCCGGGGTTTTCGCTGGACCCGGGCGCCGGCTTTGCGCTGGCCGACCCGCGCGCCAGCTGGCGGCCGTTGCAGTCGTGGCGGCCGCTACCGAGCGTGATCGCACTGCCGGCCGATATCGAAGGCTGCGGACACTACCGGGTGATCCAGCCGCTGCGCGCCCTGCGCGAGGCCGGGCTGGCCGAGGGCGTGTTGTTCAACGGCTATCTGGAGATCAGTGAGCTGGCGCGTCAGGATCCCGACGTGGTGATCCTGCAACGTCAGGTGGGCGAAGCGCGGCTGGAGGCGATGCGGCGCATGAAGGCCTTGTCGCGCGCGTTCAAGGTCTATGAGCTGGACGATTACCTGCCCAACCTGCCGCTGAAAAATACCCATCGCGCGCAGATGCCCAAGGACATTCTCAAGACCGTGCGGCGCGGGCTGGGCCTGGTGGACCGCTTTGTGGTGTCCACGCCTGCGTTGGCCGAAGCGTTTGCCGGGCTGCACAGCGATATCCGCGTGGCCGAAAACCGCCTGCCGCCGCATTGGTGGGCGGCGTTGCCGGAGCGCAACGTCCGCCACGGCGGCAAGCCGCGGATCGGTTGGGCCGGCGGCGCCAGCCATACCGGCGACCTGGAACTGATCGCCGACGTGGTGCGCGAGCTGGCCGACGAGGTCGAATGGGTGTTCATGGGGATGTACCCGTTCGCGCTGCGCCAGCACGTGCACCAGTTCCAGCCGGGCGTGCCGATCGATCACTACCCGGCCGCGCTGGCCGCGCTGGATCTGGATCTGGCGCTGGCACCGGTGGAGCAAAACCTGTTCAACGAGTGCAAAAGCAATCTGCGACTTTTGGAGTACGGCGCCTGCGGTTATCCGGTGATCGCCAGCGACGTGCGTTGCTACCAGGGCAACCTGCCGGTGACGCTGGTGAAAAACCGCTACCGCGACTGGATCGGTGCGATCCGCGAGCACCTGGCCGACCCGGCCGCTTCAGCAGCGAAAGGCGCAGCGTTGCGCGAGGCAGTGTGCCGCGACTGGATGTTGAGCGGCAGCCATCTGGACACCTGGCGAGCCGCCTGGTTGCCGGACTAGCGCGGGGACGCTGCTTCAGCGCTCTCCCGCTTGCGGTAGAACGGATGCGTGGCTGTGTGTGAATTGACGGTGGTGCCCTCATCCGGCGCTGCGCGCCACCTTCTCCCGCTAGCGGGAGAAGGGAAAGCCTGGCTGCGCGCGACTGGTCGGTTGCACTGCAACTGGTCGCCCACCGGCTCCCTTCCCTCGCTTGCGGGGGAAGGTGCCCGAAGGGCGGATGGGGGGCGTGCGTCCACACTCCGGCGCCGCGCGTTAACTGCATGCAGCCGCGTGGCGGTTAACGTCGTGCCCTCATCCGGCGCTGCGCGCCACCTTCTCCCGCCAGCGGGAGAAGGGAACGCCTGGCTGCACGCGACTGGTCGGTTGCACTGCAACTGGTCGCCCACCGACTCCCTTCCCTCGCTTGCGGGGGGAAGGTGCCCGAAGGGCGGATGGGGGGCGTGCTTCTACACTCCGGCGCCGCGCGTTGCTCTGCCTGCAGCCGCGTGGCAATTACCGTCGCGCCCTCATCCGGCGCTGCGCGCCACCTTCTCCCGCCAGCGGGAGAAGGGAAAGTCTGGCTGCACGCAACTGGTCGATTGCACTGCAACTGGTCGCCCACCGGCTCCCTTCCCCCACTTGCGGGGAAGGTGCCCAAAGGGCGGATAAGGGGCGTGCGTCCACACTCCGGCGCCGCGTGTTGCTCTGCCTGCAGCCGCGTGGCAGTTAACGCGCGCCCTCATCCGGCGCTGCGCGCCACCTTCTCCCGCCAGCGGGAGAAGGGAAAGCCTGGCTGCACGCAACTGGTCGATTGCACGCGACTAGTTGGCTGCGCGCGACTGGTTGATTGCACGCAACTGGTCGGTTGCACTGCAACTGGTCACCCATCGGCTCCCTTCCCTCGCTTGCGGGGGAAGGTGCCCGAAGGGCGGATGGGAATGCCCGGTGCCGGAATCCCGACGCGATTTCGGCACGCCGCTTGCATTGGTGTGGATGCCTCCCTGGCTGACCGCACCCATGAGCGACTCCGTTACCTCGATTCTTTCGCAGATCCGCAGCTACCAGACTCAGATGGGCCAAGGCCCGATGGGTGCGGTGGGCGATGCGGCGCGCGGCAATCAGATCCAGGGATTGGCTGGCGCACAGGGAACGCCGGCAACCCAGGCGCCCAGCTTCAGCGAGACCTTGCGCGGCGCCATCGGCGGCGTCAACGAGGCCCAGCAGAAGTCTGGTGCGCTGGCCAAAGCATTCGAAATGGGCGACCCCAGTGCCGATCTGGCACGGGTCATGGTCGCCTCCCAGCAATCCCAGGTGGCCTTCCGCGCCACTGTCGAAGTCCGCAACCGTCTCGTCCAGGCTTATCAGGACGTCATGAACATGCCGCTGTAAAGGTCGAACACCCATGGCACTCGCAATCAGCAGAGAAAACATGAACCAGAACGCCGAAAAGGCGGGCCAGTGGTTCGACCGTGTCCGTAGCCTGCAGATCACCCGCAAGCTGACCATGATGGCGATGATCGCCCTGGCGGTGGGTGCCGGCCTGGCGGTGTTCTTCTGGTCGCAGCAGCCGGGCTATCAGTCGCTGTACACCGGCCTGGACGAAAAGGGCAATGCCGAGGCGGCCGACCTGCTGCGCACCGCGCAGATTCCGTTCAAGATCGACCAGGGCACCGGCGCCATCTCGGTGCCGCAGGACCGTCTGTACGACGCGCGCCTGAAGCTGGCCGGCTCCGGCCTGACCGGTAAGGAGACCGGCGGCGGTTTCGAGCTGATGGAAAAGGACCCGGGCTTCGGCGTCAGCCAGTTCGTGGAAAACGCCCGCTACCAGCACGCGCTGGAAACCGAACTCTCGCGCACCATCAGCACCCTGCGTCCGGTACGCGAGGCGCGGGTGCATCTGGCCATTCCCAAGCCCAGCGCCTTCACCCGTCAACGTGACGTCGCCAGCGCCTCGGTGGTGCTGGAGTTGCGCGGTGGCCAGGGCCTGGAGCGCAATCAGGTAGATGCCATCGTCAATCTGGTGGCATCCAGCATCCCGGACATGACCCCGGAGCGCGTGACCGTGGTCGACCAGAGCGGCCGCATGCTCTCCATTGCCGACCCCAACAGCGACGCCGCCCAGCACGCCGCCCAGTTCGAACAGGTGCGCCGCCAGGAAAGCTCCTACAACCAGCGCATCCGCGAGTTGCTGGAACCGATGACCGGCCCGGGCCGGGTCAACCCGGAAGTCAGCGTGGACATGGACTTCTCGGTGGTCGAAGAAGCGCGCGAGCTCTATAACGGCGAGCCGGCCAAGCTGCGCAGCGAGCAGGTCAGCGACAGCAGCACCAGCGCCACCGGCCCGCAGGGCCCTCCGGGCGCCACCAGCAACAGCCCCGGCCAGCCGCCGGCTCCGGCCGTCGCCGGTGCGCCGGGCACCCCGGCCGCCGCCAACGGCCAGGCCGCAGCGCCGGCCGCGCCGACCGAAAGTTCCAAGAGCGCCACCCGCAATTACGAATTGGACCGAACCTTGCAACACACCCGTCAGCCGGCCGGCCGCATCAAGCGGGTGTCGGTGGCGGTGCTGCTGGACAACGTCCCGCGCCCCGGTGCCAAGGGCAAGATGGTCGAGCAGCCGCTCACCGCCGCCGAGCTCACCCGCATCGAGGGCCTGGTCAAGCAGGCGGTGGGGTTCGACGCGGCACGTGGCGACACGGTGTCGGTGATGAATGCCCCGTTTGTGCGGGAAGCGGTTGCGGGCGAGGAAGGCCCCAAGTGGTGGGAAGACCCGCGCGTGCAGAACGGTCTGCGCCTGCTGGTCGGTGCGGTGGTGGTGCTGGCGCTGCTGTTCGGCGTGGTACGCCCCACCCTGCGTCAACTCACCGGCGTGACCGCGATCAAGGAAAAACACCGCAAGGGCGGCAACGATGGCACTCCACAGAGCGCCGACGTGCGGATGGTCAACGACGACAACGACCTGATGCCCGGCCTGGAAGAAGACACCGCGCAGATCGGTCAGGAACGCAAGACCCCGATCGCCCTGCCGGACGCCTACGAAGAGCGCATGCGCGTGGCGCGCGAAGCAGTCAAAGCCGATTCAAAACGTGTCGCACAAGTCGTAAAGGGATGGGTCGCCAGTGAAGCCTGAAACACAACCGATGACTGGAGTGCAGCGCGCAGCGGTGCTGTTGCTGTCGCTGGGTGAAAGCGATGCCGCCGAAGTGCTCAAGCACATGGACCCCAAGGAAGTGCAGAAGATCGGCATCGCCATGGCCACCATGACCGGCATCTCGCGCGATCAGGTCGAGAAGGTGATGGACGACTTCAACGGCGAACTGGCCGGCAAGACCTCGCTGGGCGTGGGCGCCGACGACTACATCCGTAACGTGCTGATCCAGGCCCTGGGCGCCGACAAGGCCGGCGGCCTGATCGACCGCATCCTGCTGGGCCGCAACACCACCGGCCTGGATACCTTGAAGTGGATGGACCCGCGCGCGGTCGCCGACCTGGTGCGCAACGAACACCCGCAGATCATCGCCATCGTGATGGCGCATCTGGATAGCGATCAGGCCGCAGAGGCGCTGAAGCTGCTGCCCGAGCGCACCCGCGCCGATGTGCTGCTGCGCATCGCCACCCTGGACGGCATCCCGCCCAACGCGCTGAGCGAGCTCAACGACATCATGGAGCGCCAATTTGCCGGCAATCAGAACCTGAAGTCGTCCAACGTGGGCGGCATCAAGGTGGCGGCCAACATCCTCAACTTCCTGGACACCGGCCCGGAGCAAGGCGTGCTGGGCGAGATCGGCAAGATCGACGCCGACCTGGCCAGCAAGATCCAGGACCTGATGTTCGTATTCGACAACCTGGTGGACCTGGACGACCGCGGTTTGCAGACGCTGCTGCGCGAAGTCTCCGGCGAGCGCCTGGGCCTGGCCCTGCGCGGCGCCGACACCAAGGTGCGCGAAAAGATCACCCGCAACATGTCCCAGCGCGCTGCCGAGATCCTGATCGAAGACATGGAAGCGCGTGGCCCGGTGCGCCTGGCCGACGTGGAAGCGGCGCAGAAGGAAATCCTCACCATCGTCCGCCGCCTGGCTGACGAAGGCGCTATCAGCCTCGGCGGCGCCGGTGCGGAGGCCATGGTATGAACGACGTGGTCACCCGCTGGCTGGCCCCCGACCTGCACATGGCCCTGGCCGCGCCGGAACCGGAGTTCGACGAACCGGCCGTGTACGAGCCGGTGCTGCGCCCGCCGACCCTGGAAGAAATCCAGGCCATCGAAGACGCCGCCCAGCAGGAAGGCTTTGCCCGCGGCCATGCCGAAGGCTTTGCCCAGGGCCAGTCCGAAGTGCGCCGTTTGACCGCGCAGATCGACGGCATCCTGGACAACTTCACCCGCCCGCTGGCGCGACTGGAAAACGAAGTGGTCGGCGCGCTCGGCGAGCTGGCCGTGCGCATCGCCGGTCAGCTGGTCGGGCGTGCCTACCAGGTCGAACCGCAACTGCTGGCCGACCTGGTCGGCGAGGCCGTGGATGCGGTCGGCGGCGCCGGCCGCGAGGTCGAAGTGCGCCTGCACCCGGACGACATCACCGCGCTGCTGCCGCACCTGGCGCCCAGCAGCACCACCCGCGTGGCCCCGGACATGAGCCTGAGCCGCGGCGACCTGCGCGTGCACGCCGAAAGCGTGCGCGTGGACGGCACCCTGGAAGCGCGCCTGCGGGCCGCGCTGGAGACAGTCATGCGCAAATCCGGAGCGGGCCTGTGAGCGCCCTGTTCGGCGCCACCCCGGCCGATTGGCTGGATGCACGCAATCTGCGCCTGGCCACCCGGCTGGGCACGCTTGGCCTGGAACCCACCGCCGGCCGCACCCTGATCCGCGAAGGCATCCTGCGCCGCGCCGTCGGCCTGACCCTGGAAGCCACCGGCTGCGAAGCGCCGATGGGCGCCACCTGCAAGGTCGAAGTCGATGGCGGCTGGGTGGATGCCGAAGTGGTCGGCTTTGCCGGCGAACGTACCTATCTGATGCCCAGCGCCGAATTGCACGGCCTGCTGCCCAACGCCCGCGTGGTGCCCTCGCGGCGCCGCGGCGGCGTGGAAGTGGGCGAAGGCCTGCTCGGCCGCGTTATCGACAGCGATGGCACCCCGCTGGACGGCAAGGGCCCGATCCGCGGCGAAGGCAGCGTCAGCATGGCCGGCATGTCGATCAACCCGCTGGCGCGCGAGCCCATCACCACCTCGCTGGATGTGGGCGTGCGCGCCATCAACGCCATGCTGCCGATCGGCCGTGGTCAGCGCGTGGGCCTGTTCGCCGGCTCCGGCGTCGGTAAATCGACGCTGCTGGGCATGATGACCCGCTTCACCTCGGCCGACGTCATCGTGGTCGGCCTGATCGGCGAACGTGGCCGCGAAGTACGCGATTTCGTCGAAACCACCCTGGGCGAAGAAGGCCTGCGCCGCGCCGTGGTCGTGGCCGCCCCGGCCGACCGCCCGCCGCTGGCGCGCCTGCATGGCGCCTACCGCGCCACGGCGATTGCCGAATGGTTCCGCGACCAGGGCTTGAACGTATTGTTGCTGATGGATTCGCTGACCCGCTTCGCCCAGGCGCAGCGCGAGATTGGCCTGTCGGTCGGCGAGCCGCCCACCACCCGCGGCTACCCGCCGTCGGTGTTCGCCAAATTGCCGGCGCTGGTGGAACGTGCCGGCAACGGCGCCAAGGGCCGCGGCTCGATCACCGCGTTCTACACCGTGCTGACCGAAGGCGACGACCCGCAGGACCCGATTGCCGACGCCGCCCGCGCCATTCTGGACGGCCATATCTTGTTGTCGCGTCGGGTTGCCGACAGCGGCCTGTACCCGGCCATCGACCTGGAATCGTCGGTCAGCCGCGTGGTGCAGGACATCGCCGACGAACCCTGGCGCCTGCGTATCCGCAAGCTCAAGCGCCTGCTCTCTGCCTACACCGCCAACCGCGACCTGATCGCCATCGGCGCCTACCAGCGCGGCAGCGACCCGGCCACCGACGAAGCATTGGCGCGCTGGCCGGAGATCGTCGAATTCCTTGGCCAGGACGTCCACAAGGCATCGCTGCTGAGCGATAGCCTGTCCGCGCTGCAGCAGCTGGTGGAACCCGAGAATTAATCCATGATGCAGTCCAAGCGAATCGATCCCCTGCTACGGCGGGCACAGGAACAGGAAGACAAGGTCGCCCGCGATCTGGCCGAGCGCCAGCGCACCCTGGAGACCCATCAGTCGCGCCTGGAAGAACTACGCCGCTACGCCGAGGAATACGCCAACAGCCAGATGGCCGGCACCAGTGCGGTGGCGCTGAGCAACCGCCGCGCCTTTCTGGATCGGCTCGACAGCGCCGTGCTGCAGCAGGCCCAGACCGTGGAAAGCAATATCGCCAAGGTCGAATCCGAGCGCACCCGCCTGCTGCTGGCCAGCCGCGAGAAGCAGGTGCTGGAGCAACTGGCCGCCAGCTACCGCGCCCAGGAAAACAAGGTGATCGAACGTCGCGACCAGCGCGAGATGGACGATCTTGGCGCACGCCGCTCGCGCCTGGCGCGGGCCGAAGATACTCACGGAGAATCCGTATGAACCCCCTGTCCGCGTTTGCCGCCGGCCTTGGCGCGCTTGCCAGCACTGGCAAGAAGTCCAGCTACAGCGATCCGTCGTCCGAACAGGACCCGGCGCAGGACCAGTTTGCGCGCATGCTCAATCCGGCCAATACGCCCAACCACGCCCCGCAGCAGGCGCCCGAGCGCGTGCCGGCCAAACAGCCCGCGGCCAAATCCAGCCAGCCCGACAAGAACCGCGGCGACGACGAGCAAAACGATGACGCGCCCGGCGATGCGACCAAGCGCCCGCGCGCCCAGGACGGCGATACCAAGTCTGCCCAGCCCGCCAAGGAACCGACGGCCAAGGACAGCACTACCGCCACCGCGGCCGGCAAGAGCGCGACCGCCAGCAAGGACAGCAAGGACGCCCCCACCGATGCCGCCGCGCCGACCGAGGCCGGCTGGCCGCCAGCGGGGCTCGGCGGTTTTGGCATGAGCCTGCTGGCCCAGGCGGTACCGGGCGGCGATGTGCTCGCCGCCGCTGCCGCAGCACTGGCCGCCAGTATGGCCAATGCGGCCGGCGCCACACCGACCGCAACCGCACTGCCGACCGACGCCACCGCACCCACAGCGACTGCTGCCGCAACCGCCACGAGCGCCCTGCCCGCCCTGGGTGCGCTCGCGCCGGCTGCCGCCGCAGGCGCCAAGCCCACCTCGACCACGGCAGTGAGCGGCGATGCGCAAGCCGCCGCGCTGATGAGCATGGCGGTCAAGGCGCTGGACCCGGCCGACGACACCGCCGCAACAGACGCGCCGGATGCCCCGGCGTTTGTGTTGCCGACCGCCGCGCCTACGCTTACCCGCCTGCAGGACCCGGCACCGATCTTCGCCGCCTCGCCCACCCCGACCCCGGAGATGGGCAGCGACACCTTCGACGATGCCATCGGCGCCCGCCTGAGTTGGCTGGCCGACCAAAAGATCGGCCACGCGCACATCAAGGTCACCCCGAACGAGATGGGCCCGGTCGAGGTACGTCTGCATCTGGACGGCGACAAGGTCAACGCCAGCTTCACCGCCACCAACGCCGACACCCGTCAGGCCTTGGAACAGAGCCTGCCGCGGCTGCGCGAAATGCTCGGCCAGAACGGTTTCCAGCTGGGCCAGGCCGATGTCAGCCAGCAACAGCAGAGCCAGACCGGCAACCGCAACGGCGGTGGGCGCGATGGCAACGGCCTCACCCTGGACGACAGCCCGCCCGTCGGAATTCCGTCGGTGGTGTTACGCCAGCGTGGATTGCTGGACGCCTACGCCTGAACCACCGCGCCGGATTCACCCGGCGCGCTGCACAAACGCGCGTCGCACCGACGCTGCGACCATCCCAACCCCCACGCGGCGCAAGGCTCGTGGGGGTTTTTGTGCACGCGCGCCTGCAGCGCCAGGAAACCGTCGCTGTTTTGGCATGTCAATTGCATCCCTTGGATGAGCATTCTCCTGGAGCAGAACGTGGCAGCGGCCAAGAAACCTGAAAAGACCGAAAAGACCGAAGAGAAAGACGAGAAGAAGAAAGGCGGCAAAAAGCCTCTTCTGCTGATCGCCATCGGCGTGGTCGTGCTGGCAGCGGCCGGCGGCGGCGCGTGGTTCTTTCTGGGCCACAAGGGCGATGAAAAAGGCGGCAAGCACGCTGCGCCCAAGGTCGCCGAAGTGCCCAAGCCGGCGCAGTATTTTCCGATGGACCCGGCGATCGTGGTCAACCTGGCCGACCCCGGCGACGGCCCGCAGTACCTGCAGGTCGAAGTGCAGCTGGTTACCCGCGACCCGGAAGAACTCAAGCTCATCACCGAAAACGCGCCGGCCATCCGCGCACACCTGTTGATGCTGCTGTCGCAGACCAAGGCCACGGATGTGGCCGATCTGCCCGGCAAGCAGAAGCTGCAGAAGGCCGCGCTGACCGAAGCGCAAAAAGTCATGACCAGCGAAACCGGCAAGAAGTGCGTCGAAGAATTGCTGTTCACCAGTTTCGTTACCCAGTAAGGCCTGCCCATGAGCGTCAGTGATCTGCTTTCCCAGGACGAGATCGATGCCCTGCTGCATGGCGTGGATTCCGGTGCGGTCAATACCGAGCCGGAGCCGTTGCCCGGCGAAGCGCGGCAATACGACCTGTCCAGCCAGGACCGCATCATCCGTGGGCGCATGCCGACCCTGGAGATGGTCAACGAGCGCTTTGCGCGGCTGTGGCGCATCGGTCTGTTCAACCTGATCCGGCGCTCGGCCGACCTGTCGGTGCGCGGCATCGACCTGGTCAAGTTCAACGAGTACATGCACTCGCTGTACGTGCCGACCAACCTCAACCTGATCCGCTTCAAACCACTACGCGGCACCGGACTGATCGTGTTCGAACCCACGCTGGTGTTCACCGTGGTGGATAACTTCTTCGGTGGCGATGGCCGCTTCCACACCCGCATCGAAGGCCGCGAATTCACCGCCACCGAGATGCGCGTGATCCAGCTGATGCTCAAGCAGACCTTTGCCGATCTGAAGGAAGCCTGGGCGCCGGTGATGGAGGTGGACTTCGAGTACATCAACTCCGAGATCAACCCGCACTTCGCCAACATCGTCACCCCGCGCGAGTACGTGGTGGTGTGCCGCTTCCATGTGGAGCTGGAAGGCGGCGGTGGCGAGATCCACATCACCCTGCCGTATTCGATGCTGGAACCGATCCGCGAGCTGCTCGATGCCGGCATCCAGAGCGACCGCAACGACCGCGACGACTCCTGGAACGTGATGCTGCGCGAGCAGCTCAACACCGCCGAGGTGACGCTGTCGAGCGTGCTGGCCAGCAAGCGCATGAGCCTGCGCCAGCTCACCGGCTTGAAGGTTGGCGACATTCTGCCGATCGATCTGCCCGCACAGGTACCGCTGTGCGTGGAAGAAATCCCCATGTTCACCGGCGAATTCGGGGTCTCCAACGGCAACAACGCCGTGAAGATCACCGCCGTCCGCCCGCCCGGCGTGCAAGCCCCGCGTGCCGTTCCATCCCAGGACTCCAGCAAATGATGAACTCCGACATCCTCGACGCCGCGCCCGCCACCTTCGACAACCTGCAGGCCGAGCACGACCACAACGCTACCGACCTCAATCTGGACGTCATCCTGGACGTGCCGGTGACGCTGTCGCTGGAAGTGGGCCGCGCCCGCATCCCGATCCGCAACCTGCTGCAGCTCAATCAGGGCTCGGTGGTGGAACTGGAACGCGGCGCCGGCGAACCGCTGGACGTGTACGTCAACGGCACCCTGATCGCGCATGGCGAAGTGGTGGTGATCAACGACCGCTTCGGCATCCGCCTGACCGACGTGGTCAGCCCCAGCGAACGGATCCGGAGGCTGCGGTGATCGGCCTGCTGGCTGCCGCCGCGCCCGTCGCGGCCAAGGCCACCCAGGTCGGCGCGCACGCGCCATCCTCGCCCAGCCTGTTTGGCGCGGTCTTTGCATTGCTGTTGGTGCTCGCGCTGATCGTCGGCCTGGGCTGGTTGCTCAAGCGCATGCCCGGCAGCGGTTTCCGCAACAGCGAGGGCCTGCGCGTGGTGACCAGCCTGGCGGTGGGTGCCAAGGAACGCGTGGTGGTGGTGGAGGTGAACGGCCAGCAGCTGCTGCTGGGTGTCACCGCCGGCGGCATCAGCACCTTGCACACCTTGCCCGAACCGCTGCCGCCCACGCCTGCACCCACGATGCCCAATTTCAAGCAACTCCCCAATTTCGCCCAGCTGCTCGCTCAGAAGCTGCGCAAGGATCCGTGACATGTTCAGTTGTTGGAATCGCTGGGGGCGCAGCCTCCGCCTGATCTTGATCCTGCTGGTGATGAGCTGCCCGCTGCTGGCCGCCGCCACACCGGCCGCGTTGCCGTCGATGGCGCAGGCTGCCGCACCGGCGGCGGTGCCGCCCGGCTCCAACCAGTTGCCGACCCTGCCAAACGTGAGCGTCGGACGCATCGGCGACCAGCCGGTGAGCCTGCCGCTGCAGACCTTGCTGCTGATGACGGCGATCACCCTGCTGCCGTCGATGCTGCTGGTGCTCACCGCCTTTACCCGCATCACCATCGTGCTGGGCCTGCTGCGCCAGGCACTGGGTACCGGCCAGACTCCGTCCAATCAGGTGCTGCTGGGCCTGGCGATGTTTCTGACCGCCCTGGTGATGATGCCGGTGTGGCAAAAGATGTGGGGCGCCGGCCTGCAGCCGTACCTCAACAACCAGATCGATTTTTCCACAGCCTGGACGCTGACCACCCAGCCGCTGCGCGCCTTCATGCTGGCGCAGATCCGCGAAACCGATCTGATGACCTTCGCGGGCATGGCCGGCGACGGCAAGTACGCCGGCCCGGACGCGGTGCCGTTCCCGGTGCTGGTGGCGTCGTTTGTGACCAGCGAGCTGAAGACGGCATTCGAGATCGGGTTCTTGATCTTCATCCCGTTCGTGATCATCGATCTGGTGGTGGCGAGCGTGCTGATGTCGATGGGCATGATGATGCTGTCGCCGATGTTGATCTCTGCGCCGTTCAAGATTCTGTTGTTCGTGCTGGTGGATGGGTGGGTGTTGGTGGTGGGGACGCTGGCTGCAAGCTTTAATGCGTCGTAGGTGTGGGCGCGCGTTGCGCGCGCGACAGCACTCCCCCCCAGCTGACTTTTGTTAAAGCGCCGTCACAGCACAGCTGTATTACTCAAGCATCTGCGCTGCCTTCTGCCTTCCGCCTTTGTGCTTTGTCTTTGTATTTCGCTCTGGCTTCCAGCTTCTCCGGGGCCCCATACCGCAGCGGCAGGCCATCCGGGTCAAACCCCGCAGGGGCGGCGCGCATGGATGCGCGACGTTTTTCAAAGGGACATGGACGTCCCTTTGAAAAATTCCCGGATGGCCTGCGGACCTGGAGCGCGTAGCGCGGAAGGCGCGAGGACGGGGTGTGCTTTCTTTTGGTTACTTTTCTTTGCACAAGCAAAGAAAAGTGACTCGCGCCCGTAGGGCGTGAAAGCATTTGACCTACTGTTTCGATATCAAAGCAAGCGCACAAGCACAAGCAATTGCAGAGCTTTCGGCCCCCTTCGGGGGTCGAGTTACTTTCTTTGCTTGTGCAAAGAAAGTAACCAAAGAAACACACCCCCGTCCTCGCGCCCCTCCGCGCCAAGGCGCTCCGGGTAAGCAAGCCGGGTAGAAATTTTTGTAAGGGACATCCATGTCCCTTACAAAAACGTCGCGCATCCATGCGCGCCGCCCTGCGGGTTGTATCTACCCGGCTTGCCGCTGCGGTATGGGGGATGGGAAGCCAACGGCAACAGGCAAAGGCAAAGCTAAACGCCAAAGCCAACACCCAAAGCCAACACCCAAAGCCAACGCCCAAAGCGACAGCGACAGCGACAGCGACAGCGACAGCGACAGCGACAGCGACAGCGACAGCGACAGCGACAGCGACAGCGACAGCGACA